>CAWBHT010000023.1:0-81789 GCA_963788725.1 uncultured Acidobacteriota bacterium | reverse complement strand
CAGAAATCGTTGATAGGCCATGAGCGCTTCCGCCATCGAGCAGAGTGAAAGAAACTTTGGTTGGTGTTCCGGTAGGAATGTTGCTTAGGAGCGGAGCGATGCTGATCAGGGGAAACACCGCCCAGCTGGGCCGTTTCCAGGACCATCTCCCAGCACGTTGTTATTGCTATTCGTGAAGCTATCTGGATTTACTCCGTTCAAGCTACCCGCCCGGCCTCTCTAAGCTTCCGTGAAACAATCCGGGGCCATGAAATCTCCATCTGCATCCCCTGCTAGGGACCAGGGCAAACGTTTCCGGGGGGATGGCCGATCGAGACCGGCGCACCATTCACAGCTACCACCAAGAAATTGTCGACAAATACGTTTTCCAACTCCATCGGGACTCGAAGACAACACCGCGTTCAGCGGAGGAGTGACCGTTAGCGTGATCGTCTGCGAGCCGAAAGAAACGGGGTTCGGGTCTGTGGGTGATCCGGTAGAGTCGGCGATGAAAATGGGCGTAAATAGCTTGAATGCTCCTGCCGCGCCCGTCAATGCCACTCCCGGTGGCGTTATGGTCCCGACAGAGGTGCTCGTTGTATAGCTGAAATTCAGGGTGGCGCTTCGCAAGCCCGCTATCTTGGCCGTGAATGTTACGCTGATCGTGCACGCTCCTGGCGCCGTGATCGGCCCCGCGCACGTATTCGTCTGGCTGTAGTCATTCTGCGGCGTGTTCGCAATATTAATCCCGCTCACTGTTGCCGTTCCCGTGCCGGTTACGCTGATCGTCACCTGCTGCGCCGCGCTTATTGAATTCACACTCGGCACGCCAAATGAGAGCGACGCGGGCGACGTCGTAACCACCGTCGACGGTGGCGGTAGTTCGTCCGCGAGGGCAGCTGCCCCCAATTCTCCCAAACAACAAACCGCCGCCACCAGAGTGATCGAACGCACGACCACCTTCCATGCCATCATGTTCTTTCTCCTTGACACACTAATACTCGCGATAATTTCCAGAAATTTTTTGTACCCTGCGGGGCCTTCCAGTGACTTTTCGAGGTTCTGTGGACACAGCGGGGAACGTGTGCCTCGCGCCGACCAGCGCATGAAACCGGCGTGATTGTCCCTCGCCGTCGCTAAGTTGTCAACAACAAAGCGGTTCCATGACCATGATCCTGAGAGTAATGAACACCCGAGCGCTATTTATGCGTGCGCATAAGTCCTCCTCGGACCTAACCTCTTCCATCCTGGTATCTGGCGATCCAAATCGGGTGCGCACTGATCGCCGTTGGCATTTGCTACTACTCATCCCAGCACTCGCCGCACCGTTCCTCATGCCAAGGCAATTCACCGTCCGTAACCCTCGCATCCTCAATGTGCTTGCCCTATTCGGTGCGATCCGCGCGACCCACCCGTCTCGAATCTCTATCCGATCCGTTAGCCCAGCTATCCATTCGTTTGCATGCCGAGTGAAATGTGTCCGCCAGAATCGTGAGCGCAAGAATCCCACGTGCGATTCGCGCGTCAGAACCACCGGAGGAGGTAAGCTGAGAAGTCAAGCGTGAGAAGCCGTGCGTGGCATACGCACACGCCGGGACAGCCGCACGCGTCAGGGTGCGATTCTCCTTGACGCTGCCGTTAACGATATGGTATAGTACTGGTCTCGGTATCGTGCTAAGCGGGACACATGAGCCTCAGTCTGATGCGGCCCCAACTTAGCGTCCGTCCAAGAGACGCCAGCTAAGCCTAGCAGCTACAATAGGTTGCGAACTGCCCCTCTGCTAAGCCATTTAGATTGATAATGATATGAACTGCCCGGGGGGTAGGTAGCGCCCTCAGAAACGACGGACCACCGAAGCCGGGAACCCATCATCGATCAGGCCGCTCTCACGGAGTTTCTGAGGACCACCATACGATCGCGGGAAAGAACATCCGTAATGTTTCTAACCGTTTAGCCCGCACGAGCGCCAATGGGAAAGCAGTCGGCATCGGAGCAAAATTTCAGTGAATTCTTCCCGGCGGCGAATCGTAAGCTCGGCCGACAAGAATCGTAACTCGGCCGCAATGTCCGCCCACTTCCTGTCTGCTATACTTGGAAGGTTATGCTCTCGGTCAACAATGTCTCCATGCGCTTCGGTCCCCGCATCCTCTTTGAGGATGTCACCTGCACCTTCATGGCGGGCCGCCGCTACGCCATTTCCGGCCCCAACGGCGCCGGCAAATCCACCTTAATGAAAATCCTGACCGGCGAACTCGAGCCCACCAAGGGCTCGATCACCCGCCCAAAGCGCCTCGGCATCCTGCGCCAGGATCAGTTCGCCTTCGACGAATTTCGCGTGCTCGACACCGTCATCATGGGCAACACCGCGCTCTGGAAAGCTCTGCAGGAGCGCGACGCCCTTTACGAAAAGCCGCACGATGAGCTAACCGACGCTGACGGCATGCGCCTCGGCGAACTCGAAGGTATTGTCGGCGAGGAAGGTGGCTACACCGCGGAATCCGATGCCGGAACTTTGCTGGACGGCCTCGGCATCGAAATCGACTTGCACGAACGCAAAATGGGCGAACTTCAGGGCGGCCAGAAGGTGCGCGTGCTGCTCGCGCAAGCGCTCTTTGGTAATCCCACCGCGCTGCTGCTCGACGAGCCTACCAACAACCTCGACCTCGATTCCGTGCACTGGCTGCAGAAATATCTGACCGAATACGAAGGCGTGTTGATCGTGATTTCGCACGATCGCCATTTTCTGAACTCGGTATGCACCCACACCGCGGACATCGACTACGAAAGCGTCATCATGTACGTCGGCGGCTACGATGACATGATCATGGCGAAAACGCAGATTCGCTCGCGCATCGAATCGGAAAACGCCCAGCGTGAAAAGAAAATCGCGCAGCTCAACGAATTCATCGCGCGCTTCTCCGCCGGTACGCGTTCCGCGCAGGCCACCTCGCGCAAAAAAGAAGTCGAGCGCCTGCAAACGTCCGAGCTGGCGCGCTCCAACATCCAGCGCCCGTACATTAAGTTTGAGATGAAGCGCAATTCCGGCCGGCATCCGCTGGAAATCAAGAGCATCGAAAAATCCTACGACACGCTGAAGGTGATTCCACGTTTCACCGCGAGCGTGACCCGCGGCGAGAAAATTGCTCTCATGGGCCGCAACGGAGCAGGGAAGACTACGCTGCTCAAATCCTTGGTGCGCAACGCGCCCGGATTCATCGACGACTCCGACAAGCAATTTCCGGTCAATGGCGGCCAGGTCATTTGGGGACACGAAGTCAGCGTCGGGTACTTCGCGCAGGATCACACCGATTCGATCACTCGCGACAATACTCCCGCCATCGAATGGCTCTGGCAGTTCGATCCCAGTGCCAACCAGCAGGAGCTCCGCGGATTGATGGGGCAAATGTTGTTCAGCGGGGAAGACGCCCTGAAGCCCACGCGCGCGCTCTCCGGCGGAGAATCCGCGCGTTTGATCTTCTGCAAACTGATGCTGCAGAAACCAAATTTTCTGGTCCTCGACGAACCTACGAACCATCTCGATCTGGAATCCATCAACGCGCTGAATATTTCGCTGCAGCGCTACGACGGAACCGTCCTGCTGGTCACTCACGACCATGACGTGATCGACGAAGTCGCGACGCGCATCTGGCATTTCCAGCACGGCAAAATCGACGACTTCAAAGGCCCCTACGAAGAATTCACCGCCTACGCCGAACAGAAAGCTTCATAACAGGAAAGGCAAAACTTTTACCCCGGCGGATGTGATTTGTTTTGGCGAAGTTTGTTTTTTTAAGCAGAAGTTTTATTTTTTGAAGAGCGCTAGTTGTTTTTCCACGACGATTCGCGGTTTGGTTTTCTTGCGATCGTCGAAAACGGTTCGGCCGCCAATTGATGATGAAATGGCGCGCTCGTGCCGCATCACGGCGTCGAAGTCGGCTCGCGGTTGCAACACTTCTTCGATGCGGCGCTCGAATTGATCGAGCCGGCGAAATCCTTCGACTTTGTCGCTGTTGCCGAGCTTGGCCATCTCAAGTCCGCGGCGCAACATCCCCAGTCCGGCGTCATAAGTTTTCAGCGGCACCGGAAACGGATGCCCGTCCTTGCCGCCGTGCGCAAACGAAAATCGCGCCGGATCGGAAAAACGGCTGGGTGCGCCGTGCACCACTTCGGCAATCAAGGCCATCGATTGCAGCGTCCGCGGCCCAAGATTTTCCAGCAGCAGCAACGAAGCAAAATCGCGCAAATTCCTCTGGTACGCCAGCGCGAGCACCCCGCCAAGCCGCTTCAAATCGACATCTTCGACGCGCACATCATGATGCGCCGGCATCTGCAACTTGCGCCCATCGCGATGCCGAGGCATCTGCAAATCGCGACCATCGTCAAACGCAGACGTTTGCAGGTTACGAATATCGCTGTGAGCAAACACATCGTGATCCGCCGACGCTTGCAGTTTGCGAACATCGTCATGCCCAGACTCACCATGACGCGCAGACATCTGCAGCTTTCGCACTTCCGCCAGAGTCTTGTCCGGATGCTCGCGCGCAATTTGGAGCATGGCGTTTTGCGCTGGTTGCGCGTGCGCGTCGACCAAGTTCATGATTTCGCCTTGATGTTCGCCAACGATGGCGGTGTGCGGCTCGTTCACGAAATCGCGGACCGCGGCGGAGTGCCAGTGATAGCGGCGCGCCAGTCCACTGCCAGCATTCATTCCTTGCTGGACGACGGCCCACTGGCCTTCGGCGCTCAGGAAAAAACTGTGCAGGTATAACTGGAATCCATCGGCAATCGCGTTGTTGTCGATTTTGGCGGTCAGGCGGCTCGCTCGAATGAGGGCATCGCCATCGGTGTTCAGTTTGGCTGCGATGTCGCGCAGTTCGTGCGGAGTTTTTCGCGAATGCTTGCCGCGACCGCCGCAGACATAGATTCCGAGTTCGTGTGCGCGCGGATTCAGCCCGCGCTTCAACGCACCAACGACGGAGGTGGTGATTCCGGAAGAGTGCCAATCCATGCCCATCACACAGCCCAGCGCCTGAAACCAGAAGGGATCGCTGAGCCGCGACAGCAGCTCCGCTGTTCCGTAGTGATAGACGATGTTCTCTGCGATCGCGGTGCCGAGCTGGGTCATGCGCTCGGCGAGCCACACGGGCACACGCCCTCCGTGCAGTGGCAGATCCGCAACTCCCGATCGCTTCACGACTCCATGATACCTCTGCATTCGAATGTTGCCAGCCGCGCCCGCGACGTCTGGCATCTGGGGGCAAGCAATCCGCATACTCGTGGCGATGGACGATTTTTGCCATTAAAAGTTTTGACAGCGCTCTGCTACTGTGTATACTCAGTATGTCTAGTATGAACGCCGCGTTCTCCATTTCGCAAACCGACAAGCGCCCCATGTATCTGCAAATCATGGGGCAGATTAAACAGCGCATTGCGGTCGGCGACTGGGAAGAGGGCCACCCAATTCCTTCGATCCGCCAGCTAGCGGTGGATCTCCGGGTGAGCGTGATCACGGTGAAGAGAGCCTACCTGGAACTGGAACGCGAAGGTGTCATTGTGACGCAACAGGGGAAAGGCTCGCACGTGGCTTCGACGCCGGGGCTCGGCGCGCGGCTGCGCGAACAAGAGTTGGGTCAGCATCTGGAGCAAGCCGCACGCATCGCCGCGCAGCTGGGCATCCGTGGCAGGGAGCTCGAACACCGGCTGCGCGCGGCCGGGGATCGCATTTCTGAAAAGGAAATTCTATGAGCGAAAACTATCAGGATGATTTGGCGATAGAGCTCCGCGGGGTCTGCAAGAAATACCGGTTCTTCTCGCTCGACGATATCGAGCTGAAGGTGCCGCGAGGCCAGATCATGGGGCTGATCGGGCCGAATGGCGCAGGCAAATCGACCACGATTCGCATCCTGCTGGGCCTGGTACATCAAGACGCAGGCGATGTGCGGGTGCTCGGCCACAGCATGCCCGCCGAACAGGTAGCGGCCAAGTGGGACATCGGCTTCGCTTCGGAGGACATGCGGCTTTACGAGTCGATGACTCTAGGCTGGCACATGAACTTCATCCGATCGATTTATCCGGGGTGGGACGCCGCGTATGCGCAGGTGCTGCTGAAGCGGTTTGGCTTGCTGCGCGGAGCAGAAAATCAAGGGGCTGTCGCACGGGCAACGAGTGAAGTCCGCCTTGTTACTGGTGCTGGCGCGCAAGCCCAAGTTGCTGGTGCTGGACGAGCCGACGACGGGCCTCGATCCCGTAGCACGCCACGAAATTCTACGAGAACTCACCGAAGTGATGGCCGACGAGGGCCGCACCGTGTTGTTTTCTTCCCACAACACGCACGATGTGGAGCAGATCTCCGATCGAATCACGTTCATCGACCGGGGCCGCATCATCGACTCCATGGATAAAGAGACGTATCTGGATCGATGGCGCCGCCTCCGACTGGAAGTGCCGTCGGGGATCGAGTTACCGGTGCTTCCCGGAATCATAGGCGTCCGGCAGGAGGGGAGACTGGCGGTCGCGACGGCCAATGCGTTCGAACCCAATCTTGCGAATGCGTATGAAAACAGCGGTGCGCATCGTGCAGCGGATCGAAACCATGACGTTAGAAGAGATTTTCGTGGCCAACGTTGCGCGCAGCCGCGAGGAGGTCGAGGCATGAACACCTGGGTGGTTGGGCAATTAATCCGAAAGGACTGGCGCCTGCACCGCGCGCTGATTTTCGCCTCGATCTTCGCAGGAGTGGTGGCGTTGGCGATCGTGCAATTCGCAACCGAATCCACCATGGTGCTGGGCGCGGTGTGGTTCTTCATCTGCATGATTATGGTGGGCACAATGCTGCCGATCGCAATCGTGAATGAACGGAAAAAGCAGAATTTGGCTTTCCTGATGAGTCTCCCGATTTCGTCCATCCAATACACAACGTCGAAACTTTTGTCGGGTACCGGGATGTTTTTGATTCCATGGCTGACGCTATTGGGGGCCGCGCTGCTGTTGATCGAGGTACGCGGCATCTTTCCGCATGGGGCGATCCCAGTGTTGCTGATCCTGGCACTGATGCCGTTTGTCGGGTTTTGCATCATTACCGCAGCCGCGCTGATTGGCGAGTCAGAGGGATGGGGAATTGCCGCGAACGTAGCGTGCAACTCGTCGTATGGATTGGCTTACTACTTCCTGACGCGAGTGCCCGGTGTGATGGCGCACAGCGCGTCGGCGGTCGTGGTATGGAGTCCAGCAACGATGAAGATCCTGGTGACGGAGCTAGTGCTTATTCCGTTGCTGCTGGGGATCACGTACTTTGTGCAATCTCGCAAGCGCGATTTCGTTTAACTAGCCTCGAATTCTGAAAGGGAAGGTAATGCCATGCGATACGTGTGTCTGTTGGCCTTGTTACTGCCGCTCCTGCCAGCGCGAGCCCAAGATGGAGCCGCCATTTACAAGGAGCGCTGTGCGTCGTGCCACGACAAGCCGCAAGCGCGTGTTCCATCACTTGCGGCGATCAAAGCGATGAGCGCCGAAGCGGTGTACGGGGTGCTCACGAACGGGGTCATGAAGAGCCGGGTCGAGGGCCTTTCGAGTCCTGAGATATTCGCGTTGATTGGCTACATCGCACCAACCGGCGGCGCACACATGGAGGGCGCCGGCCTTACCGCGACTTGCAAAGGCGGTGGGGCGTTTCGGCTGGCCCCGGACTCGCCGCAATGGAACGGATGGAGCACGACGCTGACGAATTCGCGGTTCGCGGACGCGCACGCGGCGGGTTTGTTGGCTTCCGACGTTCCCAAGCTCAAGCTGAAGTGGGCCTTCAATCTGGGAGATGTGACGGTCGCGCGGTCTCAGCCCACGGTTGCTGGGGGGCGCGTGTTTATTGCGACGCAGACGGGTGTCGTTTACGCGCTGGACACCGACTCCGGCTGCACACGCTGGGGATTTCAGGCGGGTCCGGGAATTCGATCCGGTGTGACGGTGGGTGAGGCTAACGGTACTCCCGCGGTGTTCTTTGGCGATGGCGGCGCGAACATGTATGCGCTGAATGCACAAACGGGTACGTTGATTTGGAAGGTTCACCCCACAGAACACTTCGCGACCATCGCCACGGCGACGCCGCGGTACTACAAAGGAGTCGTCTACCAGCCGTTCGCTTCGTTCGAAGAGGCGCTGGGCGGAGATCCAAAGTTTGCATGCTGCACGTTTCGCGGCAGTGTGGTGGCCCTGGATGCGAGCACAGGGAAAACCATCTGGCACACATTTACCATCGCGGAGGCGGCCAAGCCGACGCACAAATCCGGCGCCGGGGTGCAGCAATCCGGGCCGTCTGGCGCGGGCATCTGGTCCAGCCCGACAATCGACGAGCAACTCGGGCTGTTGTATGTGGCCACAGGCGATAACTATTCCGATCCGCCGACGGAAACGAGCGATGCGATTCTGGCCATGGAGATGAAGACCGGCCGGTTGCAGTGGTCGAAGCAACTCACCGAGAACGACGCGTTTAACAACGGCTGCGCGATACCGATACCGGGAAATTGCCCGCAGGCTAAGGGTTCCGATTACGATTTTGGACAGCCTCCCATTCTAGTGAGCCTCGGCGGAGGGAAAACGAGCGCTGGTGATTGGGCAAAAATCCGGCATCGTGCATGCTGTGGACCCGGATCAAAAAGGCAAAATTCTTTGGCAGACGCGTGCCGGTGAGGGCGGAGCCCTAGGCGGCAGCCAGTGGGGATCGGCTACGGACGGAAAAAACGTCTACGTGGCGATCTCAGATGTTGGAATTGGCGGGGTGGCGGATCCAAAATCGCCGCAGGGTTTCCGCCTCACATTGGACCCGAAAAAAGGTGGCGGATTGAAGGCGTTGAATCTGGAAACGGGCAAGATTCTATGGAGCGCGGCGAGCGCCAGGGCATGCGCCGCCGAGCGGTCCGATTGTTCACCAGCGCAGTCGGCTGCGGTTAGCGCGATTCCGGGGGTGGTCTTCTCGGGAGCGGTCGATGGTCACTTGCGCGCCTATTCCACAGGGACCGGCGAAATTCTGTGGGACATGAACACGGCACGGGAGTACGAGACAGTGAACGGTAAAGCTGCGCGCGGAGGTTCGATGGACGCGGCGGGGCCAGCTATCGCGGGCGGTATGGTCTTTGTGAATTCCGGCTATGGGCAATGGGGTGGTATGCCGGGGAATGTACTTCTGGCGTTTTCGGTAAGCGAGAAATAGCGGATGGCGTGATTTTGGAACTGCGAATATCGGGTTAGCCGAGTGTTGGCACGGTGGACTGTTTAATTTTCGGCTAGTGACGGTGGGTTGACAGCTCCTCATATTTCTGCAATTATCGAAATATGGCAAGGGCGCTTCACAATAAAAGCAGCGAAGAAGTTACGCGCTACGCCGATATGTTTTCGGCTATGGGTACGGAACCACGGCTGCGGATTATGCAGCTGCTTTTGTCGGCGCATCCCGACGGGTTGGTCGTTGGCGAGATTCAGGAAGAACTGGAAATTCCGCACTCCACGTTATCCCACCATCTCGACAAGCTGAGGAACGAGAGCCTTGTTCGCGTGGAGCGTGAAAGCACATTTCTTCGGTACACGGCGAACACGGAGGCGTTACAGGAACTGTTGCAGTTCTTGTATGCGGAATGCTGCACGCGGAACAAGGCGATTAAACCGAAAGACATCGTTCAGATTTGCAGGTAGGAGCCTCAAATGGACAACCTCAAAGAAGTCGTAAAGGAAAAATACGGACAGGCCGCGTTGCGAGTCGGGACGGGTAGTAGCTGTTGTGGCGCGGCTCCCGCGAGTTCGTGCTGTGATCCCATCACATCAAATCTGTACGACACCTCGCAGGCGGAGCAAATACCGGAGCGAGCATTACAGGCTTCGCTGGGATGCGGCAATCCCACGGCGCTGGCGAAGCTGAATCCAGGTGAAACGGTTCTCGATCTTGGTTCAGGAGGCGGTATCGACGTGCTGCTCTCGGCGAGGCGGGTTGGACCGACAGGCAAGGCGTACGGCCTGGATATGACCGATGAGATGCTCGCGCTGGCGAACGAGAACAAACACAAAGCGGCAATTGAGAACGTGGAATTCTTGAAAGGCGAGATTGAGCACATTCCGCTGCCCGACAACTCTGTGGACGTCGTAATCTCCAACTGCGTCATAAATCTTTCCTCTGACAAAGACCGTGTCCTGAAGGAAGCGTTTCGGGTACTCAAACCCGGGGGGCGCTTTGCAGTATCGGACGTGGTGACACGCGGAGAAATATTGCCGGAGATCCGGACGAGTGTGTTGCTGTGGGTTGGCTGTGTTGCCGGCGCTCTCGATGAGACGGACTACCGCAGCAAGCTCGCGGCGGCGGGATTCGAGCAGATTGATCTGGAGCCGACCAGAATTTATCGCGTCAACGATGCTCGCGAGTTTCTGTCTGGGCAGGACATCGATGTCGATGCAATAGCGCCCCAGGTGGACGGCAAAATCTTTAGCGCGTTTGTGAGAGCGGTTAAACCGGCGCACAGCTGAGGCCCGGAATGCCCGGGCCTTACAACGTGTTGTTTCTCTGTACGGGCAACTCTGCGCGCTCGATCATGGCGGAAGCGATTCTGAACGGGAAGGGCGCTCCGGGATTCAAAGCGTACAGCGCGGGAAGTTTTCCGAAAGGGCAGGTACATCCAGCGGCGCTAAAACAAATCGAATCTTTAAAGATGCCGACCAAGAGCCTTCGCAGCAAGAGTTGGAATGAATTCGCTTCACCGGACGCGCCGAAGATGGATTTTGTCTTCACTGTCTGCGACAACGCGGCCAAGGAAGTCTGTCCGCTGTGGCCGGGCCTGCCGATGACTGCCCACTGGGGAGTGCCGGACCCCGGGGTTATAGCGGGCACGCAGGAGCAAATCGAAACAGCCTTTCGAAACGTGTTCATGATGCTGGACCGGCGGATTGGTCTATTCCTATCGTTGCCGTTTGCGAGTCTCGATCGACTTGCGATGCACAAGAAAATCGATGAGATCGGACACAGCTGAAGTGCAAAAAAGCTGTTAGCTCCTGACCGCTATCGAGCTGCCGCTAATCGGTGATTAGCAGATTACTTCAGTGGGGAGATCATTCCGTGCGCATGAGGACTGGGCGTGCACAAACAGAGATTGTTGCCATCTGGATCGGCGACTGCGAATTCACGGAGTCCCCAGGTCTGATCGACGGGAGCGGTATGAATGGGAGATTCAGGACGTTGAGTTGTGTCGAGACCCCGCGCGCGGAAGGTTACGTAGCGCTCATCGACATCGTCGACAAAGACGCGGTTCACCGAGCCGAAAACACCGTCTCCTGAATGGCGGGAAAGCTGTAGCTCGGCTCCGTCCCGAACCAAATCGATGACTCCGTTGGCCAGCTCGCGGTCATCGTTTCCAGGCCACTTGCGCCCGAAGTCGAGAACTTCGGTGTAGAAGTGGAGTGATCTTTGCAAATCGCTACATCTAATCACGGGGACGATTTTCATGACGTTCTCCCGGAGCACAGGGCAATAGGATACACAAGCGACCCGAACACAACGAACACAAGTCGTGCGACGCGCAGGGGAGTTTGGAAAAGGGTCCGAGGGAACGCTGGATTATTGGTTCGAGTGAGGTAGCAAAGACCAAAACCAGTTGCTCACAGGAACCTGGGCGAGTGAACGTAGCGGCGATTGCTTTGTAACTGGACGGCGCCGTCAGCCGATGGAGCTCATCAATACTTCGTGACTTTCTGGGAGACCGTATGACCGCTTGCTGCGACTATTGCGGAGCGATGCGTTTCGCGAGGCCGGATAGGCCATAGAGCCAGACCACGAGGAAGATGACGGACAGTAGAGTCGTCATGGAGACGCTGGAGGCGACCATCATTTCCTCGCAGCGATACTCACCGGCAAGAATGTAGACGGTTTTGGCGGTGGGCACTGCGGCGCAAATTACGGCGGCGATGGTGTAGAGGGGGTCGAGCCCCAAGGACACGCTCAATCCGTACACGATGATGGGCATGATGATGAGCTTGACGGCGGAGAGCAGGGAAGCTGGCGCAATATTGGCGCGCAATCCATCGAGCGACAGGCCCAGTCCGATGGCGAACAGAGCGCAGGGCGTGAGGGCATCGGCCAAGATTCCAAAATAAGCGGCGATGGGCGCGGGCATGCGGAGACCGAGGATCGACAAAAGCATGCCGATCAGCGTTGAGATGACCATAGGATTCAGGACGACGTGCTTGACGGTGACCATTGGGGGCCTGTATGAGCCATTGGCATCGCGGCGGGCAAGTTCGAGCAAGATCACGGCAATTGGAAACATCACCACCGCGACGAATACCGTGGCGATCGCCGCGGGCAACACGGCGTGCGGACCATAGATGGCCTGCAGGACGGGCAAGGCGACGAAGCCGGTATTCGTCATCGATGCCGTCATGCCATGCATCGTGCGGCTTGCGAGGGTTTGGGATTGAATGCTCATGATGCCGAACACGAGTAGGAAGCAGAGGAGGGAACCACCACCAAAGGCGAGGAGAAAGCGCCAATTTAGCAGCGAATGCGCGGGCTCTTGCGCGATGGTGACGATCAGCAATGCCGGCATGGCGATGTTGTAGGCGAAGTGGATAAGCGCGTCAGACAATGAGCGCGACAGGTAGCCGGTATAGCCAACGAACCAGCCGGTCAGGATTACCGCGAATACAGGGAGGATAAGGTCAGCGATCTGCACCGAGGAGTCTCAGATTTCTCAGAGTTGACGGTGTCACGATTGCATGGAGGGCGAGATAGAGTCAATGCACACGCGCGAATGTGGGCTTGCGTTTTAGTTCGCGATCATGCGCCGACGGACAAGTTTGCTGCCGGGCAGCGCGAGTAGAATTCGTTTTCGACGAGGTGTTTTGTGAAGGCGATGCAAGTAAACAAGGCCGATCAGGGACCGGTGCTCATTCCGGTGGAGTTAGAAAAACCGGAAGCTGGACGAGGCGAGATATTGGTGCGCGTTCATGCGGCTGGTGTGACTCCCACGGAACTGCTTTGGTCTACCACTACGCACACGAAATCAGGAACAGCGCGCGTGGGCACGGTACCGGGGCACGAATTTTCTGGAGTTATCGAAGCGATTGGGAGCGATGTCCGGGGCTTCGAGGTTGGCGACGAGGTCTATGGCATGAACGACTGGTTCGCCAATGGGGCCACTGCGGAGTTCTGCGTTACGCAGCCGCAGAATGTTGCGCGGAAGCCCGCGACGCTAAGTCACGAAGCTGCCGCCTCGGTGCCGATCGGCGCGTTGACTGCGTGGCAGGGACTGATCGATCGGGCGAACGTCGTGCCCGGCGAGCGCGTATTGGTCCACGGAGGCGCGGGCGCGGTTGGTCTGTACGCTGTGCAAATGGCGCATGCGCGCGGCGCCCACGTTGTGACTACGATTTCGAGTCATGACATCGATTTCGTGAAGCGGCTCGGAGCGGATGAGGCGATTGACCATAGAGTTTCTCGGTTTGAAAACGAGGTTCAGGATGTGGATGTGATATTCGATGCCGTGGGGGGTGAGACGCTTGAGCGGTCATGGGGCGTGCTCAAGCCAAATGGACGCATGATCACCATTGCTGCGGACAGCGAAGGCACAGGCGACCAGCGCGTGAAAGATGCTTTCTTCATTGTCACGCCGAATCAAGAACAGCTAATCGAAATTGCAAAGCAAATTGACGCTGGCGTTCTCAGAGCGTTCGTCAGAACCACGTTTCCTCTAAGCGAGGCGGCGGCCGCGTACAGTGGAGGAGTAAGGGACAAAAGCGGACACGGAAAAGTCGTCATCACCGTTCGTGGCTAATCCTGCCTTCGATCAAACGCGCTAAGATCGAAGGCTCCCGAGTGCCTGGTCTGCTCGCGGTTCGAAGTGCAGCCGCAAAACGGGTTGACCGGACCTGCGAATCGCCCGGAAGTCGTGGATTGGGAACTCTGGCGCAGGCTCGAAGTTAGAGCGGAGGTGTAATCATGAGTGAAGCTTCTGATCTTCGGATGAAGCGAATGCCCCTTATGAACGGAGCCGGCCAAATGCCCGCGCTGGGGTTTGGCACTCTGATTCCCGACCCGGCGGTGACGTTGAGTGCAACCAGAGACGCGCTGGAA
Organism: uncultured Acidobacteriota bacterium; assembly: GCA_963788725.1. GTDB lineage: Bacteria > Acidobacteriota > Terriglobia > Acidiferrales > UBA7541 > Acidiferrum. Next base: position 67,708 of record CAWBHT010000023.1, on the reverse strand, counting down.
GCAGGATTTCGACACTTCGATTGCGCGGAACGATATGGGAATGAGCGTGAAGTAGGCGAGGCGTTGCAAGAAGGGCTCGCGGCTGTGGGGATCGCTCGTGAAGATATTTTTGTCACCACGAAGTTGTGGAACTCCAATCACCGGCCCGAGCGCGTGGAGCGGGCGTTCGAGGCAAGCCTGGAAAGACTCCGGCTGAAGCATCTTGATCTCTACCTGATTCACACGCCGTTTGCATTTCAGCCCGGGGATGAGCAGGACCCGCGGGATCCAAACGGCAACGTCCTCTACGACCACGGTGTAACTCTGTTGGATACGTGGAGGGCGATGGAAGCACTCATGGATCACGGCAAGTGCCGGGCGATCGGCCTGTCGGATGTGGGCTTGAACGAACTGAAGCCGATCTATGAATCCGCGAGGATCAAACCGGCCGTTGTGCAGGTCGAATCGCATCCATATCTTCCGGAGACGGAGCTTCTGGAATTTTGTAAGGAGAAAGGAATCGTGTTTCTAGCTTTCGCGCCCTTGGGGCACGGGGCGCGGCCAGGGCTGCTCGAAGATCCAGTCATTTTGAAAATCTCAGCGCGAGTTGGAAAAACGCCGGCGCAGGTGCTGCTGGCTTGGGCTGTGCAGCGCGGCACAGCTTTGCTTACCACGCCCAAGAGTACGGTCCGGGCGCGGGAAAACTTTGATATCTCGGCTCTTTCGGAGCACGACCTTGGCGAGATCAACGGGATTCAGAATCGGCAGAGGTTGAATAAAGTGGTGACGACCGGCGTGCCCGGGTTTATTCCACAAGGCAGATGAACATGAGAGAGAAACCAGACACACAGTCCATGCAAGAGGAAGAAATGCGCAAAGCCCTGGATGCGCATTGGCGCGCGTCGGCTTCTGGCGATGCAAACGCGGAACACGATATTTACGAAACCGGATTCCAAACGGGTAGCACGTAAGCCTGTCTAGATGCGGAGGAAGACTTTGTTGCGATACATCCAGAAGAGGATCAGCCAGCAGACGGTGAGGACCGCGAGTCCTTCAAGTAGCGGTTGCAGCGCGGAGCCGGCGATCGCGAAGGCATGTGGACCTAAGTGAATGTAGAAAGTGGAAATGAGGAATTTGGGAGTCAGGTGGGCGATGAGATATGCGGCGATGGAGTTCATGCCAATCACCACGAGCGGGAAGGCCCACTTTTTGTAGCCGCGCGCTTCGATGACCCAGCAGAACGCAGCCAAGAACAGGAAGCAGAGGCCGCCGCTGAAGAGCGTCCAGCTTGGAGTCCAGATGCGTTTTACAACCGGGCAGATTCCAGCGGCGTGAAGAAGCAGACCTGCTGCAAGTCCGGCCGCGCCCGCGAGTAGAAATTTTTTGAACGGGATTTGGGGAGCGGCGGAACGCAACCACCGTCCGGCAACTAAACCTAAAATCATCGTGCCGAGTGTGGGGATGAAACTGAGCGTCAGATAGCCACCCTCATTGGCAACAAACGGCGCGGTGCGCGGAAATAGATTCAGGAACCATTGGTCGAAAGCGTTCCCGAGATTGGCGTTCTTGTTCCAATGAGCCATGAAGCCGGCATAATTGTGAGACCAATCGGCGGGAACACCGACTGCTTGCCAATCGAAGCCGGGGCCCGCTGCCGGATACAGCGCCCACGCGAGCCAATAACCGAAAAGAATTGCGGCGAAGGAAATCCAAAGCCACTTTTCTTTCACATAGCCGAGAAGGAAAAGAAAAACGTAGCCGAGTCCGATTTGCGTGAGCGTGTCTTCGAAGGTGAAGTAGGTGCGCGGGTGGTCCATGGACCGCAAGAAAAACCCTAAAATAATGAGAAGGAAAGCGCGCCAGATGGCGTGGCCCAGTTGATTGCCGAAGCTTTTACCTTTGGCGGTGCGGCTGGCAATGGAATAAGGAAGAGCGACGCCGACCAGAAAAGAAAATGATGGCTGGATGGTGTCATGAAGCGAGCACCCTGCCCATTCCACGTGACTTTGGTTGTAGCTGAGAAAATCCCAAAACCAATTTCCGGGTAACGATTGCGCCACCTGCGAGAAGCGCAACACTTCGGCCATCATCAAGAGCATCACGAATCCGCGATATGCATCAATGGCAACGTTGCGCGCAGTAGCAGCAGAAGAAGAAGGCGCGGCCGTTAGCGCGGAGGGAGCTACGGCATATTCATAGGTGGTGCTCATAAGCTGATCCGTTGCGCTGCTTCCACAGTCCGTGGGTGAAGTCAGGAAATTTTTGCGGCGCGCTGCCTTGTGCAACGGACTTCTCGCTCAGCCCAGCGACCGCGCTCCAACTCGCGGCGTCATAGACGTCGATGTCAGGCTCCAGCGCCTTCGCGCATGCACTGCACCAAGCGATATAACATCAAGTAATCCATGCCGCCGTGGCCGCGGTCTTCGGCGTCCTTGCCATGCTCCTTCCAAAGTTTGTGCTCGAACTTATCTTTGTAGGAGTCCAAACCGGTGAATGCTTCCTCGCCTTTTTGGCCTTCGAGATAAATGCGCTCAGGGTAATCGCGAAACATGCCTTTGACACCTTTGATCAGATTGATGCGATCGTAGGGTTGCGGATTGCTGACATCGTGCTGAACCATGATAGTCAAGCCGTTTACGGTTTTGATCAGTGAAGTGTTCATATCTCCACAAATGTATTTTTCTTTCCACTTGGGACTGTCTTTGGGAATGGTGGCGGCGCGATAGGCCTCCAGGCCTGCCTGCGGAGAACTCATCGAAACGATATAGTCGAAGCGATCGCCGCGATTGATGCCCATATAGTTGGCGACCGGGCCGAGGCCATGCGTGGGATAGAGATTCCCGTTGCGTTTGGTGTGCGGATCGCGCCGCCACAGGCCCTCGCTGCGATCTTCAAACACGATCTTACGGAGATCGTGATTGTAGGCGCCCTCTCCGTGCAGCAGTTGCCCGAACATTCCCGCGCGAACCATGTTCAAAATGAGGAGTTCGCTGTGGCCGTAACAACAATTCTCCATGATCATGCAATGGCGACGCGTTTTTTCGGAGGTGTCCACAATTTGCTGACACTCTTCGACGGTGTTTACGGCAGGAACCTCCACGCCAGCATGCGCCCCGCCCTTCATCGCGGCGACCGCCATGGGGGCATGCCAGTCCCAAGGAGTGGCGATGTAAATGAAATCGAGATCGTCGCGTTTGCAGAGATTTTCGTAGTCATGCTCGCCGTTGGTGTAGATAGCGGGCCGCTTGCCGCTACTTTTCTCGACCATTTCCTGCGCTTGCGTAGCGTGTTCTTTGACTGAGTCGCAGATCGCGTTTACCTGGACGTGCGGAAGCGCCAGGAAATTTGAGAGCATGCCGGTGCCGCGACCGCCGACGCCAATGACGCCGAGGCGCACGGTATCTCTCGGCTCAAATTTCATGCCGATCACGGATTCGTTTGTGGCGGTAGCGGTTGCCGTGAGATCGAGGGCGGACGCGGACGCCTCGCCGATTGCGAGGCCCGCGCCGATCAAACCCACGCCGGTCTTAAACAGTTGTCTGCGGGAAACCTGCCGCTCTTCGTTCTTCTTTTCATCCGTGGTCATTGGAGTGTCCTATGGGGCGGATAACATCCGGGGTTCCGAATACTGTTTACGTAAAATGGAAACGGAAATCCAGCGAGGAGTTGTACAGGAATCGCAGCGTGAGCTGATCGGTGCGCATGGATTTTGCCGCTGCAACGCATAGTACACGATTACGAGAATTCGTAGCTTGTCGAGACTATGTTGCCGGAACGTTCCTGACGCTGAACAGTGAACTTCAGCACTGTCGCTTCGTCGGTACCAGTTTTACCAGTTTTTGGCGTGACCCTTTCTTGCCAACTCACGGCATCAAACTGCTACGCCCGCCTCAGAAGGCGGCCGCTACATTTGCAGTGGGCGTCTTGCACTTCGAAGGCAGACACCGTACCGTTGACCGACGGATGGACCAGGCATGCACGTTCACCCCAACAAAACTACGGTTGCGCTGCGGACGGTGGCGGTCTTTGAGGCGGCGAAGGGTCTCATCGTGCTGCTGCTGGGCCTCGGGTTGTTGAGGTTGGTTCACAAAGATGTCGATGATGTTGCTGAACAGATCATTCGCTTTTTGCACGCCAGCCCGGGCGGCCGACTATCCAATCTTTTTATTGCGGCGGCGCGCAAGGCCAACGATAAAAGCTTGTGGGCGGTGGCGGCCGCGGCAGCGGTCTATGCAATGGTGCGTTTTGCCGAAGCGTACGGACTGTGGTACGAGCGCGAATGGGCTGAGTGGTTTGCACTGTTGTCCGGGGCTATGTACTTGCCCTGGGAAGTGCTGTCAATCATTCGACATCCGATCGCGCTGAAATGGGTGGTGCTCGTTTTCAATCTGCTGATCGTTCTATATATGTTGATGCTGAGGTTGCAGGCAGCGGCTGCGCAGAAGGCTAAGGCGCATCATCCGTCCGGGTGACGGCGGAACTTGCGCACAACGATTGCATCGGTGGAAGTGCGCAACGCAAGTAGTAGTATCCGCGCTACCTACTTTAATAGTTCGTTGGCGTAACGGACTGGGACGGCGAGGTTGGAGCCGCCGAAGCCGCGAAGAATCGCAAAGTTGACACCGATCACTTTGCCACTGCGATTGAACAGTGGTCCGCCGGAGCCGCCCGAAGTTGTTGCGGCGTCATAGACGATCTTGTCCTGCAAGACGTCGCCAATGTGACCTTGTGTGGTGGTTGGCCGGATGAGTTGCTGCGATGCAAGCTGCGACATGATTCGCGACACGTTCTGCGCATCGTTCGAATTTTCCGTAATTTTTTGCGCCACGTCCGAACCGGCGCGCGCCAAGATGCCTTCGATGCCGGTGGGGTAGCCGATCAGCACGACAGGTTCACCGGTGACGGTCGCTTCGGTTCGCGAGTCTAGCTCCAGAACGGAAACTTTTGCGGGCGGCGGATTGTCGAGTTGAAGAGTGGCAACGTCGGCACCGTTGGAGATTTTTCCGAGCTTGGCAGAAATTCCATCGGGGTCGCCGGGGAAATACGCGCGGTAAGACAGAACGTAGGGTTTCGCCCCGCGTTCCACGATTTCCTTGAGCTCGTCGTTGTTCCACCAGGGTTCGGCGACGTGGTGGTTGGTTACGATGCGACCGTCGCGCCGCACCAAGAAGCCAGTACCGAACACATCGATCTTGAGGTGCGGTCCAGGCCCGCCGGCATCGAGCTGGACCATACCGTTTTCGTCCACGATGGGCTTGCCAAGGGAATTGACGGCGATCTGAATGGATTTGCCGGAGTCGCGATCGAGAAATTCGACGACGACGTGCAGCAGGCACACGCTCGGGCCGTAATTGTGGACGATGGTTTCGGCGACTTTGCCTTCATTTTCCAGCAACTTCAGGCGATTCTGAGTTTCAGCGAGCTGCTGCCGCAGCGAACCACTGTCACCGCCGCCAGCGGCAACTTTTTTGCGCAGATCCTCGGATTGTGCCTTCAGCGAATCGCGTGCGGCGGAGTCCGTTTTGGTTTGCGCGTCGAGTGAATTGCGCACCTGCTGGCTCAACTGGAAGAGGTTACCCTGCGGGCCGAGCCCGGTATTGAGCCGCGCGATTTCGGCTTTCAGTTGGAGCGCGTCCTTGCGATTGCCGCGCGCAGACACGAACGAGAACACAGTGGCGATCACCGCGGCGGCGGCCAGCGCGAAAATCGCAGGGATCAGCCAGCGCCGGCGTTTCGTGACACCATCGTTGCTGAGCGTTTCTACGGCCAGGTCGGCAAGACTTTCCCGCTGCACCGCAAACTTCAACATGGTCTTGAGTTCGTTTTCGGATTGCCGCGTCCGAAACAGGGCGCGAACGCGTGCGCCAAATTCGGCGGCATCAAACGGGAATGGCGCGACATCGTCGGCGCCGAGGTCCAGAGCGCGTGCACGTTCGAGCGCCTCACCGTGCACAATCATCAGCACTCGCAGAGGTTTTACGCTCGTCCGCGTTTTGAGGGACGTGATCAGCCCGCAGCAGGTCAGGTCGGAGGGCGAGGCTTCCGTGATCAGTACTTCGGGATCGATGGCCAAGACCTGATCGACGTTCAGGCCATTCTCCATGACGATTTCGTAGCCTTGGCCGGATAGCGCCTGGCTGACGGCCTCGGCGGTTTCCGAGGCAAGGCTGAGCAGGAGGAGTTTCATCGGCAAGAGTCTATCATTTCGCGCTAGAGGCACTCATTGGATGAGAAAGCGAGAGAGGTCGTTACAGGAAAACGCCGCTCGGGAGCGAACATGGAAGGCTCACAAATGCGCGTAGGCGCGAATTTTGAAAGGGCGTATCTTTTTCGGTTTCTATGCATTATGCTCCCCGGCACATTCCAACCTGTTTTGTCGAATTAGAGCCCAACGCTCGAATAGCGGCGGCCCACGGCACTCCCCATGATCAAGGGGCAGGTGCCGACGATTGCAGGCGGAGCAAGGCACAAGGGCACCGCACGGCGTGCGGCGATTCTGAGGAGGAATTATGGTGAGTCGGATCGGTCAAAGTTTGTTGATAGGCGGTGCGATGGTTTGCGCACTGCTGTTGGCGCAAGCGCAAGCAGCGACGACAGATGCGGGAACGAAAGTAACCCAAGTCACCGGACTGTCTGGGGTGAAAAACAAGACGAAAGGCCGTCTGCTGGTGGACGGCAGCAATCTGAATTTCACGCACGAGCAACTGAAAGTGGATGTGCCGGTTAGCTCGGTGGAGGATGTGGTGACCGGCAACGACAGTCAACGGGCGGTAGGTGGAGCGCTGGGGACGCTTTCGATGCTGGCGCCTTATGGCGGCGGGCGCTTCCTGAGCTTGTTTCGCACGAAGCTGGACACACTGACGATCAAGTATCGCGATACCGACGGCGGCTTGCATGGCGCGATTTTTACGATGCCGGTCGGGAAAGCGGAGCTGCTGAAAAAAGATTTGCTGGCCATGGGCGCGCACACGAGCGTGCCGACCGAAGCGGCTGAGGCAATGCCAACGGCGAAGGAGCAAAAGCAATGAGTATCGCCAGACTGAAAAGCTTCGGGCTGGTTGGGCTCGCGCTGGCCATTATTGCGCCTGTGCTCCAGGCGCAGAGCACGACCGGCCCGACCAAGAAAATGAAAGCGGCGGGGATCAAAGTGATGATGATCGAATCGAACGAAATCAAGCTGCCAGCCGAGTTCCAGGTGTCACTGTATGAGGATCTGCTGGCGCAACTGGAAAAGAAATCGGGATTGAAGGCTTATCGCGAGGGTGACCGCAGAGCGGATAGCGCCGCCGACCTGGTTATTTTGCATACGTCTGTGACCGGATTCAAGGAAGGCAGCGAGCGCCTGCGTCAGGTCACGACGGTCGCCGGAGCGACGTCGATCAATGTACATTGCACGTTCACCGACGCGAGCGGCAAGACTTTGCTCGAAGAAGACATTAAAGGTAAGGTGCGCTTTTTCGGCGGAAATTTGCGCGCGACCTACGACTTCGCCAAAAAGACTGCACAGTTAGCACACGAGCACTTTTCCCCTGCTGCGCGCGCGTGACATCAAGGACGATGCAAAGGGCCAGCGGGCACATGGGCGGAGAACTGTTGCTCAAACTGGAATTGCGCAGCGATCCCAGCATGCTGTGCGTGGTGCGCGGCGCAATGGAGCGGCTGACCGAAGTGCTGGGCTTTTCCGCCGCGGAATGCCGGTCGGTGACGCGAGCGGTGGACGAAGCGATTACCAATGTCATGCGGCACTCGTATAAAAATATTCCAGGTAAGCCCATCGTGCTTGCGGTGCTGCGGCTGAAGGCGGGGGCTCGGAGTGAACGCGGAGACGGACTCGAGTTTCTGCTGTGCGATCGCGGCCCGGCAGTGGATCCGGCAAAAATGCAGGGCCGCAAGCTTGAGGAAATCAAGCCGGGCGGACTGGGCTTGCATTTTATCCGGCAAAGCATGGATATAGTGGAATTCAAACGCGGGCGAGGCACGAATACGCTTCGTCTGGTTAAATATTTGCAACCGGCGACTCCGATCGAAGCCGGAAAGAGGAGAGAAGCCCTTGCAGATCTCGGCCCGACGAATCGATAAAATCACGATCTTTGATGTGATCGGAGATATCGATCTGGCGAACTCTCCGGAAATTCGCAAAGCGCTGCTGAAAGAGTTGAAGGAAGCGCGCGTGCCCCGGGTGGTGATGAACATGAGCAGGGTGCGATACATCGACAGTTCGGGAGTGGCGTCGCTGGTGGAAGGTTTGAAGGCGTCGCGAGATGTGGGCTCGCGATTTATTTTGTTTGGTTTGAGCCCGTCGGCTCGCGAAGTTTTGCAGCTGTCGAGATTGCTGAAGATTTTCGAAGTGTACGATGATGAGGCGCAAGCGTTAGCCTGACGAATTTGTGGTGGTGACGCGGTACAGGGGATCAGCGTAGCGGTGGCATTCGTAGCGCAAATCGGCGAGTCCGTGACGGACGGGCTCGCTTACCTTGGTTCGCTGGCTACGCTAGGCGTTCGTGCGTCGTACTACACCTTCGTTGGTCCATTTCGCGGCAAGCCGCTGCGGGTGCAGCGCGCCATCTCGCAGGCCATGGACGTTGGCGTCCGTGCCCTGCCGATCCTCTCACTAATCACTTTTTTCATTGGACTGATTCTGGCGCTGCAAAGCGCTTACGAATTGCGCAAGTTCGGCGCGATCGATCTGGTGGCCACCGCGGTGGCGATTTCGATGACCCGCGAATTGGGACCGCTGATTACCGCGATCGTGGTGATTGGGCGCTCGGGTTCGGCGTTCGCCGCGGAGATCGGCACCATGAAAGTCACCGAAGAAATCGATGCGCTGGAGACCATGGCGATCAGTCCAGTACATTTTCTGGTCACGCCGAAATTTCTGGCGATGATGGTGATGCTGCCGTGTTTGACTATTTGGGCGAACACCATGGGGATTTTGGGCGGATCGCTGTTCGGGGTGCTTCAGGCCGATTTTACGCTGAAGCGCTACGTTCTGGCGTCGGTCGATTCGTTGTTCTTGCGGGACATCACCACGGGATTGATCAAGAGCGTGATGTTCGGGATCACCATTACGGCGGTCGGCTGCTTTGAGGGGCTGGCGACGGGCGCCGGCGCGGAGCAAGTGGGGCGATCGACGACGCGCGCGGTAGTGGTATCGATTTTTCTGGTAGTGGTGGTCGATCTGATCTTTACGGGATTGTTTTTCTTTCTTGGCGGCGGTGGCTGAAAGCTCGGCAAAGTTTTAACGCAAACCGCGCAGAGGTCGGAATAGCAGAGAGCAGGAGACGGCCGTGGACACGATGGGGAGCCAGGTTAATCGAGCGGACGACGAAGTGATGCTGTCGCTGCGGGACCTGCACGTGTGTTATGGCGAGCGCGAAATTTTGCATGGCATCAACTTCGATGTGAAGCGCGGCGAGACTCTGGTGATTCTTGGCGGCTCTGGATCCGGCAAGAGCACGCTATTGCGCACGTTGGTCGGGCTGGAAAAGCCCAGCTCAGGACAGATCTGGATCAAGGGGCAAGACATCGCGGCTATTTCGCAGGACGAAATGGATGAAATTCGCAAGCGCATCGGCATGTCGTTTCAGGGCGGGGCGTTGTTTGGGTCAATGACCGTAGGCGAAAACGTGGCGTTGCCGCTGCGTGAGCACACCAAGCTGGAAGAATCCACTATTGAAATCATGCTGCGGCTGAAGCTGGAGCAGGTGGGCCTGGCAGGATTCGAATACTACATGCCGTCACAGTTGAGCGGCGGAATGAAAAAGCGCGCGGCGGTGGCGCGAGCGTTGGCGATGGATCCCGAGATTTTATTTTTCGACGAGCCGTCGGCGGGATTGGATCCCATCATCGCGGCAGGCATCGATCAACTGATTCTGGAACTGAAGCGGGCGTTTCGCATGACCATCATTGTGGTGACTCACGAACTGGCCAGCGCGTTTCTGATCGCCGACCGCATGGTGCTGATCGACAAAGGCAATGTGGTGGCGATCGGCACAACCGAAGAGATGAAGAAGAGCACGCAGCCACGAGTGCGGCAGTTTCTGGATCGCATCGCGGAACCGGAAGTGGCGCGCGAACTGGATTATTTGCAGATGCTGACCGAAGAGCGGCGGCCAACGGGTCGCGTGTAGGCGAGAAAAGGGGAGCGGATGAACTCGAAAGGCGAGCAAGCGCTGGTGGGAACGTTCGTGATCGTGGCGGCCGCGGTGCTGGTGGCGACGGTTTTCCTGATCAGCGGCGCGTTCGGTCGCTCCGTGAAGACCTTTCACGCGTATTTTCCGTTCGCCGGCGGACTGGAGCCAGGAGCCACGGTGCGCTATTCGGGAGGGCCGAAAGCGGGACGGGTGGACAAGCTGCGCATTGATCCGCAAAATCCGGCGAGAATCGAAATTGTGTTCAGCGTGCAGTCCGATCTTCCGGTGAAGGTGGACAGCAAAGCCAAGATCATGAGCATGAGTCCGCTGGGCGACAATCACTTGGAAATTTTTCCGGGTAGCCCAGACAAGCCCGTGGCGCAGAACGGCGCAGAGCTGCCCGCGGAGACCTATGTTGATTTCAACGCGCTCACGAAGCAGATCAACGATTTGGCGCCGGAGGCGCGGAACCTGTTGCACACCTTGAATGATCGAGCTACGGAATTGAAGGTGACCATCGATCGCGTGAACGATTTGCTGGGTCCGCAGAACCGCGCGAACCTCGCAGCCACCTTGGCGAACACAAGAGGCATGCTGGAAGAAGATCGGCCGAAGATCAAATCAACTCTAACGCATCTGGACAATGTGACCGCGAAGCTCGAGCCTCTGCTTGACGATTTCAAGAAGACCACCGCCGAGGCGAATAAGACGCTCGATCACGTGGACGAGTTGATCGGAGAGAATCGCGCGGACGTTCATGCGGCAGTGCAGGAATTGCGGCGGACACTCGTGAATACGACCGAACTGACCAACAAACTGAATCAGACGCTGGATGTGAACTCCGAAAATATCGACGAGATGCTCGACAATTTCCGGCGCATCAGTGAAAACCTGCGGGAGTTCACGGCCACGATCAAGGCAAGACCGTACACGCTGATTCGCTCTTCGAGTCCACATGAACACAAGCCGGGTGAACAGCAATGAGGATGCGACGCGCGTTTTGTATATCAATATTGGTAGGAACCGGCTGGACAGCGGGTTGCGGCGCCGCAAGGCCGAGCAAATATTATCAGTTGACCGTGCCTGCTGACATGACGGCCGCGGCGAACGCAAATCCCATTCCGATCACGCTGCAGCTGGGATTGCTGACCGGCTCCCATTTGTATCGCGAGGATCACATTGTTTACAGCAGCACCGGGCAGAGTATGGGGACTTACGAATACCAGCGCTGGGCCGAGCCGCCGACGGAGATGATCCAGGACGTCCTGTTTCGCCAGTTGCGCGCGTCCGGGCGATATCGATCCGTTAACATGCTGCACAGCACCGCGCGAGGAGACTTTATTTTGCGTGGGCGGCTGTATGACTTCAAGGAAGTGGAGGCGAGTCCTGCAGTGGCGCGTGTGGCTCTGGAATACGAGTTGCGCGACGCCAAGACTGGCGCGACCGTGTGGTCCCAATTTTATTCGCATGACGAGCCGGTCGGTGCGAAGGATGTCGGCTCAGTTGTGGCGGCGCTTGATCGCAATGTGCAGGGGATCATCGGGCAGGTGCGCGTGGGTTGGAGCAGTATTTTGCGGCGCATCCTCCGCCTGCGGAGACGGCGCCCGCGGCATCAGCGCCCGGGCAGTGAAAGCCTCCTGAAACGTAACGGACATCTTTGCTTGAAGTAGGCGCTGAGATCCTTCGGCTGCCCTTGTCGTCGTCTCAGGACGACAGAATTGTGCCGCTTCGGTTTTTAACTATTTGAATCAGAGGACGCGGCGAAGGGTTAGCAGTGTTATGTCATCGTCGAGTTCAGTGTGGCCGCGATATTGATGGATGCCGTCGAGAAGTGCTCTTGAGAAATTCGGCAGAGCGGCGGGATTAGGAAATTTCCCAAGCGTGGCTTCCGCGAAATCCTGAAAGCCTTTGGCGGTCAGTTGATCCCCGGCGGGCGACTGCACTTCCGTAGCGCCGTCGGAAAACGCGAGAATCATATCGCCAGGGAAGAGGCGAACGCTCTGTTCGCAGTATTGCTCGCCGGTAATGTAGCCCAACGGAAAATTTTCAAGACCGTCGCCAAGCTGGCAGAATTTCTGCTCACTCGCGCGCCACAGAAGCATGCGCGGATGTGCGGCGTAGGCGAAATTGAATTCACCGGTGCTGCCGTCAAAGGTGCCGGTGACAACGGTGGTCATGCGCAGGGCGCCATCGGATTCTTCGGCATTCAGCGTGAATTCGTCGTTGAGAGAGGCCAGCAGCCCGGCGGTGTCGCGAACGTCAGAAAATTTGTGCAGCAAGCGATGAATGTGATGTGCAACCCCGGCGGCTACATAGCCGTGCCCGACGCAATCGGCGAGCACCACACGCGCAACGTTGTCACTGCATGAAAAAACGGCGGAAAGATCGCCGCCAGCCTCTGCGCCAGAGGGGACGGCGATTACATCAGCTTCCAGTCCCGCAAGTTCCAGAGAGCGATGCGCCTTTTCGTTGCCCGCCCACAGCTCCATGCAACCGAAGGGCCGCGCAGTCGACGTGGTGCATTGCACGGTTGTGGGATCGAGCTTTTTGAATTTCATAAGCCAGTGAATGCTAGCACGCTGACGCCGCTCTGCGCCCCGCGCTCGCGTCTCCGTGCATAAAAACTTTGATGCGGAAGGAAGAGTTTCGTTACAGGATGCGAGTGCGCTCTGCGCGTGCAGGCGTATAAGACCAGGCGCGTCGATAGGCTTGGCTGAAGGCCGCCCCTACATTTGAAATACAAGCGGCAGCAGGCGCCGAGATTATCAGAAGGTTGCGGGTGACGGTCGATAAGATAAATCGAACCGCGGTTATTTCTCACCCAGAGCGCGGTCGAGATTGAATGCCGCGCTGATCAACGCCAAGTGTGTGAACGCCTGCGGAAAATTTCCGAGAGCTTCTCCCTGGAAACTGGTTTGTTCCGCGTACAGACCCAGGTGATTGGAATAACCAAGCATGCGTTCGAACAGCAGGCGTGCTTCGTCAAGCCATTCGGGTCTGGCGTGCCCCGCGCGCGTGAGCGCTTCGACCAGCCAGAACGTACACATGTTGAAAGTGCCTTCTTCGCCCGCCAAGCCATCGACGCGCGGCGTAGGCGGATAGCGATAGACCAGACCGTCGCTCACCAGTCCACCATCGCGCGGACTGGCAAGAATGGCCTTGACGGTGCTGATCATGCGGGGATCGGTCGGGGCCATGAAAAATACCAATGGCATCATCAGCACGGAAGCATCGAGATCATCGCTGCCATAAAACTGCGTGAACGCTTTCCGTTTTTCGTTCCAGCCTTTGTTCATCACTTCTTCGTAAATGCTGTCGCGCTCTTGCAGCCAATGCGCGCGATTGCCCGGGAACGAACGCTTGTCGGCAAGGCGAATGCCGCGATCCAGCGCAACCCAGTTCATCAATTTGGAATAGACAAAATTTTCTTCGCGATTGCGCATCTCCCAGATGCCTTCGTCTGGCTTCTGCCAGTTATCGCAGAGCCAGTCCAGGCGCTCGCGGATGCGCGCCCAGAAATCGTAGGAAACCGGAGAGACATATTTGTTGTACAGATAAAAAGAGTCAAGCAATTCGCCGTAGACGTCGGCCTGGTATTGACCGGATGCGGCGTTGCCGATGCGCACCGGGCGAGATTTTCGATAGCCTTCCCAATGATCGAGGGTCTGTTCGGGCGGAAGCGATTCACCAAAAATGGTGAAGACCGGAGGCAAGCGTTCGCCGCGATACGCATGCCTGGCGACATACTGCTGAAGCCAATTGACGAACCCGGCGGCCTCGGAAGTGAATCCAATCCGGACCAGCGCGTAAATCGTGAAAGCCGCATCGCGCAGCCACGCAAAGCGATAGTCCCAGTTGCGCGGGCCGCCGATGGCTTCGGGAAGACTGGTGGTAGCGGCGGCGACGATCGCGCCGGTAGGCTCGTAGGTGAGAAGTTTTAGGGCGAGTGCGGAACGCTCAACGCGATCGCGCCAGCGTCCGCGATAAGTACACGAGGAGAGCCAGCCTTGCCAGAATTTGACGGTCTCCTGAAAGGCTTCATGAGTTTCCGAGGAGTTCGACGGTTGAGGCGCATTTTCCTGGGAAGCGGCTTCCGCTTTTCCCTCATTGCTGAAAATGAAGCTGAGCGACTCGCCGTCTTTGAGCGTGAATTCGGAAGTCACCCCGCCCTGATCGTCGGCGTGGAGTGGGGCGTCAGTAGTGAGCACGAAACGCGAGCCGTTTCCGGAGAAAGTTGCCACTCCCTTGGTAATGCGCAATTGATGAGTTTGCCTGCCATAGTCAAACGCCGGACGGCAGATGGCTGCGAGACGAATCGGTCCGCGGACGCACAAGACGCGACGATGCAGTTGATGGAACACCGGAGAATCCGAGGCCCGGGCGACGGGCATGAAGTCCTGAATTTCGGCGATGCCGTCTTCCAGCGAGAATCGCGTGACCAGAATATTAGTGGAGGGCCAGTAGAATTGCTTGTGGCGTATCCCCTCAGCAATTGGCTGGATCCGAAAGCACCCACCTTTGGCATCGTCGAGAATCGCTCCAAAGATGCTAGGCGAGTCAAAGTTGGGCGAGCAGTACCAATCGATCGAGCCATTCATGCCCACCAATGCGGCGGTGCGCATGTTGCCAATGATTCCGTAGTCTGAAATGGGCAGGTAAGGCATCAAAGAATCTCCGGTGGATGCAGCAACTGACTTGGTGCTAGAGCAGTCTTGTCCTAAAGATAGATTACGCAGCGGCTGTAAATGGATGCGTGTGATTTTCCGCGATGCACTTTTTTATTTGAGCGCGGAGTTCTTTTGGTCTTGTAGAGTGGCCACCTCGTGTACGACAAAATTCTTCTAACCATTCGATGGCTGTTGAGTGGCGCAAGCGGCCCTTCTGGACGGCTGCTCGCGCGCTGGATATTCCTGCGCGCACTCGGCGTCATTTATCTTTCCGCATTCTACTCACTGCTAAGACAGATTCTTGGATTGATCGGTCCGGCTGGAATTCTTCCGGCGGGCGAATATTTGCAAGCGGTAGCTCAGTCGGCCGGGCACGCGCGTTTCTGGTACGCACCGACCTTGCTGTGGTTTTCCAGTGGATCGCATGCGCTGATGGCATTGTGCTGGATGGGTCTGATTGCATCGCTGCTGGTGGTGGCGAATATATTGCCTCGTGCCGCGTTGCTGATCTGCTTCGTGTGCTTTCTCTCATTTGTGAGCGCAGCGGGAGAATTTTCCGGATACCAATCCGACGGAATGCTGCTGGAGGCCGGATTTATTTCTCTATTCCTCGCGCCGATAGGCTTTCGGCCGGGATTGGGTTTGCGCCAGCCGCCCATGCGCGCTGCTGTTTTTCTCCTGTTGTGGGAGTGGTTTCGCATCTATTTCGAATCCGGCGTGGTCAAACTCGCCAGCGGCGACCCGCAATGGCGCCACTTCACGGCCATGGACGAGTATTACCAGAATGGCCCGCTGCCCACGTGGATCGGCTGGTACGTTCAACATCTTCCGCACTGGTTTCACGCCGCGACTGCATTTGGCACTCTGGCCCTCGAGTTGGTCATTGTGTGGATCTGGTTCTTGCCGCGGCCATGGCGAATCGTGTGCTTCTTCATCGTCACGCCTTGGCAGATTGGCGTGATCGCCACCGCGAACTACACATTTCTCAATTATCTCGTTCTGGTGCTTGGGATTTTTCTCCTCGATGATTGCTTTTTGTCTCGATTCGTGCCGGGAAGGAATCGGGAGCGATTGCGGAGTAGCTGGGAAAGCGAGCCTGCCGCGAATGTTCCGCAAACTTTCGACTCACAATCCATTCTTCAGCCACAGAACGAGAGCGATGTCGCCGCGGCGACACTTAGCGCAGAAGAGCCGCGCACTTCGGTCGATTTAGGTTCCGAGAACAACGGAGCAATGGTTTCTTGGCGGCGCTATCTTTCCTCCGCAACGCTGGCGCTCACGGCGCTGGCCCTCGCCTGGGTCTTTTATTCCAGCACCGCGTTGATGATCTGGATGATTTGGCCCGGTGCTCCACTGCCGAAATCGCCAGTGGTGGCGCTACAACCGTTTCGCATTGCAGATCGGTACGGCCTTTTCGCGGTTATGACTCGCGGGCGTTACGAAATCGAATTTCAAGGTTCGAACGATGGCCAAAGTTGGGTGCCGTACCCGTTTCGCTTCAAGCCACAAGATCCCGCCAAGGCCCCTGGCATCTACGCGCCATATCAGCCACGCTTCGATTGGAATTTGTGGTTCGCATCCCTCGGCGATTGGCGATCGAATCCAATCGTGCCGAGGACTGAAGAGCGCCTGCTCGCAGGCAGCCCGAGTGTGCTGGCGCTCTTCGCCGGAAATCCGTTTCCGAACCAGCCGCCGCGAGAAGTTCGCGCGGTCCTGTGGCAATACTGGTTCAGTTCGCCGTCGGAAAAGCGCGCGCAGGGCTTGTGGTGGAAGCGCCAGCCACTTGGCCTGTATGCGCCGACGCTGCAACGCGACGCTAGCGGCAAAATTTCGGTGGCCGAGTGGCCTGATCGCATGGAGCCGCGCGAATGATGGCCAAGCGCCGTGCCTGCGTCATCGGTGCAGGTCCGAATGGACTGGCTGCAGCCGCCGTTCTCGCGCAAGCCGGGTTGCACGTTGACGTGTTCGAAGCGCAGCCGCAACCCGGAGGCTGCGTCCGCACGCTCGAACTCACACTTCCCGGATTTCTGCACGATGTTGGCTCCGCGGTTTATCCGCTCGCGGCCGGCTCGCCGTTTTTCTCGGCGTTGCCATTGCAGCAGCATGGGCTGCGCTGGATTCATTCGCCCGCAGCGCTGGCGCATCCGTTCGACGACGGCACTGCAATCACGTTGGAGCGTGATCTCAACGAAGCAGCCATCGTGCTTGGCCAGGATGGCGCAGCATGGCGCGAACTCATGGGACCTCTCGCCGAACAGTGGCCGGCATTTTCTTCGGAAATCCTGCGCCCATTGCGTGTGTTTCCCAATCATCCATTTTTGCTCGCGCGCTTTGGGTCCCATGCGCTGCGCTCAGCGAATGGATTGGCCGCAGCGAAATTCCGCACGGAGCGCGCCAGAGCGCTGTTCGCCGGCATCGCTGCACATTCTTTCCTCAGCTTGGACGAGCCGCTGAGCGCGGCATTTGGCCTGGTGCTGGGCGCAGCGGCGCACGCGGTTGGCTGGCCCGTTGCACAAGGCGGCGCCCAATCGCTCACTTCGGCGTTGTGCGCCTGGCTGACAACTCACGGCGCGACGGTGAAAACATCGACGCCCGTCAACAGACTTTCTGATGTCGGCGATTACGATGTGACGCTGTGCGATGTCAGCCCGCGCCAGTTGGTGCAAATGGCAGGCGCAAGACTGTCGCCAACGTATCGACGCAAGCTCGAGGCGTATCGCTACGGCCCTGGCGCTTTTAAAGTGGACTACGCTCTCACTCAGCCGATTCCGTGGAAGGCCGCGGAATGCCGGCGAGCGGCGACGGTCCACCTCGGCGGCACTGCGGCGGAAATCAGCGCGTCGGAATCCGCTGTGCGAAAGGGTGAGCACGCCGAACGCCCGTTTGTTCTGCTGGCGCAGCCCAGCCTGTTCGATCCCACGCGCGCGCCGGCAGGCAAGCACACCGCATGGGCCTACTGTCACGTGCCGAACGGCTCCACCTTCGATATGCTCCCGCGACTCGAAGCGCAGATCGAACGCTTCGCTCCCGGCTTTCGCGAGCTGCGTCCTGGCCCGCAGCGTCCTTCCACCGGCTGCGCTGCAAGCCATGAACGCCAACCTGATCGGCGGCGACATCAATGGTGGCGCCGTGGACCTTCGGCAATTCGCCTTTCGCCCGACGCGGCGTTTCTACGCGACTTCGGCGCGGGACATTTATCTTTGCTCGGCGTCAACACCGCCAGGAGGAGGCGTCCACGGCATGTGTGGCTACCACGCCGCCAACCTTGCGCTCGCGCGGCTGAGTCGCTGAGCTCAGTTCAGCCGCCCGCCTCGCAAAAACTCGCAAATCGATGGATCATGTACGATGTCCGCGAGCATCGAATCCGTATGAAAGCCGCTGTTCTTCGCGTACCCGCGCTGATCGAAAAGAATCCGCTCGTCCTTGCCGACGTTCCCACCCCGCAGCCTGCCGAAAACGAAGTCCTGGTTCGCGTCCGCTATTGTGGTGTCTGCCGCACCGATCTTCATGTGATTGAAGGCGAACTCACCCCGCGGAAATCGCTGCTGATTCCCGGCCATCAGGTCGTCGGCGTAGTTGAAGATATGGGCATCCACGCAAAAAAATTTCAGCTCGGCACGCGAGTGGGCATCGCGTGGCTGCATAGCACCGACGGCACATGCCAATACTGCCGTAGCGGCGCGGAAAATCTCTGCGACAATCCTTCGTTCACCGGATACACCGTCGATGGCGGCTATGCGGAATACATCGTTGCGCCTGAAGATTTCGTCTACAGCATCCCCGAAGGATTTTCCGATCAACAAGCGGCTCCGTTACTTTGCGCCGGAATCATCGGATTTCGCTCGCTGCGCATGACCGGCATTCAGCCGGGCGGCAAACTCGCTTTCTACGGATTCGGCGCGGCCGCTCACGTTGCCATTCAGGTCGCGCGCCACTGGAACGTTGACGTTTATGCCGCCACGCGGGACGTGCGCCACCAGGCACTCGCCCGCGAACTCGGCGCCGTCTGGACCGGCGACACCTTTGACGAGCCTCCAGAGAAACTCGACGCTGCAATCGTCTTCGCTCCTGCGGGTGCCATTGTGCCGGCGGCGCTCAATGCATTGCGCAAAGGCGGTACCCTGGTCCTTGGCGGCATTCACATGAGCCAGATTCCCGCCTTCGATTACGACCTTCTCTACCAGGAGCGCTCCATCCGCAGCGTCGCAAATAACACCCGGCAGGACGGCGAGGACTTCCTGAAAGTGGCCGCTGAGATTCCTATCAAGACGCACGTGCAGCTTTTTCCGCTGCGTGAAGCCAACCGCGCGCTCAACGCGCTGAAGAATGACGCCATTCAGGGCGCGGCGGTCCTGCAGGTGTCCGCAAGCTAGCTCATAATCGATCCAGCCTGAAATCTGTCGGCAGACCGAGTGCGTCCGAAATCGGGACGCCATTCCCGCTATTGGTCATGAGCGCTCAATCACCAATCCTTTTCGTTGTGCCAAGGAGCGCAAAATGAGCATGTTGTGGCACTATGCTTTGGAACGCGGCCTGCCGTTCGATCGGCATCACCTAAATTGCTCCTGGCAGAGAGATTGGAGCCTATGTCGACGCCGGCTCTCGTGAACTCCAGAGAAATAAAGCGCATGCAACCTCGAATCCTGATTGCCGACGATCAGCCGGACGTGCAGCGAGCCTTGGCGCTGCTGTTGAAAGGACACGGATACGTCATTGAAGCGGTGAGTTCGCCGGCAGAGTTGCTCGAAGTCATC
This sequence comes from uncultured Acidobacteriota bacterium, assembly GCA_963788725.1. Taxonomy (GTDB): domain Bacteria; phylum Acidobacteriota; class Terriglobia; order Acidiferrales; family UBA7541; genus Acidiferrum. Next base: position 48,175 of record CAWBHT010000023.1, on the reverse strand, counting down.
GCGAAGAGTGAATTCGACGTCCTGCTCATGGATTTGAATTACGCGCGAGACACGACCTCCGGCCGCGAGGGTCTCGATCTGCTAACGCAATTGCAGACCATGCAGGGTATTCCGCCGATCGTGGTCATGACCGGCTGGGCCACCGTGGGCATCGCTATCGAGGCGATGCGCGGCGGCGTCACGGATTTTGTGGAGAAGCCCTGGAGCAACACCAAGCTGCTGGAAATTTTGCAAAAGCAGATCGCACTGGGCCGCGGACGCCGCGAATCCGCAATTCGTGCGGCGCAGGAAAGTGATGCGCATAAACAAATTGAATCGCAGCTGCACGCACAGGAGCACGAGATCAACGAGGCGCGCGCGATTCAGGAAGGATTTCTGCCCAAGGACATTCCGCAGATTTCCGGTTACGAGATTGTGGGCGCCTGGCAGTCCGCACGCATCGTGGGCGGCGATTATTTCGATGTGCTGCCGTTTGACGACAATATTCTCGGCTTGTGCATCGCCGACGTGGCAGGGAAGGGCATGCCCGCGGCGCTGCTGATGTCCAACCTGCAGGCTGCGGTGCGCGGCCTGGCGTCCACGGCATTTCCACCGAATGAGTTGGCCGAGCGGTGGAACGCGCTGCTGCTGCGTAATATCGCCATCGATCGCTTCATTACCTTCTTCTACGCGCAGCTTGACGGCGGCAGCGGGGAACTACGCTACGTCAATGCAGGGCATAACGCTCCGGTAGTCATGCACCGTGACGGCTCGCACCATCGGCTCGAAATCGGAGGCGGTGTCCTGGGCATCTTCCCGAGGCAGAAGTTCGAGCTCGGCACCATCACCCTCGAACGCGGCGATCGCATGGTGCTCTTTACGGATGGCGTCACCGAGGCCGGTAATCTCGATGGCGAGGAATTTGGCGAACAACGCCTGATCGATCTGATTCGCGATCACCGCACAATATCCGCGAAGGACCTCCAGCAACAGATTCTGACGGCTGCAGGCGACTTCACGCGCCACAACTGGAGCGATGATGCGACGCTGCTAGTTGTTGCTACCGAGTAGCACTGTTTTTCAGCAATGACGAGCGCTGCCCATTTTCACCTGTAGCCAACTAAAGCCGCTCCTCCAAGAAGCCCACGATCGCCTCCAAAGTCGCTTCGGTCTGATCGCGATGCGGCGAATGTCCGCACTCGGGAAGCAACAGCGTCTCGGCTCCTGCAACGCCCCGGCGAATCGCGGCCACCTGCGCCATGGTTCCGTACTCGTCATCGGTGCCCTGAATCACAAGAACCGGGCAACGTACGTTTGCCAACGCATCCTGGATGTTCCAATCGCGAAACTTCGGGTCGAGCCACATCGCCGTCCATCCGCGAAACATTTCGTCTACGTGGTCGTGATGGCGAGCAAGTTTCGAGCGTAGATCCGTACTCGGGTAGGCCTCCCGAACCTTCGCAATGCTTTCGACGGTGACGTCCTCCACAAAGACGTGCGGCGCCTCCAGAATCAGCGCGCGAGGCTGTGCAAGATCAGACTGTGCAGAAGCAAGCGCCGCGTAAATCAACGCGATAGACCCGCCATCGCTATGCCCGAGCAACACTGGCTGCTCGATATGCAGTAACTTAAGCACCTCTGGCAGCACCACCGTAGCTTCGTGATGCATAAAGCCGGCGCTCCGTGGCTCCCCAAGAGCATCCGACGCGCCATGCCCGTATCTCGAATATGCCAACACACCGCGCTGCGTCGCAGCAGCGACGCGAGCCGGAAAATCCCGCCACATGGAAACCGATCCGAGTCCTTCATGCAGCATGACGATCGTGGGTCGCGTCTCATCAAGCGCCGGATAAAACAGGGTTTCCAGCCGGTGACCGTCCACCATCACTTCACTACGAATTCCGTTCAAATCGGCCACAATCGCTCCGTCAGAAGGGCATCAGGCTATCGCATATCTTCGCTGGCCGCCGGGCATCAACACCAATTTAAACCACTCATCCACCCCGGCAAATTGCTAGAATCCCACGTTGGCGTTCTGTCAGGTCCGTACGCTGCGGTACGGCAGCCATTCGCACTTTTCGAGGGAGAGCGTTATTCTAAAGGCGTCTGAAACGTAAACGCTTGCAATTCGTCCAATTATTAGGGGGATCCATGCAACGTCGCGATCTGTTAAGACTGCTCGCCACCGGTGCGGGAGTGGCGGCCTCCGGCCTGTCACCATCGTTGCTGAGTATGGCTCGCGCGGCTCAGGCGCAGGTTGGCTCCGGCTACAAGCTGCGCACGCTGAATCCGCAGCAGAACGCCATGGTCGTGACCATGACCGATCTGATAATTCCGGAAACGGATACGCCAGGAGCGAAGGGCGCGCTGGTCAACGAATTCATCGACGTGATCCTCACGGATTGGGCGCATGACGACGAGCGCAAAGCTTTCCTTGATGGTCTCGCCGGCGTCGACAAACAGAGCACCGACCTCTTCGGCAAAGCCTTCAACGACGCTTCGGTGGAGCAACAGACGACGCTGCTTCGCGCCATGGACGACAAGGCAATATCCGCTCACGGCGCAGCGCATGCGCACCATGGCAATACCATCCCCGCGGACCGTGACAAGCAGCTTCAAGGCAACTTCTGGGATGTCTTCAAGGGCATTACCATCCACGGCTACTACACTTCAGAAATCGGCTTCACCAAAGAAGAGCATCTGGAAATTATTCCCGGCGCATACCACGGTTGCGTGCCGTACGTACCGAACAAGGCTTAGGATCCAGGGGAGAAAATGGCGACCAATACATACGACGCGATCGTTGTGGGTTCGGGCATCACCGGTGGCTGGGCTGCGAAAGAGCTGACCGAAAAAGGCCTCAGCGTTCTGGTTCTGGAAGCTGGCCGCACCATTACTCCGGAACAGGATTACGTCGAGCACGTACCCGTTTGGGAGCTTAAATATCGCAATTGGGACAATCGCGACGAGCGCCGGAAAAAGCAGCCGGTGCAGCGCGAGGTTTATTACGCGTGCGACGAATACTCCAGCAAGTTTTTCGTCAGCGACGTGGAAAATCCTTACACCAACATCGGCGACACAAAATTTTCGTGGATTCGCGGGCGCCAGGTTGGCGGCAAATCGCTTACCTGGGGACGCCAGAGCTATCGCTGGAGCGATCTCGATTTCGAAGCGAACCTGAAAGAAGGCCATGCCGTCGACTGGCCGATCCGTTATGCCGAGATCGAGCCGTGGTACGACTACGTCGAATCTCACGCCGGCATCAGTGGTCAACCCGAAGGCTTGCCGCAGCTGCCCGACGGAAAATTTCTGCCGCCGATGGAAATGAACTGCGCCGAAATGGTTTTCCGCGATGCCATCTCGAAGCATTTCGATGACCGCATTCTCACCATCGGCCGCACCGCCATTCTGACGCAGACGCACAAAGGCCGCGCCGCTTGCCACTATTGCGGCGTCTGTCATCGCGGCTGCATCACCGGTTCTTACTTCAGCAGCATCAGCTCCACGCTGCCCTGGGCGCAGAAGACCGGCAAGCTCACCATGCGTCCGTATAGCGTGGTGCACAGCCTGAACTTCGATCCGAAGACGCGCAAGGTTGTTAGCGTGCGGGTGATTGATTCACAGTCGAAAGCCACCTCCGAGTACAAGGCGCGCATCTTTTTCCTGTGTGCTTCGACGCTCGAATCCACGCGCATCATGCTGAATTCCGCCACCTCTGAATTTCCAAACGGCTTAGGCAATGCGAGCGGGGAACTCGGTCACAACTTGATGGATCATCACATGGGCGCGGGAGCGAGCGGCGTGATTCCCGGCAACGAAGACAAAGTGCCCTTTGGCAATCGGCCTAATGGCATCTATCTTCCGCGCTTCCGTAACGTGAAAAACAAGCAAAAAGACTTTGTTCGGGGCTATGGGTATCAAGGCGGCGGCAGCCGCGAGGGTTGGGGACGCGGCGCGACGATGGCCGGAATCGGCGTCGATTTCAAAAACGCACTGCGCGCTCCGGGACCATGGCGCATGGGTCTGGGCGGCTTCGGCGAATGCCTGCCGTATCACACGAACTATGCCGAGATTAACAAGGATAAGGTGGATGCCTGGGGCATACCGACACTGAACATCCACTGTGCCTGGGGCGAAAACGAACGCACCATGTCCAAGGACATCGCCATTCAAGCAGCGGAGATGCTGGCAGCAGCTGGCGCGCGCGATATCGGCGTGTACCAGGAAATTTCCACGCCGGGCTTGGGCATCCACGAAATGGGCACGGCGCGAATGGGACGCGATCCAAAAACCTCGGTGCTCAACGAGCACAATCAAGTGCACGACGTTAAAAATGTCTTCATGACCGACGGTGCGTGCATGACCTCCGCAGCGTGCGTCAACCCGTCGCTCACATACATGGCGCTGACCGCGCGTGCGTGCGACTTCGCGGTGAAGTCCATCCAGAAAAACGAGCTGTAACGATTCGATCGTCGTACCCGGATCTTGCCTATGTAGCGGCCGCCTTCCTAGGCGGGCGTCTTATGTCGCTTAATCGGACGCAAAAAAACAGACAACCCGGACAGCGGCCAAAAGGGAGGCGTCTTTCTTAAATGCCCGCCGTCGCTGCGCGCTGCTTGATCGTGCACCGCGTGCAGGTAGGATTCGCTCCGCTCGGAAACAAATCCGCAAGCTTCAGACGGCCGCACGCGTCGCATCGCCTCTTGCCATTTTGCAGCGGCAGGGCGCGGAAGAATTTTCTTGGCGCCACGCCGAGCGCTCGGACGTGGTGGGCGATGGTCGATGGAGCTTTCTCCAGCTCTGACGCGATCGCGATCTGCGTGTACCCTTGCTTGAGCAACGTCTTCACACGTTTCCGAATTTCAGTCTTGACCCTTCCACCGGGGCGCATGGATCACCTCTGCTGAGGCATCGTACGAAACGCCACAGCGCTGGGCGCATGGAAATGTTTCCTTGCTTGCAATTCCGTCCAGAACATACGCCCCTGCATCGCCGCGCTTGCGGCGCGATTTCGAAAGCTTGACCGCGCGGCGCAGGGTTGCGTAACGTTGGCGCATTGCGCGCGAATCGTCCCTAAAGGAATTTATGGGCCAGAGTGAAGCAGGGAGCAGGGAAGTCAGCACCGAAGTGGTTGGCATTGGGAGTTGCGGCGTCGATTATTTTGCGATCGTGCCGTCATTGCTGGGTGCCGACGAAAAAATCAACGTCGAGCGCACGGAAATTCATGCCGGGGGCGTGACCGGAAATAATTTGACGCAGGTGGCGCGGCTCGGCGCAACTGCCGGATGGCTGGGGCTGCTCGGCGACGACGAAAGCGGGCGCTTGATCACCAGGGCGTTCACCGAAGATGGCCTGGATCTGTCCGGGATCGAAGTAGTTCCGGGAGAGCAGTCCACATTTACCTGGATTCCGGTGGACGCGCGAGGCGAGCGCTGCATTTATATGTTTCCGAACGTCAACGGGAAACTGACGGGCAGCCAGGTGCGCACGCGATTCGCGAAGCACATTCGCGGTGCGAAACATTTCCATACCGAAGCCTCGCAGCTGCCGTTGGCTCCGGTTGTGTCCGGGATGCAGATCGCCCACGACAGCGGAGTGCGGGTATTTTTCGACCTGGACGTCGCGCCCAGCTATTTCGCGTCCGCGAAACTCGGAAGTGCGGACGAGTTGCTAGCTGCATTGAAGTTAGTAGACGTTCTGAAGCCATGCAAAGCCGCGGCGCGCGAGATCACCGGCGAAACCGATTACGAAAAGATTGCCACAAAGCTCCTGAAGCTTGGCCCGAAGGTGGTGGCGGTCACGATGGGATCCGAAGGAGCGCTGCTGGCCAGCGGCGGGAAGATGGAGCACGTACCCGCGTTCCAGCTGAAAGTGGTGGACAGCACCGGTGCGGGCGATGCGTTCATGGGCGGATTGTCCTTCGCGCTGCTGCGCGGATGGGACTTGCGGAATGCTGGGCTGTTCGCCAACGCATGCGCGGCGATCTGTTGCACGCGTGTCGGCGCCCGAGCCATGGGCTCGCTGGAAGAAGTGACCAGCCTGGTGCACGCGCAAAGGCCCGGCCAAGCCGCCGAATTTTAGTGAGAGCGCGATGGACTTCAGTTGGCAAGAGTTGGAGATCCTAACGTTCCCTGGGGCGGCGCGTGCGCGATATTGCCCCCTATTTGGCGTAAGTGTTGATTACAATAGACTTTAAGTTATTTAGAATCAGAGTCTTGCACATCTGCTGAATCTAAAGGCTTTCACCTTCATGAAGAAGGCCCTCGCCGCGTTTTGCAGCGAGGGCCTTTGGTTGACATCTTGACCGTCTGTGTTCCAGTGCTATTGCGTCATCGTTTGGTTCAGCCACGTGGTTCTCTGAACGGTGGTGACAACCTTCTGGTTGCTGCCGCCGGTTGGGGTAATGGTCGTGGACGGGAACCACGGAGGCGCAAAGCCGTTGCTGCCGAAGCGCTGGTCAAAGAGCACGTTACGCGTGCTGCTGTTAATGTTCTGAATGGTGTTCTGAATACGGCCGCCGACGATGGTCAGCGTATTGATGGCCGAACCGGTATTCACGATGCCGCCGCTGCCTCCCGCGGAAATGGTGGCGATGGAAGCGTCGATTTCCAAGTTGTTGGGTGACTTCTGGGTATTGGCCAGATTGACGTTGCCGGTGGCGGTGAAGATGCCGAGGACCTGCCCGGAATCAGCGCCAGGCACCAACTGGTCAAGGCTAGAGCCGGAGGTGTAAACGGGTTCGGTTTTGTACAAGATGTCGCCGGTGATGGTGACGTCGCCTTTGGCGGTCACGGTTGTGGCCACGCCATCATTGATTGCAGCCTGGCCTTGACCAGGACCCGAGAGACCAGTCACGTTGCCGTCGACGTAAAGCATCGTCGCGGGACCGGTAGACACGCCGCCAACGAATTGCTGCGGAACACCGGTAACTGTCTGGCTTCCGAGTGGGGAGCTAATAGTGGTCGTCCCGGCCGATCCCGCAGCCGAGTCAATCGTGACAGTGGTCGTTACACCACTTTGCACGATCGTATAAACCTGAGCCGTGCTGGTGCCGCCAGGGGAAAGAGTTACTTTGGCATCGCCTTCCACAAGAATGCCGCCACCCATAAAGGTCTTGTTACCTTTGGCGTCGACCGAGTACGGCAGGAAGACGCCCGTGCTTGCGCCGCCGGTCGGGTATGCCTTTCCGCTAGCATCCCTCAGAATCGTGTTCATGGTCGCGTTTGAAGGGTCGGTGGAAGAGTTGCCGACGCCATCAAGGACGGCCTGCTTCTGATTGAAGGAGTTGCTTGGGAGCGGAGCTTTGGTCGCGCCATAGTTGATGCCTTTTTGAAAGGCAACGCTAAAGCCACTCGGAACCGTAGTGCCACCCTTGCAGCTGCCGCTATTGTCGAATCCAGCTTGCGCACCGACCTGAGTGACCTTGTCGGTGAAAGTGTAAGAGCCGGAGTTGCTGAAGTTCCACGAACCATTCGTCCAGACGGGGCCGGTGATCGTTCCCGGAACGAGGTCGCCTCCACCGCACAAGGCGTACTGGTCAATGAACATACCGAAGCCGGCAAAGGACTGGGTCAAGGTTCCAAGGCCGGTGTCAGCCTTCAGGATTACTGAACCGGTATCGATAATTGTGGCTGTTTCGGTGCCCTGAGATTGGCCAACGGCCGTGATCTGGTAAGGGATCGTGTAGTTGTAGAACTGGACTGGGCTCGTGAGCTTGTCAGCAGCTACCTTATAGGGAGCTGCGCAATTTGTGGTAGTGCCACCAGTGGGAGTGCAAGTAACAGCGAAAAATTTGATGTCAGTGATCATGGCCTTTTCTGGCCATGAGTTGGCGCTATTGACGCTCGTGAAAGTCGTGAAGCCCTGCTTTCCGTACGGCACCGCGTTTGAGGTGGCAGTCCCCGGAAGAGGTCCTACGGCGGGGTCAAAGGGTACCGGAATCGACGAGTTTAGACTAGCTACCACCTGCTGGCGAGCGATGTTCAGGCCGGAGTCCGCGGCGTAAAAGGAGCCCCGGTAATTACCGTAATAGCCGGTCAGCAACATGTCCGAGCTAACCGAAAGAACCATGGTCAAAGACATGGCGGTCAGCAACAGCAGCAAGAGCATGGTGGTGATCAGGGCGACGCCATGCTGGCGATGCAGCCGCGATCTCTTGGAGAAACAAGCATGAGTAGTGTTCATATCGAGGCTCCTCAATTGCAAGACCCGCAGTCGTTCATACTCAGATTGCGAGGATTGATAACCAGGGACAAAGCTTCAATCTTGTAGTTGCCGCCATCGAAACTGTTGGCGAAGTTGGTGCCCGACCATTGACCAGGAGGCGTTCGGCCAATTACGGAAACACGAACTGAGCGGATCGATCGGCTCTTGGTGGCATAAGAATTGTCATAAAGGTACGCGCCGCTGGTGAAGCCTGCGCTGTTAAACAAGGAAACGCCCACCTTAAAGCCGATGATCTGGTCCGCAATGGGCTCAGCGGCACCGGCGCCAACTTGGCGGGTCAGCTGATTAGCGCCGTCAACAGTGAAAGTAGTCTTGCCGATCAGAACGACCCAATCGCCGGTGCAGTAGCTGGTGCCCAGGGTGTCAGTCGTATTGGGGTTAACGGTCAACAGATACGTTGAGACGCCGAGCGGATCGTTGATAGCGGAGTTGGTGCCGTCCGCAGCCGTGGGCTGAAAATTAAGCTTGATGTTGGTACCGGAGGTGGTCGCGCCGGTCAGCATGCCGGTGGTGAATTGATTGCCCGCGCCATTGATAAACAACACTTCATTGTTGGCAGTGAAGTTGGCGGCGGTTACGCCCGCGGGAGGCACAATCAAACCGGTGCCAGCGGTTGTATCAATGCACGTGGCGGCGGGTATCTGGGCGGGGGCCGCAGCCGGCACCAGCACATTCAAGACATCGTAGCCAGGACTATTGTTCTTGGCAGTGATACCGAAAGACCAGCCGGCCGTGGCTATACCGGTGGAATAGTAGCCGTTCGCTGCGTTCACAACATCGTTCTGAATCTGTGTGAGCGAGTTACGCAGACTGACATTTAATGCCGTCGTTCCTTGCTGATCCGTGTAGAGGACGGTGTTCTGGCGGAACAGCGACATGGCGGTGCCGCCGATGACCAAAAACACACTCATTGCGATCATGAGTTCTATGAGAGAGAAGCCTGCATCGAAGCGACCCTTACTGAATTCTGCGCGAAACTGCGAAGGTGAACGGTTCACGGGTGCACCATGCTGGTCTGGAAAGTTACAGGTGGTTTGAGGCTGGTGTTAGCAAGAGCAACGTTCACGGTGATTTGGCGGACACCGACTATCGGCACATCTTTGACGATGGTCCAGGTGCGATTGAACGTGAGCGTATCTTTGGTCGCCGCAGGCATAGCGCCGCCGGTAGTGACAGTGATCGTGCCGCCAGGCGCCTGCGTATAAAGAGTAGTGATGCCGCCGGTGCTGGTGGTCTCCGCGATGTTGCCGTTGTTGGAGGAGATTTGAACGGTATCGTTAAACGTTCCAGCGGCGAGAGCCGCATCTGTATTCGGCAGGCGGCTCAAGTCTTCGAGCTTCTCGGAGCCGAGCAGCGCGGCAGTGCTCATGTAACGCGCGTGAGCGCCCATGTTGAGCGTCGAACTCATCAGGGCCGCGACGCTGAACAGACCGATAGTGAGTACGAGAATAGCGACCATCGTTTCGATAAGGGTGAAGCCGCTTTGGCAGCGGAGCTTATGGAGTGACATTGATTTTTCCATAGGTAGACACCGTAATGGTCTCGGTCGGAAAACTGGATCCGGTATAAGTAAGGTTCAAAGTCATCGGGGCTGTAGCGGGCACGGTAACGATCGTCCCATTCGGGAAGAACTGCATGGTTGTCGTCGCACCCAGCGCGACGCCTCGACCCATGATAGGAATCGCAGCGTCCAGGGGCTCCGTAAACTCCGGTGCACGTGCTGTTGCCTGCGGCTGGGACTTGGTTGGCCACCGTGTAGCTGTAGGCTGCAGCGCTAAAAACGATCTGATAGCGGCAACCATGAAAGATCGCTTGATACCTGGTGGATTGGATCGCGCCCGTTACAGAGGTGATACCCGACCGTAGCGAATAGAATTGAAGCGAGCGGCGAATACCGGGGATGGCGATGGCCATGACGATCAGGGCGATGGCGACGACGATCACGAGCTCTACCAGCGAAAATCCTGTCGAGCTGCGAGGTGGAGTTTGCTTTGAAGACCTGCGGATCATTAACCTCTCCGTGGGCTGAGATTGCTGCAATGTTGCGGACTCAGGCCAATCAACGGCGGGTAAGGGTGCAGGTGGGGTGCCAAGCGGGGATTATTGCATCTTACTGATAATGAGGCGTTTGGGTAGAGCCTGTGAGTCGGGGAGGTGGAGCGGTCGGAGCGATGGGTCGAAACGTTACAAGTCGCGCTGCCGCAGGCCTCTCAGCCGGAATCCATTATCCCTGCGCGGAGGAATTTATTGCGCCGGTGGAGCGGGGCGGTGGGCGGCTTCTTTGCCTTTGCCTGTGACTTCGAGGCCGGCGTGGGGGTCCGAGTAGGTGCCGGTCATTTTAATGGGAACTACCGCGGCGCGCTTTTTGCCTTTGAACAGGCTATCGAAGGGCTTTAGAAGAACCGATTTGAAACCGCTGGTGGTCTGCGACAGCTTCACATCCGTGCCCAGGATTCCGTGAAAGTCGATTTTTTCGTTGAGCAAGTTGTAGGTGCCGCTCACCTTGGCGTGCGCGCCGGGAACCCACAGCGAGAAGTCCGTAAGAGTGGCGGTTCCGTCTCGCAGATGCACATGACCTTGCAGGCCGGAGATGACGTTCTCGGGGGGGCCTTCTTCGGGCTGCTCAGGCTTTTGGCCTCGGGCGCTTTCACTCAGATTGTCGATCTGCGTCTGAGTCTCGGCCGAGGTGAAGTGGCCCTCATCAATGTCGAAGTCGCCATCGAGCTGCAGCTCGCGCAGGAAGGGAAGCCCCTCCGGAGGAACCTTGACATGTGCCGTGAGGGACGTTGTACCGGTAAGAGCGGGAGTTGGGCGTCGGACAAACAGTCGAAGAAAATCCTGAATGCGGCCGTGCTTGACGGAGAAGTCTAATGAAGTGGTTTTACCGTGGCCGTTGGGAGTTCCCGAAATACGGCCTTTGGCGGCGACGACGGAACGAAGCAAAGTCGTGGTGACTTTATCCAAGACGACGTCGCCATTCGTACCATCCACGGTGGCCTGGAAATTAGAATGCAATGGCACGCGGTGACCACTGTTGTTGATTTCAAAATTTGCGACGTCGACGGTACCGTGCGCCTCGATGTGTTTCAGCACACCTTGAAAGTTGTCCTTAGATGAGAGCGTTCCCGCAACGCCAGAAAAGACGCTGAGGTCAGCATGCTCGAAGCTGTAGCTGCCGGACAGAGGCGTTTGCGAGGAGTCGGAAAAATTCCACGGACCGAATTTGCCGGTGGACTGGATTTCGCCCGGTGGAAGCGGATTGTGAAAGGCGACGCGATAGGACAAATGTCCATCAGCGCTCAGGGAAGAGAGAGTGGCGGAGTGAATGTCGAAGCGAAGGGGCTGCTCGCCTGTGCCGCGAGCTACTTCGAGGATTGCTCCATCGGCGATGACTTGGCCGACGCGGGTGTGCGAATTGGACTGCTGACGGCGCTCGTTCGTATCCACGGCGGTCGAGCCGCGAGCGGGAGTCTGGATGTGCAGACCATCGACGCGAATGAGCGCGAGGTATCCGGGACGGAAGAGCAAATCGGTGTAGCGGGCTTTGATATGAAGACGCTGAGCGGTGGCGAGCGGAGGGAGTTTTCCGTCGCGCGAGCGGCGCTGAAGAATGACGTTCTCGGCCACGCAGCCGGGAAACGGGAAGAAGGTACTGCGAAAATGCTCAACGGTTACGGTGCCGTCAAAGGTTTGCTGTAGCGAGGAGACAACTTGGGCCTGAGTGAAAGGCCAATAATGATGTAGCAGCACCGCTGCGACGAGAAGGGCCGCAGCCACGAGCAAAGCGCCGCGCAAAATCCAGCGCCGCCAGCGATGGGGCTGGGCATCGGGTCCTGATGTTGGCGAGTCCGTCTGATCGGTTGGCATCGGGAGCGAAACCCGTTTTTAGACGCGGTGAGGATGGGAAAGGACGCAGCGGGCGGCAGCCGCGGGATTTTTGCGGAAACCGGTCGAAACGTTAGGCGCATCGCGGCTTGCTTGTGAAGCGGGATTCTTTGAAAATAAGAAGCTTGTAAATAGCCGCCATGAGCGCGTGAGCGGACTGTGGTGCAGTCTGCGAAGTGTCGGGGAAAACCGTGACAAAGGCTCGTCCGCCGAAACGAATTGTTGCGTACTTCTCAATGGAGATTGCGCTGGAAAATGCCATGCCGTCCTACAGCGGCGGCTTAGGTGTCCTTGCGGGAGATACCGTAAGGGCTGCTGCGGATATCCGGCTGCCGATGGTGGCGGTGTCGCTGCTGTACCGAAAAGGGTACTTTTCACAACAGCTGGCGGAGGACGGTTCGCAAACCGAAGAAGCAGTGAACTGGCGCGTGGAAGATTTTCTGAAGGAAGAGTCCGCGCGGGTCAGTGTGCCACTGGAGAACCGGCGAGTGGAGCTGCGATCGTGGCGCTATGACGTGAAGGGTGTGCGCGGATTTGAAGTGCCGGTGTATTTTCTGGACGCCGACCTGCCAGTGAACCAGGACTCGGACCGAGCGTTGACGGGAAGTTTGTATGGCGGCGACGCGTACTACCGGCTGTGCCAGGAAGTGCTGCTCGGAATCGGTGGAGTGCGCATGCTGCGCGCGCTCGGGTATCACGAACTTACTCGCTATCACATGAACGAAGGGCATGCGGCGCTGTTGTCGCTCGAGCTGCTGGGGGAAGAGGCGGAGAAGGCGGGGCGCACGACGATTCGCGGTGAGGATATCGAGAAAGTGCGAAGTAAGTGCATTTTTACGACGCATACACCCGTCCCTGCAGGACACGACCGGTTTCCGATGGAATATTTGACGCGGGTGTTTCCGGAGCAGACCGGTTTTTTTGATTTGAAGGACGCGACGTCGGCGGATCTGGTGAAGAGCGTTTTGCAGGCGGAGCAGGCTTTTCCCGATTTGCAGCAAGCGGCGCGCGCCGGCGCGTCGGTGAACATGACGTATCTGGCGCTGGGCATGAGCACGTATGTGAACGGGGTGGCGAAGCTCCACGGTGAAGTCTCGCGGAAGATGTTTCCGAAGGTGCCGATCGAAGCGATTACCAATGGGGTGCACGCGGCCACGTGGGCAGCACCGGCATTCAAGGATCTGTTCGATCGATGCATATCGTCTTGGCGGGAAGATAACTATAGTTTGCGAGGTGCGCTCGGTTTGCCGCCGGAAGAAGTGTGGGCGTCGCACCTGATTGCGAAGCATGAATTGTTGGAAGCGGTGCGCATGAAAACTGGATTGAGCCTCGATCCCGATGTATTCACGATCGGATTTGCACGCCGCGCGACCGGGTATAAGCGAGCGGATCTCATTCTTTCGGATCTGGACCGGTTGCGGCAGATCGCAAAGAGCGGCGGAAAATTCCAGATTGTTTATGCCGGTAAGGCGCACCCGCACGATGCGGGCGGCAAAGATATCATTCGCAAAATTTTTCAGGCTAAGAAGGCGCTGCGCAAGGCAGTGCCGGTAGTGTTTCTGGATAACTACAATATGGAGATCGGCGGCAAAATTACCGCGGGTGTCGATCTGTGGCTGAACACACCGCAGTATCCGCTGGAGGCTTCGGGCACGAGCGGGATGAAAGCGGCGCTGAACGGAGTGCCGAGTTTGAGCATCCTGGATGGCTGGTGGGTGGAAGGGCACATCGAGGGCGTGACTGGATGGTCGATCGGGGATTCGCGGCACTGCGCGGGTGCGGGCGTTGATACGCCGCCGGATCTAACGCATGAGCTGGAATCAATGTACTCGAAACTGGAAAATATTATTTTGCCGATGTTTTACAAAGAGCGCAGCCGGTATCTTTCGGTGATGCAGCATACGATTGCGCTGAATGGATCGTTTTTTAACACCCAGCGAATGGTGCAGCAGTACGTTACGGACGCTTATATTCGATAGGCTGCGGATTCGCTGACTTTTTTCCTTTCAGATTTTCTCTTACTCTCTGAAATTTCCGCTGTTCCGATCGGCTGTTCCGAGTCGTGCTATCGCAGGCGATTTTTGTAGACGGCCATGCCTACGGCTGCGTCCATGCCAATTTTCTCGAGCGCGCTGATTTCGCGTTGGGTTTTGATGCCGCCGGCGGCGATGATCGGGTGATTTGTAGCGTCGCGAAGTTGACGAAACCATTCGAGGTTGGCGCCTGTCATGGTGCCTTCGCGATCGACATCGGTGCAGAGAAACGCGGCGCAGTAGGGCTCCAGCTGAGGCATGACCTGTTCGGCGCGGAGTTTAAGACTGCGGCGCCAGCCGTGAGTGGCGATGCGACCCTTTTGAGTGTCGAGGGCTAGCACGATTTTGCGCGGATTGATTCTTGAGCGAAGGGCGCGAAGGAATCGGAGATTTACGCGGCCCTGGCGAAAGGCGGCGCTACCGATGATGATTTGTGTCGCGCCAAGCTTGGCGAGCTCGGTTGCTCGCGAGATCGAGCGAATGCCGCCGCCCACGCGAACTTTCAGTCCGTAAACTCTGCGAGCTCTGCGACAGAGCTGGCGGACGAGGTCATTGTTGTCTCCCGTTCCTATGGCGGCGTCGAGATCGATGATGTGCAGCCATTCGTACTTGCGGAATTTATCGAGAAGGCCGAAGACGTCTTTTATAGCGAGTTCGCGGCGACGGCCGTGCACGAGTTGAACGGCTTGGCCGCCTTGCAGATCGATGCAGGGAATCAACACGGAAGCCGGACCTCGACGCCACGGCGGGCGAGGAACTGCTTCAGCTCGCGGATGGGCTGAATATTATCGTGGAAGATCGAGGCGGCGAGTGCAGCATCGGCGGCGCCTTCCAGGAAGATTTCTGCAAAATGCTCGGGGAGTTTTGCGCCGCCTGAGGCGATCACGGGAACGCTGACGGCGCGTGAGATGGCGGAAGTGAGCGGAACGTCGAAACCTTGTTGCGTGCCGTCGCGATCGACGGAGGTAAGGAGAATTTCTCCGGCGCCGAGCGAAACGCCACGTTTTGCCCAATCAACGGCGTCGAGGCCGGTGGCGTCACGTCCGCCGCGATACCATCACTTCCCAACGATCGCCGCTGCGCTTCCCGTCGATTGCGAGGACGACGGCTTGAGCACCAAATTCCGCGGACAGTTGCGTGATCAGTTCGGGATGCTGCACGGCGGAAGTGTTCACGGTGATTTTGTCGGCGCCGGCGCGCACGACGGAGATAGCGTCGTCGAGCGTTCGAATGCCGCCACCTGCTGTGAGCGGAATGGCGAGCTGTTCGGCAACGCGGCGGATTGTTTCGAGGAACGTAGGGCGGCGGTCGCGCGAGGCGGCGATGTCGAGGACGACCAATTCGTCGGCGCCTTCGGCGTTGTAGCGGGCGGCAAGTTCAACGGGATCGCCGGCATCGCGCAGGCCGACAAAGTTGACGCCTTTGACGACGCGGGCGCCGTCGGTGTCGAGGCACGGGATGATGCGGCTGGCGAGGCTCACGAGGCGAGCCTCAGGAAATTGTGCAGGAGTCGGGCGCCAGCGACTGCGCTTTTTTCAGGGTGAAATTGGACGCCAAACATATTGCGAGATTCGAGAACGGCGATGAATTGCGCGCCATGCTCGCACGTTGCTACTACCGACGAATTCTGTGCGTCCGGGATCGCCGCGTAGGAGTGCGCGAAATAAAAATGCGCGGCTGGTGCGATGCCGTCGAGTAACCGGGACGGCTGAGATGGATGAAGCTGATTCCAGCCCATGTGCGGGAGCTTTACGCTGTGCGGCAGTTCGCGGATCGTACCGGGCAGCAAATTCAGCCCACACAGCTCTGGCGCTTCTTCGCTGGCGGCGTGCAACGCCTGCAGGCCGAGGCAGATACCGAGGAAGGGAACTCCGCGGCCAATGGCTTGGAGCAGTGGAGCACGCAGATTGCGCTGATCGATGGCGCGAACGAATGTGCCGAAGTGGCCGACGCCCGGAAGCAGAAGCGCTTCGGCTTGCGAGACGCAGTCGGCCGTTGTAGCGCGAATTGTTTCGGCTCCGAGTTTGCGCAGGGCGCGCTCGACTGAAGTGACGTTGCCGGCGCCATAGTCGACCAGCGTGACTTTCACAGCAGACCTTTCGTGCTTGGCAGCACGTGTTTTAGGCGTTTGTCGCGAGAGATTGCGAAACGCAACGCTCGTGCGAAGGATTTGAAGATGGCTTCGACCTGATGATGCGACGAACGTCCGTATAGCACGCGGAGATGGACGTTCGCGCGGGCGGCTTGGGCGAATCCCTGAAAGAAATCTTCGGTAAGCTCGGTTTGAAAGTCGCCGACGAGCTTTGCGGTGATTTTGACATTGCAGACGCAATAGGGTCGGCCACCGAGATCGACCGCGGCGGCTGCGAGGGTTTCGTCCATGGGCATCAGGAAATAGCCGGCGCGAAGAATGCCACGTTTGTTGCCGAGCGCCTTTAGGACGGCTTCGCCCAGCGCGATGCCGGAGTCTTCCACGGTGTGATGCTGATCAACGTCGAGATCTCCTTTGGCTTCGAGTGCGAGATCGAAGGCGCCGTGGCGCGCGACCAAATCGAGCATGTGATCGAGGAAGCGGATGCCGGTGGTCACGCGAGAGCTACCGCGCCCATCAAGATTGATGCGGATGCGGATATCGGTTTCATTTGTTTGGCGATGAACTGTGGCGATTCTCGGCATTATGTTTTCCAGTAGCGCTTGATCTTTTTCATCAGGCGCTCCATTTCTGATTGGGTGCCGATGGAGATGCGAGCTACGCCGGGCGCGATGTCTTTGGCACGATCGCGGAGCATTACTCCATCGCGCGTGAGTCGTTCGAAAAGTGCTGGTCCATCGGGGCCGAAGCTGGTCAAGACGAAATTGCATTGGCTGGGATAGGTTGAAACACCCAGGCCGTGGAGCTGTTTTTCAAACCATTCGCGAGTGCGCGCGATATCGTGGAGATAGCCGTTCATCGTTTTGCGGTCGTTTACGGCGGCGACGGCGGCCACCAGCGCGGCCAGATTTACCGGGAAAGGGGCAGTGGCGCGGCGCAGCGTGTTCAGGGAATCGCGATGGCCAATGACCGCACCGAGTCGAAGGCTGGCGAGACCCGCGACTTTTGAGAATGTGCGCGCCACAAAGAGCTGCGGATATTCGCGAATCAGCTTCACGACGCTGACTTCGGGAGCAAATTCGGCGTAGGCCTCGTCAATGACGATCGCGGTGTGGGTTGACTGTTTCAGGATCTGCTCGATGGCAGTTGGCGGGATTTGCGTGCCAGTAGGATTGTTCGGATTGCAGATGAAGAGGACTCGCGGGCGTTCCTTCGCGGCCTGGATGGCGGCTTCCAGCGGGAATTCCATTTTCGCGTTGTATCGCAGGACGTCGATCTTCGCACCGGCGACTTCGCCCCAGTAGCGATACATGGGGAAGGTGGGCTCGATGATGACGATGCGCTCGCCGGCGTTCACGAAGGTGTCGACGAAAACGCGAAGCGCGTCGTCGCCGCCATTGGTGAGCATCAGTTCTTGCAGATCGACGTGGTAATAATGGGCCAGGCGTTTTGCGCCGCGTTCATACTCGGGATACATCGCGATGATTTTTGGGGAAAGTTTTCCGAGCGCACGCGGAACGGCTGGCGAACATCCGGCGTTGTTTTCGTTGAAGTCCAGACGCAGTTTGTTGGCGCGGCCCTCGCCGGGCGGTTCGTAGGTCTTGCGATCGAGGATCGCTTGACGGATTGGTAGCTGCACTTTCATATTCGGACCTCAAGACACCTGGGAACGTCTGGGCATCTGCGAACATTGACGCAACTCCGAAGTTCAATCATCTGCGAACCTCAATGGCATTGGCGTGAGCTGCCAGGCCTTCGGCGCGCGCCAAAATTTGCACATCGTCGGCAAGGTTGTTGAAGCCTTGGCGAGAGATCGATTGCGTGCTGATGCATTTCACGAAATCAGCCGCGCTGAGACCGCCACGGCGTCGAGCCCAGCCGCCGGTGGGGAGGACATGGTTGCTGCCACTGGCGTAATCGCCGAGAGGTTGCGCGGCGTATCGACCCAGGAAAATCGTGCCGGACGCGGTGCAGCGTTTCAGGAGGTCGCTCTGCGCGCCATGGGCCGTCGGCAGGCTGAGATGTTCGGGCGCGAAGCGATTGACGAAGTCGCAAGCTTCGCGCAGCGAGCTTGCGATGAGGATGGCTCCTGCACGTTGTATGGAGGCGTGCGCGGGATTGTTGCGTGGTAATTGCAGCAGTTGCGAAGCGACTGCTGCCTGCACTTGCCGCGCAAGAGTGCGGGATGTGGTGACGAGGAAGCTGCCCGCATCAGGAGCGTGCTCGGCCTGCGCAAGAAGGTCTGCGGCAATCCAGGATGGATTGCCGCGTGAGGCGAGCACGATGGCTTCGGTGGGCCCGGCGGGAAGATCCATGGCGCAGTCGCCGCTGACGAGCTGCTTGGCGGCGGTGACGAAGCGATTGCCGGGACCGAATATTTTCTCGACGCGCGGGATAGAGCGCGTGCCGTAGGCAAGCGCGGCGATGGCTTGGGCGCCGCCGATCCGAGCGATCTCGGTAACGCCGAGTGCGCCGGCCGCAGCCAAGAGTTCGGCGCTGGGATGCGGGCAGACGGCGATGACGCGAGCGACTCCTGCGAGAATCGCGGGAGTCGCGGTCATCACCAGGGTGGAGACGAGAGCGTGGCGGCCGCCAGGGATGTAGCAGCCGACGGATTCAATCGGCTGCACTGATTGGCCGATGCGAACGCCAGGTTCGACCTCGAACACCCACGGGCGCGGCAGTTGGCGCTCGGCGACGCGACGCACGTTGCGAGCGGCATGTTTCACGGCACGCAGGAAAGTGGGGCTGACGGACTTGGTGGCGATCTGGATTTCGCGGCGCGAAATCCAAATCGGCTCTCGGCGCAGGTCGACGGCGTCGAGCTTCTTGGTCCAGGCGTGCAGTGCCGCGTCGCCGCGGCGCTGCACATCGCGTACGATGCGCGCTGACACCCGCGCGGCATGTGCGTCAGGGGTTTGGCGTGCGCTTAGTAGTCGTCGCTCGACTCGCTGGCGTCAGAGTGAGGATGCGCATCATCAGAGCACGATTTTGTTCAACGGATACTCCACGATTCCCTGAGCATTCGCAGCTTTGAGCTTAGGGAGAATCTGGCGCACGACAGCTTCCTCGATAATGGTATTCACAGCTACCCACTCGGGATCGCTCAACGTCGAAATGGTCGGTTTTTTCAACGCGGGCAAAACGTCCAGGACGCGCGGCAAGTCATCGCGCTTCACGTTCAGCAGCAAGCCGACTTTGCTGGCGGCGGCGATCGCACCTTGCAACATCAAGATCAAGTTGTCGGCTTTCTCGCGTTTCCACGAATCCGCAGCGGCCGCGCGATTCATGATGAAGACAGTTGCGGACTCCAGCACGGTGTCGACAATACGCAAACGATTCGCGCGCAGCGACGAGCCGGTCTCGGTGACTTCGACGATGGCGTCGGCGAGTTGCGGTACCTTCACTTCAGTGGCGCCCCAGGAGAACTCCACGCGTGACGTGACCTCGTGGCGCGCCAGATATTTTTCGGTGATGCGCACGACTTCGGTGGCGATCACTTTTCCCGCGAGATCGCGCGCGTGGCGCACCGGCGAATCTTCTGGCACCGCGAGTACCCACCGGACACGTGCAAGACGCTGCTTGGCATACACCAGTTCGGCCAATTCTTCTACGGCGGCGTCGGTCTCCACCACCCAGTCATGACCTGTGATGCCGGCGTCTAATGCGCCAGTTTCCACGTAACGTGCCATTTCCTGTGCGCGGACCAACAGACATTCGATTTCGGGATCGTCGATGGATGGCACATAGCTGCGCGAACTTACCGCGATCTTCCATCCCGCCCGGGCAAACAGGTCGACCGTGGCGTCTTGCAGGCTACCTTTGGGAATGCCTAGTTTGAGAGGACTCACGATTGCTTTGCTCCGCCGTAAACGCGTTCAGGTTCAAAGGTCTTCTCGGCGATGGTGATGGGAGTACCGTCGGCGGTGAGGCGGCGAAAAAAGCAGCTGCGATAGCCTTCGTGACAAACGCCTGGGCCAATCGGCTCGACACGGAGCAGCAGGGCATCGGCATCGCAGTCGAGCAGTATGTCACGCACCTTTAATACATGGCCGCTCGATTCACCTTTTTTCCAAAGGCGATTCCGCGAGCGGCTAAAAAAGGTGACTTCGCCGGATCGCTGCGTCTCTGCAAAGGCCTCTTGATTCATGAAGCCAAGCATCAGGATGTCGCCGTTGCGATCGTCCTGGACAATAGCGGGAATCAAGCCGCCTGATTTCGCGAATGCAATTTCCACGTCGATCCTCCTGCCGAAAAATCATGCATAAAAACAAAAAACCCGCCGGGCTTTATTGCGCCAGCGGGCCGATGAGTGCTTTGTTTAGCGAATCGCTATGCACACCTCATCAGCCGCGGCGTGTGGCCGTGATGATGGTGGTGCCGATGCGTTTGCGCGATCATTGCGAGTGGGCAGAGTAGAGCAAAAGGAGCGGAGAGTCAATAGTGAGCGCGGCGGGAATACTGGCGCTATTATTGATTTCGACTAGCTGCAACGCCAAGGCAGTGCGCCGAATCAAATATTGCAGCAGACACTTGAGATCAACAGCGGGAGGGTCGACGTGGCGGACAAGATCACCAAGAACGAGACAGAGTGGAAGAAGCAGCTCACACCCAATCAGTATTACGTGACGCGGGAAAAGGGCACCGAGCCGCCATTCACCGGCGAATATGAAGACGCGGAAACGCCTGGCACGTACAAGTGTGTATGCTGCGGACAGCCGCTGTTTCGGTCGGACACCAAGTATCACTCCGGATCAGGCTGGCCGAGTTTTTACGCGCCCGCGGATGAAGGAGCGGTCGAAAAGGAGACAGACCGCAGCCACGGAATGTCTCGCACGGAAGTGAAGTGCAGTCGATGCGACGCGCACCTGGGACATGTGTTCGACGACGGCCCGAATCCGACCGGCGAGCGTTACTGCATCAATTCAGCGGCATTGAATCTGGATGCAGATAAAAAATAAACGCGCCACGGGTTCGCCGCAGCGCGTTCAGGAATTCAGATTGATGGCGGTCGGGGAGCGAATGTCAGGCAGCCGAACAGGCGCACGCAGCTAATTCCGCCGCGCGATCGCGTTCCCATGCGCCCAGCAGCAGGACCTTGGTGCCGGTCGGGTATCTGAAAACGTAGAAAACTGTTGAGTCGCCATCCACTTCAAAAAAACCCGGTCGCCGAGGGTCCGGACGCGTATTCGCGCCGGCGCTCAAGAGCAGGCGAAGTTCCGCAATCTGCTCCGGCGAATGATTCCGGAGATCTTCGAGAAGCGGCGGTTGTTTCTGTATTGGAATCGTCATCACGTTTCTCCGCCACATAGAGCTTAGCTTTCTCCTCACCTGTAAAGACGTAAGAAGTAGGGAAAAGTTTCATGAATTGCAATGCCCGCAAAAGAACATTGTGAGCGGACATTGTATATTCCGGCATGGGCCGTCCAGAGTTCCCCGATGCCGGTTGGATGCCGGGCGCGGCATCTATGTGCACATTTTTGTTTGGCATTGTTGTCTACAGGATGTAACAAGTTTGCGATTGAAACAGGCCGAACCAATCTGGAATCCTGATTGTGCTGCCAAGCCTCTCTCGGCCATTAATCGAAACGTAATGGAGTTGCTTTACTATTTACGTAACCACAGAAGAGGACACTTGCGTCCTTTGGATTTCCCTGAGATAGTGCCTATATTGACCTTCCAGTATCGGAATCAGAACGGTGACCAAGAAAATGCCCATTAAAGAGAAAAGCAATTTCGGCAAAGACCGCCGACGCAAACACCATCACTGGCTGGTGACGGTCTATTATGCCGACGGCGAGAAATTTGGCCGCGTGTATACGGACCACGATAAGGCCTCGCGTTTCGCGGAGCGGCAGCGCCGTTCTCCGGTGGTGAAATCCGCACGCGTCAGCCAGGTCTCCTGAAATTTATATTGACGAAATGTTGGATTCGCGAAGGTGGGAGCGAGTGCAGACTTGTTCCTGCTTGGCTCGGCGTGCTATAAAGAATTGCGGTTAAGCGGCCTTAGTATAGTGGTAGTACGGAACCTTGCCAAGGTTCAGGTGTCGGTTCGATTCCGATAGGCCGCTCCATTCTTCTCAAGCACTTACGCAGCAGCCCCATTTTCCATATTTTCCAAAACTACATTTCTAGTGCCAGTCTTGGAAGAAAATGCTGCCCGGACTTGGTCTAAGGGGATCTCTCCGCTGTAAAGCATCGTCATACGTGCTGAGGTGTGGCCCATCTGTTGGCGGATGACGGCAGCGTTGATCCCAGCCAATTCCCAGCGCCGGTTGCAACCACGTCGAAATCCGTGCAGTCCGCCTTTCGATAGACCTAACGCTTTCAAAGCTGGGTGCAGGCCTTGATTCAGAATAGTGGTTTCTAGGAGTGCTCCACCCGTCCGTGAGCGGAAAACCAGCTCATCCGGCAGGGAAGCCCCTAGGAGCCGCGTGAGTGCCCGTATAGCCTTCTGTCCCTCAGGATCGCGGAGAACGACGGTCCTGTAGGCCGCTGCGTTCTTGCAAGGGCCTATCATGCCGTTTGACCGCTGGTCCGAGGATTCGTCTACACGGATGGTCCCGGCCTTGAGTTCGATGTCGTTGGCCCTCAAAGCCAATAGCTCGCTGGACCGCAACCCAGATGCCGCTGCCAGAAGAACCATCGTCGCGTATTGCTCTCTACGGGCATCGCCGAGGGTATCCATTTTTCGGATGTGCCCGACGATATGCTCTGCCTGTGCCCATGTGAACGATACGTTGTGACGACTGCGAATCTTCATTTGCAGTTTGTCGCGTTCCGGAATTGCTAACCCAGTTTGCGAGAAGGGCGGCTTCTTGTCCTTTGAGAACGCCGAGAGGATTCTCTGCATAGTTCGCAAAGCGTCCTTGATCGTCACCCAAGACAGACCAGATTGCCGCTTCTTCCAAGCCCACTCATTTACTGAATCGATCGTGATGTGCTCAATCGGGACGTCTTTCCAGTCGGCTTCCAGATGGGCCTTGATCCGCCCCTCTGCCACTGAAATTGTGGATGGTCGAAGCATCCTTGGAGCGAAGACCTCCCGATATTGCTTTACCGCATGTGCGAAGGTTGCTGAGGATGGAATCCGGTATTCATTCGAATTCAGCTTCAACTTCGAAATGAACTCCAGTTTCTTCCGTTCAGCTTCACTCCGCGTCATTTGGCATGTTGGTCCAACTACTTCGGTCAATCGCCTTCGGCCTTCCTCACCGGGAACATCGACCCAGTATTGAAAGTAGAAGTACTTCTCCCCGCTTGCCCGCGTACCGATACGGACATTCGGGTTTTGCCCTTGCCTGCGAGACATGCGCTTACCACGCTTTCTCGCTGGAAATGGCGGCAGCCGCAGTGTATCAGGGTAGGGAATTACCGTCGCTGGTACAGGCGGAGAAGTACCACCAGTACAGAACAGATCGAGGTTTGTTTCGGGCATCGGGCGCTCCTTAGAGCACCCGTTTCCTGAGAATCAGGCCGTGGTGGGAATGTCGACTACCAAAACAGGATAGCACAAAACCCTTATTTTGCAAGGGTTTTCTGCCTACTTTGCCCTCGCGTGTTGGTAGCGCGCCGTAGACGTTGTGATCGGAAATTGCGTCGCCAAGTAACAGAACTCTTGGCATTTAGGAATGTATTTAGGAATTCAATTCAAGCAATTGAAAATTTGAAATTGACCCAAATTGGAACGGATGTTAATACGGAGTGTAGGTTGCGCTCTGCCCTTCCGGAGCGCATGCTGATCAAAAATTGAACTTGGGACGCGGTCTAGTAGCAACCTCTGGGGTATCGCTGAGTCCCTTCTCTCAGCAATGCCCAAATCGTGGTTCAAAGGCCCGGAGCTACCTGACCGTTGCAGTAACCGCCAACCCTCGACTTCGCGGTTTTAGCATCTGAGCAACGCCCCTACTCTACCGGGAGGGAAATATGGGGCGGAGGTCTGCTTGGGATGCTTCTTCCCTCTCAGTGGTGGTTTGCTGCACTTACGCCGTATTCACTCGAAGAGTGGGTTGTCGGTGTAGGAATCGCGCTGATTAGTGCGGTTGGAATTTTGCTTTACCTATACTGGAAAGTCCGTGAATTCTTTAAGCCCCCCGACAAAAGTGGGCCGCCCCCAACTCGCATGCCCACTGGAACTGGTCACTTGCAGCCCGTCGAGGAGGAGTGGTATCTAAGGATCGGTCGAAGTAGGAAACCGCCTCGTTCGCATTATCAGCAACTACAGCCAAAACAGTCTGAGCAGCTTCCAGACAGCCCCGCTAACTCCGGTCTGTTGGAGCCGGAAACTTCGTCGCGTTCGGGCCCGAAAGATTAATCGTAAACGCTCACTTGTTCCTTTTTGCCCATCTCACTCGATGCGTTTCGGATTGCGGTGTATGGGGGCTGAATATCGTGTCTTTGCTCCAGCCTCCAATTCGGTCGGGGCATTGCGCGGACCTTGGCTTGTGCTGGTAACGACGCCAGCCGCAGTTCTGGCAAATGTGATCGCTGGTGTTCACTGCCTGACCCGTCATTTCAATTCGGCCGGTCGAACGAACTATTTTTAGTTGTAGCCATTTGGTCGTGGCAGCGTGCATGGACATACTCTTGATAGAGAATTTCCCCGAACCTCGTTGATGGAGCCCGCTCTAACGGAACTTGATCTTCGTCGGACTTTATTGACAGCTTGCAAAATACACAGACCGGAACTTCAGGCATTGGGCCTCCTCATAGATTGAATACCACGCCTGCCCCGAATCGCGGCTGACGCCAGCTTGAAACTATTTCTCTATCGTTTCAAAGACGATTTCCCACCCATCCGCGCCGACGTGCTTCACCCTTAGATACTCTTGCCCGTTGTCCATGACGCCATGTAGGGGGTAAATCCCGGGCGGAAGCGTTCGGCCGTCATTGGCCGCGACTTTCCCGACGCTACGCTTCCAAACTTCCACCGTCCGCCTGCTATTTTCCACGGTTGCCGTTATCGCGAATTCAAACGTCACTGGTACCTGTTCACCGCCCACTTGCAACTCGCCATAACCTTTGAGTGATTCTTCCGTTTTCATGGTCCGACCTCGTATACACATTAGATGCGAAGCCAGCCTTACAGCTTCACTGTCGGTAAAAATACTCACACCAGATCCGGTGGAAGACGGTGGCTAAAATCGGTTACCTCCCCGAGTGGGAGAGGAGTCTTTGGCACGAAGTCTTGTTGCTGTAGTCGAGAGCATTCACGTTCTGGGCAACTCACCGATAAAATATCCCGTAACTCACTACAATTAATTGGCAACAGATCTTCTGGAGGCCGTGCGTATGCGATCACTTCTTATCGTCTTCATTTTTATGTTTCCGGTGCCGATGCTTGGCCAAGAAACCGCTGAATATCCAACCCAAATAGAAGTCGACACTTTGATGACACAGGCGAAAGTTGCGATGAAGCAGTATCAAATGACGATGGCCGACGAAAAGAACAAAATAGGTAAGGATGCGGACTCAGAAGAAACCGCTGTGCAGGAAATGCAAGGTTGGAACAACTTGATGATGGTGTATAAACAACGACCTGATGTCTTTAACAGCGGTGTTGGATTCCTCATGGTCGAGTCGCTGAACGTTGCTTATCAAGACTCGCTCGCTTGTGAAGTAAATGCCCTAACAACTCTTGGTGTCGCACAAATAGTTAAAGACAATGAGCACAGCACGGCCGCACAGGAAGCATCACAGTCTTGCATGAACGCAGCCCAAGTACTGGCCATAGTTCGATTGTCAGCTACAAATTTATATAGCAAGTATCTTCACGCTCAGAAGATCATGGACGAGCAGGCATTCAATGCTGCAATGAAGTGCGGCGCAGCGTTGAAGAAACTAACTTCACAGTAGGTGGAACGTAGATCGATGGACCTTAGATGGTACCTAAATCTTTGTGACCTCCCCCCGGCAGAGGGGGCGGGGGTCGACTTTTTGAAAATGTGACGTGTGACGGAGGACGTGGATAAAGGTGGATGTTGCGAGGCGACATGAGGCCGAGCAGTGAGGCCCTATGGGGCGACCGCGCCCGGCCTAGAGCCGCCCCGTCTTGGGAGAACCAGCCTTTTCCCACCAAGGCCGCTCACGCCGTCTCCGCCAGATTCTCACTGGTTTCTTTTTGCCCATCTCACTCTATGTGCTTCTGATATCAGCGTACGAGGGTTGAATATTATCTCTTTGCTCCAGCCGGCCATACGGTCGGGGCAATGTTCGGTCTTTGGTTGGTGCTGTTCGCGACGCCAGCCGCAGGCGCGGCAAATTTCGTCGGGACGATTCATTTCGGCCTCTGCTTCAACTAAGTTCAATCGCATAACGGGCCTCGAAAATCGCTTTGGAATCGTTATTGTGTTCGCTTAGGGCTCGCCAAACCCTTACCGCGTGCTCTTTGTTCCCGAGATTACAATGCATCTCAATCTCGCTCACGACACCCAATAGGATCATAGCGGTACGAAATATTTGCCGAGCCTTATATACATGTGCGTCTCTATTTTTCACCCTTTCTTTGTTCGCCTCCGTAATGACATCCAGCAAGAGCATGCCCGCTGAGATCATTAAACCAGCCGGTTTAAGGTGCGCTTCAACAGACATATCTGCATAGACTCTCTCGTGTAGAAGCCGCAAGAAAGGCTGACTCTTGGTCGCCTTTTCTGAGAGACCGTGGGGGTGCGGCCAAGACCGAATGTTCTTCTCAGGATTTTGCTTTTCTTCGGGCGTGAAATGGATAACCTTCTCCATCAGAGCCGAAAGCACGGTCATTTCTTGAATCCAATCGGGCGTTGTTTCAACGCGAAGATTTGCACCATCAATGCACTTCCGCAGTTCCCGGTACGCCCCTTTTTCGTAGAGCAGGGATCGTGAAACGAAATCATCGGCGATATAAACCAACGTGAACCACAGATCCATAATCTGCCGATTGATAGCCGGAAGGACCACAACATAGCTGTCCTTGCGTTTATGATGCTTTTCATCTGACACGAGGAAACAAGCGGCGTCATAAGAGTTACTCGCGAATCGCAACATCACCAGCAAGAGCGTTAGTTGCCGATGCTTTTCGGAGTCGCCCACTTGCTCCACCTGACCAATGCGCCTGAGCAGATCGGAATCCATGTTGCGGAGTAAACCACTCAAAGGTTGCTGGATGATTCCTCTAAAATCAAAGGCTTTCAGGGGCGGCTTCGGAGGTCTCATTACGTCGGGGTTGAAGGCTTCGGCGGACATAATTTGAATGTAGCACCGATGCTACAATCACGACCATGCTGAGCGACGCCGATATATTGTCTCGCATAACAAACGTCGAAGACTCGACTGTGGAACGTAAAGTGGCCAGCGATATCAGAGATGTCGTCAAGGCGGCCGTAGCATTCTCGAACTCGCTACCTCTGGGGGACTCGGGAATCATATACGTTGGTGTCTACGACGACGGTCGAATAGAAGCCATCCCAAAGAACGGTTTTCAATCGCTACAAAAGAAAATCAGCGGCGAACTGAGTAACATCTATCCCCCAATTTACCCCCAACTGCTAGTTAGGGAGAAGGACGGTCACAGCTTTATTGCCGTGATTGTTCAGGGCAGCGAGAATCGACCGCACTTCGCAGGAAAGTCATGGATTCGAGACGGCACACAGAATGTTTCCGCTTCTGAGGATCAGTTTCGAATGCTGATCGCCAAGAGGAATAGTAAAGCGTATGAGATTTTAAAGTCGCTGGGTAAATTGATCCGCGTGGATTACATCAATGTCGACGAGAATATCCGTCATGCCGGAAGAATTCAAAGCACAGTATACAAAAAGGTTGAGGCTTGTAACGCGTTCTACGTCACTCTACAAAGCGATCAGCCACCCCATTTGGACGCCACGCCTTTACGCCGGGTCGAAATCAGCTACGATCACAATCGAGACTGTTTAATACTGGAAATTTATGCGCTATAGACCTGCAAGGGATGCAAAATAATACCAAACGTCGAGCGCACGCGTCTGTCTGAGCTCCGGGCTCTATGGCCGCTACGGGCACGCCCCGAACCACTGATGAGCGGTCTTCTCAACCATGCTGAAGTGGCCGAACTCGCACAGATTTTGAGTCTTGTATCTAGACCATTCAGAGTCCTGCCCATCTATGGGACATCGAGCGACTCCCGCCGATCCATGTCCACGCAAAATGAGCAACACAAACACGAAGGCAACCACTAACACAAACAGAGCTATTCGGGAGATTAGCGATGGAGGCTTGACCTGTGTGCGCTTACTCCGTCTCATGGTTCATCGGAATCCCCGCCTCGCACTGACTGTGGCTTGCTAGTGCCGCGATAGCTTCCTAGCAAGATGAACAGGCTTATACAACCTAAGGAATATCGCAATCCAGCGCTTTGCTTTGGCGAATGATGCCAGTTTCGTCGCTAACGGCAGCGTAGTAGCAGTTCTTATCCGCGAGATCTTCCAGACGGACATCATATCCCTGACCATCGGCATGGACGTTCAGTCGGAGGTTAACGCCGGGCAGAATCTCGGGCTCAGCGCCGAGGTGAATATCGGCGAGCTTAGGGTCGATCTCCGCGAGAATGCGTAGGTCACTAAGCGTCGGCGAAGTCGCCACCAAGTCTGGCCACCGAAGGTAGAATGATCTTTGCGAACTGTATTTCTGGCCTGCCTCGGCGGTGTTAATTGATCTCAGCAACCCGACGATGACGAGCCGCCGATTTAGATCCGCAGAACTAGTTCTTGCCGAGTCTTGCGTACGACCTTCCCGCCTTGCCACTAAATCATCACCTTGCCGAATCTGTTCCGAGGTCATCCGACTCTTCGTGATCAACAAATTGACATTCGACGGACTCTCCAGTTTGAACCACATGTAGGCTTGAACGATATCCTTCGGAACTCCTCTTCCCTCTAGATAAAGAAGGCCGAGATTGTTTCGCCCTTGACCGGCGCCTCCGAAGTCTGGCTCATGTTCCGCAGCTTTTCGGTACCATTCTGCCGCGCGCTGATAGTTCTGAGGTACGCCGCGACCGTACTCGTACATGCCCCCAAGGGCGACTTGCGCATCCGCATTGCCATGTTCCGCCGACTGGGAAAGCCACTTGAAAGCTTCTTGGAGATTAGCTTTTCCGAATTGCCCCTGTTCGTATCCGACACCAAGCCACATTTGAGAATCCAAGTCACCGTCCTGCGCTTTGGAGATGAGCGCTTTTTCTCGTGTTAGATTGTCAGGCTGTTGGGCGGATACCAAAGAAATGAAAAACAGAAGAAGAAAAGAAAGGATTGCTCGAAGCATCCGAGACCTCCCGCGTCGCTAATTAAACTAACACATATCAATACGGGGCGTTCATCTTATCGAGAACCACTTCAACCCGCTGCGTTAGAAATCTCGAACGAGATCTAAGTCACGTCCATCGTGCGTCACGTCTAGCTCACCGAGTCATAGTGAGATAGAGTTCCCTCGGAGGATCGATGACAATTCTAGCGGCGATTAGACGAGAAGAGAGAAAGCTTGAGAAGAAACTGGGCCAGCTTCAGCATCGGCTGAATGGTATAAAAACCGCTGCCAAAGCTTTAGGGCATTCGGCAGAGCGCGAAGCAGTCGGAGCACAGAAGCGAGTACTGTCGGCTGCTGGCAGAGCTGCGATCGTGAAGGCGGCGAAAAAACGTTGGGCAAATGTAAGGAAGCAGGCCAAGAAAGTAGCTGCCTAGATCCTCACGGCAATTCCAACAGCTCTACCGGGCACTCAAAACCCACTTCGTTGTTAATGCGCCTTTCAGGACTTAGCGCAGCGCCCCGATCTTGTCCGAACCGACGCGACTGTTTATCCCGGGTGTGCGAGAGGAAATAGGTGCTCGCCCTCAGGAGGGATGACTTCAGGAAACCATCTTTGGGCGGAAATTCGCACCCATGTGATTCAAAAGGCGTGGTTTGTGGATAATCTACGGGAAATTCTATGAATCGGTACCTGTTCGTGCGTATATCCGCTTTCCTCGCAACGCGCTAGGCTTCTTTGACTGGAGGATACAACGTCCCCAAGACATGGCCTGTAGGCAGTGACTCAAGGAAATATCGAACGCATACGAATTGAGGTAATAAGGTCATGAAGCCAATCAGATTCGTCACTAAAGCGGTTTTGCTGCTGGCTCTGGGTGCCTGCGTTCCTGCCTACGCACAGCAACCAGACCAGCAAGATAAAGATAAAGCACACAAGCAGCGGGATCGACAGCCCGCACAGCAACAACCAGAACAAAACCAACAGCGAGGTCAAGGTAGAGAACAGCGCGCCCAACAGGATCGAAATAAACAGCAAGATCAAAACCGGGAACGGCAGCGAGAAGGGCAACAGGAACAAAATAACCAGCGCCAGGCCGCACAGCAGCAGAACAACAGCGTGCGCAGCAGGAACAACAGCGCGCACAGCGGCAGGAACAACAGCGTGCCCAGCAGGAGGGCGTACAACAGCGGCAGCAACAACAGCGCGCAGAGCAGGAACAACAGCAACGCGCCCAGCAGCAGCAACAACGTGTACAACAGCAGCAGCGTGCACAGCAGGAACAACAGCGCGCTCAGCAGGTACAACAACAGCGCACACAACAGCAGCAGCAACAGCGCGTACAACAACAAGAACAAAATGAAGAACTGCGCCGGCAGAGACAGCAGCGCCAACAAGATGTCAGCGGGCGTTCGCGTTCACGTGAGGAACAGAGGGACGTTTGGCAGCAGCATCGGGCACACACCTGGCATTCCGAGCACCGCACCTGGCAGCAACGCGGCGGCTACAACGGTTACCGCATACCTGACGACCGGTTCCGCCACTCCTTCGGCCAGAATCATTACTTTCGAATTTACAGCCAACCCGTAGTAGTGGTCGGTGGCTATCCCCGTTTCCAGTACGGGGGCTATTGGTTCAGCCTCGTTGATCCCTGGCCAGAATACTGGTCAGACGACTGGTACGACAGAGACGATGTTTATATCGCGTACTCCGACGATGGATATTATCTATATAACCGTAGGTATCCCGGCGATCGAATCGCGGTCAATGTCTACGTGGACTGACGGATTCCCAAAACAGTTAGCGGAGACAGTTGATAGTCTACGCTGACCGGGATTTCTTCCACATCAACGGCGGCAATTGCAGATTGGCGATTCGCTTTAAGGTGCGCCTCGGCATAGGCCGCAGCCTTTTCCTTGCCCTGCTGGATGTCCTCGATCGGCTTCGGAAGGGGCGATCCAACTCTTGGTATTGACGTTGTAAACTGAACTCTGCACGCCCAACGCGTTGCGCTCAGAGAATAGGCGCAAGTGCTCGCCGCCCACTTTGATTTCCGCCCAAAAGCCTTCATCCAACATTGAGGAGACTTTGACATGCGGCTGCGGTGTGAAACCAGGAGTACTGAGGCACAAGCGGCATCGGAGTAAACGCCGATTTCCACTTGTCCGAGTAGCGCCTTAATCAGGACTGAGAATTACTTCTGGGTTGCCCGTTACTCGCGCAATGGTCGTCCTCAACTGCATACGAAAGATCCACTTTTCGCCCCGGACAGAACGTTGACACGGGCCCACTTAAACTGTTGATCCTTGTAGTTCGCTGCGCAACTGATCTAGTCGGCCACGCAAGTCGGAGGGGGCGGGCTGGAGTGAGATCAGGTCTACATTCGGCATGGCTCTGCGGGAGCAAACAACCCCGCAGTCGAGTCTGGGGCCAGTCGGAACATTGCCCGGGTGCATTCGCATCGAAGTTATACTCCTCTAAGTTTGAGAATGTAAGCCCACTTTCGCTGGCTGCGACCAACATCCAAGCGAGAGCAAAGTTGTTGAGCGGCGGATTTTTATCCCCACCTACGTCAAAGTGATAGCCCGGAAACCATGCCTGGCTGAACCGTCTCTGTTTCGTACTCTCGAAGATCAACGGTTGAAATGACCATCGCCGCTCGTCTCTCGACACCGCATGTGTCATGCATAGAATATCGGGCTCTAGAATGCTGTTATTAATGCGATGTTTTCGTCCAAAGGTATACACTTTATTCCCAGCCACACAATCGAACATGCCCAGAAAGTGCACAACCCGGTCGCCGCCGACCTGCTGAGGTTGATGTCCACTCATCAGACTTTCTCTATAGTTTTCCCAACCTACCTCGGGATTATGGTGGATCCCAATCCTTGCAATCATTCCCGCTAAATGACGTGCAGCATACGCCCCGCGACTGAAACCAAAGATGAATATTTTATCGCCATGTAGATAGTTGCCCCGCACGAACGTATAGGCCGACCTGACAATTCTAAACAACCCTCGTCCGCCCGCCATATCGAGCACATTGCCGATTCGACGCCCTCCTACCCCCACGCCAGAATAGTAGTTGCCGATCGTACTGCGCTTATCTACGACTCCGTACAATCGATGCACGTTGGTGTTCTGGGTTTCGTTCTGGTTGCTCGTTCCATCGAAAAAGACGGCTATATTTCGCGTCCCTCGCGATCGATACTGCGACTGCAAGTTTATCGGCGCAACAAGTTCACAGTATTCCTCGGAATGGGAAAACCAGTAATCGTCCTCGGGGTCGGCGTTGAGCAATAAATCGACGCGGTAATCTTCATTCGCAAACTCTTGCCCTCTGAGAGGCCAAAAGCGTCGGCACGAAATCACCTTACCCACTTTGTCGGGCTTCCCTGCGTTCGGGTCGTAAGAAATCCGCACCCAGTCACCTGGCACTATCTCCGTAGGGGCTGGGGCCTGTTTTATAACCCTAAATGTTATGCCATTATGATCAAACGTTTGCTCCATCCGTAATCTCCGACCTGCTTCGCTAGGGTCCTCATGTTTTCGCCTGCGCCCCACCTCGTCGCATGCTGAGTCCGGCTTGAACGGTACCAGCGCCTGCGCCCTCGTTTTCCGAGAATATTGTACCTCGAGCACGTCTGTGGGAATGCTCAGCGCCACGGTCAAGCATCGAACCTGATCCTTCCCGGGCACCCAATCACTAACGATATGGCGAGCCGCTTAACGTCAGTGATGCAATAACGCGGATTGCTTCCCCATGGTCGGGAACTCGGAACTATCGTCGGACCATGAAGCTAAGTCCCGGTTAGTCGCATTACCGGAGAAATGGTTTTTGGCCGAATTTCCACTTCTCCGTTAAGCGCGTTTATCGGGACTTTGAATTGTTGGATTGCCCTTTACGAGCCTTTATGAAAGAGATGACTAGCAAAACCACGCCAACGAGTACCAATATCCCCATTGCGAGAAACAGGAGATGCTCCAGACCGCATTCCCTTCGTAGACTTCTGGATGTACCTCCACTTTTAATCGCGGGTTCCCAGGGGCTAGGGCGGCCCCATCCGCAAGGACATTTACGTCCAACACATATTTGCGCCCGTTTTGGCTCTGAAAATGACCGAGTTCGCGAGAAATCGAGTCATTCATCCAAGCGCCGCTCCTGTAGTCGTCGCTAGAGCCTTGGGCAACGACGCGTCCGTCGCTGGTGAGTACCCAGGACGCTTTCACCACTGATGGTCGGTCCGGGCATTCTTGCAGTGCTGTCGTCATGGTTCCCATCGATGTGCCGAGTAGACAATTGAGAGTGTCGAACGGAATTGTCTTTTGGACTTCGATGTCGATTGTAAAAGGCGCGTTCAGATTGGTTTTGAATTCGCGCGTGCGGACATGACCGGGAACCATCGAGATTGGTACGTCCACTGGGTGATTGGTGCGCGACGAGAGCCACAATGCCCAGATTCCGTATACAGCAATTCCGATACCCACACATGCGAGACCGACCGTCTTAGTTCGAGATGATGGCATGACCAAACAACTGAGAGTCTATCTCCGTAAATCCGAACTGAGTGCCCAACCGGGGACCACTGTGCCCACTTCATGAACGCCGTTTTATGAATCGCTCCCGATAAGTCGAGTTACCGGACAAGTGGTTTTTGGCCGATTTTTCACTTGTACGGTTACGGCGTTAATCAGGATGTGAATGAGGAGGGGTTTGACTCAATCTGATTCGCCGACGTCGATGCCCGATGTACCAAGCTACTGCGCCAATACCAAACAACATTGGCGGTACGGGACCCAGGACAATGATACCTAAATCCCGAAACTCAGTTAGTGCATTCTTGTTTGGGTCTTGAGGGTCGTAGTAAACAACCACCTGCCTGCCAACTTCGAGTTCTTCTTTCTGGGGGCTTTCCCAGCCCGTAAAACTCTTTCCATTCACAGAGAAGACGTAGCCGTAGCGATTGTGATTCGACGGCTCATGCGTAGTGACGAAGCCGCGCGTGGTCTGCTCACGCATCGCCACTTCGCGGTCGACCTTCCACTCGTGAATGAAAACAATTGCACCGATTGCCCAAGGCAGCACAACGAAGAGGTTCCACCAAGACGGGTTGGCCCATATGCGCATTCTTTCGTCAATTCTTTGCCCAATCGTCATCACGCTACGTTCCCGGGTTGAGCCTATGGCTGCGCCGCAGCTGAGTTTTATCACATATTTGAGGTAGCTCCCGATTAGTCGGATTACCGGACATGTGGTTTTGGCCCCATTTTCACTTGTCCGACTAGCGCGTTTACCAGGCAGTACAATTGCTCCCGGCCGGTGCGAGTCGCGGCACTGACATAACCGAAATCAGTTCCGTCAGACTTCTCGGTGCGTATACTGTTCTTTCCAATGCGGCGGACTGCAATAATTGCGAGCATCGTGGCGGTCCCGATTGCGTGTGCGATGTTCTTCGGCTTCAGAGTCTGGCGGATACTAGTCAAAGGGCCAGACCTTACAGCTCGAAAAATGACTCTGCCTGAGATTCCCGGCGATTTTCAGATGATAAGGCCTCAGCTACTAGACGAGCCCAGCTGCTGGACGATCAAGTAAGGATTGTGCGCCGCGTGAGTGAAAAATCCAAGCGCTTCCATGTCCACATTCGAGTCTTCGTTCGTGACTGTCAATGGTCGGCCTCTCAAGCCCGGAGAGTTTCGCCTGGCGAATCCGGGAGAACTTCTTTTCAGGAGTCGGACTTTTTGTGCGAGAGCTTCCTTTTCGTCGGTTGGAATTTGCAGGTTCGAATGCGAAAGGGTGCTTTATCCAGTATCAGAGTGGAGGGCAGCCTTCAACATTTTGCTTGGCAGTCATTTACTACCTGGGCGATCGCAGGATTGGGTGGGGCAGTTTACCAAAAGCCCGCAAGCAATGTCGAAGAACTCCGGCAAATGATAATTCAAAGAGAACTTAGAGAGGAGTGCGCCCGTCGATGTCAGGTTGCCATTTCTGATGGTCGATGACACGCGTCCCGCACAACCCCCGATTAGCGCGTAACCGGAGAAGTCATTTCAAATGGACGGTAAGCGCGTTTATAAGAATTTCGGTTCTCTCACGTCAATCGAGCTATAATCGCAGCGAAAAATGTCCATCAAAATGATCGTGGTCGCTCTGCTCGGCGGAGCGTTTGCTCTTGCCGCAAACCTTCTTGCCTTCACGATAATTGATCAGATAAATCAGAAGGTTCCCGAGGGACAAAAGTTCCGTTGGTTTTTCTGGGGAACGGAAATCAAGAAAAAGCGCCATCCCCTCTACCCCCATAGCAAACTCGTTTCCGTTCTGAACATCCTCGCCTGGCTGTTGGTGGCCACGTTTCTGGTCGAATGTTGGTTCATTCTTCACTAGTAAGGCTCAACTTGCGAGTCTTCTGCTAGGACGTTCACCTGTCCGGTAACTGCGTTAATCGGGACTTTGGACCATCGGCGCTATCTTCCCGTCAGGCCTCCCAGATGCGAATCCCGGCGAACGCGGCAGCGAGCACGATCAAACTGAGCGCACAAAGCAGCGTCATCTGATAAGCGATGCTTCGGGGATAAAGGGCTTTGTATTCAGTTCCCAGTCTGCTCTCTGTCCGAACGTCAAGGAATGGGGAACCGTTGGTTTGAAAGATTCTCGTTCACGCGAAATACCATGAAGTGGTAAAGAACGAGAGCGGCGAAATAGAACGCGCAGCAGAGAGCCAAGATAAGCCACGATAGTGCGGACCTGGTCAACGGACTCACCCCTTACGACGCGCATCCTAACATGACACTTTCCGGTCTCCGCCTCAGCTGGCCCACCGACTAAAAGGCCCATAGTTCAGTGCCCGATAAGTCGGCTAACCGGACAATGGAAATGTGGTTCGAATTTTCCGGTAACGGCGCTCTGTCGACTCCGGTCGCTTGTTATGTGGGATTCTGCTGGGCAATTCCTACGTTATTCGGGTTAGGCTCAGTGCAGGGAAAAATCTACGTTTGCTGTTCCGTCGACTTCAACGTTTACGCCATTGAGCGTGCCGGGTTTGTAACGCCACTGCCGCACTGCGTCGAGTGCGGCTTGAGTCAGCAGAAGGGGATCGCCACTCAGGACCTCAGCCTTTTTCACTCGTCCGTCTTTATCAATGCGAGTACGCAGAACGACGACTCCTTCGATCTTCTTTGCCCTAGCCGCCGGGGGATAAACCGGCTCGACTCGGGAAATCAGGATAGGTGGCGTGCCGAAATGTCCCGCCTTTGACGCACCTCCTTCGGTGCCATTCTGCCACACCCAGAAAGGCCAACTGCCAAAGCCCAAAAAACGAAACGCGCCATCCTGATGGACATATGTCTCCCCCAAGACGTAGCAGGTGTCTTCTTGATGGTGATTTGGAATAGGCAGAAAAAAAGGCTCACCGGCTTAGTGGACACGATTCCGCTGAGCTTTGCGCTAGGGCGGAGATTACCCGTAGGAGTTTCACCATCCCCAATCTCGAGATTGGTCCCCAGCTCCGCACCGTGAGTCGCAACGATAGCTTCTACGGTGTGTTCGAAAGATTCTGCAAAATTTGCGTACAGACGGTCGTAACGACTCGCGAAGTCCGCGCTTTGCTCAGAGCCCAGATGTTCGGAGAACCAGTCTTGCGCATTCGGCAAGCGAAACTGCTCGATCAACTGGCGGCCTTTGGTTGTGTCGCCCTCTCGATATGATTGAAGAATCGTAGCGACCTGAGCGCGAAATTCCTGATTGGATTGAGCATCGGCGCGGGTATCTTCAGCAGCCCGAAATGCGGCCCGCGATTTAGCTGTCGCTGGAATCGCAATCGCAGACACAAGCGCAGCAGCAAAGAAAAAACGATACCCAAGCATGTTCTATGCCTCCAAAAACGTTCCCAAATCTATCTTGGAATAACAATATCGCAAGAACAACCCTGCCTCCCGACGAGTTTGGCGGCGATTGCTACCAAGTCCCGATAAGTCGGGTTACCGGACAACTGGTTTTGGACCGATTTTCACTTGGCCGGTTAGCGCGTTTACCAGGACGTCGGCCACTCCATTTGATATATCTGGATTGTTTCGAAAACGCCGGCACACCAGCTTTGGCGCCAAACGAAGGATGCGTTATAACGGAGCCCAGGAATGGGCAACTCCATTCTCAGGGTCTGATCGTTTCAACTAAATAGGTGCTACCATGCGCTGCTTCGCGCGACTGCTGTGGGCAATGTTCTTCGCTGCACACATCTCCGGCTGCTCACAGAATTCGGCTGACTCTGACCGCGAGTTGACCACGGTTATGGAGCAACGACGCGCGGCGTTCCAGCGCGGTGACGCGGAGGCCTATTCGAAAATGGCGGCGGATGATCTAGTGCTCGTTGACGACGACGGCGCTCACCGCACCAAAGCGAGCGTCTTGGAACAGATTCGGAAAAGTGGGCCTAGCCCGACACTTTCGAAGGTCGACGAGCTTCGCGTACAGACCAACGGCGAAATTGGCATCATCACCTATCACGTCTACAAGGAAGAAAAGTTTGGCAGTCAAAGCCTCAAATCGGAAAATCGCCAGCTCGAGATCTACAAGCGCCAAGGTAGCAAGTGGATGTTGATTAGCCGCGCGATCGTTCCGCTGCCGTATCCGAATCGAACTCCGGCCAAAATCGATACCAGTGTTTACGCCCAGTATGTTGGCGTCTACGATTTCGGGGACAAATTCTTGGTTACCGTTACGAGCGATGGCAACCGGTTTTCGGCTTTCAATACCGAGGACAAGACCTCGCAGGATCTTTTGCCTTTTTCAGAAGCTAGCTTTTACCAGAACAAAGCGACGGGGGTGTCGACCTTCGTTCGTGATAAAAAGGGCGCAGTCGTCGCACTGGAGGTATGGGACGGCAACAGCACCGTCACCGGACGAAAAATCAACTAAACGATCTCGTCGCGAAAAGAAGCCGGACGCGATTAGTTGCGTACCCGGACAATGGCGTAGCGATTTTCAAGTTTCCGATTTAGCGCGTTTACCAGGACGTAGCCGCTAGGCGCTTGGCAGCTATATGATTGGCGTCGCACAACCTTGCCCGAAGCGAGAAACACTTGCTGAGAGCCTTTGCCGACCCGATTCTAGTTACAAGCAGTTACCGCAAGAGCGCACCCGCCGTATTTTCATGCCCGGAATTCTGGCAATGGTGACTGTGTGGTTGGTTCAGTCCGCGTTTGACCGCTACTGCGGGAACCCAGCGTGGGTGTACCACGTGCGAATCCCGTTCACGCACATTCTTCCCCTTATCCACCCGGATTTGATGGTGAGCTTCGCTGTCGCTGGCGCAATTTCAGCACTCTCTGGATCGTTCGTCAATAGCTCTCGAAAACAGCGCTGCATCGCTGCACTTTTTCCAGCCTTCTTTGAAATCCTAAAGTGGCTTTGGCTACTCCGTTTCCCGCTAGCTCCGTGGATCGACCCGGCACATCCACCCTATCGGTTTGGGAAGCTACCTGTGGAAGCGAGCATCGCCTACTGGGTAATTCACATCATAATTCCAGCTGCCGCGTTGCTGGGAACATTGTCCTTCGCCAATCGTTGGCTATATACCGGAGTCGCGGAAGAAATTAAATCGGCAAGGACCATTTGAGAGCTCGTCAAATATTCACATACATGCGCACACAGTTGAAACTTCACGGTGCTCGAGCTAGTCGATTCGTCCCTTTTCGATAGCTCAACTCCCGATTAGTCGGGTTATCGGAAACTTGAAATCCACATGGACGGTAGTCAGCGTTCCGAGTACCAAAGCAGGAGAATCACGAAGCCGAGCACGGCAGCAACGATACGGGTCAGCTTCTGGTTTTTGTGAGGTACGCCAGACCTTCCACGCATTATAGGGCCCGGCATCACTGATACCAGAATGAAGACGCATCCCACGAATAATCCAATGTAGTTGCTCACGTGTTTTTGAATGTCAGGGAGTGCGATTCTACCAGGCCCGCACTGATTTTCCAGAGTTGTACTTGGTTAGTCACCTTACCGGACAAGTGCTTTTCACGGGAATCCAGTTCTACGGAAAACAGATTATCGGATGGTAGCCCGAAACTGTTCAATCAAACTTCGAGACTCCGGTCGCGTTGTTTGGACTCGTTTGAAGGTGGTCAAATTGAGGATCGCACGTCGGTCGAAAAAAGACATGAAAAGAG
This sequence comes from uncultured Acidobacteriota bacterium, assembly GCA_963788725.1. Taxonomy (GTDB): domain Bacteria; phylum Acidobacteriota; class Terriglobia; order Acidiferrales; family UBA7541; genus Acidiferrum. The sequence continues at coordinate 8,544 of CAWBHT010000023.1, read as the reverse complement.
AAATCACTGCGCTTATTGTTGGGACTTCCCGCTTTCGGTTTGAATTTCCACGTGCGCACGGTCTCAACTGCAGTTTCGTCGATTTGCGGAGAAACCGACTTGATGACACTAACCTTAGTGACCCTGCCTTTACCCGTGAGAGTCAGGGATAAGATCAATTCGCCTGCCGTGCCAGCCTTTCTAGCTTCTTCTGGGTAAGGCGGAAGACGATCATTCTCGACGTCCATGTCGAAAATTGTTCCTTCTTTGTTCTGAAGCCGAGTAGAGGCTGTGACCTCGCCGTGTTCGGATTCTGAGCCTCGGCACTCTTTTGGAAAACCAAACGAAACCTCAACCGTTTTTACTACTGGGGCGGACGCAGGTGGCTCGAATTGCCAGAGTTTCGTCGAGTCGAGAGCCGCTTGATGCAGTTCTGGTGGCCCACGCAATACGGTAGCTTGCGAAACATACCCCTTGGCATCCACTTTGATGTTCAACGTAACTCTACCCTCGACGCCTTTCTTGAGCGCTTCTTCGGGATATGGCGCAATTTCCAAGTGGATCGCTTTGAGCCGTGCCGCCTGATGAGCGATGTTTTCTTCTTTTATGCCGTGAGTGTCATTTTGCGTCTGCGCTGCGGATAAGATGCAGGTCAACATGAACGGAAACAGCGCTGCGCATAGGCGGGAAAGTCTCATGTCGCCTCCAAGATGAGAGTGATTTTACAAAGAAATCACGCGGGACGTGAATCAATCATCCCTGATAAATCGCATTTACAGATGAGGCGATTCTGGCCGAATATCACTCCCAGCAGAGACATGTTCATTCGGGTTTGTCTACCTACTTGCACACCCCGCACTTGCCGCCCTCTTTAGCACAGTGACGACAATATCTGCAGTTCTTGCAGGCATTGCATGGATCGGAACCAGTGCAGGTAGCGGCGTGCGACGCGGACACGGCGAAGGCGCAAGCTAGAGCGATCACCAAACAGCACCCAGCAATCGAAAAGGATCGAGCTTTCAACATAGTGGGACCTGCTGACCGAACTGAGCAGTGTCTTAATGTCCCAGCTACGTAACCTACAAGCAATCGCAGCAAACGGATTGCGGACGCAAGTGTCACTAGCGACGAGCCTGTCGTGTCACTTCAAGGCTCCCCGAAGAGGCGAAGCAGTGCAACCGTCGTAGATGGCGAGATCTTGGCGCTCGACGAGGATGGGCGAGCTTGTTCAATATGTATCTGCTGTCGCGAGTCTATGGACCTCAGGCGCCGGTCTGTTATTACCGTCTACGAGTATCAGGAGGTGTGTTTACGGCTTTGGGAAATGGATGCGCGCCATTAGATCGAGAAATTGAGGTTCAGAACGTAGCTGATCATAGCTCGGGTGAACCGAGATGTTGACCACGCGCGGATCCCGCTCTTCGTATGCCTTCAAAAGGTATTTCATTGCCGGGCGCTTCTCATCGAGTTCAGTGTAAGACTGTGCGACCTCAATTGCATCCACCGGATTTTTGGCCAGAGCCAACTCAAGTTCTTTCTGTCGTATTCCCTTCAGGCCGCTCTTGAAATAGATCCGGGCCTCCAAATCCGCGTATTGCTTTTTGCCAAGATGGCGCAAATATGACTGATCGTCGTCGAATACGGCGCGGTCCATTCCTTTACGAGCGTACGCGAACTGAAGCCAGTAATGGGCCTCTTCTGAGTCTGGATAGACTTCAAGGGTATGCCGTGCCTGCACAATCGCTTCATCGTAATCGCGAACGAACGCATAATCGCGAGCAAGATGGGCGCTAAGTGCTGGGTTAAGGGGGTCCAGAGTTAGAGCGATTTTTTGTTCTTCGATTCCCTGTTTCGGGTGCCCGGTAACAATCAAGTGGAGGGCACGCATTTGCCTGCCCAGTGCGTAATTAGGATTTAACTGAAGACCGCGCGTAAACTCCCTATCCGCCGTCGCCCAATCGAAATCAACATATTCACTGTTTCTGGCCAACGAGTAATGCGCTTCACCGAGATTAGGATCTAATTCCAGCGCTCTCGTGAGCGCAACTTTCGACTTTTGGCTGAACTCAAGAGGTGGCGTCGAACCTGAAACAGATAGCCCTAAATAGGCGTCGCTAAGCCCCACATACGCGGGGGCATAGCTGGGATCCACACGGATGGAATCGCTAAAGTAATCCACCGCCTTGTGCATGTCTTCAGGGGTGGAAAAGCCGGCCTTGAAATAGTAGAAGCGCCCTTTCAAGAACGCATCGTAGGCGGCTGGGTTCGTGATGCTGACGGCTTGCAGGTCCACTTTCTCCCTACCGCCTAGCTCCGACTGGATATGAGTCGCAACTGCAAGCGCAATTTCTCGCTGGACCGTCAAGATGTCTCTGAGCTGCGACTCGTAGGATTCAGCCCAGATGTGTCCCTCGCCTTCGGCCCTGATCAGTTGCGCGGTAACGCGGAAGCGGTCGCCGACACGCGTTACTGTTCCTTCCAAAATGGCATCTACTCCGAGCTCCCTGGCCACCTCTGGGAGCGTCTTCTTCGTGTCCTTGTAGTGCATCGCGGAAGTTCGGGAAATGACCCTAAGGGAGTGAATCTTTGCCAAGTCAGTTATGAGGGCGTCGGTCATACCTTCGGCGAAGTACTCTTGCTCCGGATCGCTGGAAAGATTGGCAAATGGGAGTACAGCGATCGACCGGGTCTGGCTCTGGCTGGCGGCTACTCGCGAACGTTCCCGGCTGACGCGAAAGACCAAGCCGGCAAGTAGTGCCACAATCAGCGTTAGCCCGGTTACGCCTGCCAGAACGTACCTCGATTTCTTGCCGTCCTCTTGCAAGCCCCGAAGTTCGTCGAGCCGCTCGACGGTCCTGATAAATCGGTAGCCTCGTCGCGCCAAGGTTTCAACGTATCGCGGTGTCTCGGCTGAATCGTTCAGCGCGTCGCGCAATCGTCGGACCGCTGAATTCAATCCATGCTCAAAGTCGACAAATGTGTCTGAAGACCACAGGTTCGCACGGAATTCTTCGCGGGTCACCACGCGGCCCGGACATTCCAGTAACATCCCGAGAATTTCGATCGGTCTTCCCTGAAGCTTAAGCTTGGCCCCTTGCTTACGAAGTTCTCCGGACTGCAGATCGAGGACAAAGTCTTCGAACCGATAGGTAAACCTCTGAGGAGACGGTGCTGGCATGGCCGGGCCGGACCTTTTGGCTAGTCTACGCCGCATTACTTATCTCAACAATCGGACATTCCTCTGTTCTCTGTTTTGCGGAGGCATGCCCTTCCGAATCTCTGCAAGAAACCACTGTTGATTGCCGTTCATCCGTAAAGCCTTTGGCTTGTTGAGCCTCGGGACTTACCACCATTCGACCCACAAGTTATTCGCATATTAGCCGCGATGCATTGAGCTGCCGCTGAGCTTCAAACAGTCTCGCGTTCACCCACGCAACCTGCGGAGGTGAATGCCGTGAAAGAGCTTTTGTGCTGTCTGGTCGGATTCGCTTTGTTGCTGGCTCCTGGAACATCAATAACCTTTGCGCAGTCACGAACCGAGCCCACCCGGACGGCGCCGACCGAGATCACCGTGCAGATCCATAGCTATGTGCTAGTCCCATCCAAGACCCTGGCCCGCGCCGAAGAACTGGCCTCGGACATCTTGGTCCAGGCGGGGGTTCACGTTGGTTGGCTTGAATGCGATGCTACGGTGCCGCTCGTGGAGCGGCGCCTCGGCTGCGCTCAATCCCCCGGACCTACGGACTTCGTACTGATCTTGGCGGACAAAATTCAAGCGCTGAGCCCCGAACTGCCGGAAACCACGCTTGGTCTCGCCTTAGTCCCGCCTGACAATGGCCAAGGTTACGTGGCCTACATCTCTTACTGGCGTGCACAGAAAATAGCCCAACAGAAATCAATAGCAGTGGACAGAGTATTGGCGCTAGGCGCAGCGCACGAACTCGGCCACCTGTTGTTGGGCGAGGGTGCCCATTCGTCGACCGGAATAATGAAAGTTTGGTGGGCCGGTGATGAGGTCAAACCTGGGAGCGGTTGGAATATGTTATTTACTCGACAACAAGCCAGACGCATGCAGTCCAACCTCCACTTACGACGAGCGGGCTCTCAAACCGCAGACTGAGGCCGACGGAGTGAAACATCCTCCGGAGGTCGGGAGGGTTCTCCCGCAGACCAAACAGGTGACCTTCCCTAAAATCGACGGTCTATTCCACTTCGGCTTTTTCTTCGATCGTTATTTGCCCATTTGATATACTCCAATCCAAAGGACTAGGCGCTGGCCTTTTGGATCGGACACGGCCTTGGAAACGGGGCCGGTACTTTAAATACATCGCATATTGGCGTCCACCTGATCTGCCTGTCCGAGATCTTTCGAAGCGCATGAAATTCAAGCACAGTTGAACCCAATCACGGGATTAGCCTTCGGTGGAGACGTCGGGATGAAATAGAAATCCTGAGGCCGGAAAGGCCATCTCTATGCGATGTCAACTTGGAGCGTTGTTCATCCTTATGGCTTTCGCGCCGTCGGGAAGTGCGCAAACTTTCCGTGGTGCGATTAACGGATTCGTGACGGATCCATCAGATGCAGTCGTATCAAAGGCGCAGGTTCTAGCCGAAGCGACCGCCACGGGAATAAGACACGCCACGGTCACAACTAGCCAGGGCGAATTCCTTCTTCAAGATCTTCCGTTGGGGACCTATAAGGTTACAGTTGCCGTCAGCGGATTCGATATCTATTTAGCGAAGGATGTAAACGTAACGGCGGGGGCGATTTATACGCTGGCGATAAAACTCTCTGTAGCTCAGGAGGCCATGACCGCCAATGTTTCCGCAGCTGCTCTGACGCTCGATACAACCGCCGAAACTCAAACAACGGCTGTGGCAGGTGTGTCGCTCCAGGAGACTCCCTTGAATGGACGCGACTTCACCCAACTCATCGCGCTGCAGCCTGGATTTGGAGGATACTCGGCGGGCGGCGGCGGTTCCGTTAACGGGACACGCGCGAACCAAGTGAATTGGCAAATTGACGGCGTCGACAACAACGACTTGTGGCATAACACCGCCGCTGTCAATGAAGGCGGAGTTTCTGGCATCGCGGGAATCGTACTGCCGATCGATGCCATCGATGAATTCTCAGTACAAACGCAGTCTCGACCCGAGGCGGGCCGGAATCCTGGCGGAGTTGTGAACCTGGTGATCAAGTCCGGCGGCAACGACCTCCACGGGTCCGCCTATTACTACAATCGGAACGAAGGGTTCGCTGCCGCGCCTTTCTTTCTGCCCACCGGGGCTCACAAACCCCGAATGAGAAACGAGCACTGGGGAGGAACACTAAGCCTCCCGGTTGTCAAACGCAGAACCTTCCTCTTCGGAGCTTTTGAAAAGCAAGACTTCACGATTGGATTCCAGGGGTTGGGCACCGAACCGTCCGTCGCCTACCAAGAAGCGGCGCTAAGCCTCATGCAGTTTTATCAAGTACCCCTGAATCCCGTGTCCGCGGCTATGTTGAACACATTATGGCCGCGGGAGGCGTTGCAGGGTCCCGCCAGGCCCTACAATTTCTTCAGTGCGAATCCGGAATACGGGTACAGCTACAACGGCCTCATCAAAATCGACCATAGAATCAGCGATAAGCACAATGTTTCTTTTCGCTGGTTTTCTGGAGAGGGCAATCAAGTCGCGCCATTTGGCTCCGCTTTGAAGTACTACTATCAGGTAGCCCCGATCCACGTTCAGAACTATGCCGTCGTTTACGACTCTGTGTTTTTCCAACATTCAGTAACCAAATGCTTCTTGGCGTCAATTCCTTCGAGCAAGTCTTTCACGATTTCAATGATAGTTTCGACCCCAAATCTCTCGGTCTATACCTGAGCCCGAGCACAGTTTTTCGAGATAGGTGCGCTCCACCTCGTTATGCCCCACTTCGACCAAACCGGTTTGACTCCTCCCTCGGGTTGCATCGGCATTACCGGCCATGCGACAGATACGCTTTCTTACGTCGCAGGCAAACACCAGTACCGATTTGGAGGTGAATTTAGAAGGGCACAGGTGGATGCGTTCTTTCATCCTAAAGCGCTGGGTCTTTTTCGCTTCAACGGTTCCCAGGGGCCGTGGTATTTGGATTTTCAGAACGCTAGCGGCTTTTTCAAGAACATTAACACCGACGATTACGATACCAACGTACTCGAACTGGCAGATTTTATGGCTGGCTTCGTGAGTCGATCGTCCATCACGATTGGACAGCCGCAGCGCTTAGTATACGTAAATACGTTCAATTTCTTCTTTCAGGATGCTTGGCAGGTTACGCGCAAGCTGAGCGTGAGCTACGGTGTTCGTTATGATTATTTTGGCCCACTTCACAATTCCCAAAGGGACCTCTCGACCTTCGTTCCTGGAAAGGGGGGCCTGGTTCTCCAAGGTAGCGGCATCTCTTCTATCTACCCCGCAGATCGGAAGGACTTTTCCCCCCGCATTGGGTTTGCTTACCACCTAAGGAGCAATGGCAGTACCGTTGTGCGGGCGGGATTCGGGATCTACTTCGATGAACCGAACTTAAATTCGCTTCTGGCTGACACTCCGGTGAATGGTGGCGCAAGCCAGCTAGGGAGCAATCCAGTCGGGCTGAACCCCGTTTCTACAATCGAGATCGACAATTACCTTATATCGCCGAATAGCTACATTTTCCCTGCGGTAGGCCCGACTTTGTCCCAGCGGCAGTGCTTGTGGAAACACTGTCTATAACGTCTTCTGAGTCAGCCAACGATTTCGTACTGCCTACAACTACAATTATAGTCTGAACGTCGAGAAGAACTTAGGTAATTCCATGATATGGACGTTCAGGGTACGTCGGCAGCCAAGGACGCAATTGTAACTCTTGCGGATATAATGCAGGCCATCTCTGGGCGATCCAGATAGTGTCCAACAGCGAAGACCCTTTTCAGAGTGTCCCGACTTCAGTATCATCAACCAAATTCAGAGCAACGGCAATTCCAACTACGACTCCCTGCAGACCACTTTTGCAAATTAGATCGTAGCATGGTCTGACGTCGCAGTTTGCTTACACATGGGCGCACGCGCACGACGATATGAGCTATTGGCGTGGAGCGTTACCACAGAACGGTTTTGATCTGAAAGCTAGCTACGGAAACAGTGACTTAGATACTCGCCACAATCTTACGACATTGCTTTCCTTCCAATTACCGAGCCCATCGAAGGGTCCTCAATGGTTCCTAGATGGCTGGCGCCTGAGCAGCCTTCTTTCCTTCCACAGTGGGCAACCATTCAGTGTGCTGACTTCCCCGACGACACTACTGGTACTAACGAGTTTGTTCAGCGTGTGGATCAGATCGGCAACGCATTTGCCGGTGTTTCTCATCACATGGTTACCGCGGACGGGTTGAAGTACGTGCAATGGATAAATCCGGCCGCTTTCGCTCTCCCAACTCCTGGTACCTTCGGAACCATGGGACGTAACAAAATTTATGGCCCTGCTTATGGAAGTGTTATAGATTTATCCGTACTTAAGAACTTCAGAGTTGCAGAGCGATTTACCTGCAGATTTTGTTCGGGCAGAGATGTATAACGTTTTTAATCGGCTGAATCTTGCACCACCGGAATCAACTTCCTTCGATGGGGCGAGCATGGGAATGGATTCGGGCAATCAGCCGATACCATCGGCGATGCCTTTGGCGCTCCCGGCATCGGACCCGGCGAACCGCTCAACGTTCAGTTCGCTTTGAAACCGATCTTTTGAGTCATAGACGGTGCCGAGGAATTTGTGGTACTCGCTCTTTTGAGCGCCTGACGTGCTCAATTCGTCAGAGGGGCTACCAGCATGCTCTCGATGTCCCTTCGACCGGCCCAAAGCTTCACGATGGCCTCGCGATTGTTTACGGCATGGACGTAGACGACTTCTTGATTGCCGTCATCGGTCTCAATTTCTACTCGGCGCAGCATTGGCATGTCAGGGCCGGCACAGCAGCTCCAGCATTGCTGAGCCCACGTCCGAACGTTGGTCACGACAGCAGGAGCACCGCAGGCACACTTTATGGCGTGTTTTTTCATCGGCACACAAGCCCTTCAGCCGTGGCACCGAGGAAGATGGCTTGGACATAGCGAGGCTCGCAGCCAACTGCGTCGCCGAACGTAAGCGTCTCTTCGCCGATTACGTTTTCATCGAGCCAGACCTTGACCAGCGGGAGAGACAGGGCGGATTAGAAAGAGCGAGAAGTGATTTTCAAATATGAGATCGCAGGGGGCAGGTGATGACGATCTTTTAGGATCGGAAGAACTTCCAAAAGATTGGTACGCGTCGCTGTGTTGTTTCACGGATCGGCTCCTTAGAGCCAACCCGTTTTAGCGCAAGCTGACCGTGATTGGTGAGATTTAACTACGCAAAGTATATCGCAGAACGTCTTCGTTAATTCGCCTTCTGTGACTCCGTATCCACGAGAATCCCGTCCTCGATCAGCCCATCCACTTCAGCACGATCCTCTGGACCAAGGTCTTCAATTGAGTTCACGTCGCCGAGATAGGCGATCGAAAGATAGTTTGAGAGCGTTTTAGCGG
>CAWBHT010000022.1:0-18770 GCA_963788725.1 uncultured Acidobacteriota bacterium | reverse complement strand
TGGGATTCGAACCCACGGTAGGATTTCTCCTACACACGCTTTCCAAGCGTGCTCCTTAAACCGCTCGGACACCTCTCCCCTGTGCTTTGACAATTTAACAGAAACACGTAGAACGCGCACGGAGGCGGGCATACTAAAAGCTGCGTGTGTCATCTCTTAAACTTTGCTCATGAGAGCAAACTTTTTGTTCAGCATTGAGAAACGTGCACGATCACGCCGCAATTGTCGAATCTCAATCGCGTGATAAACTACTTTCAGACGGTCGAACTGCTCCGGGGTCGTCTAATTGGTAGGACTCCAGACTTTGGATCTGGCTATCATGGTTCGAGTCCATGCCCCGGAGCCAATTTTCCACCATCATTTCGTCTTGTAACCTGTTAGTGCAAAGCCGAGGCTAACTTGGTGCGCGTTTGCGCCACGATTGCCAGGAACTTGCGCGCGTTTTCGACAACCACCTGCGCGTTCCCGGACCTAAGCGCATCCGGCTGAACGAGTTCGCCGCCGACGCCAAGTGCGGCCGCACCAGCTTCGAGGAACTCAGCAGCAGTGATGAGATTGACGCCGCCAGTCGGAATCAGCGGGATATCCGGCAGCGGACCTTTCAAGGCTTTTATATATTTCGCGCCACCCACCTGCCCGCAGGGGAAAACTTTTACGAAATCGGAGCCAGCATTGTACGCAGCGATCACTTCGGTTGGCGTGAGTGCTCCAGCCGCGATGAGTGTTCCTTCTTTCACCGCCAGAGCGATTGTCCCCAGATCCAAGCCCGGGCTGACCAGAAATTGTGCGCCCGCATCGATGCAGCGACGCGCCGTATCGGCGTTGAGAACGGTGCCAGCACCCACGAGAATTTCCGAGCAAGAGGATTTCGCCAACTCTGCAATCACTTCGAGCGCTCCCGGACAAGTCATCGTGATTTCCACGATAGGAATACCACCCTGCGACACCGCGCGTGCCGCCAGTCGAGCCTCGGCCGCGGTAGATGCGCGAACGACGGGCACAATTCCGATTTCGATAATGCGATTGTAGACGGCTTTCTTGTTCATACGCTGGCGGAACTTCAACGTGCGATGCGGGCGCCGACTCCTTTCATGACTTGCAGTACGTCGTCCATTGTCGCCATCGAAGTATCGCCGGGAGTCGTCATGGCAAGTGCGCCGTGCGCAGCGCCACACTCCACGGCCCACTGCGCACCTTTACCTGCCAGAAAGCCGTAAATCAAGCCGGAAGCAAAGGAATCCCCACCGCCAACGCGATCGTAAATCTCCAGGTTTTCGCGATTCTTTGCCTGGAAGAACTGACCGTCCGCGTAGCAGACTGCGCTCCAGTCGTTCTGCGTGGCCGTTTTTGCTTTGCGCAAAGTTGTGGCCACAACCTGAAATGGATACTCCTTCACTACTTTGGCGATCATTTGCGTAAAGCCTTCGACCGCAAATGTTGAATGGTGTTCGTCCATGCCGGGCACCTCATAGCCCAGCGCAGCCGAGAAGTCTTCTTCATTCCCCAGCATCACGTCTACATGCGGAGCGATACCGCGATTGACCTCTTGCGCTTTCTGCTTGCCCCCAAGCGACTTCCAAAGTGATGGGCGATAATTCAGATCGTAAGAAACAATCGTGCCATGACGATGTGCCGCCTGCATGGCTTCCAATGCGACGTCGGGTGTAGTCGCAGAGAGCGCGCAGAAAATACCGCCGGTGTGCAACCAGCGCGCGCCTTCTTTACCGAAAATCTCGTCCCAATCGATCTCCCCAGCTTTGAGATGCGAAACAGCGGTGTGCCCGCGGTCGTAAGAGCCAGCAGCCGCACGCACGCCGAATCCTCGTTCCGTGAAATTCAGCCCGTTGCGCGCCGAACGCCCGACGCCATCGTGAGTCATCCAGCGGATGTGCGATTGATCGACGCCACCCTGGTACACCAAGTCCTGCAGCAGCCGACCAACCGGGTCGTCTGCGAACGCCGTGACTACCGTCGTGTCCAGACCGAAGCAGCGCTTTAGGCCGCGCGCCACGTTGTATTCGCCGCCTCCTTCGCACACCTCGAAGGAGCGAGCCGTTGTGATACGGCGATCACCTGGATCAAACCGCACCATGATTTCGCCGAGGCTGACGAGATCCCAGCGACACCGCTCTTTAGGTTTGACGGTCAGCGGCATGCGAGAGCCTCGTGAGAATGCGATGTACAAACCTTCTGCCGAGGCGCCTGCAGGACAGCTCTGACTCGAATTTGACCGCTCAGAGCGAGACTCCCCGCTTCCACGGCATGAAGTCGTCCTGCTTCAAATTTTCAGCTTTTGTATAAGCGTTGCCGCTGGCGAACTCGATGATCCGATCGAGGATGTTCTCGCCCATTTGCTCAATGCTGGACTCTTCGCGAATGATCGGCCCAGTATCGATATCAATGATGTCAGGCATGCGCGCTGCAAGTTCGGAATTGGTGGACAGCTTTATAACGGGAGCGATGGCATTTCCGGTCGGCGTGCCCAGGCCGGTAGTGAACAAAACGACGTTCGCGCCCGCTCCTGCTTGTGCGCTAACTGCCTCAAGATCACTGCCCGGCGTGCACAACAAGTTCAGCCCGGGTTGCGTGCAGTATTCTGGATAATCGAGCGCGCCGTTGACCGGCGATGTGCCGCCTTTTTTCGCGGCGCCGGCGGATTTCATCGCGTCGGTGAGCAGGCCGTCGCGAACATTGCCCGGCGAAGGATTCATCTCGAAGCCGGCGTGCACCGCTTTCGCACGTGCAGCATAGTCGCGCATCAGATGCATATATTTGTCGGCAATTTCGGTGCTGGCACAGCGATTGATGAGCTCCTGTTCCACACCACATAGTTCGGGAAATTCGGACAGCAGCGTGCTTCCTCCAAGTGCGGCGACCAAGTCGGCAGTATGACCAATCGCGGGATTCGCCGAGATGCCCGAAAATCCATCCGAGCCTCCGCATTTCAGTCCCACCCGAAGCTTCGACAGTGGCGTAGGCTTACGCTCGAGTTTGTCCGCTTCGATCAGGCCGAGAAATGTATCGCGAATAGCCTGCGACATCATCTTGAATTCTTCCCCGATTTGTTGCTGTTCAAAAACCAATAGCGGCTTGCTGAAATTTGGATCCCGCTTTTTCAGTTCCTCTTTCAACATCGAAACCTGTGTGTGCTGGCAACCGAGGCTCAGGATCGTCGCACCGGCAACGTTCGGATTGTGAATGTAGCCGGCAAAAATGCCCGCCAAATTACGGCCGTCTTCGCGAGTGCATCCGCAGCCGCTTTCGTGCCTCAGAAATTTGATTCCGTCGATATTGCGAAATAGCTTTCCTCCTGGCATCGATTCGTTGCTGTTGCCTCGTGACGAGAACTCAAAATCCTTCAGTTCGTCGGACTTGCCTTCGCGGTATAGGCGCGCCATTTCGCCCACCTGTCTCCGATAAATTTGCGGCAGCGCGAAACCAAGTTCCTCCTCAAAAGCCTGCTTCAGAACGGCTAGATTGCGGTTTTCGCAAAACACCAGCGGTATCACCAGCCAATGATTGCGGGTTCCCACCTGGCCATCACTGCGGTGATAGCCCAGAAATGTTCGGTCCTTGAATTTGCTGACGTCAGGCGCGTTCCATTCCGCAGTCCTGTCGGGCATATGGAAATCCGCCGCAGCGTGGCGAATGTTTTTTGTAGAGAGCAGGTCACCGCGCTGAATCGGCTGCGTTGCAGTCCCAACCAGCAGTCCGTACATGCGAATCTCATCGCCAGGCTGCACGTCACGCGTCACAAATTTGTGCTTAGCTGGAATATCGGACATCAACGTGTACGTGTCTCCGGCAAACGGAATCTGATCGCCTTTCCGCAGCTGGGTGAGCGCGACGATCACGTTGTCATTCGGATTGAGTTTCAGGACGTTGGTCTGCATGTTGGGATGGTCCACTATAAAAAGTGATCGCAGACCTGTCAAACAGGCGTCACCGAGGAACCGCAGCAAGGCGATGCCCGCTGATTTGATTGCGTAGCGGCCGAACTACCTCGATTTCTCAAGAACGACGATGGTGTCGACTGGATCGCGGATCTCCTCGGGCAGATGCAGCAATAGCGTTCCTTTCGCTTGATGAAGATCCAATTTTTTGTTACTGCCGAACAGGTGCGCACCGGACACGCCGGTTAACTCTGGCAGCGCCAAATAATCATCTTTCCAATCTAAAACGTGCAGATAAACGGTGTCGCCCTTCTGCGTCGAAACTCCCCAAACACGTGGCGTGATTGGTCCGCCTCTCGTGCCGTAAACGGTTTCACCGTTCTTGGCGTTCCATTCTCCAATTGCGTGCAGCCGCTCGATAAATTCCGGCTGCACCTGCCCTGTAGGCATAGGCCCGATGTTAAGAAGAAAATTCGCGTTTGCACCTGCGGCGCGCACCAGATAGTGGATAAGCGCTGGTACGCTTTTGAAATTCTTGTCGTTCTTGTTGTAGCCCCAAGCGCCGTTGATCGTTTCGCACGTCTCCAGTGGCAGTGCGCTGATAGAGGTCTGGTTAAAGCCTGCGGTATTCGAGCCGGGCAAATCCTTCTCGAACATCTGAAAATCTTCCCCTTCGAATGGCGCGTGATGATGATTGCTGCCGACCAGCGCCGCCGGCTGGAGTTTGTGAATCAACGAATATGTTCGCTGCAATTGCCAATCCGCATCCGGCTTGTCCCACATGCCATCGAACCAGATTCCGGCGACATCGCCATAATTCGTCAACAATTCGCTGAGCTGCGCGTCCATGAATTCAAGATATCGATTGAAATCTCCACCTTTGGGCCGCCCCGCGGAATGCCCGGTGCGCCCAAGGGGGAAATAGTCCGTGTTATGCCAATCCAATTGCGAGTGATAGAAAAACAGCTTCATTCCCTGCTTGCGGCATTCCTCGGCTAGCGCCTTCAGCGGATCTTTGGCGTATGGCGTCGCATCGACGATGTTCCACTTGTTTTGCTTGGTGGCGAACATGGCAAAGCCATCGTGATGTTTGCTCGTGATGGTGATGTACTTCATCCCCGCCGACTTCGCCAGCGCCACAATCTCTGCTGCATTGAACTGCGTCGGATTAAACTGCGGCGCGAACTTCTCATACTCAGTGACGGGGACTTTCTTCTGCTCCATATACCACTCGCCATCCGATGGGACGCTGTAAACGCCCCAATGAATGAACATGCCAAACTTGGCGTCTTGAAACCATTGCCGAGCCTTGAGGTTGGATTCCGATGGCTGATACGCCTGCGCGGAAGCCTGTGCTGCTCCGAGCGCCAGGCACACACCTGCCAATGCCAGCACCATGGTCAATCGCCAAGCATTCTTCTTCCTCATCACTCTCCTCTTCAGGTCCCAGTCAATTCCCCAGCTTGAAAATCGGCTCCATCAACATCCATTTCTCGCCGGGCTTTGCGTTCGGCAATTCCTGCTGGAATTTCCACATCAACTCCTCCCACTCTTGAACCTTGGGGTTCGCTTGATCGGCCTCAGCCTTAGCTTCGAACGAAAACGTTTCGTTCACCTCAATCACCATGCACAACCGTGACCCCAGCAAATAAATTTCCATGTCCTGAATGCCGGAGTCGCGGATGCTCTTCGTGATCTCTGGCCAGATCTTCTCGTGATAACGCTTATATTCCAGGATCAGCTCCGGGTCGTCCTTTAGATCCAACGTAAGGCAGTATCTTCGCGCAGAAGGATTGGCCACGAGTCACCTCGCTTCACTGGCTGCAATTTCAATTCGGTTACTAGCGAGCACTGGGGCGGCTGGCCGGTAGCCTCGCGCCGCGAAATACAGCACATAGATGTAACAGATCAGCGGCACTACAAACGCATGCTGGATGTCAGTGGCATCTGAAACCAGCCCCATGATCGCCGGGCATACGGCACCGCCAATGATCGACATGACCAGCAGCGACGATCCCAATTTTGTGAGTGGTCCAAGGTTTTTCAGGCTCAACGCAAAAATGGTCGGGAACATGATCGAATGAAAAAATCCCAACAGCACCACCGCCCAGACCGGCGCTGTTCCCGAGGCTAACAAAACTACTAAAACGGAGATCAGTGAGCCCGCGGCAAACAGACTGAGCAGCCGCGGCGCCGGAACGTACTTCATGATCGCAGAGCCCGCGAACCTCCCAATCATGAATCCAATCAGATGCATTTGCAGGTAGTGCGCGGCGATCTTCTCATGCGTGCCCGGTATCGCGTGTTCTGCAAAGCGAATCACAAAGCTGGCTACGCCTACTTGTGCACCAACATAAAAAAACTGCGCGAGCACTCCTTTGATAAGGTGCCCGTGAGCCCAGATGCTGCCGCGGTCCTTCCCTGCCGGCACCTCTTCGATCGCGCCTTCCGTAATTTCCGGCAGCTTCGATATAAAGATCAGCGCGGCAACAAAGAGAAAAATCCCCGCGATCGCGAGATACGGCACCTTCACCATGTTCGCCTCGCTCACGCGATAGGCCAGCACCTGATCCGCACCCATCGCTCCCAGCTGCTCGGGCGTGTATTCGATTCCAGAAAGGATGAACGCGGCGCCAACAAACGGCGTGATCACCGCTCCAACAGAATTAAACGACTGCGCGAGATTGAGTCGCCGCTCCGAACTAGCCAGCGGACCAAGCATCGTGACGTATGGATTCGCGGCCACTTCCAGAAAGCACTGTCCGCATGCCATGACGAACAGCGCAAACAGGAAAAATCCATAAACGCGCGCCGAAGCCGCTGGAATAAACAGGGAAGCCCCCGTTGCGCATACCAATAACCCAGTCAGAATTCCGCGTTTGTAGCCCACGCGCTGCATCAGCCATCCGGCTGGCAGTGCCGCGATGAAATATCCGCCAAAGAATGCCGATTGGATCAGCGAAGATCGAAAATCGCTCAGCCCGAACGCTTTCTTCAAATGCGGAATGAGGATGTCGTTGAGATTCACTCCCAGCGCCCACAAAAAGAACAAGCTAGTGACCAGAACCAGCGGCACCACAAAGCGGCGCTCGGTGATCGGTACGTTTCCTGTGGTCATCCGCGTCACCTCAAGTTAACGCGCGATCCAGATGCACGTAACCGCCGTCCACATGCAAATGCTGCCCCGTAATGTGGCTTGCCTGCGCCGAACACAAGAACAGTACCGCCGACGCGATCTCCTCCGGCCGCGTCATGCGCTGCTCCAGCGGAATCTTGGCGGTGATTTCCGCCAACTTCGCCTGCGGATTCGGAAACGTGCTTAGCCATTTTTGATAAAGCGGCGTCATGACTTCCGCCGGAACCACCGCATTGGCGCGGATTCCGTACGGCAGCAACTCCACCGCCCACTCGCGCGTCAGCGCCAGTACCCCGCCTTTCGCCGCAACGTAACCTGAAGTCCCGCCCTGTCCCGTCACCGCCGTCTTCGACGCGATGCTGACGATGCACCCGCGCGATTTCTTCAAAGCTGGCAACGCGAAATGCGCCATGTTGTAGTAGTGCAGCAAATTCCTCTGCAGCGACCCGACAAATTTCTGCGGTGAGCCATGTTCCAACCCAACGCCATCATTCACTCCCGCATTGTTCACAAGGACGTCAATCTGCCCGAACTCACGAAGTACGTCCTCGACAACACGAGAACACGATTCCGCGGCCGTCAAATCAGCCACTACTGCCCCGCACGCGCTGCCATCAGTCTTCATCTCCGACTGCAACTGCCGAGCTGTGGCACCGTCCAAATCGACGATAACCGGCACCGCTCCTTCCGACGCAGCGGCGCGAGTGATCGCGCCACCGATCCCTTTCGCCCCTCCGGTAATCACCATTACCTTATTCTTAAGCTGCAGATCCACCCGCGCGCGCCTCGAGTCCGTAAAACCGAATTGCATTTCCACCGAAAATATCGCCTTTATGCTTGGCCGCATGGCGATCCACGTATTCTTCCATCACCTGCTTGACGTTCGCATAGGTCGACGCCAGCAAACACACCGGCCAGTCCGAGCCAAACATCAATCGCTCCGGTCCGAACGCGCCGAACACCGTATCCAGGAACGGCGCAAAATCGGCTCCCGACCATCGGTACCAATCGGCTTCGGTCACCAATCCCGAAAGTTTGCAGTACACGTTCGGCTTGGACGCCAGCTTACAGATCATCGTCGACCAGCGGGTCGAGGTCCTCGTTCGCACATCGGGCTTCGCCATATGATCCAGCACGAAACGCTGCTCCGGAAACATCGAAACCAATTCGATGGCCGCGGGCAACTGCCGAGGAAAAATTAAAATGTCATAGGTGTAGCCAAACTCGTTCAATCGCGCGATGCCTGCCGTAAATTCCGGCCGAATCAGAAATCGATTGTCCGGCTCGGACTGCGCCACGTGCCGAAACCCGCGCAGCTTCGGAAATTTCGAGAAATGTCTCAGCCGCTCTTCCAAATTCGGCGATCGCAAATCCACCCACCCGACCACGCCCGCAATGCGCCTATCCTTTTCCGCAAGATCCAGCAAAAATCGTGTGTCGTCTTCGGATTGTACCGTCTGCACCGCCACCGAGGTGTCGATGCCGTTCATTTTCATTTCCGGGGCGAGGTCGTCTGGCAGAAAATCACGCTTAATCGCCTGCATCGCGTCGGTGATCCACGTATCGCGCGCGGCATCATACCTCCAGAAGTGCTGATGCGAATCAATATTCATCGAAAGTTCAGGCCCCTGAAACCGGATTTCACTTCACGTCGAGATAGTGGATGTCACTGAGGTCGCGCAGTCGAGAAGCCGCCGTCTCCGGAGTGATGTCACGCTGCGGCGTAGCCAGCAATTCATACCCTACCATGAACTTCTGCACCGTTGCTGAGCGCAGCAGCGGCGGAAAATAGTGCGCATGGAAGTGCCATTCGGGGTGATCTTCTTCATCCGTCGGCCGCTGGTGAAATCCCATCGAATACGGAAATGCCGTTGCGAACAAATTGTCATAGCGAATGGTGAGCGTCCGCATGATCTCGGCCAGCAACTTGCGCTCGTCGCCGCTCAACTCTGCGAGGCTCGCGATATGGCGGCGGCTCAAAATCATCGCTTCGAATGGCCATATCGCCCAATAAGGAACGAGCGCAACAAATCCGTCGTTCTCGCAAATAATCCGCTCGCGATTCTCGATCTCAGTCTTCAGATACGCGCATAGCAGGCACGCGCCATGCGAGTTCCGATACTCGCGTTGCGCTGTCAGTTCCCTGCTCGGCTGATTAGGAATCGACTCCGTGGCCCACAGTTGGCAGTGCGGATGTGGATTGCTGGCGCCCACCAGCGACCCTCGATTCTCGAAGATCTGCACAAATTTAATCCACGGCACCGCTCCCAATTCGCGGAATTGCTCCGCCCATACGCCAATTACCTGCTCGATCTCGTCCACTCTCATGCGCGGTATCGTCAAATCATGCCGCGGAGAAAAACACACCACCCGGCAGACACCGCGCTCTGATCGCGCCACAAACAAATCGTCGCGATCCACTTCGATGGACGGTGAGTCCGGCATCAATGCCGCATAATCGTTGTTAAAAACAAATGTTTGCGAATACTTGGGATTGCGCACTCCGCCTGCGCGTTCATTTCCGGGGCAGAGATAACACGTTGGATCGTACTCCGCTTGTTGCGGCGAGGAGGTAGCTGCGACTTGTCCCTGCCACGGCCGCTGCGTTCGATGTGGCGAAACCAGAACCCATTCGCGCAGCAACGGGTTCCATCTGCGATGCGGTGTGTCTCCCAGCCCCGGTTGTGATGTCATGATTTCCGCACCCGTGCGAATAAAGATGCAGTCAGACGTCCGCCTTCACACATGCGGTGCGCATTCCAGGTCAATGCACGGACCTGCCCCCTCAGCGGGCTTGCAGATATAAATCTGCGGCACTAGTCCGGTTTCGTGTTGGTAGGCCTTTGCAATTTTCTCTTTGAACTCTCCGGCATGTCGCGCGTCCACCAGGTTGATCGTCGCTCCGCCGAATCCCCCTCCGGTCATGCGGGCGCCGTACACACCTCGTTGTTGATACGCCAGATCAACCATCAGATCGAGTTCCTTGCAACTCACCTCGTACAAATCTCGCAGGCTTCGATGCGATTCCGCCATGCGCTTTCCAAATCGTTCGATATCGCCACTGCGCAACGCCTCGCCCGCATCCAGCACGCGCGCATTCTCGGTCACGATATGCAGCGCCCGCTTATAGATCGTTTCCGTCAACAATCCTCGATGCTTCTCCAAGTCTTCCAGACTCACATCCCGCAGCGCGCGAATTCGGGGCAGCACCGTCGACAATCGTCTTACTGCTTCCTCGCAATCCGCCCGTCGATGGTTGTATTCGCCGGAAGCCAGCTCATGCTTCACCATTGTGTTATTGATCACCAGCTTCACCGAATCCGGAATTGCCAGCGACTCGAAGGCCAGTGAGCGGCAATCCAACAGAAGTGCGTGATCCTTTTGGCCGTGCAGCGAAACGAACTGATCCATGATGCCCACACGCGCGCCTACGAACTCGTTTTCCGCTTTCCGGCACAGCCGCGCTAGTTCGATGCGGTCCGGATGCAAGCCAGACTGCTCGGTCAGCGCCAGAGCCGTCGCCACTTCAATGGCGGCTGACGAACTCAGTCCTGCTCCGATCGGCACATCGCTTTCGATCAGCAAATTCGCGCCCTTCAGCCGAAAACCTGCCCCTTCCAATTGCACCGCGACGCCAATTGGATAGTCGCTCCATGATTTCGCTGGCGAAGGTGCTGCTAATGCGAAATCGACTTCGGCGCTGGCCGAGAATTCATCCGAATACAGGCAGATCTTCCGATCATTTCGCGCACTGCTCGCCACCCAGCAGTAAAATTCAATTGCCGCTGGCATTGCGAAACCGTCATTGTAGTCCGTGTGCTCGCCAATCAGGTTCACGCGGCCCGGTGCGCGGTACACGCGAGCAATTCCGCTGAATCGCTCACGAAATCTTTCAACGATGGTCGACAGCTGTCTCATGCACCCCAACCCACCCGAACCTGCGCTCTGAAAACTTGAGGCTCAGCGATTCCAGGCTACAGTGATATCTAATGAACAGATGAGTGCGACGACGGCGAACTGTCCTTTGTTGCGGCGGAGCGCACGCCGCGGCGGCCCAACAAAAACATCAGCAGGCCAAATATCAGCAGGACGATGCCCCACACCAAATTGATGTTTACGTCGAGAGGTTGCCGGTAACGTGAACTATCCCCCACGGCACCGTACGCGGTCAAAATGATCCCCAGAAGAGAAAACAGAACGCCGATCGGTAGACGGATGTCTATGCCCATAGTTTCCTACCAGAAAATAATATTCAGCAAAACTGTTCCGGCGATCACAATCACTGCCAGAGTGCCTGGCTTCGCATACCAGGCCAGCGGCTCTTCCTCCGGCTTCGGGGTCATTGAGTACACCAGTCCCACCAGCTTGCTTTCTTCCGGGGCGCGCGTCACCAGGCTTACGGCCACAGTGACAACGAAGCACGTCGTCCACGCGTAAATCGCGGTCCAGAAGTTCTGCGCCATTTCGCTTGGATACGTGTGCATCACGGTTAGCCAGCCGCCCTTGATTCCGGCCACCGCTCCTGCCGAAATCGTCAGGCCGTGGTGAATCGCAGCCGCGCCTGTACCCGCCAGCAATCCCGTAAACGCCCCGTGACCAGTAGTCCGCTTCCAGAACATTCCCAGCAGGAACGTCGCAAATAGCGGCGCGTTCACAAACGCGAATACCAGCTGCAGCATGTCCATGATGTTGTTAAAGCGATTGGCCATGTATGCCGCCGCAATCGACAGCACAATTCCCACCACCGTAGACACGCGGCCCATCCACAAATAATGCTCGTCGCTGGCGTTCGGTTTGATGTAGGACTGGTAGATGTCGTACGTCCAGACAGTGTTGAACGCGGTAACGTTCCCCGCCATTCCCGACATAAAGCTCGCCAGCAACGCGGTCAATCCAAGCCCCAACATCCCGGGCGGAAAATAATGGAGCAGCATGTTGGGCACCGCGAGGTCGTAGTCCAGCTGCGGTTTTCCGTCCTTGTCTAACGCGGGTTTGCCCGTAACCGCATCGAGCTTGAATGGAATCAGCCCGCGGCCCTCCGCATTCGGCGGTTCAGACGTGGCCACCGGAGTTCCCGTTACGGCCAGCGAATTCGCAGGTGTAGTTGCCAATTGGTTCGGCAGCGAAACGGCGATCAGTCCTGGCAGAATCACCAAAAACGGAAACAACATCTTCGGCAACGCGCCGATCAAAGGTGTGCGCCGGGCCGCGCTCATCGAATTGGCCGCCATCGCTCGCTGTATCACCAGAAAATCCGTGCACCAGTAACCGAACGACAGCACAAATCCCAATCCCATCGCCAATCCGAACCACTCGACGCCTAGCCGGTTCGTATGCGCATTGCTCATCCCCACCCACGAATGCACAAAACTCGGATCCAGTTTCGCTTTCAGTCCCGACCAGCCACCCACGCTCTTCAGTCCCAGCCAACTCAGCGGCAGAAATCCCGCCACAATCAAGAAGAACTGCACCACTTCGTTGTAGATCGCGCTGGAGAGCCCGCCAAGAAATGTATAGACCAGAACAACGATCGCCGACACGATGATCGAAAAATCGAAAATGCCTGAAGCGCTCAGTCCCAGTTTTTGAAAGGCGCTGTCGAAAACGTGCAGTACCTGAATCAGCTTGGCGATCGCGTACATCGAAATGCCCGAGGAGAAAATCGTCATGATCGCGAAGGAGATCGCGTTCAATCCGCGCGTCTTTTCATCGAATCTCAGTCGCAGATATTCGGGCACCGAGCGCGCCCGCGAGCCGTAGTAAAACGGCATCATGAACAATCCGACAAACACCATGGCGGGAATTGCGCCGATCCAGTAGAAGTGCGAAGTCGAGATGCCGTACTTAGCGCCCGAGGCGCCCATCCCGATTACTTCCTGCGCGCCCAGGTTCGCGGACATGAACGCCAAGCCGCACACCCATGCCGGGATCGCGCGGCCGGCCAGAAAAAAATCCGTGCTCGTCTTCATCGAGCTCTTCAGCGCGAAACCAATGCCCAAAACGAAGACGAAGTAGAGACCCAGGATCAGCCAGTCGATTCCGGTCATGCCAAGCGCGCTCCTGTTCCAGCCGCCGCACTGCGCCAGATGGCGCCGCCGAGTGTACCGCCTCTAACCTGCCTGGGCACTCGCGACGCTGCGAGCGTACCTGACACCGCCCCTGCCTGCAAGGACTTCACGCCTTCATGCCGCCGGAACGTAAGCGTTTACACCCGCGCCCTGCTTGCCTCGCACAGCTTGACAAATTCGCCGCTCATGACGATTCTTGCTCGCGCCTTTAATGCGCTGTTGCCACAAGGGTGTTCTCGCGATGTTCGGCTCCAGGAGGATTTCATGGTCTTCATCTCGCGGTGCTTTCATTTTTTCGTGATCTTGACGTCACTGCTGGCGCTCGCTGCTTCCGCCGCGGCTCAATCCAGCTTCGATCTCCGCTCGCCCGACGGAAAAATCGAAGTGCGCATCCGCACCGCCAATGGCCTTCACTACGACGTCCTCCGCAACGGCACTGCACTACTCGAAGACTCCACCGCTTCCATCGACATCGATCACAAGACACTCGGTCGCGCAACCAAGGTCCGCAACTCCAAGGAATCCTCGCACGACGAAACGCTGGAACCCGTCGTGCGCCAAAAATTCGCCAGAATCCGCGATAATTACAAAGAACTGCGCCTCGATATGGACGGTGGCTACGCCTTTGTCTTCCGCGCCTACAATGAAGGCGTCGCCTATCGCATCGAGACTTCGCTGCCTCAGCAAAATGTGAAGGTCTACAGCGAAGAAGGCGCCTTCCGCTTCCCTTCCGACTTTCTCGTGTACTACCCCCAGGAAGACAGCTTCATGTCCCACAATGAACGCAAATACCTGCCGCAGCATCTCTCTGAAATCATTCCCGCCTACATCGCTTCGCTTCCTGCAGTGATCGAGGCCAATGACGGCGTCAAAATCGCCATCGGCGAATCCGATGTCGACGAATATCCCGGTCTCTGGCTTCGTGGCGCTGGCGGCAATGCTTTGAACGCCACCTTTCCTCCCTATCCGCTCAAGTTCAATCTCGTTCGCGACCGCGACGAACACGTCACCGAAAGCGCCGACTACATCGCCACCACCAAAGGCACGCGCACTTATCCGTGGCGCGTTCTCGGCATCGCCGAAAAGGATGGCGACCTGCTGACCAATCAGATCGTTTGGCTGCTCGAAAAGCCTTCCCAACTGCAAGACACCTCCTGGATCAAGCCAGGCAAAGTTTCCTGGGATTGGTGGAACGCTTGGAACGTTTACGGGGTGGATTTCAAAGCCGGCGTCA
Organism: uncultured Acidobacteriota bacterium; assembly: GCA_963788725.1. GTDB lineage: Bacteria > Acidobacteriota > Terriglobia > Acidiferrales > UBA7541 > Acidiferrum. The sequence goes on along the minus strand of CAWBHT010000022.1, from coordinate 4,439 downwards.
ACACCGCCACTTACAAATATTATGTCGATTTCGCTGCCAAAAACGGCATTCCTTACATCATTCTCGACGAGGGCTGGTACAAGCTCGGTAACCTCATGGAAGTCGTCCCCGAGCTCAACATGGACGAGCTCGCCGCCTACGCCAAACAGAAAAACGTCGGGCTCATCATGTGGGTCATTTGGAAGACCCTTGACGATCAGCTCCAACCCGCTCTCGACCAATTCGAAAAGTGGGGCGTCAAAGGCATTAAGGTCGACTTCATGCAGCGCAGTGACCAGGTGATGATCAACTACTACCACAAGATCAGTCGTGAAGCCGCCAAGCGCAAAATGCTCGTCGATTTCCACGGCGACCAGAAACCCGCCACCATGACGCGCACCTGGCCCAACTTGATCAGCACCGAAGGAGTCCGCGGCATGGAGTGGGACAAATGGAGCGCCGATGCCGAGCCCGAGCATAACGTCACGCTTCCTTTCACTCGCATGTTCCTCGGGCCCATGGACTACACCCCCGGCGCCATGCGCAATGGCACTCGCGAAACCTTCAGGTCTATCGGGACGCAGCCTATGGCTCTGGGCACCCGCTGCCAGCAGCTTGCCATGTACGTCGTCTTCGAGAGTCCGCTGCAAATGCTCAGCGACTCCCCATCAAATTACGAGCGCGAACCGGAAGCCATGGAATTTCTCGCTGCCGTGCCCACGGTCTGGGACGAAACGAAAGTGCTGGACGCAAAGATCGCTGACTATGTCGTCGTCGCTCGCCGCAGCGGAAAAGATTGGTACATAGGCGCAATGTCGGACTGGACGCCGCGTGAACTCGATCTGGATCTTTCCTTTTTGCCCCAGGGAACTTTCCACATGCAGTACTACGAAGACGGTGTGAACGCCGATCGTATGGCCGGCGACTACAAAATGAAGAAGACCGAAGTCACCAAATCCACAAAGCTCAAAATCAAACTAGCTCCCGGCGGCGGCTGGGCCGCGCACCTGGTCCCCTGACGCAAGCGGCCACGGAGCAGCCCGGCCGCGAGCGCAAGTCGCCGACAGCAGCGGCACGCCGAGACCCAACGCGCCGATGGATGTTAAGGTCAGCACTGAGAAATTCGTTCGGGTGCCGCCACCAGAAACCATCGCGCGCTGCAAGGCCAGCCGGGTCTCCCGTACGGGAGGGGCTAGCCCCCTCCCGGGCCGGTGCGTCTTGGCGCAAACCTGCGCAAAGCCCAACTCCCCTCTATCCGCAAAACGATTGCCCCAGCGCCTCTCAACATCCGCAAGTACGTACCTATCGCACCATCGTCGGCCGCTGGTCTGGTGTAGCATGTGTCCGCGCAACGACCGTCCCTCCACACCAACGTGACAAGCTCACCTTCATCAACCCTCCTCAATCCACCCATCCCGCGCCGGCGTTGGGGCATCGCCCTCCTCCTTGGCTTCGGCGTCCTGGTTAACTATTTCGATCGCGTCAACCTCTCCGTTTCCCAACAAGCCCTCACCGAATCCTTCGGCATGTCCGCCGTCATGTTCGGCTATCTCTCCAGCGCCTACAATTGGACCTATGCCGCCCTCCAACTCCCGTCCGGCTTGATCCTTGATCGTTTTGGCGTCCGCCTTGTTGGCCGCATCAGCACTTTTATCTGGAGCATTGCCTCCTTCGCGGCAGCCGCCGCTACTGGCATACGCAGCCTCTTCGCCGCGCGATTCCTCCTCGGGATCGGCGAAGCTCCCACCTTTCCCGCCAACGCCAAAGCCACCGGCTACTGGTTTCCGACCCAGGAACGCAGCCTCGCCACCGCCATGTTCGACTCGGCCGCAAAATTCGCTCCGGGCGTCGGCGTTCCGCTCATCGGCATCATGCTCCTGCACATCGGATGGCGCTGGAGCTTTGCCGTTACTGGCGTCATCAGCCTTCTTTACTTTGTCCTCTTCTACGCCTTCTACCGCAATCCCAGCGAAGACCTGAAACTCAGCGCCTCGGAACGCAATTTCATCACTCGCGGTGGCGCACAGCCGGAAGACAAAGCCAAAGCCGCGCAAGGCGCTCCGCTCTTGTATTTGCTAGGCAAAGCTAAAGTTTGGGGCTTGGTGCTGGGCTTTGCGTCTTACAACTACACCTTCTATCTTTTGCTCGCCTGGCTTCCGTCGTACTTGTCCTCCACTCATCACGTCAGCCTCTATCACGCCGTCCTCTACACCAGCATTCCCTGGCTTTTTTCCACGATGACCGATCTGGTCATTGGCGGCTGGCTCGTTGATCACCTCGTGCGGCGCGGCCGCAATCCGGTTCGCGTGCGCCAGGCTGTGCTGATCGGGGGCACCGCCTTTGGTCTTGGCATCTTCGGCGCCGCTCACGCCCTGACTCCGCTGCAAGCGGTCTTCTGGATCAGCATTTCCATGGGCGGCCTCTCCGCGGCTTCGCCGGTAGGATGGTCCATCCCTTCGCTGATCGCACCGCGAGAAAGCGTCGGCACGCTGGGAGGAATCCTGAATTTCGGCAATCAGCTGGCCGGGATCGCGGCGCCGATCGTCACCGGCTACATCCGCCAAGGCACGAATTCCTTTTCGGGAGCCTTCACCGCCGCGGCGGTATTTCTCGCCATCGGCATCTGTGGATACGTCTTTCTGCTCGGCCGCATCGAATCAATCCCTGAACCCAGCTGAAAACACCCGCGTCGGTAAAAAAAGTGCACCTAGAAAAACGCGCACGCTTCAGCAGTTTGTCCGGATTGAACAGCGGGACGCGCTAAACTCCGCGAGGGCGCCCCAGAATGTCGCAAATCTTCTTTCTATCTGTAACCTCTTTGGGCGATGTACCTCTGCGATCCAACCACTTGGTGAAGTCTTTCAGCTTCACTTCATGCTCCACCGAAATCTCCATCACCCGCACCTTTACTGGCGCAAAGCCGTCAGGAATTCCCGTGACCCACTGATTGCCGCGCAGCGCCACCAGCCCCAAAGCCACCGCTTCAAACAAAGAAGCCGCAGTCACTTCGACGGTATGCGCCACACCCTCCATATCAGTGATCGTCACGCGGCAACTGCGACTCGTGGCCATACGCGAGACAGCCTAGCATATTCGCTTTTTGTTCGCCACGCCTCGGATCGCCTGAACTCATGCGCGCCCGGGGAGCCTCAGCGACAGAAATTAGCGTGCTGCTAGGGAATCAATTACCCCTTTCCACGTGTGATGTCCTCCTTGTCTTAGCTGATGGACTGGTATGCTACTCACTCTCTCGGGCGCACCACGATGAACCGATTACCTAAATGGTTTGAGCGAAAGTTCGATTTTAATTTTCCTGTCGAGCTGTATCCCAACCTGATGATCCGTCTCCACGGGACGCCACCACGGCTTGAAGAGTTGGTTCGAGATTGCGGAGCCGAAATTTTGGTTCGCAGGATAGACGACAAGTGGTCTGCGCAAGAGCACGCCGGGCATTTGCTCGATCTTGAGAGGCTATGGCTAGCGCGAGTTCGCGATTTCGCGGGCAACGGCACCGAACTAACTGCGGCCGACTTAAGCAACCGAAAAACGCATGAGGCCAAACACAACGCGCGACCTCTGCAGCAAATTATTGCGAAATTTCGCGCGGCACGCGGAGAGCTCTTGCGCTGCGTTGAGGAAGCGGAGGAAAAGTCCCCGGCCATTCTCGGGCATTCGCTGCTACACCCTCGATTGAAAGAACCAATGCGCCTGGTGGACCATCTCTTCTTTGTCGCCGAGCACGATGACCATCATCTCGCGTGGATCTGGGAACTGGTAACGCAATGAATCTCGGCAATGAACCGTTATTTGACGAGGGACCGCCTTACATTGTCAAGACCAAGCCTTCTAAGCTGTCGTGGATTTTAGGTGGGCTGGTCGGCGCGATTCTGACTGCGCTGTTGGTTGGGGCACTCGTGTGGCTTGCGACAGGAGTCGGGCTGCTGCACATGATTGGGAACTTGCGCGCCGGACGAACGCAAATCTCGGTCGATCAGCCGACGGTGGTGCGCCAGATTCAGCAACTGCGGCGGCTCGAGACCGTGAGCTACTCGATGGACAAAATCATTGCTGGCGAGCATTCGAATGCCTATCTGCCAAAGTTTCTTGCCGGTGATCGATTGTTGCTGGTGGTGCACGGCGATGTTATCGCAGGCATTGACCTGGCGGAATTGTTGTCAGGAAATGTGACTATCGCGGGATCGAAAGTTTCGATCCAGTTGCCGCAGGCGGAAATCTTCGGCGTACGACTAGACAACGCCAAGACCAAAGTCTATTCCCGAGACACTGGCCTGTTCTCTTCGCCGGACCCAAATCTGGAGAGCGAAGTTCGCGAGGTAGCGGAAAAGGAGTTGCAGGATTCGGCGCTTCAGGATGGAATTCTAAAGACTGCAGCGGAAAATGCGCGCGGCACGATCTTGAGTTTGCTGCAAGGTTTAGGATTTCGCGAAATCGAAATCCGC
>CAWBHT010000021.1:0-102021 GCA_963788725.1 uncultured Acidobacteriota bacterium | reverse complement strand
AAGGCTGAATGTAGCTCGCGAACATGGGAATAGAAAGGCGGAGTCATTGAAAGACGTCAAGATTGCCTCACAAACTCAGAAGATCGATATGAGTGAATTGCTTACCCGCGTGGACAACGACTTGGAGCTTCTGCGCGATCTGGTTGCGATCTTTCAAGACGACTTTCCTCGCCACTTGGACGCGCTTCGCGCGGCCATCGCAAAAAACGATTTACAACAAGTGAAAGTCGCGAGCCACACATTGAAAGGCATGCTGGCGAACCTGGCGGTCAGCCGGGCGGCGGCTGCCGCAGCACAACTGGAGCAACTGGCGGGTGCAGGGTCAACGGCTTCACTTGGGTCGGCGCTGGCCGCATTTGAGCTAGAGGTTGATGGGTTGCTAGTGGAGATGCAGACCCGCGCACAGGAGGCGCAGCCTTGAGGATCTTGATTGCAGACGACGAAGCGATGTCGCGGCGGCTGTTGGAGAGCATCCTGTCTCGCGCTGGATACGAGGTGAGCGCCGTTGAAAACGGGCGACTCGCGGTTGAGCAACTGCAACTCATGGACGGACCGCGCCTGGCTTTGCTGGATTGGGTGATGCCGGAGATGGATGGGCCTGCAGTCTGCCGGCAAATTCGAAAACTGAAGGAACGACCTTACATTTATGTTTTGCTGCTGACCTCAAAAGAAACGAAAGGAGGACATCGTCGCCGGGTTGGAATCCGGGGCTGACGATTATTTGACGAAGCCTTTCGATGCAGCGGAACTCCGCGCGCGATTGCGCACCGGCGAGCGCATCTTGAACCTGGAGGATCGGCTGGTCGAAGCGCGGGAGGACATGCGCTTCAAGGCCACGCACGACGCGCTCACATCTCTATGGAATCGCGGCGCCATCATGGATCTGCTGGGCCGAGAACTCGCGAGGTCGCAGCGGGAGTCGACCAGCACTATCATGCTGCTGGGAGATGTGGACCACTTCAAGGCCGTCAACGATACGCACGGACATCTGGTGGGCGACGAAGTGCTGCGCGAAATTGCGCGCCGGCTGCTCTCGCGAATTCGTTCTTACGATTTCGTTGGACGCTATGGAGGCGAAGAATTTCTCGTCATCTTGAATAATTGCAATCCGTCGTTTGCTGAAACACGCGCGGAAGAAATTCGCCAGAGCATTTGCAGTCGCCCAATCGTTACGGCCATCGGACCGATGAACGTTTCCATGAGCTTCGGGGTGCTCGTCAGCGGCTATTGGGGAGTACGTCCGTTGGAGGAGATGCTGCGAGAGACGGATACGGCTCTGTACGCGGCTAAAGCCGCGGGAAGAAACTGCGTGCGGTTAGCGAAACCTGCTCAAGAAGAAGCAAACCCAGCAGAAATTCATCGCGAGCCCGTCGTTCGCGTGCGTTGATCAATCGGGCTTCACTTTGGAGGTGCCCTGCGTCATCATGCTGCGCATCGCCGCGCTCGATCCGGGCGCGCGCTTCTCTCGCCAACCTTCCAGCCGCTTGCAGGTATCCTCGATGTTCGAAAACAAGTGCGGATTTTTGAACGCGGCCCTCCACGTGGGCACGATCGAACGCATGCGATCCCAGACTACCCAGATTTCCCCGTTGCTTTCGAAAAACAATTCGTCGTCAATCAATCCGCGATTCACGATGCTGGCGACCATTTCCCAATAACTGATCACCATGCGGATGTAAGTATTCTCCTCGCCACCCTGCGGGTATTTCTGCATCATCTCTTCCGGTGAGTTGGGATGAAAATGCTCGACGAACCACGCGCGCGCCTGGCGCAGCCGAGTTTCGCGGCGCATGTCGTAAAGCCGTAGCATCAAATTTACTTCTTCATAGCTGACTTGCGCCATTGTGCTTCTCCCTCTACTTAGCTCGCGGGCTCCGGGTTCTCGATATCGTCCAGAGCATGAAATGCGCCAGCGGAATCGATGCCGTGAAAGTTTGCGAGCGCGATTCCGTGCCGCTGAAACTCCAGCTGAATCCGTCGTCGCAGCTCGCGGCAAACTTCTTCGTGGCGCATCGGCGCGGTTCGTACTTGCAGGCGCAGCGTGCATGCGGCCGGTCCATACTCCTGGATGCCTAGCACTCGCGGCCCATCGATCAGCACCTGCGACCATGATGGATCGGCGCGCAGGCCCGCGGACGCGGATTCGAGCGCCTGCTGCGCGTGATCCAGCGATTCCTCTACTGCGATGGCAATGTCTACAAATGCCTGCGAGTAATCGCGACTCAAGTTTGCGGCTTGGCGAATGTCGCCGTTCGCCAGCGTGACCATCGCGCCGCGCGAGTCCCGCACCACCGTTCGCCGCAGCGACAACTGTTCGACGCGGCCGGTGACTTCTCCGATGCGTACAGTTTCCCCGACGGCGTAGTGGTCCTCTAGTACGATGTGGCATCCGGCGATGAGGTCACGAACGGTGTTTTGGGCGCCAAAGCCCAGTGCGAGCATCGCCAATCCGGCGAGTGCAACTGCTGGCCACGCGGGAATGCCAAATTCAGGGAGTGCCGTCAGGATCGCAACCGCCCACACGAGCGTGCTTCCAGCGCCGAAGAGCGCATCGGCAACGGCGCGCGATTGCTGTTCGTGTGCTTGCGCGACGCGAGTCTGAGCGGTCGCCGGCTTCACCAGCGTATTCGTGAATCCGCGCAACAGCCGGTTCAACACCAGCGCGACAATCAGAATAATGAGGAGGCGTAGAGCTTGGATAATCGCGATAGTTAGCCAGGAATTCAAGGGGCTGGACATCATGTTCTTCGCGAGGGAGAGTATAGCATCGACATTGGCGGGCGGCGGTTCGGCAACAGTCGGCTTGGGACCAGCGCCGCAGTGTGTGGAGAGGCCATGGATAGCTTAAGGCGCCGAGTGATTTTGGCGGGTACCGCAGCAATGGCGGGCATGTTTCTGCGGGTGGCAGACGCAGCACAGCAGGATCCAGGAATGCCGCCGCCTTCGCGCCGGCGAAACAACAATGATCCGGAAGACCCGAGTCCACCGGGAGCGCCCGGCGCAGCGAGGAAAGCTGTCCTGGAAGAACATCAGAAGAACATCAAGAAGGATATTGAGAAGCTGTTCGATCTCGCGCAGGAGCTGAAAGGCGAAGTGGACAAGACCGATGCCACCGCGGTTCTGTCTGTTGCGATGTTGAAGAAAACCGAGGAGATCGAAAAGTTGGCCAAGCAGATCCGCGAACACGCGAAGGGCTAGCTATCGGAGCACAGAAGTTGCCGATAGCGTTGCCGCAGCTTCCCGATAGAATTGAATTTATCTGCGCGCCTGTAGCTCAGCTGGATAGAGCGTGTGCCTCCGAAGCACAAGGTCGGGCGTTCGAGTCGCCCCAGGCGCGCCATTTTCACGAGTGAAACGCATGTTTTGCGGCTCCGACGTCGTTGTGACCCTTCCAGGTACGCTTGCTACCTCTGCACGGCGCAAACCATCAGAGCGAACTGCCACTACCAGCCGATCACGGCAATTTTGTACACCAGCAGAACGGGCACAGTCGCTAGTGTGGTCCAGACGGACAGCGTATAGCGTCGGAAGAAGTAGAAGGTCACGCCCGCCCAACAGGAGCAAGTGGCGATTAAAGCGCCGCCGACATAGAGCGCAGCCACAGCAGTCGAGAAGCTCGTGCCATGGACGTGCCTCAGCCGGAAGAACTCACCTAGAGTCCTGACGACGATAAGAAATTCAGTCGTGATTCCGATCTGAGCCCAACGTTCTTTAGTCACGCGCAAAATTGTAGCTTGGGACAGCAATTTTAAGACAGTTATCGATGCACTTACGAGACTCGAACTCGCGAGCTCTGCCGTGACAGCATCAAGAAGCGGTGGTTCATTTGCCGGATGCGGAGGTTCCGCCGTCCCTGGAAAGACCGCACCGTGCATAGTGCAGTTGCTTCTATGCGCTACGATGGATGTATGCACGTGATTGTAATTGGTGGCACTGGCCATATCGGCTCTTATTTAGTGCCGCGGCTGGTAGAACTTGGCCATCACGTCTCGGTCGTCTGCCGCGGGAAGCGCAGCCCCTACCTGGAACATGGGGTTTGGAAACGTGTCGAATTTTTGCATTTTGATCGCGCGGGTGAAGAAGCCAGAGGCACGTTCGGTGAGCGGCTCGCAGCTGCGCGTCCCGACGTAGTCATCGACCTCACGTGTTACCGGCTCGAAAGCGCGGAGCAACTCGTCGAAGCGCTTCGCGGCCACATCGCGCATTTCCTGCATTGCGGCACAATCTGGGTACATGGACCGGCCATCGAGGTACCCACGACTGAAGACACTCCGCGCCAGCCGTTCGGAGAATACGGCTGCCGCAAGGCCGCGATTGAGGACTATCTGTTGGGGCAGGCGCGGTCCGGGGCTTTTCCGGCGACGGTGCTGCATCCAGGACATTTGGTAGGCATTGGTTGGAACCCGCTGAATCCCGCCGCAAATTTTAACCTCGAAGTGTTTTCGCGGTTGGCACGAGGTGAAGAAGTGCTACTCCCAAACCTGGGCATGGAGACATTGCACCACGTCCATGCTGATGATGTGGCACAGGCGTTTGTGCGCGCAGTGAGTTGCGGGGCTTCCTGTGCCGGCCAGAGCTTCCACGTGGTCTCCGCCAATGCTCTCACTTTGCGCGGCTACGCCGAGCGTATGGCGGAATGGTTTGGGGCGAAGCCCCGGTTGCGCTTCCTGCCTTTTGAAGAATGGCGCCAGCACTTTCCGGCCAACGAAGCAACAACGACATGGGATCACATCGTGCGTTCCTCTCACTGCAGCATCGAGAAGGCACAGCGCGTCCTCGGGTATGCGCCCCGGTACAGCTCTCTAGAGGCCGTGCGCGAGTCGGTGTCCTGGCTCCTGCAGAATCGTATGATCCAGCGTCTTTAAACACTCAAGCCAGAACTCTCGGAACCGCTCCATCCGCGAGCCCTCGAGGACCACGATGATCTGGGTCTCATCTCAGCGATCATTTCGCGAGGTTCTCTCGGAGGCCAGCGGAACGTCATGTAAGTCGCGATTTGTCATGGTCCCACGAACTACTGGCAACCTGCCTGGAAGCACAGAGTCTGGCTGAAAAACGGCATTACGTGATTCTGGAAACGATCAGCCACCTTACTGGTGTGGGTCCCGGAATAAACCTCGAAGCCGTGCTTGATACTGTAGCGTTCAAGAACACCGTGTAGCTTGGATGTATCTGCGCGCAGACCATCCTGGTCGCCCACATCGATTGCGATTCCGCGATACTGGCGGAGATTTCCAATGTACTGATCGATGAAAGCCAACGGAGCGTTCGCTGCCCACTTCGCGAGAACGTCAGGTTGGGCAACCCCGTCTTTCACCGGAAGATCCAGGTAGAGTGGCGGGTTATTCAAGTTGGGCGACCAAGCCGCTGCCGTGGCAAGCTGCGCGCGTTGAAAGAACGTCAGTTTGGCCACATCTTCGGGCGTTTTGACGGCTTCGAGCACTTTTTCGTCTTCGGGTTTTAATGACGCGGCTGTTCGGGCGGACAAACAACACGGGCTCATGATGTACAGGCCTCCGAAGACGTCGGGATGCTTCATGCCGATGCGGGTTGCGCCGTAGCCGCCCATGGAGTGGCCAACCAATCCACGGCTGAGGCGGTTCGGAATCGTTCGGTAATGGGCGTCGACGTACGCGACCAAATCGTGCGCAATAAACTCCTCGAAATCTCCGGTGGTTACCGAACTCGAATACATGGAGCCGTTATGGATGGTCTTTGAGTCAGGCAAGACCACAACCATTTCTTTCGCGCCCTGGGCGAAAGCGCTTTCGATGGTTTGAGGCACAAGTATTTCGTGGGTCCATTGCTCGGCGCCGATGGAATAGCCATGCAAGGCATATACGACCGCGTAGCGCCGGGACTTCTCCTTGGCATAGCTGGGCGGCAGAAACACGAACACGTCCCGATCGACAGAATTTTTCTTCCAAATTGCCTTCGAGGGCTGTGCCGCGAACTTTGATGTGCTCCACTGTCACGGGCTTCGCACCCGGGACCACCGGGGGCACTTCAGTCTTCACCTGTGCGAGAACCATGGGAGCTTGCGCGAATGCCGTCGCTAACGTTATTGCACAAAAGAACTTCGTCTTGTTCATCGGTGTCCCTTTCCGCAGATGCACTGCGGCACGGCTTAGAACCTAATTCATGGGTGTTACAATCTGCCAGAAAACAGATAATTATAACGAGGCTTCCGTTCGGAAACGCATCAAGAACCCGTGCGACTATCTCGAATCCATTCAAGGGAAGTGATTTTAAGGCGGTGTAGAACTCTTTCGGATTTCGGATGCTGGCTTGAAGAATCAGCCATTCACCACCGGCCCAATCAGGAATAATCCCTGACATTCTCCGGATGCGCCAAAGCAAAATCAATCGAAGGGCTCATCTACGTTTCGCCCCAGCTGATTTTGCTCTTCGATTATTCTAGCGAAATACGGCGAAGCAGGCACGTGCGGCTGATGGTTTCTTCGCGAGCACTTCGGCGATCACTTCGTCGGGTCAGGGTCGCCAAGAGGGAGAGGCGAGCTTCTGATGTCGCCGCGTCCTTTGCACAGCCAGGCGAATTTCAGACATGTCGTATGAGCAGAACATTTTTGCGGAGCTGCACAACGAGTGGGTACTCAGACACTTCTCCAGGCAACAGACCATCTTATGAGTGTTGTTGTGCGGACCTGACTAATTGTTGCTGACAGCGAATTTCGCTTGTGGGCTTCGTTCGCGTTTCAGAACGCTGAGGGCGTTCAGTGCGTCGGTGATGGCCTGGCGCTCTTGCCAGTCCAGGCCGTTCTGTAGCACGCGTACGGCGATTGCATTGCGGGCTTCTTCAATGCGTCTGGGCATGGCCAGGGAATCCGTTTCCAGAACAGCAGCTTCGTAGACTTTCATCCAGCTATAATTCAGTTCCATGGCACTTCTCCTTCCGCTGGCACAACTATTCGATCATTCATCCTCCGTTAAGGTCCGGGTTGAGACTACCAGTAAGGGCTAGTCTTGGCCGTTATACCCTGCTATGCTCTGAGAATCTACACAAATGTGAGACTTGGGCTGGCGCACAGTTTTTCCCAAGGATGAAATCACATGCCCGCACCTTTGTGCGTTGCACATGACTGCCCGATGATTTTAAAGAGCACTGAAGTTGCGCTCCACGGAAAGCGCGTCGTGGATATCTATGGATGTGAAGTGTCCGGGTGTCCGATCAAATTCGCGGAAAAGCTCGGGGGTTACGGCACTTTCGGCGAGACAGGCAACTTCGTCTTGATTGTACGGCCGCGACACTATAAGCCGAGCTAGCGTCGGGGCGTTAAAGCAATTCGAATAAGAGCAGCGTCTAGCGCAAATAAGACCGGATACGGAGCACCGCTCTATTCGGCCTTACCGATCCACCAGAGCACCCGACCGACGATCTTCCACTTGTGCTTGGCTCCTAGAGTGATCGCCGCGTACTCGCGATTTTCCGGCTGCAAAACTTCCGTACGGTCATAGCGACGCAGGCGCGAGACCGTGAGTCCGGAATCTTTGTTCCACGCGATCACGATTTTCCCATCCAATTTAGCGGCATCGTTCTGCGTGGAGTCGACCGCCAGAATGTAGCCGTCATAGATCAACGGCGCCATGGAATTGCCACGTACGCGAAGACAACTGGTAGACATGGGATTCGGGCACCAATCCCTGGGAGCGGCAATCATCCCTTCGATCGGCGCCTCGTGAAGAAGGGGAGTGGCATCGCTTTTTTCGCCGTGGCTCGCCGCGGCGATCTTCAGGACCGGAATGGCTACCAGTTGCTGCGGACTTATTTTGCGTTTTTTGCCGCCGCTTCCGGCAGCGACGATTTCGAAATCCGGTAAGCGGGTTTCGCGTAGCCGCCGCTGCAAGCCGGGCATGACGCGCAGCAGATCTTCGCTGCGAAAGCCGGCGCGCTCCCAAAAAAACCAACATTGCGGATCGCCGGCCAGATTCCCGAGCTCGACGTAACTGTGAGACGGCGGTTCACTCGCGCCACGTTCCCAGCGGGAAACTACCATCGACGAGGAATGAAAGCGCTCCGCGAACACGGATTGATTCATTCCCAACTGCTGGCGCAATGCCAGTATAGCTTTGGCCCATTCGGGCTGAGGGGAGTGGATGGACTTGCGTCGCGTTCGCGCCATACAAAATCAAGGTGCTCACAGAATGAGTATCAATCGACTGTACGCCAGCGTACCATCGTTCGCAAGCCCCGCCGCAAGACGGAAATAACAGCGACCGCTAGTAATGGATGGTAGAAGCAGGTACCGTGAACAAGCGCCTGCGATTCATCGATGGATAGCCTCCGCGATGCTGCGCGTTGATAACGAGCGAAGGAGCCGAGTGCCTGCTAAAAGTTCGCGTTCTCGCATTACACGAAAATCGCCCAATTCTGATGGCCGAATGCAACATTCGGATCAAGTGATGCGCAATCAGCTCCTGCTCGACCTGGCACGCGACGATCGCAAAAACGTGCTGAAGCTGCTGGAATACGTGCGCTTGCCGATACGAACGGTTCTTTGCGAAATGGGCAAACCGATCCAGCATGCGTATTTCATAAACGACGGGCTCGCTTCCATTCTGACGGTGATGAGCAGTGGAAAAAGTGTTGAGGTGGGGCTCGCGGGGCGCGAAGGGTTTGTAGGCGTGCCTCTGATCGCAGGATTCAAGACCAGTCCAACGCGGGTCATCATGCAGATTGAGGGCAGCGCGTTTCGTATCAGTGCCAAGAACCTGGCGCTGCTACTGCGAGATCACGAGCCTCTAAATCACAGCCTCGAACGTTACTCACAGGAAGTTGCACTACAAGCCGTTCAAATTGCCGCGTGCAATCAATTGCATGCCGTGGACGCGCGGCTGGCTCGCTGGCTGTTAATGAGCCAGGACCGCATTGATGGAAATGTAGTGCCGCTGACGCAGGAATTTTTGTCTCACATGCTGGGAACGCGACGCGCAAGCGTGACCGTAGCCGCCGCAATGCTGCAGAAAACAGGATCGATCAGCTATGAACGGGGACGAACTACAATCGCAAATCGGCAGGGGCTCGAGAAGGCCGCCTGTGAATGCTATGGGATATTGAGGAAACAGTGGCGAGCTTGGAAAGCTGAATCGCGGTAAAACGCCGAACTCCTCAACAAACGACCGAACGAACGAATCTGCTCTCCACCTTCGTAAGGTCATGCATGTATAGAACTTGCTAGGCTCGTTTGGTACGTTCGCGTACCAAGTAACTCATCCCTTCTGCCGGTGCTGCCCAGCGTTTCGGCGGGTCACCTGCTCGAAAGGTGACCACAAAATGTCCAAATGTATTCTCGTGGTAGACGACAACGTATCCATGCGAACGGCGACGCGGCGTTTCCTGGAAGCAGAGACATCGTTCCGAGTGTGCGGCGAAGCCGTCGACGGATTCGACGCCATCGAGAAGACCTCGCATCTCAATCCTGATCTGATCGTTCTGGATTTTGAAATGCCGCGTATGAATGGCTTGCAGGCGGCGCTGAAGCTGCGTGCGATGAAGGTCTACACTCCGATTATTCTGTTCACGATGTATGCGGACGCGGTCCCTTCGCACGATGCCGCTGCGTCGGACATCAATGTGGTGATCTCCAAGAGCGATACGGCGGGCTTGCGTCGTCACGTGGAGAGCCTTCTTGTGAACCCACAATCGAGTCCGCCGCGTCACGAGTTCGAGAATTAGGCGAATTCGAGACGTGAGCCACTAGTGTCCGTGCTGAAGGAGATGTCCAAGAAAGAAAAGCGACACGATGACCATCGTCACCGTGGCGGCCCAGCCCAGCACGCGTAGATAAACCGGAAGAACGAATTGCCCGACGATCCGCCGATCGGCGGACATAATCATGAGCATGACCATCAGGGGCGCAGCCACCAATCCATTGAGCACCGCCGACCAAAACAGAGCACGGATCGGATTCATGCCGATCAGATTCAGAGAACACCCAACCACCGTTGCGGCCGCAATCACGAAATAGAACTTTGGTGCTTCGCGCGGCTTCCGCTCCAAGCTTGCGCGCCAACGGAAAGATTCAGCCACAGCGTACGCCGCAGAGCCGGCGAGAACGGGCACTGCCAGCAGGCCCGTACCGATAATGCCGATCGCGAATAACAAGGATGCAAAATGCCCGGCGAGTGGTTCGAGTGCTTTCGCGGCGTCCGATGCGCTTTCGATCGCCCCAGTATGTCCCGCCGCATGAATGGTGGCAGCGGTCGTCAGAATAATAAATAACGCGATCACGTTGGATAGCCCCATCCCAATGCGCGTGTCCAGCGCGATGCGACGGAACTGTTGAAACGCCTGCCAAGGCTTCCTTTTAAGAGCTGAATCGCCTCGAGTAACGCGAACGTCCTCCGCTTCTTCCGACGTTTGCCAGAAGAACAGATACGGACTGATTGTGGTTCCGAGAACAGCCACCAAAGCCATCCAGTAATCCGTAGTCCAGGCGATGCTGGGTACCACCAAACTACGAAATGCCTGCGTCCACGGAATGTGAACGACGAAGGCTGTGACCACGTAAGCGAACAGCGCCAGGCTCAGCCATTTTAGATATTTGACGTAACGCCGGTAGGGCAGATTAATTTGCAGGCAAAGCGAAAGGATGCCAAAAAGAAACGCATATACGTTGACGTTGCCGCCAAATACCAGCTGAGCGGCGGCCCCCATCGCCGAAATGTCGGCGCCCAAATTGAAAATATTCGCCAGGCACAACAACACGACCACCGTGTAAAGCAGCGGACGCGGGTAGTGATTTCGCAGGTTTGCGGCGATGCCTGCTCCGGTAACGCGACCCAGCCGAGCACAAATTTCCTGTATAGCGGCCATCAATGGGTAGCTGAACAGCATCGTCCATAGCATGCCCATTCCGAACTGCGCTCCCACCTGAGAGTAAGTAGCTATTCCGCTGGGATCATCGTCGGCGGACCCGGTTATCAGGCCCGGGCCTAAACGTAGAAGGAAGTTTGTTTGCTTTGCAGTTTTCGGTCCTGCGGCAAGCTCAGGGCTTACAGAAAGTTCGGCCATATCGCGCCTTCCGTGCCTTGCTTCAGGCTCAGCAACGAATGAAGGTCCAACAAATGGCTGACGACCACGAATCGTGACGTTGGCGTAGAGGGCGATGCAACGCCACATGCTGCTGAAAATAAGATGCTTCTACCCACCTAAACGTCGGCATCCACATCCGCCGCCGGCGCAATAAAGTCTCGTGTACCGTACAGAGACTCCTACCTTGCCTTCCGGTTAAGTCCCGATTGTTGCACCAGACCTGCATCCGTATGGTGACCACAGGCCCTAGGAGGGACTCTATGTTCACAAAGAAAAATGCAACGCCTGCTTTTTTGCTGTTGGCCTCAGCTGCATTGCTGCCGTGCACCAGCTTCGCGCAAGACCCAAAGACCAGCCGTCCGGCAATAAGCGATCCCCAAAGCACCGGGACGCGCGGCGCCGGATCGCAAAATACCGGGGCGCAAAGCACCGAGACGCAGAGCAGCGGAAGCGCCAAAGTTTCCGATCAGGCCTTCGTAAAAGAAGCCGCGCAAGGTGGCATGGCTGAAGTGGAACTCGGGCAGCTTGCTCAGGAGAAAGCGTCGAGTCCGGACGTGAAGCAGTTCGGTGAGCGTATGGTGACTGACCACCAAAAAGCCAACGAGCAACTGAAGCAGATCGCTTCGCAGAAGGGCATGCAATTGCCGACCGAGCCCAGCGCGAAGGACAAAGCAACTAAGGAAAAGCTCTCCAAGCTTTCCGGAGAACAGTTTGATAAGGCCTACATGTCCGACATGGTTAAAGATCACAAAAAAGACGTGGCCGCATTCAAGCGCGAAAGCAACGGCGGTCAGGACCCCGCGATCAAGCAGTTCGCAAGCCAGACGCTCCCCACCCTTGAGGAACACCTAAAGCAGGCGGAAACGATCGCGCCCAAGACCAAGGAGTCCAACAAGTCAGCAAGCAACTCGTCCAACTCCTCTGGCTCGTCCACCTCGCCACAGCACTAAGTGAGTCGTGAGGAACGACCGAAGTGAAGAGCCGTGTTCAGTAAAATTACAAATTATCTCGCGAGACCCGATCCGGAAAGGTAAGGACTATGGATCAAATAAGAGACTTGTTGGTCGATGAGTTAGGAGATCTGCTGCATGCCGAAGGTCAGTTGACGGAAGCTTTGCCGAAGATGGCTGCAGCGGCCCACCATCCGAAGTTGAAGGAAGCGTTCCAAAAGCATTTGCAGCAGACCGAGCGGCACTCCGAAAGATTAAAAGCCGTGTTCGATCTTCTCGGGGAGAAGGCCGAACCGACACCTTGCAAGGCGATGATGGGGCTAATTGCAGAAGGTCAAGAGCGAATTCAGGAAATGCAAGGTCAAGAAAGGCTGGCTGCCGACCTCGCATTGATCGGAGCCGCTCAAAAGGTCGAGCACTACGAGATCTCGGGCTACGGCACGGTTCGGAATTTGGCCCGGCAGATCGGTGAACGTGAAGTCGAGAAGTTGCTTTCTCACACGCTCGGTGAAGAGGAAAGCGCCGACTTCCTGCTCACGGAGATTTCCAAACCCATCCTGCACGACGCCATCTTGATGGATAACGCCGGAACCACATCCACGCCGCCACTGGCGAAGGCGCAGACGGCTTAGGGGCGAAATGTATCATCACATCAAAGAACTGATGTACACGGTACGTATCGGCACCCCCGATCCCAAGTTTGGGAACATGCTCCTCGAGCAATTCGGTGGAGCGAACGGCGAACTCGCGGCGGCCATGCAGTACACCGTCCAAGGCTGGAACTGCGACGACCCCGATCGAAAAGACATGCTGATGGACATCGGCACCGAAGAGCTCAGCCACCTTGAGGTAGTGGGCACACTCGCTCGGATGCACCTGAAACCGCTGAAACACAATCGCGAACACGCAGAAGTCGATCCGCTGATCGCGATTGCCGGTGGAGGCGGCGTCGCCCTCCACAACTCTGTAGGCAATCCATGGACCGCCGATTATCTGAAGATCACCGGCGAACTGGATGTCGATCTGCGCAATAACATCGCCGCTGAAGGGCGCGCGAAGATTGTCTACGAGCGTCTGATTCAGTTCACCGACGATCAGGAAACCATCAACGCTTTGCAGTTCCTCATGACGCGGGAAATCACGCACATGAAGGCGTTCACCGCTGCACTCGAAAGCCTCGGCAAAGACCGGTTCTCGATCGGATCCCGTCCTCCAACGCCGGACCTAGTTCGCCAGTACTTCGACGATTCCACCGGCATGGGTGATCGGGGAGAGCCGAACGCTCGCGGCCCTTGGAATCAGGGCAGCGATTGGGAACTGGTGGAAGCGCCGGCACTGCGCGAACTCAGATCGGAGATCGCCGGCACTCGCGAACCGAAGAACGGGCACAGCAATGGCGGCGGCTCCGCTGCTGCTGAGTCGCGCGAATCCGTTTCCTCTTCGTCAACCTCAACGAAAGGTAGTACGGCGAAGCAAAAGTAAGTGGGCATGGCTGCTGACCCGTTCCCAGACGGGTCAGCCGGTCATGAATCCGAATCCTGCATAACTGACTGATTGTTACGTTCCGCAAGATGTTGCGCACGCTTTTAAATTTCACGCCCGACAAAAGTCCGACCATTGAAGTATTAGCCCGCCGCCTTCGACCGAATTTTCGGAAGCACCTGGCTCCCGTAGAACTCGATCACCCGTTTCTGATCCGATTGTCCGCTGTGAATATTCACCATCGTCGCGCCCGATTCGAACAGCTCGTTGATCACCTTCGTGTGCGCCGCAGGATCCGTGCTCACCGGCCAGCCTTGCGACACTTCTTCCTTCGACACTTCTTTGGCCGCGCGCGCTTCAATTACTTTCGGGTCGCGAATATTGTAGTAAGGCTTCCACGCTTTGGGCCCGAAACGCCACAGCGTGACCGCCTCATCCAATTCTTTCTGTCCTCCAACAATTACGTACTGCTCCAACAGCACCGGCACAGAGTCGGCCGACTTTCCCGCTTCTTTCAAGCCGGCCAAGAATTCTGCTTTGTGCTGTTTCCAGGTTTTTGGATCGGTAACCAATCCATCTCCGTAAAGTCCCGCGCGCCGCATCGCTTTAGGTCCATTCCCCGCCATCAGCAGAGGCACCGGAGCAGCCGGCGTATCATACAATTTCGCGTTGACCTTGTAGTGCTTTCCGGCATGTTGCACCGGCGCGCCTTTCCACAGATCGCGAATAATTTGCGTGGCTTCGATTAGCCGTTCGGAACGTACCGGCCACGGATCCCACTGTCCTGTTGCCGCTTGCTCGTTGAGGGCTTCTCCGGAACCCACGCCAAGAAAAATGCGATTGGGAAACAGAATGCTTAGCGACGCGAAACCTTCCGCCACCACGGCTGGATGATAACGATACGTCGGACACGTCACGGTCGTTCCGATCCACACACGGCTGGTCTTTTGTCCCACCGCCGCCATCGTCACCCACGCCATGCCCGCGTGCCCTTCATTGTCCTGCCACGGTTGCAAGTGATCGCTCGTCGCCAGGAAATCGAAACCAGCGCGTTCCGCAGCGACCCCGAATTCAACCAACTCCGGCAGACGAAACTGTTCGTGCGCCAACATGAAGCCCAGTGATCGCTTCGGAAGCTCCTGCTGAGGGTAGGAGGAAGATTCCGCCGCGTCCTCGGTCTTGCGTGATCGCAGCGACCCGGGCATCGCCGCCATCCCAAGAAAAGCGCCGGTGGTTTTCAGCAACGAGCGTCGATCCACAGAGTGGCGCTGGGTGATAGCGGGGGTTTTCCTGATATGGGCATCGTGCGGGTCTCCATATTTTGAAATCTGCGGCTGTTTACTGGGATGAGGTCGCCTATAATCGAAAGGAACCACAATCGTTCGGCGCTTATTTCTCCGCTTGCTACGCCGGCTGAGTCACTAGCGCGTGTTTAGCGGCGACCAATCGAAATTCTTCCACCGCTTTCTCCTGCTGCTGCGCACGCTCAATCAGCGTCGCCAAATCAAACCGCGCTAAATCCGGAACCTGTGGAGAAATCTCGCTAAGCGCGCGCCATAGCGATAGCTTTCCATGGATGCCCAGCGCCAGGAACTCGAGTGCTTCGAATGTGCCCAGCCCCATCGGATCACCGTGGCTCAATTTCATTCGGCTGAGCTTTTCTGAGAGCCAGGCCGTGCCCTCTTTCAACTCGCTGGAGGCGGACCCGAACTGCTGCGCAATTTTGTGCAAGATTTCCTTATCCGCGCGAATATCCTTTTGCAGCCGAGTCGAAAATTCGCCGAGCGGTTGTCCCGCATACCGCTCGCGCAACCCGTCCAGCAAATCCGCGGCATAGGATGCGCCGGAAAGGTGGTCGTGCAGATAAGTTGCGAGAGGCTTTGTCATCGTTTTTTATGACTTTGCGAGCTGTGAGCACGCGCACGAGGCGCGCCAAGTACCGGCTAGCTGCTCGAATCCCTGCTTCTGGTGGTCTCTGCGCGCGAATCCCTGACATGACGAGTGCCGTCGCCATCCGCCCACGGATCGATCACGATCTTCGTCACGCCTTCCTTTTTGTCGCGCCACACTTTGTACATCTCCGGCGCCTCATCCAGCGTGATGCGATGTGAAATGATGTAGCTCGGATCGATCTGCCCCTTTTCAATGCGCTGCAGCAGCGGCTTCATGTAGTTGTGCATATTCGTTTGGCCCATCTTCATCGTGATGCCCTTGCCAAACGCCGCGCCGAACGGAACCTTGTCCAGCAATCCTCCGTACACGCCGGGGATCGAAACAGTCCCACCTTTTCGCACCGACTGAATCGCCTGCCGCAGCACCGTAGATCGGTCCGTCTCCATCAACAGCGCCGTTTTCACCACGTCGTACACGCCCTGCAGTTCGTTGGAGTGCGCCTCCAAGCCCACCGCGTCGATGCACGCGTCCGGCCCAATGCCGCCGGTCAAATCTTTCAGCGCGGTAAGAACGCTGACGTCTTCTTCGGCATAATCCACGGTTACAGCGCCGATCGACCGCGCCATTTCCAATCGCTCCGGCACTCGATCGATACCAATCACTCGCGCGGCTCCCAGCATGAACGCGCTGGCAATCGCGAATTGGCCGACTGGACCGCATCCCCAAACCGCCACCGTATCGCCCGGCTGAATCTGCGCGTTTTCCGCAGCCATATAACCGGTAGGAAAAATATCGGAAAGAAATAGCACCTTCTCGTCCGGCAGATCGGTGTCCAGTTTCAACGGCCCCACATTTGCAAACGGCACGCGCACATATTGCGCCTGCCCTCCGGCATACCCGCCCATCATGTGTGAGTAGCCGAACAGTCCCGATCCCGAATAGCCGTAAGCCTTCTCCATCAGGTGCGCGTTGGGATTGGTGTTGTCGCAGGCAGACCAGATTTTTTTGCGGCAGAATTCGCAGTTACCACAAGCGATGGTGAACGGCACCACCACGCGGTCACCGCGCTGCAAGTTGGTAACGCCTTTGCCCGTCTCTTCGACGATGCCCATGAATTCGTGGCCAAGGATGTCGCCCGCTTCCATCGTCGGAATGAATCCGTCGTACAGGTGCAGATCCGATCCGCAGATCGCTGTGCTGGTCACGCGGATGATCGCGTCGTGCGGATTCAGCAGCACGGGATCGGCGACATTGTGAACCTCGACATTGCTTTTCCCCATCCAGCAAAGCGCCTTCATCGCGAGCCTCCGCCCGCTGCTCGATTCGTTGCCCTTTGATTCAGTCCCGGAGGTGTGGCCACTTTTTCGCCATACATCGATTGCTTCATCTTGGAGCCCGAGCCGCGTGGACCATGCGGCTGCCCCTCAGTGCGTGGAATCTCTCCCGTTTCCGCGAGCGCCTTGAAGTGCCGCAGATTTTCTATCACCGCCTGTTTCGGATTGCGCCCAACCACCGTCTCCCACGCGCTCGCAAGTTTGCCCATGCGAAATTCCTGCAGCACCGTGACCAGAGTTCCGCGCCCTCCCGGCGCCGGTTCGAAAATCACTTCGCCTGCGTTGTCGGAATCTCCTTCAACAGAGCGCCACGCAATACGCCGCCCCGGTTCATCGTTCAGGATTTCAGAGTCCCATTCGATGGTCTTGTCGCCCGATCGCATTACCCAGTGCGAGGTCCTGTCGCCGGTTTGCCTCACTTCGGCAATTTCCTCTTGCCACATGGGTGCGCTTTCCACGGCGCGCCACATTTCATACAAAGTCTTCGCGTCGGCATGAACCAACGCCGTAGTGCGCACCCACAGCTTGCCGTCTTTGTCCTCAGGAGGAGGTATATAGCGTCCCTCTACCGTAATGCCCGCACTTCCAGCCAGAGGGACTTCCTCTGCATTCGGCTTTGCGTTCAACGCTTGCGCCATCGTCGCCCTCCGAATCAGTATCGCGTTGCCTTTTCCTTGTTCGCTTCTTCGTCTGTGCGCTCGTCTTTCGGCTTGGCCATCTTTTCGTGCATCGAACCTTTGACGCTTCCGGGGATAGCGTTCGCCAGCATTCCTTCGGTCTTCACTTTCATGGACGCCGCATACACATGATCTTTGCCATCAAACAGCGCGTCGAGACCCTGCTTGGCCACATCGTCTGGCTCGCTCTCGTATTTGCCTTCCGATCCGACCTGTGTGTTTTCCATGCCTGCGCGATGGAAGAAATCAGTATTAGTGGGTCCCGGCTGCAGAGCTGTGACGCTCACTCCGGTATCGCGAAGCTCGTATCGAATGCTGTGTGCCAGCGAGAGGTCGAAAGCCTTGGTTGCCGCGTAGACAGCCTGCCTTGGTGCCACCATCTCGCCAGCGATCGATGCGGTGAACAGGATGTGCCCACGATTGCGCGGCAGCATGTGCCGCACCACGTATTTCGCCAGGTGCACCACTCCCGTGCAGTTCAGGTTCACCTCGTTCAGTTCCGCTTCCAGGTCTGTCTCCGCGAACAAGCCACCCGTGCCCACGCCGGCGTTCAAGCACGCCACGTCCAGCGGCCGCCCCAGCCTTTCCACCTCGTGCCACAGCTTTTCGACGCCCTGCGACGTCGCCAAATCTGCTTGGATGGCGATTACCTGTGCGCCGAGCGAATTTAGTTCCTGCTCGGCGTCGTGAAGTCGCTCGCCCGCGGAACAAATTGCCAAGTCATAGCCGCGCCTTGCGAGCTCTTTCGCGAGAGAAAATCCGATTCCGCTGGAGGCTCCGGTTACCAGTGCCAGTTGTGTACCCATTTCATCTCCCATACCTATAAAACCCGTCCGTCCTTATATTCGGGAAAGCGTAAGGGTCAGCAAATACGCGCTCGTAGGTAAGTACGTTGAGAGTGAAACTGTATGCCGTCCTACGGTGGCTGGAGGCGCGTCCATAGCCGGTGGGCAATCCAAGTAAGGCGCGCCAGCATCGAATCAGGGGAAAACGCAATGGCAAAACGAACCAGGAAGAAAGGCACGCTCGCCGATCCGACGCTCCTGCCGCCTCAAGATTCCGATGACAGCACCATCCAGGTGGTCATCGAAACGCCCAAAGGGAGCCGCAACAAATACGCGTTCGATCCCGAGCAGGGCATTTTCCAATTGAAAAAAGTGCTGCCCTCGGGAATGGGCTTTCCTTACGACTTTGGATTTATACCGTCCACAAAGGCGGATGACGGAGATCCGGTGGACGTGCTCGTTCTCATGGACGAGCCCGCATTTCCGGGCTGCCTCCTAAAATGCCGCTGCATCGGCGTCATTCAAGGGGAGCAGGGCAAAAAGAAAAAGGCGGAGCGCAACGACCGCATCGTAGCGGTTGAGCAAGACAACCATAGCTATGCCCACATTCGACATATAGACGAGTTGGGTAAGAAATTTGTCGAGGAGCTAGAGGAATTCTTCGTCAACTACCACCAGTTGACCGGAAAGAAATATCGGATCTTGGATGTTAAAGGCCCGTCGCAGGCACTTCGGCTCATGAAAGACGGATATGCGCGCCGCCAAACGCTGAGTCCTGAGGCTTTCGATTGCCTCAAGTCCAAAAGTGACTTCTACGAAGCCGCCACGCCGCTATAGCGGCGCCGATCCATATCACTAACGCAACGCCAAGCGTGACCGGAGCGCTAGTGTAGAGAAATCCCTTCCAGACCACCAGACCGAAACACATCAGCGCCACGCTGCCCTGTGCTGCGCCCAGCGAGTCCAACGCGGCTGCTTGCCGGCCTCGTTTCGTGTGCGAAATTCCTGCCTGTTCTTTCTTTTTGCGTTCATGCTTTTCCACCAACGTAGCGCTCGCCGGAAAAATCGCCGGGAATGCCAGGAACAGTCCGCCAAACACAGGGCCGAATTTTTTAGCGATCAATCCCGCGGCGACGGTAACCAGCCCGCCGAACAGAAAGCGGATCGCATAATCGTGCCACTTGGTCCGCTTTAGCCCGGAAAGATCGAAAGATACTTTCATTTATTTTAGGCACACAGCCCAGGCGGAAATGGCCACGACCAGCCACAAAGCCAAGGATGCGCCGGTCACTTTCAGTGCTGGCCAGGAATACCTCATCAGAATCCAGCTGCAAACGTATGCGTAAACGAAGAAAGCGCCAGCGCCTGCGATCATGGATCTGGCTTCCGTCGCCGCGTAGTCTTTTCCTTCGGACAAAACTGCAAGGCTCAGCGTCGCAAGCGCGACCGATGGCGCCGCGCCAAACAGACCTGCGAAGCTTTTTGGTTTCAGAACGTCGCCGAGCACGGCGAAGAAAGACACGACAAGGCCGCCGACGAAAAATCGGAAAATCGACTGCTCCATAAGAATGTGCCTGCCGGATTGCCAGGCGTTCCCCTGTATGGGCGTGCCGGATCTACAAATGTGATGCAATTCGATGTAAGAAATACTGCCGGGGAACAAAGCACGCGCACTACAGAGTTGTCCCGATGGATTCGTTTCACCGCCAGGAATATCCGTTGTTACAGCGCTGTGATCGACAATTCCACCATCGCGGAACTCCTCGCTCAAGAGGGGGAGGCCGCCACCTTCCCGAAGCAAAAAGCGTTGCGCCGTGCCGCGCGTCGAGCATTTCTCTGGGAAGTCGAAGCCACCGACTTGGCAAGCACAGGGCAACCTCTAACTGAATTGATCGGCGTCGGACCTTTCATTGAGCGAACAATTCTGGATTGGATTGCCCGGCCGCCCTCAAAGATCGAAATTCCGCCCACTCGGTCTGGATTTCTCACGCTTACGCAAGCGCGCCGCGAACTCGCGAAGCAACCTAAGTGGTTGCAAAGCATCAAGGGTGATTTGCAGATGCATAGCACCTGGAGCGATGGTTCCGGCTCGATCGCCGAAATGGCGGAAGCCGCTGCCGAGCGACACTACGACTACATCGCCATAACCGATCATTCGAAAGGTCTGAAGATCGCCGGAGGCATCGACGAAAAACAACTCGCGCAGCAAGCAGCAGAAATCCGCGCCGTGAATTCCGGATCAACATCCAATGGCACAACGGTCTTGCGGTCCGTCGAGTTGAACCTCAACCCCCAAGGTCAAGGCGACATGGATCCAGCCTCGCTCCGGAAACTGGACATCGTCCTCGGCTGCTTCCATTCCTCCCTCAGAAAATCGGAAGATCAGACCGAACGTTATCTCGCCGCGTTGAAAAATCCAGATATTCAAATCCTCGGCCATCCTCGCGGGCGTATCTACAACTTTCGCTTGGGTCTTACGGCGGACTGGAAAACAGTGTTTGGCCTCGCGGCCAAGCTCGACAAAGCCGTTGAAATCGACGGCTATCCGGACCGCCAGGATCTCAGCATCGATCTTCTGCGCATCGCGAAAAAAACCGGCTGCAAAATATCTCTGGGTACCGATTCGCACGGCCCTTCGCAATTGCGCTTTATGGAATTCTCCGCCGCTGCCGCTCTTTCCGCCGGTATCACCCCCAAAAATATTCTGAACTTTATGCCCAAGGAAAAATTGTTAGCTTGGGTGGACAGCGTCCGCCTGCACGGGTAATTTCGCCGCTTCCCATCCCGCGATGCCCCCGGCAATCTCCCCCACCCGTTCGAATCCGTGGCTCTGCAGCAAGCTCGCGGCAATCGCCGAGCGGTATCCGCCCGCGCAATACACCAGCAACGGGCGGTCCCGAGGCAAAGTTCCCATTTTTTCCACCAGGTGATTCAACGGGATGCTCAGACTTCCCGCGATATATTTCTGTTCGCGCTCTTTGACGGCCCGAACATCGATCGCCAGCGGTGGCTGCTCGGACGACAAAAGTTCGGCAGCAAACTGCGCGTTCAGCGACTCCGTCAGCGCCACTCGTTCCGGTTTCGCTTGCAGGCTGTACAATCCGTCTTTCAAATATCCAGCGACGTGATCGAATCCGATGCGTCCCAATCTGACCGC
The DNA here is from genome assembly GCA_963788725.1 of uncultured Acidobacteriota bacterium. Taxonomy (GTDB): domain Bacteria; phylum Acidobacteriota; class Terriglobia; order Acidiferrales; family UBA7541; genus Acidiferrum. Next base: position 80,690 of record CAWBHT010000021.1, on the reverse strand, counting down.
CGATTCGTTCTCATGCCCCGGATCGGCGATGATCACGATCGGATGCGTGCGATCCAGAATCGTTCCAGCCCACGTCGCGTACTGGCCGCGAAGTCCGATGTTGATGCTCCCAGCCAGGTGCGCGGCGGCGAACTCGCCAGGGTCGCGCGTATCTAGAATCTGCGCGCCCGCCGCTTGCAACTCGAGCACCGCATCCACGGTAAGCGGCTTCATCCCGCGCTCCAGCGCCTGCTCCAGCGTCGCTCGCTCCTCGCTGTTCAGCACCGCGTCATACGTGAAATACGCCGGAGCTTCTGGCTGATCCGCGGTGACCACGTGCAGGAACGCTTCCTTGCTCATCGGTTGCAGCGCGTAGTTCGATCGCCGCTGCTCGCCCAATGTCGACACCGTCTCTTTGCTGATCGCGCGCCCGCACAATGAACCTGCGCCGTGCGCCGGATACACCAGGCTTTCGTCCGGCAGCCCCAGCAATTTGTGCAGCGATTCGAACAGCATGCCACCGAGCTGCGCCGCCGACCACCCCAGCGCAACGCGCAGGTCCGGCCGCCCAACATCGCCAATAAATAAAGTGTCGCCAGTCAGCACTCCATAAGGCTGAGTATCACTGGCGCTACGGTCGTAAATCAGAATGGAGATCGATTCCGGCGTGTGCCCCGGCGTTTCCAGCGCTTTCAGTCGCACGCGCCCAAACTCCAGCACATCGCCATCATGAAGGGGCGTGAACGGATACTCCGCCTTCGCCGCCGCGCCCAGATAAATGAGTGCGCCCACGCGATCCCGCAACTCCAGATGCCCCGCAACAAAATCTGCGTGCAGATGCGTCAGGATCACATGCTTGATCGTCAGATGGTGTTCCGCAGCGAACGTAATGTACTGATCGACGTCCCTTTGCGGATCGACAACGACTGCCGTCCCCGACTCTTCATCGCCGATCAGGTAGGAAGCATGCGCCAGACACGAAAGATAAAACTGCTTGAAGATCACTGGACGCCTCCATTTCCACAACCGGTCATGTCAGCCCACGCCGTGCAGCATGCGCGCTCGGCGTGGAACGCACAAGTCGTGAGGCAAATGCCCAGCCGAGTATCAGTCCGATCACCGCGAATTCGAATGAAAAATTCTCGACCGCCCAACGAACGCGGCGCGAAAGTAGCACAGCCACTCCTGGCTGTGCGCGATGTGAACCCCGCCGACCAATCGCCCGCCACCCCAGCGATCGTCGCGCAACCCTGTCTGATCCCCATCCGCCTGATATAGACTTTGCATAGCGCGCGCCGCGGGGAAGTCGGCATGCGCCGGCAGCTTCAGGAATTCAGACACGCAGCTCAATCAGGAGTTCCCATGAAACGACGCGACTTGCTTCGTGCAGGCGTTCTCACCGGTGCGGCAGCCGCGCTGCGGCCACCAATCACGCGCGCACAAAATCCATCCGCAGCGCCTCCCACGAACGAACTCACCCCCGCCCAACGCGGCGTCGACGCTTCCAAAGATCTCGCCGCCGCAAACTGGAAGCCGCTTTTCTTCGACGAGCACCAGAACGAAACGCTGATCATTCTCAGCGATTTGATCATTCCCACCACCGACACTCCCGGCGCCAAAGCTGCCTTGGTCAATCGCTACATCGACCTGGTGCTCGCCGCCGAAACTCACGAGAACCAGCGCGCCTTCCTCAACAGCCTCAGCTACCTCGATGGCGAAAGCATGCGCCGCTACAAATCCGCCTTCCGCTATCTGCCTCCCGCCGACCAGAATGATCTGCTCCACGCGATCGCCTATCCGCATGCCAGCAGCGGTTGGACCGGCGATCCGCCCACCACCAATCCTGGCCACGAGCATTTCGAATTGCTCAAACAGCGCATCGGCATCGCCTACTACAACTCCGAAATCGGCACCACGCGTGAGCTCGGCTGGGATTCCAACTTCACACACGGCGTCTATCAAGGCTGCGATCACGAAGGGAACCACAAATAATGTTCTGGAATCTTCTAGATCAGGATCCGCTCACGCAAACGTACGACGCCATCGTCGTCGGCTCCGGCGCCACCGGCGGATGGGCCGCCAAGCAATGCGCCGAGGCGGGACTTAAAGTCGCGCTGCTCGAAGCCGGCCGCGCTGTCAGCCCCACCGAGTTCACCGAGCACACGCCCGTCTTCAAACTCAAATATCGCGATCACTCGCCCGAAGTTGTTCGCACGCGCCCGGTGCAAAAGCAGTGCTACGCCTGCATGGAGTACAACTACGAATGGTTCGTCAACGACCTCGAAAATCCCTACAGCACGCCCGCCGATAAGCCTTTCACCTGGCAACGCCTTCGCGTGCTCGGCGGCCGCTCGCTGGTGTGGGGTCGTCAGAGTTATCGCATGAGCGACAACGACCTGAAAGCCGCCAGCCGCGACGGCTACGGCGATGACTGGCCGATCTCTTACGCCGACCTCGCTCCCTTCTACGACATCGTTGAAAAATATGTGGGCATCACCGGCGCCGCGGAAGGCAACGAGATGTTGCCTGATGGCCAATTTCTCCCGCCGATGAAAATGAGCTGCGGCGAAATTCTGTTGCGCGAGCGCGTCAAAGCTAAATTCGGCCGCACCGTCACCATCGGCCGCGCTGCGATACTCACTCAGCCTCACAACGGCCGCAGCGCTTGCCACTATTGCGGCCCCTGCGAACGCGGCTGCCGCACGTTCTCCTATTTCAGCAGTCCGTTCACCACCGTCGCCGACGCGCAGAACTCCGGCAACTGCAACGTGATCACCAACGCCGTCGTCAGCCACATCAACATGGACAGCGCCACCAACAAAGCCGCCGGCGTCACCTTCGTCGATCGCCTCACGCGCCAGGTAAAAGAGGTCCGCGGCAAATCCGTGATTCTCTGCGCGCAAGCGATGGAGTCCACCCGCATCCTGCTGAACTCCTCCACGCGCGAATATCCGAACGGTCTCGCCAACTCTAGCGGTGCATTGGGTCACTATTTAATGGATCACGTGGTCGGTGGCGGCGCGTCCGGCCGATTGCCGAACTTCAATCCCACGCCGAACGCCAACGAGCCGCAGCGTCCCAATGGCATCTACGTTCCGCGCTTCCGCAACACGCCAACCAGCGGCAAGCATTCGCGTTTCATCCGCGGCTACGGCTTCCAGGGCGGAGCCGGCCCTGAATTCGATTTCGGTGCCGAAGGTTACGGCGCCTCTTTCAAGAATGCCGTCAAGCAGGGCTTCTACAACGCTTCGTTCGGCGGCTTCGGCGAATCGCTCGCTCGCTGGGACAATTTTATCGAGATCGACAAAAATCTGAAGGACGCCTGGGGCATTCCCGCGCTGCGCATTTCCATGAGCCACGGCGACAATGAAGCCGCGCTAATGGAAGATGCCGCTGCCACCGCTGCGGAAATGTTGGAAGCCGCCGGCGCCAAAGACATCAAGACCGCAATCCGGTGTCGAGATGCCCGGCATGGCCATCCACGAGCTCGGCACCGCGCGCATGGGCGCCGACCCAAAAAAATCCGTCCTGAATTCGTTCAATCAAGCGCACGACGTTAAAAATCTGTTCGTGATGGATGGCGCAAGCTTCGTCTCGTCAGCATGCCAGAATCCCACCCTCTCGATGATGGCCATCACCGTCCGTGCCTGCAGCCACTTGATCGATCGCTTCAAACAAGGCGACGTTTAGATTCATCGACCGCCATCAAAGAATCGTCTACTCGGTCGTCTGCGCGGATTTCGTTTGCATCGATGTCGAAACTCCGTACGCAACCAGTTGCCACCAGATCACCGCCATCGCGGTTATCCCGAACCGAATGACGAACCATCGTGCATCCCATAACGTCGAAGGAACACCCGTTACGATCGCGGCTCGCATGGTTGCGGCTACAACGGCGATCGTCACTCCAATGAAAATCACGGTGTGTTTATTCTCCGGGGGAGTCAACACCGATGCAGCGACCGGCGGCGTTTTGCGATACCACAGCACCACCCACGCCACAAGAATTGCCAGTCCAACAACCGTGCTCCCATGCTGCAAGAGTTTGTAATACGGCACCGGCCCAAGAAACGGCAATCGCATCGCCTGCCGCAGCGGCCGCCAATGCCGGTAAAACCACGTGTTCGGATGCGTGAACGCGTCCCAGACCAGATGCGTCGCGATCCCCAATAAAATCGAGCACACGATCAGCGCAAATCTTCCCGCTCCGCCAAATCGAAACGCGCCAAGCTCGTTCGTCAATCTTCGTTGCACGCCTTCGGAAGCAGCCGCGCCGCCGGCACTTTGACGTACGCGTGAAAGAGCCAAAGCACCACCACCGCCACCGGAAGCGTCAATCCAAGTGCGCCGAGCACCGTATGCCCGTATCGCCCCGTCGGACCCAGCCGAATAAAATATTCGTAGTCCGGCGCGAAGCTTCCCACCAGCAGCGCCGAAGGAATCAGATGCCATCTTCTGAACGGAAGAATCGCAGCGCCATGGGCAAGGGTAAACGGCACATCGCTATTATGACCGTGCGCATCAAATCATGGTAAATGTCACTCGCGCTCGGTTGCCGCGAGCGCCACCGAAAGCCTTGCCAATTTCTCGGCGCCTACACGAATGCAATGGCAATATAATTTTTCCTGTTGCTAGGTGCGCTGGGAGTGCTAACAGCATAACTAACGGCCTGGCGAGCCTGCAGTTGGTGCGAAGGGAAACGCATGACTAACTTTTCAGTTACGCCCATCGGCGTAATTCGCTCCGAAATAAAAAACACCGCCGACGCGCCGCTGTTCTACGACGAAGGCGCTCCCAACGCCTTCCTCGACGTGGATCCTGCCTACGCGGCCGGCCTGCTTCGCATGAATCCCGGCGACGAAATCATCGTCCTAACGTGGCTGCATCTAGCCGCCAGAGATGTCTTACAGGTTTATCCCAGAGGCGACACCGCCAATCCTCTAACCGGCGTCTTCTCCACGCGCTCCCCCGCCCGCCCCAATCCGATCGGCCTACATCGAACAAAAGTTCTAGCCATCAACGCCACCCGCATACACCTCGGCCCCATCGAAGCCATCGACGGAACTCCAGTCCTCGACATCAAACGCGTCGTCTCTTCCGCCGACCACTAACCACGCGAACTAGCCGCACCACACTGTGAACCTGTAGCGGTCCGACAAGGATCACCTCAGGATCTCAACCACAACCGCACCACCAATACTCCGCGACGGTCACCTAATTCATCACGACGCGTCCCCCGGGTGCCGCACCCCGCGAATTTCAGGGTGCGGGTTTAGATCCCACTCCAAGCACCAACTGTCATCCTGAAACGATCCGACAAGGATCGCCGAAGGATCTCAGCGCCAACCGCACCACCAATACTCTACGACGTCGCTTAACTCAACTCATCGCCCATCCACTTTCCTATTGCGACCCAACAGCACCACGCTTACTGTAGGCGCTCCGCGGAGGGTATGAATGAACAAACGTCTGCAGACTAAGGCGCATTCAGCGTCAGTGGCTTCTCACCGAGTCAGAGCTGCTATCGTCGCAGTCGCCCTCTTCGCCGGCCCCGTCTTCGCGCAAGGACCGCAAAAGCTCAAACCACCCACCCCGCCTGCAACAACGTCCACCCACGCCACGACCCCACCTGCAAACTCCCACGAACTCACCGCCACAGATCTCGAAGCCTTTCTCGATGGGCTGGTGCCGCTACAAATCGAAGCCGACGACGTCGCCGGCACGGTCATCTCCGTCGTAAAAGACGGGAAAATTCTTTTCGCAAAAGGTTACGGCTTCTCCGATGTCGAAAAGCGCAAACCTGTCTCCGCTTCAGATACTCTCTTTCGTCCTGGCTCCATCTCAAAACTTTTCACCTGGACGTCTGTCATGCAGCTGGTCCAGCGAGGCAAGCTCAATCTCGATCAGGACGTCAACACCTACCTCGATTTCACCATTCCGCCCGCGTTCGGCAAGCCCATCACGCTGCGCAACATCATGACCCACACGCCCGGATTCCAAGAGACCATCAAGGAGTTGCTGGTCGCCGACGCCGCCGCGATGCGCCCGCTCAACGAATATCTTCGCGAACATATTCCCGCCCGCATCTTTCCGCCCGGCGTTACTCCCGCCTACTCCAACTATGCGACCTCCGTCGCCGGTTACATCGTTCAGCGCGTCTCCGGCAAGCCCTTCGAACAATATGTCGCCGACAATATCTACACCCCGCTCGGCATGCCGCACTCCACATTCGTGCAGCCGCTTCCTCCCAACCTCGCTCCACTGATGTCCAATGGCTACACTCGCGCTTCCGAGCCGGCCAAGCCGTTCGAATTTATTCAGGCCTACCCGGCCGGAAGCGTTTCCACCACTGCCACCGATATGTGCAATTTCATGATCGCCCATCTGCAAAACGGACAGTTCGGCGGCGCGCAGATTCTCAATCCCGATGTCGCGGAGCTGATGCACTCCGCCAATTCGCATCCGATCCGCGCCTCAATGGCATGGCGCTCGGCTTCTACGAGGAATCCAGAAATGGTCACCGCATCATCGGCCATGGCGGCGACACCGTATACTTTCACAGCGATCTGCACCTCATCCTCGACTCGAATGTTGGATTTTATGTTTCGTACAACAGCGCTGGCAAAGAGGGCAACGGCCGCACCGTCCTGTTCGAAAAATTCCTCGATCGTTATTTTCCGTTCACGCCGCCGCCTGCAAATGCCATCGCCAGCGCCAAGGAAGACGCCGCTCGCTTGGCCGGCCTGTACATTGCCAGTCGCCGCTCCGAAAAGAACTTCCTGAAATTGCTCGATCTCAGCGGCCAGCCGAAAGTTTCCTTCTGATTCCGACGGCACTATGACCGTCGATGCGTTAAAAGGCGCTAATGGTGAGCCCAAGCGTTTCCAGGAAATCTCGCCGCTCCTTTACCGCGAAGTGCATGGTCAGGATCTCGTCGGTTTCCATAACACTGGCGAGGGCCGCTTGGAATTTTCAATTGACTATCCGTTCTTCGTCTTTAAGCAGGTCGATCTGTCCGACAACAAATACGTGAACTACGCCATTCTTTTTCCCAGCGTCGGCATCATCCTGTTGTTTGTCTTGTTCTGGCCCATCGCTGCTGCCACCCGCTGGCATTACGGCAGAACACTTGAGTTCACCGCCTCGGAAAAGCGTCTGCGCCTCACCGTGCGCATCATCTGCATCGTCGATCTGCTGCTTCTTGGCGCCTGGATGTTCTTCCTCTCGCAAGCCGACGACATCTCCAATCTCAGCCGCAAGATGGATCCATTTTTGTACCTGCTGCAAACCATAGGCTTGCTCGCCGGCATCGCAACGCTCGTCGTGATCTACTACGCTTTTCAAAGCTGGTTCAAATCCAATCACTGGATCTGGGCCAAGATCTTCGACATCGCCCTGGCTCTTGGCTGCGTCGGTTTTACCTGGTTCATCTGGCACTGGAACCTGATCAACTTCAATCTCCATTACTAGTCTGGGAGCATTAACGTGAATCTCCATCGTGTGTCCTTCGCATTCCTTTTTCTCGCGTTCACGCCTCGCATTTCGTTCGGCTCACCAGACTCGCCCATGAAAATGACGCCGTTGTTAATGCGCGTGCACGATGCGCCTGTCCCGTTCACCGGCTCCGACGGCCGCATCCACCTCGCTTACGAAGTGTGGATCACCAACTTCTCCAGCGGCGATGTAGTTCTCGACAAGGTTGATGTGCTCGGCGACAACGCCATCTTGCAGACTCTCGACGCCTCCGCCATCTCCACGCGCTTGCAACCCGTCGGCACTCGCGAGTCCTCCGGCACCATGGCCAAGAGCAGCCAATCTCTCCTCTTCCTGCACGTGATCCTTGCCGAGGGAACTCCGTTGCCTCAGAAAATCACTCATCGCATCTCCGGCACCTTCAGCGCCGCTCCTCCCGCCTATCGACATCTTGTCGAGACCGGAGCAGACACCGCGCCCGATGGACGCAAGGTTGCCGTCATCGCTCCTCCGCTTCGTGGCTCCCGCTTCGTCTCCGCTGATTCCTGCTGCGACGCCACACGTCACACGCGCGCCGCGCTGCCGATTGATGGCCATGTCTGGCTCGCGCAGCGCTATGCCATTGATTGGGAGCAACTCGACGAGCACAATCGGATTTACTCCGGGCCTTCCGACCAACCCACAGGCTACAAAATCTTTGGCGCTCCTGTTTACGCTGTTGCCGACGCCAAAGTCATCCTCGCCATCGATGGTCTGCCTGAGCAGATCCCGGGAAAATTTCCAGAGAACATCTCACTGGATGCCGCCGACGGAAACTCCGTGATCCTGGAAATTGCCGAGCATCAGTACGCCCTCTACGCGCATTTGAAAACCGGCAGCGTTAAAGTTCACCAGGGCGACACCGTGAACTCCGGTCCAGCAACTCGCCCTCGTTGGAAATACCGGCAATTCCGTCGCTCCCCATCTTCATTTTCAGATGATGGATCAGCCTTCCTCGCTTCAATCCAACGGCCTGCCCTACGAACTAGAACAGTTTCAGGTCACCGGCAAAACTCCGGGCACCACCGCCTTCGATGAAGCCGAAGGCAAAGGCACCCCACTCGCGATTTCTCCGATGTCCTCAACTCCCGCGGCCCGCCACGCGTTCCCGCTCGACCAACTAATCATTTCCTTCAACTAACCGCGTCGCAGGCGCACTTCCATTCACACCCGCGCAATTCAAATCCTTGCGGCGTAACTCGTGTGCAGCGTAGTATTCCCCACCAAACGTCATCGCATCATCTGGAGGTACATACCGTGTTGCTTCGCGCCACGATTCGCAGATGTTTGCTCGCTCTTGCCCCGCTCGTCTTGATGATCGCTCTGCCTTCATCCAGCATCGCTCAGTACACTGATTCACAAGCCATCGCCGATCATGGCGGCCTGCAAGCCTTCGCCGCTCGCCGAGCGCAGCTCGCGAAAACTCTCGCGTCCGGCTACATCCTGCTTTTCGCGCGCAACGAAATTCCCGAAGCCACGCACTATCGCGAAGACAACGACTTTTACTATTTCACCGGACTGCAGGATCCCGGCGCGGTGCTTTTCTTTGACATCAAAGCCGGTGCCGCCACTCTGTTCGAACCAGCGCAGTCTCCGCGCACCGCGCAAGTGTACGGCCCGAATTTTTTGTCCTTACCGGCTGACGCGCAGCAACCCTTCGGTTTCGCCGCACCTTCTCCCGGTCACCGATCTGGACGCTTTCCTCTCCAGCTTTCTACAATCCGATCCCGGTTCGAATCTATGGATTCGTCTCGGCTTCCCGGACAAAGCCGATGGCGCTCGCCCCGAAGTCGGCCGGGATCACGCGCGGAAATTCGCGCATCCGTATCGACCCGCCGCTGCCCGACGATCTGGTTCCGCGCCAAGGAACTCGCCGACCGCTATCCGATGGTCCACCATCAAAGATCTGACGCCTGCCATTGACGCTATGCGGAACATCAAGTCGCCCGAAGAAATCGCCATCCTTCGCCGCGTCGGAAAAATCAGCGCTGCCGGCGATCGCGACGCCATCGCCCACGCACATCCGCCGATGTTTCAGTATCAGGTCGAAGCGCGCGCCACCTACTATTTCTCCGATCACGGCGCGCAGGGCATCGCGTATCCGGCCATCGTCGGTTCCGGCAACGACATCAACACCTGGCATTATTTTTCGGATCGCCACCAGATCGAGCCCAACGAACTCGTGGTCTTCGACTACGGCGCTTCGCTCGACCACGAAACCATGGACATCACCCGCACCTTCAACGTCAGCGGCAAATTCACGCCCGAACAAGCCAAGTGGTACACCGTCGATCTCAACGCGCAGAAAGCGGTCATCGCCATGCTCACGCCGCAACACACTTATGAGGAAGCCGCCGACGCTGGCAAAGCCATTTTTGCTGCTGCGGGAATCGCTGAGCAGTGGCGCGGATTTCCCGGCCACTTCGTGGGCTTCGCCACCCACGATGTGCTCCGCCCGCAGGGCGCGATCAAGCCCGGCCAAGTCGTCACCGTGGAACCCATCGTCGAATTTCCCGACAAGCACCAACACTACCGCGTGGAAGACACCATCCTCATCACCAACGGAGCGCCAGAAAATCTTTCCGCCGATATTCCCAAAGAACTGGCTGAAGTAGAAAAACTGGTGGGCAGCGCGCACTAGCAGAATTGCAGTGTGATCCACGCGATTCAACACTCGTTCGATTTTTCAGCGAATCGGATGGTTCACCGCGGCGGCTTTTGAGGACGACGCTGCGTCACGCAGTCAGTCGGGAAAAACTCGCGGCGCAAGCTTTGCCACCCGCCCCTTGCCGCGCGTTACATCGAAGCTTGCTGCGCGATGCTCAGTTGCAGGCGGCGATCGATCTGCACGCCCACGTAGCAGGCGCAATTTGCCATCTCTCGCTTGGTCCATGCCGCGATCCCGCTGTGCGCGCCGGCGATCAGCTTCACAGCCTGCATCGCGCGATAGTACATCGCCACCAGGCCCACGCCGCTGGAGCCGCCCGGCGTCAGGCTGTGCACGCCGCGCAAAGCCTCGAAGTCCTCGCCGCTGATTTCTGCGCGCTTGAGCCGCGCCGCCGCCCGCACCTCGTCCGACACTGGCACTTGGCCCGCCTGTATCAGCAGTGCGCGAAAGTACGACATCGCGAACTGTACGAGGGAGACTACCGAGATCGCTAATATGAGTATCGGGACCATGCTCTATCTCGCCGACAAGGATAGAAGCCACGGCCTCCTGCTCCAATAGGCAGGTGGTACTACCCAATTGACCCGCCAGGACAGGTCCCCTTAGCTCACTTGACGAGACGCTCACCCGCCTTGAACACCGCGTTTACCCGCGTAAACACAGGCTTTTCGACGACCCAGCACAAGTCTCAGCGCACCAGAGCACAGTCGCCTCACACCACCTGCGAAACCATCGCGCTCTTACCGCTGCGCTTCACCTCATACATCAATTCATCCGCGCGTTTCACCATTTCGTCCGTGGATGCCGGAGGCGTCGTGAAAGTGACCACTCCCACACTGAACGAAACCGGCCAACTCCGCTGCTGCATCGCGCTATCCAGGCACGTTTGTACTTTTCCCATCACCACCGAAGCGCTTTCCGCATCGGTTTCCGGAAGCAAAATCGCAAATTCATCCCCGCCTAGGCGCGCCGCGGTATCGGTCTCCCGCAAGGTGCTCTCCAGCCCTTTGCCAATCGTCTTCAATAGTTCGTCGCCAATCGCGTGCCCCAGTTGATCATTCACGTTCTTGAAGTTGTCCACGTCGAGATACGCCACCGTGGTCGGCCGCTGATATCGCCGCGCGCGCTTCGATTCCGTTGTCAACGCCTGATAAAAGGATCGGCGGTTCGGAATCCCGGTCAGGAAATCGATACGCGAGAGATTCTTCTCCGTCTCCAGCGCGGTCTGCAGCTCTCCTTCGCTGACCTTCAAAGCCTCCTCGCTGAGCACCTGTGCGGTGACGTCATGCGCATGCCCCAGCACGTAAGGAGCGCCATCCTCGCCACGAATCACGCGATTGGAATACGACCACACCATTTCCTCTCCGCCTTTTGTCTGCACGCGCATCAATCCGCTGTGCGCGCCCCATTCGGCGACGGCCTTCAAATACCATTCGTGCTTGTCTTGAAACGCCGGCGCCAGCAGGTCTTTCAGGTTCATGCCAACCAATTCCTCGCTCGCATAACCAAGCGCTTCCGCAGACGCTTCGTTCACGGTCAGCAGTTTGCCCTGCATATCGTGGGTGCAAATCAGGCCGCGGCTTTTCTCCACCAGATTGCGATACCGCTCTTCGCTATCGCGCAATGCGTTTTCCATGCGCGCGCGTTCACTGACATCCCGAAACACAATGACTCCGCCATTGATCACGTCGTATTGCACCAGTGGCGCGCAGGTATATTCGACCGTGATCACCGAGCCATCCTTGCGCCGCAGCCAGTCGTTCTCGCCGCGCCCGCGTTGCCCGCCAGAGGTCACCTCAACCAGTGGACATCGTGCGCCCGCACAGCTTCTGGAATCGTCTCCCGCGCGATGCACGATTTCGTGCGCCGATTGGCCCACAAGTTCTTCCGCGCGATAACCCAGCAATTGCTCGCCAACTGGATTCACATACACGATCTGCCCGTTGCGATCCACCTGATATAGGCCCTCGCCAATGGTCTGCAGAATGGCGGTCATGCGCACATGCTCCTGCAACAGCTGAAACGCAGAGCGTTCGCGGTACGTGGTGCTGCGATAGCCAAACAAAAACACCGCGCCAAGCAGCAGAAGCTGAGCGGCAATAGTCGCGTCTAGGACCCGGTCTCTTTTTCGCACGCTGTTTGCAAACTGCTGCCGCGCGTAGTCCATTTGCGTGCTCTCGTCCTGCTGCATACGCGCAACCAGGCTGCGAATCTGATCCATCTCCTGCCTGCCAACTCCGGCGATCACGACTTTGCGGGCTGCCTCAATGCCTTGATGGCGCACCGTGTCCACCGTGGAGCTCAGTTCCTCCATTTTCAAACGCACGTGCTCGCGCAATTCGTTCACCTGCGCCTGACGGGTGGCGTCGCCGGCGGTCAGATTCTGAATCCGCTGAAGCCGCGGGTAGATTTCGGACTGCGCCTGCTCGTAAGGTTTTAGATACGCGGCGTCGCCGGTCAACACATACCCGCGCTGACCGGTCTCCGCATCTTCGGCCGAAGCCAGAAATTGCTGCAACGCCTCAGTCACCTCGTGGCCATGCGCCACGTGATCCTGGGCCGCGCGAAACGCCGTATTGTTGCGCTGCAGCAAGAGGCCGGCAAAGGCCTGGGCCACCAGCGCCAGCAAAAATCCGGCGAGGAGCCTCTTCTGAAGGCTGACATTCACGAGCCGCAATAATAAGGAATTCACGCGCCCCGCAGTGTCACATCTCTATCTTGGTCGCAATGCCAAGCGAACCCACCGAGACGCGCAAGTCCGCCAAAACAATAAGGATGCCACACCGCAGTTGGTGACAACGCGCGAGATGCGGGGCGCCGGGTGCCGCACCCGGCGGTATTCAGGGTACGGGTTTAGATCTCACTTCAAGCACCACCCGTCATCCTGAGGGTCACTTCAAGCACCCACCTGTCATCCTGAGGCGATCCGACAAGGATCGGCGAAGGATCTCAACCCCAACCGCAACTCAAAATGCAAAGCGGAGCAACAGCGCACCCCGGGTGCCGCACCCTACGCTTCCCAGGGTGCGGGTTTAGATTCCACTTCAAGCACAAGCGATCACCCGCGTCGCACCGATCCCGCCGCTCCAATTGCACACGCGACCAAGGCCAAAACCAAAAAAATCACCAACGCATTCAATCCCACCGCAATCAAAATCGCAAAATGCCAGTGAGGCAGAAAATCAATCCACGGCAAAGCCAGCATCACCGCAAACAACCCTGAAAATGTCCGATGATCGAAGACCGGATAAAGACACGCCGCCGCAAACACCACCAGGTAAACGCAAGCCCCAATCACCGCCACCCGCAACCGCCCATATCTCATGCGCAAAACTCTATCATCGCGCCGCCGCCACTCCGCGTTCTTTACCGGGCTATGCCAGGGCCCCGTACCTTGGTGCCCTAAGCCGTTGAGGCGAACTGTCATTTTTCAGGGCCGGGTTTACCGCGCCTCAAGCACCACCTGTCATCCTGAGGCGATCCGACAAGGATCGCCGAAGGATCTCAACGCCAACCACAAACTCAAAATGCATCGCCGAGCAGTAGTGTAAGCCGGGTGCCGCACCCTACGCTTCTCAGGGTGCGGGTTTAGATTCCGCTTCAAGCACGACCTGTCATCCCGACCGAAGCAGCCCGCTTTTTCCGCCGCGCTGCTGCAGCGCGCGGGCTGCGCAGCGGAGGGACCATGGCTAGCTTTCCACCATACCAATAGCCACAGTGATTCACCGCCATACCTTGAAAATCGCACCGCCCAGCCCCGCACCCTGGTTGCCCTGGGCCGTTGACGTCTACTGTGGCTGGGCCGACCCCAACCTGCCGCGCCCCGAATCCGATCGCGCAACCGCGACGGACAAATCCACGTGAGCCCATCTTTGTCGGCGCCGAAGTTGGGGGTGAAATCCTTCGCCGATCCTTATCGGATCGCCTGAGGAAGGACAGCGTACTGATTGGTTGCGAAAGTTAAGCGCCGGTTAGAAGCGGTAGTTGAGTTCGGTGAAGCCCAGGATGCCGTTGGCGTTTGTTGGGTAAATCGTCTTGATGACTTGGCCGCCTTGAGCGTAGCCGAAGTAGAGGCCGAGGGAGAGGCCGCGCCTGAAGGCGTAGTCGCCGCTGATGTCGTAGAGATTGGCGAGCTTGCTGTGGCCATTGGCGGGGCGTCCGCTGAAGCCGAAGGTCCACGGTTGAAAGGCGCCGCCGCCGCTGTACCAGAGGTCGTGGTTGTCGGCGAGCCACAGGCCGTGAACGTCGCTGCGAATGGTGAGACCTTTTTTCGGGCGAAGAACGACTTCGGCGAAAGCGTCGCGATTGTTCATGGAATTGAAGAATGGGAAGCGAGCGTAGACGCGCGGCGTAGGCAGAACGGCGAAGAAGGTGCCATGAGTGCCGTCGGTGGCGTTGTGATCGCCGCTGGAATAATAGTAGCCGCCGCGAATCCAAGGCTTGATCGGCGCGGCGAATTTCGGTTGCCAGCCGGCTTCGGCGGCGAATGCGCCGGAGCGCTGGTCGAGCGAACCCCACGAGCCGGATTGCAGCGCGCCCCAGCCGAGAAGATCGAAGGTGCCGGCACCGGTCACAGTGTCCATGATGAAGTGGCCACCGTACGTGCCGATGCTGATGTTCTTGGCGTCGAGCGCACGCGCAGCGGCGGAGCGATTGTCGGTCGCGGTGATGTAGCGCTGGTCGTTGTAATAAAGGACGAAGGCGCGCCACTCAGCGTGAGTGGCTTTGCTGAATTCATGTTGCCGCGTGAGCGCGATATAAGTGAACGGAGTTTTCGCCCAGCCCCAGCCGTCGACTTGAAAAACGCCGCGCGTGGGAATGGCGCCGAGAGCGGTGAAAGTCCACGGACCATTGGCGTAGAGATATTGCGCGGCGTCCATGCTGCGCATCACGTCGGAGAAACCGAAGTTGCCGAGCAGGCGTTGGCCGATGCGCTCCTGCTTCAGCGTCGCGAGAATCGGATCTTTGGGCTTGGCTTCGCTGCCGTCGGTGAATTCTATGCGACCGATGCGCAAGCTGTTGTGAACGCCTTTGAAGCGCACGAAACCTTGCTTCAAGAAAATAAAGCCGGTGTTGGTAGCGCCATCGTTCGCCGCGAAATAGTTGCCGCCCAATCCGAGCATGCCTTGCGGCGCGGGGCGAACGGCACGATCGGGAACCCCAAGCAAAATCGGAGCGAAGAATTCGATGTTCCAGTCATAGTGCGTCTTTTTCTGCGAGAAGCCGAAGCGCACGACGGTGCCGGAGTAGCCGTAAAGATTTTGCGTGTTGCCAGGAGACTGGAACCAGTCCCAGGCTTCGTAGCGTTCGCGAATGCTGCCGGAGAAAGTGACGTTGCCAATTTCGAGCGGCGGCGGATCTTGCGCGAGTGCCGGCAGAGCAGCGCACAACAACAGAAAGCACGTCAGAAGCGTTTTCAAGCAATCCTCCGTACCTGCGGCTCGCGCGACGCACCCTTGCAGTCGCTGAGAGCCCGAGCATTGGCCGCCACTTTAGCGGCGGGCCACACACCGTTCCTCGACGAGTTGAATTCGAGCTGCAACGATCTGGTCAATTGCTAAGGACAAAATGTGCGGCAATTTTAATGCGTGGCGAAAGCGAAGCAATAACGCAAAGATACTATATGGCGGATGCAAGTCTCTGATTTATCGGACGTCGGCAGCCGAGTTGAAAAACGTCCTAGCTCTTGATGGCGGCGAGGATCTGCTTCTGGTTCTTGATGATGGTGGCGAGGGCGCTTTGATTCTTGAGGATAGCAGCTTGGTTTTTCTTGATGGTTTCCTGGTTCGCGCGAATTGCGGACTGATTGGCGACGATATTTTTCTGGTTTTTGAGGATGCGCATCTGATTAGCGATTACCTGGCTCTCTGACATGCGGACTGCCTCCGGCGCTCGATGCGCTAACTGCGATTTTTGAGAAAGAAACCTGGTACGCAAAGGATGGGTCACCCTTCGCGGCGACATCTTCGTCGGTGTGCCGACACAGGTCAATACTCTTTTCAGGTGATTAGGAGCAACTGCGTGATTGGGTGGCATTCGAGGAATGAGTGAGGCGTGAAGGGCAGGCGGAAGCCTGGGCGGGCTAATATGAAACTACTATTGATGCGAATCGGGGCGCTGTGGGATGTTTGCGGCCATCCTGTTCGTGATCTTACGCAGTTTTGTAGTGCCTCGGAGGCGTGTTCATGGCCGTTTCGGCTCCCACCATTCACACTGCGCAGGTTTGTTCGCAGGCAGAACCCAGTTTTTACGAGAAATTGAATACCAAGTGGCATGAGCGCGCGCTGCAACTGTTCATGGCGATCGTGCTGGCGCATTGGGGCGAGCACCTGGTTCAGGCGTATCAAATTTATGTGATGGGCTGGCCGCGGCCAAAGGCAAACGGGATTTTGGGATTGTGGTATCCGTGGCTGATCAAATCGGAAGTGCTGCACTACTCGTATGCGCTGGTGATGCTGGTGGGCATCTGGGTTTTGCGCAAAGGATTTACCGGCACGGGTCGGAAATGGTGGACAGTGGCGCTGGCGATCCAGTTCTGGCATCACATCGAGCACTTGCTGCTGATCACGCAGGCGACGATGCATCATAATTTCTGGGGCAAACCGGTACCGTTCAGCGTGCTGCAGTTGATTATTCCGCGAGTGGAGTTGCACCTGTTCTACAACTCAGTGGTATTCGTCCCGATGGTGATCGGCATGTACTACCATATGTTTCCGCCGGTCGGAGAGCAGGGAAATGCAGTTTGCACCTGCGAGTGGCACAGAGACCCAGCGACAGCGCAAGCAGCCGCGTAGTTTTGCCGGAATCTACGGGAGCGGTACTGTGGTCACGGGAATTTCAGCCGCGACTTGCAGTGCCGCTTTTGTTTTTGGCGCTGATCGCTGTTGGGAAGGTCCGCGCTAGCTAACATCTTGTCCAGCGCAAACTACAATTCGAACGTGGACTCCGCACAGGCAGCGGGGTTCGATTTGTTGCGACTTCCAGTCATCGGGGCATTGCTGCGCTGGCGGCACGCGCGAACGCTGCTGCAAATTCCGTTTCTGATTCTCAGCGTGGTGATGATTCTGCATGGGCTCTTCGGCCCGACGCTGGCTCCGAAAAATCTGGCGACGGTGCTGACGTGGGTGCATTTTCGCGGGGCGCTGGTGCTGGTGATTCTGGCGGCGGGAAATTTTTTCTGCCTGGCTTGCCCGTTTATGCTGGTGCGGAATGCGGCGCGGAAATTCTTTCGTCCGTGGATGAACTGGCCGCAGAGTTTGCGAAACAAGTGGATGGCAGTGGGGCTGTTCGTGGCTGTGCTTTTTGCGTATGAGCTGTTTGATTTGTGGGCGTCACCATTGTGGACGGCATGGCTGATCATTGGTTACTTCGTGGCCGCGCTGGTTGTAGATGGAGTTTTCAAGCACGCATCGTTCTGCAAATTTGTTTGTCCGATTGGGCAATTCAATTTTATCGCGTCGACATTGTCGCCGCTGGAAGTGCAGGTGCGCGATCAGGGCGTTTGCACGCATTGCAAGACCAAGGACTGCATCCGCGGAACGCGAGAGAAAGTGGCGGGGGCACCGGAATTGGTGGTGATTCAGCGGGGATGCGAGCTGGCGCTATTTCAGCCGCTTAAAGTCGGGAACATGGATTGCACGTTTTGCCTGGATTGCGTGCATGCGTGCCCGCACGACAACGTGGGGATCACCAGCCGGCTGCCGGCGGCGGAGTTGATGATCGATCCACTGCGATCGGGAGTCGGGCATTTTTCACGGCACAAGGATTTGGCGGCGCTGGCGATTATTTTCACATTCGGCGCGCTGCTGAACGCGTTCGGAATGGTCAGCCCAATTTATGGGGTGGAGGATTGGCTGAGCGGATTGCTGCACGTCAGTCACGAAGCGCCGGTGCTTGGCCTGATTTTTGCGTTTGTGCTGGTGGCCGAGCCGATATTGCTTGTGGGATTGGCGGCGTGGGTGACGCGCGCGATGCAGGGAAGTTCGCGAGCGGTGGTGCCGTTGGCGGTGCGCTACAGTTACGCGCTGGTGCCGCTCGGATTTGGAATGTGGCTGGCGCATTACGGTTTTCATTTCTTGACGGGAATTCTGACCTTTATTCCGGTGACACAGAGTGCGGCGGCCGATTTGGGACGGCATTGGTTGGGGACGCCGCTGTGGACGTGGACGGGATTTCCGACACGTTTTGTGCAGCCAATCGAATTTGGATTTTTGCTGCTGGGATTTGCGGGATCTCTGCTGGTGACGCATCGATTGGCGTCGGAAGATTCCGCGGAGCGGCCGATGCGAGCGTTCGTGCCGTGGGCGACTGTCTGCACGATGATCTGGGCAGCATCGGTGTGGCTGATGTTTCAGCCGATGGAAATGCGTGCGACGTTTTTGGGCGGATAGATAGAGGTTAGTGGATAGACGTGGGCAGAAGGCGAGTGACGGGAAAAGTGGTGACCGCGGTGAGTTTGCTGCTGGTGTTTTGCTTGCCGGCGGCGGCTCACAACGGTCCGCCTTTTCCAATCATTACCGACCAGCGACTCGGACCGTGCGTGATTTCGTTGTGGACGCACCCGGATCTGGGGATCGGCACGTTCTGGATCATGGTCGATCCGCCGCCGGGCGGAACGGTGCCAAGCGATCTGAAATTCCAGATTGGAGTGCAGCCAGTAAGCAAGCGGCTGCCAGAGGTGGTGTACAAAACCTGGCCCGAGAAATCGCGCGATCAAGTGCAATTCAAGGGTGAAGTGCAATTCGATCAGGACGAGATGTGGCAGGTGCGATTGATTCTGGAAAGTTCGGCAGGCAACGCAGAAACAAGGGCGCAAGTGGAAGCGACGCCGGCAGGATTCGGGCGGTGGGATTTGTTGCTGTATGCGTTGCCCTTTCTCGGCGTGGGACTTTTGTGGTTCCGAGGAATCGCGCGGAAGTTCGGTTACAAGAAGCT
Organism: uncultured Acidobacteriota bacterium; assembly: GCA_963788725.1. Taxonomy (GTDB): domain Bacteria; phylum Acidobacteriota; class Terriglobia; order Acidiferrales; family UBA7541; genus Acidiferrum. The sequence goes on along the minus strand of CAWBHT010000021.1, from coordinate 61,597 downwards.
GGCGTACAAGAAAAAGACGGATGTGCAGGGCAGCGAGCACACCGCGCAATCGGGGACGCAGGTTTAGGAAACGCGCGAGGCGTGTGTATATTTTTAGCTCATCTATGAAAACGAGAAGGTCACAACGCGCGGGACGTCGTGTACCTGGCGAGACGGTCGAATCGCGGCTCACCAGATCGTTGCATTGTTTGCTCTGCGTCGCTCTCGTCGGGGCACTTGCGACCGCGTTGAGCGGGTGCGGATCGGAAAAACTCCCGCTGCGCGGATCGAAAACGTACGACGAAGTGGTGACGGCGTTTTATATAGGACTGGCGGCGTTGCAGGTTGGCGATGATGTGCATGCGGATGCGAAGCTGGCGCAGGTGACGCAACTGGTTCCGGCGGAGCCCGCGGGCTGGGCGAATTGGGGCGTGCTGGCACTTCGTCAACGGAACCTGGATGCAGCGGGGCAGAGATTTGAGCGTGCACGATCGCTGGCGCCGCAGAACGATCACATCTATGACTTGATTGGAGTGTTGGAGAGCGCGCGCGGGCGTTCGGGCGAAGCGATCGCAGCGTGGCGCAAAGCGACGGAAGGCAATCCAGGAAATTACCGGGCAGCGTATCAGCTGGCGGAAGAGGTGGAACGGCAGGGGGGACCAAACGCGGACGCGGAGTTTGCGGGATTGATCCAGAAGATTCTGGTGGCGCAGCCGGAGAATGAAGCAGCGTGGTTGGAGTTGGCGCGAGTGTCGGCAAAGCGTGGCGATGGGGCGACACTGAGATCAGCGGTGGAGAAAGTGAGCGCGCGTTCAGCGGCGTGGCCGCCGGAAGTACAGCAGCAACTGAAGGCGCTGCAAACGGCGGCAGCGGAACCCGATCCGCGAGCCGCTGCGACGCGAACAATTTTCCTGCGAAACGTTTTGATGCGTGTGCCGGAATTTCGCGAGAGCCTGGCGACATTGAAGGCGGCGCCGGGAGAGGAAGCGGAGCCATTCACGCATTTTGTGAAGATGGAGTCGCCGGTGTTTGCGCCGGCGGCAGCGGATACGGCGCTGACGTTTTCGATGGCGCCGATTGCCGCTGCGAGTGAAAGTCGCGCAGCACGATGGAATTGGATAGGAGCGATTGCGCTTGGCAGCGAAGGCGCGCCGATAGTAGCGAAGGCAAACGGACGCGAAGTGCAGCTAGCCAGCGGTGCGACGATGCCGTTTCCGGGAGGAGCTTCGGCAGTGCCGCCGCAGGCTGACGGCGTGTTGCAGATCGACTTCAATTACGATTTCAAAACGGATCTGGTGTTGGCCGGCGCGGGCGGCGTGCGATTGATGCGGCAGGATGATCCAAAAAAATTTACGGATGTAACGGCGCAGACCAAATTGCCGAAGGCGGTGACGAGCGGCAGCTACACGGGCGCATGGGCGGTGGACATCGAGGCGGACGGCGATCTGGACATTGTAATGGGCGCAAAGTATGGCGCTCCGCTGGTGCTGCGGAACAACGGCGACGGAACGTTTCTGCCGATTCATCCGTTTGCCGGGGTTTCTGGCGTGCGCGGATTTGCCTGGGCAGATCTTGATGGTGATGGGAATCCCGATGCGTCGTTGATCGATGGCGATGGGAAGCTGCACATCTTTCACAACGAGCGGCAAGGGCAGTTCCACGAAGTCGCGTTGCCCGCGAACTTGCAGAACTTGAAGGCCATCAACATCGCTGATCCTGACAATGACGGCGTTCTGGATTTGCTGGCGGTACAAAACGATGGCGAGATCGTGCGCGTCTCGTATGGCGAAGGTAAAGGCTGGTCGGCGACGGGAATCGCGAAAGTTCCGAATCCCACGGAAGAGCTGGCGGGCGATGTACGCCTCCTGATCGGTGATCTGGACAACAACGGCGCGCTCGATTTGATTCTCGCGCCTGTAATCCGTGCGACCGGCGTGAGCGGTAAGAGCGCTGCGAGCGCGGCGATCTGGCTGGCGGACGAAAAGGGCAACTTCGTGTTACTTCCGAATTCGCCCGCGCAAGTGAACGTGTTGGACATAGCGGACGTGAGCGGAAGCGGGCGGCTCGATCTTCTTGGCTTGGATGCGGATGGGCAGGTGATCCGCGGCGTCAATCACGGATCGAAAAGTTATCACTGGCAGATTATCCGGCCGCATGCCAGACAAGCAACCGGCGATCAGCGCATCAATCCATTTGGTGTTGGCGGCGAAATCGAAATTCGCTCCGGCCTGCTGGTTCAAAAGCAGCCAATCAATGGGCCGCAGCTGCATTTTGGATTAGGCAGCCAGACGAGCACCGACGCGATGCGCATCGTGTGGCCCAACGGATCTGTGCGCGCGGAGTTCGATGTGCCGGCCGACCAGGCGGTCTTGACCGAACAGCGCATCAAAGGCTCCTGTCCGTATCTGTTCGCATTCAACGGAAAGCAAGTCCAATTCGTGAAGGACGCGGTGCCGTGGAGTTCGGCAATCGGGCTGCGCATCAACACCTTGGGAACGGCGCGTGTAGAAGCCACCGAGGAGTGGTACAAAATCGGACCGAGCGAACTTGCGCCGCACGACGGCTACTACGATCTGCGGATTACCGCGGAGCTCTGGGAAACGTATTACTACGACTATCTCTCGCTGATGGTCGTGGATCATCCGGTCGGAACCGAGATTTATGTGGACGAGCGCTTTGTGATTCCGGCCGCGAAGCTGGCGATCACCTCGACAGAGATGCCCCACAAAATTGTCAGCGCGACCGATGACGATGGAAATAACGTCACCGATGTTGTCAGCGCGTTAGACGGAAAGTACCTGGATAATTTCGGGCGCGGACAATATCAGGGTGTGACTCGCGATCATTATATCGAAGTCGATCTCGGTAAGGACGCGCCGAGTTCGGGACCGCTGTGGCTGATCGCGAAGGGCTGGATGCATCCGACGGATTCCTCGGTGAACGTGGCCATGGGTCAGGGAAAGCACGAAACCGCTCGCGGGCTGAGCCTGGAAGTGCCCGATGGTCACGGTGGATGGTCGATAGCAAAAGCGAATCTCGGTTTTCCCGCTGGGCGAAAGAAAATCTGCCTGGTGGATCTGAGCAATGTTTTTCGCTCGGGCACGCCGCATCGCGTGCGGCTGCGCACTGACCTGGAAATTTATTGGGATTCGATCGAGTGGGCGAAGGGCTTACCGGATGCGCAACTGAAAACGGTGCGGCTGGATCCGAGCGTTGCCGATCTTCACTACCGCGGCTATTCGGTGATGAATCAGGCGAATGCGTCTTCGCCGGAGCTGCCCGACTACAATCATTTTGAGGGAACGAAGCAACGATGGCGCGATCTGGTGGGGTACTACACGCGTTTTGGCGACGTGCGCGAGTTGCTGGCGCATATTGACGATCGCTACGTGATCATGAATTCTGGCGATGAGATGACATTTCGTTTCGCGGAGCAGGCCGCGCCGGCTGCAGGATGGACGCGCGATTACATTATTACGGGCGACGGATGGATCAAGGATGGCGATTTCAATTCTGGTTTCTCGCGGACGGTCGAGCCGTTGCCGTATCACGCCAAGAAACTATATGACAGGCGGCCCGGCAGACTCGAGGACGAGTGGGTGTTCCGCCATCATCCGGCGGACTGGCAGAACTATCACACGCGGTATGTGACTCCGGATGTGTTTCAGAATTCGTTACGCAGAGGTGGGAACTAGTGACGCGAAGTCCGATCCCGAGGATTGTGCTGAGCGTGATTTTTGTAGCGCTGGTGTTTTCGCCGCTGGCCATCAAGCGAGTTGCGGCGCGGCGTGACGCGGCGAAATCGCGACTCGATGCGCAAACGGCGCTGGGGCGGCACGGATTTTATTTTGAGGAAGTGTCGAAAGCCGCGGGCGTCAACTTTGTTCATCAAGCGCCCACGCTGGACGCCAAGCTGAATCACATCATGCCGCAGGTGGCGTCGATGGGCGCGTCGGTGTCGATCGTGGATTTCGATCGCGATGGCTGGTCGGACATTTATGTGACCAACAGCGGGGAAGGCAGCAAGAATGCGCTGTATCGAAACATGCACGATGGCACGTTCAAGGATGTTGCGGAAGAAATGGGCGTGGCGAATGTGAACCAGCCGGGCGTCGGCGTGTCGATGTGCGCGGTGTGGGGCGACTACGACAACGATGGGTACGAAGATTTGTTGCTGGTGAAGTGGGGGCGTCCGGAGCTCTTTCACAATGACGGCGGCCACGGATTTACGCGAGTAACCGAACAGGTGGGGCTGCCGCGCTGGGTGAACGCGAATACCGCGTTGTGGTTCGACTACGACGGTGACGGGCTGCTGGATTTTTTCATCGGCGGCTACTACCCGGAAGATGTGGATTTGTGGCATCTGGCGAACACGCGAATGATGCCGGACAGTTTCGAATACGCGAAAAACGGCGGCCGCAAATATTTATTTCACAATCTGGGTGACGGCAAGTTCGAGGAGGTGGCTGAAAAAGTTGGAATCAACAGCCATCGCTGGACGCTGGCGGCGTCGTCGGCGGACCTTCGCGGAACTGGGCGGCAAGATCTTTTCATCGCGAACGACTACGGGATTTCTGAACTTTATTTTAATGATGGCAAGCGTTTTCGCGAAGTGGGCGAGCAAACGGGCGTAGGTTTTGCGCCGAAGAGCGGTATGAATGCGGCGGTGGGCGACATTTTCAATCAAGGGCGCTATGCGGTGTATGTGTCGAACATTTCCGAAGAGGGCGTGCTGATTCAGGGGAACAATTTGTGGGTGCCGAAAGAGGGCACGTCGGGCGATGGAATTAAATACGATAATTTGGCGCGCGATTTAGGAGTGGAGATCGGCGGATGGAGTTTCGGCGCGCAATTCGGGGACTTCAACAATGACGGAACACTCGATTTGTATTTGACGAACGGATATGTGTCGCTCGATCGCAACAAGAGCTATTGGTACGATTTCTCGAAAATCGCGGGCGGGCACAGCATGATCATCAATGACGCGAAGAATTGGCCGGCGATGGAAGGGCGCAGCTTGTCGGGTTACCAGGCGAAGCGGCTGTGGCTGAACGATGGAGCGGGAAAATTTGTGAATGTGGCGCAGGCGGTCGGTGTGAGCGATACGTATGATGGGCGATCGGTGGCGCTGGCGGATTTGTGGAATCGCGGAGTGCTGGACGTCGTGGTGGCGAATGAACGAGGGCCGCTGCTGATCTACAAAAATAATGTGACGCCGGAAAATCAGTGGATTGAATTTGAGCTGGAAGGCACGGCGAGCAACCGCAGCGCGATCGGCGCGCAAGTGACGCTGTTCTGGAACGGGCAGCATCAGATTCAGGAAGTTGCGGGCGGAAGCGGGTTCGCAGCGCAGAATCAGCGGCGGCTGCACTTTGGCTTGGGGAAATTTCCGCAGATTGAAAAAGCGGTGATTCGCTGGCCTTCGGGAAAAACGCAAACGCTGGATAAGCCGGCCACGGCGCAGCTGCATAAAATCAAGGAGCCGGCATGAGCAACGCAGCCGCTGGTGTGGTGCATGCGGGAGCTCCGCCGTTGCCGCAGGCTTCGTGGAAGCGATTTGTTGGTCCGGAGAATCGCTACCTCGCGCCCGCGTTCATTACCTGCATCCTGCTGGCAGGGCATCTTTCGTTCGGCATTCTCGAGAGCTACAAGAAAACCGGCGTCGCAATTATCGCCAGCCTGATCACCGAAGCGATTCTGGGGCGCATCTTCACCGGGAAATTCCCAAATATTGCGAGCGCGTACATCAGCGGGATTAGCGTGGGCATTCTGGTGCGTTCGCCGGCGGTGTGGCCTTACCTGCTGTGCGCGGTGGTGTCAATCATGTCGAAATATGTGCTGCGGGTAAAAGGCCGGCACATCTGGAATCCGTCAAACTTTGGGATTTCTGTGCTGCTTTTTCTGGCGCCGGAGACCGTCGCGACCTTGAGCATTCAATGGGGCAACTATTTGTTGCCGATGATTGTGATCTGGTGTTTGGGGTCGGTGATTATTTATCGGGTGAGGCGATTTCATATCACGGCGACGTACGTCATCTCCTTCGTGATGTTTGCGTTTTTGCGCAGCTGGATAACCGGAAGCCCGTGGCAATCGGAAATTGCGCCGCTTACCGGGCCGATGTACCAGCTATTTATTTTCTTCATGGTGACAGATCCGAAGACCACGGTGCGGAAGAAATTCTGGCAGTGCGTGGTCGTCTTTTTGGTGGCGCTGGTGGAAATGATTTTGCGGCTCAATCAGGTGGTGTACGCGCCGTTCTACGCGCTGTTTCTGGTTGGCCCGCTGGCGATGCTTGTGGACATCTGGTTCGAATCGCGCCGCCCGGCGGCAGTGGTTGCGCGGACCTGACTCGCAACCAGCGAAAGGAAATTTATTCTTGATCGCTGAACGGAAACTGTCGATCTGTCTGCTGGTCGCGGCATTATCTTCTGCGACGAGTTGTAATCAGCAGCCGCCGAGGCCGCCGGAGGTACCATCGCCTGCAAAGATCGCGGTGCCGGCTCCGCCCTCGACGCTAAGCGTTCCAGCACCGCCGAAAACCGCAACTCCAGATCATCCGGAATTGATCAGCACAAACGGCAGCAACAGCAGTGCTGTCGACTCCGCTGGCGGCAGCAGGGCCGCAAGCGCGACGCGGCCATCAGGGCCCATCGAATTCACCGATGTTACGACGCAGGCCGGGATTCGCTTCAAGCACAATAGCGGAGCGTTCGGCAAAAAATATCTGCCCGAAACGATGGGCAGTGGGGTTTGTTTCATCGACTACGATAATGACGGGTGGCAGGACCTATTTTTCGTCAACTCGATGAACTGGCCGGGGCATAGTTCCAGCGAGAAATCATTTCCCTCGCTGTATCACAACAATCAAGACGGCACGTTTACGGATGTGACCAAGCAAGCGGGATTGGCGGTGGAGACGTATGGTCTGGGGTGCGCGGTCGGTGATTACGACAACGACGGCTTCGACGATTTGTACGTGACCGGGGTCGGTACGAATCATTTATATCGAAATCTCGGCAACGGTAGATTTGCGGATGTCACCTTTAAAGCGGGAGTGGGCGACGCGGGGTTTTCGGCCAGCGCGGTGTGGTTCGACTTCGACAACGACGGCAAGCTGGATCTGTTCGTCACGCACTACATCGACTGGTCCATCGAAAAAGATCAGTACTGCACATTGGATAATAAAAATAAATCGTATTGCACGCCGCAGACGTACAAGGGTGAAAGTCCGACATTATTTCGCAACAACGGCGACGGCACATTCGAAAATGTCACCAAGCGCGCGGGCCTGTACGATCCGACTTGCAAGTCATTGGGTGCAGCGCTGATCGATTACGACAACGATGGGTGGCTGGATTTGTTTGTTTCGAATGATACGGAAGCGAACAAGCTGTATCGGAACAATCACAACGGAACTTTTAGCGATGTGGCGATCCTGGCGGGTGTGGCGCTCAGCGAATCGGGCCGCGTGCGCGCGGGCATGGGCACGGACACCGGCGATTACGATCTTTCCGGCCGGCAAAGTATTCTGATCGGGAATTTCACGAACGAGAGCATGGCATTGTATCGCGCGGACGGCAGCGGGCTATTTAGCGACGCTGCGCCAGGGACAGGTCTGGGACAAATGACGAGCCCTTCGCTCACGTTCGGCACATTTTTCTTCGACTACGATCTGGATGGGCTGCTTGATGTGTTCGCGGCAAATGGCCACGTATCGGATGATATCAGCGTCGTGCAGCCGACGGTGAAATACGCACAGCCTGCGGGAATTTATCGCAATAATGGCGGTAATAAGTTCGAAGACGTTTCCGGCAAGCTCGGCCGTGCGCTGCAAAAGGCGGTGGTTGCTCGTGGCGCGGCGTACGCAGACTACGACAACGATGGTGATCTGGATGTGGCGATCAGCGTAAACAATGGCGCGGCGCGGCTGCTGCGCAACGAGAATGGCAATCAGAACGACATGCTGCGGGTGAAAGCGATTGGAAATGTAGCCGCTAAGTCGAATCGCGACGCCATCGGCGCGAAAATTACGATAAAAACCAATAAGGGCGCGCATTTCATGGCAATGGTGAAGAGCGGATCGAGCTATTTGTCGCAAAGCGAGCTGCCGTTGACGTTTGGATTGGGCAAGCCGGAAGCCGGGAAGATCGTGAGCCTTGAAATTGTGTGGCCTAACGGGCACAAGGAATCCATCGGTAACATCCAGCCCAATCAGTTCATCAGCATCACCGAAGGCAAGGGAATTACGGCGGCTCATCCGATCGCTTTCAGTTCGCCGGGCAAAAATCAATGACTGGCCAACATTCTGATTGCTGCGGCGGCGCAGGTCGCCTCCGGATTTCCGGGCAGACACATTTTTACGCGTGCCCGTGTTTCGCTTTAGCAACATTTCTGTAATGTGGACGCAATCTGCCATCATCATTTCTGTGAAAGGATTGCGCGGATCGGGTCGGAACACCGCTTTGTGGAGACTGTGCAATCCAAGCTGAGTTTGTTCTGGTGGTGTGCTCGCAGGTAAGGTCGTAACCCCGGTTCACTTGCGATAGATGACGGCTGGCGTGATTCTCGATCGCGCCAGCCGTTTTGTTTTTGGTGATGACGAGCAATGCGAATGCCTGGGCTATACTTTGTCCATGAGACCGCTGCGTCCGTTCGCTCTGGAAGTCTTTCTCGGCAGGTGGGAATTTACCGCGCGCTATCACCTGTGCGCGTCGGACATGCAGTCGATGACGCTGTCGGAATTATTGGCGATGGCGGATCCAGCGGATCGAGCTGCATGGGATCAGCTTTATCTCGGGTATACCGAGACGTGGGGGGCCCCGAGTCTGCGCGAGACGATCGCCTCCACTTACGACACGGTGAGCGCGGAGCAGGTGCTTACTTTTGTCGGGGCGCAAGAAGGCATTTTCGCCGCGATGCATGCGCTGCTGGGTCCTGACGACCACGCCATCACGGTCATACCCAACTACCAATCGGTGGAGTCGGTGCCGCTGAGCCTTTGCGAGACGACAGGGATCGCGCTCGATCCACAGCGAAATTGGGAATTGGATCTCGATCAGGTTCGCGACGCAATCCGGCCGAATACGCGCGTGGTGTGCATCAATTTTCCGCACAATCCGACCGGTAAGGTAATTTCTCGACAAACGCTGGACGCACTGATTGCGATGTGCCGGGAGCGCGGAATTTATCTTTTCAGCGACGAAGTCTATCGCTTGCTGGAGCGGCGGCCGGAGATGACGCTGCCGCAGGTCGCCGACGTGTACGAGAAAGGTCTATCGCTGGGAGTGATGTCGAAGGCGTATGGCCTGCCGGGCTTGCGGATGGGATGGATCGCGAGCAAGGATGTCACGTTGTTGCAGCGCATGGAGCGCGTGAAGCACTACACGTCGATCTGCAGTCCGGCGCCCAGCGAGCTGCTGACGCAGATCGCGCTGAAGGCCGGCGAGCAGATTCTGGCGCGAAACCGGGCGCTGATTGAGCGCAATCTGCCGGTGCTTGAGCGCTTCTTTCGGGAGCACGCCCGGCTGTTTGAGTGGTCCACGCCGGATGGAGGCAGCATCGGTTTTCCGCGCTATGTGGGTAGCGAAGGGGTGGAAGCGTTCGCGGCTGATCTGGTGGAGAACGCGGGCGTTTTGCTGCTGCCTGGCAGCGTTTACAGGTCGGACCTGGGAGAGACGCCGAACGATCGTTTTCGCATTGGGTATGGGCGCGCGAACATGGCGGAGGGAGTAGCAGCGATGGGGAGTTATCTCAGCCGTAAGCGGTCGTCGCAAACTGTAGCTGTGTAGTGGGGCACCTTGCGAAGGCGAGAAGCTGAGAATCCGCTGCCGAACTGCCCGCATTGTCGAAGCGCGAATACGTGCACAAACGTGATCTTTGGCGGTTGGGCGATCAAAAGTCGCCACTTTTTGTAGCGAATTACAGTTGGTACTGTAACTGATCGGAGACGACGGAAGTCACGGTCGCTGCCGGCGCTGAAATCTGTTCACCTCATCCCTTTATTTTCTGCTAGTTAGCTTCTTTAACGACGTTTGTACGACTGGCGATTCGCTTGCTTTCTCTCTGACGGCTCTTGCCACCAATGTGTTCGTAGAACCGGTGGAGAGCGAAGTGGGGGAACCGCAATGGCAACCGTAAGTCAGTCGCAACCGGCCGAAGGCCGCCTGACCGACAGAGAATTTGAGGACCTACTGCAGAAGACCTGGGAATTGATCCAGGTGCAAAAGCAGCAAGTAGTCGTGTTTGAACCGGCTGAGTCACTATCATGGACTTAGAGTCGGCCCAAGCTGGATCGAAGGGCTCACGTCCCGAAGCCCTGTCAGGACCTGCCAGCGAGCAGAAGGAGTTGGCCTGGGGATTTGTCGGCCTGATGCTTTGGTCAGGCGTGGTGTTGATTGGGATTTTTGGCGTGGGCTACGTGATCGGTCACGCCTTATTGCATTGGTGGTAGAGGTCGCACCTGGCACTGGATTGGTCGCATTTGTGGCGTTCGTGTTCGTGCATTGTCGCGGCCGCGCGTACTTCCTTTGAAGTTATCAGCCCATACTAATGCGTTCCGTCGTCTTCGGTTAGGTCCAACCCATCGTGCTGCGGTGGGTCCTCCCATTCAGAAGCGCATATGCACGGGACTGCGTTCGCTCGTGCGCCTATGCTTTACTTGGGCTGTTTGGCCACCGATTCCAGGAACAAATAGCGCTCGCGCAGAGTGTCCTTTTCCGCTTTGATTTGGCTGTCGAGGTGGAGAACGAGGTATCCGCTATCGGCATCGTAGACCGGCCAATGCGGCAGTGAACTCTCACTTGGCGAGAGGCTCGGCGGACCATTGGGATCGCCTGCTTTCGCGAAATTGGACCAGTACGTCTGCATGGCTTCGCTGAGGGTGCGATCTTCGGGGCGCCAACTGATCCAAGTCTCGGGATCGAGCTGGCCGAAGACGTATTCGATCTCCGCGGAGTGATAGGCGCCGGCGTTCGGCGAGCGCTTAGGGTCGGGAGGATGAGATTGGTCGAATCGATAGCGGAAGGTGTGCGACTTGCCAGTCTTCCTTTGCGCTTCGAGCCAGCGCCAAGTGGAAAAGGCGATGAATTGATCGCCAGCAGCATCCTTTAGCGAGCGAATGGCCTGTTCATCGGTGTCGCCGGGATAGAGTTTGAGAAATTCGTCGGCCTTGTCTCCGAAATTTTTGGTGGCGTAGTCCTTCAGGCTCTCGATCGGCGTTTTGTCCTTCTCGGGTGTATAGCCGCCTTCATCGTGGTTCCAGCCGGCCAACAATGGAACATCGTTTTGCTTGCCTGCCGCGAAAATCGCGGGAACGGATTCCGGTAAGAAGTAGCCGTCGATATCCGGGCCGAAGCGGAAGGCTCCGCCTTTGGTGGCGTCCATCGCAGCGTCGAGAACTTTCTGCGCGGGAACAGCGCGAGCCTCAGCGATGTTTTTTGCGCTGAGAGATTCCTCAGCGAATTTCGCGTGGCGCGGAGCGACGGTGGCGGCAGGCTCAAAACGCAAGCCGCTGGTGGAGAATGCAGCGCCGCTTTCACCAATGGCTTTATGGATCAAGCCTTTGGTCAATGGCGAGGCCATGAGCGCGCTGACGGAGAAGGAGCCGGCGCTCTCACCGAAGATGGTCACGTTGTTGGGATCGCCGCCGAAAGCGGAAATGTTGCGCTTGACCCACTGGAGTGCCGCGACTTGATCGAGCAAGCCGTAATTGCCGGCGGAATTGCGGCCGGACTCGGCGATGAGGTCAGGATGCGCGAAGAATCCGAAAACGCCGAGGCGGTAGTTCATGGAGACCACGACGACGCCGTGCTTGGCGAGATTGGTGCCCTCCTGGCGGGGCTCCGAGGTAGCGCCGGCGACAAAGCCTCCGCCGTAGATCCAGACCATCACCGGAAGTTTGTCCCTGGTCTTTTTTGGCGCCCAGACGTTCAGATAGAGGCAATCTTCGTTGATGCCGGGATCGCGGAAAACCATGTCGGAGAATACGGCGCCTTGCATGCAGCGCGAGCCGAAGCTGGTGGCTTCGCGAGTGCCGGACCATTTGGCTACCGGGGCAGGCGGCTTCCATCGCAGATTTCCCACCGGAGGCGCGGCGTAGGGAATGCCCAGAAATGCGGAGATATTGCCGTCGGCCTTGCCCTTCAGTTTGCCGCTATCGATCTTTACTTCAGGTTCCGAGGCTGCTTGCACCGCAACCGCAGCAAATACAGCGAGAATTCCCAGCGATAACAGGAGACGAGATTGTCGGCATCCGATCCTCCGAAAAAATGCCCGAGGACGATACCATAGAGGCGACTGAAAATGTCTGAAAGGAAGGTTTTAGCTGTGATGGCGATGGAGATGACGGCGCAGCGCCTTGCTCATCAAGTGCTGGCGAACTGCCCATGCCACGGAAGCCAGGGCCAAGAGCAGAAGGTCGCGCCCACGAGTACCTCTTCTTCGGTGTATGGGCCGGTGTTGTGAAGGAATCTTGAAGAAGATAGACACCAAGAACAACAAAGACGACGAACAGAACTAGACTCAGATATTTATCTTTCTTCATCTGGGCTGGGCGAGCTTTCGTTTGCGCAGACTTGGCGCGAATGTGCAACGTTATAGCCAAGGTAAGTACCATGTCGGGAACAGGCTTTGCAAGAAGTTTCGAACGCGCGGATGAATAAGAGGTGCGCCCCCTCCCCCGAGCCCTGTGCGATTCTTAATTCTGCGAGATGGTTTAGTGGGCTGGCACAGCTTTTTTTGAGAGCCGACGAAAGCGTAAAACGCGATGTAGAAATAACAAAGGATTGGCAAGAAGAAAGCGTGATGAATACCGACGCGATCGGCGAGCAGGCCCTGGAGTTCGGGAATGATGGCGCCGCCAACGATCGCGGCAACCAGGAGGCCGGAGCCATCGCCGGTCAGAGGACCGAGTCCTTCGATCGCGAGGGTGAAGATTGTGGGAAACATTACGGAGTTGAACAGGCCGACGGCGATAATGGTCCACATCGCGGCGTGGCCTAGGGTGAGCATGGAAGCGGCCACAAGGACGGCAGCCATGATCGCGGCTACGCCGAGAATATTGTTCGGTCTGATTTTTTGTTGCAGCGCGGAGCCGATGAATCGTCCGAGCATCGCGCCGCCCCAGTAAAAGGAGACCAGGCCTGCGGCGGCACGCTCGGACAGGTTGCCAATGTCTGGTTGGCTGAAATAATTCACCAGGAAGCTGCCGATAGAAACTTCTGCGCCGACATAAACGAAAATTCCCACAGCGCCGAGAATCAGCGCGGGATGCTTCCAGATGGAATCATGCGCAACCGCGTCGCGCTGCTCCACCGCCGCGATACGCGGAAGCTTGAATAGAGCAATGACTACACCGAGAGCCATCAATGCGAGGGCGAAAACGAGATAGGGCAACTTGACCGACGAGGCCTGCTGAACTCGATATGCCTGCAAGTCTACCGCGGACATCTGGCGAAGAACTTCGCTGCCCACCACAGTGCTGCTGAGAATGATCATGCCGCCGAGCTTCGGCCCGATGGTCGTGCCCAATGAATTGAAGGCTTGCGCGAGGTTGAGACGGCTGGCGGCGGTCTTTTCCGGCCCGAGGATGGCGACGTAGGGATTCGCGGAAACCTGGAGGATCGTCATGCCCGCCGCGAGCACGATGAGCGCAGAGAGGAACAGCGGAAACGATGGGACGCTGGCGGCGGGAATGAAGATCAGAGCGCCTATGCCCATGGTGAATAATCCCGCAACCATGGCTTTCTTATAGCCCACCGCGTCGATCAATTTCCCCGAGGGAAGGGAGAAAACGAAATAGGAAGTGAAGAACGCGAACTGAATAAGCATGGCCTTCGCGTAGTTGAGATCGAAAATCGATTTCAGGTGGGGAATCAGGATATCGTTCAGGCTGGTGAGAAAGCCCCACATGAAGAACAGCGTAGTGACCATCGCGAGTGGCTTGCGATAGTCCTGACCTGCGGATTGACCGACGGACACCGCGGAGGAGTTGGACACGGCTTGAGCCATGGCGGTCTGTTCTCCCTGAGATTGGGGCCGGGTGGAATAACGACTAGCGAGTATCGCAGAGTCGGGGTGCTGGCGGTAGAGCGGCGCGTGCGAGGGGTTAGTCGTGCTTGGACGTGAATCTAAATCCTCAGGCCTGAAGGCCTCAGCTACAGATTAGGCCCATAAATGAGAGATGCAGATTAGGAATTGGAGGGGAACCACGTCATTCTCCGTCATGAGAGGTTGCCAGACGAGCGGTTTTCTCCGGCAGCCAAAATGTCGGGTTCCCCACTGATGGTCGTGCACTCCGTTGGGGAGATTAGAAAAACGGGACGAGCAGCTCAATCCTCTCTAGACAGTACTTTTGGGGCGCGACAGCCGGGCGTCCAGATCGAACGCTTCGGAGAAAAATACAACCTGACGTTGAGTCTGTCTGGTCAACGTTCGGGCGAGAGTCGCGACCTCAGGAAATGATGCCTTTGCGTACGGCGTACAGGACCAGCTCGGCGGCGCTGTGAAGGTTGAGCTTTTGCAGGATGCGGCCGCGATGGGTTTCCACGGTGTAAAGGCTGATATTGAGTTTGGTGGCGACTTCCTTGTTGCTTCTGCCTTCGGCGAGCAGTTGGAGAATTTCGCGCTCGCGGGCAGTCAGTAGCTCATAACTGTCTACCGAGCCTTTCTGTTTCAGGGCGCGAACGTAGTCCTCCGCAAGTATGCGACTGATCTTGGGGCTGAAATAGGATTTGCCTTGCGAGACCGATTCAATGGCGCGAATCAGATCGGTGAACGCGGAATCTTTGAGCAGATAGGCGCGAGCGCCAGCCTTCAGGGCGCGCATTACGTAAGTTTCATCGGAGTACATGCTCAGGATGACCACGGAAATTGTCGGATGTTTGCTGACCATCTGGCGGGTAGCTTCGACGCCATTGAGGTTGGGCATGGCAATGTCCATCACCACGACGTCAGGGCTCAGTGAGGCGGCGAGATTGGTAGCTTGCGAACCATCGGAGGCTTCACCGACGACTTCGAACGTGGGTTGATGCTCAAGAGCGGCGCGAAGGCCTTCGCGCATTACGGTGTGATCGTCAGCTAGCAGAATGCGGACTTTTCTCATGGCGGTTCTCTACTTTCCGCAGCTTACGAGGCGACTTGATCGACGTTCGCCGCAGCAGCCGGCTGACCATCGAGAGGCAGTTCGATACGCAAAGCGGTGCCGCGGCCTTCCTGCGATTCGATTTGCAACGTGCCGTTCAGATGCGCGACGCGTTCGGACATGCCGAGTAAGCCGAGGCCACGGACGCGGGCAGCATCGAAGCCGCGCCCGTCATCCTGGATACTCAGCGTAAGCCGATCCGATTGTTGCAGCACTAAAATCTGCACGCGGCGCGCGTGCGCGTGCTTGGAGCAGTTATTCAGCGCCTCCTGCACGATGCGATAGATGCAGGTGCGGTGTTCTTCGGGCAAAGAGTCGGAAACATTTTCTTCGGCGAGATCGACGAACATGCCGGTGCGTTTGGTAACTTCGCGGACCTGCCATTCGAGAGCGGCGACCAGGCCAAGATCGTCGAGCATCGACGGGCGCAGGAGCAGGGACATGTTGCGAATCACGTTGACGGTGTTCTCCACCTGGGTCTTGATTTTTTCGAGGCTTTCGCGGGTGGGCGTGGCGGGGCGAGAAGCCGCCGAGAGGCGATCGACGTCCATCAGCAGAGCGCTTAACGATTGGCCGACTTCATCGTGAAGTTCCATGGAGATCGCACGGCGCTCCGATTCCTGGGCATCGACGAGGCGCGCGGAGAGCTCCTTCAGCTCGGCTTGCACGCGCAAGCTTTGCTGATATTGCAAACCGGTGACTCTTTCAAGGCGCAACGTATGGGTGATGGTGAGGCCGGCGAGCACCAGGCTAAGGCACAGCCCCAGGCCGGTGATGGCCTGAAGCCGGCGGCGGAATTGCGCGAAGCGTTCGGAGACGCGGCGTTCGTCGTCCTGCATGGATTGTTCGTTCACCTTACCGATGTCGCGCGCCATGGTGAGAAGGGTGGTGCGCCGCGGAAGGACCTCATGCGTGAGGAACGCGCTGCTCTGGATACGCTTGGTTTTCGCATCCCAGGAAAAAATGGGATTCAGCGTGGCCCAATAACTCTCGGTCTCGGTGACCAGGTCACGGAAAGCATCCATTTCATCGGGACGCAGCGAATGTGAATAGGTTTTAAGCGAGCTTTGCATGTCGCGGTGAATGTCTCGAAGCTCGGCGAGAAGCGACTGCGCAACCTTCTCGTCGTCGCCGACCAGAATGAAGTCGCGTACTGCGGTGCCGGATTCGTAAAGATCCGCGCGAATTTTGTCGAGCACGCGATCGCGGCTGACGAAATCGTGACGCATCTGCGTGTTGCTGTCCTGGATGTCGCGGGCGATGCGCAGGGAATAGATACCGGCGACGGTCATGATCGCCAGTAGGCCGCTGAAGCCGGCGAGAAGGACAATGCGCGTGCCGAAGGGATTGCGCTTGCGCTGCGGCGCATTATGCACGGACGGAATTGTGATTTTGCGAGCGTCCATAATCAGGATGCGAACTGGTCAATTATGGAGGATAGGATGATCGGAAAATAGTCCTGTCGGTAGCGCCACGGATATACCGTCCGGACAGTACACGGCTTTCCATAAGGTTTTTCATTTCGCCGCCGCAGGTACATCGCGGATTCCCCTGCGCCTCGATGGACGTTCGGAGCACATCTATCTGACGACCAGAGCCACGGTTTTGGGCAGCGAAATACTTGTCGTTCCGAAGTATCCATCTCACCCTCTCCCGAGTGAACCGCTCACATCGGATGTCTGCCTTTGCCAGAATCAGGCTGCAGAACTCACGCCGTGAAAACACGAGGAGCGAAATAGCGACGCAACTCGCCCGCCACAACAGAGGGCGAATACCATTATGTTTCTGGCTAACATTGCGTTTCTAACAGAACCCCGCGTGCCAACGAGTCACTTTCGAACCTTCCAATCACGTGCATCCGACGGACCTGCGAAACACGTGGAGAGACGGCCTGTGGAGCGTACAAATCGTAAAAAGCCGAACACGCACGGTTTGGATCGATCGCAACAGGTCCTAGGTACTAAATTGAGCCTGTGCAATCCCCTTAAATTATTGGACTCTCATAGCCCCCTTCCGATGGTGTTTCTCGCGCCACCCAGCTTGCTCGGCGCGTGGAGGGTCGGAATGGAACGTTTTCTGGAAAAGATCGATCGGGACCGCCGGCTATCTCGCCGTCACAGTCTCCGTGCCCCACTTCGCATACGCATGCGCAAATCGGACATCGCGGAGCGCTGCGCCGAATCCGAAAATCTCTCGCAGCGCGGCGTTTTCTTTGCCACCGATCTGCCTCTGAACAAAGGCGCTTCGCTTGACCTGCTGCTGGAAATGCCCGAAGAAATTACCGGCGTGCCCGTGGCTCATTGGTTGTGCACGGGTCACGTGGTGCGCGTCGTGCCCCCTGCTTCGTCAGGCGCCAAGCAGGGCGTCGGCGTCCAGTTCGATTTCTACGAAGTGTCACGCTCCGAGCGCCCGCAATGGGCCATGGGCGCGAGTTTGCGTGGCCCGCTGTTTCCCTTGGCGGGAGGTTAGGTTTTCGAAAGCCACCAGATCGACCGGCGCCAGGATGAACCTCACGCATCGCTTCTGAACGCGCTGCATGCGGTCCGGAATACCGTCCCTGGCACACGAAACCACGAAGAACCCATGCCCAAACGCGCCCTGATTGTTGACGATGATCGTGATACTTGCGAGCTGATCGAGCGCGTGCTCAACCGCTCGGGCATTCAATCGCTAGTTGTAACCAACAGCGCTGACGCCGCAGCCCTGCTGCGACAGCGCGGCTTCGCAATTGTGTTTCTTGACCTGCAAATGCCATTTCCCGACGGCCTGGAGCTCACTCGCCTGACGCGCGATTCTTCTTACAATCGCATGACCCCGCTCGTCTTGATCAGCGATGATCCGCGACCAAACGCTATGACCCAGGGTTTCGACGCTGGCGCCAGCTTCTTTCTATACAAGCCTCTCGATCAGGATCGCCTCCTGCGCCTGGTGCGCGCCACTCAGGGTGCCATCGATCACGAGCGCCGCAGAACTCGCCGCGTTCCCATCCGCTCGCGAGTGCGCTTGCGTATCGGTGGCCAGGACATTGAAGGCGAAACCGTGGATGTCAGCATGGAAGGTTTGTTGGTGAAGGCGCAGCGCACCGTCCCGGTCGGATCCTCCGTCGATGTCTGCTTGCAGCTTTCCAGTGAAAGCAAGCCCGTCACTACCGTCGGCTGCGTCGTGCGCTTGTCCGGCGCGAACCAGATGGGCGTTCACCTCGGCCGCCTAACTCCCGCTGAAAGCCAGCGCCTACAGGAATTCTTGTTAGCGATGGTCCCGGTGGAAGCCTAAACCCAGGTCAGTGATCGGTCGCATCTCACGTGTGCGCATCCCCCGTGTGGTGGTCCGCTATTTGAAATCGCAAAAACGCGTGAATCGCCCGCAGCGCCTCTGCATCCTGCGTCTTGATACGAATCCTCGCGCCACCTGGCATTGTCTCCAACGCATACGTAATCCGATCGCGCCGCTCCTTCATCACCGCCGCTCCCGGCGGATTCTCGCCGTGAATGAACATCGGCACCGAGAAGTCGCCGCTCGAAAACATGCCGATCACATGTTTCAAGTGCGCCGCGATCGCTTGAACACTCTCCAGGTCTTTAGCATCGTCCGCCGTCGCCTCAATTGCGCCTCCATCCGCATACAACCGAAAGTGATGCGTCGTGAGCGCATGCGAAAATCCCATGGCCGCATCACCCCGCTTCTCCACTCCCGCTTGCCGAACATCCGTATGCATGTCATGTGTTGGGCAAATCGCTGTCGCCGGCGCAGACTGCAATGCCGCAAGCAAAAAGATGCTAACCATGTTGCTCACCATGCCTCCCGCTGAACGGCTCTGATGCTATAGACGTCCCGCAAAGCCACTGAGCGCGCATCTAATTCAAAAGTTTCCTTGCCACCCGGAATCCCAGGATGGTATCGCGATAATCGAAAGGATTCCTTTCGCCGGTGGCCGACCTGCAGGTGCGCGCGTTCCGAAGTTGTCATTGCAGCGCGTTGAGCTTCTTCAGCAAATCCTCGACGCCGCTACGAACCTCAGTTCGACGCTGTTCAGTGTCGGACCACGACGACAACGGCGCTGCGTGAGATTCGATCATCGCCATAGCTTTTTCGGCATATTGGCGCGCGAGCTCTCTCTGTCCGTCTTGCAGATAAGCATCAGCCAAATTGTAGTGCGCGTCGGCCGAATCGGGATATGCGAGGAGATTGAGCTTGAAGATCTCGATGCCAGCTTTCATTGCCATTTCGGACTCGGGCAAACGGCCGGCCTTCTTTTCGACATTCGCTTCCCGCATGTGGTCCTCGCCGATGATGTCTACGTTCACCTCAGGCCACAATTGCGCCTTCGGGTCTTTGCGTTGCGCTTCCATCAATTCCTGCGTGACCAACGCAACCCCGCCGGGCATCTCCATTTGGTTGAGGATTGCCGCGGATGCCACTGTATCCGCTGGTGCGTGGCCGGGCGTTCTGATCAGCGTGGTCACAAACCAATCCACGATGGTCGCGCTTAACTCAGCATGCCGCTTGAACAAATCAGTGCCATGACTTCCGGTCGCCGGGACTCTGCTAGCGTCCGAGGTCTCGTACCACAGCCACGGCGCCTTCAGTCCGGCGTAGTGGATGAACTTTTTTTGCGCGCTGGCAGAACAGTCGTAGAGCCATTCCATCGCCTCGACCGTAGGAGGATATTCGTCATCATCCGACACGATGAACAGGCCCGGCAGTTGTGAGGCCTGCCGCAAGAATCGCAGCTGAGGCAGTAGCGTTTCTCCTGAAATAAGTACGAGCGATTTCACGTTGCCAGAATGACGGCGTGCGGTTTCAACGGAATCATCGACGCCCAGCCATCCGGCGCCTCCCGCGCCTATGACATCGCGCTGCACTCCCGGCTGGGAAACCAGATAGTCGAAAGCTGAGTCCAGATCGGCGCCGTGGTACTGCTCCCTTGCTTCCTTTTTGCCGCCGCTTTCGCCGTAGCCGCGCTCATCGATGGTGAGCGTGTTGATCCCAGCGGCTGCGAGCTGTCGCGCCACGTCGTCCCACGATGTACGTGTGCGATTACTCTGATGAAAAAGCAGCACGCCCGGTCCTGGCTTGGCAGCGGGGAAGAAAGTGGCGCTCAGCAACGTGCTGTCACTAGATTTCAGGTCCACGTTATGCGGAGCCGCCCGCTGTAGTTGTTGTGAGTGCGTCGTGTTTGCCGAGAAGGCAAACATGAATACTGCAAGAGCCCACCAGCTTCGTAGCTGCTTCATGCTTGTCTCCCCGCGCCACATTCAAGTCATTTCTACTACATTGCACGTCGACTCGTCGGCACTGCAATTCGAAAGTAATCGCCTAAACGGGTGCCGCACCCTGCGAATCTCAGGGTGCGGGTTTAGATGCAACAAGCGCGTGATGCAACGGGCGCGCAAGCCCACCGCCGACACGTCAGTGCGTTCACGATCTGACCCACACTTCGCTTCTCTCCATCAACGCAAAGCCGGATTCTCCGCGCTGAATATCCCGGCAGGATTTTCTTTCCAGATCCAGGCATGCACCAACCACTGCGTCTTAGCGATGAAATGGCCTCCTTGTTCGCGGCATTGGCTCTCACTCAATGCGTGAAGGGTTCCCAGGTGCGGCAGTACGCAAATATTTTCGTGGCGGTGCCACAGCGCCAGCGATTTCGGAAAAGGCGGATTCAATGGCTGACCGTCTCCCCTCCTGAACAGGCCGCAGACCCAGGATGTCGGCGATATAGGAAAGCGTGGCTGGCGCGCGAGCGACTTCGCTCCACGCGAACGCATTGCTCCTACGACGCCAGACGTTGAAACTCAGTGATCGCGGCCCAGACGCCAAGACCAATTCCCTTGGACATCTGATCCAGGCGAGCCACACTGGTCGCGAGAAAGATCAGCACGGATTCATCTGCTGGATCGGCCTTCCACCACGCTCCCCACGCCCCGGGCCAACTGACCGTCCCTGGGTTACCGTGCCGCATCATGTCTGATTTGTCGGTCTGCGTTACCACCGAGACTCCGAGCCCAAATCCCCGCCCCACGGCGAAGGGTTTCTGCCCGAACAACGTGTAATTCGCACGCTGGCTGTCGGTAAGGTGATTCCGCGCCATCATCGCTACCGTTTCCGGACGCAGCAGCCGCACACCGTCCACCTCTCCGCCATGCAGGAACAGACGCGCGAACTTCAGGTAGTCGCCAACCGTCGACCACAGCCCTGTCCCGCCAGACTCGTACGCCATATCATCCGGCCGTTCGGCAACGACCACGCCCCATTCCGCCAGTCTCATTAAGCGGCCCTCTTCATCGAAGCCGTACGCGATGGCCCGTCGATGACGATTCTCGCCAGGAACAAGGAAGCCGGTGTCCTTCATATTGAGAGGGTCAAAGATGCGGCGCTTCAGCACCGCCCCGAGCGGCGCACCTTCAATTCGTGCGATCAGCAGCCCCAGCAGGTCGGTCGCGCGACTGTAAAACATCCCCGCCCCAGGTTGGGCGACTAAGGGCAGCTTTGCGAGCCGCGCAATCCATTCATCCGGCGCCACGTCGCTGTCAATTTCGCCGCCAAGTGCCTCGCGGTATGCCGCGCTGATCGGGCCTCGTTGAAGGTCGGCATATGTTCAGTCCGGCGCGATGCGTCAACAAGTCCTCGAACGTGATCTGCCGCTCGGCCGCAACGGTATCGTCCAGCGGGCCGCCAGGAGAGCGCATCACGCGCAACTCTGAAAATTCCGGCGCATACCGCGAGATCGGATCCGTTAAGGCCATTCGTCCCTGCTCGACCAGCATAAGAGCCGCAAGGGAAGTGACCGGTTTGCTCATCGATGCGAGTCGAAACATCGTGTCGCGCTCGACAGGCAAATTGGCTTCCCGGTCCCGCCAGCCCACAGCAAATGGTTTCCATGCTCCCGTTGCGCCAAGCCAACGTCGCTGCCCCGGCAAGGTCTCCAGCATCCACTGCCTTCTGCAGCGCTTCCTTCACTGCGTAATTCGCGTTCATCACCGTCGCCTTCCTAAGCTCACATGAAATATAGGGAAACTATAAAATAAATATGTTATAAAGTCAAGAAATGAATGCAGAGATAAACGTTAAGCACGCTGGGCGAGGACAGCCCAAGGGCGATAAGCGTCAGCGAACCCGCGCCAAACTTCTGGAAGCAGCGCGCGCGCTGATCCGCGAAAAAGGCCACGAGCATGCAACTCTCGAGAACATCGCGGAAAGAGCCGGCATGACCACAGGAGCCATCTATGGAAATTTCAAAAATCGCGAAGATCTGTTTATTGCGCTTGGTCAGACTTACTGGCCACCCATTAAGCCACACGTGAAACCAGGCTCCAGTTTTGCCGAGGTGATGCTCGCCGTGGCAGAAGCCACCATCAGGGTGATCCCCGAGCGGGAACTTGCCGGCGTCGGGAGGTTGTCCGGCCTGGCCTACGCTCTCGCTCACAAACAGATGCGCGAGCGGGTGAACGAGGTCACCGCACAGAGCTACGCGTTCGGTGCCGAGTGGCTTCGCAGCGTAACCAAGGAAGAGGAACTTCCAATGCCAGCGGAAAAGCTAATCCCCATTCTGCACGCCATGATCGAAGGGCTGGTGCTACACAGGCTGCTGACTCCCGACCTGGTGCCCGACCAAACCTTCCGCGCCGCCTTCGGGCTCCTCGCTGCTGCCCAAGAGTAGGAAGCATCCGCGAGGCGCGACAGCTTATGGCCGCACCGACCTTGAAGAATATTTGTTTTGCAAAATCGATTGCGGCCGTGTGATCCGCGCAATTATCAGCAGGACCACAAAACCTCCGGCAAAAAACTCCAGTAGCTTCAAATTATTCGGAGTTCGCGGTCCGCCCGACGGCATGTCCGTGGCGCTGAGCACGATTTTCCCGTGATGGGCTGGATTGTAGCGCACGAGGATCGGCGTGCCTTCAGGGTGTTGCGTCACCCACTCTTCGAACGGCGCAATCTGGTTGGGCGGGTATTGCGAAACTTCGGGTCCAGGCACACTGGCTGAATAGACATTCGTTGCATTATGCTCGAAGCCGCCGACCGTGTAGCTCAAGCGGCAACGGATGTAGTAATTTTGCCGCCGGCCAGTGCTCGTTGGCTGTAGACCGCATCGGTCAACGCGGGCCGTCACCTCCGGCCATTGCGCCTGGGCATGCTCCTGCCAAGCTTCTGCCACCGTCACCAGCGACGCAAAAATCGTGCATAACCCGAAAAGGACAACCAGCACCGCCAATGCCAGCCGCATCAATTTGAGCCCCGCCGGCATCGTCATCTCTAGCCCGCCCGACACCCATTCAAGGTACGTGCAAATTTCAGCGCGCTCAACTTCTCCCCTTCATAAACGCTCATTGATCACTGACAAGGTCGGGCGGCGGCTCGGCCTTTCGCCAGGCCCGGTTCTACGGCAACTTAACCGCCGCCGGCCTCGCCACCGAAAACAAGGTCATGGCGAGAACGCGTTCTTGATTTCGTCTTCGGTAAACGAAGCATAAATGAATGGTTGAGCTTCCAGGTACTCTTTGATTTGAGAAAGCTTCAGTCCCAGCTCCCGGAGCCGGCTCTTATCGACAAACAATTGGTAGTTCCGCGAACACTCGACAAATTCATCCGCAATCTCCTTTGACCTCAAGAAGAGCCCATGCTGTTCTGTTCTATACCTTTCGCAAAGTTGCAAAAATGACTTTCATCTCGCCCAATGCTGAGTGGCTTGGTCGTGAAACGCGCCAACTATACTCGCAACTCCCGCACGGGCGGTTACTTGAAGAGTCGTCTGCAATACGGAAACTACCAAAGTCCGCTGTCGCGTTTGATTTCAACCCGCGTAATAAATCGGCTTGTTAGAAGATTCCTCAATCATTAAAACAATTTAGTCAGCATCTGATGAGCGGTCAGAATCCGCGCAGCAGCCAGGCGTTCGAACTGCCGCCGGCTTCCCAGAACGCAATGCGGCGCCCGTCAGGCGATGGGATGGCCCAGCCCACTTCGCGTTGCAGATTTTGCAGCAGCGGAGTGGCTCGCCCCTGCAGGTCCACACTTAGCAGCGCCTGCTCGCCGCTTGGCCGCAGCGCGCTCACCCATAAGGCGCGGCCGTCAGCCGCCCAGTCAACACTGGAGATTCCCGCCCAATCGGTCAGAACCAGCTTGCGTGCAGCGCGGCCGCGTAAAGAGAGAAGCAAAATCTCCGAAGGAGCCGTCCCACGCCGCCAATCGCCGATGGCTAGCGTCGAGCCATCCGGCGAGAGGCTCCAGTTGTAAGAGCCTCCTTCAGGCAACGGCAGCCCCTCGATGACATGGGTATCGCCGGTCTTGGAATCAAACGACACGAACTCAATCTTGTCCGGCGTCGATATCCCGAAAATGCAAGTCTTTGACGGCAAGCGCGCGCATTGAAAATTGTGCAGCTGCGGCGCTTTCAGCAGCAGGTGTGGCGTTCCTCCCGACAGCGGCACACTCATCAGCCGGCCAGTGCCGGAGGTGTCCTCCGGGGACGGTTGTAGTAAGTAGAGAAGGTTCGAGCCCTCAGGATCGAGGCGCGCGATCGTCACGGAGTCCGGCCCACCTACCACCAGATCTGGCGCGGCTTGATCCACAGCTTGCCGGAAAATGTGCGTCGGCCCATCGCGATCGGACGTGAACAGCAGGCTGTTGCCATCAAGCGTGAACGTGAATGGCAGATTGCGCCCCTCATCCAGGCTCAAAGCTCGCGGCGTCTGGATTCCGCGTTTGCCGGCATCGAGATCGGCTACATAAATGTGCGGCTCGCCCCGCCAGCGCAGAAACGTGATCTGTTTGCCGTCCCCGGAAGTGCTCAGCCGCACTTTTTTATCGGGCCCGCTCGTCAAACGTACCGGATGTCCTGTCGTGCGAAAGCCATTTGGGTCGATACTCACGGCCCAAAGGTTCGAATCGCCCTGGTTCGGCAGAGGTTCCGATAATGAATAAACCAGCCGGTCCTTCGCAGGCCACGCTACACCCTCACCTAGCTCCTGATCCGCGAGAACAGCACGGGACTCGCCGCTCGCCAGGTCCACAATCCACAGCGAGGCCGATGCAACCTTGAACCCGGTCTTGTAACTAAATCGAGCGAACGCCAGCCGCCGCCCGTCGGGCGACCACGCCGCGCCGCCAAACTTGTCGCCGGTCTCGCCGAAAACTTTGTGCGCGTTCTCCCCATCCGCGGACATCACCCAGATTCCTTCGTGCAGGTTGCCGCCGCGGACGAACGCGATTTGTTTGCCGTCCGGTGAGACTCCGCGCGCATCGGCTTCATCCATAATCTTGCGCGGCGCGCCGCCCAGCACCGACACATTCCAGAGGCTGGTATCCCCGTAAGAATCCGTCGATTTCGTCACCAGCACGTGATTTCCATCCGGAAACCAAGCGACTGGACGCGGTTTGAAGCCATCGGGTAAGGCAATCGAGTGCGTCTCTCCCGTCGAGATGACCCGCAGGAAAAGCCCGGAGCGATCGGCAAACACCACATATTTCGCGTCAGGAGAAATCACCGCGCTCTGGATCGGATCGTCCGGAGGATTTGCGGTCAGCCGTAACTCTGCAGCCGGCGTCAGAATCGGATTGAATCTCCGTGCCGCCACCCAACCGGCTCCGGTTCCCATCAACAGCACGCTCACAGAAGAAAGCAGGATGCGCCAGCGCCGCGTCCGCAGCAAAGCCATCGCGGGCTTCGTAGGGCCAACGATCGCAGCATTTGCCGCACTTGCCTGAATCTCCGGATTTGCCACGGCCTTGCCGATCAGTGTTGGGAACAGCAAGGGAGGACTGCTGGGCTCCGCTGGGTGCACGGGCGCGATAAAACGATACCCGCGGCGCGCCAGTGTCTCCACAAACCTTGGATTTTCTGCAGAGTCGCCCAGCGCGTCTCGCAAACGCTTCACCGCAGCGTTGAGCCCGTGATCGAAATCGACAAAGGTATCGACGGGCCAGAGCGACGCGCGCAGCGTCTCGCGAGTAACCACTTCGCCCGGCTGTTCCAGCAGCATCGTCAGAATCTGAAAAGGCTGATCCTGCAGCCGTACTTTCCGGCCATTCTTGCGCAGTTCGGCCGAACGCAAGTCGGCCTCGAACACGCCAAATCGAAACTTGCCAGCGCTTCCGTTGCGATTCATTGAAAACTCTGGCACGGATGCCTTTCTGAGCCCGGGTCCCGCTAGTAATAACGGAAAAACGTCCTCAAATGTTTCGCGCTTTGTAAGTAATCCCGGCCGCTATCTCTCTGATGCCGTGAAGCTTACTGCGTCACCCACAAATTAGAAGCGCATAACCCGGCGGGCATTGAGGTACTTACCGCTCTGTCCCACCGTCGGCCTCACACCGCGGAGGTGAGGCCGTGCTACATCAGACGTTTCGAGCATGTGTAGGGTTAGGGTTATTCCTGGCGATAGGGATCGCTCCTGTTTGGGGCAGGGAAGGAGTCGAGGTCAGATCGGCGATCACTGTATCGGTTTACGACGACTCGCAGCTTGGGCTGGAGACTCTCCAGGAAGCGGAACAAATCTCCGCAAGTTTGTTTGCTCATGTGGGCATCGAAATTCGCTGGCTGAATTGCGGTGTGAATGGCGAGCTGACTCACGCGTCTCCCGAATGCGGCCAAGCCCGCTTCCCGCAAATGTTGCAACTCCGCTTTCTTCGCAAGGCACGTGGCCTGGAACCTGGCATCTTTGGAATTTCCTACATGAATGCTGGAGGCGACGGCTGCTACAGCCAGGTCTTTGTCGAACCGATCGAAGCGCTGCGCGGGCAATTTCCCATTGGACTGACCACGCTGCTGGGTTATGTGGCTACGCATGAGTTGGGACACCTGCTGCTGGGAACGAATTCGCACACAGCTTTCGGCATCATGCAGGCGCATTGGGGTCCCAAAGAACTAGAAAGCGCCAACATGGGCGGCCTGTCGTTTTATGAAGAGCAACGCCAAAAGATCGCCAGCCGGGTGGCGGCAGGTGTTCGCAGGAACGAGCAAGTGATGGCAGCAACCGCGTCGCGCTGCAACGTGGCTGCCGACTAGCCCTCTCGGAGCGGAGTGTCCACTTAGTTCTTTGGTTTCGTCGCGGCGTCGTTGGCAACTGCTGGAGTTGCGGTTACCGGCGTGCCGGTTCCTTCTTTGAGGGTGTGGATGGCGTCGGGCTTGAGACCGGTGAATCTCTCGAGAAGGCCGCTGGGCCAACGGACTTCTACCCAGTCGATTTTAGTGGCGACACCGAGTCCGAAATGGACGCGCATGTCGTTGTTGGAGTCGAAGCTGGAGCCGGAGCGGACTTCGTCGATCAGAATGCGCGGGCCGGCTTTGACGCGGATGCGCGCGCCGATGGCATCGCGGTTCGATTTCCATGGCGTTGCGTTATCCGAAACTGCAGAGCGCCCGCCTCGGAAGGCGGCCGCTACAGGTCTTTGCGCGGGTTGGTCGGTCGGCGTCGCTGCGAACGTTGTGCCGACGGCGCGAAAGGCAATCCAATGGTTCGGTGTGCGGATTTGATTTACTAGCAGGCTGGGCGGGGCGTTCATGTTGCTGACCACTGCCGATTGCTTTCCGTCATTCCAGAGATCGCCGATGGCCAAGCCGCGGGATGAACTGGATTGTGATTGCTGGCCCCGCGTTGGCGGAGATGTCAGTGAAGGTGGCATTTCCGTTGTTGTGATAGAGGATGCGCGGCTCCTGAAAATTGCTGCCCAGATGCTGGCTGTCGACTTCGGGGTAGACGTGGCCGTTCACGAGTAGAAGATCCGGCCAGCCATCGTTATCGAAATCCAGAAACATCGTGCCCCAGCCCAGATACTTCGTATTCAGCCCCAGCCCCGCGCGAAACGTCACATCGTCAAACGTTCCGTCGCCATTGTTGCGATACAGCGTCGCGGTATCATCCGAAAAATTCGTCTTGAAAATGTCCAGCCGCCCGTCCCCGTTGAAGTCCGCCACTGTCGAGCCCATCCCCGCCTGCGCGCGCCCATCCTCATTCAACGCCGCCCCCGCGATCACCGCCACGTCCTTGAACGTGCCGTCTCGATTGTTGTGATACAAAATGCTCGGCGTGGAGTCGCACGCCACGAAAATGTCCGGCCATCCGTCATCGTCGTAATCGAACGTCGTCACGCTGAACGCGTAGTGCCCGTCCGCCTCTTCGATGTGCGATTTCTTCGACACATCCTCGAACGTCCCGTCGCCGCGACTGTGATACAAAATATTTTTCGCGCCCGGTAACCCTTGCGGCCCGCACATCACCGGCACGCCTTTCCACAAACAATTTTCGCGATCCCCCGGCGCCGGCGCGGTCGTAATGTCGAAGTCCACGTAGTTCGACACCATCAGATCCAGATGCCCGTCGCGATCGTAGTCCACAAAAGCGCACCCGGTCCCCCACGCCTTCCCGGTCCCGCCCACGCCCGCCTTGTTGGTCACATCGGTAAACGTCACGTTACCCCCGTTGCCTCCGTTACCGTTGTTGCGATACAGCACGTTCTTCCCGTAGTAGGTGACGTACAAATCCGCATTGCCGTCATTGTCGTAGTCGCCCACGCAAACGCCCTGGCCCCACCCCGTATGCGCCAACCCCGCCTTCGCCGTCACATCGCTAAACGTCCCGTCATGATTGTTTCGATATAAATGATTGCTAGGCGCCGCCTCGCCCGCCGCAGCGCCTTCCAGCTTCGTCCCATTCACAATAAAAATGTCCGGCCACCCATCATTGTCATAATCGAAAATCGCCACCCCCGTCCCGGTAGTCTCAATGATGTACTTCTTCGTCGTAACCCCGCCAAACACGTTGCGCATCGTAAGCCCAGCCTTCGCCGCCACATCGGTAAACCACGCAATAGGCTTTTCGCCGCCCCCCGCAGGAGCGACAGAGCTACCGCCAGCCTGCGCACCAGCAGCCTGCGAAGATTTACCAGCCGGAATCGAAAACAAAGGCAGGGAAACACCAAGAAGAACGAGCAGCAGCCCAGAGAAAAAAGCAGCCTGTCGGATTTTGCGAAAGACATGAGCTCGATGCGATGTAGGGTGGGCGTTGTTGCGAGGTCAAGGACCGTAGTAGGCGCTACTTCTATTAATGTTTCTTGTACTTTGCCAGCGCGTAGTCGAACCGCGAGATGGCTAAGACGCTCGCCAACCTAATCAGAGGACTCCATAAATCCAGCACGCAAAACCAACGCAAGCTCAGGCACTCAGCGTCGCCTCTTCTCCTCCTTGTCGTAGAGGCCGACCTAAGGTACGTACGTCCCAATCCACTGTGACAACTTGAACCAATGCGATTGTCTGGGCGCTGCCCACCCTGATGTTGCCGTGCGGTTCAACGTTGAAATAAGATGTCATTGCCGCCGCGCCCGCAACGAATCCTGTTCGGCGTGCCACCACATTGAACGATTTACGGTTCTCGTTCCAATATGTCATCTGAGAGGCATAGAAAGAATCGGAAAAGATGCCAGGAAAAATAGCCTGAGGCGGAGGTGGATAAGGTACATACGAACGATTTCCTTGGAGAACCGACAAATCGTAGAGTCGAGCAACAAAAGCGCGCATTTCGTCAACAGTGCCTGGCTGTCCCACGTCTTTACATTCAATCGCGACACGAGGCCTACCAAAAGGCGATCCGCCGGTCTGCCGCAATTCCTCTCCAACCTCGCGTGGTACGGTTCCGCGATATCTATTTCGTGGTTCACCACTTCGTCCTTGGAACTGAACGCCATTCCAGATTTCCCAGGCTGACCCGTTCGGGACTCTCCTCAACCCGATCACACTGGCGTTGTCAGGACCAGTGATGCTCGCAGAACTCCCGTCGGAGCGCCGCCTCGCTGAATGAATCGTTTGTCGGAATCCGCTGCACTAATCTGGGTTCCATCAGAACGCTGAAGCCAAACATCGAACCCTTGAGTTTGCAGGTGTGCGGCGATTCCAGTCATGACGAACAACTCGAAAATACGACCTGCGCCGTTTGCAGACCGGAGAATCGTGGCACTGCCGAGGATAGAGTCTAGCGCCGCCCTGACGTCATCGATCACTCACTCACTCCTCTCGTGTGTTGAGGCTTCCCACGAAGAAAGCGCTTTCAGCAGTTTTCCAAGTGAGGCGATTGCAGCATTGATTTCGCTTTTCGAAATGCTCAAGTTTTCCTCGTCTCTCAGAACAATCAAAGCTATTTCGTTATTGGCGATAATGTCCGGCGAAATACCAACCTGGCGCGATTCTGAGGAAACTATGGTTTGCAATTGATCGAGCGACGCTTGAAGCATTGACAGTACATCAGACAACCGTAGACTACATATTCAGCCGCCCAGCGAATCTGGTCGTCTCCAGTTATCGGCACCGGAAAGGAAATTGAAGCGGAATTACACGTAGTCTCTTCTCGGTCTGGAAATTTTCCGGTTTGGCCACCGAACAGCACTGAATCGCTGCTAGGCTCCAAAGAGGCTCTTCAGCTACTTTGCCGGCCCGCACACCATTGACCACTTCAAAGGCGAGCCAGTCGGCGCCTCCTTCCGCCAGTGTTTCAATAAGCGGCAAAGAGTATGGCTCAAGTATCGCCATGGCACCTCATTTCACAGAAAGATATTTCTAAGGTTATCAACGAGCTGCTGATGAGCGTACTGACGAACGAGCTTATACAGGTGGCGGGCAGATGCACTCCTTAGTAGGTGGGCTGTCAGGATGGCTCTTGATTCACGATGAATCGAGCTCGTTCGTGCAACTCATCAAACGTAATAATCTCTACGTTTGTCAGAGAACGTCGAAATCTCTCGAACGTCCAGACCTTGTGAGGAACATCTTCGTTCGTTTGCGGTTCCTTAAATTGGCTCAACGAACCGATCACTAGAATGCCTTTGGGCGTGACGGTGTATTTTCCCCGGAGAAGATGCTCGTTGTTACGGTCTCGCGCCGCGCTAACGTTCAGTTCGTCCACATTCCCTTGTATCTGCGCAACGCCATCAGTTAAATCCTTCGAGAGACTCCAAACCCCGCTTCGTATCTCTCCCTTACCCGTCAAAAGCGGGGTGCTGGGGAGTCTTGACTTCCACGAGACGGAGAATTTCTGCTTACCCCTGGTGAATCCCAAGAAGTCAGGTTTCGTTCCACCCTTTCCGAGCAGATTCTTTCCTCCGGCATAGGCATTCCCGTTCACGTCCAAGATCACGTAGTTGAGACCATAGCCAAATATCCATTTGTTGGTGTTGAAGAACCCCTGCCAGTAGGATTCGTCGTTGTTCTCGTAAAGCAATCCCCGTTCAAACTCCTTTAATTGCTCTTTCCGAGCGACGGCTTGGTTCAAATCTTGGGATGTCAGAATGCCACCGGCACTGTTTTGAAGAACCGCTCGGATGAACTCGGGATCAAGCTTGAGGAACTCGTCAGCGATTTCTTGTTGTTGGCGGGAACCTTTCTTCATCGAGAATGCAACCTTGGGCGTATCGATGTTCGCTGTGTCCCGTAGGTACGAGATCAGGCTCCAGAAATTTACATGACACTTGTTAAGGATGATCGAAGCCTTGAGCGTCCGGGTCTCTTCAGTTGCTGGAATCTCTGCTTGCTGAATTCCGTCTTCGTTGTTGCGGATGGAAAAATGAAGTCGAGGCGTAAACTCTCTTTCTGTCTTGATCAGCGTGACTTTACACAAGTAACGGACTTCTGGCCTAGCGTCGAGGACAAAATATCGAATCTTCTTCCCCCCTTTCTGTAATAAAGCCAGTGATAACCTGTTTCGGCATGCGGGTGTATCGAGATCTGGCGGCCCAATCATCTTCTCCGACGACGAAGTCTGTTGAAAACCAAGGGCATAGCTTGTTGCACAGGTGTGAACGTGCCGATGGGGCTCATCATCGCAAGAAAAGCGACGGTATAGCAGTGAGAAGAGCATAGGGGAACTTAGGGACAGGGAACTTGTGGACAGACGGACGTCGCCCCAAGCGGAAATGCGGGGACCGGAAATGCGGAGACAGGTGAGGAGCAGCACGCTAAAGTAAGGAACGGCGATTTATGAAAAAACTGGCGCGAATCACAAGCAAAGGGCAGGTTACCGTCCCGCACGAGGTGCGCCGGGCCTTAGGTGTGGGCACGGGCGATAGGCTCCTGTTTGAGAAAGACGGAGCGGATTTTCGCGTGAAGGCCGTACGCTCTGGCAGCGTATTTGAAAAATTTCGAGGCATTGGCGGCGACAAGATGCCGTCAGGACGTAAAGCAATCGTTCGCGAGATTCGCAAAATGCGCGCTCGATAAGCACGGCGCTGGACAGCAATGAAAACGTCCTGTCTATCTCATGGCCCAAAAAAAGCGCAGCGCCCCCCTCCCCCGGAGGCTCGGGCACGCTGCGCCTCTCAACCTATTTATGTGTCGTAGTCCCGACCCGCGCTAGAAAATCACGATGGCCGTGAGGATCAAGCGTCGAAGCAAACCCCGCCCACCCCGCAGGATTGCTTTTTCCGGCCTCATCGATTGCGGCATCGAACTTATCGATGCCCTCGCCTCCGTTGGCCACGATCGCGACGAAAAATCCGCCTGGATCGGCGGAGTGCACAGCTTCCTCATCGATCTGGTAGGAGTGTAGAGCGCCGTCGGCAAACAGTTTCTCGAGCAATGCCACCATCGTCGCCTTCAGGATCTTGCCGTCGGGATCCGTTCCCGGTTTGCCGCGCCAATTGCCGACCCGAAGAATTCCGTTCGTGAAAGTGCCGGAGTGCGCGTTGTAATCGTGGCTCTGCAGAATGTAGTCCCAGTGCTTGGCCGCTGCCAGAGAAGGCGCGGTGGCGGCCGGCGCGTTCCGAAGCGTCTCCAGTACCTTGAGGATGTTGGACATCGAGCTTGCCGAGAACCACGTGCCATGCGTGGGCAAGCCTTCCTGATGATTCAGAACCGCATAGCTGCCGAAGGAAGTTAGTGTGCCGTCCGCAACCGCCTTCTTCAGCATGTCCAAATCCGGCGCTTCGTTCTTCAAGTAGTCGCCCCACATGGCGCGTGGAACGGACCACTCCGAAACATACGTGTACTGCGAAGGCTTCTCCGCGCTTGCTGACTGGGCCGAACTGCGTGTCGCGTAAATCGGTACTAACGCGATTGCACACAATACGACCAGGGAACCGATGGACCGGGTACGCATTCTTCTTCCTCTCGTTTTCTCCGCCACAGGCGGCACTGCAATTTATCTAAATGGATCTAAGGTTTGCAGAAGGGTAAGGCAAAGACCGACCAAATCTGACGCGACGCTACGCCCAGGATGACGCAATGTCAAGGCACGAGTGCCCGCAAGGATTAAGGCTCAAAGGCCACCCCCCAGGAAGTTCACGTTAAGGGAACAATCGGATTTGGCAGACTTAAATGACGGCTGGAGCAAATCAGGCTGAATTGTTCTCCATCGTTTACCGCCCCAGCCGCGCCTTGAAAATGCCCGCTGTTACGCTGCACTGTCGGAAATTTCCGTCACAAAGTACCACCCGCGTACTATATACAATCAATAAACTCTGTGCTATTCTCCTCAGTGTACCCTGCTTCCGGACCCGCTGACCCAACTCCCGCCGGCATTCCCGCAGCACAGTCGCTCATTTCGGTTTGCATCACACTCGCCACCAGCCACTGCTCACTCGCCGCTATCTCCCGTAGAATCCCCACTTCCAGCCGCTCTCCGCGTTTTCACTCCCAATCGCAGCGCGACGCCGCACCGCTCTCTTCTGCAGTCTCGTTTCCAGCATCTCCATTGCATTCAGCCACTTATCCTCTTTTTGTTCGGAAACGACCGGGGTGGGGGGTAGCCCCGATCTGCCGCCCCAGCACACCGTCAGCCCCGGCGCGCTGCCTCGATTGTCGCGATATCGATCTTCTTCATCGGCATCATGGCCTCGAAGGCGCGCTTTGCTTCACTGCCACCCGCGGCCAGCGCGTCGGTAAGCGCCCGCGGCGTGATCTGCCACGAAAGCCCCCAGCGGTCCTTGCACCAACCGCACTGGCTCTCCGTGCCGCCATTTCCCACAATCGCGTTCCAGTAGCGGTCCGTCTCTTCCTGAGTGTCCGTCGCCACCTGGAACGAAAACGCCTCGCTATGCTTGAACGCCGGTCCACCGTTCAGACCCAGACACGGAATGCCCATTACGGTGAACTCCACCGTCAGCACATCGCCCTTCTTTCCGTTCGGATAGTCGGCGGGCGCATTGTGAACTGCGGTCACTTTGCTGTCGGGGAATGTCGCGGCGTAGAAACGCGCGGCCTCGTGGGCGTCTTTGTTGAACCACAGGCAGATGGTGTTCTTTGGCTTCATGTTGCTGTGCTCCTTATCGTGAGGTTATTTGATATTTGACGATCATCCTACATCGTACGCACAACATTCTTATCTTCGAGATCACGATCGTCGTGCTGGCGTGCACTTTTTTGCATCGTTATGCGGATCGCGTCTAATCGCAAAAACGAGACTTACAATCGAGACGCGCAAGCTCCGCCTCAACGATTTTAGATGCAACGCAGCATTTGTCGGCCTCACATGGATTGTCAAAGTAATTGGAAACACAGAAGAGGGATTCCTCACGTTCGTTCGGAATGATGATGTGAGGAGTGCGTTGCTTTGTTGCCTGCGCTTCCGAGATTCCGTACACGCGGCTCGCAAGGTCGCTTGAGCTCACCACATTGTTGCAGACAGTTTAGAGGCAAGTGCAACGACGGCATCAGCGGCACGCCCACTTTTCTCAAGACAGCGGCTACATTGTTATGCGGCTAGGGCTAGGTTTTCAGAAATTTTAGGGATGTTTGTGCGAAGTGCGCGGCGGCTTCCATAAACACTGGGCCGTGACCAGCGTGAGGCAAGACCCAGAGGGCGGAATTGGGAATGGCCCGGTACATCTCAACAGCCATCTCCACCGGGTAGAGCGGATCGCGATCGCCGTAGACAACCAATGTTCGTGCGGTAATTGTGGAAAGCGCGGGCGGCGTGAAATTCATGTCGTCATAGCTGTGCTGCATCTCGCGCGTCCAATCCCACAACGCGATGATCTGTTGATCACCAAGGTGATGGCGCCGACGCATGGATTCCCACTCGGGCTGCGGCTGGTTTTCTGGCGTGGGGACTTGGCGCATGATTTTGCGCGCTTGCTCGGGGAAATACATGGTGGCGCTGACCAGGATCATGGCTTCGATTCGCTGCGGCTGCAAGGTGGCCATGTGAAGAAGGATGTTGCCGCCCATGCTCATGCCGATGGCGCGGCAGCGCGCGATGCCTAAATGATCGAGTAGCGCCAGGGTGTCCAGCGCGCACTGGCGATGGGTGATGATTTTGTCCGGGTTGGACGAATGCCCGTGGCCGCGAGCATCGGGTTTTATGAGCTGGTATTCGCGTGCGAAGTGGTCGCGTCCGCAGTATGCCCAATCTTCGTGGCAGCCGGTGCCGCCATGCAACAGCAGCAGCGGCTCGCCTTGGCCTTCGATCTGGTAATGCAACTCAATGCCGTTGAGTGAAACAGTTTGTGTGTGCATGGCGCGGATTGTGGCCACATTGCAGAGAAAGAAACAATCTAGGAAATGCGTGTGCTATACTGCACACTCCGCTTGCAGCAGTTAACCTTTTGACGTTTTCAAAAACCAAGAAAACCATTTTGAACTGAAGCCCGACCGCCCCAGGTCTCTCTAAATGATTCTGATTGGTGCTGTGAAGCTAAGAACGAAGTCACAGAGAAACCAAAGTGCCCGGCTAGTCCGGTCACTTTAAATCCGGGGTGCAGCCAGGGCCGCTCGAGCACCGCACATATTCGGAGAGACTGCATTTTCGGCGAGATCAAACCGGTTCGGCTGGGCATCGCGAAATGCGGTACGCGGCTCGAATGAACGATTTCCAGCAACGCGCAGGTGTGCAGTTCGGGGCCGCATGCTACGATTTTCTCGTGATCTCTCGCAATTTGCGATTGAGGATGCGGCGATTTGCTGCGCTGGCGGCGCTGATTTTGTGTGCCGGAGGTTCGGCGCGATTGTACGCGCAAGCGACTCCGCACAGTTCGGCTGGGACAGCGGCGGAGCGGGCCGATGCTTTGTACCGGGCGGGGATTGCTGCTTTGCAGCAGCGGGATTTGGCGGCGGCGCAGGCGGATTTTGAGCAGGCGGTAAAGTTGTCGCCGCGGAGCGCGGAGGCGCACAACTCGCTGGGCTGGGTGTTGCTGGCGAGGCAGCAACTGGATGCGGCGATCGCGCAGTTTAATGCGGCGCTTGATATACGCACAGATTTTTTCCAGGCGTATCTGAATCTATCGTCGGCGTTGTTGGAGAAGGGCGACGCGAAGAACGCGGTGCGCCAGGCGCGGCAGGCGGTGCGGTTTGCGCCGACGATGTCAGAACCTTATCGAGTGCTGGCGCACGCGCTGGATGGTGCTGGAGATGTGGAAGGCGCGGCAAAGCAGATGAAGCATGCGCTGGAGCTGGAGCCCGGGCGCGCGGAACTGCACGACGAGATGGGAACTTTGCTGGTGCGCGAGGCGAGCGCGGCGAAGTCAGCGGCGGGTGGCGACGCAGTGCTGTCCAAGGAAGCGGAGAAGGAGTACGAGGAGGCACTGCGGCTGCAACCGGAATTGGCGCAAGCACATTTTCATTTGGGCGTGCTGCTATTTGATCGGAAGGCGCTGGAAGAGGCGAGCGCGCATCTGGCGGAAGCGACGCGGGTGGATGCGAACAATGCGCAAGCACATTTTTATCTGGGGCAAGCGCTGCGCGATAAGGGGGACTCCGAAGGCGCGATTCGGGAGCTGCGCGCTGCGGTGAAATTGCGTCCCGAGATGGCGGAGGCGCAAAGCGTTTTGGGATTGCTGGAGCAGCGTGCGGGCAATGCGGATGAAGCGGTGACGGCATTTCGCGAAGTGGTGAAACTGCGCGCGACGGCGCCGGATGCGCATAACAATTTGGGATTGGCGCTGCTGCAGGTCGGCGATGCTAATAATGCCATCGCGGAGTTTCGCGAGGCGCTGCGTTTGCGACCGGATGATCCGGACTACCAAACAAATTTGGGCATTGCGTACATGCAGAAGTCTGATTTTGATGGCGCCATAGCGCAGTTCGAAGCGGGACTGAAGCGAGCGCCGCAGGATGCGACGCTGCACTACGACCTGGGGCTGGCGCTAAAGCTGAAGGATAAGTTGACGGAGGCGATCGCGGAATTTCGCAGGGCGGCGGAATTTGATCCGCTGCAAGCGGATGTGCGTTATACGCTCGGCGTGACGTTGTGGCAGCAAGGCGATTTTCCGTCGGCGGTCGCGGAGTTGCAGCAGGCGGTGCGGCTGAAGCCGGACTATGCGGAGGCGCACTACACACTGGGAACGGTGCTGCGACAGCAGGGGAAGCTGCAGGAGTCGGCGAGTGCACTGCGAGAGGCGATTCGGCTGCAGCCAGATTTTGCCGGCGCGCACACGACGCTAGCGGCGGTGCTGCGGCAACTCGGGGATACCGCAGGAGCAGCGGTAGAAGCGAAGACCGGCAGCGAAATGGGAAAGCAGAAAACGAATCAGCAGGCGGCGCTGTTCGCGACGAACTCCGGGAAGCGATTATTGAACGCGGGTGACCTGGATGGCGCGATTTCGCAATTTCGATCTGCGATTGCGGCGACGCCGGAGTATGCGCCGGCACATTATCAGCTTGGGGTGGCTTTGCAGCGCAAGGGAGAGAAGGATGAGGCTGGAAGGGAATTTCGGAGAGCGGCGGAACTTGATCCGAAGTTGAGCGCGCCTGGATCTTAGCGGGTTGGGAAGCTGCGTACAAAGACGGATCGGTCGAGTAGAAGTTTAAATCCGGCCAGTCGAAATGACCCTTTGAAGCTCAGTGCAAGAGACTGCGGCCCGATTCGTTGGAAGAAATGCTGCGAACAGCGCATGTCGATCGTGTGGAATCTAAATCCGCACCGTGAAAAGCGTAGGGTGCGGCACCCGAAGAGGTGATGCGTCTTGTGTCTGGTTGTGATCTTGCGAATCGGTCAGACGGCGCCGTTGCGTAGCGCTACTAGTTCGCTGCTGACGGGAACGCCGCGGGTCACTTTGACGCGGATGACGGCTTCGAAGGGTTTGAGCTGGCCGGTTTGCGAGACCGAGAGGCGGAGGAGCAGTTCTTCGACGGAACTGCGGCGACATACGTACTCGACGGCGGCTTGCGTGCCCATGGTGGTGTTTCCGGCGAGAATCAGGACCGATTGGCTGGGCTCGAGCCCGCGGACCAATGCGATGAGCGCGTAGTCTTCGGTCATATTTTCGCTTCCAGGACTACCGAGAAACTCCCTGACTTCGCCGGGTTGGGGATGCACGTTGATAATTTCGGGATCGCCTTTTCGCGGACCGGAATCCACGCGATGAAACACGAATTCCTGCGAGCCAGGAATCTCCAGCAGCGTGAGATTTTCGAGCGGAGAGCCGACGAAGATTAGATTGTTGTTCTTGGCGTCGTCCAGAGAGAACAAGCTGCCGCGCTTCACGCGAATTTGCCGATGCAGATTGCCGAAGAGGCGATCGAGTTCGTGAACGGCGATTACTTCGCCGACACCAGTGTAGTGATCGAAGATGGGGTGGCTGGCCGCATCTTTCTGCGCGTCGTAATAGCGCAATGCGATTTCCGGGCGGCCGATGAATTTCGCATTGCTGAAAATGACCCAAGGTTCATCTTGCCCGGAGATGAAGCCGTTCCAGAAGACGCGGAAGGCGCCGGGAACGTTGTCGACATCGTGAGCGGCCTGAGCCGCATTGCGATTGGACACCAGGCTCAGGATCACCAAGGTGGACGCCGCCAGCAGCACGCCGAGTGAAATGGTGGCAATGATCCAGTTGCGGACGGTGTGGCGGGGACTGGGCGACTCCCAAGGGGAGTCAGTACCCTCGTGAGAGTGAGGCGCGCCGTTGTTGTGCGGCCTGGTTTGTCCCGGAGCGCGACGGTGGAACGAGAGGACGTAGGTGCCTCGGGGGAGCTCGACGATGATGGGGTCTTCAGCGCCATCGGAGTTGTAGTATTCGGCGAGCTTTACGCGGAGACGGCCAGCCTGGACCCGGACCATGGAGTCCAGCTGCGGATCGAAGTCAGCGGATCGACCGAAGACCTCGGTCGCAATTTGATACTCTTTGATGGGCGTGCCGGGATGATCGAGGGCGTGCTTAGCAAGATAACGCAGGAGTTTGCAGAGCTGTTCTGAGCCATGGAGGGCATGGCTATTCACCAGCTTATCGATTTGACCGAGATCTTGCTCTCGTTCGAGCAACAGTCCCCCGTGACAGGCGGTTTAACAGGAGTGTAACAACGCGCGCATCTCTATGCAATGCGAGGATTTACAGCGCGTAACCGCGTCAGACGTTTTGAGACTTCAATCTACCACACCAAAAAAAGTAATAGAAGCCAACATTTATTTGAATTGGACTATCGAGGGCGCGAGCCTGTCGTTCATCTGCGATGGGTAGCTCGATAGGCAACGTGTTTGGGTGGCAGTTCCCGTCGAGGGGCGGTTTGTCGTTTGGGGTGGGTGTGGCCAGACAAATCTACTCTTTGGTTTTTAACTGTCCTGCCGCAGCACCTTCATTCGTGCGTTCAAGCCTGTCGTATTTCTTAATCACTTTAAACGTGTGAGCCGTGAAAGCGCCCGGTTTCGATTCTGGCGGTAAACAGTTGTCGAGGGCGAAACGAAACCGAGCTCGATCGAAGGAGGAGTGAGATGGTGAGGCGATGGATTGGGGTGGGATTTGTCGTGCTTTGCCTGGCACTGGTGTTGAATACACCGGCGGCACGGGGACAGGCGGTGTACGGAAGCATCATTGGAACAGTGACCGATCCGCAAGGCGGCGCGGTAGTCGGCGCGAAAGTGACGGTCACGTCGGTAGCAAAAGGAACTGCGGACGAAACGACGAGCAATGAGAGCGGAAACTATTCGGTGACGCACTTGATTCCGGACGTATACCGAGTGCGCATTGAGGCGCCAGGATTTAAAGCCACAGAGATTCCAAATGTTCAGGTCTCTGCGGATACCGGCTCGCGAGTAGATGCGGCGATGCAGGTGGGAGAAGTGACGCAATCTGTGGAAGTGACGTCAGAGATTCCGCAATTGAAGACTGACCGTGCGGATGTCTCCATGACTTTCAACGAAAGATACGTCGAGGATCTACCGATTCTCAATCGCAACTTCACGAGTTTCGAATTGCTGTCACCTGGAACACAGAAGCTAGTGGGCTGGAGTCACGCGGCAACGGAAAATCCGCAGGGCGGACAGCAGATTTTCGTGAACGGCCAACACTTCAGCGGGACGGCATTTGAGCTGGATGGCACAGACAACCAGGATCCAATCCTGGGAATTATCGTGGTGAACCCGAATCTGGACGCGATTCAGGAGTCGAAGATTACGCTGCAGAATTATGACGCGGAGTTCGGCAAGGCGGTCGCTGGCGTCGTGACTGTGCAGACAAAGTCTGGTTCGAACAGTTTCCATGGATCGGCGTTCCTGGATTGGCGCGGAGACGGTCAGCAGGCGCGCGATCCGTTTACGAATCCTCCAGACAAACCATTACCCGCCGCCAGCTTCAAGCAGTTTGGCGGTGCGGTGGGAGGTCCGGTCTGGAAAGACAAGTTGTTTTTCTTTGGCGACTATCAAGGCACGCGGCAAACCAACGGCATCAGCAACCAATTGACGATTCCTACCGCGCTGGTGCAAAGCACGTGCAATAAGGCTACCAACGCGACCAGCCCGACACCAGGCTTCTGTAACCTTAGCGATTACCTGGGCACCGCGAACAGCGGCGGGCAAGTTTACGATCCGCTGACTGGGGATCCGCTGACCGGCGCCGGCCGAACGCCCTTCGCGGGCAACCTGATTCCGATCGGCAGAATTTCCGATCAGGCATCGAATGTTTTGGCGGCGTTTCCTGCGCCGACCAGCGGCGGCATCGCGAGCAACTTCGTAGGTTCCGGTTCGGGACCTTACAACCAGAACAGCATGGACGTCCGCATTGACTACAACGCGCCTCGCGAATTTCGCGTTTTTGGGCGCTTCAGCCTCGATTACTTCAGCCTTTCCGGTAAAGGAACTCTAGGCGCTCTCGGTGGCGTGGGCTTTGGACCGGGAGGACTAAACGGCACGTCGAATGTGCACAATTACAGCCTGGCAACCGGTTTCGACAAGGCGCTTGGCGCGACCTTGTTGACCGACTTGCGCTTTGGGTACTTTAAATATAATCCGCAGACGGCGTACTCCGATGCCGGGACTACTCCGATGACGACGTTTGGGATTCCTGGTTTGAACCAGGGAACACCCGATACGACCGGGTTGTCTTCCTTCTTCTTCGGCGGAAACGGCTTGGCCAACGGTTCGAACTCGGGCTTCGGAGACGGCTTGAACGTTGGGCGTTGCAACTGCCCGCTGACTGAGAGCGAGCAGCAATTCCAGGTGGTGAACAACTGGACGAAGATCAAGGGCAATCATCAATTCAAATTCGGCGCAGACATCCGCTACGCGATGAATCTGCGGGTGCCGAGCGATTCCAATCGTACGGGACAGCTGAATTTTAACTCTGGCGGTACAGCGCTGGCCGGACAGGGTGGTCTGGATCTCGCAACCTTCCTGCTGGGTGACGTTACCTCATTTCAACGCTTCGTCAGCACGAGCTTGAACGCCGCAGAGCGGCAGAAGCGGTGGTTCTTCTACGGGCAGGACACCTGGCGCGTAAGCCCAAAGTTGTCAGTTAACTACGGGCTGCGTTGGGAAATCTATTTCCCGGAGAGCGTAAACGGCAAGGGCCAGGGCGGATTTGCATACCTGGATGACCTGTCGATTCACGTTGCGGGATATGGCGGGACGGGACTTAACGGAAATACTAACAATTCACTGAAGAACTTTGCTCCGCGGCTGGGCATAGCGTACCAGTGGAACCCGAAGACCGTCATTCGCATGGGTTACGGACGGAGTTTTGACATCGGCGTGTTCGGGTCAACCTTTGGACACGTGGTGACGCAGAACCTGCCGGTTCTGGCGAACCAAGACGTATCAGACTCGTCGCAGTTTGGCTCAACGAATGACCGGGCGGCGGTATTTACGCTGGCGACGGGTCCTTCACCGTTGGCTCCGATCGTGATTCCGGACGATGGCATCCTGCCGTTCCGCGGACCGGGCAACAACGTCGATCCTCGCGTACGGCCGAAGACTCTCCGTCTCCCGACTCTAGACGCGTGGAACGCCACTATTCAACGACAGGTAACGCCTACACTAAACCTGGAAGTCGCATACATCGGAAACAAAGGCACGCACGTTTTTGCCGGAACCGGTCCGGCGTACAACACGAACGAAGCCGCCGTCGGCGCGGGAACCAATCCATTGGCTTGCACGGCAGCGGTTGGCGGAGGCTTTACTTGCGCTCCGACCAGCTTCGTACCCGCCACGCCGCAACCGAGCCGTCGGCGATTGTTTGCGCGTGGGATTACGGCCGATGTTGGAAACTACTTCGGAGACGACGCCAGCAGCAGCTATAACGCCTTCCAGGTGAAAGCGGAGAAGCGCTTCGCCAGCGGTCTACAATTCTTGACACACTATACGTTTGCACACGCAATGGCCCATGACGGCAGCTATTATTCGGTTGATCCAAGCGTGTCTTGGGGACCGGATCCATTCACACGCACACACGTGTTCGTAATCAGCACGGTGTACGAGTTGCCGTTCGGTCGTGGCAAGCGCTACATGGGAGGTTCCGGACGCGCAACGGACCTGATCATCGGTGGATGGCAAATCAGCAACACCTTGAACTACAGCGGCGGGTTGCCGTTTACTCCTACCATCGGTGAGTGCAGCCGCATATCTGACGCGGGACCCTGCCGACCCGACAAGGGATCCGGCGAGTTCAAACTCGGGAAGAGCACCGCAGCCAATGGTGATGTCTACTGGTTCAGGCCGGTCGCACCGCTGGCGTATCCGGCGTCCTCGGCAACCGATCTTAGCGGGACTGATTCGTGCTCATTGCCCCGCCCGGCATCCGGACCGTGGGTGCTCCCGGCTTGCGGCACGATTGGAAACGCAGGCATCTACTCGCTGCGGGGCCCGAGAGGGTTCTTTTCAGACATGTCGCTCTCGAAGAGCTTCAACTTCAGCGAGCGTGTCAAAGCTCAGTTCCGCTTCGACGCGTATAACGTGTTCAACCATCCAGTGCTGGGCTTCAACGCGAATCAGGGCAACCTGTGCGTGGATTGCACCGGCCGCGACCCTGGGCGAGTCCAGGACATTGAGGGCGATTCTTCGCCCAACGCGCCAAACGGCATGCGGCAATTGCAGTTCGGATTGCGCTTTTCGTTCTAGTTTTATTCATCATCACCCCAAACGAAAACGGGGAGCCCTCGCGGGCTCCCCGTTTTTTATGCTCTAATCTTTTTGGTCGTGCCCGCGTTTTATGTTTACACCTAATTGGACAGCTCTCGCGCTTGCCGCCCTACTGCTGATTGCTGGCATGCCTGCGTACT
Source organism: uncultured Acidobacteriota bacterium (assembly GCA_963788725.1). GTDB lineage: Bacteria > Acidobacteriota > Terriglobia > Acidiferrales > UBA7541 > Acidiferrum. Next base: position 18,077 of record CAWBHT010000021.1, on the reverse strand, counting down.
GCCAGGATGCGAATACTAAAAAGGCGGCTCCTCAAGCAGCACAGCCGAATGCCGCCAACGCCATGTTCCAGGGTTCGCGGCAGCTTTCGCAGATTGGGAAATACGATGAAGCGGTGGAGACGCTGCGGCAACTGGCACAAAGCCACCCGGAACTGAAAGGGTTGGCGCATGAATTCGGCGTCACGTACTACAAGAAGAGCGATTTCATCAATGCGATCACCTATTTGAAAAAGGCGCAAGAAGAAGATCCGAGTGACGGAGAAGCAGTGCAACTTCTTGGGCTTTCCTACTATTTGGCGGGACACCCGGCGGATGCGATTCCACCATTGGAAAAAGTGCAGACGTGGTTTCCAAGCGCCAACGTGGATGCCGCGTACATCCTGGGTATTTGTTACATCCAGACGAAAGACTATGCTCATGCTCGCGCGGCGTTTGCAAAAATGTTTGGCGTGGGGCCGGAATCTGCCGCCAGCTATCTGTTCACCGCTCGCATGCTGTTGCGGCAGGATTTCTGCCAGTAGCGGAGGAATACGCGCGAAAAGCGGTGGCCCTCGATCCGCGGCTGCCTCTGGCTCATTTTCTGCTGGGAGAGGTAAACCTGTATCATTCCAAAATTCCCGAGGCGACTGCGGAGTTTCAAAAGGAGCTGGATCTGAATCCAGGTTACGCACCGGCCTATTACAGACTCGCGGATGCATACTCGCGAGTGCAGAAATTCGATGAAGCGGAGAAACTGTTACAACGATCGATCTGGCTGGATGCCACTTCCACGGGTCCTTACATTTTATTGGGCAAGGTGTTGCAGAAAAAAGGCGAGCCGGATTTGGCGGTTCGCGCGCTGAAGCGGGCCATCACAATGGATCCCAACAATCCGCTGGCTCACCATCTGCTGGGTCAGGCTTACCGTGATCTGGGTCGCGGTGAAGATGCGGAACGCGAATTGAAGGCAGCGGCGCAGATGGAAGCGCATTGAAGCTCACAGGCCCGTATTTCAGATCCAGTAAGACGTTGTGAATAGATTTATTAAAGGTGTGAGTTGCCGACCAGGCGCGAAGGAACGATGAAACGATTCACGGTCGTGGGGCTCGGGGAGCTCCTATGGGATTTGTTTCCGAAGGGCAAGCAACTCGGAGGTGCGCCTGCGAATTTTGCATATATGACGAGCCTGCTGGGGGATGAAGGGCTGGTGGCGAGCCGTGTGGGAAATGATGCACTGGGACGCGCTGCGGCCAGGCGCCTGCAACGGATCGGATTGAAAACCTCGCATATTCAGCTGGACTCGGCGCATGGCACGGGGACGGCGAAGTTGGAAGTGGACGCGGCTGGGCAGCCCACGTTTGAGTTTGCCGAATCGGCAGCCTGGGACTTTTTTCAGTGGACCACCGATTGGAACGAATTGGCGGAGAAGGCGGACGCCGTGTGTTTCGGTTCGCTGGCGCAGCGAGCGCCAAGGTCGCGAGCGACGGTGCGTGCGTTCCTGCAGGCGGTCGGGAAAAAGACTATTCGCGTTTTCGATGTGAATCTGCGGCCACCTTTCTATTCCCGTGAAACTCTGGACGAATCTCTGAAACTTTGCGACATCGTAAAACTGAATCATGATGAGATCGCGGCAGTGCCAAAAATCTTGGGGCACCCGGCAGATGGCGAGGAGCGCGCGGCTCGGTGGATTCGCGACACCTACAAGTTGAAGCTGGTGTGCGTGACACGCGGCGAGCAGGGAAGTCTGCTGGTAGCGGAGAAAGAGATCAGCAATCACCCGGGCTGCAAAATTCGTGTTGCGGATACCGTGGGATCGGGCGACGCGTTTACCGCCGCGCTGATCTATCACTATCTTCGCGGCGCTGCCTTGCCTACCCTGAGCGAAGCTGCCAACCGCATGGGTGCGTGGGTAGCGGCGCAAACCGGCGCCACACCCAAACGAGACAATCGGCAACTGGAAAGAATCCGGTCCATAGGCAACTGAAAACATCAGGAACTGAAACACGAGTGACGTCGACTCGATTTCGATTCCTGGGATCAGTGTCCGGAGCCGGGACTCGCGGATTGTTCTCGCGCAAGCTTCGCGACCGAGGCTTCCGGCAACTCGTGCATCAGCACCAGGAAGACTCCGTTGGTCCATCCAAAGCCCACGATATTGATGTTGTAGCCGGCGGTGACCTGAGTTTCAGAAGAGCGCGTGGCGGCGTTATATTTCTCGCGAATGGTGCCATCGCGACGGAAATTCTCGGCGACATTCGAAAGGAATTCGTACGAAACGCGATCGGCGTCATCGTTGAATCCGTAGCGCCGTATGCCTTCATCCGCAAGGAGCTGATTGGGCGCCCAGGCGTACGGGTAATCCCATTGGCCGCCGGTTTCGTTCGGGCTCATCACCAGCCCGCCGGATCGTTCGAATATGCCAATATTCTTCATGATCGCGGCGGCTTGTTGCGGTGTTGCGAGCCCGGACCACATCGGCAGGAACGTCGTCACGTATGGATATGACGATTGCACCTGGCTTTCAAAATCGAAATCGAAAAACAGGCCAGCTTTCTCGTCCCACAGGTATTGCTGCACGAGTTGTTTGCGTTCGGCGGCACGTTTGTGCCAGTCGTCAGCATCTTTCTTGTGACCCAGCAGCTCGCTCATACGCGCGAGATCTTCTTCGCCCTTGTAGAGCAGGCTGTTGAGACAAACCGGCGCAAAGTGATGCGTCGACGCGCCGTAAGGCCCAAAGCGAAACGAAATGTCGTAACCAGACTCGCGCATGGCACGATCGCCCTTGTAGTAGTCGGCATTCAAAGCGGCGCTTCCCGCGGGCATGCAGTTCGAATGCGCCATGGTTGCGGTGGAGTCGCAGACCTGCAACGCGAACAACGGCCCGACAGTTGGCTGCGCGGTGTCGCCGGATTGCTTCTGCACCAGATGTCCGCGGCCCATGCCGCGCTGCGAAAGAAAATACGCCGCCACTTGAGCGTAGTGGCCAGTCTCGTCTTTGACGCTCTCGGGCGCCGGGCCATTGCCGAAATCGTAGTAGCGCGCCAAACCCGTTGATCCAGCTTGATGCGCCTCGCGCGTCCACAGTTCATGGTCGCGAACCGCGTAGCCGTAAGCTTTCTGCAGCCAGGCACGATCTTCGCGGCCGGCAGCTTTCTGCGCGTCGTATACCGCGAGGATCATCGACGTCAGAAACGGCGGCTGCGATCGCGTCAAGTAGTACGAGCGATTCGCGTTGAGCACCGCGCCGTAGTGCTCAATCTCGAAGAAAAAATTCTCCACCATTCCACGCGCGAGCTCGACGCGATGATCCTGAACCAGGCCACGAATAATGAAGTAGCTATCCCAGCCATACATCTCGTTGAATCTTCCGCCGGGCACTACATATTTTTCCGGGAGATAGAGCAGGCCCTCGGGTTCGATCTGGCCGGAATCGATTTCACCGAGATGATGAATGACGTGCGGAAGGCGTTTTACTTGGAGCTGGCATTGCTTCTGAAGTTGCTGGACGTCTGCCGGCTCGCTGATATCGGCAGGCAGGTAGAGCACCGATGCGGCCGCCAGCTTGGGATCGACCACGGATTTGCACTCCGCCATCGAGCGCGTCAGCGTGTCCCATCCCGCGGCGATGTAGTTGCGAATTGGATCGAGACCTGTGGGCGAGGGTGGTTGCTGCGCGCAAATTTGGGACGGGACGGCTGCGAGGCAACAAACGACCAGGGCGCACGATTGCATGCATCGAGAAACGGGCGCGAAAAAGGACCGGAAAAAGCCTCGACTGATTGAAAAATAGGCCGGCATTGTCGGTGCGTCCCTTCTAAGCGGGTTGAAGCTATCTCTTTTGAATAGAGTAGCATAGCTAGGCTTTCTAGTGGCATTTTGGCACGCAGAAGATGCTCGCCAGGCATCCAAAATTTCTGAATCGCGCTCGCTTCCCATTCATCCAAATAAGTGCCGGTTCATCGGTGGGGCGAAGCAAAAGTTCGATGCTATAGTGATGGCTGAACACAGTTTTCCGTTCAGAGGTTTGCCATCTCTTGAGTGCCGCCGATCCACACCGATTGCCTTCGTCCATCGCACGCGAGGACGAACACCTGCTTGTTGCCGCCGCAAAAAAGGGCGACACCGCAGCTTTTGAGGAACTCGTCAATCGCTACGAAAGCAAAATTTTTCGACTGACGATGAATATCACCGGGAATCACGAAGACGCTGAAGATGCCATGCAGGATGCTTTTTTGAAAGCTTACTCGCACCTCGACGGATTCCAGGGCGACTCGCGTTTCTACACCTGGCTGGTGCGCATCGCCGCCAATGAAGCATTGATGCGGTTACGGAAGCGGCGCCCAGGACAATTTTCGCTGGACGAGGCCATTGAAGGCGAAGATTCCGACCTCATGCCGCGCGAGTTGGAAGATTGGCGGCCGAGTCCCGAACGCGAATACGCGCAAGCGGAAATACAAGGCATCCTCGCCGAGGTAATCGAAAAACTTGAGCCGGAATATCGTGTCGTGCTGGTGCTGCGCGACCTCGAAGAACTTTCCACGCAAGAAACTGCCGATGCATTAGGAATTTCTGTTACCGCGGTGAAATCCCGGTTGCTCAGAGCCCGCCTGAAACTTCGGGAAAAACTCAACCGCCATTTCCGTCAAGGTGGGACAAATTGAATTGCAAAGGCGTTATCCGTGAAATCTCCAATTACATCGATGGCGAGCTCGATCTCACCATTCGCCACGAGCTGGAACGTCACCTAGAACATTGTGAAGACTGCACTCTCGTTCTGGACCAGACCCGCAAAAGCATAGAAATTCTCTGCGACTCCGAACCGATTCCGCTATCAGCTGAAGTTCATGAACGCCTTCGCGCTGCGTTGCGCGAAAAACTCGCGAAGAAGCCGGCTTAGCGACCGCTAACAACATGTTTTTCTTGGAGGCTCTTTGCTCTGTTCGAGCGGAGCTGCGGGTGTTGAATTGAAGACGCGCCTGGGTCAATTGCTGCCCCGTCTAGTTCGTCCATTCGCAATACGTCCATTCGCAATACGTTGATCCGGCATCAATCTCGAGGTAACAAAACTTGATGCCGCTGCGTTGTCGCGTCTGATCCACTGCGATGCTCGTGCAATTTTTACCGAAATTGCTTGACACTCTTCTCGAACATTCGTCTAATAGTCGCCCTCCCCGCGCGAATCCGCATTTGGTGTCGTTTCAAAACTAAATCTTGAGCCGGAGCGAAGATGAAGCCTTTCCACAGGTTCACCGTAATAGTGTTGTTTCTCGCCGCGATGATGTTTATTCCCAAACTTCTGACGGAAGCCCAAACGGCGACTAATCCGATGAAAATCATCGGTTACTTTCCGAGGTATGGCATCTCTCAGGGCTTTTTTGAAAAAAACTTGATCACGAACGGATCGATCAATCTGCTGACGCATCTCAACTACGCATTCACGAATGTCGTAAACAACCGATGTGTTAGCTTCGATACGTACGCCGATTACCAGCAACCTGTCTCAGCTTCGCATGCCGTCAATGGTCAGGCAGACGTTTCCGGGGGGTTCGCGGGGAATTTCCACCAACTTCAGGAGCTGAAGAAGCTCTACCCCAATCTGAAGATCATCGTTTCGATCGGCGGCAGCAGGACCGATCCGAACGCATTCCGCAGTGCTGCGCAGTCGCAGAATCGTAAAGCTTTCGTGCAGAGCTGCATAAGCATGTATATCCAGGGATATTTCGGATCGGGTTTGCACCAGCCTGGAATCTTCGATGGTTTTGATTTGGACTGGGAATTTCCCGCATCAACGTCGGACAAGTCAAACTTGACTGCTCTACTTGCGGAGTTCCGTACTCAGATGAATGCAGTTAAGCCTGGGATGACACTTTCTATAGCGGGTTCGAATGGAAGGTGGGCATACCAGTACATCGACATCCCTCAGGTGCAGAAGTACCTCGACTTCATTAATGTGATGACCTACGACTACGACGGACCTTGGAAGTACAACACCGGGTTGGTGGCACCGCTATACCGCTCGCTGAAGGACCCCGAGCCGAACAACAACGCCAGTGCGACAGTAGAAGGTTACCTGGAGTCCGGACTCGCGCCGGAAAAACTGGTTTTTGGCGTCCCGTTCTACGGCTACGAATGGAACAACGTGCCAAATCTGGACAACGGCCTGTTTGAGCCAGGCAACCCTCTTGGCCAAGGTGCGGCGTACAGTTCTATCGTGAATATCCAGTCGAAGTTTCGTTCGTACCGCGACTCCGTTAGCCAATCGCCGTACCTGTTTGACGGCTACAACTACTGGGGCTATGAGGATACTACCTCCATCAAATTCAAAATGGCCTATGTCCGAAAGCAAAGTCTTGGTGGCGTAATGATCTGGAATCTCAGCCAAGATCTTGCGAACGCCACACTGCTGAATGCCGTCGCGACCGGGCTCAAGCCAACAAGCTAAACTTGTGCATGGATGCCCGGAGCTGTCGCGTAGAAAAGGTCGTTCCAGAGGCACTCTGACTGCCAGGCGCCTGCGACTCGTAAGCGTCGCCGGCGTTCCCTGGCTTTCGGGTGCCAGGAAACTACGGCCGCATTGCGTGCCTGAACTCACTTTTCACCCAATTTCACCTCGTTTTCTTTAGCACCATAACTTCGTGCGGGGCCCGGCAATCAGATGCATCAATGCCGGAACCAACGCCACATCGGAAGCACATATTTGGCGCAAAGATGAACGACGGTGCTCGGACCCGAGAGATACCAGCCTACGTAAGGCATACAAGCTCCTAGCCCTAAGTTCTTGTCCGTCGTGTAAGCCCGTCACACGTTCGGCACGCTTAATACTATCCAGTCGGCGAATTATAACCAACAGTACGGCGGGTCTGATTTCTTTGAACCTTCGAATTGGTAGTACCCCGACTACGGTTTGACGAGGAGTAGTACCACCTTGCGTGGTCGGCCGAGGACACTACGAGGCACCGATGCAATCTGGTTGACGCGCATGCAAGATGGGATTTCATAGGAATACGAAGCAGCGGTCCGCGCTTCAAACATGGCGCCGACGAGACTAGAGACCCGAAGAGTAGAGGCTAGTTCAGTTGGTACCGAGTGGAACTCTGCCAAGACAGCTTCCCACTCTCAGTGCCGAAGAACGCCTTGTGAAAGCCGCGCAGGAACAAAAAGCTATCGACGAATCGGAGAACAAGGAATGCGGGGAGATACATCGCGATATCCCAACGTTTGTGGCGGAAGCTGACGATGATGGCGCTGATAAACATGAAGCCGCCGTCTACGGTCAGCCAGGTCTCAACCGTCTTCGGGAAGAAGAAAAGCCAGATCGGCATGAGCAGGATCAGTACCGACGTGATGAGTCCTTCGCCGAGTACCAATTGAGTCTCTAACGCGATTCTGCGGGTGCTGCCCCACATTTTAAGTTGTCGCGTGCAGGTCCAAGCTCCGCCGTTCCAGCGAATCAACTGGCGTGTGTAAGAGCGAAGAAGGTCCTGGGGATCTGCAGTGATCACCACTGCGTCGCGAACATAAATCACGTCATATCCCAGGTCATGGGCGCGTAGTGTCGCCATCATATCTTCGACAATGCTGGGTTTGCTCTCCCAGACTTGGTCGAAAAGACTCATGCGGAAAACGGAACAGCAACCCGCGGCCACGTTAATTGTGCGCAATTCATGCTGACCTTCTTTAATGAGCCAGTGTCCGACCGCATATTGCAGAGCACGCCATGCAGTCAGCCAATTTTTACGCCGTGATTTCACCTGTCCGCACGCAATCGCTGCGTTTGGCTTTGATTCGAATGCACGCACCATGGCCGCGAAGTAGCCCGGCTCAAAGGTTGTGTCCGCATCGGCGAGTGCAAGCAAATCGTAACGGTCCAGTTTGAACTCTTTGATACCTCTGGCGATCGCTAGCGACTTGCCACCATTTACCGGCAGAGCAAGTACGTTGATCTGCCGGGTCAAGGCCAACTCCACGGTCGCATCGGTCGAACCATCGCTGACCAGGTAGACGTCTTCCTTCGGGATGCCTGCCGAAATGATGCTGTCGATCGTCGAGACGATCGCTACTTCTTCGTTCTTTGCAGCGATGAGGGCGCAGACCTTCACTGTATGGTGACCATCTGCCCGACGGACGGCACGCCGTTGCTGTTGATGAGGAACAGCAGGTACGCGCCTGGAGGTGCGATGGTCCCAGCCGGCGGCGCGATCATTGCAACGGTTTGTTCGCTCTGCGCGAAGGTCAGTCCGATCAGACGCTGCGACATATCAAAAGCGTGCGTCGCGGCCCCTTCGCGGATGAGCACTGCGCTGGCGATTGTTCCATCGGAAGCGACCGTGAACGTCTGCCCATATCCAACGGTGGCCGGAACACCCGTCAACGACGGGCGTGCCGCCAAGGTGCCGTCTGCGTTGAACAGATATGCCGGTTGGTAGATTTCGATGTGCGGCTCGTAGACGCCCTGTTGCGGATTGCCGCCACTTAGAACCACAGTGCCATCTGGGAGGAGCACCGCGGTGCTGTGGTAGAGGTGCGGATAAACGTCGGGAGCGGCCGACGAGAAGGAGTTTGTCTTGGGATCGTAAAGGTCAACGGTCAAGCTTGCGGTTGAAGCGTCTTCGTCATTCGCGCTGCCGCCAAGCGCCAGAATTTTTCCTGTGGGTAACAACACCGCGTTCATTTCCACACGAGGCCGCGACATTGCCGGACCGCTAACCCACATCGGCGCGATCTCCGACATATCGATCAACTCCGTGGTGTTGCTGGCGACTACAGAGTTGCCCATCCCGCCCAAGGTCATGATCACCGGCTGATAGTTCGTTTCAGGCAGGAGCGGGAGCAGAACGACGGAGCCGTACGAGCGATACTGCCGGTTTACGTTCGTCGCCAGGTAATTCCAATTCGGTGAACCTGCGGGCGTCGTTGGATCGAAAATCCAAGTCTCGGGTTCCGGTCCGGCATGCACCAACTTTCCATCAGGAAGCAAGACCATCCGGGGATACAGCGCAGGTGCTCCCGGGACGGGAAGAGTTCCGTCCGAGTATTTCAATGTCCGGCAGTCACCCACGGGCCCGCCGCCGATGGTACAGGTGGGAATGACGGGAGCGCTCCACGATCCATTCCAATATTCGATCAACGCATTGTCGTCCGCGGCCTCATCCTGACCGCCATAAGCCATCACGCGACCATCACCTAGAGTTGTCGTGTTGGGATACCAGCGACCAGCAACCATGGGTGGAGTTACGGTAAACGTCCCATTGGAGGGATCGAAAATAGCGGACAATGCGCTGCCGCCGAAACCCTGGTCCTTAACGGTGGTCGCGTCCTTTGGCGCTCGGTGTCCTGGAGTGTTCTCTGCCGCCATGGACACTCTGCCGCCGGGAACAGCATTGCCGTGGTGCATCGCGCGCATGATCGCCGCAGCCGGGCCCGTCGCGTAGGTCGCTGTTCCTCCGTTGATGAAGACACGGCCGTCAGCCATTTGCGTAGCACCGTTGCAGAACACGTCGAAGGGAACCTTACTGGTATTGAACGTCCCAGTAGATGGATTCCAGACCGTGGCGGAGCCAAAATCCCTCGGGCAACCCGCAACGTCCGGCGGGCAATTACCGGAGCCCGCGATATAGAGCACATTGCCCGTGTTCAAGAGGATTCCATGGACCGGGTTGATCGGCATGAGGTACGGCGCGGTAGTCCAAACGCCTTGACCTGCAGGCGTTGCTGGGTTCTGAATGACCGTGCTGCCCGGAGTAGGAATTGGCACCGGAGCCGGATTTGAAGGAGGAACGGGAATCGGTGTGGGCGTCGGGGTAGGAGTTGGCGTAGGAGTCGGGGTCGGCGTCGGCGTAGGAGTAGGAGTCGGCGTTGGCGTTGGCGTTGGAGTAGGAGTTGGCGTGGGAGTGGGAGTCGGGGTAGGCGTGGGCGTGGGGGTAGGAGTAGGTGTCGGAGGGGGAGCGGAACTCGGCTTTTGCGAGCTGGAGTTCACTCCGCCGCTATAGCTGCAGCCGTACAGCGTGGCCGAAAGGACCAAAACACTTAGCCAGATGGACACCTTCTTCATGCTCACCCTTCCTCCTTGGAAAGTCGTTGCCATCGCTGCCTTCTGACGCTGCTTCGCGCTCGAAAACTCAGTTGTCTTTCTTCACCGCTTGTCTTGCCAGCCGTGCCAGAAGCGAATAAACACTTCGAGTCCCGAACCTGTTCTCGGCATAACGGTTCGCGTTTCATACAGGTACATCACACCAATTTCGAAGGTGGAGGCATCTGTCGGTACGAGAAGCTCGCCGCCGCCGCCCACGCGCGTCAGATTGTTCCAGTCGTAATGCTTGACGTCCTTCGAAGCAGTGAATTGGCCGAAGACGATCAGGTTGGTCGGGCGCCGATTGGTGCCGTGGTTCTGCTCTTTCCACGCAACAACGCCCTGTTTGACATAGTCCACGAACAACGTGTTGTGGAGTTCAGTGGGACTGATATTGAGGGCCGCAATACCCCAACTGCTGCCGGGGAAGCGGCCGAGATGAGGATTCCAACCAACCCAGTAGTTGATATCTGCCGAAGGCGCCGCCGCCGTTCGGTCACTTACAAAACGATGTTCAACTGAGTAGCCCAAGTCCGCTCGGACCAGGCCGCCAAAGCCTCCGAGGATGAACGGCTTTACCAGCTTCACGCCGCCGCTGCCACGCATGAAACGGTTCCAATCCAGGCTGTGCTGATCGACGCTGTCAGTCGTATTCACATAGGCGCCTAGATCGAAGGGGCCCACCGCGTTTACAACCACGCCTTCTTCCGCGAAGAAACGCGTCGCAAAATCCTTTTCCAGAGGGCTGCTGCCGCCTGAGTCAATCCACATGCTGCCTTGGGTGGTCGGCCCAGTCGCTGCGATATGGGGACGGGCATCCCGAGAGGTGACAACCCTGGGAGCCATTACCTCTTGTGCGCCAGCCACTGATGCGGACAGAAGCAATAGCGCCACTAATTTACAGGCCATTCTCAATTCCCCTTTTAACCGACCCATTCCGGCGAAGTATCCGTCGAGCACTTCCTGTGAAATGGATCAGCTTTTTAGACCTCTCCAAACGGCCAGGCCAGAGTTGCGGGCTGGCCAGTCGGACACTGTCCGTCTGTACAGGACAAGGGTGGGCTTTCGCCCGCGTTGGGCAAATGGGGCGTAAGTCCCGGCAAGACGGTACAAAGGTACTCGCCAGATTGAGTAGTACAGGTATTAGTACCGATAGGTCCAACTGCTTTTATTACAGTGAGTTAGCGGCGGAACATAAGGCAAACGAGCTCTCAGCGGCTCTGAGGATTCCCAATTCGAAATGATTAGCCGGCGCTTACGAGGACAATTGCGCGGCGTAGCCAATCCGAGCGCGGCTCAGGATCGTGGGGCCGTTGGAACTGCCTATGCCATCCGAACCGCTCTGAAGCGTCCGACCGACACTGCCGCAATCCCGTCTATTTCAGGATTTGAGGTGCATGCAGTTGCTTTGCAGTAACTGCTTGTATGCTAGATTTGTGATGCCGAACGCCCGGGTGGCGGAATGGCAGACGCTGAGGACTTAAAATCCGAGAAGGCGGGCTGCACGGTCACGCAACGAAATGCAGCGCCGCGCAAGGGTCATGACTATGAGAGGGTTAATGAATTGCGCTGTCGCACAGAGGCGCTGCGAGATGCGCTGAGTTCCAAAACCAACTGACACCAGAACTGACACCACACTTAGTCAACAAAAACTGACTGCGTAACAGAGCACTACCAGCGGGTGGTGGGTTCGATCCCCACCGCCCCTACCAACCATCTTCCTGATTGGTAGAGACTTAGAAAAAATGCGAGGGGGCAAAAGGGCGCTGTCGCCGAAACTATCGAGAACAATGTCCGCCGGAAGATCATTAAGGAACACCTGAACGATCCGGCTTATTACGAAAAAATGTCAACACTACTGGACGAAATCATCGCTGCGCGCAAGGCCAAGGCCATCGAGTACGAGCAATATCTGACGCGGATCGCAGATCTGTCGAAGCGGGTCGAAGCAGGAAAATCGGAGGAAACGCCCGTGGAACTAAACACCCCGGGCAAGCGGGCTCTTTGGAACAACCTCGGTCAAAACAGAGCACTCGCCCTAAAAATCGACACGACCGTGCGCGAAGTGCGCCCTGATGGTTGGCGAGGCGTTTCGCCGCGTGAGCGCACCATTAAGGCTGCCTTGTATGACATATTGCACGATGAGGTGGAAGTCGAACGCATATTCATAGTGCTTAAAGCACAAAAGGAATATTGATGGAATCGCAGCTCAATCTTGGCGAGATTTCAGTAGACGTGGTGTTCAAGGACATCAAGAACGTCCACCTCAGTGTTTACCCACCGACAGGCCGCGTGCGCATCTCCGCACCAGAGCGAATGAATCTCGACGCCATCCGCATCTTTGCGATCTCGAAACTCGACTGGATTAAAAGGCAACAGGTAAAGCTGCAAGGCCAGGAACGTGAAACTCCGCGCGAATATCTTGAACGCGAGAGCCACTATCTCTGGGGGAAGCGTTATCTCTTGCGGATACTTGAAATGGACGCTGCGCCTCGGATTCAGTTAGATCCTAACAAAATGATCCTGCAGGTACGTCCACGTGCAAGTGAAGACAAGAAGAGAGCCATTGTTGGGCAATTTTATCGCGAGCAGATCAAGGAGGCGGTCCCTCCCCTTCTCGCAAGATGGGCCCCCATAATAGGCGTCACGGTTAATCGGTTTCACGTGCAGCAAATGAAGACGAAGTGGGGAACCTGCAATTCTCGCGCGCGCACCATTCGCCTTAACACTGAGCTGGCCAAGAAACCAAAGCATTGTCTCGAATACATCGTTGTCCATGAGATGGTCCACTTTCTCGAGCACCATCACGGCGACAGATTCGTGCGCCTCATGGACGGATTCATGCCTCAGTGGCAGCTTCTCAGGGATGACCTAAACAAACATCCTTTAGCGCATGAGCAGTGGCAATTCTAAGGGATACGGCTGCCGGATTGGATTCCAACCAAGTGCCGCTCGACGAAGCTCGCTACGCGCCCACTACCTGCGCATTCCTTCGGAGATCGAATCTCCGGAATTCCGGGCCTAAAAAGTCGAATTTTCGTTCAAACAGCCTGGCCAGTTTGTCGTTGGCTGTTGCAAAGAAAATCTGCCGGTGGCCTGTGAGCGCGACGTCGCGAAGGTAATCCAGGAATGAAAGAGAATTCAGGTCGTCGACGTGTGCTATGGGATCATCGATCAGAATGACAGGCGGCGCAGACGTAAGCTGCGCGTTCTGCGCGAGAAAGATAGACAATGCAAACGCCGCCGTTGCCCAGTGCTTATCTGGCTCAGCGCCGACACTTGGCCGTTTTCCTTTCGAATTAGAGTAGCGAGCTGAGTCCCGAGACCCCGGAATTCCGCCGGCGAATGAATGCGTGCAAAAATGGCCTCGATGCTTTCACGGTTCTCTTGAAGTGCGTATTCCATCGCCTCCGACAAATCCGCCATCGGGAACGTCTTGAACTGCACGAGCATTACGAGCTTTGCCGCACCATTCCCATCGGCTGGCTGCGTCAGGAAAACGTAAGCGAGAGGGTCGAGAAATCTGTCTTGTTGGGCGGGTAGAGTCTCGAAAATCACGGTCGCGAAGGGCGCGAGATCCTGCTTCAACTGTTCAAGCTCGTTGTACCTGATACTTTCGCAGCCGATCGCCCAGAGTTTGCCCTGAGCAGGAATGGTCGATGCCTGAATCGCCGCGGCAAGCGACGACCATGGCATCGAATACTCGGGCGTAACAACAAGGTCTGCATCCGTCTCGCACGCTTCGCGTAGAAAGGCTCCAAATTGCGCTGCTGCCAATGCCCGATCACGGTTGCGAACGACGGCGCCGCTGATTTCTATGTCGCCCTGGGGCTGCATCAGCAAAGCTGTATACTTCTGCTCATTTGGAACTAATACGTTGAGCACCGGCGGAACAAGTCCATCGGCGGCCAAGACCTCAGCGACTGCGACGATTTGCATGCGGCTACGACACTCCGGTCTGACAACGGTTACGTTAACCTACTATAGTTTATGTACTGTACCAGTGAGTTAATCCACTATCAGCAGATGCAAGCGCTGTCCACATAGCGGCCTAGATTGCCTTGAAAAACCTCTCGCGTTCCGAATGCGGGCGCCATTTTCTGCTGGTGCCTATGCAGGCTCACGAAGCGTTGAATCCACGAGCCAGTTTCAAATCATCATGCTCGAAAGCCGAGGCGATGCGGTCGATGGCGGCGTGGTCGAGCCCGAGATCGCGCGCTTCCGCCCGCCAGCGGGACACGGCCGCGCCGACAGCGCCGGCGGTCCGCTTCGCTTCGTCCGGCGACAGGCCAAAATATTCAGCAACCTCCATCGCCAGGACGACAGATGCCGTCGCTTCATCCACGCTGATCGCTGTGCTAAGAACGCGCGGTCTCACGTCGACCGGCACGGGGTTGAGATCAAAGGCGGGCGAGAGACGCCAGCCACGCGGTCCCGCGTAGAGGAAGCCGGGTTGCGCAGGTGATCGTCCGTGTTTGAAATCAATACCGTGAACACGATCCGCCGCCGAGAGTTCCTTCAAGTCTTCGTCCGGCTGGGCGCCGTACTGGCGGATGGCGTCGGTGATTTCAAGGTAGCTGTGCGGTTCATTGTCTTTTGCGCCGAGCATGCTCATCGCGGAGAGGAACGAGATGCGCCTGTCCCCTGCCCGTCGAAACGGCGCACGACAAGAACGTTTTTCTCAGAGACGTTTTCGATCCGGCTCTCCCGGACCGAAATCCCCGCAAGTCCGGCAAGTTTCAGAGCGAGGGCTTCCCACAGCTCGACATCCGTCTCGTCGTTTTTCTGCGGAAACTTTGCGATCGCGAGTTGCCCGCCGCGCTCGCGCACGGCCGCCTTGGGCCGCGCGCCGCCGAGCGATGATCCCGGCGCCAGCAGCAGGCGCAGATCCTCGTCCGTGTCCTTGTCATCGGCAACGCGTTCCGTCGCTGCCAGGAGACGGGGCAGATTAACCACGGGCGGGATGCGATCGGCGCCGGCAGGCGCAAGAAAAGGACCGTCCGGATTCTGCGCGAACCGCAGCGCGCCTTGGCGCACCTCATCATCCACCATCAGGAGGAAATCTATTTCGCGCGGCGCGCGCGCGGCGCGGCCTTCGTGCAGCGCCAGCTTGCGCTCCGCGCGGCGCATGAGAACGCGCCCCCACCGGTCCGGCGCTGAATCGCCGAGCGCGCCGAACAGCGCCTTGTCGGCTTCTGTGTGCTGTGGTCCGGGACCCAGGGTCAGCGCGGGTTCAAGCGCAAAACGTTCCGGGTGTTCGAGCCAGGTCTTGTCATATTCGAAGGTCGCGCTTTCACGTCCTTTGCGCGCGCGCGACCACAGGCGGCCGACCAGAGTCGGCGCTGCGGCGAGATCGACATAAACCAATGCCTCGGTATCGCTCATTTTTTGCCCGGTGGTTTTGGTTTGCCCGGCGTGCGGATGCGCTTGGGCAGGTGCTCCTCCTCGACGGCAAGGCCCGTTGTGTCGTAACGCGCGTCGGCCAGTTGCCAGGCGCGTCGTCAGGCCCAGCACGAATAACACGCCCCCGCACGCCCCCATCGATGCGCCTGGCTCCCCGCGCTCAATTTTGCCCAGAGTCATCCGGCTTATGTTGGCGCGCTGGCCGACGAGCACGGTCGGACCCCCGGCGGCGGCGGGCGTCGCGAATGTCAGCGCCGAGCTTTGCCAGGGCCCGGGCGACCGGGAGGGGCAGGTTTGGCTGTGATTCAGTCATCTTTATGTCCATTTATCTGTACACTAACTAACTTAGGGTATAGGATTGTGGACATTAAGGCAAGCTTCCTGTTCGGTCGGTATCCTTATAGAGATAGGTCGGCAGCCCGGATCATAGTACCGAACATGGAGCTGCCTTCTCAAATGGCCTCTACTGGCAGCTCGCTTGGCTTCCGTCGACGTCGCTTAGCTGAATTGATCCGGCAGGGCACGGCCGAAAGATTTCAAATGAAGACACCACTCCGCCTGAGCGGCAATCCTATTGCGCCAGTCAAAAGCTACTGTTTGTCGTATAGAGCAGTGCTTGTGAACTTCTTTCCCGTTGAATCGGTTCCGTGGTCGTGACCGTGCGGGTTTTTCCTGTCAGCGGAGAGGACAACACGACCGCTCAGCGTAACCTTGTTACCCTTTTTGTTGCTGAACGCCAACGTATGATCGTTAACTTTCTTGTAGGACCGGGTATCCGTGTTCGGATCGCCCGTCACTGGATAATCTTTGCCGTCAAACTTGCCCGTCCACACTTCATGAACCGATGTACCGTCGCCAATAGTGCCATCAACCGTGACTTTCACGCTGTCTCCAGCAGCCTCGTAGATAACCGTAGTGAGCTTCGGAGACCCAGCACCGATCTTCGATTTGGCTTCGTTCAATTTCCAGGTGCCGACAAAAGCATCGGCGGCGAGGCACACTGCGGCTGCTAAAAGGCAGAATGCCAGACTCAGAATGGCCCGACTCTTGTTTTCCTAACTTCCTTCTATCGAGAAGCGGAAGGGTGACGGGCCCTGCTCGTTTGGCGCCGATTCTAGCGCGGGACTACGACTACAGCAAGGAGAGGCAAGCGCATGGGAGAACAGTGGGACAGGCGCCCGCAGGCATCGGACATGGAGCTGGCTTTGTGTAGCAGACCCGAGGTATGAGTATCCCATCGGAAGAAGAGATCGGCCGGCTAAGATGAAACACTCCGCAAGGAACAACCGTACCTCGCGTTTAACGCTCCCGCTTCTTGTTGGCGTTACATTCACAAACGATCCCGTCGTGACTACTCGAAACGGCTTCACCAGCGGGCCACGCTTCGTCCTTGAAATGTAAAGATTGAAATGGGAATCTTTTTCTCGGTCCGTATCCAGCAAGCCTAGTCGTACCCGCCCCAGGGATCTCGAAATTCGCGACTCCTCAGGGAGTTGTCGAAGGAGTGTTGTCGAATGCAGTTGTTTTTGCGGCTTTATTGCGGTTTTTGAAACCGGCTGGGCTCTGGGGTCATCCCAGGCAAAAACCCCGCCAAAGGGTCGCGACTCACGAAGCCACCGGAGCAGGTAGGAAAACCGAGTTCACAAAGTGAACTAGACTTTCGAGATGAAATCTAATACGACGACTTTCCCATTGGTTTCCTGAAACATGATCATCTTCTTACAAAAGTCGCAGCGTTTACCCCGGGTGACGCCTTCGTTGCTCGTAAGATCGATTTCGAATTCTTTCTGACATTTGGGGTTCGGGCATCGAATTCGTGTTTTCACGCTCGATCCTCCAAACGCAAGTCTGACAGCATAGTCGGGTAATACAAACGATTGTTTCGCCTGGCAGGATTTTCGGGGCAGAAGACTTCTCAAGGAGTCCAAGCAAGTCGCCTCCTGCCCCTGTCTGTCCAGATTGGTCAACGGTGGCACCTGGAGTTGTCGGCGTCAATGCGTTCTGGCCCGCTTTGTTCACTGAGTGAATAGATACATTTTTTTGATGAAGTTTCGAGATTGGGTCGGATCGGCGAGCGCAATCAACGTATGTCACGACGTGTCATTCGCATTGAAACCATATGTCAATTACCGCGCTGGTTGGCGACGGCCCAGCCCCGGCTGTTTCTCGGTTTGCAACTGTCTGAACGGTTTGAGCGGCGCCGGCTATTTGCGATGACGGGGGAACTTCGAACGCCGATCAGGCGCTTTCCGTTGGAGAATACCAGAGCACCGCCTACGAGAGCAGAACGGCCTCTGCCCCGGTTTGTCGCACTTGCCACGACGGAAAACCCATCGCATGCCGCCGTTAATGTCCGAGCTCGCCAGCTGGTTGACATGAAGCAATCGGTCGACAGCGTAGTTGGCTTACGTGAGGGACGTAAGCTTGAGGAAGAATGGTGTTCAACAATCCACTGAAATCAGCCGTTCGCAACTCATTGAAAATTAAAGCAAGGAGATAAAGCAAAGTGCGTTCAATATTCATGTGATTTTCAAATGCCGTTCGGTACATTTCTCGCATTCAGGTCCAGAAGATTCGCGGTTCCCTACTACGCGACCCGGATTGGAAACGTGCAAGCCCTAAAATC
>CAWBHT010000020.1:0-64145 GCA_963788725.1 uncultured Acidobacteriota bacterium | reverse complement strand
CGCCGCTTTTAAGAAACGTAGACCCTTGGAACTCGTGCACTGACGGCGCACAGTAGATCCGACGTCACCGTGCCGACGCTGCTAGCTGACCGTATTGGCGGGATGAACGTTCTCGCCGTCTACACCATATATTGTAGACACGTCGCCGGTTTCGACGGCTTGCACGTCCGTCACATCGATCATGGTTACGTCCATCGATACGATTCCGATGATTGGTGCGAGCTGCCCGTGGATCAGCACGCTGCCCTTGTTGCCAAGAGAGCGGTGTACGCCGTCGGCATAGCCCGCTGCAAGAACGCCAATTACGGACGGGCGCTGAGTAACAAATTTTCCGCCATAACCCACGCTGGTGCCTGCCGGTACGTTTCGCAAGCTCATGATGCGTGTGCGCAGGCTCATGGTCGGCTTGAGGGGTAGCACCGGTAATCGGCTCGCGCGCTGCTCGACGGGATCGTAGCCGGGATGGTAGCCGTACAGATCACGCCCGGCCGAACCATGTCCGCCACGTTTCGGGCCGCGAGCGATGGCTCCGCTATCGGCCAATGCACGATCCCGGCTGGATCCAGCCCGCCAAACGGTCCAGCGCGATATAGAAATGCTCTTCCTGCTCACGCGTCTGCTGCCCTTGCGCTGACCGGGCGAACGCTTCGACGAGGCCAAATGAGTCATAACGCCGCCGAGCCGCAGGTGCCTGCATTTCGCATAGTGCTGCGCGAAGCACTCGACATCCTGAACTGGGATGCCGATGCGATTCATCCCGGTGTCGATTTTCAAGTGAAACGAAAGCTGCTTGCCGCGGTGACGAGCGGCGGCGCGTTCGAGTTGCTCGAGCTGCTCACAACGGTGAACGACCGGAGTGAGATCGTGCTTACAGCGCGGACTCTTCGCCGGGCCAGAAACTGGTGAGCACCAGGATTGGCTTGCAAATGCCCGCCTTGCGGACCTCAACGCCCTCGGAAGCAGAAGTCACACCAAACCAGTCGGAACCAGCCTTTTCGAGGATCTTGGCCACTTGCGGTCCGCCATGGCCGTATCCGTTCCCCTTAACGATGGAAAGAACAAGACGCGGTGATTCGCGCTGCTCCTGTGGCGGATTCACATGCCCGCGAATTGCCCGAAGGTTATAGGTGAGTGCAGAGGCCGAACTTCGGCCCAGACCTGGCGGCCTTGAACCTTCAGATCACGATTTTGGCTGCCGCGCTTGGAAGCGACCGGGCTTGGAGCGTCCTGAGCTGGCGGAGTGGCTTTCTCCGGCATTGTGAGGTATGTCCGATGATATCGTCCCCAAAGAGAAAAATAGTGTACGACTCCGCGAAGCCCGGGCCGAAGGACCGCGTGGATGGCACGTGAAAGACAACAGTAAAGAGAGCAATCTTCAGGCCAGCTTGTTTAACCGCGAATTCTGTAAAACGATCAAGTAAGTCCTTTGTTTTGTTGCGGCGATCGAGAAATCGGCGGCAAAATATCGAGCGCCGATTGACACGAGCGCGTCTCCCGGCACACATCTATGGGCGCGTGCTGACCGGATCAAAAGCGCAGATTCTTCCGTAGCTGCAAACGCTAGTGAAAACGCCGGATAGCGCGCCGGCACAGAGCGCTGCCGGACGCGCGGCGCACGCACAGGAATTTTGGAATCATCGATACGCCGGGCGGCGCCCATAAAGTATCGCAACAGCTCACCGATGCCCGCAATCGCGATCCTAAAGCCACCCTCTTCCCGGAAGGAATCGTGAAACATTGTGGGGTATGAACATTTGCGAATGGGAGATAACAAGGGCGCATTGGAAATCCTGAAGCTTAATGTGGCCGCGAATCCCGACTCAGCGAACGCGTATGATAGCTTGTCGGACGCGTACCTTGCCGATGGTCAAAAAGAGGCGGCGAGAGAAAATGCCAAGAAAGCACTGGACCTGCTGGCGGCCGACAGCGGGGCTGGAGACGCTCAGCGCAAGGCAATTCAGGACAGTGCCGAAGGCAAGCTGAAACAATTGGCTGCCGGGCCGCAATAAAGGCTGACATTCGAGCCACTCAGGGTTGGACACACCCACACGGCTTCATAACAAGCGCATCGCTTTCCGGGGCCTCGTCAGGCTATAACAGAAGTAGCAGGCCTTGGGGAGCTGCTGCGGAATCGCAATGGCACAGAACTACTACGAGATCCTGGGCGTCACAGAGAAGGCTACGTCCGAGGAAATCGAGGCCGCATTCAAAAAGAGGGCAAGAGACGTTCATCCGGACACCGTTGCGCCCGGCAATGCGTACTTGCGTCAAGTCGCCGCGGAAGCTTTCAAGGATTTGTCCGAAGCGAAAGCGATCCTGCTGAATCCGACAGAACGAGACAAGTACGACACCAAGCTGGGATTCGCGCGAGCGTCGGATAAAAGCAAGGCGGACTCGCCGCCTTCGCCCCACGGTGCGGCAAACGCGCGAACAGCGCCGGATGGAAGAGGTCCGCGACGCGCGCAAGGACCTGCGGCACGCAGCGCTAATGCACGCCCGCCTATGCGCATCGTGTGGAAACCCGCACGCGCAAGCCTTTTCAGCTTTGCGTTCGTGGTCATGGGGCTCGCCGCAATCTTCTTCATTGGGTGGCTGATTCTGACGGAGTCTTCGCCGCCGCCGTTGATCACACTGCTGACAGCCACCTTGGGCGCTCTGTCCGTTCGTCACGGCCTGAAACCCAGCAATAACCCCAGATTTCGCACCGGAATCGTTCCGGTGCTCATCGGCGGATTTGCAGTGGCGTTTGTATACTTCACCATCTGGTTTCCGTCGGCATCGAGCGTGGTGCTACCGACCAGCCCCGGGGAGGGCGCTGCCGACGCAGCGATGCAGCCCAGCAAGAGCACAAAAAAATCAGCGGCGCTCACGGAACGGGGCCCGGAGCGACGGTCGTCACCGTGGACGAGAACGGCGCAGACGTTCCGGGATTTGTCACACGTGTGTGGAAGAACGTGCGCGATGGAGAGAATTATCGTACGCGTGCCGGACGCAGCTTGCTGTTTCTGGAGCCGGTGGAAGGCCGGGAAAAGGCCACGGGTGAAATCATCCACTGCGAGTTCCATCGAACTGGTGACAACAATAAGCAGATCTGGAAGGGCGTTTGCGCCGAGCGCGATCCACAAAATCGCAGCACGCACTATTCGTCCGCGGAAGTCAAAACTCTGTCCAATACGCAGCTGGAAGGCAGCACCGAGAACATCCCGGAATTTCTGATGGTGGCGGTGCCGGAGGCTCAAGTTGGCAGCGGCTCGCAAGGCACGGCCGGAGAAACAGAACCAGACTTATCTGATCTCAACGAGGTGGAAAGACAGTCGCTCGAGACATCTTGCGCTTCCGAGAAGTTGCTGCAAGGACCCGCGCAATATACGCAATGCGTGAAGATCCAACTGGACGCCTTGCGGAAAGCGCCGAAGATGCCGGACCTGTCGGGATTAAATGAACGGGACCGGGATGCAGTGGAACTGGTTTGCTCCAGCGCAAAATTGATCGAGGGGCCGGCATCCTACAACCGATGCCTAACGCGACAGCTGGATTTGCTCAAGAAACAACAGCAACGACGGCATGAATAATGCAGAGAACGGCCGGGCCCAGCACGACACAAATTTCCTTGCGGCGCGCGAAGCCCGAAGATTCTGAACAAATTGCAGACATGTGCGCAGAGTTGTGGCCCGATACGTCGGCCGAAGAGCACCTGCGCGAATTGGCGCCGAAGGTTGATGGGACCTCAGCAAGGCTATTGCCTGTTGCATTGTTTGTGGCCATAAGGGTGCATGCAGAGACCAGAAGCGACGCACACTCTTTAATCGGTTTCGTGGAAGTAGGCCTACGTTCGCATGCAGACGGATGCGATGAATCACATGCAGTGGGATTTCTCGAAGGCTGGTTTGTCAGCAAGGATAGGCGCGGGCGCGGAATTGGGCGAATGCTAGTCGCGGCAGCGGAAGAGTGGGCGAGGAGTAAAGGCTGCAAAGAAATGGCTTCCGACACGTGGATTGATAATGAAAAATCTCAGCGGGCCCATGAAGCGATGGGGTATGAAATCGTTGATCGTTGCGTGAACTATCGAAAGAAGCTGTGAATCCGAAGTCTTCCGCTGGCTGACCGAGCTCCCGCTACAAATCGTCAGGAGAAAGGTTCGAAAACGCGTCGGGAGCGGCTTCTTCGAAGCGTGTGAAGCGGCTGCGGAAGACGAATTTTACATTTTCCGTCGGGCCATTCCGCTGCTTGGCGATACGCAGCTCGGTTTCCTCACGCTCTTCCGGGCTGGCGCCGGCTTTAAAGAAATTCGGACGATAGATAAACATGACCACGTCGGCGTCCTGCTCAATGGCGCCCGATTCGCGCAAGTCCGAGAGTTGCGGGCCGCGCTCATCGCGCTCGGGAGCGCGGGTAAGCTGGCTTAAGACGAGCACCGGAATTTGCAATTCTTTCGCGAGGCCCTTCAAACCGCGAGAGATGCTGGCGACTTCTTCCTGGCGATTACCAAAGCGGCCCCGCGCCGTGATCAATTGCAGATAGTCCACAACAACCATGGAAAGGCCTTTGTCACGCTTGAGCCGGCGCGATTTTGCTCCGATCTCCAGTACCGAAGTCGAGCCAGCGTCGTCGATCCAGATCGGGGAGGAGGCGATCGTGCCCAACGCTTCGGTCATGCGGCGCCAATCCTCTCGACTCAGATGGCCGGTGCGGAATTTGTGCGCATCGATTTGCGCTACCGACGCAACCAGGCGCTGAAGCAGCGATTCCTTGGACATTTCCAGGCTGAAAAACGCCATCGGATGGCCGGCGCGAATGGCGATGTTTTCCGCCAGATTCAGCGCCAGCGCAGTCTTGCCCTGTGAAGGCCGGGCAGCGAGAATCAGTAACTCTGATGGCTGTAGTCCCGATGTTAGCTTGTCCAGTTCGGTGTAGCCTGTGGAGACGCCCGTGATGCTCTTGCCTTCGCGAAAAATTTTTTCCAGGCGCTCGAAGTTGTCGCGGACGATGTCCTTTACCGGGATGAGCCCGGCGCGCACGCGGTCTTCGGCGATCGCGAAGATCGTCGATTCCGCGTTGTCGAGAACGGCGTCGGCGCCATCCTCGCCCTCAAAAGCTCGCTGCTGAATGCCATGCGTGGCATGGATCAAATTCCGGAGAACGGCTTTTTCTTTGACGATGCGCGCGTAATGCTCGATGTTTGAGACGCGCGGCATGCCGTCGGCCAGTGAAGCGAGATAGGGAGCGCCTCCGGATGCCTCCAGATCACCACGGCGGTGCAATTCTTCCGTGAGGGTGATGAGGTCGATGGCCTGCTGCGCTTCGCTGAGCGCAATCATCTGCGTGAAAACGCGGCGGTGCTGATCGAGAAAGAAATCCTCCGGGCGCAGATGCTCGATCGCCGCGTTCAAAGCATTGTTGTCGAGCAGGACGGCGCCGAGGACGGAGCGTTCGGCGTCCAGATTGTTGGGTAGGGGGCGCTCGAGAGTAGTGTCAACGGGCATAGCAATATTGGCGCGACTCGCGCCGGCTTTCGCTTTCTATTCGCCTATTTGTACCATGCCGCGGCGGCGCGTGCAATCACCGGCAAGACCAGGAAAAGTACAGGTATGGCAGATTACAGAAGACGTCGATTGTTCCCCTGATTCCGACCAACATGAAGACTGGTGAGCGCAGTGTGCGGGAGTCGCATGTGCGCGTCAATGCGGTTTGTGTGCTGGGCTGTGAACGTCTGCGGAAAATGGTGGATATTTCTGAAACATTTTGTTGAAAATAAAAAAACGCCGCCATCCGAAGATAGCGGCGCCAAAGGACTCGCAAAAATTATTCTTCTTTGCTGACGTAAACCTTGACCTGTGCGGTCACGTCCCGGAAAACTTTGATGGTCACGGGATACTCGCCGAGCGCCTTGATTGCTTCCGGAAGCTGGACCTGGCGCTTGTCGACTTTGAAGTTTTGCGCCGCGAGCGACTCAGCTACGTCCGCGGTGGTGACCGAGCCGAACATCTGTTCGTTCTCGCCGGTCTTGCGCGTGAAGCGCAATTCAACTCCATTGAGCAGTGCGGCCTGTTTTTGCGCAGCGTCCAGTTCGGTGGCGGTTTTCTTCGCCAGCGATGTGCGAATGCGCTCCAGCGCCTTCATGTTTCCGAGCGTGGCTTCGATAGCCAACTTCTGTGGCAGCAGAAAATTCCGCGCATAACCGGGCTTCACCGTGACGACGTCGCCCCGATGGCCAAGTTTATCGATGTCTTCCTGAAGGATTACTTTGTGCATTGCGATTCCCTTTCATTGCTTTAAAACATTGACGCTCTGCGGCTTGAGGTTACGCCGCCATACCCGACGAAAAAAACAGCGAACTTGCCGCTACTCAAAAGTTTAGACACGCCTCATGTGCGGCCCCAAGCTCAATCGTAAGCAGCACCAAAAACTGACCCTCTGACTAAGCCTTCGGTGCTTCGGGCGCAGCAGGCGTTGTACTTGCCGGCGGTGCTGTGCTCGCCGGTGGCGTTGTGCTGGCTACCGTCGGTGGTGCGGCGGCGGCCGGCGCATGCCCTGGCGAACCATGAGCGCCGGGAACTACCGGTCGCGGTGCCTGCGTGCCCGCGGCGCTGCCTGCGAACGGCAGCAACGCGATGTTACGCGCCCGCTTGATCGCTTCACCGAGCCAGCGCTGATGCCGCGCGCAAACGCCTGTCATGCGGCGCGGAAGTATCTTCCCGCGCTCCTGCACGAACTGCGACAAAATGTCCGCGCGCTTGTAGTCGATGAAATCCATCTTCTCGACACAGAACTTGCAGACCTTCTTCTTGCGAAAGTATTGCCGCTTGCCACGGCGCGGTCCTCCGGGACCTCCCGGACCGCCTCCTGGGCCGCCTTCACGCCGCGGACCACCGTGACCGCCGCCTGGGCCCCCATGTCCACCGCCGGGACGATGTCCACCTTCACTGCGCGGCGGACCGCCCGGTCCTTGTGCTTGCTTCTGTTCCTCTGCCATACCTGCCTACCTTTCGGAATTGCCTCAATCCATCAAATTTTTCCACCGTCGGGCCGACTCTCACCCTCGGAAGGGCGCGGCTACTGATCGACCGCGAACCGTCACCACGAAATCAGCTGGCCGCCGTCTGCTCGGATGCTGCAGCCTGTGCCGGTGCTGCGGCAGCGGGCGCGGGCGTACGGCGAGGACGACGTGCGGCGCGCAACTCGCGCTTATGCTGGAGCTTCTTCTGCCGCTTCAGATCCTCGTCCAGGCGCACGGTCAGATACTTGATCACCACGTCCTGCACGCCAAGCCGGCGCTCCAGTTCGTGGATCAGTTCGTTGCTCGAGCAACGAATCTGCTGATACACGTAAATGCCTTCGCGATGTTTGGCGACGCGATACGCGAGCTTGCGCGTACCCCAGTGCTCCGTCTTTTCTATCTTGGCGCCTTTTTCGGCACAGGTATGCTCGATACCGGAGATCACCTTCTTAACTTCGTCTTCCGGAGTCGCCGGACGCGCGATAAAAATTAGATCGTACAAACGCTCTTCCATGATGACCTCTTCCTTCTGTCGCGGGCGCGTGGCCCAGAAACTCTTTACGTCGTGGCAAACGATCTCGCGACGTCCAAAGAATGGCCGGCGGCGCTGCGTCTAAATTCCGCGATCTGGAACGTTCGCGCTGTCGTCGAACGGCTTGCGGCGGTTGTATTTCGTCATCGCCGCGTCCATACCTTGCGTGAGAAGCAGCTCGACCGCATCGCCTGCTTCACCAAGCATCTGGCCGCTCTTCCAGCTCCGCCTTCCTCATCGGCCGGAGCACATATTCCCGCGGCTGCCAATCGGGTGCTCGGAGCCCGCGCCCAACCTGAGCCTCGCGAATTGCTGCGTGCCGATCGAGCCGATCACCGACTTCGCACCGTTGTGACTGCGGCGCTACCGTCGCCGTTGATCTTGATCGTGCCGAGGGGCAACTGCACTTCGTCCCACATCACGAACAGATCGGCCAGGTTCCAGTTCGTACTTCGCCAACAACTCGCGTACGGAACGCCGCTCTAGAGATTCATTACGTTTGCGGCTTTGCCAACACAATTTCCTCGCCGGCCATTTTCCGCGACCCACGACGCTTTACCTTCAGGGCGCTCGACGCGAATCGCGCCGCGGTTCGCAAGTTCATCGACCGCCATAAAACCCAGATTGTGCGGCGTCCACTGATATTCCGGGTCTGGATTCCCAAGCCCCACAATGAGCCGCATAAATTCGCTTCCACGAAACCCTCAGACCGACCGCCCAAAATGCAGGCGGACACAATTACTTCTTCTTTCCCCTTGTCGGGTTTTCGGCGCCCTTGGCTGGCTCGGCGCCTTCTTTGCCCTCTTCTTCCTTCTTGCCCTTCTTGATGACCTTAGGTTACTGGTGCTCAAGCGTCAGCGGCCACGGCTTCGACGGGCTTCTCTTCTTCGACCTTCAGATGACGACGTGACCAGAACCGCTCAGGATCGGTGATCAAGTTGATCACCGATCCTGAGCGGGTTCTGGTGCACGTCGTCACTCTGAAGGTCGAAGAAGAGAAGCCCGTCGAAGCCGTGGCCGCTGACGCTGCAGCGCCGGCTGAGCCTGAGGTCATCAAGAAGGGCAAGAAGGAAGAAGAGGGCGAAGAAGGCGCCGAGGCCAAGCCCGAAAAAACAGAAAAGAAGAAGTAATTGTGTCCGCCTGCGGCTTGGGCGGCGCGTGTCTGAGGGTTTGGTGGAAGCGAATTTATGCGGCTCATTGTGGGGCTTGGGAATCCAGACCCGGAATATCAGTGGACGCCGCACAATCTGGGTTTTATGGCGGTCGATGAACTTGCGAACCGCGGCGCGATTCGCGTCGAGCGCCCTGAAGGCAAGGCGTTAGTGGGTCGCGGCAAGCTGGCCGGTGAGGAAATTGTGCTGGCAAAGCCGCAAACGTACATGAATCTCAGCGGCATTTCCGTACGAGAGTTGCTGAGCAAGTACGAACTGGAACCTGGCGATCTGCTCGTGATGTGGGACGAAGTGCAGTTGCCCCTCGGCACGATCAAGATCAACGGCGACGGTAGCGCCGGCAGCCACAACGGTGCGAAGTCGGTGATCGGCTCGATCGGCACGCAGCAATTCGCGAGGCTCAGGTTGGGCGCCGGCTCCGAGCACCAGATTGGCAGCCGCAGGGAATATGTGCTCCGGCCGATGAGGAAGGCGGAGCTGGAAGTAGCGGCCGAGATGCTTGGTGAAGCAGGCGATGCGGTCGAGCTGCTTCTCACGCAAGGTATGGACGCGGCGATGACGAAATACAACCGCCGCAAGCCGTTCGACGCAGAGGACGGCATAACTTAGTGCGATTCTTTGGACTCGCTGTTTGACGACGTAAAGAGTTTCTCGGGCCACGCGCCCGCGACAGAAGGAAGAGGTCATCATGGAAGAGCGTTTGTACGATCTAATTTTCATCGCGCGTCCGGCGACTCCGGAAGACGAAGTTAAGAAAGTGATCTCCGGTATCGAGCATACCTGTGCCGAAAAAGGCGCCAAGATCGAAAAGACCGAGCACTGGGGTACGCGCAAGCTCGCGTATCGTGTCGCCAAACATCGCGAGGGCATTTACGTGTATCAGCAGATTCGTTGCTCGAGCATACGAACTGATCCACGAACTCGAGCGCCGGCTTGGCGTGCAAGACGTGGTGATCAAGTATCTGACCGTGCGCCTGGACGAGGATCTGAAGCGGCAGAAGAAGCTCCAGCATAAGCGCGAGTTGCGTGCCGCACGTCGTCCTCGCCGTACGCCCGCGCCCGCTGCCGCCAGCACCGGCACAGGCTGCAGCATCCGAGCAGACGGCGGCCAGCTGATTTCGTGGTGACGGTTCACGGTCGATCATAGCCGCCCCTTTTGAGGGTGAATCGGCCTGACGGTGGAAGAAATTTGATGAGATTGAGGCAATTCCGAAAGGTAGGCAGGTATGGCAGAGGAACAGAAGCAAGCACAAGGACCGGGCGGTCCGCCGCGCAGTGAAGGTGGACATCGTCCCAGCGGTGGACATGGGGGCCCAGGCGGCGGTCACGGTGGTCCGCGGCGTGAAGGCGGCCCAGGAGGCGGTCCGGGAGGTCCCGGAGGACCGCGCCGTGGCAAGCGGCAATACTTTCGCAAGAAGAAGGTCTGCAAGTTCTGTGTCGAGAAGATGGATTTCATCGACTACAAGCGCGCGGACATTTTGTCGCAGTTCGTGCAGGAGCGCGGGAAGATACTTCCGCGCCGCATGACAGGCGTTTGCGCGCGGCATCAGCGCTGGCTCGGTGAAGCGATCAAGCGGGCGCGTAACATCGCGTTGCTGCCGTTCGCAGGCAGCGCCGCGGGCACGCAGGCACCGCGACCGGTAGTTCCCGGCGCTCATGGTTCGCCAGGGCATGCGCCGGCCGCCGCCGCACCACCGACGGTAGCCAGCACAACGCCACCGGCGAGCACAGCACCGCCGGCAAGTACAACGCCTGCTGCGCCCGAAGCACCGAAGGCTTAGTCAGAGGGTCAGTTTTTGGTGCTGCTTACGATTGAGCTTGGGGCAGCACATGAGGCGTGTCTAAACTTTTGAGTAGCGGCAAGTTCGCTGTTTTTTTCGTCGGGTATGGCGGCGTAACCTCAAGCCGCAGAGCGTCAATGTTTTAAAGCAATGAAAGGGAATCGCAATGCAAAAAGTAATCCTTCAGGAAGACATCGATAAACTTGGCCATCGCGGCGACGTCGTCACGGTGAAGCCCGGTTATGCGCGGAATTTTCTGCTGCCACAGAAGTTGGCTATCGAAGCCACGCTCGGAAACATGAAGGCGCTGGAGCGCATTCGCACATCGCTGGCGAAGAAAACCGCCACCGAACTGGACGCTGCGGAAAAACAGGCCGCACTGCTCAATGGAGTTGAATTGCGCTTCACGCGCAAGACCGGCGAGAACGAACAGATGTTCGGCTCGGTCACCACCGCTGACGTAGCCGAAGCTCGCTCGCGGCGCAAAACTTCAAAGTCGACAAGCGCCAGGTCCAGCTTCCGGAAGCAATCAAGGCGCTCGGCGAGTATCCCGTGAACATCAAAGTCTTCCGCGACGTGACCGCACAGGTCAAGGTTTACGTCAGCAAAGAAGAATAATTTTTGCGAGTCCTTTGGCGCCGCTATCTTCGGATGGCGGCGTTTTTTTATTTTCAAGAAAATTTTTCAGAAATATTCACCATTTTCCGCAGACGTTCACAGCCCAGCACACAAACCGCATTGACGCGCAAATGCGACTCCCGCACAATGCGCTCACCAGTCTTCATGTTGGTCGGAATCAGGGGAACAATCGACGTCTTCTGTAATCTGCCATACCTGTACTTTTCCTGGTCTTGCCGGTGATTGCACGCGCCGCCGCGGCATGGTACAAATAGGCGAATAGAAAGCGAAAGCCGGCGTGAGTCGCGCCATATTGCTATGCCCGCTGATACTACTCTCGAACGCCCTCTTCCAAACAATCTCGATGCCGACGCTCCGTCCTCGGCGCCGTCCTGCTCGATAACAATGCTTTGAACGCGGCGATCGAAAATCTGCGCGCCGAGGATTTCTTTCTCGATCAGCATCGCCGCGTTTTCACGCAGATGATCGCGCTCAGCGAAGCGCAGCAGGCCATCGATCTCATCACCCTCACGGAAGAATTGCACCGCTGTGGCGATCTGGAAGCAGCCGGCGGCGCTCCCTATCTCGCGTCACTGGCCGACGGCATGCCGCGCGTCAGCAACATCGAGCATTACGCGCGCATCGTCAAAGAAAAAGCCGTTCTCCGGAATCTGATTCACGCGACGCACGGCATCCAGATGCGAGCTTTTGATGGTGAGGATGGCGCCGACGCCGTTCTTGACAATGCGGAATCTTCGATCTTTGCGCTCGCCGAAGATCGCGTGCGCGCCGGCCTCATTCCGATCAAAGACATCGTTCGCGACAACTTCGAGCGCCTGGAAAAAATTTTTCGCGAAGGCAAGAGCATCACCGGAGTTCCACAGGCTACACGGAACTCGACAAACTGACTTCGGGATTTCAGGCTTCGGAGTTTTTGATTCTGGCGGCCCGGCCTTCGCAGGGAAAAACCGCGCTGGCGCTGAATCTTGCCGAAACATCGCGATTCGCGGCGGCCATCCGATGGCGTTCTTCAGCCTGGAAATGTCCAAGGAATCGCTGCTTCAGCGTCTTGTTGCGTCGGTAGCGCAGATCGACGCGCACAAATTCCGCACCGGTCATCTGAGCCGCGACGATTGGCGCCGCATGACCGAAGCGCTGGGCACGATCGCCGGCGCACCGATCTGGATCGACGATGCTGGCTCGACTTCGGTACTGGAAATCGGAGCAAAATCGCGCCGGCTCAAGCGCGACAAAGGACTTGTCTCATGGTGGTTGTGGACTACTTGCAGCTGATCACGGCGCGCGGGAAGTTTGGAATCGCCAGGAAGAAGTCGCCAGTATCTCGCGCGGTTTGAAGGGCCTGGCGAAAGAACTGCAGATTCCGGTGCTCGTCCTCAGCCAGTTGACGCGCGCTCCGGAGCGCGACGAGCGCGGCCCGCAACTCTCGGACTTGCGCGAATCGGGCGCCATTGAGCAGGACGCCGACGTGGTCATGTTTATCTATCGTCCGAATTTCTTTAAAGCCGGCGCCAGCCCGGAAGAGCGTGAGGAAACCGAGCTGCGTATCGCCAAGCAGCGGAATGGCCCGACGGAAAATGTAAAATTCGTCTTCCGCAGCCGCTTCACACGCTTCGAAGAAGCCGCTCCCGACGCGTTTTCGAACCTTTCTCCTGACGATTTGTAGCGGGAGCTCGGTCAGCCAGCGGAAGACTTCGGATTCACAGCTTCTTTCGATAGTTCACGCAACGATCAACGATTTCATACCCCATCGCTTCATGGGCCCGCTGAGATTTTTCACTATCAATCCACGTGTCGGAAGCCATTTCTTTGCAGCCTTTACTCCTCGCCCACTCTTCCGCTGCCGCGACTAGCATT
Organism: uncultured Acidobacteriota bacterium; assembly: GCA_963788725.1. Lineage (GTDB taxonomy): Bacteria > Acidobacteriota > Terriglobia > Acidiferrales > UBA7541 > Acidiferrum. Next base: position 51,170 of record CAWBHT010000020.1, on the reverse strand, counting down.
CGCCCAATTCCGCGCCCGCGCCTATCCTTGCTGACAAACCAGCCTTCGAGAAATCCCACTGCATGTGATTCATCGCATCCGTCTGCATGCGAACGTAGGCCTACTTCCACGAAACCGATTAAAGAGTGTGCGTCGCTTCTGGTCTCTGCATGCACCCTTATGGCCACAAACAATGCAACAGGCAATAGCCTTGCTGAGGTCCCATCAACCTTCGGCGCCAATTCGCGCAGGTGCTCTTCGGCCGACGTATCGGGCCACAACTCTGCGCACATGTCTGCAATTTGTTCAGAATCTTCGGGCTTCGCGCGCCGCAAGGAAATTTGTGTCGTGCTGGGCCCGGCCGTTCTCTGCATTATTCATGCCGTCGTTGCTGTTGTTTCTTGAGCAAATCCAGCTGTCGCGTTAGGCATCGGTTGTAGGATGCCGGCCCCTCGATCAATTTTGCGCTGGAGCAAACCAGTTCCACTGCATCCCGGTCCCGTTCATTTAATCCCGACAGGTCCGGCATCTTCGGCGCTTTCCGCAAGGCGTCCAGTTGGATCTTCACGCATTGCGTATATTGCGCGGGTCCTTGCAGCAACTTCTCGGAAGCGCAAGATGTCTCGAGCGACTGTCTTTCCACCTCGTTGAGATCAGATAAGTCTGGTTCTGTTTCTCCGGCCGTGCCTTGCGAGCCGCTGCCAACTTGAGCCTCCGGCACCGCCACCATCAGAAATTCCGGGATGTTCTCGGTGCTGCCTTCCAGCTGCGTATTGGACAGAGTTTTGACTTCCGCGGACGAATAGTGCGTGCTGCGATTTTGTGGATCGCGCTCGGCGCAAACGCCCTTCCAGAGCTGCTTATTGTTGTCACCAGTTCGATGGAACTCGCAGTGGATGATTTCACCCGTGGCCTTTTCCCGGCCTTCCACCGGCTCCAGAAACAGCAAGCTGCGCCCGGCACGCGTACGATAATTCTCTCCATCGCGCACGTTCTTCCACACACGTGTGACAAATCCCGGAACGTCTGCGCCGTTCTCGTCCACGGTGACGACCGTCCCTCCGGGCCCCGTTCCGTGAGCGCCCGCTGATTTTTTTGTGCTCTTGCTGGGCTGCATCGCTGCGTCGGCAGCGCCCTCCCCGGGGCTGGTCGGTAGCACCACGCTCGATGCCGACGGAAACCAGATGGTGAAGTACACAAACGCCACTGCAAATCCGCCGATGAGCACCGGAACGATTCCGGTGCGAAATCTGGGGTTATTGCTGGGTTTCAGGCCGTGACGAACGGACAGAGCGCCCAAGGTGGCTGTCAGCAGTGTGATCAACGGCGGCGGCGAAGACTCCGTCAGAATCAGCCACCCGATGAAGAAGATCGCGGCGAGCCCCATGACCACGAACGCAAAGCTGAAAAGGCTTGCGCGTGCGGGTTTCCACACGATGCGCATAGGCGGGCGTGCATTAGCGCTGCGTGCCGCAGGTCCTTGCGCGCGTCGCGGACCTCTTCCATCCGGCGCTGTTCGCGCGTTTGCCGCACCGTGGGGCGAAGGCGGCGAGTCCGCCTTGCTTTTATCCGACGCTCGCGCGAATCCCAGCTTGGTGTCGTACTTGTCTCGTTCTGTCGGATTCAGCAGGATCGCTTTCGCTTCGGACAAATCCTTGAAAGCTTCCGCGGCGACTTGACGCAAGTACGCATTGCCGGGCGCAACGGTGTCCGGGTGAACGTCTCTTGCCCTCTTTTTGAATGCGGCCTCGATTTCCTCGGACGTAGCCTTCTCTGTGACGCCCAGGATCTCGTAGTAGTTCTGTGCCATTGCGATTCCGCAGCAGCTCCCCAAGGCCTGCTACTTCTGTTATAGCCTGACGAGGCCCCGGAAAGCGATGCGCTTGTTATTAGAAGCCGTGTGGGTGTGTCCAACCCTGAGTGGCTCGAAATGTCAGCCTTTATTGCGGCCCGGCAGCCAATTGTTTCAGCTTGCCTTTGGCACTGTCCTGAATTGCCTTGCGCTGAGCGTCTCCAGCCCCGCTGTCGGCCGCCAGCAGGTCCAGTGCTTCCTGGGCATTTTCTCTCGCCGCCTCTTTTTGACCATCGGCAAGGTACGCGTCCGACAAGCTATCATACGCGTTCGCTGAGTTGGGATTCGCGGCCACATTAAGCTTCAAGATTTCGAATGCGCCCTTGTTATCTCCCATTCGCAAATTTTCATACCCCACAATGTTTCACGATTCCTTCCGGGAAGAGGGTGGCTTTAGGATCGCGATTGCGGGCATCGGTGAGCTGTTGCGATACTTTATGGGCGCCGCCGGGCGTTTCGATGACTTCCAAAATTCCTGTGCGTGCGCCGCGCGTCCGGCAGCGCTCTGCGCCGGCGCGCTATCCGGCGTTTTCACTAGGGTTTGCAACTACGTAAGAATCTGCGCTTTTGATCCGGTCAGCACGCGCCGATAGATGTGTGCCGGGAGACGCGCTCGTGTCAATCGGCGCTCAATATTTTGCCGCCGATTTCTCGATCGCCGCAACAAAACAAACGACTTACTTGATCGTTTTACAGAATTCCCGGTTAAACAAGCTGGCCTGAGGATTGCTCTCTTTACTGTTGTCTTTCACGTGCCATCCACGCGGTCCTTCGGCCCGGGCTTCGCGGATGTCGTACACTATTTTTCTCTTTGGGGACGATATCATGGGACATACGCTCACAATGCCGGAGAAAGCCACTCCGCCAGCTCAGGACGCTCCAAGCCCGGTCGCTTCCAAGCGCGGCAGCCAAAATCGTGATCTGAAGGTTCAAGGCCGCCAGGTCTGGGCCGAAGTCTCGGCCTCTGCACTCACCTATAACCTTCGGGCGATTCGCGGGCATGTGAATCCGCCACAGGAGGAGCGCGAATCACCGCGTCTTGTTCTTTCCATCGTTAAGGGGAACGGATACGGCCATGGCGGACCGCAAGTGGCCAAGATCCTCGAAAAGGCTGGTTCCGACTGGTTTGGTGTGACTTCTGCTTCCGAGGGCGTTGAGGTCCGCAAGGCGGGCATTTGCAAGCCAATCCTAGTGCTCACCAGTTTCTGGCCCGGCGAAGAGTCCGCGCTGTTCAAGCACGATCTCACTCCGGTCGTTCACCGTTGTGAGCAGCTCGAGCAACTCGAACGCGCCGCCGCTCGTCACCGCGGCAAGCAGCTTTCGTTTCACTTGAAAATCGACACCGGGATGAATCGCATCGGCATCCCAGTTCAGGATGTCGAGTGCTTCGCGCAGCACTATGCGAAATGCAGGCACCTGCGGCTCGGCGGCGTTATGACTCATTTGGCCTCGTCGGAAGCGTTCGCCGGGTCAGCGCAAGGGCAGCAGACGCGTGAGCAGGAAGAGCATTTCTATATCGCGCTGGACCGTCTGCGCGGGCTGGGTATCCAGCCCGGGATCGTGCATCTGGCCAATAGCGCAGCCATCGCTTCGCGGCCCGAAACGTGGGCGGACATGGTTCGGCCGGGCGTGATCCTGTACGGCTACCATCCCGGCTACGATCCCGTCGAGCAACGCGCCGAGGCCGAACGCGTGCTACCACTCAAGCCGACCATGAGCCTGCGCACACGCATCATGAGCTTGCGAAACGTACCGGCAGGCACCAGCGTGGGTTATGGCGGAAAATTTGTTACTCAGCGCCCGTCCGTAATTGGCGTTCTTGCAGCGGGCTATGCCGACGGCGTACACCGCTCTCTTGGCAACAAGGGCAGCGTGCTGATCCACGGGCAGCTCGCACCAATCATCGGAATCGTATCGATGGACGTAACCATGATCGATGTGACGGACGTGCAAGCCGTCGAAACCGGCGACGTGTGTACGATATATGGTGTAGACGGCGAGAACGTTCATCCCGCCAATCTCGTGGCTCGCAGCATCGGCACGGTGACGTCGGATCTGCTGTGCGCCGTCAGTGCACGAGTCCCAAGGGTTTACGTTTCTTAAAAGCGGCGTGTCCAGTCGCCACCTTCATTGATAAACAACGCAACCGCGGGACTCCATCCGAGCTATCCAGTCCTTGTCCAACTCCAAGGTGGTCACCCAACGCAAATCGATTTTTTCCAGCCGTGGCAGCGCTACGGTGCTTTCGGGCAAACTCCTGATGGGATTCCCGCGCAAATCAATTTGGCGCAACTCCTTCAGCGTGCCAATCGATTCCGGCAAGGCTGTCAGCTGATTGTTCCTCAGGTGCAATTCCCGCAAATGGGCAAGTCGTCCAATCGATTCCGGCAGCGCGGTTAACAAATTGTCGCTGGCCCGCAATTCGATCAACCCAATCATGGCGCAGACGCACTGGGGCAGCGCTTCGAATTTATTCTCGCTGACATTTAGATAGCGCAATGCAGTCAGGTTCTGGAGTCTTCGCCGGCAACTGCGTTAGTTGGTTGTCATGAAGATAGAGAAAATCGGTGAGCGCTTCGAGTTCGCCAAGCGCCGAAGGCACCTGGGTAAGCTGGTTGTGGCCAAGATCCAGCATTCGCAACCGCTTCAGTGCTCCAATTTCGTCTGAGATACTCGTGAGGCTGTTATCCGCCAGCACTAGCGCTTCCACGTCCGTTCGCTCCCACACCCAAGCGGGCGCCGTGCCAAGTTGCTTCTTCCAAAGATTGAGCGTCGCATCAGGTCGCATGACGTAATCTTATGCTAAGGATGCGGTGCAATGTGTCTGGCCGCTCTTCGCCTCCCGCCTCGCGTTGTTGTACACTCGTTTGCTCGCAAAACGCATAAACCAGCCAGCCGCGAGTCACCGATTCCACTGAGGTGCTTCGGGTTATACACATGAGCCGCATCGTCGCCATTCTGCCCGCCGCGGGTCTGGGAACGCGCATGGGCGCCGAAACTCCCAAGCAATTTCTGGAACTCGACGGCGTCGCCATCGTCGTCCTTAGTGTGCGACGTGTCGCGGCGTGCGAGCTGATCACGGACATTATCGTCGCCACGCGTCCCGACGGAATCGCTAAACTGGAAGAGCGCATCGCTGCGGAAAAGTTGAGCCAAAAAGTTCGGGTCGTTCGCGGCGGCGACACGCGTCAGGAATCGGTAGCTCGAGCTCTCGATGAGGTTCCCAACGACACGGAATTGGTGGCCGTACACGACGCCGTGCGCCCTTTCGTCACTCGCGAGCAGATCATTCGCGTGATCGAAGAGGCGCGTCGCTGCCGTGCCGCGATCCTGGGCATTCCCGCCATGGACACCGTGAAAGAAGTAAAGCGCGCCAGCTTGCCCGAAGATGTTGCGCTGATCACCGCAACGATCCCGCGGGAGCGCGTAGTCCTGGCACAAACGCCGCAGGTCTTCGCGACAAAATTGCTGAAGGAAGCATTCGCACGTGCGCAAGCCGATGGCGTGACAGCGTCGGATGAAGCTGGCCTTGTCGAGCGGCTGGGCCACGATGTACATGTCGTGCTCGGTTCCGAGCGCAACATTAAAATTACCAAGCCCGCGGATATGGAGCTCGCGCGATTTCTGCTGGAACGCGAGCGCGCCAAATCATGAGTGTTCGTTCGGGCATCGGTTACGATCTTCACCGCCTTGAGGTAGGACGCAAGCTCATCGTCGGCGGCATCGAATTGCCCTTCGACAAAGGTCCCGTGGGTCATTCTGATGGCGACGTGCTAGCGCATGCCTTGTGCGACGCGCTTCTCGGCGCTGCAGGGCTCGGCGATATCGGCAAGCATTTTCCGGACACCGATCCGCAATGGAAGGGCGCGAACAGCCTGCTCTTTTTGGAGCACGCGCAGAAGCTTCTGGACGAAAACCGTTTCGCCATCGACTGGATTGATGCCGTAGTGATCACGGAAAAGCCCAAGCTAGGCCCGCATTTCCCGAGAATGCGCGAGGCGCTCGGCCGTTCGCTCAATATTTCGGCTGATCATGTGCACCTGAAAGCCAAGACCAATGAAGGCGTGGATGCCATCGGGCGTGGCGAAGCAATCGCCGCATACGTTATCGCTACGCTCTCTTCACGCTAGTAAAATTTCTCTGATGACGTCCCAGGAAAAGTCGGAAGCACCGCCCGCAACTTCGGATGTGGCCGCAAATCCGTTCTCAGCAAGCGATGTGGCGGAGATTCTGCGCGATCGAGGCTGGCTCAATAGCGAACTTTCGCCCGCGCAGGCCGCCTGGTGCGAACGAGCTGCGGCGATGTTGGGTCCTCAGGTCGAGGATCGCGCTGGCCTTGCCGATTTGCTCTCTCTCGTATTTCGCTACGATGCCGCAAAGCTGATGCAACAGTCCGACACGCACGTAACCATGTCACGTTACGGCGCGCGCGGCGTGCTTCGGCGACTGGCTCGGCTGATTCTTGAGAGTTCCGCTGCTTTCGACTCCGAGCGATTCAAGGAAGTTGTCAGCACGCTCAAAGCAACTTCTGATATTCGCAGCCGCGAATTATTTCAGCCACTGCGCCTCGCGCTGGCCGGCCGAGTCGGAGAAGGCGATCTGGATCGTGTGATTTTACTGGTCGATGAAGCGGCGGCCGCTTCATTTGCCGCAAAAGTTAAAACGGTCCGCGAACGCGCCTTGGACTTTTGTGCGGCGTTGGACTAGAGGCATTCTGTTGCGATGGACAAACTAACTGGAATACATGCGGTGAAAGAAGCGCTGGAGGCCAACCGCGCTTTCGACCGCATCGTGATTGCACGCGGGCGGCAGGATACGCGCGTTGAAGAGATCGTGCAGCTCGCGCGGCAGAAAAATATTTCCGTGCGATTCGAGGATCGCAGTCAACTCGATCGCCTCGCCGATTCGAAAGACCACCAGGGAATCGTTGGCTTGGTCGCAGCACGCCCGACCGCAACCCTCGAAGACATTCTCGAGGCCGCTAACAAAGCCGCCGGTCGCGGCGAAAAAGGCTTGATCGTGCTGCTCGACGGAGTGGAAGACCCGCATAATCTCGGAGCCATCGTTCGAACGGCGCTCGCCGCCGGCGCGCACGGAGTAGTCATCCCCGAGCGCCGCGCCGCGGGTCTTACCGACACCGTCGCGCGTGCTTCCGCCGGAGCCATCGCGCATTTGCCAGTGGCGAAAGTCACGAATTTAGCTCGTACAATGGAAGAGCTGAAGGAAGCCGGCTACTGGCTGGTGGGTCTGGACGAGAGCGCCGAAAAAAATTACACAGAAGTAGATTACACATCGCCAACCGGGATTGTTCTTGGTGGAGAAGGGCAAGGCCTGCACGATCTTACCCGCAAGCGCTGCGATTTCGTCGTGTCATTGCCCACGACTGGCCCAGTCAAGTCCCTAAACGTCTCGGTCGCCGCCGGCGTCGTTCTATTTGAAGCGCTGCGTCAACGGCGTGGCAAGTAAGCGTTACTTGTCGTATTGAATCAGCGAAAAAACGTCGAGGCCTGGGAGCTTCGCGCGGCCGCTGAGAAAACTGAGCTCCACCGCGAACGCGAGGCCTTCGACTTTGCCGCCGAGTTGTTGCACGAGCTTGGCGGTGGCCGCTGCCGTTCCTCCGGTCGCCAGCAAATCGTCGCAGATGATAACGGTATTCCCCGGGGTGATCGCATCTTCGTGGATTTCCAAGCTATCTTTGCCGTACTCGAGCGCGTACGACAGCGCTACGGTTTTTGCGGGAAGCTTCTTCGGTTTGCGAACCGGAACGAATCCGGCACCGAGCCGATATGCCAGTGCTGGCGCAAAGATAAATCCCCGAGCCTCGATTCCGGCGACTACATCAATGGTGTGCCCCTTGTAGTGTTCGCAGAGACGATCGATGAGGTCGTGAAAACCTTTTTTATCTTTCAGAAGCGTTGTGAGGTCATAGAAAAGAATTCCCGGCTTTGGATAATCGGGAACTTCCCGGATTAACTTCTTCAAATCTTCCATTCACAAGCCTCCTGAATGCCTTAAATTGCGTGATTAACACTCCGAAACGATTTTGCCAATGACGACATCCTCAGCTCGCGCCGGCCATTACGAAGAGTCTCCTATCAGGCGTCATACGTGATAGTGAAAGAGCTCTCGTATTGAGACTGAATTGTATCCGGCTGCTCAACCACCTCACTGACACTTCCGCTGCTTGGACCGTTTTCCAATGCCTGTCGAAAGCTCGCAAGCTGCTCCGGAGTTCCAATCGCGTAGGCCTCGACGCGGCCATCGGGCAAATTGCGGACGTATCCGCATACCCGTAAGCGTTTGGCGCTTCTCTCCGCGAAGTATCGGAAGCCGACACCTTGCACCAATCCGGATACCAGAAATCGTTTGGCTTGTTTTGTGTTTGTCACAAACTCGAAAATTGTAGCAGACCGTACGTCCGCTCCAACTCATGATCCGCGCACCCAGGATGCCGGAGCAAACCTATTATTGCTTCTTGCGTAAAGCTGCCAGAGCGGCTGGGAGCTCGGTGATCGATTCCAGCAGAATTTCCGGTTTCGCCGCCCGCATGGCTTTTTCCGTTGGAAATCGGCCGAGGACCGCGACGGCACGCACGCCGGCTCGACGAGCCATTTCCAGATCGTGGGCCGAATCTCCTACATAAACGCATCTTTCGGGTTGCGCACACATCTCGCGCAGCGCCAGCCGCAGCGGGGCAGGATTTGGTTTTTTCCGCACTGTGTCGCCCCCACATATGCGCGAGCTGAACAGCCGCGTCAAACCAAACTCGCGCAATTGTTTGTGTACACGATCGCGATCTCCGCTGGTGACCAGTCCAAGTTGGTACCTGCGCGCGATTTGCGAGAGAACGCGACGCGCACCGCCGATCAGCTTAGGCCTGTGAGTGGCGTATTGCTTGCGCCAGGCGCGATTGGCGTCATCCCACCGTGAACGAGGAAGTTTCGCAGCTCGGTAGACCGCCTGCCCATTAGGCGAATAGTGCCGGGCCAGATCTTCCAGTGAAAATGGGATGCCCATTTCCTCGAAGGCCGCCAGGTACGCTGCGGAATCGGCATCGTAAGAATCCAGGAGCGTGCCATCCCAGTCGAATAGAACAGCGCAGAGATCGTCAGATTGGGCGGGCATACGGGATAGCAAGAGTACCAGACCAAGAGAGTTCCTCTTAGCCGTCGCGACCAATGGCGCAATGATTTCACGTTAGCGCTGAGGCGGTCTTGCAGTATCCGTCGGTTTCGAGGGATCGACAGGTTTGGCCGGTTCGTTAGGCGCTGCTGAACCGGTGCTGGCGCCACGGGCCGGAGCCTGCGTCGAAGTTGCCGACGGAGCAGACGGCGAAGCTACTCCGGCAGCCGGAAAGGGCTTGAAATCGCTCCACTTAATTACCAGCCGCACAGGAAAGTCGCCGTTCTTCAGGTGAACGGTTTCATCCGACCTCTGATAATTCGGGAACCAATATTTGCCGTCCACGTTCTCGCGATAAGTCTCAAACGTAGTAAACGGCATGTTCGCGATCTTCACATCGCCCAATTCATTTACCCATTTGCCGTAGGTCTTCACTACCTCGAGGTATTTGGCATCAACCCAGATCACGCCTTCGAAATATGCATTGGTGCGATCCACACTCTTGGGCTTCACCTGGAAGATGTAGCAGAGTATTTCGTCGATCTGCTCGTCGCCCACGAATTTCAAATCGTACTTGGCTAATTGGCTACTGTTCAGAGGAAAGGGAGGGACGCGATCGAGTTCTTTGACGTCCTCAGGTTCCAGCGGCACCACATGCAGCGATGACTGCGGATGTTCGAGAACCTTGTTAACGATTCGGCCGTTGGCGGCGCGGATCTGTTCGGACACAGAAAGATATTGGCCAACTAGCTTTCCTTCCGGATCAAATTCATCAATGCGGATGGTTTTGCGGAAGCTGTATCCGTTCCGTGCTGCCAGGTACTGATCTTCTTTTTGCGAAAATTTCCTGATAATTTCTTCAGGAGGAAGCGACGGCGGCGCGGGCGCTTCAGGCGTGTTCGACATTCGACGAACTTCGTGTTCCGGCGGTGGAGTCATCGGTGCCTGTGGTGATTCCTGAGCCACGGACACAGGTCCGAACACGAAGAGTCCGGGTAGGCAGACGGAGAAGACTGCGAATAGCCTCAGCCCTGGTTTCCAAAAACACCGATTCCGACTCATATTCGATTGGATGCGGACAACACTGCCGAAAGAAGCTTGTCCTTCGTATTCAGCTTACCGCAAATCGCGGTGTGCCGTAGAAGCGCTCACGCTAACGCCGCAAAAAATGGAAAGGCCCGCCTTTTGCCGACAGCGCATCAGGCGGGCCCTCAAGGCTAGGTGTCGTTTAGAACTCGATCCGAACCGAAAGTTGCGCCTGGCGCGGATCGCCTACACCGACGCGCAGAAATCCGTTGAAGTCAAAGAGCTGCGGCGACGACAGCGGATTCACATTGTTGGTGTTGTTAAAGGTGTTGAACATCTCCAGCTTCGGAACGATGGCAAAGCGCTCCCCGATGCGGAAGCGCCGGGAAAGCCCGAAGTCGAAGGTGAAGAAGCCATTGTCTTTGCGCAGATGGTTGCGGCCACAATCGACCACGCCGCCGCTTCCATCGGAAACAAAGCGCGTGATCGAGTTCTGCTCGCTGCACGGTGCTCCGGTGCCGTTACCATTGACGTTGTCCGTAATCGGCTGTGCCGAATGCGCCTGAATGCGAACGTTGGCGTCAAAGCCCCACGGCAGATTCGCTACCGTGTAGAAGTTGACCTTGTGGCGTTCGTCGCGATCCGAATTCGAATATTCCGAGGCGAGATTGAAGAGATTCGCGTACCGGAATGTGAACGGATCGCGTTCGTTGGAATCGTCGTCCTTGTCCACCGAGTAGGTGTAGTTAAAGTCGAACAGGAACCGATGGCTCATGCGCTTGCGTACGCCGGCGGTAAAGCCGCGATACAGCGACTTCGCAGAGCTGACCGTGTTGGTGATGTCTCCCAGATCGGGGAACACACCGTGTACGCCGGTGTAGGTAACCGTGTCCGCTCCACCGCTCGGCAGCAAGAAACCTGTGCCCGAGTTCGGATTCGTAAAACGCGTCAGATGCACGCCCTTGGAGATCGTGAAATCCAAATAGGCTGCCAGGTCGCCGAACATCTGCTGTTCGTACCCGACGTTGGTCGCGTAGATGCGTGGGTTAGCGTAATCCTTGTCGAATACCGTAACTCCGGACTGGAAAGGAAACTGGCCCGGCGGCAACAGCGGAATGGGAACGGTGCCCGGGTACGAAGGGGGCGGCCCGCCTGCCGAGTTCTGACCGCAAAGCGCCGGACCCCCAGGTGCTCCGATCTCGAACTTGAACAGACAGCTTCCTGCCGCGATTGACTGTTGCTGCACGCCGTTGGTGGTCAGCGCGCCCGTCTGGGTGAGCATGTTCTGGCGCGCGTTATAGATGCCGTAGCTGGCGCGCAAGGCGGACCTGCCATTACCACGAATGTCCCAAGCGAAGCCGACGCGTGGCTGGAATTCCTTCCATTGATTGTGCAGTCTGCCGTCGGACGGGAATGCCGGATTGGCGAGATCCGCGCCATAGGCGGTCTGCGATGGCGGAATGGTGGGATCCGGGAAGCGCTGAGCGTCCCAGCGCAGGCCATAGTTCAATGTGAAATTGCGCCACAATTTCCAGGTGTCCTGGGCAAAAAGCGAATAATCTTCATTGGCAATCACGGATCGACCGGAAGAATCCAGCGATTGCCCCGCGGTGGTGGGCCCGTGCTGCAGATACAGCAGCAGCGGTCCGCCAGTGAAGGCCGCTCCACCCGGGCAGGTCCCGCTGGAATTCAACGTAATACCGGTCACGAGGGAGATATCGGTGTAGGACCCATCGGCGCACTCCGCAGTGGTTGGCCCAAAGCCCGGGCCAAGAGTGGGATCCGAAGCGTAATGGAGAAAACCGGTTGGGCTGTCGAAAATATAGCGCCCTGTGAAGAAGCCGCGGAAGATCTGGTTATTGTAGGTGTGCAGCCACTCGCCACCGAACTTAAAGGTGTGCCTGCCATGCACTACGGAAACGTTGTCGCGGAGATCGTGTCGATCAGTTAATTCATCGACGTTCGGCTCGAGGAAGAACGGTTGTCCGAACCGGAAATTTGGGAAGAAGCCCATGGCCGTGTCGGGAACGGAGTTCTTATCCACTGCGGCGCGTGGCCGTGTTTCGCGGGAATAGGTAAAATGCGCTTCATTCAGCACATTGTTGGTGATTGAGCTCGTGCCGTTCACATTGAAAGACTGAATGTGCGACGCGCCTTCAATGCCGTTCGCGGTGGTCCCGTAAGTCGGCACGTCGAAGGTTTGGTTGGGATTGTTCGAACGGTCAAAGCTATACGAGAAGAACAGCTGAGTCTTGGCGTTAAGGTTCAAGTCCGCGCGTCCGAAAACCGAAGCGTTGCGCTGGATGTGATCCACCGGCAAGCCTTCGTTTTCGCCAAAGTTGTTTTGGAAATAATTCAGCAAGGTTTGCCGCTGGCAGTCAGGGCTGGCGGAGATCTCCGCGTCCGTGATCGTCGAATTGAACACCGGATTGGTCACGCCGCAAGCCGTGCCCAGGGGCGCGCTCAGGTTCGCGCGAGTGAGGTCTTCCATGATGCCTTCGGAAGCGAGAAAGAAGAACAGCTTGTCTTTCTTGATCGGACCGCCGAGCGTGCCGCCGAACTGATTACGGCGAAACCCGGTCAGTGGAGTGCCATCGGAAGCCGCGGCGGTAAGCGACTCGTCGCGGAAATATTCGAACAGGCTGCCGTGGATGGTGTTCGTGCCAGACTTGGTGATGACGTTGACCACGCCGCCGGCTGTGCGCCCGAATTCAGCGTTCGCTCCGCTGGCGATAACCTGGAACTCCTTCACCGCTTCCAGTGTGATATCGATGGCCGCGCGCTGACCGCCGGCCTGCTCGCCAAAGAAGCCGTTGTTGTAGTCGCCGCCGTCCAGCGAAATATTGTTGAAGATCCCGCGCTGTCCATTGATGTTGATTTCATCGCCGTCCGGGCCTTGCGAGATGCTGACACCTGGCGTAAGAGTGAGCAAATCCTCAAACTTGCGGCCGAGGACCGGAGTATTCGCTACCGCGGACTCATCCAGCGTCGAAGATGACTCAGTCTTGGTGACTTCGATTACCGGAACATCGGTGACCACAATCTGCTGGGAAACCGAGGAAATCTTCATTGTCACCGGAATGGTGAACACCGAACCGACCGTCACGTTCACGTTTTGCTGCAAAACCGTGGCGAAGCCCTGCTGGCTGATTTTCAGCTCATATCGCCCTGGTGGTACGCTCAGGAATGCAAAGTGCCCATCCGAGTCCGCGGTTTCCGTGCGAACCAGGTTCGTCTCCAGATTTCTCGCTTCAATCGAGGCGCCGCCGACTGCGCCGCCTTTTTCGTCTCGAATGTCGCCTTGAATCGTTCCCGTTGTAATTTGCGCCTGCCCCCAACTGCGCGGCGCACACAAAAATACCGACACCAGCACAAACAGACAGCCAACCAGCTTTTTCATTAATCCCCCAGACATCCCCTCTTCCGCTAGGTTGTGCTTCCGTGGAATTGATTGGAAGACCTGCGGAAAACTGTATGAGGAGAGTGTATGGCAGGAGTTAGCGAACGGCAAGTTATCAGGCTGTGGAAAGTTTAGGACGAAAATATCGAAAAAACCTGCAGCAAGAAAGCTAAGGCGTCAAGAAATTTATGGGTTGAGGAATCGCGTGGGGACACGATCGTCGCGGTCGAAAGCTAACTCGTCGAACGTGGCAGCGACGCCGTACCAGCCGGGCATGGCCGCCGTTTCGATACGCTGGACACGTGCCATGGTGGCTGCCACGACATTCCCGCGGCCCATCGGCCGGCTGACCAGGATGATTTCCAGTTCGATTTCCGTCCCAACTACAATCGATTTTGGGCACAGGAAGTAAACGCCCGTCGAGCTGATATCCCGCGTGACCAGAGTAATCGGAAACTGTTCCGGCACATTGCCGACACTTCGGAGCCGCAACGGCAGTCGCAAAGTGGCGCGAGGATAAGAACGATGTTCCGGGTGAACGCCCACTGCATGCGTCGGAACTCGTACAAAGCGCCGGGTGTGCGTGTCGGTGAGGAGGGGCAGAACCCGGAGCGCCGGAATCGGCGTAGCTAGAACGGCTACGCTGCTGCCCGTGGGCACAAGCGCGGGTTGGGTCTGCCGGGCTGCGGACATAGCTGCTGAGGTCACGGACTTGGGGGCATCTGCGGAAGCCCTCGAAGCTTTCGAAGATAAAGCGTCAGCAACTCGTGCGTGGTTCGTCGCGCTCATCTCGCCCTCAGAGATGCCCACTGCGATTTCCGTGTCTTCTTGCTTCCCCGACCACTCGAGCACTCTGATGGAGGCTCAACCCCGCGGAGGCGGGGTCGTTAAGATGCCACTAACCTATGCTCGCGTCAACCTGTGGAAAACGCGCGAAGTGCCCTAAGTTCAAATACTTCGTAATGGTACCGCCTCGCGACTATTCGCGTCACCTTCGTCACACCACCTGATTAAAACAAGCACAACACTCTTTACGCCCGCTATTTTTGGACGTAAGCAAGGCTAACAACCCATACGCACCGCCAACAAATTGATCTGCGCTTTGATTGTGCTTTGTGGATAGATCCGCTTCCAAATCGTGCACCAATATGGTTCTCGACACTCGCGGCGGCAACTCCTACTGTAGTTGCCAGCCACTCGGCGCGGTTCACTGCGCCGCTACCGTTCATCTCTATGTCAGCTACCGCGTCTCAAACTCGGGTCACTACTGGTGCTTCCAATGACCTGGCACCCACACATGAGCCAACCTCGACACTTGTGCTCCTGTCTTTCGCAGCCGTGTACGTCATTTGGGGATCCACGTACCTCGCCATTCGTATCGGGGTCGAATCCTTTCCCCCGCTATTAGTGGCAGGGCTGCGGCATCTCGGCTTCGGTCTTTTGTTCTACCCCATATTGCGGTGGAAAACGGGGATTCGCCCGACAGCCGAGCATTGGCGCACCGCCGCCATCACCGGCTTTCTCATGCTTTTCGTCGGCAACGGCGGTGTCTGCGTTGCCGAGCAGACCGTGCCGTCCGGGTTGACGGCCTTGCTCGTGGCAACGGTTTGCCTGTGGATGGTGCTTGTCGATTGGCTGCGGCCCGGCGGCACCCGCCCAGTCGCGCGAGTCCTGATCGGAGTCATTCTCGGATTTGCAGGCGTGGTCTTCTTGGTTGGTCCCAAGAATTTCGGCGGCGCCGACCGCCTTAGCCCTACGGGCCTGATCATCCTCGTCGTTGCTTCCTTTGCCTGGGCCTGCGGCTCTCTTTACTCCAAACACGGAGCGCTCCCGTCACCCTTGATGGGCGCCGCCATGCAGAGCTTATGCGGGGGTGTGGCTCTATGGGTGGTCGGATTTTTCACCGGTGAAGTGGGCTCCCTGCATCTGGCAGCCGTGTCTATGCGCTCGTGGATCGCTATCGGTTATCTGGTCTTTTTCGGCTCCATGATGGGATTCACCGCTTACGTTTATATTTTGAAAAAAAGCACTGCGACGCGTGTAGCCACCTACGCGCTGGTCAATCCGGTGGTGGCTTTGTTTTTAGGCTGGCTGTTTATAGGCGAAACCATTTCTTTGCGGACAGTTGTCGCGGGCGCAGTCATTTTGGCCGCGGTTCTCCTCGTGATTACCGCGCCCCACCCCACACCATCCCCGGTACGCGGCACCGTTGCCAAAGCCGTAGAAGCTTGAGCCGCCTCCGAATCCCACATTGACGCTTCTTTGCGGATAGATTTGTTCCTGAGCCTGCGCTAACTTGGGCTCCGTGATGAGGAACCCCATGAACAAGCACAACAGTATGCCAAGCGAATGCAGCATTCCTGCGCGTGCCGCGGCGCGCTTTTGGCAAGCGACCATGTCGCGCGATGCACGCGCCGACGGCACGTTCGTCCTCGCCGTGCGATCGACGCACATCTATTGCCGGCCTTCGTGTCCGGCGCGCCGCCCCTTGCGGCGAAACGTGCTCTTCTTTCGCACCGGCGAAGAAGCTGAAAAACACGGATTCCGTGCCTGCCGCCGCTGCAAGCCTAACGAAATCGCCGGGCCAGTGGCCCTGGTCCAGGCGGCAACCCGCGAATTGGCAGAGTCGCGCGACGACACTGTGCGCTTCGGGGCCTTAGCCGCAAAGTTGCACTCCACGCCCGCGACCCTGCGGCGAGCATTTCTTCAGGTAACCGGTTTGCGCCCGCGCGAATTGGCCGAAGCTCTACGCCTTGCGCGTTTCAAAAAAATGCTGCGCGACGGCAAGAGCATCACGGACGCTCTGTATGAGACCGGATATGGCTCCTCCAGTCGCGTTTACGAGCGCAGCAACGCGCAATTGGGTATGACACCGGCAACTTATCAAAAAGGAGGAAAGGGCATGAATATCGGATATAGCGTCGCGAAGTCAGGATTGGGAAAAGTTTTGGTGGCGGCCACTGATCGTGGAGTATCAGCGGTTTATCTCGGCGACTCCGACGCCAACTTGATCGCCGAATTGCGCCAGGAGTATCCGCGAGCGGAAATTGTTCCAGCGACCGATACTTTCGAACGCTGGGTGAAAGAGATTGTCGAGCGTGTGGAAGGAAAGCCTCCACGCATGGAGTTGCCTCTGGACTTGCAGGCCACCGCGTTTCAGCGGCGTGTGTGGCAGGAACTCCAGCAGATTCCTCGCGGCTCCACGCGCACCTATTCTCAGGTAGCCAAGGCGGTGGGTAATCCCAAAGCCGTCCGCGCCGTAGCGCGAGCCTGCGCCACAAACCCTGTCTGCATCGTAGTGCCTTGCCATCGCGTAATTCGCGAGGACGGCAACCTTGCCGGATATCGCTGGGGCTTATCGCGCAAGCAGCAGCTGCTCGCACAAGAACAAGCCACCCAGTGACTCGGTCTGCCGGCAACAATCTGTTCATGCCAGCAATCCAAGGCATGCTGTCATCCCGAATCCCCCGCGTCCTTCAGCGGGGGTGAGGGATCCGCTGTCACATTTGTTGAGAACCGCTGCGCGCAACGTTGAAACGTCGCGAACCGTCTACATCCCCGGCCTGACGCGCGTAACATCCTTAGGCCAGTCCGGCTTGAACCGGAAATCAGGAATCTTCAGGTTCTTCATCACATTCGAATAGTGGAACTGGATGTAATCGGCCGATCCACTTTCGTAGAATTTCTGCTGCACCGGGAGCCATGACGAAGAATCGATCCACATCTGGATTTTCGTGATCTTCTTCCGGACGTCATCCGATTTCGGCGTCAGCTCCAGCACATACGTTCTGCGGCCATCCAGTTGTTCTTCTCCAGTCAGCTTCACGTCGTAACTCTTCTGCAGATTTTGGCTTTTCGTGCCAAACCCTAGCAATACATATTGATCGACCATCGAGCGATTTTTGCCGAGATCGAATTCTTCTACCCGCTTTACTTTCGGTGTGTACATGAACAGGTTGTCCCCGCTGCGCAGAATCGTCCGCGGATCAGGCTTCGTAATATCGATACGCATTTTTTGATCGCGCCGCACGTAAATGTGCCCGGTTTCCACCGAGCTGTCTTTCACCACATCAGTGTATTTCGTGTTTTCGATGTCCGCATTCAGGCTGCGGAAGTCCGAAGCAGACTTATCCATCATTGCGAGAACGGATTCCGTTGTGGCGTGATTCGCGCCTTGTGCGGCAACGTCACCACGACAGACTAACGCAACGAGAGCTGCCATGCCTGCCAGTAGGAAGAATCTGCGTTTCAAGATAGGGTCCTGTGCGGCTTAAATTTTCCGTTCCGCCAGTTTAGCGGCGCCATCTAGCATACACGCCTGGGCACGCAGAATGGATGCGCCAATTGCCTGCGGCGTTTGCGGAGGCCGCCTGTTCACGCACCTTCTGCCAAACTGGTCAAACTCTTTAGCGGCTAATTTCTACCTGGTAGGCGATCACCGTGCCTTCTTCGTCCCGCACGGCCTCTATGTTGATGATCGAGAAGCGCACGTTACGCAGATCGGGCAAGGCCCTTCGTAGCGCCTGGTGCAGCTCATTTTGCAATGCGGGCGTTTTTTCCGGAGGCGCCAGGACACGCGCGTCCACCCGATAGGTTTGGTGGTCGCTTTTCTCGGTTCCTGCCACCAACGCAACTTGTCCCGGCGCGTTGGCTGAGACTCCCACAACGGGTTCGTCTCGAAACCAGCCCCGCGGCAAAAACACAAAAATAAGTATGATTACCACCGCGACGTCGTATTGCCACGTGCCCCGCTCGTACGCCCAGAAAAACGTTCGCTTCAGGATGGTTCCGACACTCGCCATTTCAATCCGCCGGAATTCCGTCGACGATAATGCCGTCACGCATGTGCACTACCCGGTCGAAATACGTAACCGCCTCCGGATTGTGCGTGATCATCACGATGGTCTGGCCCAGATCCTTATTCAGTTGCCGCAGCATTTGCAATACGATCTCGGAATTTTTTGAATCGAGATTCCCGGTCGGCTCATCGGCCAGCAAAATTTTTGGCTCATTGATGATCGCTCGCGCAATGGCCACCCGCTGCTGCTCCCCTCCCGACATTTCCGAAGGTTTATGATCCAGGCGTCCCGCCAATCCTAGCATTTTAGTGACTACGTCAAAGCGATGCGGATCAAAGCCATCGCCATGAATGAACTGCGCGATCGCGATATTGCCCTTGGCCGTTAAAGTCGGTAGCAAATTGAATCGTTGGAATACGAATCCGATCTTGTGGCGCCGCAATTTCGTACGCGCGGCGTCACTCATGGTCGTCAAGTCGTTGCCGTCCACCAAAACCGTGCCCCGCGATGCCTGCGCGAGCCCGCCAATCATGTACAGCAGCGACGATTTGCCGCATCCAGACGGGCCCATTACCGCCACCGATTCGCCCGGAAGCACTTCGAAGTTCACGCCGCGCAAAGCGGGCACTTCCACCTTGCCGGCGCGATAGAGCTTCCACAAATTTTCTGTCTTGAGTATGGGCTCCAAGCTGTTTTTGCCTTGAAAAAAATCGGTCCTTCGGCAAGTGCTCGTATTGTAGCCGCGATTGCTACCCCTGCCTAGCCACAGCAACAGCCTGTCCTGCGAGGCGCGCAGACCGAATTCGGCGAGACCTTGTCTTTACGCCGGCACACGCCACATCATTTTTAGTCGTACGAAAGCGCTTCCACCGGATCCTTGCGGCTGGCTAACCATGCCGGATAGCTCGCCCCGAAGACCGCTCCCGCAAAGGCGATCGCCGCCGCGCGCGCGATCCATTCCCTGGTAATCAAAATCGAAAGTGTCGGAAAGCCCGCCAGAAATGCCGCGCGCACCAGATAGCTCAAGCCCACGCCCGCGACCACTCCGAATGCACACAGCGCCGCAGACTCGGTGATCAACACGCGCACGATGAACGCACGATTCGCTCCAATTGATTTCAGCACCCCGATATCCCGCGTGCGTTCGATCACCGTGGTGTACATCGTCAGGAAAATAACCATCAGTCCAATCGCAATCGCCAACGCGATCATCGCATGTATGAACGTTTCCAGCCCCGGCACGTTGGTCGAGGTCATCAGCGCCAGCAGATCTTTCAACGGCCGGATCGTATAGCCCGGCAGAATGCCGCGAATCTCTTCCATTACATCTTCGGTGTGTTCCGGACGTGTGCACTTCAGGAAGAAAATCGAAGCTTTATCGCGCGCGCCCACCAGTTCCTGCAGCGTAGTGATCGGTACAAACAGCCGCGCTCCTTTTCCATGTTCGAATATCCCCACAACGTGCCAATCGTGATTCAGCACCGAGTACGTATCGCCGACCTTTACGTTTTTCGCGCGCGCCTGCCAATCGTCCACTAAAAGGTCGTCCGGGCCCTCCATGTCATGCCCTTGCACAAACGCGAATCCACCCGACACCGCCCGGAAGCTTTCCGGATCGATGCCGTATATCACCTCAACGCCGCCGCTGGAATTGAATTGCAGCAGGGCCGGGGCCACCGCCTGAACGTACTTCATTTCCGAAAGACGGTTGCCGATCTTGATGGGCATCGGCGAACCGCTGAACCCCAGAAAGATCGAAGCGGCGGGTGGCTGCACCATGATGTCGGCGCCAATTCCCTGGATGCGCTTGGCGGTCTCCTGCAGCAGCCCAGAAGTGAGCCCCACAATCAGCACCACCAACGCCACTTCCACGGCCACTGCCATCACCCCGATCAGCGTGCGCAGCGGCCGGTGCAGCAGATTGCGAACTACTAGTTCGCCCATCATCGCTTGTGCTCGGGTGCGTTGCTCTCCGTGGCCGGTTTGCTGTCAGAGTTCTCGCCCACGCGCACCAGTTCGCTGCCTGCGGGCTGCTCCAGCTTGAATCGATCGGCGGGAATATCCTCATTCACTGAAATCTTGGTGATCTGCAAATCCAGCCGGTAGTCGTCGTGTGGACGATCAATTCGAATCGCACGAGGGAATCGAGCTAACCGCTGCTGTTTCGCCTCCGCCTGCAGCGGAGTCCGCTTGTCCAGGATTTGCCGTCACCGGCTGCCAATCCGAGAATCGAATATCCGAAATAAGAATCCCCTTCGGCCCATAACTCTGCAGCCGCGCCACCTGCAGGTCCGCCCGGTCGAACCACACCTTGCGCAGAATCTCCATGCGATAGCCACCACGCAAAACCGTTAGCACGTAATACCGCGCGGTCT
This sequence comes from uncultured Acidobacteriota bacterium, assembly GCA_963788725.1. Taxonomy (GTDB): domain Bacteria; phylum Acidobacteriota; class Terriglobia; order Acidiferrales; family UBA7541; genus Acidiferrum. The sequence goes on along the minus strand of CAWBHT010000020.1, from coordinate 30,617 downwards.
CATCGTTGAATTCCTCCAGAACGACCGGCTCCTCTTTTCGTATCTCCGGCCACAACAGCGCCTCCAGTAAATGCTGTGGTCGCAGGTTCTCAATGGGCTTGCTGCTGTTTCGCTCGGTCGCCACTTGGCCGACCAGAAACTTGTTTTTGGATGGAATCGAGACGCGAAACGTTTCACCATCGCTAGCCATATCAAACACGGTGGTGCCGATTACGGGCGCCTGCCCGATCATGCGGACGCTCGCTGGCCGCGCCGCCAGCAGGAACGCCTTTACCTCGTGATATTCCTCGATGACTCCGCTGTACCGGGAACCCGCCGTCGGCTTGAGCTCTACCGTCGCATTGACCGTCTTTACGCCCAAAGCGATCTGGTTGTATTTGTCGAGCAGCTCTTCCTTGGTCGCATCCTTGATCACCGGCTTGGCGGCGGCAGGCACCACGGTCTTCGTGCTGACCTTCGTCCCGCCGCCACAACCGACGGCAAACGCGGCCAGTGTCGCCAACACCGTCCAGGCCACCGCACGCTGAATCAATGAGTTCCGTCCTCTATGCACAAGAGAAGCAATCTAACAACCGTCCGGAAGCACGTCAATCCACCTGGAATGGGCCTCACGGAGAGGGCGTGAATGGTGTGACACGATTGGCAGGAATCTGCCGTCGATAGCGGACCGAATCAGCTGCGTTTGCCGCCGGATCCGAGCAGGCCGCGGACTCTGGTGCTGAGGATTTCGCGTGCTTTTTCTTGGGGAATCATGCGCTCGAGGAGGCCGAGATCAGCGTCGATGATGACCTCGCGGTCGGTAACTTCGACGAATCCCTTGATGGGGGTGCTGAGGAAGCCCAGTTTTGCTGTCAGGGAAAAGTTCATGGTGGAACCGGTCCAACTTTTCTGAGGATTGGTAATCTTCAGCGGAATATCGGCTCCCTGAAACAGATCGGCGAAGGAACGGTCGACCGCTTTCACGATTTCTTCTTTCGGTTTGTTATGGGAGACGGAGATGCGCATGGTGCATTCAGTTTAGCGGAGATCGTTCGCCGGCACCGTCATTTGGAGGTTCTCGCTCGACTTTCTCGTCCGGCTCGACACGCAACTCCACGCGGGCGCGCCGCAATAGCCTGGTCAGGTCATCATACTTGGAGAAAATGGCACGCACTCCGCATTGCAACGCGGTTAACTCCAGTTCGCGGCTATAGTGGGCGGTAAGCAGGAAGATGGGGACCTCCGGCATCATGTAGTGAAGCGCGGTGGCGGCCTCCAGGCCGCCCATCTCGGGCATTACCAGGTCCAGTATGATGAGATCCGGAAGCAGCTGCTGAGCCTTGGTTAGCGCTTCGGATCCATCCTGAGCTTCACCGCAGACCGTAAATTCTTCGTAGTCTCGGAACAGGCGCCGCAGCTCGCGGCGGACCGCCTCGTGATCGTCAACGATCAACACGGATTTGGGCATAGCTGACTCCTGGGAACAGTCTGTCCGCAGCTCGCCGGACCGAGATTGGATGCATGGAATCCCGGAGTGGGACGCAGTGCCGGCACCTTGTGTTTAGTTCGACATACACGAGTTCTGAGCTACTCGAGAAATTTCCCGATGAGCCAGAGGTGACCGAACGGGTCAACGACGGCGCCCTGGAGCATGGGGGGAATGGGGCGAGGGGCGGTCGTGGGGTACTCGTGTCGTTCGACGGTGCTGTGGTTGGTGGCACCAGCGGCCATCGCTCGGCGGTGGACGGCGACGGGATCGTCCACGAAGAGTTCAATCCGTACGGTAGTGAAGCCTGCCGCAGATGGACCACGCGTGCCGTATTGCGGGGACTCTGCGGCCAGGAAGAACTCGGCGCCATCGATGGAAAGTCCGGCCACAGCGTGGTCGAGGTGCCAGTTGACGATGGCGCCGAATGCGGATTTGTAGAATTCGATGGCGGCTTTGGGGTCAGTGACGGCGAGCATCGGAGAGATTTGGGTTGGCATTGTGGATAGAGGATATTTGATTTTGAGAGTGGATTGAATGGATTTGTGGCTCGAGATTCGGATTACGACTCCGAATGGGCAGAATTGTCCCTGATCTTGCTTGGGTGCACAGGCAGGAGCGCCTGTGCTACTTAGGCGATCGTAACATCGGGGCTGAGATAGACGTCCTGGATGGCGTTCAGGAGCTGGACGCCTTCGCTCATCGGGCGCTGGAAGGCTTTGCGACCGGAGATCAGCCCGGTGCCGCCTGCGCGCTTGTTGATGACCGCGGTCGTCACCGCTTCCTCAAAGTCATTGGCCCCAGAGGCGCCGCCCGAATTGATCAGGCCCGCACGGCCGGAGAAGCAGTTGATGACCTGATAGCGGCAGAGATCGATGGGGTGATCGCTGTTGAGTTCCGTATAAATGCGCTTGTCGAATTTGCCGTAGCTGGAGTCGCCCATGTTGAGCGCCTGATAGCCGCCGTTATTTTCGGCGAGCTTCTGCTTGATGATGTCGGCCTTGATGGTGACACCGAGATGATTCGCCTGCCCCGTCAGATCGCTCGAGAGGTGGTAGTCCTTGTCTTTCTTGAACGCGTTGTTACGGAGATAGCACCACAGAACCGTGGCCATGCCGAGATCGTGCGCCTGCGCGAAGGCCTGACTGATTTCAACGATCTGGCGTCCGCTCTGTTCGGAACCGAAGTAAATCGTGGCGCCAACGGCCGCTGCGCCCATGTCATAGGCTTCTTTCACGGTGCCGAAGAGCACCTGGTCGGCTTTGTTGGGATAGGTAAGGAGTTCATTGTGGTTGAGCTTCACGATGAAGGGAATTTTGTGGGCGTATTTGCGGGCGACAGAGCCGAGGACGCCAAAGGTCGAAGCCACCGCATTGCACTGGCCTTCGATGGCGAGCTTGACGATATTTTCGCCATCGAAGTACTCGGGATTTTTCGCGAAGCTGGCGCCAGCGGAGTGCTCGATACCCTGATCGACTGGCAGGATCGAGAGGTAGCCGGTGTTGCGCAGGCGACCATGTCCAAACATGCGCTGGAGATTGGTAAGTACGCGCACGTTGCGGTCCGTGAGGGAATAGACACGATCGATGAAGTCAGGTCCCGGGAGTTGCAGACGGTCCTTCGAAATTTTTGGCGATTTGAAGCCAAGTAGGGATTCTGCTTTTGCGCCTAGATAGGTTTCGACTTTGCTTCCGCTTGCAATGGTAGCCATGAATTTCTCCTCAATCTTTCGATCGATTTGCGGTCGATGCGTTCAAACCGCCGCGATATCGTTCAATCAAATCCAAAAAGCTTTCTTCAGGCGCTAAAGCCTCGTTCAATTTCCTTTATCGTCGGGGCTGAAGCCCCGACCTCCTAGAAAAATCTGCAAAGAATCGCGCCGCGACTACTCGCGAGTGCCTACCGAAAGCATACTCGCCGCGTCTCGGTCGACCAGCCATAAAAGCTTGCCGCCGGTCGGAGCGAACAATTGCGAGGGCAATTGCTCCGGCTCGTGCGGGCCCTCAAGAACCGCTTTCAGCGCCGGCGCTTTATCCGCTTTCGTGACCATGAAGACAACGAGCGCGGCATTGTTCGCGACTGGCGCCGTCATGGTAATGCGATCGGTATAAAACTTGCCCACCCAGTTGCGCATCACCAGGCGACCATTATCGTGCAGAGCCTTGGTTCCAGGGAAGAGCGAAAGCGCATGGCCTTCGTCACCCATTCCTACAAGGAAAAGGTCGAAACGCGGCAACTGCCCCGCGGCGAGTTTGAAGCCAGTGCGAAGATCCTGCTCGTATTCCATGGCGGCTCTGTCGGCATCGGGATATTCGGCTTTGATGCGGTGAATTTGCTCCGGCTTAATGGGAACGTGGGCGAGCATGGCTTCGTTGGCCATTCGGAAATTGCTGTCTTTGTGATCGGGAGCGACATGGCGCTCATCGCCGAAGAAAAACTGCGTCTTGTCCCAGGGGAGCTGCTCGCGGAAAGTGGAGTCAGTCGCGAGCAGCATGTAAAGCGTCTTCGGAGTGGATCCTCCGAGAGCGCAACGCTGAACGTGCCATTTTGCCGCACTGCTGATTTTGCCGCGGCGAGCCAGAGCTCCGCGGTGCGGCGCGCGATGGCGTTGCCGTCGGAGAGGATGCGAATTTCGGGAGTCACGATGCTCCTTGGTACCGAACGATATTGGTCCACAGATAAACTAGACGGCTTGACGATGTGAATGACCGCCTGATGTCGCGAAGCTTACTTGGGCGCGGCGGCTGCGCTATCGGGCGCAACCACGACACCCTGCTTGTCGCGGATCGTCGTGGCCGATCTGACGCCAGGTATGACCGTCGCGCGCCAGTAACTCGTCGGCTTCCGTTGGACCCCAGCTGCCCGCAGCATAATTCGGAAAACCTCGCGGAGGCAGCGCGTGCCACACATCCAGAATGGGTTGGATCACAGTCCAGCCGGCCTCGACCATGTCTGCGCGCTGGAACAGCGTGGCATCGCCAGCCATGCAATCGTGGAGCAGGCGCTCGTAACCGGTGTTGTGCTCGACACCAAAGTAGCGTGTGTAGTCGAAATCCATTTCGACCTGGCCGAGCTTCATCACTGATCCGGGAACTTTCGCGCCGAAGCTGAGCGAGATGCCTTCGTCGGGTTGGATGTGAATGACCAGGCGATTGGTTTCGAGATTTTTCACCGTAGTGTTGCGGAAGAGAATAAATGGCGTGCGGCGGAACTGAATGACAATTTCCGTGGCGCGCTGCGCGAGGCGCTTGCCGGTACGCAGGTAGAAGGGCACGCCAGCCCAGCGCCAATTGTCGATCTGCAGTCGGAGAGCCACAAAGGTTTCGGTTTGCGAATCGGGCGCGACGCCCTCTTCCTGGCGGTATCCCGGAACGCCCTGGCCATCGACGGAGCCTTCGCCGTACTGGCCACGGATCGCGCAGGTGAGAACCTCTTCGGGATCGAGCGGCTGGATAGCATGCAGGATTTCTGCTTGCTTGTTGCGGACTTCATCGGCGTCGAACGAAATCGGAGGTTCCATTGCCGTCATCGTAAGCAATTGGAATAAATGGTTGGGCACCATGTCGCGAAGAGCGCCGGCAGTTTCGTAGAAGCCGCCACGATGCTCGACGCCAACCGTTTCCGCCGCGGTGATCTGCACGTGATCGACATAATTGCGATTCCACAGCGGCTCGATGATGTTGTTGGTGAAACGAAAAACCATGACGTTCTGCACGGTCTCTTTGCCGAGATAGTGATCGATACGGTAAATCTGATTTTCGGAGAGGACCTGCTTGAGTTCCTTATTGAGCTGAATCGCGGACGCGAGATCGTGGCCGAACGGCTTTTCAACGATTACGCGTGCCCAGCGGCCGTTTTCTTCTTTGGTGAGCCCGATGTCCCCAAGCTGCTTGACGATGGGGGAGAAAAATCGCGGTGCAACGGCCAAGTAAAAAAATCGATTGCCCTGGGTGTCGTGTTGCTTGTCGACTTCTGTGATTTGCTGCTGCAGGCGTTTGAAGGCTTCCGCGTCGCCGAAGTCGCCCTTCACGTAGTAAATGCGCTCGGCAAACCACTCCCAGGTTTTGGGATCGATGTGCGAGTACTTGGGAATCTCTTCGCCGAGTTTCTTCCGGAAGGACTCTGTGGTTTCATCGTTCGCGGCGAAGCCGATGATCGCGAAGCGTTTGGGGAGCTGATCGTCCTGCGCGAGATTGCACAGCGCGGGAACGAGTTTGCGTTTGGTGAGATCGCCGGTGGCGCCGAAGATCACCATCACACAGGGAGAGGCTTTGGGGTTTGGATTGAGGTGGTTCACGTTTTATTCAAGGACTCTTTCTGCTTGGAGCGGGAGTTGCATGTCCCCAGCGAATGTTGTGCGCCTCAATTTTAAAATGGCCCGCCGTGGAAGGCGGCCTCTACAACTGCGCTTCGTATTCATCATGCTGCGAAATCAGTGCTTCTTTTCGATGTGTCCGCCGAACTGGAAGCGCATCGCGGACAGGATCTTCGATGCAAAGTCCGATTCGCCGCGCGACGTGAATCGCTCGTAAAGCGATTCGGTCAATACCGGAGCGGGAGCGCCCGATTCGATTGCCGCGAGAATGGTCCAGCGCCCTTCGCCGGAATCGGAGACGCGACCCGAGAATTTTTCCAAAGTTGGCTCCTGAAGCAGCGAAATCGCAGTGAGATCGAGTAGCCACGAGGCGACGACGCTGCCGCGCCGCCACACTTCAGCGACATCCGCGAGATTGAAGTCGTACTGATAGTGCTCCGGATAGCGCAGTGGCGTGGTTTCGGCGTCGGTTTCGTGTTGTTGTTTGCCGACGTTCGCATGTTTCAGAATGTTCAAGCCCTCGGCATATGCCGCCATCAGCCCGTACTCGATTCCGTTGTGCACCATTTTCACAAAGTGTCCCGCCCCCGAAGGGCCGCAGTGCAAATAGCCTTCTTCCGAAGTGCCCGCTACCTTTTCGCGGCCTGGCGTTCTGTCGATATTCCCGCGGCCGGGCGCAAGCGTTTTGAAGATGGGATCGAGGTGCTTCACAATGTCGTTTTCGCCGCCGATCATCTGGCAGTAGCCGCGCTCGAGTCCCCACACGCCGCCGCTGGTGCCCACGTCTACATAGTGCAAGCCTTTCGCGGAGAGCTCTTTCGCACGTCGAATGTCGTCGATGTAGTAGGAATTTCCACCGTCGATGACGATGTCGCCGACGTCCAGCTTGCTGGTCAATTCATGCAGCGTGGCATCGACGACGCCTGCCGGAACCATCAGCCACACCGCGCGCGGCTTGCTTAATTTTTTGACGAAATCATCGAGTGATGATGAGCCGGTCGCGCCTTCGGAGGCGAGTTGATTCACAGTGGCGGGTGAGCGGTCGAAAACCACGCCCTCATGCCCGCCTTTTTGCAACCGGCGCACCATGTTTGCGCCCATCCTGCCTAAGCCGATCATGCCCAGTTGCATTGCGTGCGCTCCTCAGCGTTTGTTTGGATGATGAAAAATTCAGTGTTCTCTACTTCAGTGCCTGTTGCAGCGCTGCGCCTAATTTAGCGAGATCTTTGCTAACATTTTTCCCTAGATGCACGCGTAGCGCGCGTCGTCCCCGTTCGGCAAGCACCGCGAAATCGCCGCGGGCTTGCGCGGCCTTCACCACACCGAAGGTATATTTTTGATCGGGCACGGGGAGATCGACGGCATCGTCACAGGTGATTTGCAGAAAAACGCCGGAGTTGGGGCCGCCCTTGTAGGCTTGTCCGGTGGAATGCAGGAAGCGCGGGCCGAATCCCAGAACGGTTGCCATTTTTTTGGTGTCGCGGACCGCGTGCCGGCTCTTCTGCAGCGCTACTTCATTCGCTTCGTTCATGGTGATGTAGCCAAGCACGCCAAAGTAGTCGCCGGTCTTTAGGCGATTCACATGTGTCTTGAGGACGTCGCAAAGCGTGGCGCCGCCTTTGAGTGCCGCAGTATTTTTCTCGTCGGCGTACAGCTTGATTCCATCGCCCTCAAAGAACGGCGTTTCTGCTGGCAGCTGACCCTTCGCTTCGTACTCTTCAGTCAATTTGCGGGTTTCGATTTTGCTGGCTTCCACATCCGGCTGGTTGAAAGCGTTGATGCCGATGATCGATCCGGCAACGGCGGTTGCGATCTCCCAGCGGAAAAATTCCTGGCCGAGGTTATAAATGTTCGGCACGTCAATGCGCACCACCGGTTGCCCCGCCTTTTCAAGTGCGGATACCGCCGCGTCTTGCGCTTTGTTCGGCTTGGTTTGCAGCCGAAGATACGCGAACACGCGATCGTTTCCGTAAACGGGCGGCTTGCCTAGCGTTTCGCGATCGACGGGAATAATGCCTTTGCCGATTTTACCGGTCGATTCCGCGATCAGTTGCTCAAGCCAGGCGCCGAGATCTGCGATACCCGGTGAAGTGATGATCGTGCACTTGTCCCGGCCTTGCGTCGCCGCCACACCCAGGATCGCGCCCAACAGCACGCCGGGATTTTTGTCGGCGGCTGCGCTCGTACCGCAAGCCTTCACCATCTCCTGCGTATTCTTTAGGAATTTGGCGATGTCCATTCCCATCACTGCGCCCGGCACCATGCCGAAATTCGACAGCGCCGAGTATCGGCCACCGATGCTGGGCACTCCGAAGAAGATTTTCCGGAATTTGTTGCGCTCGGCGACCTGCTGCATCTTTGAGCCGGGATCGGTGATGGCGATGAAACGATTGCCGACCTCGTTCGCGCCGACCTTCTTTTTTATCTGCTCGAAAAAGTATTGCTTATAGATGTTGGGTTCGAGCGTGCTCCCCGATTTGCTGGAGACGATGCAAATGGTGCTTTTCAGATCGATCTTTTTCTCGATGGCTTTGATTTGCGCGGGGTCGGTGGAATCCAGAACGTGCAGTTCCGGGAAGCCCTTGATCTTGCCGAACGTAAGCCGCAAAACTTCCGGGCACAGGCTCGATCCACCCATGCCCAGAAGCAGCGCGTGCTTGAATTTGGCCTTTTTGATGTCGGCGGCGATCGCCTTCAGCGCGGCGATGTTAGCGATTTGCTCATCACGTAATGCCGAGCCAACCCAGCCATTTACTTTCGTCGGTGCCGCTCCACAGGCTGGCGTCTTTTTCCCAGAGCCGCGCAACCTTGTTGTTCTTCTTCCAATCGTCCAATGCTGCTTTGACGCCACCGGCGAGCGGCTCCGGAAGCTTGTAGCTAATTTTGTCCAGACTCACGCCTGCACGCCGGCCGTCTTGCCCGTCGCCTCCAGCAATTGCTTGAACGCATCGGCGAAGAGCTTGACGCCGTCCACCACCAGCTTGTCAGTCACTTGCTTCATGGAAATGCCGGCTTTCTCAAGATCCGACATGACTTTGGCGGCAGCATCAACATTCTCCGTCAAACTGTTGCGAAGTTTGCCGTGGTCGCGGAAAGCATCGAAGGTGGCGGGCGGAATGGTGTCGACAGTGTCCGCACCGATCAGCTCCTCGACATACATCACATCGCGATATTTCTTGTTCTTTGTGCTGGTGCTGGCCCATAGCAGGCGCTGCACCTGCGCGCCCTTAGCCGCGAGCGCTTGCCATCGCGCGCCGCCGAACAGTTCCTGGTACTTCTTGTAGGTGAGCTTGGCGTTGGCGATCGCCACTTTGCCTTCGATGGAGCTCAGCAGTTCGCGCTTCGCCGCATCCTTTTCGCTCTTGAGCTTCTCATCGATCTGCGAGTCGATCAGCGTATCGATGCGGCTGACGAAGAAGCTTGCCACGCTGGCCACGTGCGCCACGTCCTGGCCCTTCTTCGCTCGCGCTTCCAGCGCTGCCAGGAATGCTTCGGCCACGGCCTCGTACGCCGATTGCGCGAACAATAGGGTGATATTGATGTTGATGCCTTCTTCCAGCAGGGTGCGTATGGCCGGCACGCATTCCTTCGGGTGCCCGGCACCTTGATCATTAAATTGGGGCGGTTCACCGCCTTCCACAGCCGACGCGCCTCTTCCATGGTGCCCTGCGCGTCGCTTGCCAATAGCGGAGAAACCTCAAGGCTTACGAAGCCATCCTTCTGTTTGCTATCTGCGTAGACGCCTTTGAAGATGTCGCAAGCATCCTGCACGTCGCGAATGGCAATCTTCTCGAACACGCCTTTAGCATCCAGCTTTTTTGCGTCCGCGGATTCCAGAATGTCCTTGTAATAGTCACCACCGGTGATGGCCTTTTCGAAAATAGTTGGATTGGAGGTCATGCCACGCAATCCATCTTCATCGATCATCTTCTTCAGCCCACCGCCGGTCAGCAGGTCGCGCCGCACGTAGTCCATCCACGGCGACTGCCCATACGTCAGCAGGCCCTTCAGCGGATTTGCGCCTTTCGTTCCCACATTTGGCAAAGTACTTGTAGTTGTCATAACAATTTCTCCTGACTGAAAACTCTCCAAACTCTATTCTACTCCGGTAGCGCGAGCGCTGGGTCAGTCTCAGGTGCCGCACCGTTTAGCCGCGAGCTTCAAAAGGGCCGGTGCGCGTTTAAATCAAGCCACACCAAAACCACTCACTCCCATCTTTCCTAACGCTTCGCGCTCATATACTTCGCTTCAATCGCCTTCACTTTTCCCAACCTCCGCAAGTGCCGCTCTTCATTCGTGAATTTCGCGCCGAGAAATGACTTCACCAGGTCTTTCGCCAGCTCCACCCCAATTACGCGGGAGCCCAGGACTAGCACATTGATGTCATCGTGCTCCACTCCTTGATGCGCCGAGTAGGTGTCATGACACATGCCCGCGCGAATGCCCGGAATCTTGTTTGCCGCCACGCTTACGCCCACGCCGCTCCCGCAGATCAGAATGCCGCGCTCGCCACGCCCGTCCAGCACGGCGGCGCCAACCTTCTCCGCAAAATCCGGGTAGTCGGAAGGCTTTTCATCAAACGCGCCCACGTCCAGCACCTCATACCCTTGCGCCTTCAGAAATTCGCCGATCGCCACTTTCAACTGAAACCCGGCGTGATCCGAGCCAATCACCAGTTTCATCATCTCTCCAGAAAAATACGCAACACGCGAATCAGTTCGGGTTGGAGTCGCTTACTTTCCCAACACTTTCTTGGCAGCAGCCACCACGTTCTCGGTCAAAAAGCCAAATTTCTTCAGCACATCTTTAATCGGTGCCGAGGCTCCAAAGCGGTGCATGCCAATCATCTCGCCCTTTGAACCGACGTAGCGCTCCCAGCCGAACGTCGTCGCCATTTCCACGGACACCCGCGCGGTCACGCTGGCAGGCAAGACGCTCTCGCGGTAAGCCGCATCCTGCGCTTCGAACAATTCCCAGCTCGGCATGCTCACGACTCGAGCCTTGATGCCTTCGCTCTTCAATTGTTCATACGCTTCCACGCACAGGTGCAGCTCACTGCCCGTGCCCATCAGGATCACATCCGGCTTTCCGCCTTCCGCGTCAGCAAACACATATGCGCCTTTGGCTACTCCCGACGCCGGCGCGTACTTCGTGCGGTCGTAGGTGGGCATCGGCTGGCGCGTCAACACCAGAGAGACCGGCTGGTGCCGCAATCCCATAATTACGCGGTACGCTTCCACAACTTCGTTTGCGTCGCCCGGCCGGAGCACGATCATGTTTGGCATAGCTCGCAGCGCAGCCATTTGTTCGATCGGCTGGTGCGTCGGTCCGTCTTCTCCCAGACCAATCGAGTCATGGGTGAAGATAAAGATTGATGGCGTCTCCATCAACGCGGCCAGGCGCATTGCGGGACGCATGTAGTCGCTAAAATTGAAAAATGTTGCGCTGTAAGCACGCAGCCGCGAAACGCTCATGCCATTGACGGCCGCGCCCATGGCGTGTTCGCGTACACCGAAATGCAGATTGCGCCCACCGTATTCGCCGGGAAAGAAGTCTCCCGCACCTTCGAATGTCAAATTGGTCTTGTTCGAATGCGCCAGATCCGCCGACCCTCCGATCAGCCACGGAATGTTTTTTGCCAGTGCGTTCAAAACCTTGCCGGAAGAATCGCGCGAAGCCATGCCCTTGGCATCCGCCGGGAACGTCGGCAAATCCTTGTCCCAGCCGTTCGGCAATTGCCACTTCTGAATTTTTTCCAGTTGATCAGCCAGCTCCGGAAACTGTTTTTTATAGTCCCCGTACTTCGCCACCCACGCGGAGTGCGCTTCTCCGCCGCGCTTGCCGATCCCATTTTTGAAGTGATCGTACACGCCGTCCGGCACCAGGAACTTCGCATCTTCGGGCCAGCCGTAAAATTTCTTTACCAGCTTTACTTCTTCTTCGCCGAGCGGCTCGCCGTGCGAATCCGAAGAATCCTGCTTGTGCGGCGATCCGTACCCGATGTGGCTGTCCACCACGATCAGTGTGGGTTTGTCGTCCGTGCGCAAGAACGAGTGATACGCGTTCTCCAGCATCGGAATGCTGTTGGCATCGCGGCACGCGCAACACGTTCCACTTGTATCCCAGGAACCGCGTCATCACGTCTTCGTCCAGCGACCATTTCGCTGGACCGTCCAGCGTCACGCTGTTGTTGTCATAGATCCAGCACAGGTTCGAGAGTTTCAGGTGTCCCGCGAGCGACGCTGCTTCGCAGCACACACCTTCCATCATGTCGCCGTCGCCACAGATCGCATACACGTTGAAATTGAACAGGTCAAAGCCGGGGCGGTTGTACTTCGCTCCCAGAAATTTGCTGACGATGGCAATGCCCACGCTGTTTGCCGCGCCTTGTCCTAGCGGACCGGTAGTCGTCTCTACTCCCGTGGTGAAGTGCGATTCCGGATGCCCGGGCGTCTTGCTGTCCAGCTGCCGGAAGCGCTTGATCTCGTCCATCGAGACCGCTGGCTTATCCAGAATCTTGTCGTTTTCGTCCGCGTCCTTCACTCCTACGAGGTGCAGGATGGAATACAACAGCATCGATGCATGGCCTGCCGAAAGGACGAAGCGGTCGCGGTTCGGCCATAGCGGATTTGCCGGGTCATACTTCAAAATGCGCTGCCATAGGGTGTACGCGACCGCCGCCAAACCCATCGGCGCGCCCGGATGCCCGGAGTTGGCCTTTTGCACCGCGTCGATGGACAAAGTACGTATCGTGTCGATGCTAAGTTGGTCCAGATCCTTCTGCGGCTGCGCCTGACTCACGTTATCTCCTGCGCGGGGGAAAGGGTGCCCGCAATGGTGGGTTGGAACATCTCGGTTAGAAGCCCTTAATTATAGACAAGGCTTGGATGCGTCTCGTTACGTTCTCGGCGCTATTTTTTCTTCGACTGCTTGAAAGCGCGCTTTGGGGGCCCGGCTTCGTGTGGTGTTGCTCTCGCGCAATTCGCCCTCCTTCAATCAGGTAGTGAGCGGCCTTGAGAAAGCGGCGCGCACCGCCGAATGGAGGGTTTCGCCAAACTATCGTGACCTAGTGCGCTGTGTCAAATATGTTGCTCCAATTTCATAATCGGCAGCGTGGCGGCGTTCTTGAGCATTGCTAACGCAAGACTTCCGGTCCGAACCAAACATGCTGACCCGCGCAATTTTAAAGTGCCGCTTGGCAGCGGACTCTGTACAATCTCCCCGCCTGACATGGCTCTGAACTCCACCCTGATCCGAAGTTCGATTGTCGCCGCGCTCGGTGGCCTGTTATTTGGTTTCGACACCGCGGTCATTTCCGGCACTACTCGCGATCTTAGCCAGCTATACCATCTGACGCCATGGTTGCTCGGCGTAACCGTCACCAGCGCGCTTATCGGCACGATCCTTGGCTCCATGCTAGCCGGTATCCCGGGGGATGCCATTGGCCGCCGCGACTCTCTCCGTATCCTGGCAGTCTTGTATCTAATTTCTGCTCTCGGATGCGCCTTCGCCTGGAACTGGAGCGCGCTTGTGGTCTTCCGGTTTATCGGCGGCTTGGGCATCGGCGGATCTTCGGTGCTGGGGCCAATGTATATCGCGGAGCTTGCGCCAGCGAAGTATCGCGGTCGACTGGTGGGCATGTTCCAGTTCAACGTCGTACTCGGAATTCTGCTCGCGTATCTCTCCAACTATTTGGTGGGGCTGTTTCATCTCGGCGCCCTGGAATGGCGTTGGAAGTTCGGCGTTCCCGCTCTGCCCGCGGCATTTTTCTTATTGATGCTCTTCGGGATTCCGCGTAGCCCGCGATGGCTGGTGCAGAAGAAGAGGGTCGATGAGGCGCGAACGGTTTTGCAGCAGGTCGGCGTGGAAAATCCCGACCAGGAGCTGCAGGACATCGTGCAGTCCATCGACACCGAACATGCCGGAAGTGACGCGCTTTTCTCCTGGAAATATCGCCTGCCAATTTTTCTCGCGGTCTCCATCGGCATGTTCAATCAGCTCTCGGGAATCAACGCGATCCTCTATTACATGAATGACATTTTCATTCAGGCGGGATTCAGTAAGGTCTCGGGCGATCTGCAAGCGGTGGCGATTGGCGGCACCAATCTGTTGTTCACGATGATCGCCGTTTCGGTGATCGACCGCGTGGGGCGCAAAACGCTGCTGCTGATCGGCTCGGTGGGCACGGCACTATCGCTCGCGGGCGTCGCTTACATCTTCTTCACGCACCAGCACCAAGGCTTGCTCGTCTGGCTGCTGGTAGGATTCATCGCATTCTTCGCGTTTTCTCAGGGCGCCGTAATCTGGGTATACATCGGCGAAGTTTTTCCAAATCAGGTGCGCGCCAAGGGCCAGAGCCTCGGCAGCTTTTCGCATTGGTTCATGAACGGCATCATCTCGCTCATCTTTCCGCTGATGGCCGCCTCCTCGGGCGCGTATCCCTTTGTCTTCTTCTCCGCGATGATGGTCCTGCAGCTTTTTGTTGTCGGATTCTTCTATCCCGAGACAAAAGGTGTCTCCCTGGAGCAAATGCAGCGGAAGCTCGGGATCGCGTGACACGGCTACTACTCCGCGCTTTTCTTCCGTACGGCGTGTGCGGAGAAATGGAAAATCAACTTCCCGCGCGTGTACGCAGGTGGATCCGCCATCGGGAATCGCACGCGAACTCTGGCCAGACCATTTGAGCTTGCCACCAGCTCGCCCCCTTCTACCGTTGCCGCTTGATCAGGATTCCACACGCTCAGTTCGTATTCGCCTCCGCTCATTCCTGTGACATCAACCGTCAGCATGTCGCGCGACGCCGTCCATGATTCGGAAAGCAGGCGCAGGCCGCTGTTGCGAGCGCCGAGTTTCGGCAGCGTGGAGTCGTAGGCGATGCCGAAATCGTTGCGCACGCGAATTCGCAGCGTGCTCGTGCCCGGCGGCGCGAATATATGCATCAGCGCGTGCTGATCCTCCCCGTTGGGCATTGCGTGGACGGTGACCGGTTTCCCATTCAAGTCCGCACTCACCACTTGCGCACGCAGACTGAGTGCAGGCGAGAAGTCGATGGCGCATTTCGTGGCACTCTTACAGTTAATTTGCAAGGAAATCGCATCTGCGCTTCTCGTATACGAAAAATCTACGGTGTTATTTCCCGCGCGCACACCGCGTATCCCAAACGCATTCCAATTCGCCGGCACGTGCGGCGCGAAGGTAACTGTTCCGCTGACCGCATCCGATGATAAGCCAAACATGCCGCGCAGCATTGGACTGATCACCATAGCCGCGGACCAGATCTGGTGCGGCGAACTGGTGGACAGCGGCTGGTAGAAGTCGCCCGAAAGCACCTCGGTGACGTGGCCCAACGATCCGTCGAGCGCCAGCAACGCGTTCGCGCGCAGGTTCAGATACGCGGGAAGCGCGCGGTGATAGCGATACTCGCCCACCGAGGCCCATCCGGTGAATAGTGGCCACACCGATCCGTAGTGGTATCCGCCGCCGCTGAACTTCGCCGAACGCTCGGAGATGATGCGCATCCCCCAGTCCGTTTGATGATCGGAATCGGCCAATTCTGTAATCATCTGCGACGCGTTGTTCGAATCAAGCAGATCGAACCACATCGGCACCGTAGCCAGAACGCTGCCCTCGTCCACCGGCACTCCCGTACGATCCAATGCGAACGCATAGCGGTTTTTTTGTGCGAGCCAGAAGGGTTTCTCCACCAGCAGCTTTTGCTTTTCGAATTCCTGCGCCATCTGCGTGCTAATGTCTTCTTTGCCCGCAGCATGGGCGAGATTGCCAAGTGCGCGCAGCGCTTCTGCGCCTAATGCGGTCTGATACAGTTCCGTTTTCACCGGCAACAGCGGCCCGCCCTCGATCCAGCCGTGACCGACGCCGAAATTCTGCGGATATCCTTGCGGATCATAAGTGGAATGCAGAAATTGATACGCTTTCCAGAGCGTGTCCCACCTTTCTTTTGCAAACGCTCTGTCGCCGCTTTGCGTAACGTAGTCGTTTGCAGCCACGATGTAGAGCGGTGTCGCGTCGGCCGACGCATAGCCATACGGAAACTCTTTGAACCATGGCACCAGCGTCGCGCTCTGGGAAATCTCGTGAGGGATTTTCCCATCGTCGCGCTGAAATCTGCCGACAAATTCGAGCGCCGTCTTCGTGCTGGCATAGTCGCCTTCGGAATTCAGCGCGAAAGAGGTCCATTCCGAGTCTCGCCCGAAAAACCACGCAAATCCCGGGCGTTGGCTCTCGCCCGAAGTGCGATATCCCGCCACCAATCCAGTTCCAAGAAATGGATTGTTGACCATGCCCTGCAGCGTGCTGATGCGCGCCCAGTCGTACGCTTGCTGGAGCTGCTCGTCCGGCAGCGTCAAGCTGACCGTTTCGCGCAAATATTTTTCGTAATAGTGAGCAGATCCGCGGAGAAGCTGATCGTACGAAGACAGCAGGCGCTGATAAGTGCCCTGCGCTTCCGCAGCCCCGGTAACCGACCCGGCGATGACAATGACGCGGCGCTCTTTGCCCTTGTTTGTAGCGCCGAGCCGAAATCCGCTCTCCGGCGAACTCGAATAGTTGGTTTGATACTCAACCTCACCGCCGGTGGCCGTCGGCGAGCCGATGAAGCCCGCATACTTTCTGGTTTCTTCGCCAAATGAAAAAGCATTCAGTCGCGCGTCCCACGATATGTAGCTGCCACCGATCGAAGCGGGCCACTCTAACTGAAAATCACGCAGGAATCTTGTTTCGATCTCCAGGGGCTGCTCGGTCTCGACATCGAGCAAAATTACCGCTCCAGATTCGTTCACCGGGACGAAAAATGTTTCCTGAACCGCGAAAGTATCGCCGGTGTAAGTGATTGTCGAGGATTCCGGCCGCACGTGCACCGTGCGTGCGAGTGTCTCCGCCGGAATAACTCGGCCGTCCGTGTGGAATTGCAGTCGCAATTCGCGCAGCAACTTCAGTGGATAGACCCAAGCTTCCATCCGGCCGGATTCATTGCCAAACAGCGCCGCTCGAGTGCCCGTGATCGGCAGAAACTCCCACGGTCGAACGGGGCGTGAGAGTTCCAGACCAAACTTCGTCCGCTCCGTCTGCGGCGCCGCGTGAGTCGTGAAGCGGAAAGCGGCAATCGCGAAGCCGGCGAGAAGAAGGCACGAGCCTGCCTTGCGGATGAAATGTTTTGAATCGGCTTTCATGGTGTAAGAAGCCATCGCGCGAATCTCACGGCGGGTTAGCCAGGATGCGCGACGCGCTTGGCTATACGCTAGACTAGTGCCGGCAGTTTCAGCACGCGTCGCGTGCGGGAAGGTAACACATTTGGGTTCGACCCGGCGCACATTCCTGCGGTCGCTGACTCGTTCCGGAGTGGTCCTGTCGCTCGAAGCCGTGTTGAGTTTGGCGCGGCCTTCGCGCTGGCCATCTTGGCTGGCGGCCAGGGCTCAGACGCTACCGACAAATCCGCAAAACGGCGGCACTCAGCCGAATTCGCAGCCGAACCCCGACACCAATCGAGCTTCGAACAGGACTGCGGCTGCTGCCCTCGGGTTTACATTTGTCGATGTAGCTCGCGAATCTGGCTTGAACGTCAAAACAATTTTCGGCGGCGAGCACAAAAACAAATATCTGCTCGAAACTACCGGCTGCGGTGTCGCGTTCTACGACTACGACAACGACGGCTGGCTAGATATCTTCCTTGTGAACGGTTCGCGGCTCGAAGGATTTCCCGCCGGCCAAGCTCCCACCTCTCACCTGTTCAAAAACAATCGCGATGGCACTTTTACTGAAGTGACGCTCAAAGCCGGCCTCGCACATTCTGGCTGGGGCCAGGGCGTTTGCATCGGCGACTACGACAATGACGGCTACGAGGATTTGTTCGTTACTTATTTCGGCAAAAACGTTCTGTATCACAACAATGGAAACGGCACATTCACCGATGTCAGCGAAAAAGCAGGCGTCGCAGGGAATGGCAAACGCTGGAACACGGGTTGCGCGTTCGTCGATTACGACCGCGACGGCCATCTCGATCTCTTCGTCGCGAATTATATCGATTTGGATTTGGTCACCGCGCCGGTTCCGGAGTCCGGCCCGTGCCTATATAAAGGTGTAATGGTCGCGTGCGGCCCTCCTGGCCTGAATGGCGGTAAAAATATTCTCTACCGCAACAACGGAGATGGCACGTTCTCCGATGTAACCGAGAAAGCCGGAATTCTCCAGGCCAACGGCACTTACGGCCTTGGCGTACTCACCGGCGACTTCGACAACGACGGCTGGCCCGACATTTACGTGGCGAACGATTCCACCGCCAGCGCCCTCTATCAGAATAAGAAAAACGGAAAGTTTGAGGATATCGCCACGGAAGCGGGCTGTGCGCTAAGCGCGGACGGCAAACCGCAAGCCGGCATGGGCGTTTCCGCGTCCGACTACGATCTCGATGGAAATCTCGACATCGTAAAAACGAATTTTGCCGGCGACACCCCCTCGCTCTATCACAACATCGGCGGCGGCGTCTTCGAAGACACGACTTTTCAGGGCGGCCTTGGACGTCACACGCAATTCCTCGGATGGGGCTGTGGATTTTTCGACCCAGACAACGACGGCTGGCCGGACATTCTGATCTGCAACGGCCACGTGTATCCCGAAGTCGAACAGCTCAAGACCGAAGCCGGCTATCCGCAGCAAAAATTGTTGTACAAGAATTTGCGCAATGGCCGTTTCGATGACGTCTCGCAGCAAGCGGGTCCCGCCATCATGGCCCCGGCCGCTTCGCGCGGCTGCGCTTTCGGTGATTTTGACAATGACGGCGACATGGATGTCGTGGTCAACACCGTCAACGATTATCCGCAACTGCTGCGCTGCGATGTAACCAACGGAAGCAACTGGATCAAGATCCGCACGATCGGCGTGAAATCCAATCGCAGCGGCATCGGCGCGCGCGTCCGTTGCGTCACGCGTCCTCCCGACGAGTCCAAGCCGCACGCACAAATCGACGAAGTCCGCAGCGGCGGCAGCTATCTTTCACAAAATGATTTGCGCATTCACTTCGGCATCGGCAAAGCCGAAAAAGTCGATCTGCTCGAAATCCGCTGGCCCAGCGGACAGATCGACACGCTCAAGGATGTGAAAGCGAATCAGCTTGTGTGGGTAAAGGAAGGACAGGGAATTGTGAGAAATTCGGAATTTGTGAACGCCAAGTCGGCCACCAAGTGATCGAATGCATCAACTTCTTCGAAAGACTGCGACTACTCGCGTTTGTGCAGCCGCGACGGTTTTTCGTCTTACTCTGCTTCCTTTGCTTCTGCCTCACCATCGCAAAGCCACCGCCGGATTCGGTCAAAGCTGCGTCCGACTCCAGCAAAGCTCGACTCACCTTCTCAGACTGGCGCCGCGTCTCCGACGCTCCGATCCTTTCGCCGCAGGGGAATACCTGGGAGTCGGCGGGCACGTTCAATCCAGCGGTGATCTTTCTCCCCCAGACTCGGGAGCCAGCGTACCCTGATCATCCGGCAAAACTTGTGATGCTCTACCGTGCACAGGACGCCGCCGGCACCTCTCGCATCGGCTATGCCGAGTCGACTGACGGTATCCACTTCACGCGCCGAGCCGAGCCCGTCCTCTCCCCGGAAGCCGACTACGAAAAAAACGGCGGCGTCGAAGATCCCCGTCTGCAAAAAATCGGCGACACCTACTACCTCACCTACACCGGTTACAACAAAAAAGACGCGCAGTTATGTCTCGCGACCTCGCACAATCTCGTCCAATGGGAGCGCAAGGGCGTCATCCTGCCCGCCAATCGCGGCAACTGGAACGTCAAGTGGACCAAGTCCGGTGCCATCGTCCCCGAAAAAATCGACGGCAAATATTGGATGTATTGGCTCGGCACCGCTTTCGACGGCACCGATCAGATGGGCCTATCTTCCTCGACCGACCTCCTGCACTGGACCGAAGCCACGCAAACTCCCGTGCTCCCGCGTCGTCCCGGCCAGTTTGACTCACGCGTCGTCGAGCCCGGCCCACCGCCGATCGTAACTTCAGACGGCATCGTCCTTATCTACAACGGCGCCGACGACAAACTCGTTTATCGCACCGGAATCGCCATCTTCGATCGCAACGATCCCCGCAAACTGATTTCCCGCACCGATGCGCCCATCTTCAGCCCAGAAAAAAACTGGGAGAAGATTGGGCAAGTTCCCAACGTAGTATTCGTAGAGGGAATGGCCCAAGTGCCAAATGCGCCAAGCGGATCAAACGAATTCCTGTTCTACTATGGCGCGGCGGACAAATACGTCGGGGTTGCTCGTGCCAGGCTACAACTGCCGTTGAACAAGCGAAATTGACTCACAGGAGATCGCCGTGACGAAATTACCTTTGCGGTTTGTGTGTGCTGGTTTTGCGGTCTTGCTCGCAGTCGCGTCGTTCGCCTCTCGAGCCGCAGACACTCAGCCCGAACGTGCCATCGCCATCACCATAGACGATCTTCCCGCCGGCGCCGCGCAATTCATGTCCGCCAGCGAAATCACTTCGATGACTACAAAGCTTCTCGCCACGCTCAAGGCAAACAAAGTCCCCGCGGTCGGTTTCGTAAATGAGCGCAAGCTCTTCTTCCGCTGGAACGAAGTGAACGAACGCATCGCTGCGCTCAACATGTGGCTCGACGCCGGATTCGAACTCGGCAATCACACTTACGCGCACACCTCGCTCAATCGAGCCGGACTCAAAGAATTCGAAGAGTCGGTGATCCAGGGCGAAACGGTCACGCGCATTCTGCAAACGCAGCACAAAATGACCATGCGCTATTTCCGCCATCCTTATCTCGATACCGGTCGCGACTTGCAGACTCGCCGCGAAGCCGAAGCCTTTCTCGTCTCCCGCGGCTATCGCATCGCGCCGGTCACCATGGATGCCTGGGATTGGATGTTTGCCCGCGTTTACGACGATGCGAAAAAACGTGGCGACACGGCGTCACAGCAGGAAGTGGTGAAGTCCTATCTCAATTACACGACGGAAGTATTCGACTACTACGAAAAATTCTCGCGCGAGCTTCTCGGCTATGAACCGAAACAAATCATCCTGCTTCACGGCAACAATCTGGAAGCCGAGCACATTGGCGAGCTCTTCGATCTTCTTCGCAAGCGCGGCTATCGGTTCGTGACTCTGGAGGACGCGCTAAGCGATCAGGCCTACAGCTTGCCCGACACTTACGTCGCCGAAGAAGGCAGCAACTGGTTGGATCATTGGGCCATCAGCCTGGGCAAACCGCCGCTGCACTCGCCCGAAGCGCCGAAAGCCATGGTCGATCGCGCGAACGCCATTCCCCAGCCGCAACCCTAAGCTTCCCGAGGAGCGATTGCGCGACATTCGCGCTCTTTCCTTCAACCAGTTCCTAAATGTGAATTGCACCGGGATCGTCCCAGCGCTAGCAGCGCCGCGCCCGCAATCACTCACATCCATTGGCTCACATGCTGGCTCACCGCGCCGTCATACACCAGCACTGCGCCCAGCAAAACCAGCACGGGAGAAATCAACAGGCTGAAGTGCTCGCGCATCCATCCATCCATCCATCCAGGAAGCTAACCAGCGGCTTGAGTTGCTCAAGTTAACTTTGCTTCGTTAACGTGCGCCACCGGACGCGTGGCTTTTGTTGGACTTCGTCGCCCCGATTTCCAGATCGGACTTCAGACTCCGACAAGCCGGCGTGAAGTGCGTGCAATCTATTGAATTTGCGTGGTTGGAGATTTGTAGACGATCTGGCCATCGAAGATGGTCATTTCGCATTTCATGTCTTTGAGATCGGCTGGGGGCACGGTGTAGAGATCACGATCCCACACGGCGATGTCCGCGCGCTTGCCTGGCTCGATGGAGCCGACTTTGTCGTCGAGAAATAATTGATGCGCGGCCCAGAGCGTGTACGAGCGCAGCGCGGTGTGGACATCGACAGATTCAGCTGTGCCGAAGGGATGCGCGCCGTAAACGCCCTTGAGCGTTTCGCGCACCACCGAAGCCCAGATGCCATAACGCGCTGCATACGGCGTTACGAAATAATCGGAGCTGCCAGCCCATTGGATACCTTTTCCGGTGTAGGTTTTTAGCGGAATCAATCGAGCGGCACGCTCGGGGCCAAAATTGCCGGCGTAAGTGTCGCCGATCCACCACATAAAAGGAGCGGACAGCTCCGGATAGCCGGCATCGTATTTCTTTTCGAGCATGGCAATCGTGTCGAGCGCGTGATCGCTAGGAATGTTGGCGTGAATGATGCTGTGGCGCAGCCCAGGCGTGGGCTTTTCCTTCAGCACCGCTGCGTACGTATCAACGACGGTGTCGATGGCGCGATCGCCGACCGCGTGCGTTCCCACGTGAATGTCGGCTCGATGGAATAGCCGCACTTGCTGACGGTAAATCGCGGGATCGACGGAAGGATATCCTTTGTTCCCCGCATCGATGCCCGTGGAATTTTTGTGCCAATCGCTATAGACCCACGCAGTGCGCGCGCCACCGCTGCCATCGATATACATTTTTGCGCCGCCGGCAAAGAGCTTTCCGTCGCCGAGAGCCTGCGGGGGCCGAGGAAGCGCGGTGAGGCGATTAAGCGTAGCGCGAGCGGAGTCCATCGTCGTGCCTGCGTACCAAAGCGTGAATACGCGAACGGTGAGTTTCCCCTCGTCGAGAAGTTTGCGATAAACGTCCCAGGTGTGCGGCGCAATAGACGCGTCTTTGACCGCAGTCATCCCTTCAGCGTGGAGACCGTCGATGCTGTGCAGTATGCCGTTGCGTTCCTGCTCGGCGGAGACGGGCGGAATTAATTTCGTAACCAGCTCCATCGCGGATTCTTTGAGCACGCCCGTCGGCGTGCCGCGCGTGTCGTGGTCGATTGTGCCGGCTGCGGGATCTTTCGTGCCGGTGGTGATTTGCGCCAGCTTCATCGCCGCGGTATTGGCGGCTCCATAGTGCCCGGTGGTGTGCACGATCCACACCGGATTGTTCGGCGCAGCTTTATCCAGATCCGAAGCCAGGACGTAGCGATGCTCGGCGAGTTTGCCTTCGTCCCAGCCATTGCCGCTGAGCCACTCGCCGGCTTTAAGCGTTGCAGCGCGCTCGCGGATTCGGCGCACCACGTCGTCAATGCTGGCTGCATCGCTGAGGCTGACCTCGTAAAGTTCACCGACACCGCCATCGGCGAAGTGGCCGTGACTGTCGATCAACCCGGGTGTGGCGGTGCGTCCGTGCAGATCGATCACTCGGGCGCCGTTGGCGGCGCGAGATTGCACGTCCGCGTTCGAGCCCACGGCGATAATTTTTCCCTTGCTGATCGCCACCGCTTGTGCGATCGAGTCCTTCCCGTCGACTGTGATGATGTTTCCGTTGATCAGCACGATGTCGGTGTTGGAGATCGTCCCGCCGGTGGACGCCGGTGCGCCGTCTCGCTTGCACGCCACGAACAGAATAGCGATGAACAGAGTCAGGACTATCAACATCGTGAGCTTGTTGCGCGAAGACGTTTGCCTCATGAGTTCCTGTTCATCTTGTGCGTGGCACACCAGTACGTGAAGAGTGCACGCCAAGCCTTATGTTGTCGCGTCGAGCGGGGCCAAGTATTCCAGTCCGGCGCGCAGAAAGCCAGTACCGCGTCGTGAGGTGTGCCGCCGACCTATGTTATTTCCGCTCGTCCAGCGCTTCTGTAGATCGGATGTACAGCAGTGAGGAATTTTATTTGCGGGAAAAATGAACGACGGATGTCTTACAGAACACCAACTTCAGTCTCGCCCGACTCCCAGCGCATCCGCCACGCGATTGATGTAGTTGAACCATGCCGCGATCAGCGTGATCTGCACGATGCCGCGATCGTCGAATCCTGCGGCGCGCAATCCATCGTGATCCGCGGGCGAGCAGCGCGTCGCATCTTTGGTTATTTTCACCACGTAATCGAGCATCACGCGTTCCTGCTCCGTGATCGGCGCGTTGCGATAATCCTTCTGCAGCGCTTCCACCAGATCCGTGTCCAACGTCACCCTACGCAGAAACTCTGCGTGTGATTCAATTCAATAATGGCACCGGTTCGTGACCGACACGACGGTGGTGATCATTTCGTGCTTGCGGCGATCTAGTGGCAAATCCGACGACATCAATGCCCCAAAAGTGCTGAAGGCATGGAACAGCGCGTCAGGAATCAACGAATGCGACGCGACGATGCTGGAAGACTGCCCATCGTTCACCGGATGTACCGGCGTGGCATATTCGATGGGATAAATTGCGCGCTGCGCGAGCATGGCTTTGGCCACGCGCTCGTCTTCTTCCATGCTGACGGTCTTGATCCAGGTCATGACGTCTCCTTCAGGAGTGCGTGCACTTCAGCGAAAATTTTCGCACAAAAAAACAGCGGCCGGATGGGTGTGCATCCGGCCGCAAGTGCTTGGGGTGCCTCCGGGGGCGCGATCAATGTGTGAGCCACTCTGGAAGCGATGTTGTAATCGTTGGGACATTTATAAGCGCAGCCGGAAACCATGGCAATAATGCAAAAGAACTAGGAGCGCGGATATTCTTCAATTCCTTTGCTTTCAGTGCATTGGTAGGCTTTTCCGGTAGCCAGAATTTTGAATTCTTCAGACCGTCCACTGGGCCACTCCACTGTGGCGCGCTCGATCTGGTCGCGTTTGCCCACTCCGAAGGTGACCGGCAACTCCGACTGCGACAAATAACTGGAGCCGCCACGCACGGTGCGACTCTGCGTTTGACCGTTGTAATAAATCTGCACGACCGCACCGATAGCGTCACGATTTGATTTCGTGCCGACAAGGTGAAATCGGATGCTGCGATTTCCTCCCGTTTGATCGTTGCGATAGAGAAACGCCGGCCCGTTGTTGGTGGTCATCAGAATGTCGAGATCGCCGTCGCGATCGAAATCGCCGTACGCCAGTCCGCGGCCTACTTTCGGCTGTTCGAATCCGCCACCCACTTCCCCGGCGACATCACGAAATTTTCCATTGCCTTGATTCAGAAATAATTGCGGAGGTTGCGCATAGCCGACATTGCCGTGAATGTTACGGACCGTTTCGTCGATATGACCGTTCGCGACCGCGAGATCGAGTGTGCCGTCGAGGTCGACGTCCAGGAACGCGCAACCGAAGCCCAGCGTATTGCGAGAGGGAAGTCCGATGCCGGCGGCGATGGAAATATCATCGTAAATCCCGGGACGCGCGGCGCGATACAAGCCGATCATTTCGTTATCGAAATTCGTGATCGCAATTCCTGGTCGCCCGGAATTTTCGAAGTCGCCGACATCCACGCCCATACCCGCGCGCGCTTTACCTTCGGCGCTGAACGCCAATCCCGCATCGACGGCTACATCTTTGAATTTTCCGTTGCCCAGATTTCGATAGAGCTTGTTCGGCTGCGTATCGTTCGCCACCAACAGGTCCGGCCAGCCGTCCTGGTCGAAGTCGATCATCGCTACGCCAAGCGATTTCGAACTGCTGTCAAAGATGCCGCTGGTTGCGGTCACATCCTCAAAGGTTCCATTGCCGCGATTGTGAAACAGCCAGCAGGTGTCCCCGCGATACGCTTCCGGCGTGCAATACGATTTGCGCTGGCCGTCGACACTGCAAAAAACGTCGTGTTCCGGCGACCAGCGCACGTAATTGCAGATGAACAAATCCAATAGGCCGTCGCGGTCATAGTCGAACCACAACGCTGACGTGCTGAAGCCCGAGTGGCCTTGCAATCCGCTGGAGCGCGTAACTTCCGTAAAGGCGCCTTTCCCGGTGTTATGAAACAAGCGGCTTTGTCCCACGCAGGTAATCAAAATGTCCGGGAAGGAATCGTTGTCGTAATCGCCGACAGCGACGCCCATGCCATACATTTCGATATCCAGCCCAACGCTCTTCGTAACGTCAGCGAACGTGCCGTCGCGATTATTGCGATACAGCCGTGGAGTGGACCGCTGGCGTTTGTGTCCCGGCCAGTCCATGGCATTGACCAGCAGAATGTCTTGCCAACCGTCATTGTCGTAGTCGAGGAAAGCGCAACCGGATCCGAGTGTTTCGGGCAGCAGCTTGCCGCCATATGCGCCGCTGTTGTGCTGAAAATGGATGCCAGCTTGCGCGGTCACGTCCGCCAGCTGAACGCCAAACCGCGCCGGGGCAGCGCCGTGGAGGGCCACCATCATCGGAGATGCGCACGCTGCGATTCCTGCGCCGCCCGCGTGCGCCAGGAAATCTCGCCGCCTCACGGCAAGGTCACCAAACCGTTGCGGATCGCATACACAACCAGCTCTGCTGTTTTGTGAATGCCGAGTGCGTCCATAATATTCGCGCGATGCACCGCGATCGTATTTGCGCTGAGATTTAGTTCTGCGGCGATTTCCTTGTTCGATTTCCCGGCCACAATGTGTTGCAGAATTTCCAGCTCTCGCGGCGTCAATCCAGAATCGCGCTCGCCTTTCAGGGCCGCGGGCTTCGCCAGCTAGAACGACGCCGCGCACGAGGAACTGTCGCGGCAGTTTCAGGACCGCGAGGTGGAAAAGGAATACATCGCGCTCGTATGGGGCGAGGTGCAGGCGGGGCGGCGGATCGACGCGCCGATTGGCCGCGATCCGAAAACCGGAAGAAAATGTCGGCCCAAGGCGGCCGCAGCCGCGAAGCCGTCACGCGCATCGTCAAGACGCAGAAATTCGGCATGGTCCTGACTCTCGCGCACATCGCGATCTACACCGGCGCACGCATCAGATCCGCGTCCACCTCAGCGAGATCGGCCACCCCATCGTCGGCGACTCGGTCTACGGCGGCGTCCATCGGCGCGTGCCGGGCGACTTGCGGGCGGTCACGCACCTGCAGCGCCCGTTCCTGCACGCGGCGCGGCTGGCATTCACGCATCCCGACCGAGAACCGGCGCATGGAGTTCACGAGCCCGCTGCCAGGCGACCTGCAGCAGGTGCTCGACGAGCTGACGGAGCAGATTCATGGCGATCGTCTGTACGACCCGCGTGTTCGCGGTTGACGTCGAGAAGATCACGCTGAAAGACGGACGGCCGTTCGAGATCGCCACGGTGCGCCACGCGCCGTGCATGGTCCTCATCCCGGTATTCGACGATGGCCGGATCGCGATGATCCGTCAGTCCCGGCACAGTGTGAAGCGCGTGTTGTGGGAGCTGCCGGCCGGCAGCATCGACCCCGGCGAAGCGCCGGAGGCGGCGGCGCTCCGTGAATGTGAGGAGGAAACGAAGCTCGCGCCCAGCCGCGCCGAGCGGCTGGCATCGATGTTTCCCGCGCCCGGGTTACTGCGACGAGGAGATGATCTTCTTCAAGGTGACCGGCCTGCACGCGCCCGCGCCGGACTCGCCGCACAGGCCGGATGAGGACGAGGACATCACCGTGCATCCGACGACGGTCGCCGAGGCCGGAGCCATGCTGGCCCGCGGCGGCATCGTCAATCTGAAGACGGCTTACGCTCTGACGCTGCTCTGATGACCGGCCGACTTCCGCTCTTTCTTGCGTGAAGCGGGCGATCGGTTGAGATCGGCTGCAGCGCCAGCGCGAGCACCTCGTCGATGGTCGAACGAGATGCACCGTCGAGGTCCTTCCGCAGCTCCGGCGTCAGATCCTCGTTGACGTTCTTCTCGTTCATCTTCGGCAGGATCACTTCGTGAATGCCGACACGCCGCGCCGCCAGCACCTTCTCTTTGACGCCGCCGATCGGGAGCACGCGCCGGACAGCGTGATCTCGCCGGTCATGGCGAGGTCGCCGCGAACCGGGCGCCCCGTGAGGATCGAGGCCATCGCGGTCGCCATCGTGACGCCGGCCGAGGGCCGTCCTTGGGAATCGCGCCCGACGGCACGTGGACGTGCATCTCGGCGCTCTTGAAGAAGTCGGGATCGATGCTGTACACCTTAGCGTGCGTCCAGCCGCGACAGCGCGGCTCGCGCCGATTCCTTCATGACGTCGCCGAGCTGGCCCGTCAGCGTCAGCGAGCCGGCGCCCGCCATTGTCAACAATCTGACGGCGCTGCAGGCTAACTTCGATATTTCGGGAAACCAGGGTATCCCACAGGCACTGAATAACCTGTTGCAGAGCTTCTCGGCCTGGGGCGCAACGCCGAACAACGCGGCGGCGCGGCAGACGGTAATTCAACGCGCCACAGAACTGGCCAGCGCATTTCAGCAGACGTCGCACAGCGTTGCCTCACGGGCGCGCGATACCGAACTCCAGATAGGGCAGACCGTCGACCAGGTGAATCAATTGGTCGGCGCAGATTCAGAATTACAACCACATCGCGATGCAGGGGAACAAGTACGAATGGCGGCCTGAGCGCGCCATGTCCATGCGTCGTTGGAGGAACTCTCTCAGCTGATCGATTTCAGCGACGCGGCCTTCAGTTCCGACGGGACTCGGTTTCGCACCCGGCTGAACGGCGAGACGCCGCTTCTGCTTCGGCGATCAGCAGTTCGCCATCTCCACCGATCCTTTATGCAACCGCAGAACCCACCGCCCACGTACACATCGGCGCCGGCCGGCGCTCGGTAGGATTATGGCGCGGACGGCACCGATATTACCCGCAAGACGCCGGGCGGACAGTTCGGCGCGCTGCTGGAAATGCGCAATCAGGTACTGGCGTCCTATCTGGGCGACGGCACGCAGGCGGGCGATCTGAACGTCATGGCGAAGCAGTTCGCCCACCCGCGTCGAACAGTCTGCTGACCGGCGGGCAGGTCAGCCGACGGTCCGCCCGGCGCAGGCCGGTGTAGCCGCTCTTCACTTCGACGCCACGGACGACACCGCCGTGGCGAGGACGCTGGCGGTGGACCCCGATCTGACGCCGGAACAACTGGCCGCCATCAGATCCCGGACCGCCCGCGGTCTCGACGGCGTGCAGGGCCGCTGGCGCTCTCGCCTGGCCCACCCGCTGCCGGTGCCGACAAGATCGATGGCGTTGAGTTATAGTCGGTCCTTTACGGACAGATGGCGGGCGCGTCGGCGGCAACTTAATGATGCGCAAGAAAGCCTGCAAGGTGCAGCAATCGCTGCTCAGCGCAGGCCAAGGAACTTCGCCAACAGTATTCAGGCGGGTGTCACTGGACGAGGAGGCCACCATCCTGATGCAGTTTCAGCGGGCGTATCAGGCCAACTCCGCGTTTCATCACCGTGCTGGACCAACTCACCAAGACACCATCGACATTTTAAAGTAGATTCTATGATCAGCAATCTCAACTCCGTCTTCCGAAGCTTCCTGGCAAACAGACCGCGTGCAGCGCAGCGTGGACGACGCGGCGTGGCAGGCCTCCTGCGGCAGCGCGTCAACTCGGCGTCGGACGCCCGAGAAATCGATAGGATTCTGCAACTTCGCACGCGACGCGGCGCGTAACACCCAGATTCAGTCCAACCTGGCGCTGGCACCAGCGAGCCGATGCCGCCGATGGCGCGCTCACCTCCGCCGGCCAAGCTCTGGACCGCGCACGCGTTCTGGCGTGCGCAGGGCGCCAACTTCACGCTCGATGCGAACGGGCAGGCAAGAGTATCGCGGGCGAAGTACAATCGCTTCTGGAGCAGATGGTCGCGATCAGCCGCACCACGGTGCAAGGACGGTACATTTTCGGCGGTGACGACGACACGACTGCCGCCTTATGAGTGGATGCGACGGCCCCGGACGGTGTCGCGCAGCTCACCAACTGCACCGGCAACACAGCGTAGTGGAGGATTCCCGCGGCGGCAGTTTCGGGGCGGGCGCGGCACTGCTTCGCAGCTCTTCGACACGCGCAACGACCGACGATTCGGCGGCGCGGTGCTGTCAATGTATTCGCGGCGCTCATCGGCCTGCGGTGGGCGCTGATGGCTAACGATCCGGCGGCGATCTCGGCAGAACCAGCCAGTCGAACAAAGGCGGCCGGCCATATGAATATCTTCGCAGGCTTTTTACGGTAGGGGTGCAGAATCGCATTGAGGACGCGAGTGAACTTCGGCCTCCAGTTACTGACGTGCGGTTGAAGATAGAGTTAAGTCAGAAGGAGGATGCCGGACATGACTGCGGCGGCCCTGATGTTGACGCAGGGCAATACCCAATTGCAGGCCGCGTTTCAAATGCAGGCCAAGATGTCCCGCGTACTACACTATTTGATTTTATTGGGTAGACCTTCCCAGCTTCGCTCGGATCGCCGGCTAAAGCCGGCGGCAGCCAGGATTGGCAGCCGTACAAGAAGATGTCCTAGTCAAACAGGTGGGGACAAAGAGGCTCGTATTGGTGGTAATGGGGGAATCCGCATTCACACTCCCATCCGCCGCGCGACATTGCCCTCTTCGTGGCCGATCACCCAGCTCCCGATCACCGGATACCGTCGTCGAAGCTCTTGAGGCCGGTCCATCTGCTGGAACACGAAACGCTCCTCGCCGTAATCGCCGGGGGTTTCGATGCTTGCCCGGTTGATGGAGCAGAATATTGGCGCCCTCGCGACCCAGCAGCGGCTTCTTTGCCCATGCCATCATCAGGCCGGGCCCATCGAACTTGCCTCCAGCAAGTGCGGGTGCCGCGGATACAGCTCCCACAGGATCGGGAGGATGCCCTTGTTCGAAAGCAGCATCTTCCAGGCCGGCTCCAGCCACATGGTGTCGGCGCGGCCATGTGCTTGCCGAACTCCTCGCGCACCATCCACTCCCACGGGTACAGCTTGAACACCGCACCCCAGCGGTTTATCTTCCGGTCCGACGAACCCGCTGCCGTCCCAACCAATCTCGTCGATGGGGAAAATAGAGGCTTCCAGGCCCGCCTGCTGCGCCGTATCCTGTAGGTAGGTGACGGTCATGCCGTCCTCCGCGTCATCCATCGAACAGAGATCGATGCGACGCCCGGGCAGAAACTTGGCGAGA
>CAWBHT010000019.1:0-86188 GCA_963788725.1 uncultured Acidobacteriota bacterium | reverse complement strand
AACAGCGCCAAGCGCCATCGTCAGTGATGGAATCGCGAGATTCGAGATTAGCGCACCATGTCCGCTGCCGCGCTGGTATTGGCTGCAGTCAAGTCGCGTCAGTGACGGCTAGGTGCAAGGAAATCCCGGATCGCGCTCATACCTAGTGGCACGCCAGGCACCTCGGACCTCGTTTTAGAAACTGCTGATGGCTGCGGCTTCCGTATCGTAAACATCAAATACGGTCACCAGCTTAGTGATCTGCAGCATTTCGTGGAACTTGCTGCCGAGATTGGAGAGTCGCAGCGTCGCGCCCTGTTTTTGTGCGCTGATGTGCCCGGCAATCAAGGTTCCCAGTCCCGCGCTGTCGATATATTTAACTTTGTCGACGTTCAGAACAATTTTTTTCTTTCCTTCAGCGACTAGGTTTTTGAGCTTTTCCCGCAAAGAGTTGCTCTCCTCGCCGAGCACAATTCGACCGTCCAATGCTACGACTGAGACGCCGTTCACTTCACGGTTGGTCATATGCATAGATCCTCCGTTTCCTCCCCGCCATTGAGCGGCGGGTCGCTTATCGCTATCGAGATGTTTTTCGCAGATCCAAATTTGGTGCTTTTGTTAGCATCAAACTATAGCCGCAGCGCGACACGAAAACCCCAGCCAACACTTCGTCGCAGGACTTCGTTAGGTGGTTCTCCGCGAACAAAGCCGCTTCAGGTCATTGCTCAAGACATCTGTAAAAGGGCTCTCACCAAAGATTCTCCTCACGAGATCGTCGTCCCATACATTGGTACGACTAGCAGCTACTATGGATTACGAGGGGGCCGGTCCAAATCGAGCCGGCTCTTCAGTTGGGGTTCCGACTAACGAGGCGACGTGATTGCGGCCACGGGTACGGCAACTTTTGTGCCGATCACTTCGCCCGAGACAATCAGCTCAACGCGCCGATTTTGTTGACGGCCTTCGGAAGTAGCATTCGAAGCGATCGGCTGACTCTTGCCGAGACCCGTCGCGCTGGTCACGGATTGCGGGACACCTTGTTCAGTCAGATAGCTCCGGACGCCTTCGGCACGCCTTTCCGAGAGCACCTGGTTGAATGCTTCTGTACCGACGCTGTCAGTGTTGCCTTCGATAGCCAGCTTTAGATCCGGATAGGCGAGGACAATGCCGGATATCTTGGCGAGCTTCTCGCGTGCTAGCGGCCGAAGTGTGAACTTGCCGCTGTCAAAGAGCACGTCGGACATGTTGACCACGAGACCGCGCGCCGTGTCGCGGGTTACCAGGATCGCGTTGAATTGTTGGAGCAGGCGGGTGCGAAGATCTTCGCGATCCAGCACCGCTTGCTGAAGCTGCCGGTCTGAGGCGTTGGCAGCGTCTTTATTGCGATCGGCTTCCGCTTGTGCGACCTGTTGCTGTTGTTCAGCGGCGGCGCGCGCTGTTTCCGCCGTTTCCCGGGCATTTGCGGATTTCTGCGCGTCTGCCTGAGCATCGCTCGATGCGATTTCGGCCGTGATGCGACGCTGCGATTCCTGAGCCGCCTTGTTGTTGGCGTCCTGCTCACGGCTCTCAGCCGCAACGCGTTTGGCTTCTGTTTGTTGAAGCTGCTGATCCGACGCGACGGCTGCGCTTCGATTTCGATCGGATTCGGCCTGGGCGGCGAGAC
Organism: uncultured Acidobacteriota bacterium; assembly: GCA_963788725.1. GTDB lineage: Bacteria > Acidobacteriota > Terriglobia > Acidiferrales > UBA7541 > Acidiferrum. Next base: position 84,546 of record CAWBHT010000019.1, on the reverse strand, counting down.
GCTTGCGATCGGCATCATCACGCTGGTGAACGGCATCCATAGCTGCGAGCTCGGCGGTGATGCGATGCCGCGATTCGCGATCCGCGCTGGCATTGGCAGATGCTTCGCGTCCTGCTGATGCGCGGCGTTCGGCCTCGATGCGAGCTGTTTCGATGTTCTTCATGGCGATTTCGCGGGCGTCTTCGGCGGTTTGCACGGTCTGGCGGGATATCGAAATGAGGGCTTTTTTGTCCCCATGCTTTCTTGTAGCGAGGTCATCGCCGTCCTTCATCTGGGCAGCAGCCTTCTGATAGCTTCGAGAAGCGTAGTTCTCTGCTCCAGCCGACTCGGCGATGCGCACGGCATTGCGCGCTTCGAAAAATTCCAGCGGCAACTTGGCATTTAGAACTACTGGGTCGAATTTATAACCGGTTGGAATGTAACCGCCACGGTCGATCAGCTCATACTTAGCTTCCACGGCTTCGGTGGTGCCGACGGTGTCTGACCGGACTTCGTTCTCCAGGATGACCAGATCGCTGGGACGACGGACCGCATAATATGGCTCGGCAGTCACGATGAGCGCGAAGGCCTGTAGTTGCGTGGTGGTGTCCAACTTGCTCCGGTGATTGCCCCCGACGAGTAACTCGCCGAGGTTTACGGGCCTTCCTTCCGGAGAAATAGCCCAGAGAACATAGGTAAGATATTCGCCGCCGAAAGTAGTGGGTTTTTTCAGTTCCTGCAATTCCAAGGCAATTCTCGTGTCGCCGCGTTTGCTTTGTACGCTCGCTTGACCTTGCGCCGAAGACATCAGTTCAGTACCGCGGAAATTGATCTTTGTGGGGCCGCCGCGGTGGCCATAATTGACGGCGCGAGCGGTACGGCTCACTACGTTGGCGCGGAATGTTGGTGTCGGATTAACGGGATCTGCAGGCGAATGCGTTTGGGCGCTGGACAGTTGCGGATGCCCCTAGACTTATCGCAATAACCAAGACAGCTTGTGAAATCTTCAGCATGAGGCTCCTTCGGGAAACCTAGAGACATCACTATCGTTGATTGCAACTCGAAATACTGTCCGGTAACGCACGTCGGGATGGGAAAGTCCTTAACGCCGTGCGGCGATGCAGGGAGACCTACTGCTGGCGCCTGCGGAAATTGTACCTGCCTCGCAGTAGGGCGACTGTGCCGTAACGGACAGTCTGACGTGAGGCAGATTGTTACCCTTCATTTGGATGTTGCTTGTGATCAGAAGTCGTCCCCCGGAGAGCAGCTCGCGCACCACCGCTCTGGATAGTTGTCGGGATACTTGTCCTAAGCAACCGGCGTGGGCGAAAGGAAGACTATTGGATGTCAGTGCTCGAGAAAAGGCCGGCGAAGGAGATCGTTCTCCCCAGCGACGGCAGGCCGGATTATGCAGCGATCAAACTAGGTTCGCTCCTCATCGAGGAGAGTTTAGGGGCGCGCCTTTCTTCCAGAATCCGTACGGTGTTGCCGAGCAGAGTGGCGGTCTTGGGGAATTACTTGCCGCGGCAATGTGGGATCGCAACATTTACGACCGACTTGTGCGATGCGATTGGAGCTGAATTCGGGGCCACGGAGCTGTTGGCCTTGCCTGTCAACGATACGGATGAAAGATATCACTATCCCGAGCGCGTGCGATTCGAGTTATCTGAAAACAACTTGTCCTCGTATCGCCAGGCCGCAGAGTTCTTGAATTTCAGCAACATCGATCTCGTTAGCCTCCAACACGAATACGGGATTTTCGGCGGAACGGCTGGCAGCCATATCTTGGAATTGCTGCGCCGTCTTCACATGCCGATCGTAACGACCCTGCATACCGTGCTTCGCGAGCCGGATCCCGATCAACTCATCGTAATGAACGAAATCGCGAGTCTATCGGACCGTATGATCGTGATGAGTCAAAACTCCGCAGAAATCCTGCAGGAGGTCTTCCACGTTCCAGAGCATAAGATCGACTTAATCCCGCATGGAGTTCCTGACGTTCCGTTTATCGATCCTAACTTTTACAAGAATTGCTTCGGCACCGAAGGAAAAATCGTCATGCTCACGTTTGGCTTGTTGTCGCCGAACAAAGGCATCGAAAACGTGATTCAAGCACTTCCCCATATTTTGTCTGAGCATAACAACGTCATTTATATGGTTGCTGGTGTCACCCATCCTCACATTAGACGGCGTGAGGGCGATCAATATCGTCAGTACTTGCAGAAGATGGCGCGAGATCTAGGAGTCGAGTCAAATGTCATCTTTCACAACAAGTTTGTGAATCCCCAGGAACTGATGGAACTGATTGGCGCGGCCGACATCTACATCACACCGTACAAGCACAAGGCGCAAGTGGTGTCTGGAACGCTGGCCCGCGCATTGAGCGCAGGGAAGGCGATTATTTCAACACCGTACCTACACGCAATCGAATTGCTTGCCGATGGTCGTGGTGTCCTCGTCCCCTTCGATGACCCGAAAGCCATCGCCGATGGGACCATGGAGCTGTTGCACAACGAGACGGAGCGGCACGCGATGCGTAAGCGCGCCTACCTGCATGCGAGAAGCATGGTCTGGAGCCGAGTAGCGCAGGACTATATGGGAAGCTTCGAGCGGGTCTATAACGAGCGTTTGCGGAATCCTCGGGCGACATTTTCCGCAAAAAACACGGAAAAGGCTTTGGACAGGGTCCCTGCTATAAAGCTGGATCATCTGTATCGGATGACGGACGCTACGGGAATCGTTGAGCATGCCATATTTGTCGTTCCGAACTACCCCGAAGGGTACTCGACCGACGACAACGCTCGAGCGCTCATCGTAGCGGTTCTCCTGGAACAGCTCGATGCCGGTGCTCCACCCGGATCGACCGATCTGGCTTCGCGCTATCTGGCGTTCCTATGGCTCGCGTTCGATCAAACATCCAAGAGATTTCGAAATTGCCTGAGCTACGAACGCCAATGGCAAGAGCCCGAGGGTTCGGAGGACAGCCATGGCCGCGCATTGTGGGGACTAGGAACAGTCCTGGGCCGGTCTAAAGATGAAGGACTGCGGGGGGCTGCCGGGCGACTGTTTGAACTCGCTGTCCCCGCGGCGGTGGAATTCAAGAGTCCACGCGCTTGCGCTTTTGCACTGCTAGGAGTGCATGAATATCTAGACTCCTTTCCGGGAGACAGAGCCGCGCTAAATGCGGCAGACATCCTAGCCAATCGCTTGCTCAGTTCCTACCAAGCACACCGTTCCACGGATTGGGACTGGTTCGAGAATAGTCTTTCGTATTCGAACGCCAGATTGCCGCAAGCTTTGTTGCGATCGGGCTCACGCAGCGCCAATGGTGAAATGGAAGCAGCCGGCCTCCAGGCTCTGGATTGGCTCGTCACCATCCAGCGAAGCGAAGCGAATGGTCACTTCGTACCTATTGGCTCGCAAGGCTTCTATTCCAAGAAAACGGAGAAGGCTCGTTTTGATCAACAGCCCATCGAAGCGTGTGCGGTCGTCTCAGCCTGCTTGCAGGCGTACGCCGTGACCGGAAAGGGCCGCTGGCGCAAAGAGGCGTGGTCGGCATTCAATTGGTTTTTGGGAGATAACGATCTGCAGATAGCTCTCTACGATCCCAACACTGGCGGTTGCCGAGATGGCCTACATCCCGACCGAGCCAATGAAAACCAGGGAGCAGAGTCCACTCTATCTTTCCTTATGGCATTGCTGGAAATGCGTCGGTTGGAAGAAGCAGATAGCACGGAGAACAGAACACTATGAACGTTTTGGTCGAGAAATCTTCGCATCGAGCAGCCACAAATCAATACGAGATCCTATTTCACCGGCATCGCGCCAATCCCATCTTGACGGGAAAAGACTGGCCCTATTCCATGAACAGCGTTTTCAACGCTGGCGCGACTATGCTGCCGGATGGGTCGACACTTTTGCTTTGTCGCGTGGAGGACCGCCGGGGACTTTCTCACTTCTGCGCGGCGCGGTCTTCCAATGGTGTCGATGGGTGGCAGATCGATGACGAACCAACCTTAGTGCCTGACCCGGAACATCCCGAGGAGTTGTGGGGTATCGAGGACCCGAGAATCACGTATGTGCCGGAGTTGCAAAAATATGCGGTGGCGTACACGTCGTATTCTCGCGGCGGTCCAGGGGTTTCGCTTGCTTTGACTAACGACTTTCGAAGCTTCGAAAGATTCGGTGTGATCATGTCGCCGGATGACAAGGATGCGGCACTGCTTCCGCGTAGGATTGATGGTCATTGGGCCCTGATCCACCGACCCATGACGCCGCTCGGCGCCCATGTATGGATCTCCTTCTCTCCGGATCTGCGTCATTGGGGAAACCACAAACTCATGCTGGAAGCCCGACGTGGAGCCTGGTGGGACGCGAACAAGATCGGAATGTCACCACCGCCGATCGAGACCCCACGCGGCTGGTTGATGATCTACCATGGCGTTCGAAGAACACCTTCGAGTTCTATCTATCGGCTAGGACTTGCCCTTTTTGATCTGCAGCACCCGGAAAAGTGCCTTATCCGCGGGGATTCTTGGATATTCGCACCCGAAGCGGAATATGAACGGCATGGTGATGTGCAGGACGTGGTGTTCCCGTGTGGATATACGATCGCGCCGGATGGAGATACGATCAATCTTTACTATGGAGCGGCGGATTCCAGCATTGCCTTGGCGCACGGCAGCGTACGATCTCTTCTCAATTGGCTAGACCTCAATGGCCATTCCGACGAACAGCATGATCGCCGTCACAAATAGCTATAGGCGTGGTGCATTATCAACTCGGATTGCGTAGCTCGACGATGGTCAGTAGTAGAGACCGTTCGGGCTCGGCTTGGAGGTTGAATCTCAACAAAGGATACACGCGTTCCTGAAGATCGGGACCTTGCCGAGACCCAGAAGAGCCTCGGCAAGGCAACTCAACTACTTGATCGAAGCGCGTTCAGATTCGTTTCGCGGTGCGCTCTTTTGTAGAGTGTTGACCAGATGACGGCCTGTCGCGGGCACGGCCATCCTTTCGCTTCTTACGATGTCCTTTGCCTTGATCGCCCGACCGTATACTTGTTCGCTCGCATCATCGTCGGGACGCAATGTAGACCCTTCGAGGGAAACGCCGGCAAACACACCACGGGAACGCGAGTAGCTGAGAATCTCGGCTCGCATCCAGGCGTCTGTGTCTGCAGAAGCATCCCGCCCTTTAGGACCTCCGGCGATGGAGGCATCTGCGCCCAACTTGACCTTGCTGCTGAGGATCGACTCCATACCTCGGTCGTTCATAACCAGGAGGATCAGATCGGTAGCTTCTCCGCCAATTTGAAAGCCGATACTCCCGCCTTCGAGCGCATACATGGCGGGGGCGCCCCAGGCTCCATTGAACTTCGCACCTTTGCGGCAAACCATCGCGCCGCGACCGTAACTTGCGCCTACGCCAAAAGCAAGCTTCCGAACAGACGGAATCACTATGGCGCACTCGGCCTTCTCCAAAAGATCCTTAGGAATATCATCGGGCACATGCAGCACTTCCTGCATGACGACACCGCATTCCTCGAGCCGTTTTTGCTCCTTGTTCAATTTCGCGGCGTAAGCTACCCCCGCCGCCAGAATAAGGCACACTGCGCCAACTAGATATCGTTTCATTAGCTGACCTCCATAGTCAGAACTGCTCTTGTTAACAGAAACTCGCATGATCCTGAATCCGAAATCTTGCAATCAACCTTGTCCCCAAAAGCTCCCGTCTCTCGGAACCCTTGAGATCGTGCCTGTGATTCAATTTACGGGCGTCTCTTCGCCCCGACCATCAGCAAGGCAAGGCCACCGACCAGCGCAAGTCCACCAAGTAGTGGCGGAATGGAAATTCGCTCGTGTCTTTCTGCAGTGGCATGGATCGGTCCGACATCAAGAACTTTTTCTTGACGAGTGTAGTTGAAGCCCTGGTAGACGAGCCCGAGCACACTCACAACCACTAGGAGGACTCCAAGCCAGCTGATCGGTTTCATTTGCATTTCCTTCCGGGTCGAGACAGTGCAGAACTAGGCCGGGACACAGACGACAGACGAGAGATGAACTGAACCTAAGTCTTTTTCTGCAACATCATCTTATAGACAGCGAAGAAACAAGTCTGTGCCGTAGAACACACATTCAGAAGGCGTAGCTGTACATCCGCTGTTACGCTCAGTACAGGTCACGGGATCAGTGTGGATCGGAGATCGCAGGAATACTGCGGCTACTTTGCCGGGATGCTCGCTACAACCTTAGCTGCTGTGACCAGTTTCAACTGGTTGAGATCCACAAGTACGTTCTGCCAGCGGACAGCGTCTTTCTTCGTTTCGATCGGAGCCGATAGGTCGGAATAAAAGTGCAGGATGTCGTCACGCAGTTCCGGCGTGGTCTGATGGAATTTACGTGTGGCCAGTTGCGCCAGCAACTTGGCATACGTTTCGTCTGTCAACGAGTATTCCGCCGCCTTGGTCGCTTTGCCGCTGTCGAAATCACGATTAGCAAGTCGTACGCAATTGTTGCGCACTTGGTTGAGAAAGACGAGGTACTGATCCACCGTAGTATTAATGCTCGTAAAATACAGGTCTTCGGTGCGAGCAGTCGGGTTGTTAAATGCTAGAGCTTTGAACGGGCCAATCTTCGGCATGTACCGGAGGAGGGCAGCCAAAACCCGGGTGCCGAATCCTGCCTCGGTGTAGTCCTTTCCCCACTCTTTCTCGTAACCGGTGCGTGAAAGGCGGTATAAGAACTTTCGTTTCGCAAAATTGGGTGTCTCGCGCATCAGATCTTTCTTGTGCGTTCGTAGCGCCACCTTAGTCATCTCTGGAATCATCCGGCTGACGGCGAAGCGATACGAGCCGACCGCGAGGTCCTCCTGTGTCAGCACGTCTTTCAGTTCAAGACCGTATACGACGGGGAACACGCGCTCCATCAGCGCCTTAGACACTTGAAATCCGATAAAATCGTGATACTGCGACGACGTGTAACGATTCTTCGCGACCTGCACCATGTCGAACCCAAACTCCGTTTTCAAGTGTGCGGTCTTGTCGTTCGCAAACGTAACGGAATCGCCGAACCTCGCTCGCAACTTTGGATATTGGATTGCGACCGCCTGGTTGACGGCCGGGTGTCCCGTGATGTCGGACGTGTAATGCGCCAGGGCCCCGAGAGCGAACGCGAACTCGTCGGAGTTCTGACTTTCAAGTATTAGCTCGCGAACAAAGTCTCCACTTCGGACGTAGTGAACCAAGTTGCTGAATTTCACGGCGCCAAAAGGATAATAGCCGAGGTCCTGGATGACCGCGCCCCCATAGGCATACGCATGTGCATCTTTAATTTGGTTGTCGGACAGACCCGGATAGCGGCTGAGAAGGAGCGGCCGAATTGTATCGGCCCAGACGAGGTCGACGATCTCCTCATGCGTCAGGACGGAGTACGCGGATGCTCGGCCGCTGAACACAAGCACCACGGTTAGGACACAAGCCACTGGAATCGAAAACAGACGCAACCCTCCAGCCCGGGCAGACGGAGATGACCTTGTTTTAGTTGGATTTTCTAAGTTCATTTACGAGCTTCTTGGCCTCTTTGACCCTGTCCTTGTAGTACGTGGGACTGAGAAGGACTCGTTTGCTTCCCACCCTCAGATGTTCTTTGATCCCATTCTTTGCCAAGAACGAGAGAGGGCCGCATGTCTTGAGCTCTTCGAGAAATTTGATCACCCGACGGTTTGATTCGCCCATGTGTTCCCTCCTGATCATACGAGAATGGTTCAATTGAAAATGAAGGCGGACTCGTGGCGCGCGGTTGTTTCCAATTGCCGTTATTGCGCTTTTTCCTACCCAACGCGTATTCGTGAAAGGGAATGAATCAGTCCAAATACATTCAGGAGCCAGAACACCATTACGATGACGACGAGGGCATTCAAGATCGACTTGATGCTTCCAGCCATCGGGATGAAGCGATTCACCAGCCACAGCAGAACGCCCACTACAATCAGAATTACTACGACATTGATCAGAGGCATGATCGATTCGTCTCCTTATCTTTCGCGGACACCTCCGCCTCGCCTGTTGGCAACCCGTATTTCTAGGTTGGTCCGAGAGCTCTGCGAAAAATGTGGAGCGACGTGGGACCTGAAATCCTGGACAAATCAGGCTGAGATTAAAGGTTTCGTTGCGCCCTTGGTCTGCTCGCTTCCCCCACAAATCACATGTTAGAGGGTCTTGGCACAGATATCTGTCCATTTGCGGACAGTCCGCCATTCTGTTTGTGGACTACCGCTTCGGTGCTAGAATGACGGGCACGGATTCATGCCAAAATCAGCATTGCCGCGAAGATATGAGGGACCCAAGCAAGTTCCTTTCGATGCGCAGACCTTCCTTGACTCCGCCGGAATAGCAAGAAAAGTTGTCGATTTCCCTAAAAACGCCACGATCTTTGTGCAAGGTGATGACGCCAAGCACGTCATGTACATTCAACAGGGCGGTGTGAAACTTTCTGTCGTTAACGCGACCGGTAAAGAAGCCGTCGTAGCCGTCCTCAAGCCTGGCGATTTTTTCGGGGAAGGATGTCTTGCGGGCCAAGCCATCCGTATGGGGTCGGCCACGAGTAACGCACTTAGCACTGTGCTCGTTATCGACAAGGACGAGATGATTCGCGTGCTCCACTCGGAACATGAATTCTCTGATCGATTCATCGCTTATATGCTTTCCAGAAACATCCGGGTAGAAGAGGATTTGGTCGACCAACTCTTCAACTCAACGGAAAAGCGCCTGGCTCGCGCGCTCCTTTTACTTGCCCAGTACGGCAAGACGAATGAGCCGCAGAAAATTCTTCCACGGGTATCGCAGGAAACGTTGGCGGAAATGATCGGCACAACGCGCTCCCGCGTGAATCTGTTCATGAACAAATTCAAGAAACTAGGCTTCATTGACAACAAGGATGGGCTCGAAATTAATAGCTCGCTGCTGAGCGTCGTCCTGCACGACTGAGCCGGTACCTGCTTCACATCTGAACAACTAGATGCTCCGTCTGCCACGCTCCGTTGCGATTCAGTCTCAATCGAGTGCGCGCAGGACGCTGAATCTGTTCCCGTCACAGGCGGGAAATCCCATGCGCGAATAAGCAGAGGATTAGTATGACCCTCCCATAGCAGCCCCTGCCCCGGCAGTCATCTCGTCCCCCTTGTATTCGGCGATCAGAACTTCTGTTGTCAGCATCAACGAGACAATCGAAGCAGCATTCTGAAGCGCGAGGCGCGTCACTTTGGCGGGATCGATGACACCGGCCTTGATCATGTCGCCGAACTCACCGCTGTCGGCGTTGAAGCCGAAATTTTCATCCTTCGACTCGCGCACACGTCCCACAACCAGTGCACCTTCTTGCCCGGCGTTCTGGGCGATCTGGCGCAACGGCTCCTCCAGGGCGCGCTTTACGATGTTCACCCCAGTTGCTTCGTCATCGTGAAGCTTGAGCTTATCCAGAGCCGGCAGACAGCGCAAAAGAGCAGTGCCTCCGCCAGAGACGATGCCTTCCTCAACGGCAGCGCGGGTGGCGTGCATTGCGTCCTCCACACGGGCCTTCTTCTCCTTTAGCTCGGTCTCAGTTGCTGCCCCTACCTTGATGACCGCGACTCCGCCAACCAGCTTGGCTAGACGTTCCTGAAGCTTTTCTTTGTCGTAGTCCGAAGATGTTTCTTCTATTTGCAGCCGAAGCTGCTTGATGCGTCCTTGAATCTCGCTCGATCTGCCGGTGCCGGAAACGATCGTAGTGTTGTCCTTGTCGATCGTCACTTTCTTCGCGCGACCTAAATCCTCGAGCTTTACGTTTTCCAGTTTGCTACCCAGATCCTCAGTGATAGCCTTGCCAGCCGTAAGAACCGCAATATCTTCGAGCATCGCCTTCCGGCGGTCACCGAAACCCGGAGCTTTTACTGCCGCGCATTGCAAAGTACCGCGTAGTTTATTGACCACTAGCGTCGCGAGCGCTTCGCCGTCAACTTCCTCAGCGATGATCAATAGCGGCTTGCCCATTTTGGCTGTCTGTTCGAGCAAAGGCAGCACGTCCTTCATCGAGCTGATTCTCTTTTCGTGGATCAGGATGTACACATCCTCAAGTACGCATTCCATACGCGCCGGGTCAGTGACAAAGTAGGGCGAGAGATAGCCTCGATCGAATTGCATGCCTTCAACGACTTCGAGTGTCGTCTCCATTGTCTTGGACTCCTCAACGGTGATGACCCCGTCTTTGCCGACCTTCTTCATCGCTTCGGCGATGATGTTCCCAACCTGTTTGTCAGTATTAGCACTGATTGTGCCCACCTGCGCAATCATGTCTCCCTTCACTTCGCGGGAAAGCCTCTTGATCTCCCCAACCGCAACTTCCACGGCCCTGTCGATGCCCCGCTTCAGCGCCATGGGGCTCGCTCCTGCCGCCACGGTTCGCACACCCTCGCGGAAGATCGCCTGAGCCAGCACTGTCGCCGTAGTTGTCCCATCGCCCGCCACATCTGAGGTCTTGGAGGCGACTTCCTTTAACATCTGTGCGCCCATGTTCTCCAGCGGGTCCTGGAGTTCGATCTCTTTCGCGACTGTCACGCCGTCTTTCGTGATAATCGGCGCTCCGAACTTCTTTTCGATCACAGCGTTGCGACCTTTCGGCCCCAGAGTGATCTTTACAGCGTCAGCTAGAATATTCACGCCGCGCAAAATTGCCTGTCGCGAATTCTCGCCAGTGACGATTTGCTTTGCCATTGGAATTCACCCTCCCGGGTAATCGATCTTTCGAACCATCTAAGCTTTGCGGACAATGCTTACTTCCCGCCGGACACTGCCTTGGCCATTGGGGCAAATTTAACCAAGACTTCGTCTTCGTTGAGGATCAAGTATTCCTGGGTATCGATCTTGATGTCGCTGCCGGTATATTTCCCGAACAAGATTCGGTCACCCACCTTCACGTCGAGCGGGACACGACGTCCCTTTTCAATCTTCCCCGCCCCAATGGCAATTACTTCGGCCTCCTGAGGCTTTTCCTTTGCCGTATCGGGAATGATGATTCCGGCCTTTGCGGTGTCTTTCGCTTCCAACCTTCGGACAAGAATTCGGTTATGCAACGGCGTAACATGAATACTCATATCTGCCTCCTCTGAATGCATCTCACAAAGCATCCGTGGTAATTACTCCACTGCCGAAGCTATGGCTTAAAACTGTTCTGGTTCTTCTGCCGAGTTACTTCCAGTTCGTCCATGTTTTTCTTTTTTCGGTCTGCCTCTCGCTGCGGTGCCTCTTGGTTGTCGAGCTTCAATGCATTGGCAAGGACCAGTTCAGCCTCGTCGTTGACTCGCTTGGAGCAAATGACAAGCTCAAATGCGCCGGTAAAGGAAGATTGCGCCAGATTCAAGGAATATTGTGAATCTTCCCACCACGCCACTGTCCTTTGATTCTCCTCTGTCGGTGAATCGATCGCTAAGGCGACATATTTCGCCGCACCGTATTTTGCCGCAACGGATTTCACAAGATCCTCTGCAGTGAGGCCCTCCGTCGACGATCGATCGTAAACCACCGAAATTTTGTAGAGCTCACCGTCGTAGAAGGAAAAACGCATCTGCTCAACGGTGTCGGGCCGGTACGGAGCTCCGGAAATACTCGGCGGCCACCACGTGAACTCTTGCATCAATCCTGGGCGACTATGGGTCACTTTCACATCCGCCAGCTTCTGGTCGGTTTGCTTTAGCACTGTCGCTAGACTGGCTCCGAGCGAAAAAGTTCGGTACTTGTACAAATCCTGCGCGCTGAGGAGCGGCGATACAAACAACAAAAGAATGAAATACGTGGTCGAAGTGAAAAGTATTTTCATCTTAATCTCTCCAAATGTTCCACCATCTGCCTGGAAAAAGTGTGGTGTTGTGTCTCGAGCATTCATCTCGAATGTGAGGAGCACAGACTTCACCATTGAGGCTTCTTGTGATGGTTAGAGCTGTCACGCGTATACCCCTCGGCCTTTCACGCAACTCGCAAGCAGCGTTAAAATTGAAGCCCCAACCATGGTTACGATCGTCGTGCTCATGATTCCACCGGATTCCCCAATGCCGGACAATCGCACCAGCATCCCGCCCGCCACCCCGCCGCAGACGCCCATCGCGATGTCCATCAAAGGACCGTAGCCGCTTCCGCGGAAAATCTTTCCGGTCCACCAGCCTGTTACAGACCCTATGAGGATCCACGGCAATACATACATGCAGTTCTCTCCTTTTGGCGAATCCGTCCAGCAACCTGTCGGTCACTCGTCGCCAATCCCGGCAGAGCTGGAGCGTTCGTTAGATAAAGGATTGTCAACCCTAAAACCAGTTGTCAGGTATGCGAGGTACACGGCTACGCCGAGGCCCAGGCTGATAATGGCGACCATTGCTGCAATGAGCACGAATTTCCTTTCCAGCCAGCACGCTTCGCCGCGGAAGGTGTATGGGGCGAGGCAATATTGAAACTCTACTCAGATTGAGGAGTGCTGGCTGTCTTCTAACGCACACTTTTGTGCGTGGTGAGAGCGGCCCGCGCCGTCATGCGGCCATATCGACCAGCCCTTCAACAACTGAACTGCTCGCCAATTCCTTTTGAGTGCTGCGACGATCGGGAGGGGGACTTTCAGATCCTGACAAGGATCGATGTAAGTCCTGGGATATATGGCGATATGATAGTCATCTGCTTCGCGGCTCCTGCAATGAAATTCGAATAGTGTCGAAGGAATGTGTAGCCCTTGGCCGTCTCCAGCATGTCCAATCGACCCAGGTTCTCGATTTTCTCAGGACCTTCGGGCAAGCCATGCATCAAGGCGTTCCTCAATTGTGAAAAGAGCTGCCCGCTCGTCACAGTCGAATCGTCAGCTAAGGAACCAGCATTGTTTGTACCGAAGTGGGGATTATCTACGTAGATCGGATACGTCGGTGTGACCCGTGAATCTCCGGACTTCATGGTTACGATGACACCTTTCGGGTTCACACCATGTCCTTTGCCAGCTTCATTGCTGAAAACACTAACATGCGACAATGCCTAACACGCTCGTCATTATGAGCGTTCGTCCTTGTGTGCAGCCCTTTTCTGCTCGAGAGTTTCTGCCGCCAAAAGCTTCCGGTCAACATGGGGCTCTGCTCGCAGACCGCCTGAGTGCAACAGGCATCGTGCTCCGGCAGAGACACCACATGTGGGACAAGGCACGGACACCAACTGCTTTGACGTCATGCCCGCGATTTTCATTCAGCCAGCCTGCTCCAGGAAGCCGCGTAATTCTGTTCCGTTCAGAACACTCTACTTGGAGTAGAGCAAGATGCTTTGTGACTGTTGATGCCACAGCGCGACTTTTGGAAACTGCAACGTTGGCGAAGCGTGCCAAAGAGCACAGACAGCAATTCTTGCTGCACGTATACTTAGCATTGCAACGATCATGGAAGATCTAACAACAGATGTCCTCGGGGAATGGGAAAGTGAAGGCGGAGCCACGACCAACTTGGATGACTCTACCCACCTCGTAGAGCCAGGTTTCGCGGCGAACATCGCGCCCAAGCGTAAGCTTGTCGGTACGCCTAATCAAATAGAATGGGCAGAGCAAATTAAAGACCGAGTCAACAAAGAATTTGATCGCGTCGGCGTAGTCATGAAGTCAGCCGCTGCGAAGCAAGTGGACGGAGATCAAACCGATACTCTACAACTGGTCATGATCATGGAAGAGAAACGCGGCGAAGTAATGGCCAATGATAGCGCCGGATATTTCATTCGTGACTGGCAGGAACTGACCGATCAAGTGCGTCAGATGATCGTCAAAGACCCTCGGTATGCGAAAATCATGTCAAATCAGGCGCCACGGAAACGTGTGATTACAATACACAATGACGACCAGCGGCAGCGTTGGCCCGAGGGAGCCGAGCTATAGACTGTAAGAGGGAGAATTCTGCGCCTGTGGTAGTCGTTGTGTACGGCCACGTAAATCAGCCTTACATCAGAGGCGCGGACAACGGTCAGGATGGGGCATAGGGTTATGGAGCGATGATGACACTTTCTGACAAGTCGCGCGATTTACGCAAAAATGATGGTGTACCGCATGGGCGGTCTCTAACAAGACTTGTGCTATCGGGCTTGATTCCTTGGATTACCTAAGGTCCGCAGGTCCCAGGCACACGCCGCGGAAAGGTGCAATACCTCTCCGCGGACTTCAGCCTATTCAACTCTACTCGGCCCAGACATCAAATTACGTGGTCAGATTGCCGGCAGCCTTGGTGAAGGTGCCGTTGATCGCAGTTGCCAGGGTTCCCAGGGCACCAATGGCCGCCAAGGAAAGCAGGACCAACAACAGCGCGTACTCCGTCAAGTCCTGACCTTCCTCTTCTTTCCACAGCTTTGCTAGAACATTCCTCATGTGCATTCCCCATTGGATGTGGTGCATAGGCTGGTCCAGGGACTTCGTCACCTGCCGTTATTCTCTAGCTTGCAATTTTGAAGCCACGCGAGCTGCCCGCTAATTCATTAAGGCGATTTAGTTTAGATGACGCAACGCTCGCTTATAGCCAGCCGTGGAGCATCCAAACGATCTTCTTTGTGGACGCGCGCTCTGCGAGCCGCAGTTAGACGCAGAGCAAGACAGTACAGTTACAACGTACATACGTCCTAGACTCAGTGCTTAAGGGGATTGTGTTCGAATGGTGTGAGCATTTCCCAAGTCGTTAGAGTGTTCATGGAACCTTCTTTCGGAACGCACAGCTTAGACAACGCTCACGTTGGTTTACGAGCACACTCCACCGTGAACGGTGAGCATCTGCCGCGAAGGGGCAGCGTCGAGTTGTACCTAGAATTAATCACTAGAGGTATCGCGACCGCCTGTGCAAACGCAAAAGAGGCGCGCCGAGCGGTGTAGACGACACCGAAAAGGCCGTTTTAATTAGCATCAATTTAAACTGCCACTTCTTCTTCTCGAGTATCTCGCCAACATCGCAACAAGCTGAAGGATCGCGTACTATATCCACTCACAAGCGCAACCAAGACGTACGCCAATAGCACGTCCATGTACCGATTCGGCTCATTCCAGTTGGACCCCCGCGAGCACGAACTGCGCCGCGGCGGAATCCGCATTAAGATTCAAGAACAATCCTTTACCGCCCTGCTCAAGCTTCTCGAACGTCCCGGCCAGCTTGTGAGCCGGGACGATCTCCGCAACGCGATCTGGAAAGCCGATACGTTTGTAGATTTTGATATTGGCCTGAACAAAGTGATCAAGCAGCTGCGCGAGGTGCTAGGCGATCCCGCTGAGTCGCCCATATTCATACAGACCGCGCCAAAGCTGGGCTACCGTTTCATCGCTCCGGTTGAGTTTTACGAAAAACAGTGTTCGCCAGAGGTCACGAGCAGGTCGCCCTATTTGCCAGCGGCTATCGGTTTGATCGTGATTATCTTGGGCTCACTGGCGCTCTGGATCACGGTCCATGGAGCGCCACGAGCACCGAGAGTGCTACGATTCACGCGTTTGACCAATGACGGTCAGGCAAAACCCGGGCCGATGGTCACCGATGGTTCGCGAATCTACTTCAACGAGTCATTGCCCGGCCTGCGCAGTCTCATCGTTCAGGTATCCACCAAGGGTGGAGAGCCCGTCGCCCTCTCACTGCCCCTCAAACATCCTGAAGTACTCGATCTATCAAAAGACGGAAGCCAACTCTTGGTGGCGAATGCAGACGAACCGCCGTTCAATTTCCTTTGGGAGCAACCGGTTGAAGGAGGATCTCCGCGCCGTGTGGGGACGATCCTAGCGGAGAGTGCCCGGTTCGGTGCAGATGGAAACAGCATCATCTACAGCAAAGGAGGTGCCGTCTATTCAGTGAGTCGAGATGGTTCCTCCATTAGCAAACTCCTGACGACGAACAGTTCTGCTTTCTCTTTCCAATTCTCGCCTAATGCGAGGACCTTTCGATTCACCCAAAGTGATCGCCAACTCGGTTCCAACATGATCATGGAGGCGGCCGCGAATGGGAGTGGGCTTCACAAAATGTTTCCGGGAAGTAGAGGTAAGTGGACTTTAGGCGGAGGGTTCTTTGTGTTCGAGAAACAGCGCGATGACGCAACCGATCTCTGGGTGGTGTCAGAGCAGAGCAGTTTCCCTTGGCGGAAGCATGGTGATCAGCCAATCCAATTGACGGCTGGCCCGTTGAATTTTGAGCATCCTTTGCCGAGCAAGAATGGCAAGGAAGTTTTCGCGATTGGTGGTTCCCACCGAGCTGAGGTGATCCGTTACGACGTGCATAGCGGCCAGTTCGTACCCTATCTTTCTGGAATTTCCGCCGAGGGGCTAGCATTCTCGCAGGATGGAAAATGGGTTGCCTACACTTCGTATCCCGAGGGCACGCTCTGGCGAAGCAAGATGGATGGAAGCGAGCGACTTCAGCTGACCTTTCCACCCCTCAGAGTTCTTTTGCCGCGCTGGTCGCCTGACGGCAAGCAAATGACGTTCTTTGCCAGGGTTCCGGGCGCGAATTGGAATATTTATCTGGTCTCACGCGACGGAGGAGCTCCGCAGAAAATACTCCCCAGCGAGCAGAGTCAAGTGGACCCAAATTGGTCGCCGGACGGAGACTCACTGCTCTTCAGCAGCATGTTGGTCCCGCATGCACCGCTATATTTCTTTGATCTCCGGTCCAAACACATTTCCGAGTTGCCTAGCTCGAGTGGACTCTTTTCTCCTCGATGGTCACCGGATGGCAGATACATCGTAGCCCTCACGAGCGAACAACCGTGGAAGATGATGCTTTTTGACTCTGCCAGTCAAAAATGGACGGAAGTGTTCGACGGCGAAGTCGGCTACCTTTGGTGGTCACGCCAAGGGGAATACATCTACTTTCAGGACAAAGGCTATTCTGCACAGGGCGGGCATAACCGCATTGTTCGCCTCAGGCTCAGCGATCGAACCATCGAAAGCATCATAGATGTCAAGAATGTTGGACGCAGGACGACCGGAACGATTGTGGACTGGTTCGGACTCGCCCCCGATGACTCACCTCTGTTTGCCCGAGACATAAGCACGGCAGAAATTTATTCGCTCGAAATCGAGTAGCCTTAGCACGATTGGGTAGAAGCCGAGAGCCAGCGACGCCGTGGGAGCTGCGGCGTAGTAACAGACGGCTCTTGAGTTCGGGCCGAACGCTTATTGCTGACAGCGCCTGCCACGTCCATACGCCGAAGCAACGGCCAGGGCACTATGCTGGCAAGATGCCGGCGCCAATTCCCACCGGATCAAGCCGATCCTCGGGTATTATTCGTCTGTTCACAAAGTGAATGAAGTGACTCGGTACGTCAATGCGCCACGGTGACGGGTCAAACTTTGTCGCCTTTTTAGGATCACTCGCGCTTTTGTGTTTTCGGACTCGTATGCCTCCTTTGGGTAGAACAGCCAGCTTTGATGAGTTCGGATGGAAGACGACACGAAACGATCGGCAATTGCGAACTGTCGGCTGGATCGCTATTTGCGCTGGGATCCCGTCAATAATAATTCTCGTCCAGAGTGGCGCGAAACTTTCCAATTCGGAGACTAACGGTAGGCCGCACGCCGAGCCATTCGATCCAGTGGAGAGTGGGCACGAACAAGCAAACGGCTTCAGCGACGAAGCTGAAGCCGTTTTCATTGCCGGTGATTCTATTTTGTTGGCGACGCGCTTAGTCGTCGTGGTGGCGGCCATGATCATCGTCATCGTCACGCAGCGGAGTTGGATTGCGTGCTCGATGTCGGTGACAACCTTGCCGGAAATCGGATTGGTGAAGCGCAGAATACGGCCGACGGAACCGGGAGCGCGCCCAAGTCGCTGACGTAAATGTCGCCGTTGCGATCGAGAGTCATGCCGGTCGGGACATTGAGTCCGCTGACGATTTCTTCCACCGTCGTGCCGGTGATACGCAGGATGCGACCTTTGCCAATGTCCGGAAAACCGGCGGCGCTGGAAAGCTCAAGCACGTAGATGCGCCCTTCGTCATCCACTTTCACGCCGACGACGGTGGTGAAGCCCGCCCAGTAATCGACGATGAAGCCGTCGTGGGTGATCTGGTACAGCTTCAAGTTTTGCTTACGATCCGGTCGGAAACCGCACTGCTTCGCTCGGCGTCTCTTCTTACACCACGAACAGCTCGAATGAGTTGACGGCCACTTCGAACGCCAGCTACGGCTACGACAACAACGGCAACACAACCTCAAAGACAGAGAGCACAGGAACGACAAACTACACGTGGGACTTCGAAAATCGGCTCACTCAAGTGGCTCTGCCGGGCAGCGGCGGCGCAGTCAGTTTTAAGTACGATCCCTTCGGACGACGAATCTACAAATCGTCATCTGCGGGAACCATCGTCTTCACCTACGACCTCCAGAATATGGTGGAAGAGACGAACTCCTCAGGGGCCGTCGTGGCGCGTTACAGCCAAGGAACAACAATCGACCAACCGCTTGCGATGCTGCGGAGCGGCGCGACAAGTTTCTACAATGCTGACGGCCTCGGCTCCATCACTTCGCTCGCCAACAGTTCGGGGATACTCACTCAGACATATACGTTTGATTCCTTTGGCAAGCCGACCGCCGCATCCGGGTCGCTAACGAATCCATTCCAGTACACGTCACGTGAGATAGATATTGAAACTGGGATGTACTACTACAGGGCAAGGTACTATGACCTGGCAACTGGTCGCTTCCTCTCGGAGGATCCGATTGGGTTCACTGCAGGCGATAACTTTTATCAGTACGTCTTCAATAGTCCGTCTAACTATATCGATCCACGGGGACTCGATACCACTGTCATAATCGTCTACGACAAGTCTTTGGCGTAACTTACGGTTCTCACGCTGCACTAGTGATTGATAATGACGGCCACGGCCATCCAATTCTCTACGATCCGGGAGGTGCGTACGCACCAGCAAACAACTGCGGATCGGGGCAAGCGTGCGGCGGATTTGCGGCGGATGGGCCGAGGCAAGGAGGCGATCCCGACACCGACCCGAACAGGTTCAAGAAATTTCATGAACCTTCGACTTTTCGAGTCTTTGTCTTCAAGACTTCACCCGCAGAGGAGAAACAAATCGCAGATCGAATTGCGGATACCGGCGGGGTAATGGGGGGATTTTGTGCCGCGTCCGTCTCAGATGCCCTAAGAGGGATTGGCCCCTTCAAGAACCTTAAAGGCTCGATGAGACCAGGTACTTTGGCGGACCAACTTAATAATATTCTGAACCCGCCGAAACCGCACGGAGGAAAACAGTAGTGCATCCAGCAACATCATCCGCAAATGGATCAGTGACCACCCAAGGTGGCGACAGCCATCCCGGAAAATTCTCCACGATCCTCATAGCGCTGATAGCCAGCGCGGCGGCCGCGGAGCTCGTCGAAGTCAACCGTTTCCTGAGAACTGTACGTGAAGGTCGATCGTCTTGGTTTTACCTTGGAGCGTTTCTAGTGATTCTAGGGATCTTACTAGGGACAGCTAGAGGCAGAAAAGAGAGCAGCGCTGAATTACAAAAAGAAAGCCTAGTCAAGGGTCTTCTTCTGGGGATAGTTTTCGGCTTTGTCGCCAGCCTGATCGTCCTATCGGCCACTCCGTTACTGACAGACGGTCGTCTGTCTCCAACTATCAATGCATGGAAAGAACCCGCGCGGATGGCCTTTGTAGCTTTCCTATGTTTTGGTTGGTTCTATGGAGCAGTGGCTGAACTGACGATCTTTTTTATTCGGCGTAGCCAATATCAGCGGGTTGGAGTTTTGGTACTGACTTCCGTAGCGATTCGTTTAATCGAAACGCTACCCCTGGCGAGACTTTTTCATCGATAGAGACTATCGACGGCGCGGACTACACTTTAGACAATGCTGGCAACAGAACCACTAAGACCGATCAGAAGACCGCAGTGGCCACGAACTATGGCTATGACAACATCTATCAGCTGCTCTCGGCAACGCCGAGCAGCGGGACAGCGGAAACCTATACCTCCCATCCTGTCGGCAATCGGCTCAGCTCGCTGGGCGTCACGTCTTACAGCAACAGTTCGTCAAACGAACTCACCGCAACTTCGAACGAAACGTACACCTTCGATTTGAACGGAAACACGACCGGGAAAACCGATTCCGGCGGAACGACGACGTACGGTTGGGATTTCGAAAATCGAATGACCGGCGTAACATTGCCCGGAACCGGCGGGACCGTTAGCTTCAAATACGATCCATTCGGCAGAAGGATCTATAAATCCTCGTCCGCAGGCACTTCGATCTTTGCGTATGACGGCGACAATCTCATTGAAGAGACCAACGCCAGCGGCACCGTAGTCGCTCGGTAGACGCAAACCGAAAACATCGACGAGCCGCTGGCGATGTTCCGTTCTGGTTCAACAAGCTTCTACAACGCCGATGCTCTTGGGTCCATAACATCGCTCAGCAGCGGTACCGGTTCTATAGCTCAGACCTATGGTTACGACTCGTTCGGTAAACAACTTAGCCCGGCAGGGTCTCCAACCAATCCGTTTCAGTACGTCGGTAGCTTTTGAGTTCGCGATCTTTTGTGATGACTTTGGCGGGAACGATGCCGTGCCTCGAATCTGGAGTTTACTCAGCGGAAGTAAACGGCTTGGCATACGGGAACCTTGAAATCGCCAACGTATTAGCTGGGAATGGCCATTGGCCTCCTGACCAAATATCCAGATTAGTTCAGGGGCGCCCGCGAAATTGGAAGTACTCAAGAACATCGAGTGTCATAGTTCTTGAATCAAATCCTGACGAAACCAAGCAGAACGAATCAGAAGCCGATAACTTTTCCGGCTAGGAGGGCTCCTTTGTTCTAGCGCGCGAGATCTCCGTTTTTTCCTGCTTAGAGCGTTGTTTTCCCTGTTAATTCCCTGTTCAGTGAGGCTACATCAACCGTCCAAATTGTCAAAATTCCATGGGACTTATCCGGTTATGGCAAAGAGAACCAGCCAAAGAACTTAGGAGTTCCCTGATTTTTTCCCTGATAACCGCCGGAGAAGGGTTCGCTCCTGACTGCACCCACCGCCAGATCCTTTCTATTGCACCTAACCAGCAACGCGAGATCGAAGAGTTCTCAACTCCTCTCGATTCGGATGCTGAAGTCGATGCGAGGATTTCCTTTGCCGGTTGGGGTGAGATCCGTGCACTCCAATGTGAAGTTGTCGCCGACTTCGAGGTCTTCGGCTCCCGCAGCTTGTATGGCCATGCGAAGTCCACTGAGATTGCCAAGCGCAACCTCGCGGGTTTGGTCGCCATTCATATCCACTGGCTCGACCAACTCGATTGCATAGCACTGGCCGTTGGCGCTATCGAATTTTCTGCGTACGACACCGGAAATTTGCACTCCCGGTTCCCAGAAATCCGATCCCAGAAAATTATTGCCAACCTCTTTGCTGCTGCCGTGTAGATGTTCCGTCATCGTTTCCCTCTCCTAAACCTTAGGATGGAACATGTAATCGACGTATCCAGTATGTCATGTAGAAATCTCCGGGCTTCTGAAGATCCGAATGCTCGCATCACCCCGTCGGCATTGCGATCTGCGAAATATTGAGTGGCTTCTTCTATTCACTTGCGTGAGCGCTGCGAGCATCAACAGCTTGCGAACCAGATGATCCTCGGTTTTTCTGACTCGCATCCCAAATCGAAGTGCGCCGCCGTGCCTCTTGGATCTGTGCCGGTGTCATTCGTGATTGTATTGCGTCCAATCGCGTGCTGTTATTTGCTGACTTTGCAGCGATATTGGCCCAGGTATATGCACGTACGTAGTCCGTGGGAACACCTCGACCGGCGATGTAAATATCACATAGAGCGTTCTGGGCTCGCGCATCGCCGTTGTTCGCAGCTCGTTTGAACCACAGAGCTGCTTGCGCTTCGTCATGCTGCACACCGATTCCGTACAAGTAGCCGAGAGCAAGCTTCCATTGTGCATTTGCGTTCCCCTTCGATGCCGCCTTCGTGAACCACGCCATCGCTTCCCTAAAGGACTGCGGCACACCTTCACCATCGGCATATCGGATAGCTGTCTTGTATTCAGCACTGGGATCACCGGCCTTAGCTTCGTTCATCGTGCTGTTCCCATCTGTGCTCTGAACCGGCTGCTGGATGGCTACAATCACCTGTTGCCTGCTGGCGGATAGCACGTTGTCGAACTCGATTGCCTCAGGATTGCCTGCGGAAGATTGCTCCGGAAGCTCTTGCTTAGGTGACGTTTGCGATGGCTGAGCTTGCGGAACGATGAGGTCGTGCTTCGCCGCATTGATGGGTAACGCAACAGCTACAGCGTCTTCGTGGCGTAGCGGTGGGGCTGCTGAACGCGTGCGGGAGTACCGTCCGTATACGGCCAGTGCAGCGATTGCGAGTGCGAACAGGGTCACCACCTTCATTCTGGTTACAGACCGTTCCCATTTTGCGGAACGAACGACCGACATACTTTGCTTACTCCTCCCGACAAGCTCAGCCAGGGACGATGTCAATGGTTCTGGCCTCGCGACCCACTAGATGCAAATGTTCGATGCATGCGCTACTAGAACTAAAGCATTGCCCTACAGATATTTACCGATCTACCCGCCTGGCTCGTTTCCGGTCAAATTACTGAAAGTGGCTGTCGAACGAACATCGAAAACGTTCTTGGATTGGAGATGTACATCGACTGTCGCCTCCTCTCAGCATCATCAGTCTTTCAACCCGCGGCTCCATAGGGGCAATTCCGTATTTTGCTGGCTCGTTTTGTTTTACTCGGTCTGTATTCTCTGCCCCTGAAATGGAGCATGGTCACAGATGAAGGAGCCCTGTAAACGACTCCCTCGCATCCTGGACTCGATGCGCATGGAAGGCGCTGCTTATATGCCTGCTTATCGGTGCGCTCGGCCCTGTCGCTTCAGCTCAACATGCTTCTTCGGTCCAAAATCGCCAGTCAAGCCGTACATCGCCAACGGTACAGTTGCGAGCAGCGGCCCGTGTTTTGGAGCGAATCTCCGCAATGACGAAGAATGGAATACCGGATGCCGTTTTAAACAGGACCAAATGTCTGGTGGTAGTTCCAGCGATCAAGAGAGAAACCTCAAAAGCAAGCGGCTATGGAGTAAGCACGTGCCGTGAAGCCGCGGCTGAGTGGAGTGCTCCGGTATTTGTTGAATTCACCGGGCATGGTGTTGCACCCAAACGTGCTGATTTACTTGTATTCGTCTTAGGCGAGAAAGGAATGCAGGCATTAGGGTCCGGAGAACTGGAGATCGCGGCCGCAGGACACGCGCCAGCTCCTCTTGTGAAGACAAACCGGGTCACCGCGCAGATGGAACGAAACGAAGAGCTGCTTACATATCAACTTTCAGGCGACGTACTGTCCGGCAGTGGAGTGAATGGCGTCATGCGACGAGACGCAGAAAAATCGAATGCGGGCGCAAAGCAAATACCCTTACAGATTGATGACCACTATCGGTCCTCCGTCATTTCTTTTTTCAACACCATTATTCCGACTGGGATCGTGCTCCACCACACGGCAGTAATCCCCGGCGAAAAAAAGGTGCCTAAAAAAGAGAGTGATGTAGACGAGTACCACCGGGAGCGCGGTTTTGAGATCCGATGCGCAGGCCATGTCTACCACGTGGCTTATCACTATCTGATCATGCCAAATGGCGCGGTAAAGGCTGGTAGACCCGAAAGATGCGAGGGAGCGCATGCGACAGGGTACAACTCGTATCTAGGGATTTCCGTGGTGGGTGATTTCAGCAGTGAGGACAACCCAACCGGCAAGAAGGGACCCACGAAACCTACCTCTCAGCAGATCTCCTCGCTTATCAAACTGTGTCGGCGAATACGCCGCCGTTATAACATTCCTGTAAAACACATTGTTCGCCACAGTGATATCGCCAACACCCAATGCCCCGGCGATCGCTTTCCCTTCAAATCGATTGTCGATCAACTTCAGCGACGGTCAACTCAGTAGAACTGCGGCCTGCGAAGGGTTGGAGTATCGCTGACCTTTTTATCGGGGCAGTCAGCTACTGGAATGAAAGCTGATATGCTTCTTTCGAATCCTGCTGCTTAAATTCCGCCTTTATAAATTCCTTAGCAACTCCTTGCGACTTCTTTAAGGCGCGGGTGTGATCGTTCGATGGTCGAGTGTGGCCGTTCGGGCGTA
Organism: uncultured Acidobacteriota bacterium; assembly: GCA_963788725.1. Lineage (GTDB taxonomy): Bacteria > Acidobacteriota > Terriglobia > Acidiferrales > UBA7541 > Acidiferrum. Next base: position 60,414 of record CAWBHT010000019.1, on the reverse strand, counting down.
TAGAACGAAAGCGAATAGAGCGACCGGTGACGACTCGCCTTAGTTCGCCGGTCTTTCTGTCAAGGCGGGGTAATCCTGAATGAAGTTCATCGCAGTGGGGCAATTTAGATACGCAGGATTGGCGATGATTATGGCGCTATCGTGCAGTGCAAAATTGCACGCGCAAAGCCCAATTTGTGCATCGGGAGCAAACCACGAAGATCTGCAAAAGCAGGTTGAACAATTGCGAAGCATCGTCTTGAGGCTGTCGGCGCGCATCGATAGCCTTCAAACGCAGCTAAACGAGAAAGCGGCGGAGACCGAATCAACTGCAAATACCGTTGCGGCCCGCAGCACGGGTGGGGAGGCACCTAACGCACAACCGGCGATCCAGATCTCTACCCAAGCGAGTGCTCAGCCCACCACCAAGGATGACTCACCCACGCGAGACTTTCTTCAAGGGACCACGCTCAACCTGACGGTCGATGGTTATTACGCTTATAACTTCAATCGCCCGACCGGACGCGTAAATTTGCTTCGCGCTTACGACGTCAGCAGCAACAGCTTTAGCTTAAATCAAGCAACGGTTGTACTTGAGCGGGCGCCGGACGCTACTGTCGGCAGGCGCTTGGGGGCTCGTTTAGATCTGCAGTTTGGGCAAGCGACCGAAACACTTCAGGGCAGTGCGGCAAACGAGCTACGCCCTCAGACTTATCGACCCGTGTTTCAAGCTTACGGTACCTTTATTTTTCCTCTGGGCAGCGGCTTGACGGTCGACTTTGGCAAGTGGGCGAGCGCCCTCGGTGTAGAAAATAACTACGGCAAAGATCAGATCAGCTATTCGCGGTCCTATTTCTTCAACTTCTTGCCCTTTTATCACACCGGCGTGCGGGCAACCTACAACTTGACGCCCAAAATAGGCGTGAGCTATTGGTTAGTCAATGGCGCTCAGCAGACCGAAGACTTCAACGGATTCAAGTCGCAGGCTTTTATCTTCACTTTGAAGCCTACTTCGACCGTGTCCTGGAATGTGAACTACTACTTCGGCCAGGAGCAGCGTGACGTGCTCGCGATTCTGAATCCGGGAATTCCAACCAGCCCTACACAACCTGGCTTGCCTGTAACACCGATTACTCCGACACCAAATGGCAGGGAGCACATTTTCGACAGTTATGTCACCTGGAATGTCACACCACGATGGACGTTTGCCGCTGAAGGCGACTACGTAGTGAATCGTCTGTTCTCAAATTCCGCCCCGGGACATGTCAGCGGCGGAGCGGGTTACGGCCGTTATCAGGTCACTCCGAAGTTCGCCGTTGCTGCTCGCGTCGAATATTTGTCGGATCACGGTGGACTCTTTAGCGGCAGGACGCAAGCTTTGAAAGAGACTACCGTCACAACCGAATACAAGTTTGCGGATGGCTTTCTGGCTCGTTGGGAATGGCGGCGCGATTTCTCAAATCAACCGTTCTTTTTAACCGAGACGCCAGGACTCTTGAAGAGGGAACAAAATACCGCGACTGTCGGCTTGATCTGGTGGTGGGGTCAAAAGCAGGGCGCTTGGTAAAGCGCGAGCTGTCGATAACTTCTGAAAGGGAAGGGCAGATTGATGATTTTGGACATCGTTTTTCTTGTAGCGACGGCTCTGTTTTTTGCGGTGACTATTCTTTACGTTCGCGGCTGCGAGCGGCTGCAATAGGAGTACGCAAATGAGCCTACCAAACCTGGCATTGCTCGTGATCTGCACTTTGCTGTGCGGGTATCTGCTTTACGCCCTTCTAAAGGCCGAGGAGTTTTAGCGCGTGACTGCGAATGGCTGGTTTCAAATTGTATTTTATCTTCTTGTGATCCTCCTGCTGACAAAGCCCATTGGCATTTTCATTACTCGCGTCTTCAATCGTGAAAAAACAATCCTTGACGCCTTCCTGAGGCCTGTCGAAAAGCTCATCTATCGCTTAATTGGCGTCGATGAACAGCGCGAGATGCGCTGGACAGAATATGCCGTCGCCATGCTTTTGTTCAGCGGTGTTTCGATGGCGCTCCTGTATGTCATCGAGCGGACCCAGAGATGGCTGCCATTCAATCCACAAAAACTGGTGAACGTGGAAGCTGGTTTGGCATTTGGCACAGCGGCTTCGTTTACGACAAATACCAACTGGCAAGCCTACGCAGGCGAATCCACGATGAGTTATTTGACCCAGATGGCGGGGCTGGCGTATCACAACTTCATTTCGGCCGCGGTAGGCATCGTGCTGGCCATCGTGGTTATTCGCGGTGTCGCTCGCAAGGAAACGGACAAGCTCGGAAATTTCTGGGTTGATACCACGAGGTGCCTCCTTTGGATCCTCGCTCCAGTCTGTCTGTTGGGTTCCCTGCTCCTGGTCTCCCAAGGAGTCGTGCAGAATTTGAAGCCCTATACGACCGTGGATCTTGTTCAGCCGTACATCGCGCCAGGTGACGGGCCCAGACGGAAAGGTCATTACGCAATCGGTGACACAACAGGTCATCGCACAAGGACCGGTCGCTTCACAGGAGGTAATCAAGGAATTCGGCACCAATGGCGGAGGATTCTTTAATGCCAATAGCGCTCATCCTTTTGAAAACCCGACCCCGTTCTCGAATTTCTTTGAGATGGTTTTGATTTTTGCCATTCCATCCGGGCTCACCTACACCCTCGGGCGAATGACAGGCTCACAACGCCACGGTTGGGCGGTCTGGTCGGCGATGGCTTTCTTGTTCTTCGCTGGTGTAACAACCGCTTATTGGGCAGAAGCGAAGGGCAATCCGCTCCTGACTGGCACCGATCAGCAGCCCAGTGCGTTGCAGGCCGGCGGGAACATGGAAGGCAAAGAGGTGCGTTTCGGAATTGCGAACTCCGTTCTGTTTGCCACGGTCACCACCGATGCCAGTTGCGGCGCCGTCAATAGCGCCCACGATTCCTTCACACCGCTCGGCGGTATGGTTCCTCTGATCAACATCATGCTTGGAGAAGTTGTGTTTGGCGGTGTGGGCGCGGGCCTTTACGGAGTTTTTGTCTTCATCGTTCTCGCCGTATTCATTGCGGGGTTGATGGTCGGTCGAACACCGGAATATCTCGGCAAAAAGATTGAACCCTACGATGTGAAAATGGCCATGCTTGCCGTGCTGATCCTGACGTTCACAATCCTCGTATTCTCCGCCGTTTCAGTCGTAAAGCCCTTTGGAACATCCAGTATCACCAATCACGGGCCTCATGGCCTGTCTCAAGTCCTCTACGCTTACACTTCCTCGGCCGGGAATAATGGGTCGGCGTTCGCGGGCCTGAACGCGAACACCATGTGGTACAACACCACAACTTCAGTGGCTCAGCTGCTTGGCCGCTTCTTCATGATTATTCCGGTGCTCGCCATCGCGGGAAATCTCGCAAAGAAAAAATCCGTCCCCGAATCCGCTGGAACCTTCCCGGTGACGGGAGGACTGTTTGCTGGTTTGTTGATCTCGACGATTGTGATCGTAGGCGCTCTCACCTTTTTTCCCGCACTTAGTTTGGGACCTATTCTCGAACACCTGCTCATGAACACAGGAAAGGTTTTTTAAGGTGCGTATGGACCCCGTCGCTCAAATCAGGAAGAAATCGCTCGCAGACAGTGCCATCCTCTCGCGTGCCATCTTGGATTCCTTTTACAAGCTGGGCCCGCGGACAATGATCAAGAATCCGGTAATGTTCGTGGTGGAAGTCGGAGCGGTACTGACCACCGTCCAGCTGGTGTGGAATGCGTTGCATCATGCCGGACAGTTCGGTTTCGGGCTGCAGATCACGCTTTGGCTCTGGTTCACCGTTCTTTTCGCCAACTTTGCGGAAGCCATGGCCGAAGGCCGTGGCAAGGCACAAGCGGACACGCTGCGCAAAGCACGCGCGGAAACCCAAGCACATCGCTTGCGCAGTGATGGCAGTACCGAGGTAGTTGTCAGTTCCAAGCTCCGCTCCGGTGACATCGTTGTCGTCACTTGCGGACAGTTTATTCCGGGCGACGGTGAAGTCATCGAAGGAGTAGCTTCCGTTGATGAGTCAGCGATTACCGGAGAATCCGCACCGGTAATCCGAGAGTCCGGCGGCGACCGTTCAGCTGTCACCGGAGGAACACGCGTTCTCTCCGATGAGATCAAGGTGCGCATCACCTCCAACCCTGGTGAGACTTTCCTGGACCGCATGATTAAGCTTGTTGAGGGAGCCTCGCGTCAAAAGACACCAAACGAGATTGCCTTAAATATTTTATTGGCCGGTCTGACGATCATTTTCTTGCTGGCCGTGGTCACGCTTCAGCCATTCGCGATTTATTCCGGCGCTCCCCAAAGTATTTTCGTTCTGGTCTCGCTTCTTGTCTGTCTCATACCCACCACCATTGGAGGATTGCTTTCGGCAATCGGCATTGCAGGTATGGACCGGTTAATTCAGCGAAATGTGATCGCCATGTCTGGCCGAGCGGTTGAAGCATCCGGAGATGTGGACGTTCTGTTGCTCGATAAAACCGGCACCATCACGCTCGGCAATCGGGCCGCTACCCAGTTCTATCCTGCGCCGGGAGTTGATGAAAATTACCTGGCCGACGCCGCACAGCTGTCCTCGCTTGCTGACGAAACACCAGAAGGCCGCTCGATTGTCATTCTGGCGAAAGAGCGCTACAAGATGCGTGCGCGTGATCTTTCTTCACACGGGACAAACTTCATTCCGTTTTCAGCACAGACCAGGATGTCCGGCGTCGACATCGACGGCCGCGAAATTCGTAAAGGTGCACCCGAATCCGTAGCTCGTTTTATCAGTTCGAATGGCAACGGCATCCCCACTGAACTGAAAACGCGAATTGAAGAGATTTCGAACTCCGGTGGCACGCCATTGCTCGTTGCTGAAAACCGTCGCGTGCTTGGGGCCATCGCCCTTACGGATATCGTCAAGGGCGGGATGAAGGAACGCTTCGATCATCTCCGCGCGATGGGCATTCGAACGATGATGATTACGGGCGATAACCCACTCACTGCCGCTGCGATTGCTCGTCAGGCGGGTGTTGACGATTTTCTCGCCGAAGCCAAGCCGGAAGACAAGATGGCTCTGATCAAGCGCGAGCAATCGAAAGGCAAGCTCGTGGCCATGACAGGCGATGGAACAAACGACGCTCCCGCTTTAGCTCAGTCGGATGTCGGAGTGGCCATGAACACCGGAACGCAAGCTGCCAAGGAAGCGGGAAATATGGTCGATCTCGACTCCAACCCCACGAAGCTTATTGAAATTGTCGAAATAGGTAAACAACTTCTTATCACCCGCGGCGCGTTGACGACATTTTCCGTTGCGAATGATGTCGCCAAGTATTTCGCGATCATTCCTGCGATGTTCGCTGGAGCTTTCCCCGTTCTCGGAGTCTTGAACATCATGCGTCTTCATACATCGCAATCAGCAATCCTGTCCGCCGTAAGTTTCAATGCCCTGATCATCATTGCCCTAATCCCGCTGGCGCTGCGCGGCGTCCGCTATCGTCCTTTGGGTGCGGCCGCATTGTTGCAACGTAACCTCCTGATCTACGGCGTAGGTGGACTTATTGCGCCCTTCATCGGCATCAAGGCCATCGATGTCGTTCTGACGTATCTACGGGTAGTTTGAGGAAAATATGAAGAAGGATCTTTTGATCGCAGTGTGGTTCACCCTACTTACTACCGTGATGTTCGGGTTCGTGTACCCCATTGCTGTGACAGGTCTGTCACAGTTGCTGTTTCCGTCTAAAGCCAATGGACAGCTGTTAGAAAGAGATGGAAAGATCGTAGGGTCGAGAATCATAGGTCAGCCTTTCTCGGGGCCCGGATACTTCCATTCGCGGCCATCTGCGGCGGGGACCGGATACGATGCGACAGCGAGCAGTGGTTCCAATCTCGGTCCCACAAACAAACAGCTGCTAGACCGAGTGCAGGCGGACGTGCAGAAAGCTCGAACCCAGTCTCCATCCGCAGCAGTTCCGGTCGATCTGGTCACGGCTTCCGGGTCAGGCCTCGACCCGCATATTTCTCCGGCTGCCGCTGAATTTCAGATTGCCTCAATCGCAAGAGAAAGAAAAATCAGCGAATCAGAACTCCGCGCCGTCGTGCGGCAATTCACGCAAGATCGGCAATTCGGAATTCTCGGCGAACCTCGCGTTAATGTGCTGGAACTAAACCTCGCGCTGGACCATGCGCACGCACTACCTCAGCGATAGCCACTGCCGCACTGTGCAATCACGCCGCCTTAAAAGGAGATAGAAGACCGTTGAAGAAGTTGCTCGTGACACGACGAGGGCCGACGCGGAAGCCAGCTCTCACATCTCGGAAGTGTGCACAACCAGCGAGAGCAGATAAACAACCAGTCCAGCGAACAGAAATAGTCCGCCGACAACAACAAAGACGACGAACGCGATCGGCCTGGCCCACAACAGGCACACTGCCTCGATCAGCAGGCCAATCATCAGTAGGCCACCGGCGATTCGCAATCGTTTTTCGATGGGATTGAAGCCCGCCATCAGTTAGGTTCTTTCCACAATTTCGCATCTCTCAAATGCGCAATGTCGTGAACGATGTCGTGGCAGCCGCTGGATACGCAGGACAAGGTATTGGACTTGATCGCCGGCAGCGTTGCCGGGTCCGCTGTATGTACCGGCCCTTCTTCAAAGGATCGCGCTCCCGCATGACAGTGCAGACATTCGCGATTGTTAAAAGGCTCGTAGAGCTTGATGTTTTCCGGCGCCGGTGGAGTGCTGAAGTAATAGACATACACGTGTCTTAGGCCATGCAGCTTCACTTTCATCGTGCCGAACATGGCGTAGTCGGTGTGACACGTATAGCAGGCTTCATCGGAGGGAACGCGGTGATTCTGAAAGTGCGCTGCAGCGAGGTGCCCCGGATCGTCGATGTGTAAACTTTTTCCGTAGGACTCCATGGTGTGGCAAGACAAGCAGAAGGCGGTGGTCTTGGAGCGGCTCATTTCACTGGACACGCCCATCGCACCGCACAAGACAGGCAAGAAGAACAGCAGGAGAAAAGCAAGAACCTTGCCGCTGCGCGTAGCGGTTATGCCCGGCCTGCTCACCAGCAAGCCAATCGATGCCGCACTTACCAACACCATAATGACGATCAACGTTGTGGTTGGAGGCATCGATTTGGATTGTCGAAATGTCTGCTACTCAGAAACAGCGCACTATTTCTTCGCAAGTGATCGCAAATAAGAAACCAGATCCTTGATCTGTTCCGGCTTAAGGCTCTTGCCGTACGGCGGCATTTTGCCTTTTCCATTCGTGATGATACCCGTCAGATCCGCGTCGCTTTGCTTCTGTACATCCGTCGAGCTCAAATCGCGCAGCTTATTCGCCTTGCCTATAGTGGTCTCGCCCTTGCCATCTGGGCCGTGGCACGCCGCGCATTTGGTTTTATACAATGCCCCACCCGCGTCCTGTGCTTTGACCGGAACGCTGATAAGCACCACCGCTGCCACCAGCACAGTACCCGCGCATGCTGTTGCAACTCGAAATTTTCCAGTCTTCATGATTGCTCCTTTATTTGCGCCGTCATCCTCTGCTATTAGAACGCGTACCGCAAGGACAGCGTCACCAGATTGGCCCGAAAATTACGCGGCGCGAATATGTCCTGGAAAACGTTGTCGGGATCTTCGTGATAACCGTAGTACCCCCAATACGCTCTGCCGGTCCAGCCTTTCGCGATTCGATAATCGATTCCGCCAAATGGCTGATAGTACGTGGAGTCGAGCGGCCCGGACGGCGCGTTCGGAGAGATGATCAAGACCGTTCCCGATGTCCCGGTGAGATTTGCGCCCAGGCGCGCTGTCAATCGGCGAAATGGGCTCCATGACGCATCGAAATACCCGAAGTTGGATTTATTAGTGTACGTCGAGAGTTGTTGTATCAGCCCAGGCACTCCGGTGCAGCCCACGCTATTCGGTCCGGTCACCACTGCGCTGCTGGTGAAACATACCAATATCTGCGAGAACACATCGTTGTAGTCGTAGCCCAGCTCGACTCCAATTTTTTCGCTCGGTTGAAATCCCGCAGAAACGGCATACACCCGGTTATGCTGCAGGTTGTTAACGTCAGCTACGTTGTTGCGCCCTTCCCAGATGGTGATGGATCCGCCGACATGAAACCAGTCGACCGGTTTGTAGGTGCTGCGGAGCCGGTATTCCTGCGTTTGCCGCGGACTGATGCGCGTAAAAGAATTGTCCGCACCCATCAGTTCGGCATCGAAGCTGATTCTCCAGTGATTGAGCGGACGCGCCCAGATCCCGAACAGTCCGGCATATTCATTGATCAGCGTCTCGCCTGTGTCAGCCTCTGGTCCGGGAGTGACAAACGCAAAGGCGCCACCGCCGATTGCGGTACAACCGTCCGGTAGCGCTCCAGCCGCAAGTGCACAGGCCCCCCGGTTGGCGTTGCTGGGAAAATATATGTTCGTGGCGGTTTCAAAATCACTGTCATCAATGGCGCGGTGCCGATAGCGGAAACCTGCGCGCACACCGAGTCGCGATGAAAACTGATATTCCAGTTCCGATAAATTGGTTTTCTCATCCTGCTTCAACAGCAGACTGGATACAGCGAACGAAATATCGGGCGCCGAAGACGCATTATGAACCGGCGTGCCGGCAACCGCATTGCTCGGCGGAGTACACGGAATCGAAAGCGGCAGCACCGCGGCCGTCGATGTGAAATCGCGGGGCGCTACCAGCATGTTGGCATTAAAAAAGGAGCAGCTTGAATCGTCGAACTCCGCAGGATTATGCCAATTCGCAAAGTGAAATGAGTCGATGAAGCTCAGTTTTTCGGTGATACGCCACGTAGCTCCAAAGTCCGCGTTTGCGGCAACATGACGCCCAAAGATGGGTCCGCTGTTGTTCTGGTTGTATAGGTTTGTACGCGCCTCGCGCCCCGTCAACGACTCGATCCAATTGTTTACATTCATATCGCCGGCGGTGTAGCTCGCTCTCGCCGAAAAGTCCCAGCTGCGAAAATAGTTGGACTGCATGCTGAGCTGTTCCGTGGGCGAATTCGTTCGCGTCCGTCCGTGCCTCAAATAGCTGATGTACGCACTGCACGCGGGATTCACCAGTCCGCCAGCAAGAAAGGTCCCTCCGCAAGGTTGATTGGCCGTTGCGTTAAAAGAGACACCCAGGTCTATCGGGGTGCCATTCGCCAATAGGAAGTTCTGATTGTTGTCGCTGAGACCTGTGTCGCCCTTGTAGTACGTAAAGATCTGATCGTAGCTGATGTTCGTTCGCGGCAGGATTTTGAAGTCCACGCCGAGACGGTAAGCATTGACCGTATCCTTCACGTCAGAGAGCAAAAATTGCTCCGTGCCTTGATGGATGGTGGAGAATGCGGGCCCGTCATTCACATTGCGCGCGTAGCCTAAGCGAAAACGGACGCGCGATTGGGGAAGGAACGTGAGATTGTAGTCGCTCATGCGCCGCCGCGAGTTATAGGCGTGTGGAGAATTGCTCAGCACGCAGTTGGTGCACGCGGGTGGGCCGTAGCCCGGGGGCCCATTCGTGAATGGCGCCGTAGGGTTTAGCGGATTGGCCAACAAAGAATAGTTAAAGAAGTTTTCGTCTCGCCGAAATAGCGCGTCGAAATCGTACCACTTGTTCTTACTGATACGCAGCCGAGAAACATCGTTGGGGTCGCCGCCGTACCCAAAATTGCTGAAATACAAACGATCGAACAGCGATCCATGATGGTTGAGCGAATTCATTTCCGTCGTGAACCCCAGCAGACGCGGCCCTTGTTGCAGGTTCACGAAGGTGTCGTATGTTTGCGTGTCTCCGCCGATGCTGGCAAATCGCCCGCCGAACTCAATCGACTGCTTGATGTTGTAGTTTCCTTGCTCGATGCCTTTCTGTTCGTCCTCTTGCGCGTGCACCGGCAGCACGCAAAAGAACACCACGGTCATCAAGCAAATCGCTTTAGTGCAGGAGCCTAGAATTTTGTTTTGTGAGTAAATGGGTTTTCGCATATCTGGCTCCCACTACTTAAAGAAAAATGGACTCGAGTTTGAGCCGTGAATGGCGACATGGCATACCGTGCAAGCCTGGTATTTTTGCGCCTGGTTATGGAAGGTTGGCGTTGAAGGAGCGCCGGCATCGACGTTGAAAGAGTGGCACTCCAGGCACATCAGATTGACCTGGCTGCGTTTCAGCAATCGTGGGTTAGACGAGCCATGCGGCGTATGACACGCGGCGCAGCCTTCGATCTTTACGGCCGGATGCTCGTATACAAAGGGACCGGCTTTTTCGGTGTGACATTTAAAACAAACGGCATCTTGCGAAGCGGTTGCCCGTAATTGGCGGCTTAGAAAGCCCCCGTGCGGATTGTGGCAGTCGCTGCACTGAACGAGCCCCTCGTTTACGCGGTGATGGAAGATCCGATTGAACTGCTGTTTAGTCTCCAGGTGGCAGGTATAGCAGAGCTGTGGTTGCTTTTCCTTCATCAAGTGCTGAGCTTCTTTGGGATAGTGCGGGTCGTGGCAGTCCGTGCAACCAACGTTGTTTTGCAAGTGAGCCGAGCGCCCAAAGTTGCTGTGCTCTTCCCCATACTGGTGGCAGCCGAGACACCGTGCGCTGATATCCTGCGCTGACGCATTCTTGAACGAAAAGATTTTGGTTTTGTCGCCGCCACCTTCGACGTGCGCCTTGCCCGGGCCGTGACACGCTTCGCATCCATGCCACTCCGGTCCTTTTTTCGTATCCAGTGTCGTGGCAAAGTGAGGAGATCCTTCGTAATTCTTGAAGAACTCCTTGTGCGGCATGTCTTCGTGGCAGGTCTTGCAGGTCTCGGACCCTACATAGAGTGACGGGTCGGTGGGTCGCTCATATTTTGTGGCGTGTTGGTCTTGTTTCTTCGCATCCTTCGTAGAGGATGACACTGGGCTGGGCGGTTGAGCATGGCCGGGCACCAACGCGAGTAACAACAACAGCACGCATGCGAGGAAGCTTACGGCCACGACGAGTCTGGGTTTAGTCGAGCGGCGCATTCACGCTCCCTCCTGATTTGCAGCTGCGCAAATCGACACACGCCACCACACAAAGTATCCGTCCAGAGCAATCGGAAAATATGTGACGCTAGTCACAATGCATGGTGTTTATAAAACTTATATCTTTAAATGCGGATAAATACTAAGGAAGGGAGGTTACCGCGTCCGTAGCCTAATGGAGCGCTGTAACAACGTCAAGCATGATTTAAGGCTCTGTGAGCATGGCGTTACTACTTCTGCGTTGTTTCGTGAATGGCTCGTTTCTGTACGATCAAAATCAGGCTGAACACCAATTCGCAAAATCATGGCGCAAATTCCTGCCGACGTTATAGCGACTTCAGATATGCCACCACCGCTTCTGCATCCGACCGTGCCATCCGGAAGCGCGGCATCGGAAGACGAAGCGGCTTCCCGTCGCGCCACACTCCCGTGGTCAGCAGTGTGATGATCTCGGTATCAGTGCCTGGCGGCAAACCCGCAAGCCGCGGCGCATTGACCGGCCAATTCGGCGACGGATGCGCCGGCTGAAAGAAAACCGGAGCGCCGGCCAGCCATTTTGATCGGTCCGACTCACCATTCTCGCGGCGCGGTGTGTGACAGTCACTGCAGGCTGCAACGCCCTCCACAATGTACTTGCCCCGCTCCACCAGCTTGGTGTTGCTGCCCGATTTCGCGCCCTCTGCCTGCTTCCTTCCCTGCGCAGCTCCAGTTGCCTGCAATCCGGCCATCCAGAACACTACGCACGTCGCTACCACCGACCCAGCCAAGAGTGAACTCGAGAAACCAAATCTAAGCGTACGTTTTCTCATGGGAGACCTCATAAATATCCGACCGCCGATTTGTACCACTCGCTAGCACTGAAACGCTAAATCGTCCCGCGCGTCGTCGAGATACGCTTTCGCGAATAATGAGCTTGGTTCAATCAATGATGAAGTGCTGTGATGGCTGTCACATACCTACACGGCAATTTCAGGAGGGGGAACACCGATTCCGCAATCTTAGTAGTGCTTCAGACTAGGATCAAGCGCATTGTGCGCTAAACAAACTGCTCTAGTTACTAGCGATCTCCGCTTTGAGGAGAAACGAGCTCCGCAATGTTACGCGTCCACCAATTTTCCCATCGCCGCTTTATCATTCAAAATGATCTGAGAACCGTGAATCGCGATCAGTCCCTCGCGCTTGAACTGTGCAAAGAGCCGAGTCACCGTTTCTCGAGAAGCCCCTATCATTTCGCCGATCTCTTTGTGCGTCAGGGTAAGTGTCGCGCGTACGTGTCCGTTTTCCTGTGCGGCTCCGGCCGGCAGATCCAGCAGGAAACGCGCGAGTTTCTCCGCTGCGGAACTTGAAAATCCCAGGTACCGGACCTCCAAAAGAGTCGCGTGATAAATCTTGCTGAGAATTTCCGCCACTCGCAACGCCGCTTCCCCATATTTCCGAAGAAAAACCAGGAATGCTTCTCGGGGGATAAAGTTAGCCTGCAGCGGCTCCAGCGCCTCGGCGGTCAGTTCGTATGGCTTTCCCGACACCGTTCCAGCTAGACCTATCACCTCACCAGGTTCGGCAATGCGCACGATCAGCGACTGTCCATCCGCCGAGGTCGTCGAAAGCTTCACTCTCCCGTTGCACAGGATGAATACACCGCGGGGAGACTGGCCCTCCACGAATAGAATTGCCTCTTTTGGGTAGGTTGCCGAGGAAGAAATAGCATCCAGGGCTGCCAGAGTCTCTTGAGGGAGATCGCAAAAGATGCGGTCCTTCGTCAGCGGGCAGTTCAGGCAGCTCTCTATAACCTGCAAGCCATAAGGAGTTTTGATCATCGTGAAGCTCCACGGCATTGTACGCCGCTTCCTCTTCGGAATAACCTTGACTTGGTAGGCCATGCGTTACCTCCCTAAGGGTGGTTACTTGAGTTCCTTGCAGCACGCCACCAACATATTCGGAAGTGACCCGCCGCGAAGTGACGAACGTGACAACGCATTGTGACCGTCGTCACAAATGCTTGGATCCCTAGCAATCCCTTAGGTTTATGGACACAAAATCGTCGCTTCCGGTGTGACCCGGCTGCCCTTTACTGGCTGGCGGTGAGATTCCTCTAACCGAATGTAACGACCATCACATCGCTGAGTGACCATAAACACCGCCAGGCTCCCGATAACAAGCTAAAAATGGCGCATGGGAGGTGAGCGATGAAAACAGCACCAGCTCTTGCCAATCGAGTTCAGGTTCAGAATGTTCTCTGCGCTACCGATTTTTCGCAGTCAGCGGCTGCTGCGCTTGCTTTTGCAGCACAGATCGCCAGGAGCTTCCGCGCAAAATTGTTCGTGGTGCACGCAAAGGCGCCGGAAAACTATGCGCTGCTTACGGCGGAGACTTGGCCCAACGCTGACGTGGCACTCGAGGAATACGTCGTCGAAACACGCAGGAATCTCTACAACCAGTTCCCGAACGTTGACTGTGAAGTTCTGGTCGCCGAAGGCGGCGGGTCGGCGGTCGTGGACTCCATAGCGAGAGAAAAGAAGGCTGACCTTATTGTGGTAGGCACGAATGGCAGAGGTGGAGTCGGAAGATTTATTTTGGGCTCAACCGCCGAGGAAGTCTTGAGGCGAGCGACTTGCCCGGTGCTCACGATCGGGCCCCATTCTCCGACGGCGCCTCCTCGCGAAACCAAATTCGCGAAGATCGTTTACGCCACCAACTTTAGTGACAGCTCGCCCGCTGCCGCCGCTTATGCTGTGGCCTTAGCGCAGGAATACCAGGCGCATCTCACGCTTCTGCACGTCATCGAGCATCCGAAATCGGGCGAGTTGGTGCACCCGCACGAACTGGAACAGGCCGCTCACGACCAGCTTCGTGTTCTGGTCGGAAGCGATGCTGAACTCTGGTGCGAACCCAAGTCGATTGTGCTTCAAGGCTCGCCCGCTCAGAAGATTCTTGAGACGGCGGAGAGAGAGTGCGCCGACTTGATCGTGCTCGGAGTACGAGAAACTCGTGGCTTTGTTCGCGCCACGCACCTTCCCACCGTGGCACATCAAGTCATCGCGACTGCAAACTGCCCGGTGCTTACAGTGCGTGCCTGATCACCCGAGCAGCACGTTAGCTCGAAGCAAGGTTCGGCGCTGGACCATCTAAGGCCTGGCGCCGAATCTGCATGTGCCTACTGCACGCACTACTTCTTCTAATTTGATCAGCACCTGATACACAGATGACCAACTCCTCGCCACACTGCTATCCTGACGTTTCCAAATCTCTTCCGGCTGCGGCCGCAGGAGTTCTATGTCCATCCGTCCTATCAAAAAGCTGACCATGTCCAAGCCTACGCTCGAAGGCGCCGGCGTACACCTTCGCCGTGCCTTCGGCTTTGGAGCAACGAACGAATTCGACCCTTTCCTTCTCCTGGATGATTTTCGCAACGACGTCCCCGAAGATTATCTGAATGGCTTCCCCTGGCATCCGCATCGCGGCATTGAAACGGTCACATATGTCCTCGCCGGTACTGTCGAGCATGGCGATAGCATGGGCAACCGCGGCGTTATTTCGTCCGGAGATGTTCAGTGGATGACTGCAGGCCGCGGCATCATCCATCAGGAAATGCCCAAAGGCGATCACGCCGGGCGGATGCACGGCTTTCAGCTCTGGGCTAATCTGCCCTCGAGCCTGAAAATGACGGATCCACGCTATCAGGAAGTGAAAACGAACGACATTCCAGAAGTTACCGATGATGACGGCACACACGTTCGCCTGGTCTGCGGATCATTCTGGGGAAAAAAAGGGCCGGTGGATGGGATCGCTGCAGATCCTCTATATATAGATGTCTCCGTCCCGCCCGGCAAAAGAAAAGCGCTGCCGGTCGAAACATCGGACAGCGCTTTCGCCTATGTCTTCGCCGGCAGCGGAAAGTTTTGCAACGCGTCTGGGCCGCTCGCGGTTCCGACCGAATCAGTGAAATGGTGGGACACCACTCCGCCCCTCGAAGCCGACAATCGATCTCTCATCCTGTTTGATCGCGGCGATGAGGTCGTGGTTCAGGCCGGCGCTGACGGAATACGATTCCTCCTCGTCTCAGGCAAACCGTTGCAGGAGCCGGTCGCGTGGTACGGTCCCATCGTCATGAATACACAGGAACAACTTCAGCAAGCCTTCGATGAACTGAAACAAGGCAACTTCCTGAAATAATGCCGAACGTCCCAATGTATTTGCACCTTTAGACCCTCTGAACCGCTGGATTCGAGCGCCAGCTTTCGCTATCCTCACGCTGCCATGAACAAACGCCGTTTTCTCAAACTCGCCTCGGCGCTGGCTGCAACTCCTGTCATCGCCCCGCTGCTAAAAGCCATGCCCGACGAAAAGCTTAAAAATTGGTCCGGCAATTTCGAATTCAGCACCGATCGCATCGCCAACGCCAGCTCTCTTGACCAGGTCCGGAATTTCGTCAAGTCACAGAGCAAGCTCAAAGCTCTGGGCACCCGCCACTGCTTCAACAAAATCGCGGATAGCAAAGACAACCTCCTCTCCATGCGTTCGCTCGACCACTTCGTCGCAGTGAACGCGGAAAATCGCACCGTCACTGTCGACGCCGGCATTACCTACGGAAAGCTTGCCCCGGCTCTGGATGCGCAGGGCTACGCTCTCCACAATCTCGCCTCCTTGCCGCATATCTCGGTCGCTGGTTCCTGCAGCACTGCCACCCACGGGTCTGGCGAAAAGAACCGCAATCTATCCAGCGCCGTCTCCGCTCTCGAACTAGTTACGGCTTCCGGCGACATCGTTAAACTTTCTCGCGAAAAAGACGCCGACACCTTCCACGGCGCCGTTGTGGGTCTCGGAGCTCTCGGCGTCATCACCCGCGTCACGCTGGACGTTCAGCCGAAATTCTCGATGCGTCAATACGTCTACGAAAATCTTCCATTTGATCAGCTTACAAATCACTTCGATGCCATCGAATCCGCCGCTTACAGCGTCAGCCTCTTCACCGACTGGCAGAATCGGCGCTTCAGCGAAGTCTGGCTCAAGACCCGCAACGAACCCGGCCATACATTTGAGGCCCAACCCGAATTTTTCGGCGCCACGGCCGCAAAGAAGAATCTCCATCCCATCGTTGAGCTCTCCGCAGAAAACTGCACCGAGCAGCTCGGCGTCCCCGGCCCATGGTACGAGCGCCTGCCGCACTTCCGCATGGGCTTCACTCCCAGCGCCGGCAAGGAACTCCAATCCGAGTTCTTCGTTCCACGGAAAAATGCTGTCGAAGCCATCCTCGCTGTCGAGCGCCTGCGCGACCAGATCACGCCCCACTTGTTGATCACCGAAATTCGCACCATCGCTGCCGACAATCTGTGGATGAGCCCCTGCTACAAGCAAGACAGCGTGGCCATTCATTTCACCTGGAAGCAGGACTGGCCCGCCGTAAGCAAAGTCCTTCGGGTCATCGAAAAAGAACTCTCCCCATTCAACGTTCGCCCGCATTGGGGCAAACTCTTCACCATTTCTCCGACAGTCCTGCAATCGCGCTATGAGCGTTTGCCCGACTTCATCAAATTAGCGAAGCACTTCGATCCCGAAGGCAAGTTCCGCAACGACTTCCTCAACACAAACATCTTCAACGCCTGAGCCGACAAGAAGCCATCCGCTGACGCCATGGGAACATGTAGGGGCGCCGCTTTAGCGCGCCCTGCCACCCCTTTTAAACACAACTCCGGCGCCGACTCGTTCAGCAAAAGTCCAACACTTCACCCGGAACCCATGCACGCAAAATCCGATACCGGCATAATAACCATCCATGTCCCTCGGCGATCTTATTCCCGCCTCGCTCGCCAATCTCAGCCATGATGCTCGTCTCCTCTTCCTCACGCGCTTCACTCGTCTCTTCGCCTACGGCTCCCTTTCCGTCATTCTCGTCTTCTACCTAGTAGGTCTCGGCCTCACCGAAGCACAAACGGGAATCGTTCTCAGCCTCACACTTGTCGGTGACGTCGTCGTCTCGCTCTATCTCACTACCCGCGCCGACCGCGTCGGCCGCCGCCGCATGCTCATCGCTGGCGCATTACTCATGGTTGCCGCCGGAATCGCCTTCGCTTCCACCAGCAATCTCATCTTCCTCATCATCGCCGGCATCATCGGCGTCATCAGTCCCAGCGGCAACGAAGTCGGCCCATTCCTATCCATCGAACAAGCGGCGCTGTCCCATGTAGTCGCCCCAAAGGTCCGCACCGAAGTCTTTGCCTGGTACACCCTCACCGGATCTCTGGCCACCGCCGCAGGTTCCCTCTGTGGAGGCGTAGTAAGCCAATCGCTGCAGAAGGTCGTCGCTCATCCCGTGCAAAGCTATCGCGTGATCGTCATCTCCTATGCATTCTTCGGCCTGCTGCTCGCCCTTTTCTTCACCAGACTATCGCCGTCGGCGGAAATCGCCTCAACCGCAGCACCACATACCTCGCTGCTCGGAAGATTCCTGGGACTCACACACTCTCGTCACGTGATCCTCAAACTTTCTGGCCTCTTTGCTCTCGATTCTTTCGCGGGCGGCTTCGTTATCCAAAGTTTTGCTGCCTACTGGTTTTATCTGCGATTTGGAGTTCAACCCCGCTCGCTCGGCGCGATTTTCTTTTGGGCCAATGTCTTTGCAGGAATCTCCGCGTTGCTCGCCTCGCGGATCGCCACTCGCATCGGTCTCGTACGCACCATGGTCTTCACCCATCTGCCGTCAAACATTCTCCTGATCCTGGTCCCGCTGATGCCCAACCTTTCTCTCGCCATCGCCGTCCTCCTCCTTCGTTTCAGCATCAGCCAGATGGATGTTCCTACCCGGCAGTCCTACACCATGGCCGTTGTTGCGCCCGAAGAGCGCTCCGCCGCCGGCGGGATTACTGGAGTGGCGCGCACTGCTGGCGCGGCGATCAGCCCGCTCTTCGCCGGTCTCCTCTTCGCCAGACCTTCCCTCATCAGCGTCCCGTTCTTCATCGCCGGAGGCCTCAAGATTCTCTACGACCTCCTCCTTTATAAAGAGTTTGTCTCCGTACGCCCGCCGGAAGAAGCTCACTCGTAGCCGTCCCACGTCCCGCACACCTTCATTCGCCCTCAACACCACGTCTGCCTTTTCCCGTTAACCCATAGGCCCTTCCTGCCTCCAAACCATTGCCGCCCAAGCCACACCGCGCCGCGCCGCGCTTGCAGCAAAACCTCGCGCCGCCCATCATAGTTTTCTAGCTCCGCGAAACTCGAAATGCCAACCGAAACGAGCGCACCGCCATCTCCGATCGCCGAGACCCGCCTCGATCCGGTCTCGTCGGCCGCCGCTCACACGCTGTCCTCCAAGCGCCTCATCCTCCTGTTGTCCTTTCTACTCGCCGCAGGAACTTTCGCGCTCTACGCGCCCGCAATCTCCAACGGATTCGTGAACTACGACGATCCCGATTACGTCACGCAAAACCGGCACGTGCTCCAGGGGCTGACCCGACCCGGCATCGTGTGGGCTTTCGGTACCGACAATGCAGCCGCTAACTGGCATCCCCTCACCTGGATTTCTCACATGCTCGACGTGCAGTGGTACGGCCTTCGGCCCGCCGGCCATCACTTCACCAACGTGCTCTTGCACTCTGCCGGTGTAGCGCTGCTCTTTCTCGCGATCGCCCTCGGCACCTCGCGGATCTGGCCCAGTGCCGCTGTCGCCGCCATGTATGCGTTGCATCCGCTTAATGTCGAAGCCGTCGCCTGGGTCGCCGAGCGCAAAGCCGTTCTCTCCATGTTTTTCTTGTTTTTAACCCTGCTGGCCTATGGCTGGTATGTTCGCAAACCCGGAATTGCACGTTATTGTTGTGTCTTACTGCTTTTCGCGCTTGGCCTGATGTCCAAGGTCATGCTCATCGCGTTGCCCTTAACTTTGCTGCTCCTCGACTACTGGCCCCTCCGCAGATTTCCCGATTCGGATGACGCAAAGCTTCGCCGCTCCTTCGGACAACTAGTCCTTGAGAAAATTCCCCTACTCGCGCTTTCCATCGCCGCAGGCGGCATGACACTTTTCGTTCACCACAAAGAGGGCGCCCTAACGGGAGCCATGCCGCTCGCCTGGCGTGTGAAAAATGCGCTGTATTCCTACGTCGCCTATCTCGGTAAGGAAATCTGGCCGTCCCATTTAGCTGTCTTCTATCCACATACCGAAAACTCGCTCGCGTGGAGCGCCGTCGCTCTCTGCACTCTCCTACTGCTCGCCATCACTGCCCTCGCCTGGCGCTTCCGCCAGCGTCGCTATCTGCTCGTCGGTTGGCTTTGGTACCTCGGCACCATGTTTCCGATGATCGGGTTCATCCAATCCGGGCGACAGGGAATGGCCGATCGTTATATGCAGTTGCCGATGCTCGGCGTTCTCGTCGCGGCCATTTGGTTCTTCGCCGACGTGGCTGCTCGCGCGCGCCTTGATCGCAACCTTCTCAGCGCATCTTTCACTCTGATTGCCGTTCCCTACGCGCTGGTCTCCCATGCCCAAATCGCTTACTGGCACGACAGCATCAGCCTGTTCACTCACGCACTCCAGGCCACGCACGATAACGGTGTCGCCGAAAACGATCTCGGCTCCGCCCTCCTCGAAAAGGGCCAGGTTCAGCTTGCTGAGCCTCACTTCCGCGCCGCCGCTCGCCTGATTCCCGATTTAGCCTCCGCTCACTACAATCTTGCTGTCACCCTGCATCGGCAGAATCATCTCGACGAAGCCGCGCGCGAATACCGCCAATCCATCGCTCTCTTTTCCGACCCTCTCGAAGCTGCGCAAGCCCACAACAATCTAGGAATCCTCTATCTGTCGCAGCAAAATAACGCCGAAGCCATCAAGGAACTCTCCGCCGCCATCTCCCTGAATCCCGCCGAGCAGAACAGCTACGTCGGGCGCGGCACCATCGAGCTGCAATCCTTCAACGTCGACGGCGCCATCGCTGATTTCAGCCACGCTGCGCAGCTCTCACCTTCTCCGCTTGCATGTTTCTGGCTCGGCCGCGCCGAAGAAGCTAAAGGCGACTATCCCCGCGCCGCTGCTGCGTACAATGCCGCCCTTCAGCTCGCTCCGCAAATGATCGATGCCAAGGTCCGGCTAGACGCGCTACGAGATAAAATTCATCCATGAGTGCGACTCTCACTGACGAGCCCAAGGTTTCCGCATCAGAAAATTGGGGGCCTGCCGCGCTCGATCAAGTGCGTGAAGCTCGCCGTCTCCACCAGTCAACCATCGCCGGGCGCCGTTATGAGTGGATTCGCTCCAATGGCTACTTCTACGACCATCTCAAGCGCGCCATCCAATTTGTAGTCGAACCAAACAAGCGCGTCCTCGAAGTCCGCTGCGAAACCGGCGAACTGCTTGCTTCCGTCGCTCCCTCCTACGGCGTTGGCGTAGAAATCAGCGATGCCATGAGCGAAGCTGCCCGCGTTCGCCATCCTGATCTCCACTTTGTAACCAGCGATATCGAATCTCTGGATCTCGGTGAGACGTTCGACTACATCCTCTTCAACCACATTTTCGACACCGTCGACATTCTTCGCGCTCTCGAACGCATTCGCCGCCATTGTGCTCCGCACACCCAGATCATCGTCATCAACTACAATTATCTTTGGCAGTCCATTCTCGACTTCGCCAGCAAACTCGGCCTGCGTTCCAAATTCGTCGAACCCAACTGGGTCAGCGAAAATGACATTCGCGGATTCCTCAAACTCGCCGGCTTTCGCCCCGTCCGCAAACATCGTTTCCTGTTGTTCCCCAAATACATCCCGCTCCTCTCCTCCGCGCTGAACAAATTTTTCGCTCGCCTGCCGGGACTTCGCCGGCTTTGCATGATGCAAATCATGGTCGCCCGGCCTTTCTCCGAGCCCAAGCGCGAAGAAGACTTGACCGTCTCCGTAGTGGTGCCCTGTCGCAACGAAGTCGGCAACATCCGCCACGCCGTCGAGCGTATTCCGCAGATGGGCCGCCACACCGAAATCCTCTTCTGCGACGACAAATCCAACGACGGCACGCCCGAAGAAATCACTCGTATGCAGGCCCTGTACCCGGATAAGGATATTCGCCTGATCCACGGCCCCAACATCTGCAAAGCGGAAAATGTCTGGACCGGTTTCCGGGCCGCCCGTGGCGACGTGTTGATGATCCTGGACGCCGACCTCACCGTAATGCCCGAAGAGTTGCCGATGTTTCTGCGCGCGCTCGCCACTTCGCGCGGCGATTTCATCAACGGCAGCCGTCTCGTCTACCCCATGCCCGGCCTGGCCATGAAGTCAGCCAACCTGCTTGGCAACAAATTTTTCGGCCTGCTCTTTTCTTTCCTCCTCGACCAGCGCCTTAAAGACACCCTGTGCGGCACAAAAGTTTTGTGGCGCAATGATTGGCTTCGCATGCAGCCCCATCTCGGCTCTTGGGGCATTCAGGATCGTTGGGGAGATTACGAACTTCTATTCGGTGCTCACAAACTGCATCTCGAAATAGTCGAAGTGCCCGTCCATTATCAAGAGCGCATTCACGGCGTCACCAAGATGACTAAAGTTTTCGCCAACGGCTGGCGCATGCTGCTGATCTGCTGGCACGCCTGGCATCGTCTGGGAGGCTGAGACATCGTGCCTCCCGGGCTCCTTCATCGCATGCTCGCGCATCCTCTCACCGCTTCCCTCGATCTCGATGATCCCGCCACCACCGAGCTGCGCAAACAGATCATCTGCTCTAAGCCATTTCTAAAAGCGATCTATGACGAGTGGTACCAAACCCTTGCTGCCGCTCTTCCGCCCATCCAAGGCCGCGTTCTCGAACTAGGCTCCGGAGCGGGCTATTGCGCAAAGTTCATCCCCGATCTACTCGCTTCCGAAATCTTCCCGTGTCCTGGCAGTCAGGTTGCGCTGGACGCGCGTTGTCTCCCCTTTGCGGACAAATCTCTGCGTGCCATCGTCATGACCAATGTTTTGCATCACATCTCTGACGTGAACTGTTTTTTCGCGGAAGCGTCTCGCTGCCTTCGCCCCACCGGAAAGATTCTGATGATCGAACCCTGGCTCACTCCCTGGTCGCGTTTCGTTTACCGCAACTTTCACAACGAGCCGCTTTGCACGGGTGCTCCCGACTGGTCCTTCGCTCAATCCGGTCCACTTTCCGGAGCTAACATTGCCATTCCGTGGATCGTGTTCGAGCGCGATCGCCAGAGCTTCCTCTCCCAATTTCCTTCCCTGCACATCGAACAGATTCAGCCATTTCTTCCGTTTCGGTATCTGGTTTCCGGCGGAGTTGCCATGCGCAGCTTGATGCCCGCATTCACGCATCGCGCTTGGGCCGCAATCGAGCGCATGCTCGACTCGCAAATGCCGCGCCTCGGTCTTTTCGCGTTCATTTCCGTGCGCTGTGGCTGACGCACAAACATGACCAATCGCTTGCTCTCATGCTGACCACCAAAACGAAAGTAACTCTGGCCTCGCTTGCCTACCGCTGCGTCGCCGCCGCTCGGGCAGCTGCCGGCAAAAACGACTCCGTTATCGTCAACCGGCGCGGACTGCGCTGGTCTCTCAATCTCGCAGAAGGTATCGATTTTTCCATCTACTTGCTCGGGGCCTTCGAGCCTTCCACCGCCTCCACGATTCAGAAGTTGGTTAAACCTGGTGACGTAGCTTTCGATATCGGTGCCAACATTGGCGCCCACACCCTGGGTATCGCCCGAGCTGTAGGACCTAAAGGCCGCGTCTTCGCCTTCGAACCCACCGATTTCGCATTCGAAAAATTGCAACTCAATCTGGGATTGAATCCGGACCTCGCCGCTCGCACGATCGCGTCGCAAATTCTTCTTGTTGCCTCCGCCTCGAATAACCATTCGCAGCCACCGGAGATCTACGCCAGTTGGCCGCTCGAAAATACCGGTGCCGTGCATCCCAAGCATCGCGGCCGCCTCGCCACTACTCGCAATGCGCACGTCGACACTCTCGATGACTTCGCCGTCCGGCACAGCATCGATCGCGTCGACTTCATCAAGATCGACGTGGACGGCCATGAACTTCCGGTGCTCCGCGGCGGACTCCACCTGCTGACCAGCCTGCATCCCGTTCTCCTGGTGGAAATGTCGCCCTACGTGCACGCCGAAGAACAAAACAGCTTCGCCGACCTTGTCGCCCTGTTGCGCGACGCGGGCTACGCCATTCAGGACGCCGCCACCTGGCAGCCGCTTCCCCTGGACGCGGCCAAACTCGAGCAACTAATTCCCGACGGCGCCAGCATCAACGTCATCGCCCGCCCCAAGACCTGAACGCAACTGGTGCGAAAGATGGTCGGTCTTTTCTCGATCAACCTCTCTTGCCTCTACAATTCAACTGTGATGAACTTTCCGCTAACAGAATCGAGAAAGGCCCATAAACAGCCGAAATGATCCGCGACAAAATCACTTTCCTTCTGCGGCCGCCCGCATTGCTAATCTCTCTTGCTTGTCTGTCCCTCATACCCGCAGACGCACAAACCTCTTCGCAAAGTGCGCAGCAAACCGCAGCCGCCAAGCACCCAGCGGCAACCCGGCACGCCCGCATCAGCAAACAGTCGGCCGAGCAACGCACTTCCCTTGGACTAGAAACCGCTCGCGCCAACCCTCTGCAACTACGTGCGTTTCTCCGCAGCATGCCCAAAGGCGCCGATCTCCATAATCATCTGGGCGGCGCAATCTACGCCGAGTCCCTGATTCGCGCTGGTGCCGAAGATGGCCTCTGCCTCGATTCCGCGACGCTTTCGTACGTTCACCCGCAAATCTCCGCAGAGAACGCTCCGTCGCAAGCCGCTTGCGGCGATAGCAAGATTCCAGTTGCCCAAGCCTACAAAGATCAGCATCTCTACGACGCGCTGGTTGACGCCTTCTCTATGCGTGGCTTCGTGCCGTCCCCCGGCGTCACCGGTCACGATCATTTCTTTGACAGCTTCGGCAAATTCGGCGGCATCGACGCGCGCCACAAGGGCGAATGGCTCGACGAAGTCGCTACCCGCGCCGCCGTGCAAAACGAACAGTACCTAGAGCTGATGGAAACGCCGGACTTCAGTCACACGGCCAAAATCGCCTACGAGCTTGGGTGGAATGACGATTTCGCCCAGATGCGTGACGCCCTGCTCGCCCACGGGCTGCGAGACGACATCACCGCCGCAAAGGCGGGCTTCGATCGTGCCGACGTGCTCCGCCGCGAACGCGAACACTGCGGCTTACCCGAAGAGACTCCCGCCTGCAAAGTGCAGATTCGCTACCTCTATCAGGTCCTGCGCGGCTTTCCCAAACAACAGGTCTTCGCCCAAGCGCTGCTCGGCTTCGAAACCGCATCCGCCGATCCGCGTGTCGTCGGCATCAATTTCGTCATGCCCGAAGACGGCTACACGTCGATGAACGACTACGCGCTGCACATGAAAATGGTCGGCTTCCTGCACGAGCAGTATCCCAAGGTGCATATCAGCCTGCACGCCGGAGAGTTAGCTCCCGGTCTCGTTCCCTACGAAGGGCTGTGCTGCCACATTCGCATGGCTGTCGAACAGGCTCATGCCGAACGCATTGGCCACGGCGTCGATATCATTTACGAGGAACGCCCTCACGAATTGCTCAAGGAAATGGCTGCCAAGCACGTGATGGTGGAAATCAGCCTCACCAGTAACGATCTGATTCTCGGCGTCTCGGGCAAAGACCATCCGCTGCCCATGTACCGCTGGTTTGGCGTCCCCGTCGCTCTCGCCACCGATGATGAAGGCGTTTCACGAATCAATCTCACCAATGAATATTTCCGCGCCACCCAAACGTACGGCCTGATGTACCCCGACCTCAAAACGATGGTCCGCGCCAGCATCGAGCACAGTTTCCTGCCAGGTGAGAGCCTCTGGCGCGATCGCGACATCTTCAAAGCGCCGGTGACGGCATGTTCAAGCAGCACGCTAGGCACGGAAAAACCAACCGCGAGCTGCGCCAAGTTCCTCGAATCCAGCGAAAAGGCCCAACAGCAATGGGAGCTAGAGCGCCGCTTCCGCGACTTCGAGTCCAACAACTAAGAGGCACATCCCACCGTGACTGCACGCTCTGACCAACTCCTCGCCGTCCATGCCAAGCCCGGCACGCGCTCTGCGGTTCCCGTAGTTCCCGCGCAGGCTGCGCTCAGCTTTTTGAAAGACACGAAAGGTGTCGTGTCCTGGACTCCCGGTGAAATGGCTGCGGTGCTGAAGATTCCTCGCAAAGAAGCAGATCAGGTGCTGGCTTTTTTCGAAGCCCAGGGGTATGTGGCGCCGGAAGGTAGGAGCGAATGGATGACCACGGCGGCTGGAGAATCGGTCTCTGGAGCAAAAATGCCCCGGTTCAGCCGCGAAAGCGTCCACAAGGCGCTCACGACACTCGCCGACCGCATCACCGACATTAACAAGGATAAGAACTCAGCCTATAAAATCGCTGAGGCCGTCGCCTTCGGCGATTTTCTGTTCGAAGATCGCGCCAAGGTCCAGGCCGCTGACGTCGGCGTGCGCCTCGTGCACCGCGGCGAAATCAGCGACACACGGTCTGCATCCGATGCCAAAGCCGAGGCTAGCTTCCTAAAGCATCTTCGCGGCAAAATGCAGATGCTGAACCTTCGCCCCTACGCGGATTGGATGAGCAAACGATCACACAAAAAATTGATTTAACGAGGCCAATCTGCTGCCAGGCCTAGCGATTCTCAGGGTGCTAGAACCCAGAATGTCGCAGCTGTGTGTAGAACTTTCCAGCTTGCCTGGACTTCCTTTGTCCCCGACCCGTACACTAACGCCTCCCCAAACTTCCACGTCGAGGTAAAGGTTAATGAGGCAGCATCTGATTCCCATCCCCCGCGAACTCGCGGATCATCTCAAACGCCAAGGGGAAACCGGGATGGGCTACCAAGTCGTATCCGTCACCTTGAAGGACGGCAAGCATTTCGATCAGGTTGTGGCCAGCGAAGGGTTTATCATTCAGGTGCGCGGCCACAAAGATGTGCCTTTTTCCGGTGATGACATGGCCACCGTCGACGTCAACCACAAGCGCTGGAATTTCCGCCGCCCGATTGGCGTGCTATAGGCGCTCGCCCGCAAGCGTTTTGACGAGGATCGTACTGGTCGCTCCGCTCACTCGTTCGCTTCTCGGTGGGCAAGGTCGCGTCATAGGATGGCGTAAGTAGGCGGCGCAGCACCGCTGCGCCCCCGTTGGCGAACAGCCGCCAACACTGAAGCTGCTTCCCGGAAAAAATTCCAGTCCTTACCATCGTCATGCCGGAACTCCAGCGCGAAAACTTTTTGCATATCCTGGATTTCGCCGGACAGCAGATATCCATGCTGAAATCCAATTTCCTTCGGCGTGCCTTCCAGGTGCACATATGTCCATCCATCCGCAGGCGGCCGCTTGAACTCGCCCTTCAGCCGCTCGTCCGGCTTCGGCGGATCCGGCGTGCGCGAAGCCGCTACTCCTCCCACCGCAATCGCAATTCCCACCAGAATCATTGCCAACGTCCGACCCATCCCGTTCCTCCACGCACCATCTCTGCTGACCACCGAACCTATTCCGCCACCTCTCACGTGTCAACGAACCGCTATCCCGATTTTTCAAAGTGATTGGCTTTTCGGGTGCCCGGCTTAGGCGCCGCACGCGTGCGCCTTGGTCTTTGCCGGGTGCCGCACCCTTCGTTTTACAAGGTGCGGATTTAGATATCAGGCTGGCTAAGCTCAATCGGCAACGGGCTAGGCCGACCCAGCCGCGCCGCACTTTTTTCCACACCAACTCTTACGCTCTCGGCGCCAACTGCTCCAACGGCGGAAACGATTCCGGCGTAACATACGACCGCTCCGGCACCTTCGCGCCTGTTTGCAGCGCCTGCATCATCATCGTCAATCCTTTGCCCGCGCTCGGCGGAATCACCACGGTAGCCGCCAGCGAACCACTCCTCACCCACGTTTGCCCGGTCTTCGGCACGCCGTCGCAACCCGTATACGGCAGCCGCAGCCACTTATCTCGCTCCGCCGGATTTCCAATCGACGAAAACGCCTTTCGAGCACCCATAGCCATCGCATCGTTCTGCGCGCCGATCGCGCCGATCTGTGTCTTCTGAGAAGTGTTCAGCCGCAGCCACGACTCCACGCATCGGTGCGCGCTTTCCTCGGTCCACTGCCCGCGCAATGACGTCACCAGCACGCTCGGCGGCAAAGTCATCTGCATTCCCGTAGTTCGTTCCTTCGCTGCGGCATTTTCCGACGGGCCCTGAATGTGTAACACTCCTCCGCTCCCGTTCCGCACCAGCGCCGCCAATTGCTGTCCTTGAATGCGGCCAATTTCTCTTTGATCCGGACTCAGCGAAAAAATCGGCGCCTTCGACGACCGCCGCAACTCCGAAATATATTCTGCGTTGCGATTCAGTATTCCCCATCCGATTCCCGCCGACACCGCTGCGCGCGCTACCTGCGGCAGGCATGGACCGCCCACCGGCTCGCATAAAATCGCGTCCGGCCGCTCCGCCTCCGCTCCCTGGATGATTTTCAGTACTTGCGTTCCTTGCGTGATCGCGTCGTTTTCCGCGAATAGAATCTGGAGGTCGATGCCATGCAACGTCGCAGCCTGTTGTGCCGCCGCTGCTTGCTCCAGTTGGTAATCGTTTTCTCGTGTCATCAGTGACACGACGAACCGCAGCTTCTTCATCCGAAGGCCTTCTCCCCGTCGAACGTGTCGACCTGTACGCTGAAAGTACTCTCGACCACGTCTTACAGCCAGTAAATCGCTTAACTCCTGTGTCATTCCCTAAAACACGTTAACGTGTTCTTATATTACTGGGCAGTATCCTCTCGCATGTAGTCTTCTTTTCACTCTACAGTTCAGAGATTCAAACAGGCCTCTCGCTCTTTCTGGTAGACTCCCTACTAGAACAAGAGTAGACTCCCTACCTATGGCACCCAAACCCCGCGACCCCGACCGACTTGAAATCATGCAAGGCACTCTCGACCTCATTATCCTTCGCACCTTGCGCTGGGGACCTCTTCACGGGCACGCCATCGCCAAATTCATCGAGCAAACCTCGGGCGACACTTTCAAAATCGAGCACGGCTCACTGTACCCGGCACTCCAGCGCCTTCTTCAGGAGCGTTGGATTACCGCCGCGTGGGGCACTTCCACAAAGAATCGCAAGGCTCGCTTCTACAGTCTCACCGCCGCCGGCCGCAAACAACTTTCCGCCGAACACTCCCGTTGGGAGCGCTTCAGCGAAGCCGTCGCTCGTATCCTTACTGCCCCACGCGCGGAGGAAGACGTCTAAGTCATTGCAGCCATAGCCGGCGCGGTTCGTGGGGTTGATGTAGCGGCCGCCTTCCGAGACGGGCGCAGTTCCGGTCGAAGCAGGAGCATCACATGAGCATCACTCGCAGCCTCACCAAACTCGGCGCAATCTTCCGCACCAAAGAAATTGACGCCACCCTCGACGCCGAAATCCGCTCGCATCTCGATATGGAAATGGACGAAAACCTGGAGAATGGCATGGATCCCGAACAAGCTCGGCACGCCGCGAATCGTGCCTTCGGCAACGCCTCTCTCGTCAAAGACGACAGCCGCAGTGCCTGGATTTACCGCTGGTTCGACGATCTCATCAAGGATCTTCGTTTTGCTGTTCGCATGCTCATCAAGAATCGTGGCTTCAGCGCTGTCGCCGTTCTCTCCCTCGCGCTGGGCTTCGGCCTCAACACCACTATCTTCACCGTGGTCAATGCCGTGCTCCTTCATCCGCTTCCCGTCCGCGACGTCTCGCACCTCGTCCAGCTCGACACCATCGACGCAAAAACTAAATTCACGCAGGCCAACGCCGTCAAGCTCGGCATGTCCTTCGCGAATTTCCAGGATTTCCGCCGGCAGAACGAAGTCTTCACCGATCTCGCCGCATGGACTGCGGTGCCGGTCACTTGGAGCGGCGGCGCCGAGCCCCGCCAGGTGCAGGGCTATGTGGTCACCGCGAACTACTTTGACGTGCTCGGCCTCAATCCCGTCGCAGGCCGTTTCTTCTTCCCTGATGAAGACACCAAGCCCAACAGCAATACCGTCGCCGTCATCAGCTATGCATTGTGGGCCAACAAATTTGGCTCCGACCCCAACGCCATCGGCCGCACCATGAATCTGAATTCCACCCCCTACACGATCGTGGGCATCGCGCCGCACGGCTTCAAAGGCACCATCTCAATCGCCAACGCCGAACAGGTGTGGCTCACGACCAGCATGAAGGATCAAATCTTCTCTGGGTTCGCCGCCGAGTTTTTCAACGATCGCCGCTTCCTCAACATGACCATCTTCGGCCGCCTCAAACCAGGCATCAACATCCCGCAAGCCGAAGCCTCCTTGAAAACCATCGCGTCCCGCCTCGAAGCCGAATATCCGAAGGACAACGCCGGCCGCAGCGTTGCGCTCACCTCGCTCGCCGAAGCCGCCGTTGGCGCTAACGAGCACGATCAATTCAGTCTCGCCGGAGGAATGATGCTGGGGGCTGTCGGCCTCGTCCTCCTCATCGCCTGCGCGAATCTCGCCAATCTCCTGCTCGCGCAAGCCGCTCGTCGCGAAAAAGAAATGACCGTCCGCTCGGCTCTCGGCGCCGGTCGCGCTCGTCTCCTGCGCCAGCTCCTGACAGAAAGCACTTTGCTCTCGCTGGCCGGCGCTGCGGTTGGCCTGCTCATCGCCTACTGGGGCCGCAACATTCTGTGGTCCTATCGCCCATCGTTCATCCAGCAGAACGATGTCGACCTCTCGCTCGATTCCCATGTTTTGCTGTTCACTCTCGGTATTGCCTTGGTTACCGGCGCGCTCTTTGGCGCTATCCCCGCCATTAAAGCTTCTTCTCCCAACCTTGCAGACACGTTGAAAGCGGGTGGCCGCGGCAACTCCGTCGGCTGGCGCGCCAATCCCGCTCGCAGCCTTCTCGTCGTGGTCGAGACCGCACTCGCGCTCGTCGCCCTGGTCGGCGCTGGCCTCTTTATTCGCAGTCAGCAGAACGCGCAGCACATCGATCCCGGCTTCGAATCCGAAAAACTCTTCATGATGGCTTTCGATCTCGGCGCGCTTCATTACAACGAAGGCAAAGCTCAGCAATTCTTCCGTTCCGCCGTTGAACGCGCCTCCGCCATACCGGGAGTGCAATTTGCCACCATCTCCGCAAATTTCCCCATCGGCGGCGGCCTTGGCCGCACCGTCTTCCCGGAAGGTCAGGACGAAACCACCGGCTATCGCGGCACCCTCACTACACTTAATTCCGTCACTCCTACTTTTTTCGATACGCTGCGCATTCCTCTCGTCCGCGGCCGCGTCTTCACCGACACCGATCGCAAAGACACGCAATCCGTCGCCGTCATCAACGAAGCCATGGCCAAGCATTTCTGGCCCGGCGAAGAAGCGCTCGGCAAGCGCTTCCACTTTTTCGACGAACCCAAGCTCCGCGAAGTCGTCGGCATCGTCAAAAACACAGTCGTCCAGCAGATCGGCGAAGATCCGCAACCCGAAGCCTATCTGCCGATGACCCAGGACTATTCGCCGTTCGCCACCGTGCAGGTCCGCACCACCGGCCGACCAGAGTCCGTCATCTCTGCCGTGCGCAGCTCGGTGCAGTCGCTTGATCCCAATCTCGCCATCACCAACGTGCAAACCGTGCACGAGTTGATGGACCAGGGCCTGTGGGCCGCACGCATGGGCGCCGCTCTGCTCACTTTATTCGGAGCTCTCGCGCTCGTGCTCGCCGCAGTAGGCGTCTATGGCGTTCTTTCTTATTCCGTGAATCAGCAGCGCCAGGAAATCGGCATCCGCCGCGCTCTCGGCGCGCAAGCTGGTGATGTCCTGCGTCTCGTCGCCGGACAAGGCCTGCGCCTCGCGCTGGTTGGCCTGGCTGTGGGCCTCGCGCTCGCCTTCGCATTCACCCGCGCGTTAGCCAGCCTGCTCTACAACGTCAGCGCCACTGACCCCGCAACCTTCGTTGGCGTCACCGCCATCCTCCTCGCGGTAGCGCTACTCGCTTGCTACATCCCCGCCCGCCGCGCCACCCAAGTCGATCCGCTAACAGCCCTGCGCTACGACTGAGTATCGGTGTCACAGCGATTCCGCTGCTCGTGTACCTGTAGCTCACCCCTTCAGTGGTGAGCCCTCTCCGATCGCGGGCAACGATCAATCCGCCCGCCCAAATACGAATACCACGGGTGCCCCAGATGCTTGCCTTCGCACGTGCGTGCTACGCCTCACCTCTTCTCGCATATCGTCAGCCGTGAGACACTCCAAAAATCCTCAGCCCATCTTCAGGAGTCGCAAATGCCAAGCCAAACGCTCGATCCAGCTTTCCAAACCTTCCTGCAAGGCCGCTACATCGCCACTCTCGCTACCGAAAACGCCGACGGCTCGATCCACCTCACCGCCGTGTGGTATCTGTTCGATTCTCGGGTGCTCTTCGTTGGCACCTCCTCTAAAAGCCGCAAGGCGCGCAACTCGGCAGCACGGCCGAGAGCTTCGCTGATGATCGATGCCCGAAAACCCGGATCGGAACGTGGTGTATCTGCGGCGGGAACAGTCGAAGTGCTTTCAGGTCCTCAAGCGCACGAAATAAATCGCCGTATTGAAAGCCGTTATCTGAGTGCCGCGGCGATGTCCGATCCTCACGTAGGTCCGGTTTTCGCGGCCTTCGATGATGTGACCATCCGCCTCACGCCGGTCTCGTGGACGGTCTGGAACATGGCAGACCTCGACGCCCAAGCGTTTGGAGGCCGCCTCGCTGGAACCCCCGGCTACATGCTTCCCCTGGACTGATCGGCGGCAAATACAGATGCTTCAACGAAACAGATCCGACGACGCCCTCGTGGAATTCCACTCCCGAAACGACACCGAACCGTGCCAGCCTTCGTCCATGGCCTTCTCCAACGCCTGAAAGGTTTCCGGCGTGTACTGCGATTTGTGGCATTCAAATGCGCGCTTAAAATTCTCGAAATCCTTCGGCGTATAGGAAACGGTGACTCTCAGAAACGCAGGATCCGTAGTGTGAAACGGCAGCGACGCGGGCCACACAGTGTTCAAAGGCTTGGCCTGCGCGGGAGTCACGCCAGGATAATAAAGCTTGATCCCGGAATTTTGCGATTGCACTACCTGCGTAACCGCATCGGAGACTAGCCGATGATCGGCATGCCCGTACCCGCCGTCAGGTCCCCACGTGATGATGACTTGCGGATGCAACAGCTCGATCAGCTTCTCCACATTTTCGGCGACGGCGTGAATATTTTTCGCCAATGGATTGGTGATGGCGCCAAGTTCGCCGTCGTTCAGATTGAAAAAAATGGGCGCTTCAATCCCAAGTTGCTGGCAAGCGCAAGTCGCTTCCGCGCGACGCGCCGCCGCAAGAGGTTCGCCGGCTGGGATTTTGGCGAAGTCGTTGGCTCCCTTTTCCCCTTTGGTAGCGATCGCCAGATAAACGTGCACGCCTTCCCGGCTGTACCGCGTCAGGGTAGGTCCAGCGAACACTTCGTCGTCAGGATGAGCGAAGACAGCAAGCAGCACGCGGCTCTTGGCGGGCGGCGGCTGTTGCGCGCAGAGAATGGCAGCAACTAGCAGCGAAGCTAAGAAAGTGATGAATTTCATCGGCGACTGTCCTTGAGCAAGATCGAGTCAATTCCTGCGCGAACCATAACACTCTGCGATCGCAGAAGCGCGAAGAACCTCAAACCGTCATGCGCATGAGCAAGCCGGTGCCGAAACGTGTCTCCGACGTGCCCGTCACGCTGAAACCGCAAGCCGTATAAAACTCCTCGGCATGGGGATTACCGATTACGTGCAATGCAGCAGATTTTCGTGTGCGAGCGACTTCGGCGCAGTGTTCGACCAGCAATCGCGCAATCCCGCGACGTCGCATATTGGGGTCGACGAACAAAGCATCCAGTTCGCTATCGCCGTCCGTCCTGGGCTCCACGGCTGCAAATCCCACAATCGTTCCTTTCCATTCGGCGACAAACACCCGGCCCGCGGCGATCTGCGCGAGCGGAAGTTCGATGGCATCAGGGTGCGCCAATAGGGCATCGCGGTCGCCTGCATTGGTAAGCGACGCCCGTAATTGCAGGTCCTCAAGCACTCTTTGTTCAGAAACGCCCGCTGGCCGAATCAGCAGATCGTGCATAGCGCGTAGCATAACACCTGCGTGCGGACCATCGTCTTTTCAACGGTCCGGGGGCACCGATCGTCGTGTAGCGGCGCTGGGATGGCCGAAAGAATCGGGGAGCGAAAGGCGTCGCATCAAAAATATGATTGGGGACTACTTGGGCGCTGGCGGCGGCGCCTGTTCACTCGTCGGGGGCACAATCCCCTTGAGCCGCAGGTACGTCACCATGTTCCCATAGTGCTCGTCGGTGTGCGCCGTATTGATCGAGAACACGGTAAGCTTCGCCAGATCGAAGTTAAAGAGTTTCATCATCTGGCTGCCTTTTGCATCCGTCATGCTATCAAACGCCTTATTGCAGTACGCAACTCCGTCCTTGAGCGCCGCCACCAGATCGGCCTTCGCGGTCTTCGTCTTCTCGATGTCTTTCGCTGGATTTGCTTCACCCAGCGTTTGCGAGCAGAACATGTACGAAGCGTCGGCAACATGCCCGACCAGCTGGCCAAAACTGCGCACGTCTGGCGTCGGTTTAAACGAATAGTTTTCTTCCGGCATTTTCTCCGCCGCGCCGATCACTGCGCGACTAACAAACGAGTAGAAGCCTTTCTCGCTGGCGGTAATCGGATTCGCCGGCGGGGCAGTCTGCGCTTGCGGTGCGGCCTGTGCCGGCGGTTTGTCCTGCCCACGTAGAGCAGCTGGAACTACCATTAATGCAGCACACGCGATGAAAAGTCTGCTGTTCACGGGATATCCTCCGGAGAAATCACACACGTTCGCCATCAATCGAAAAACAACACATCACAGGACGTTTGCGGACTTCGTTCCAAAAATTACAGCGATACATAACCGACGAACTTCGCTAGAACCATCATTACACAGGAGATATGCGGCTGCGTGTAAACAAACACTGCGACGAGACTTACAAAGGCCAGCGGGGCCATCACCAGTTTCATAGCCATAGGCGACTCCTTCCGAACACCCGCAATCTACTATACGTACGAGATTTCAAATTGTTTCTCGCCATCTCTTACCTCTCGACAGCGAACCCCGTTTTCATCACGAATTACAATACGGGACACCACAAATCACCGGGTATAGAATGTTCCAGCGTTTCAAAATCGCTCGTCTATCCTCATTCCAGTCGCCGAACCAAGGAGTGACTGATACCCATGATGCAGGCTCAGACTTGGAAAGCTACTCCGTTCACGATCGAACGCACGCAAGGCAAAGCGCCCGGCACTCTGATCTTCCATCTCCGTGGGCCCTTCACTGCGCGCGATATGTTCGGCACCCTGACGCCCACTGCGCTCGACAACCTACTGAATTTCGAGTCCACGCCGAGCGAGTCGCGGCCCGCTCTCAACATCCTCGACCTCACGGATGTTCCCTATATGGATTCCGCCGGCCTGGGCCGGTTAGTTCGTCATTACGTCCACTGCCGCGGAAAAGGCATTCGCATGATTGCCGCCGCACCGACCCCGCGTGTCCTCGAACTATTCAAAATAACGAAAATGGACGCGGTCATTCCCCTTACGGCCACAGTCGAAGAAGCCGACGACCACGCAGTTTGAATGCACCGTTTTATCGGAAGCGCATCCGTAATTTCGGCATAGCCGATCGCTCGCGCGTAATGCGGGCTCTTGCAGGAAGTCCTGCTTCCTACTTTATGCTTGTACGCACTCCTTTGGATCGATCGGTCCGAGATTCTTGACGACCTCAAATTTCCCATTTTTCGCCTGAGCGATGTACATGTTCATGCGAACATGATGCTGACCAGGCACCATTTCCGCCGGACCACCCGGTCCTTGCGCAATCTTTGCATGATCTAGTGCCGCGATAACTTCTTCTTGCTGCAACGAGCCCGCCTCTTTCACCGCCGCTTCCCAGAACTTCAATCCTCGGTACATGCCCGTGGATGCACTACCAGCCGTGAACTTGGCACTGCCTGGATACAGTGTGTCGTATCGATGGAGCAATTCCTTGCTGAATGGATCGCTGACGTTCTGGTAGTAGTCCAAGCAGCTATACAAACCCTCCACATATGCGGCTGGGAAAAAGTTCAGGAAATTCTCCTCGAAGTATGGACAGACGATGTATCCACCCCGCTTCGCAAAACCAGAATTGTGAAGCTGCTCGAGAAATGGCGCCAGCCCGGGAGGAACGATGGTATTGAATACCACCTCCGCGCCAGTGGATAAAATCTTGTCGATCGTTGCTCCATAATCCGTGTGATCGACGGGAAAGTAATCCTCGCCCACGATCGAGCCGCCGTTGGCGCTCGCAACTTCGCGCAGCTTCTTGTTCATCGTGTGCGGCCAGATATAGTCGGCCGACGGGCAGTAGAATTTCTTCGCCCCGGTTTTCTGCATCAGCCATGGAATCAGCGGCTCCACTTGTTGCGCCGGCACCGGGCCGGTACAAAAAATCAGCGGATGACATTCCTGTCCTTCGTATTGTTCCGGATAAATGTAGAGCTTCTTGCCATCCAACACCGCGGGGCCCTTGATCGCCTGTCTTGTTGAGCTGTAGATACCTCCGAAAATCACATCGACTTGATCTTGCTGCACAAGCTTCTTGGCTTTCGCTTCAGCAACGCTGTCTGTCGTGGCGCTGTCCTCAAGGCACAGATCTATCTGTCGGCCCAGCAGGCCACCCTTTGCGTTGATGTCATTGATGACCATCTTTGCCACGTTCGCGTTCGCAATACCCAAAAATGAGAGCGGACCGGTCATGTCCGTAATCACACCCACCTTGATGGGTCGGCCCGTCGAAGCTGTCGTCATCGAATTTTCTCCATTTCACGCATCGCCATTCTTCCTCGAGTCGGCACACTATACATCCTGCGGTCCCCAATCGACGCATGAGACCAGCTCATCTCCGCACAGGCTTCTATTCCTTAGTTGCGAGTGCTCTAAGAATGGAAAGGGAACCCTGACCACATCTTCCGATTAGTAGTGCACGCGAGCGCACTCACTCCGCGCTATGCAATTTCCCGTCCGACCCATGTGTCTCCCACTCCACCCGCACGAGCCAGTCAAAGTGCATGCCTTCCGTCTTGAGCCAACTCTCCAAAGCCTCGCGTGAGTCCGCACGGAACTCCACAAACATCTTGCCCTCCAGCATGTTCACCATAACGCGCTCCGCACGCGCGGTACCGCCACCCATCATCTTTTGCGCCAGGTTCTCGGCCCCCTGCCGCGTCAAACAAGCCAAAGTATGCTGCGTCAAATACCGTGCCATCGCCGCTCCCCTCAGTGGCAGCTGAATCCCCACGTAGTCGCGTGCCCAGGGCACCGTCGTTGCACCCGGGGCCTGCCGTTCATGTTATCTCATCGCGCCGTTTTAACTCGTGCCCGGCCGGTCGAGTTGTTCGTCCAAGGAGGATATGCGCAGATCTAACGGCGTCATGGCGGAACGAGTTCCGCGTCCTTTTGCTCATCCTTCTTTTGGTTTTGTTCATCCCAATCAATGCGAACGACTGGGACCTGATTGCTCCTCGCCCTCCATGCCTGTGAAAGCTGTGGCAAGCGAGGTGGGACGCAGCATGCCGCAAGTAGCGCTGGCTTGGCTGCGTTATCGCGAAGTACCGCGGAATCCGATCATCGGCGCGCGAAAGGTTGTCGCAGTTGCAGGACAACCTGGCGAGTTTGGATTTGCAACTGTCCGCGGAGCAAGTGAAGAGGTTGAATGAGGCGAGCCGCATCGAGCCGGGATTTCCCGAGAGCATGTATGCGAAGGAGCTTGTACGAGGGTTACGTTATGGCGGAATGCGGGAACTGATTGTGAGGTGATTTGGCCGTGCTGTAGAGCAACATGCAAGTGCACGGACGGCAGCTGGCGGCTTGGACGCTGAAATTTATTCGTAGCGCAGGGCTTCGACAGGATCCAGCTTTGCGGCTTTGGTGGCGGGCCAGACGCCGAAGACAAGGCCCACCGCAACGCTGACGACGATTCCGGTGGTGGCGGCCCACAGCGGAACCCGGGCGCGCCATTCCAGTGTGAAACTGATCAGCGCAACCAAGCCGTTGACGAGAATCAGGGCGATCAGCCCGCCGGCGCCCGTTAGCGTCATCGCTTCGAGCAGGAACTGCCAGGTGATGTCTTTGCTTTTCGCGCCGATCGCCTTGCGGATTCCGATTTCGCGCGTGCGCTCGGTAACGCTGACGAGCATGATGTTCATCACACCGACGCCGCCGATCAGCAGGCCGATCGAACTCAGCACCACGGTGGCAACCGCAACCATGGCAACGATGCTGTGGAATTCGCGCACCTGCATTTCGGCGGTCTCGATGGCGAAATTATCTTTGGCGTTGTAAGCCACGTTGCGTCGCCGGCGCAGCACTTCGGTAGCCTCATCCACAGCCTGGTGCAGCATGTTGGGATACGCCTGAAAGCGAATATTGTTTTCGTATGCGCCCCGGGTAGATTTTTATGAACGTATTGTAGGGAATCATCACGCGGCGATCTTCATCTTCGCTACCGAAGCCGCCCTTTGGTTTTTCCAACACGCCAATCACTTGGAAATCGGTACCGTCGATCATTATGTCTTTGCCCACCGCGGGAACGCCGGGGAACAGAACGGGCGCGACGTCTTCACCAAGCATCACCACCTTTTGACGGTGGATGTCGTCACCTTCGCTGATGAAACGCCCCGATAAGAGGGTGGCATTGGCATAGACCTGGCCGTAGTTAGGCTGCACACCGTGATATTCGATCGCGGAGACTTCGCCGGACTTGGTGCGCACGGTATGCATCTTTTCCCACCAGCTTATGTTGGTGGTGACATTTTTGATTGCCGGGCAGGCTGCCTCCAGCGCTTCGGCGTCCTCCAGCGTCAACGGCTTGCGCAGACGCTCCTCGAGCGGGCGGCGGGCGCCATCGTGCGGGCCGTGATCCCAGCGCGAAATGAAGCCGGTGTCGGCGCCGAATTGTTTGATCTCCTCTTGCACCTTTTCGTCGAAACCGGTGATCAGCGCGGAGACCAGCATGATGACGCTGACGCCGAGGACCACGCCAAACACGGTTAAGCCACTGCGCATTTTATGGGCACGCAGCGTGTCCATGGCTTGTTTAAGGTTTTCGCCGTGGGCCTGTGCCATATGGTTATCCGTCCGCACGCAGTGCTTCGATGGGATCAAGCCTGGCGGCACGCATGGCGGGGTAGATTCCGAAGAACAAGCCCACTCCCGTGGACACTGCCAGGGACAAAACTACTGCGTTTACCTGCATCTGCATGGGAATCGAGGTGATCGTACGACCCAGTGTCACCAGCCCCCAGGCCAGCAGGATGCCGATGACTCCACCGACGGCGGAGAGCACCGCGGACTCGGTCATGAATTGCAGCACGATATGTTTCTTGCGCGCACCCAGTGAGCGGCGAACTCCGATCTCTCGAGTGCGTTCCGTCACGCTGGCCAGCATGATGTTCATGATGACGATGCCGCCCACGACCAGAAACACGGCCGTTAGCGCTACAGCGACGCCGAACAGATTTCCGGTAAGGTCCTTCCACAAGTGCATGATGGAGTCAGAGCCGAAGATCTTGAAATTGTCTTCGTCGGCCCAAGGCAAATGGCGGGTGGAACGCATGAGCATGCGCGCTTCATCCTGGGAAGATTCGATCGTCTCAGTGCTCGGAGCCTGGATGAAAACATACATGGTGTCGGTTTGACGGTGCCACTCTTTATAGAAGGTGGTGATGGGCATCAGCAGGTAGTTGTCACGGGATTGCCCGAAGGTGCTGCCCAGCGGCTGGCCGACGCCGATGACTTCATACGAATGCGAGCCGGCGCGGATGGTCTTACCGATCGGGTCGACATCCGGGAAGAGCTTCTTTACTACATCAGGTCCGACGAAACATACCGGAGCATGATGGGTGTTGTCGGCGTCAGTCAGCATGCGCCCCACGCCAAGCTGGATGTTTCGGATGTCAACGTAGTTCGGCGTAGCGCCAATGATGGTGGTGCTTTCCAGCAGGATCTTGCCGGACCGC
The DNA here is from genome assembly GCA_963788725.1 of uncultured Acidobacteriota bacterium. Taxonomy (GTDB): domain Bacteria; phylum Acidobacteriota; class Terriglobia; order Acidiferrales; family UBA7541; genus Acidiferrum. The sequence goes on along the minus strand of CAWBHT010000019.1, from coordinate 21,317 downwards.
GTATCGGCGACCTGATCTTCCACTCCGGCGATCCGCAGGGCGGTTTTCATGTTGTCGCGCAAGAGCTCGTACTCCGCCATGGTGATCAGCGGGCGCTTTTGTGCTTTGATCCACATGTCATAGCTGGTGATGATGCCGAAACGATGGACGATGTAGACGTTGGCGCCCAGATTGGCGACGTGGTCGGCGATGTAGAAGTTGAGCCCGGCGACGACGCTCATCACGACGACCAGTGTGGTGACCGCCAGGATCACGCCCAGTAAGGTGAGGAAACTGCGCAGCTTATGAGCGCGCAGCGCATCGAGAGCCAGCCGGAACGTCTCCACGACCGTAACCGCGCTGCCCCGTAGGCCCGCCAGCGTAAAGGCGCGGGGCTTCTGCACGAGCTTGGTAGCCCGAGGATCGCCGGTCAACCCCTCATAAGGAGCTACGCCCAAACAGGACCTCGTTTACAGTGTTCGTATTCTAATACGAGAAACCAGGGGTAATTTGTTTCGCTGGATACTGCAAAGCGTCGCCAACTTAGACGCGTGCAGACCCCCTTTGTTTTGCCTGTGATGTAGGTGTAGGCTTGCCGTCGCCCTGAGGCCGGGAGATGGAACCGAGCTTTCGCTACGGGTCGAGATCGTTCCAAGTTGAAACGATTCTGACGGGCCCCAGTTCTATGTCCGCTGAAAGAGAGGCTACGATCGTGATCTACAAAGTGGCTTGTTTTCTTGTGCTTGCCATATTTCTGGTGACGTTTGCGCCCACCTTTTCGGTGGCGCAGGAGAAGCCGTCGCCTTCAGCCGCTACGGCGCCTACCTCTGGTGCACGCGCCGAATTTCTGGCGGAGATCGCCTACTACGAAGAGCGATTCACTAGATTAGCCGAAGCCGTTCCGGCCGAAAAGTACAGCTGGCGCCCGGCCGAGGGGGTGCGCTCGATCGGAGAGGTCTTCGCGCATATCGTAGCCGCTAACTATGGGATCGCCCGCGCTTTTGGCACACAGCCGCCCGCTGGGGTGGACCCGAAGTCCATCACCGCAACAGCCGGAGACAAAGCAAAGGATGTGCAGGGTCTGAAGGACTCGTTCGCTCATTTTCGGAAGGCGATACTGGCGCTCAGCGATGCAGATTCGGACAAGGCCATGAAGATGTTTGGGCGCCAAACGACGCAGCGCGGAGCCTTCATCATGGTTACGGGGCACACTGGGGAACACTTGGGCCAGTCAATCGCCTACGCGCGGATGAATGGGATCACGCCGCCGTGGACCGAGGAAGCGCAGCAACAGCAAAAAGCCGCCGAGAAACCCAAACCATAGTTCACCGCCGAACGGTTCGGCAATTTCTGGCCCTCGGATGACTTCTAGTCTTAAAAACTAGAACAGTTTAGAACCGACACGAGTTAACGTTTTCGCTTCCGGCCTAGCGCAGCGGTGCAACAATCCGGGCGTTCATCGAATCCAATGAAGTTAGCCTGACGGAGGCTCTGCTTACGCGTCCTTATGCGGCCGGCGATCTCGACAATTCTGTTCGCTGTCTCCTTGACGATGGCGTGCCCCGGCCGCGCTCCAGCGCAGGAGCCATCTCCTGCAGCGCAACTGCCGGCGCCCACCGAGGCGGAAAAGCAAGCTCTGCTGGATCGGGTGATCGCCAACCAAAAAAAGAATGAACAGGCTCAATTGGTTTACGAACACCTCGAACGCGTGGAATCACGTAAGGGCGCACCAGGGACGCCGCCGGAAATAAAGATCACGCGATCCGTTCCCGCGGGAACGGGTACCGCTCACATACCGCTTGGAGCAGAGGGCAAGCCGGCGGACAACACTGTGTATCGCTCCGATCTCGAAAAGCTCGAGAAGTCCTTGCTTTGGGCGTCGGACAATGGCCGATCGCAACGCGAGGCTTACGACAGGATCGACAAGAAACAGAAAGAACGAGCGGATCTGATCGACTCCGCACGGAACGCATTTATTTTTACTTACATGGGACGGGAAATGCGCGGCGATCGCGTGTTGATGAAATGCCGCATGGAACCCAATCCCTCGTTTAGAGCCACATCCCGCGCGACATCGATATTCGCCAAGGTTCGTGGATTCCTGTGGATTGATGAAGCGGCCGCGCAGTTGGCACGCGCAGAAGTCGAAGTTACCGATGACATCTCGATCGGCGGATTTTTGGCCAAGATTTACAAGGGCAGTCACCTGATGCAAGAGCGTTACGGGATGGCGCCCGGCGTGTGGTTCCCCTCGTATGCGCAATATGATTTCGACGGACGCCGGCTGTTCGTTTCCTTTGCGATCCACGAGCGCACGTTCTACTCACAATATCGATACGTCGGTCCACCGAAAGAGGCGCTGGTCACTATCCGTGCTGAATTAGGCAAGCTCCGCGCCAATGTCGCCGAGCCATAAGTGGCCCTCGCTATACTCGGGAACATAAAGGCACAAAGGCTCACCTGGTCGGAGTCGTGATGATTTGCAAATCGGCGATCGCAGCTTCCGTTTTCTTTTTCGCCATGCACGTGGGGATGGCGTCGGGTCGCATGGTGTCCTGGCAGGATGCGGCACAGCCTTCATCGCAGGCGCAGAATCCGGCTCCGGTTGCGTCCGGAAGGCCGGCGCCATCGCCATCATCATCATCGTCGAGTGCGCCGGCGAAGCCAAAATCGAAAAAGACGTGGACCAACGACAACGTAGGCGATGCGAACGGAACGATTTCGGTGGTCGGCTCGGCAAACAGCGGTAGCCCGGCGAGCAAAGCTTCGAAGCCTTCGCCTAAAGGCGTCACGTCGGCCTCTGTTGATCCCAAAGTTGTCGCCAGTCTTCGCGAGCAGCTTCATCGACTGCAGGCGCAACTGAATATTGTCGAAAAACAATATTCGGACCTGAAGGCGCAAAGCCGAGGCGAGTCTAAAAGCGCCGGCGGCCTGCAGGCCAATACCTACAACTATGATTCGTCTTCTGTTGAGGAACAGCTGCGCCATTTGCAGGACAAAAAGAAGAGAATCGAAGACACCGATAGATCAATTATTGGACGCAGCGCGCAAAGCGGGGATCGAACCCGGTGATCTTCGCTAACTAACGGAATCGAGAGGCCTGATTAATGGATACCGCGCGAAAAAAGTAGCGAAGGAATGAGCATGAAACTCTGGTTTGCCAAGCGGATGAAAGAGTGCCCGCGATGCGAGAGCACGACAGTGCGCCGCACAGCGCGCCGTGGCTTCCACGAACGAGTGGTACAGCGGTTGGCATTCGTGTGGCCGTACGAGTGTCTTGTTTGCAGCATCCGATTTGTGGGATTTCACGCGCGCTACTCGCGACGCTACATCAAGCCGCATTTCCGCCTGGCGAAAGCGGCTGTTGCTTCGAAATAGACACGATCTAGTTCACGGCATAAGATGCAGGATGGCCCGAGGATTCGGGCACCTATGCGTGGCCCTGGTTCCTTCCGATGTATCCCGTTGGCGCTGATCATTTTTATGGTCGGCGGATATTTCCTTCCCAAGGCCGACCTCCTTATTGCTGCGCAATCCCCGGTAGTGAATTTGGCCGGGGCAGCAGTGGATCCGCTGCAATCTGCTTCCGGCAAGATTACCGTTCTCATCTTTGTACGCACCGATTGCCCGATTTCCAATCGCTATGCTCCGACGATCAAGCGGCTCGCTGCGGCGTACGCCGACAAAGTTTCGTTTTGGCTGATCTATCCGGCGCGAAACGAAACAGCTGACATGATTCGCAAGCACGAGCGGGATTTTGGATTCAAAATTCCCGCCGCGCGCGATCTACAGCATTCGCTGGCTAAAAAAAGTCATGCCGCCATCACGCCCGAAGCGGCGGTCTTCGAGGCGAATCATCGGCTGATTTATCATGGGCGAATCGACGATCTTTACGAAGACTTCGGACGGGCACGGCGTGCGCCTACGACGCATGAACTCGAAGATGCGATTCACGCGGCGCTTTCGGGCAAATCGCCCCTGACAGATGCCATGCCGGGGGTTGGGTGCTACATTTCGGACCTGGAATGATTTGCGTAGCAGGGCGCACAAAGATATGGCTGGCGAGTTCTTTGCTCGTGGTCGCGACAGCGGTTGCTGCCGCAGTCGCGCAGCCACCACATCAGGCCACCGGTTCTGATTCACAGAAAAGCGAATCTGCGCCCATCGATAACGGTGGCGCAGCGCATCCGGTCACATTCACTCGTGACATCGCGCCGATCCTGTTCCGTTCCTGCGCGCCTTGCCATCATCCCGGCGAAGCCGCGCCGTTCTCGCTGCTGACGTTCAGCGATGCAAAAACCCACGCCGGCCAGATCGCCGCAGTCACGCGCATGCGCATCATGCCGCCGTGGCTTCCGGAGCCCGGTGATTTCGCCTTCGCGGACGATCTGCGCCTGAGCGCGGAACAAATTTCGCGCCTGCAAACGTGGGTCGATCAAGGAGCGGTCGAAGGAGATTCGGCGGACCTACCCGCGAAGCCGCAATTCTCCGAAGGCTGGCAACTTGGCAAGCCCGATGTGATCGCGAGGGCGCAGCGGCCTTACACGCTTCCGGCGAGCGGCTCGGATACGTATTGGAATTTCGTCTTTCGCACTCCGGTTGATCGCACCCGGTGGCTGAAAGCCATTGAGATTCGCCCCGGCGACAAGCGCCTGGTGCATCATGCGAATGTGCTGGTTGACCGTGGGGAAAACGCGCGCCACCAGGAGAAAGAGCCGGGCTCGGGCTTCGCCGGGATGGAGTTGATCATAGCGTCGGAGGTCTTCGATCCCGACAGCCATTTCCTTTTCTGGAAGCCGGGATCGGCGCCGTACGTTGAACCCGATGGGATGGCCCTGCGGCTCGACAAAGACACTGATCTGGTGCTCAACACGCATTTGCAGCCTTCGGGTAAGCCGGAAACGATTCAGCCATCGCTCGGTTTGTACTTCACCGACAAGCCGGCAACGCTGCACCCCATGCTGCTCCAAATGGAAAACGATGGGGCGCTGGACATTCCGGCGGGCTTAAAGGATTTTCTCGTCAGCGACGATTTCACGATTCCCGTCGATGTAGACGTTCTGGCGATCTATCCGCATGCTCATTACCTCGGTAGCGATCTGCAAGCCCTCGCCACATTTCCCGACGGCTCTGAAAAATCTTTGATTCACATACGTCGTTGGGATCTGAATTGGCAGGCGGTATTCCGTTACGCCCAGCCGGTGTCGCTGCCTGCCGGCACAAAAGTTTCCATGCGCTTCGTGTACGACAATTCAGCGGAAAACGTGCGCAATCCAAACCATCCTCCGAAGCGAGTAAAAGGCGGCAATCGCGCAGTCGACGAGATGGCGCACTTGTGGCTGCAAGTTCTGCCGAAACAGAGTGGTGGATCCGATCCGCGTGCGCTCATTCAGGAGGCTATGGCCCGGCACAATCTGCAGAAAAATCCGGAGGACTTCGAAGCTCAGTACAATCTGGCCGCACTGTTACAGATGCGTGGTCAGCTCAATGAATCCATCAGCCACTTTCTTCAGGCAGTGAGGATCCGTCCGGGGGACGCGATCGCCAACAACGCGCTCGGCGCAGCGCTGTTGGCCGCAGGTCGCGTGAGAGAATCGATTCAACCGCTGGCCGCGGCGCTCAAGGCGCGCCCCGATTATTTCGACGCGCACTATAATCTGGGCAATGCTCTGGCGTCGCAAGGCGATTTCAGCCAGGCATTGGCACACTTCCGCGCCGCTGTTCGTCTGAATCCCGAAGATTCCAGCGCGGAAGCCAATCTTGGCAGCGCCTTGGCGGAAACCGGCAATCGGCCTGAGGCGCGGCTGCACTTCCAGCGCGCCTTGAAACTTAACCCCCAAAACGAACTCGCCAGAGAAAACCTGCAATTGTTGATCGATCCGGCGTCAAGCCCGCGAAATTAGCCACAACTCCCAAACGGCAGTCCTCCCCTGAGATTTTGCACAAACCGGACGCTAACCTCCCGCCTCTTCTTACAGAATTCTTAAAGTTAGCTCCTATTTATCTCTCTTTAGCTGTGGCTGTTTATTTGCTGCGTCTCAATCGGGCGCTCTTCAGCCTCCGTCGAAGGCGGCTAGTTTCAACTTCTGCTGTCTTTTTGTGTGGAGTTGTAAAAAGAATCGTGAATGATACTCGTCGCGCAAAACGAATCCACGCATGTTTGCGTCACTACGATTAGGTAGAGGGATCGCTTGGGAATGAGGTTAAACAGGTCGACTGCGCTTTTGGTTGATCGCCGGAGCGAAAGCCGACTTTCACGAGATAGCTGCCCTCGCGGGTTCGATCTTTGTTTAACTCCGCGTCATTCCAGTCGGCCCGAAATCCTGCATTGCAGTCCTGCACTAGAGCGAACGCTCGCTTCCGCACGGCAGCGAGATCGTCCGCGAAGGGAGTCCCTATGAGGATGCCTCGCATTTTTGTGTTCAGCGGCGCCCTGCTGCTGACTGGTTCGACCCTATCCGCGCAATTCGTTCGCGGAGGTGGCCACAACGGTTCGGACCAGTTCTCGCGCATGCAACTAACCAGCGTGAGTATCTGGCAATATGACCTTAATACTGCGGTAGCACCTGCGGCTTCCGTACCTACGGGCACCGTCGACCAACGTGAGCTGCGCATTCCCGCTAAAGCCGTCAACGAGTTCGATCGTTCGATGAAGGCGTTCGAATCGGGAAACTTTCGCGCTGCCGCCGATCATCTGGAGAAAGCGGCGAAAATCGCTCCCGACTTCGTTCAGGCTCACAACAATCTCGGCAGTATGTATATCAATTTGAAGGAATACGATCGCGGCATCGTTGAGCTGCGAAAGACGATTGAACTGAGTCCCAATCTGGACACGCCATATCACAACTTGGCAATGGTGATGATTTTGCTTCGTCGTTTTCCGGAAGCGGAAACCGCCGCGCGTCGCGTACTCGAATTGCAGCCGCAGCAAGCCGATGCTCGCTACACATTGGGGCGCATCCTGGTGATGCAGAAGCAATACACGACGGAGGCTGTTCGCCTCCTTGGCGATGCCTCGACGGAAATTCCGGCGGCTCGGCTGCCGCTTGCCAACGCGTTGCAGAATCGTGGCGAGATTGATCGCGCCGTCGCTGAACTACGTGCTTACCTGCAAATCCCTGATGCGGACAAAAAAGATCGCGTGCAGACTTGGCTGACGCAGTTGACGCAACACACCAGAGTAAAGATCGAGATGATTCCCATGACGAACAGCACCGAAACACCCTGAACGTTCCCATTACGCGGGAGGCGAACCCACCAGACCGGCGGCATATGCCAGGAGCCTGGCATCAGCGCCACGTGCCGCCATCAATTGCACTCCGGCACCGTTGTTGGTTGGCAGCGTAATCACGGGAACGCCAGCGAGGCTTGCAGGAGTGGTGTAGCGGAGGATCGCACGGCGCGTATCGGTGTGGTCAGCACCAGCTGCCAACCGGGAGACGGGAGCGCACGGAGCGATCAGGAAATCATGGTCGTGGAGCAGCGCGTCCATGCGATCACGGAATTCAGAGTGACGTGCGCGAAACGATGCTACCTCGGCGGTCGTAAGAGATGCGCCCCACGTCAGGCGCTCGGCAATTGATTTTTCGAAGTGTGAGAAATCGCCGCCTGTCGCGGGCGCGTGGATAGCAGCCGCTTCGCTGGCCTGAATCGGCGCGTAGATGGTCAGAGCGTCTTCCCAGAATGCGGAGTCGAATGTAACGATTTCCGCCGCGGCACTGGGTGCGCGCAGCCGCTGCTGCCAATCGTGGAAGCCCGTTTGCACGATGGCGTCGCAATCTTGCGTGAACTCCCCGCTGACGCACGCGATGCGAAAACGCTGGCGCGTCAATGATGGCACTGTGAGTCCAAACAAGGCGCTTGCGAGCACCGGAGCATCGCGCATGTCGCGGAAGAGCCAGCCAAGCGTGTCGAAAGTTTGCGAGAGATGCAGTCCGCCGCGCCAGAGATCGCATTCGTGCGCCAGCTCGATCGAGCCACGATAGCCCGCAAGCCCGCATAGCGCGGCGGGAGCGCGAATTGAACCGCCGGTGTCCGTGCCGATGGCGGCCAGCGCGGAGCCTTCCTGCACGCTGGCCGCGGCGCCGCTGGACGAGCCTCCGGTCAGCGAACTGGGATCGCGAGGTTGCGTACTGTCACCGTAGTCCGGATTTTCGCCGGTGATGCCGTAGGCAAGCGGATGCATGTGCGTCTTGCCGACAATGACCGCGCCTTGCGAACGCAAGCGTGCGGCTACGGCGGAATCCTCTGGCGCGGGGGGGTTGCGCTCCGCGTAGAAGCGCGAGCCGCCGGTCGTGACATAGCCGGCGAGATCGAAGCAGTCCTTCAGCGATACGGGGACGCCGTAGAGTGGCGGCTTCGTTGAGTCTGGAAATTTTTGTGCAAGCTGTTCGGCTTCATTAAGAGCCTGCTCGCGGTTGCGCGAGATATAGACATTTTTTGCGGCGTTGCTGTTCGCCAGGTCCAGAGCGCGCTGTGTCGCTGCCTTCGGTGTGATTTCGCCGCTAGCGATAGCGGCTTGCAATGCTTGCAGCGGGCTGGGCGTACCGGTCATGCCGAACATTTTATCCGCATTTGATGCCGGACTGGCTGACGAATACGCGCACGATCGGGAAACGCGCGCGTCACGCTGGAAGGGCCCACCGCCAGCTTCTGTCTTTGCGATTTTTGCTCACGATGAAGCGATCGTGCGTTAGCATGAGCCATGCTGCGGGTCCCCAGCACGCTGGTCGTCGCTTTTTTTCTCGTTGTCAGCGCGTTCGTCGTTTCGACCTTCGTGATTGCCGGATGCTCACAGCCTTCCCGGCTCACCCTACGCAATGCGCGTTCCTCTCCACTCGATCTTGAAGTCGCCGGTGATCTGACGGGATTGCCTGATGGCTCTGTTCGCTATCTCACGCGCGAAGATTTGCTGAGGCTTCCGCAGGTCAGCTACACCGTTTCGGACGATCCGAATTTTAGTGGCCCGACAAAAATAAGCGGCGTTTCGCTGGAGGAGCTCCGTCGGAAGCTGGCGGCATCGCCCGATTCCGACATGGTCGCGGCTATTTGCGTCGATCACTATCGCGCCAGTTATCCGCGCGACTATATTTCTGCGCACCATCCGTTGCTCGTGTTGCTGATCAATGGCCAGCCGCCCGAGCGGTGGCCGACAGACTCCGCAGCGCACGGCGCGGACATGGCGCCATATGTGATCTCGCATGCAAGATTCACGCCCAGCTTCAAAATTCTCTCGCACTCTGACGAGCCGCAGATTCCATGGGGTGTAGTGCGTCTTGAATTTCGAGACGAAAAAGCACTCCTCGGTGCCATCGCCCCCCGGGGACCTCAGGCAGAGGAGCCCGTGGTGCAAGCGGGTTACAAAATCGCGCAGCAGAATTGTTTCCGTTGCCACAACATGGGAGACGAAGGCGGACAGAAATCAGGACGTTCGTGGACCGTGCTCACGACTTGGGCGCAGGCCTCGCCCGAATATTTCTCCGCCTACATCCGTGATCCAAAATCGAAAAATCCAAAAGCGGAGATGCCCGCGTTTCCTACCTATGACGACGCGACGATAGCCGCCTTGAATGCGTATTTTCGGACCTTTGCAAGCTCCGCCGCCTCAAAATCAGCGCCGATGGAAAAGGGAATACCGTGACGCTTCGGTTGGCGAAAATCTCTCTGGTGTTTGGCGTCGCGCTCTTTTATACCTTGGTGGTCTTCAATAATGTGACTGACTACAACTCTAATTATCAATTCATACGTCACGTTCTGATGATGGATTCGACGTTTCCTGGTAATGCCGGAATGTGGCGCGCTGTGAACTCGCCCGCTATCCATATCATGTTCTATATTTTTGTCATTGCGTGGGAAACGCTCACGATGGTTCTCTGCTGGTTTGGTGGCGTGCGCCTCGTGCGTTCCGTCCGTGCACCCGCCGCCGCATTCGACCACGCGAAACGCCCTGCTATTGCGGCGTTGACGCTAGGCATGCTCATGTGGCTGGTTGCATTCCTCAGCATCGGAGGCGAATGGTTTCTGATGTGGCAATCCAAAAATTGGAACGGTCAGGAAGCCGCTTTCCGCACGTTCGCTGTGATCGGCATGGTCCTTGTCCTGCTCGCTCTACCTGACTCCGACACTCAACCATGAGAGCGCAAACAGTTGCCGTTCACATGGTTCGGCGAGTGGTCAGCGCCATTCTGCTACGCATTGTCGCGATCACTCGTACTTCCACGGTGACGAGATAGTTCAAACACGCGGCGGGATTTGCAGTGCGAAAGAAGCAAAGCATCGCAAGATCAGCCCACCCGTCTGTTGCTCACTACTACCGTATTTGTCTTAAATAATCGTTTGTCCGCCTGGAGGAGCCGGCAAACAGCTGCGTTGCAATTACTTCGCGGAGGCCCGCAATCCAGCACCAGATTGTCGGACCCGAAAGAGTGCAGCGACGCCCTTGCGATTTACGAGTTCAAGTTTATCCGGCAAAAATCGATCCAGATCTCGCGCCCCTTCGGCATTCAGCACCAGCAAATAGTCGAAGTGGTTGGTCCAGTTTGCGATAAACGGAAACCGCTGTTTCTCTTCTGTCGGCAACTGGCGTGCGTCCAGAAAATGATAATCAGGAGGAGCCGACCCGCCGCCCATGCTCTCGCGGTAAGGATCAAGTACGCGGATCGGCTGCTGGCTGTCGATAGCGAAAATTGTCGGCCAGAATGCGTGCCGATCCAACAGCACGAATGCGCCCAAGTGCCAGTATGTCGGGTTCAACAGCGAAATGTTGCGGCCCAGCGGCATGGCCGCGAACCAAGCAGGATTCTCATCCTTGGTCACATCGGCTTCCAGCACCATGCTTCCGGGCTCAACCTGTGAAACGACTTCTCGCACCGAATTCACATCTCGCTGTGAGCTTCGCCACACATCCGCAATGAATCCGACTTTGACCAGGAATAACACCGCGATCACCGACGCAAGCACCGCTTCCTGGCGCGCCGTCAAGCCTCGGGGCACAAAACCCGCGAAGATAACGAAGCCCAGCATGGCCATCATCCGTGAATCGACCCAAAATCCGCCTTTGATCGTTTGCGGCAGGATCGCGTAATTGATCAGCAGCACGCAGAAGCACAGAGCCAAAGGCCGCGAAATCCATGCTTTCTTGCTGTAAAGACAATAGATCAGGAAGCCGACGATTGGCGCAATCACAAGAAGATCGATCGCCAGCGAATATCCCAGGAACGGGATCAGCAGGCTGTACGCCTTACGTCGCAACGAAGTCCACTCCACCGCCCCGCCCGCGTTTTCCAAAGGTGAATTCAAGTACAGAATGAATGGAATGATCAACGGGATCGCAGCCATCCCGATGCGCTTCAATGCATTCACGCGTTCAGCGCTTGTGCGTATCCCGTGATCCCCAATTGCGAAGACTTCGTAACACGCCACGAGCAGCGCATAGAAGAACAGCCCCATTATGTGAAAGAAAAACGTAGGCGTGGCCACCAGAGTGCCGATCGCAACCGCCAGCCATGGATCGCGTTCACGGAAGTGAATCCATGCCGCTGCCGCCCACAGCGCAACTCCGATGGACAGAGTGAAATTCATGAACCCCATCAGGAACAGTACGTTGAAGGCCGCGAATCCCGCGGTGAGCTGCCAAAAAGAGCGTCGTCGGAACAGGGCACAGCTCAAAGCGATCGTTCCACTAGTGGGCAGCAAAAGACAAACTGCCAGCACAATCCGACCCGCTGTGAACGGCGAAAATACATGCATTAACGCCGGTAGCAGCAGGTCGATGGCAATATTAGGAATAATTTGCCAGTGCGCCGAAAACATCCGGCTCAGAATCGGGTCTGTGTTTCCGAACGCCAAAACGTAACATCGCGCGAGGTGATTCGGATAATCCGTAAGCGGCGGAACCTGTGCTGCAAACACAGGAATTGTCAGCGCACCGAGCAGCAATGCTACGCTCGTCCACCACGCCCGCGGGCTGGGGACACCCGATTCCTTGTCTTCGCACTGCGTTCCAAATACTTTGTACATGAGGCCTGAGATCGCCTTGCCGAACTGTTATTTTGGCTGGGACAGGCAGCCGCGAGCATGAGTTCCGAGTCTACGAGGTTCAGGAGATTTCTTGAATACAGCGATTCAAGTATCCATGTAACCTAACCACCCAGCAAGTTAAACACACTTCTATAGTTATGCAAACATGTTGCGCCATTTCGATGATGCTCCGAACCGGGCCCGAAACCATTTGCGCTCTGAAATCCTCTAATCTTCCTACGCGTCGATGACCTACGTATGCCAAAGCCGGGGAATCCCAACCACATGAACCGTTTGCAGCGGCTGCATCAGTTCGCACACTCGCGTCTGGTGCTTTTGCATGAATCCCGTTTTATTCATTTTTGCGTCGTCGGCTGCACTGGTCTGGCGATCGATATGACGCTGCTCTTCCTTTTCAGCGATCCTCGCATGCTCGGGTGGGGCTTGACCCGCAGTAAAATTCTGGCTGCCGAAACTGCGCTGATGAACAATTTCATTTGGAATGACCTATGGACTTTCGGCGCCGTCTCGCGCCATCAACGCTCATTCGAACAGCGCTTCCGCCGCTTTCTCAAATTCAACCTTATTTGCTCGTTGGGAATTGCTTTCAACGTCATAATTCTGAATATTGAGGTTAACTGGCTGCACATAAATCGTTACCTCGCCAACTTGATCGCCATCGGCATCGTCAGTATGTGGAACTATCAATCCAACAAGAGATTCAGCTGGCGCGTCAGCCCTCAGCCCACCGTAACCTGACGCCTATGTTCAATGGCTCGGAACAAAACTCGGCGCCCGCATCGAAGTCCGCCTTCAAAAATCCGTTGCTGTATTCGACGATCGCGGTTTTGATCACCACCGTCGTTGTTGGCTGGATTTTATTTTCCCGCTGGCAGCAGAACCGCCAGATTGATCGCCAAACCGCGCAAGAGCGGGCGCAGAAGCAGCACGAAAGCGATCGCGCCGCGCTCGACCAGCTCGGTGGCAAAGAGCTCGCCATTCAAGCTCTCTATGCCAATCCAGGCATCCTCTCCCGCGGCGAATCCGCTCAACTCTGCTACGGCGTAGCGAACGCCAAAACAGTGACTCTGGAGCCGCAATCTAACCCCGTCTGGCCGTCGCACGCGCGTTGCGTGGAGGTCACCCCCAAAAAAGACACGGTGTACACCCTCACTGCCGAAGATGGCTCTGGCAACAAAACTTCGCAAACCGTCGAACTCAAAGTCCGCTAATTGCATGAGGTGAGTGGAGCACCCTTTGAATTTAAAGGTGTGGGTTTAAAAGAACGACAGCAACCACGCAGTGGAATAATGCCAAGCCAAGGAGCGTCTTTACGCTGGCAGCTTCTCGGGCGGAGGGTAATGATGCTGCTCCCGGCCAAGTTTTCCGTCATATTTCGTCGAAGTCTTGAACAACTCGTATCGCCCATCCGCCGCAAACACTCGGGCACGTTCGCGCACAGAACTCATCTGCTGCGCGCTCCACGGCTTGAATCCCCGGGCAATCTTCAGATTCTGCTCTAGCACTCCCATCGTATTCATCCCGCTGATCGTCACCGCCACCGGTAAACTCATTGCGTAACCCAGCGCCTCGTCCGGAGTCAGCGCGCCGTGCGACACGATCTCTCCACTGCCTCCCATGCTCTTCATGCCCAGCACCGCGATTCCACGCTTGTTGGCCTCTGGCAGCACCTGCTGCTCGAAACTCTTGAACGTCGCATCCAGCGCATTCAGCGGCATCTGCACCGAATCAAAAGGGAAGTCGTGCGCCAGCATTTTCAAATGGATCGCCGGATTTTTGTGCCCGGTAAATCCGATGAACCTCACCTTCCCCGCTTTCTTCGCCTCGAGCAACGCTTCCGCCGCGCCGCCCGGCGCAAAAATCATTTCCGGATCGTTGTAGTACACCACCTCATGAATTTGCCACAAATCAAGATGATCCGTTCCCAGACGCCGCAGTGACTCGTCCAGCTGCTGCATGGCAATCTCTTTCTTTCGGCCGTGCGTGCAAACCTTCGTCATCACAAACGCGCGATCCCGTTTGTCCTTCAACGCCGCTCCCAATCGCTCTTCGCTGATTCCGTCGTGATATTCCCAGGCGTTGTCGAAGAAATTGATCCCCGCGTCAAGGGCTCGCGCCACCAGATCGTTCGACTCCTTGATGTCCTTGATAGACCCGAGATGATAGCCGCCCACTCCCAGCGCCGACACCTTCACGCCCGCCTTTCCAAAGTCACGCTGCGGTACCTGTTCCATGTTGTCCGCGCCTCCCGCTTCCCGCTTTTCTCCGGACAGAGCGCCGTCCGCCATGTACGCCGCGGTCATCGCCGCCCCCGCACCTTTAATGAACGTTCTGCGTGTGAATTCGCTCCCATCGTCGCCCATATCGCGCACGCGCTCCCCTGACTCATTCGCGCTTCATTATTCTTGCTGCTGCTTTACATCCGGAAAGCTGAAACCCGTGTTCTCCGTAGCCTTGAGCATTTCTTTGACTTCCACACTTTGCTCATCAAGCGGAAATCCGTGCGCCAGTCGCGCTTCCGGGTTGTCGAATCGCAGCGACACCTTGTACATCTCATAGCGCCCGTCGCCTGCTGTCTGCTTTGTTCGATCGCGCAATGCTTGCATCTCCGCGCTGCTCATCGGCTGAAACGATTGCGCAATTTTCACGTTCTGCCGCAGCACTTCCAGTTTGTCGATGCCCGTAATCGTGGTGGTCACGCCAGGTATGCTCATCGCGTAGCGCAGCGCTTCTTCCACCGTCAACTCGCCTTTCAAGACCGGCTCGCCATGCCCGCTCAGCGGCTTCATTCCCAGCACCGCCATTCCTCGCTTCTGTGCCTCTGGCAGCACCATTTCCGCGAAGCTGAGGAAATGCGCGTCGAAGGCATTCAGCGGCATCTGCACCGCGTCAAACGGAAATTTCGTCTCGATCATTTTCAGGTGAACGGCGGGGTCTTTGTGTCCGGTGAAGCCCACGAAGCGCACCTTGCCCTGCTCCTTGGCCTTGCGCAACGATTCAGCGGCCCCGTTCGGTCGGATGAATAGCTCCGGATCGTTGTCCCAGCCCACGCCGTGCACTTGCCACAAATCCAGATGATCGGTTTGCAGCCGGCGCAGCGACTGCTCCAGCATTTCCATTCCCAGTCGCGCCTCTCGTCCATGTGTACAGACTTTGGTCATCAGAAAAACTTTATGCCGCCGTCCTTGCAGCCCTTTCCCCATCCAGTTCTCAGTTTTTCCGCGATGATATTCCCAGCAGTTGTCGAAAAAAGTGATCCCGCTGTCCACCGCCTCCTGCACCATTCGAATCGCCGTGCTTTCGTCCGGCGCATCGCCCAGGTGGTGCCCTCCAAAGCCCAACGCGGACACTTCGACGTCATGCTTGCCAAACTTCCGCATCGGTATCGTGCTACCCGCGGGGAATGCAGCGGCAAACGTGCATGCGATCTTCGAAGCGGATAGTGGCATGGACTCCTCCAACGCGGCAGAGCCTGCGTTGCGAGCCCTTTAGATGTGCATGACTGAAAAAAGTCCGCGTGCGTGCGTACCGCGTTCTCTTGACACTGCCGGTGTCGCGCCGGAAGATAGCCCGTCGCGCGTACGGTTTCGATGGTCTGCTTAGGCGCGACCTCGGACAACTTTCAGCCAATCACACGAGGCAGGCGTAGCGCCGACTCAAGACTTCACATCCGCGAAAAGAGGTTGCCCTCAACGTGATCACCAGAAGACGGTTTCTCACCAACAGCACCGTGGCCCTCGCTGCTGCCGGAGTGCATCCTTCCCTGTGGGGCCGCGCACTGGCCGCGAGTTCGCGAGCGGATGCCGCCGCGTCTGAGGTTCCTCTGCTGCTCGGCGTTGACTACTACCCGGACCAGACACCTGAATCGCTGTGGGAAGAAGACGCCCGCAAGATTGCCGACGTGGGCTTCACCAATGTGCGTGTGGCTGAATTTGCCTGGGCACTCATGGAGCCATCCGAAGGCAAGTTCGACTTCGCGTGGCTACGCCGCTCCGTGCAAACATTGCAGAAGCATGGCATCCAGGTGATTCTCGGCACGCCCTCAGCAGCGCCTCCGCCGTGGCTCACCGCCAAATATCCGGAAGTCCTGCTGGTCAACGATCAGGGTCTGACACTGCAACCCGGCGGCCGCCGGTTTACCTGCCCAACAAACAAAACCTATCGGCGTCTCTCGCTGGCGATCGCCACCGAAATGGCTCGTGCTTTCGCAGACACGCCCGGCATCATCGGCTGGCAAATCGACAACGAGTTCGTTTTGCAAAAGTGGGGACGCTGCTACTGCAAATACTGCCGCGCCGGATTTCAGGAATGGCTGCGCGATAAATACGGAAATCTCGACAAGATCAATCGCGAATGGGGCACTTCGTTCTGGAGTCAGACCTACACCGATTTCAGTCAAATCCCGGTGCCTTTGCCATCAAACGCCGATCCCAATCCCGGGCTTGCGCTCGACTACCATCGCTATCAATCCTTCGCGAACGTCTCCTTCATGCAAGAGCAGCTCTCGATGCTTCGTAAAACCTGCCCCAAACATTTCATCACCACCAACAGCGTCGGCTTGGTCGATACCATCGACCTCCACGAACTCTTCCGTAATCTCGACTTCGCCTCTCAAGACAACTATCCCGGTTTTTTCCAGATCATCATGCCCGATTCCATGCCCATGGAAGCCGTGACGATAACAACCTCCTTGAGCCACGACGCCATGCGCTCCTTTAAAGGCAAGCCCTTCCTGGTTATGGAGGAACAGACTGGCAAAGCTGGCCAGCCTTTTTTCTCTCCGCAACCATACAAAGGTCAGATTCGCCTCTGGGCTTACCAAGCCGTGGCTCACGGTGCCATGGGCATTAATTATTTCCGGTGGGATACCGCCAACTTTGGCGCCGAAGAATATTGGCATGGCATGCTGGCGCACGACCGTTCGAAGAGTCCCGCGTTCGACGAGATCGCGCAGACCGTTCGCGAACTCAAGAAGCTGGGACCTAATGTGCTGAACTCTTCCTATCCCGCCGACCTCGCTCTCTGCTTCGATTCTGATTCCGATTGGGCGCTCACGATCCAGCCGGGCCACAATAAGCTCACCTACCTTGCGCAAATCATCTCCTGGTATGGCGCGATTAGCAGCACGCACGCCGCAACCGACATCGTCAACGCCGAAGGTGATCTTTCACGCTACAAGGCCGTCTTCGCACCGCTGCACTACGTGCTCTCGGAAAAACAAGCCGCCAACGTTCGAACATTTGTGGAAAAGGGCGGCCTCTTCGTCGCCGGCTTCCGCCTCGGCGCCAAAGACGAAAGCAGTCAGATCGTCAGCGCTCCGCTGCCGGGCCTTCTTCGCGACGTTATGGGCGCCACCGTCAAAGACTATGTTCCCCTCTACAATGAGAAGGTTGCCGTTAAGTTCGCCTCGCCTCTCACCGTGCCCGACGGCAGCTCCGGCCTCTGGTCCGATGTTTTGCAACCTTCCTCGGCGAGCGTCCTCGCCACTTATGCCAACGGCCGCTATCCCGGTGATCCCGCGATCACCATCAATTCCTTCGGCAAAGGCAAGGCCGTCTACATCGGTCCGGACCTCGATCCCGCTAGCCTCGCCCATGTTCTTGCCACGTTCTTGGGCAACGCCGGCGTCAAGCCTCTCAACGTGCCCACAGGTGTCGAGCGCACCGTTCGGCAGTCCGGCAACACGCAGTGGATCTTCTTCCTGAACCACACCGCCGCGC
Organism: uncultured Acidobacteriota bacterium; assembly: GCA_963788725.1. Classification (GTDB taxonomy): domain Bacteria; phylum Acidobacteriota; class Terriglobia; order Acidiferrales; family UBA7541; genus Acidiferrum. The sequence continues at coordinate 3,579 of CAWBHT010000019.1, read as the reverse complement.
CCCAGGTGATCACGGTTTCCGCCCAGCACAAGGATGCCGTCACCGGCGGCGCACGCTCTGGCAAGATTACTTTGGCACCCTATGACGTACTCGTCCTGCAACCGTTGTAGTCACAAGCCTCTCCGCTCGGCCTTGGATGCTCGTAACCCAACCCGCCGCCTCGCGCGTCCAATGCAAAGCCCGCTTGTAGCAGCAATTAACGAACCTCTATAATGTTCGCTTGCAGCATAAACTTGGGTTGCATAACACGAAAACAGCGGAGGAAGCACGCACCGCCCCATCGATGACCATGTCCGACCCACTCGCCAAGATCAAGCAGAAGCTGCAGGACGAAATCGCCGCGCTCGAACACGAGCTCAACATCGACCTGCCCAAGGAAATTGCAGTCGCCCGCGCCCATGGCGACCTCTCCGAAAACGCCGAGTACAAATATGCCAAGGAACGCCAGGGCTTCGTCAACGCCCGCATCGGCCATTTGAAAAAGCGTATGGGCGACCTCGGCATGCTGAACCTCAGCAATATCCCCAAGGACCGCGCCGGCTACGGCTCGCGCATCCTCGTCCTCGACACCAATAAAGACGTCAAGGTCGAGTACAAACTGGTTAGCACCGAGGAAGCCGACGCCGAAAAGGGGCTCATCTCCACCACCTCGCCTATCGGCCGGGCGCTCCTGAACAGAAAGGTTGGCGACGAAATTCAGGTCACCACTCCCGCGGGACAGAAGGATTTCGAAGTTGTTCGTCTCGTCACCATTCACGACGAGCCGTGATTCGCGATCGCTAAGGACCTATAATTTACGTAATGGTGCCCTCGGCCATCTATGAGGCAGTTATGTTTTCCATGTATTGGGGATCGGGCTCTACGCTCGGCCTGCTGACATTTATGGGCTATCTGGCTTTCGTTATCGGCGCCACCATGATCTGGCGCGGCCGCGACGACATTTTCATTTGGCTGGACGAGGAAGCCAGCACCTTGCGCCGTAACTTCTCGCGCCACCAGCCCCTCGGCCCGTTCTACAGCCCTCGCGAAGAGTCCCGCCTCCGCAGCACTCCGACGCATTTGGTCCGTACCTTCACCCGCGTCACCCGCAGCCGCCTGATGTGGGCCGCCCTCCTGATGGTCCTCGGTCCCGTGCTGGTAGTTCTCGATTTCTTCGTATAGCCCTCGGTTAGTTAAATTTGATCCTCGACTTTATGGTGTGATCCGAGATGCCACGGGAGGGGTGAAGCCTCGGCAGGTGAGGACTGGAAGGCGCGGGTATTTGGGGAAATGCGGGTCGGTGGCGGAAAGCTGGCAAAGCCAGAATTCGGAGCCGCGCTCGGATTCGATCCGGCGCGCGTGTAAACAATTGGCGCAGAGGCCCACCGTAACACTGGGCCGCGATTCATTTTCCTCGGCACTCATCTCGTTCTGCTCAGTGGCGATGGATTCCGCGCTCACTTTTTCTTCGCTAAATTCCTATTTACCATCGCTGTGGTTCTGTCTCGGCGCACCTGCACGAAAAATTATCGGCTGGGGGCTGGCGTCGGTGCGGTTTCGCCGGGAGTTCCGGGCTTGGTGAATTGCGATTCCGGGACTTGCGGGTTCAGCTCGATTTTTTCGATGATGATTTTTTGCGTCAGATCCGTCGGCGAGCTGCCGGAATCGATCGCGAAAGCGAACTTCATGCCGCCGACTTCGCGGTAATCGCGGTAGTACGACTGGATCGGCGTCTCCTTGCCTTGCACCTGGCGCTTGCCTTCCCACTTCAGTAGGAGAAACGTTGTGGCATCGAACAGGTAGTAGCGGACATCGCCGGCTTTCGTGGTCAGCTGGACGCGCCAGACGTCTTTGTCTTCGACCTTGTCTTTGCCGACCAGCTCCAGCTTGTTCCCTTTTTTGCGATAATCGACCAGCGGCCCCTCGAAATCGGCTTCCTCGTTGATATTTTTCAGGTCCTCCTTGCTCATCGGCTCGGGATTGACCTTGCCGATGAACGGATTATTAGCCCAGCCTTCTTTACCGTCGAAGATGCGGATCACCGTCTGATTTTGCACCGTCAGCTCCATGTGCATTTTCAGAGGGCGGCGAAATTCGACAAAAAAAGGACCGGAAGCGTCGTTTCCGAACGAAATTGTGCCGGAAACGCGCTGACTTTGCAGCGCTCGAAGCCTCACTAAGCCGCCGCGCGCGGTGTAGACCCGGGCGAGCACTTGCGCGATGGTGAGATTTTGGACTGGCTCAGGCGAGGCGAGCGCGGGCGGTGGGGAAAGGAAGGAAAGGAAAGCGAGAGCGACGATGAGTGCCGCGAAGCGACGAAGGCGGGTTTGCCGAACGCTGAGCTGACGGATGGCTGAGACGGTAAGGGGGCCGGTCATATTTTTCGGCTTGGACGTCCTGATCTAGACGGCTTGAAATAGCGAGCGACTTTGGATCGGGCCGCTATTTGGCGGTGCCCTTCGCTTTCTCCTGGTGCGCGCTGGAAGACTTGCCGCTGGTGGCGGTTTTCGAGCTATCACTTTTAGGAACGACGGCGTCGGGATCGGCTTCCACGGTGACTTCGACTTGCGCGCCGGGCTTGAGCTTAACCTCATTGCCCTGTTCGTCGGTCAAGGTGTTCTCAATGCGGATCTCCTTGTAAAGCTCGTCGGCGCCTTCGACCGCAATCTCCGCCTTTTCGGGCAGGGCGGGATCGTGAGACGGGATAATTTTTTGCACCGTGGCGGGCAAAGTTGTGGCGACCGGTTTTTCAGGCATAGGGCTCCCTGTGGGACATTGGGCTTGGGAAGACCCATCGTAGCATCTCAGCCGGTCTCGGGGAAAAGCTTTAGTGAGCGTCAAGGTAGCCTCGCGAAAGCTGGCACTGGGTGGATTAGGGCTGTGGTGGTCGCCGGAGCGCTTGCATCAGAGCTCTGCGCAAGGATCGATAAGTGGTGTCCCCCCCACCCCGGTTGTTTCGGGACAAATTGTGAAGCTGTTGATTATGCAGCGTTTCGTGGAACGTAGTGCAAAAAGCGCGCGAATACTCATTGCGGAAGGGACAGGGTCCCTCTCCTGTGTTCCTGTATGTAATTGCGGCTGAAGGGTTTGCGGACTTGTTTCGCGTTGTACCGAAAGGAGAGCGGTTGTGAGGGCCTGTTGAAGCGCACCGGACCATGCTGGTGGTAATCCGTTGACCGCTTCCGTTTATGAGGCCAGACTGGAGGCACAGCGGCGTTTCGGCGGTGAACTTCGCAGCCGCGAACAAAGCCGTGACGAGTGGGGCTACCAATGGTTGAAAGCGATTGTGCAAGATCTCCGGTTTGCCACGCGGATGATGCGGAAGCGTCCGCTGTTGACGCTGGCCGCAATCTGCACGGTCGGCATCGGCGTAGAAACAAACACCGCAGTGGTGAGCGTGTTGCAAACGGTATTGTTGAATCCGCTAGGGCTACGCGATTCAGCGCAGGTTATGGCGGCAACAACTCGATTCGGACACCTTGCGGATGCGAGGGTACCCAACATCCGGCTGGAGTTCCGCGAAATCTCATCAATGACCGATGCATTCGCCGCGGTGGCCGCCACGGAACAGCGGGAGCAATACGTTGTTCGGTGCCACAG
>CAWBHT010000018.1:0-44211 GCA_963788725.1 uncultured Acidobacteriota bacterium | reverse complement strand
CACGAACGCCAGATTTTCCGCCGTCGTTGGGAGCGCCTTCGAATTCCTTGGCGGGTTTTGGATATTGCACGGCAGTGGCGCCGACGGCGCGGGCCGCAGCGAAGCCGGCATCCGAAGAGCCCGGACATCAGAATGCCGGGGAACAAAGAGGGATCGAGCGGCGGGGTCATGCGCAGCTTGTCAATTTTGTAAACTTGCCCTGGAAGCTGACCGGATCGGAAGTGGATAGCAGCAGCTTGATGATGGTGGTGTATTCGACCAGCCGACTATAGCGATCGTCATGCGGAGTGGTGTCGTTCAGAGCGATGAAATCGTTCTTGAATCCTCCGGCAACCATATTCAAAAAAATGCGACGTTTATAAAGGTGACCGAAGCTGGCGACCATCTTTGCAACGGAATACGGGTGCATGTAAACAGGCTGTATTGCGACCAAAGGGCAAAGGGTCTTGGTGTTCTGCAGGATCAGATTGGCGACTAGCCAGGGGTCAACGATGGAATTGTCGGTGTAAACGAGGATTGCGGTGCAGCCGGCTTGTTCACTCCAATTGGCAACATCGATGACGTGTTGGACATACGTGTCCTGCGGGAAATCCTTGGATTGCGGGCTGGTAGAAAAAATTTCGATTTGCGATCGATCGAAGATGCCCATGATGGGATGGGTCCTCCTGAAGACTTAACTACAAACTGAATGTAGCTTTCAGCGCCGCGGTGCTGCGTTTTGCGGTTGTCCGTCAAGAATTTCCCGAAGCATCGCACATTTCCGCCTGCATTGCTGTGCCGTCCATCACGTCACGTATCCGGCTTATATCTTTGTTGATGCTCCCCACCGCTAGCAAACCCCACGCAAAATGTAATCGGCCAGATACGCAAATGCAGCGTAAGTCCACAGCTGTGGAGCAGCGCCCGCGGTAGGAAACAGGGACTAGGCCTTCGGTACAGCATTCGGACAGTAGAGTACCAGTACCGTCGGGTTATCCCGCAAGAGTAACCCCCCCGGCCCGAATTTGGCCGTTACGCCAGTAGTCGCGCATAGATCCCCTTCTTAGGATGCCAACAGCTTGGCACCCCATCCACCAAGCTAGTGGGGCCGGTCGGTAATTCATTAGAAAAGTTGAACTTGGGAAAAATGGGGAGAGCGAACGAAAATGAATTTGCGCCAGTGGTACCAAGTTCTAGTACTTGCAGCAGCAAGCATCACGGTCGCATGGGTGGCAGGTTGCGCGGGCGTAGCCGAACCGCTGCCGTCGCTCTCGATAACGCCGACAGTACTATCCGTCAGCGCGAAGGTAGGCACGGCGAGTTCTCAGACCGTGGGCGTAACCAATGTCGGAACCACTAGTTTAAGCATCAGCCAGGCCATCTTGACCGGAACAGGATTTAGCGTTTCAGGTCTAACTACTCCACTGACCCTGGCACCGAATCAAACTCAGACCTTTTCAGTCAAGTTTTCCGCACGAGGTGAAGGTACGGTTGATGGCAACCTAGCCATCATAACCGACGCGGCACACCGGCCGGTGGTTACGCCCCTGAAAGGCAAAGGCTCAAAATCAAGCCCGAGCGTCGCGTCAGTATCGGTTACGCCAGCGGCGGCGACGGCAGCGCCGAGCGCCAAAGTGCAGTTCAGCGCGGCCGTGCAGGGCACAACGACTAACGATACGGTGCAGTGGACCGCCACAATGGGGACAGTCTCCGCAGCCGGAGTTTATACGGCGCCTGCGTCGGCTGGGACCGGCACAGTAACGGCTACCAGCGTTGCTGATCCAACGAAATCGGCTTCGGCCGTGGTCACGGTGAGCGCCCCCACTAACGTGCCGAGCGGATCGGGCGTTACGTCTGTGGCGATCACGCCAGCAACTGCATCGACTGCTACCGGCAGCACGCTTTCGTTCGCTGCGGTGGTAAGCGGCACGACGACCAATCGCGCAGTGACGTGGCACGCCTCAACCGGGAGCATCTCAGCGGCTGGTGTATATACGGCGCCAGCATCGGCGGGCACCTCGGTTGTGACAGCAACCAGCGTTGCAGATCCTACCAAGGTAGGGATAGCGACGATTGCGGTAACGGCGGCGCCTACGAACAATCCGCCACCGAGCTCGACAGTTACTGGTGTGAGCGTGTTGCCGGCAACGGCTTCGTCGACAGCTGGCGGGACGCTGCCGTTCACGGCGAATGTAACCGGGTCGACCACAAACAAAGCAGTGACGTGGAAAGCGGTTCTGGGAACGATCAGTTCAAACGGGATTTACACGGCACCCGCGAAAGCGGGTACTGACATGGTGACAGCCACTAGCGTCGCGGATAGCAGCAAGGGCGCAGTGGCCAGCGTGACGGTAACAAGTGCGCCGGCAAACCCGACCGTGACTGGTATCACGATTTCGCCGTCCAGCACGTCGGTGAATATCGATAGCACGGCGCAGTTTACTGCGACAGTGCTTGGGACGATCGCAGATAAGTCGGTCACTTGGTCCACCGCCTTGGGCAGGATTAATGCCTCGGGTGTCTATACGGCTCCAGTGAACGCTGGCAGCGATACAGTGACAGCGACGAGCGTTGCAGATCCGAGCAAATCTGCTACTTCAGCCGTAACGGTTATGGCGCCGTCCTCAACTTCTTCGCAGACAGCATCCTGTGGCGGCAGCGGATGCCCAGCGTTTCCGGACGCCGAAGGAAGTGCTGCAGGTGCAGCTGGTGGCCGGGGAGGGGTGGTTATCGAAGTAACCAATCTCAATGATTCTGGTACCGGATCGTTGCGTTCCTGTATTGAGACTACTGGCGCGAGGACGTGCATATTCCGCGTTGGGGGGGTGATCCAAGTCGCGGGGGACCTGCGCATCAGCAATCCGTATCTCACGATCGCTGGGCAGACCGCGCCAGGGGGAGGAATTAAACTAGTGGGCACCGGTGCCATCATGTGGGTCAATACCCATGATGTGGTGATCCGCTATCTCAGCTACGACGGAAACAGTCCAAACAGCGGTCCCAGCGTTGGCTCGGTTTCCTTCGATGCCGGATCGGGCAACGTTTATAACGTTATTTTCGATCACGTTTCGGGCTTTCACGTGACGAACAAGCAGCTCATCGTGCTGTGCAACGATTCCGGACCAGTGAAGAATGTAACGTTCCAGTGGAACATGACTTACAAGCCGGATGTCAATCACCCGGTAGGGCCGATGGCGGATGCCACCACCTGTGCAGCTTCTACGGTGACAAATATCGACTATCACCACAACTTCTTTGCCGATACCAGTCACCGCTTGCCATTGTTCAACGTCAAGAGCGGCCGCTGGGTCAACAACATCGTCTACAACTGGGATTGGTTCGCCGGGCTGTGGCAGGGTGCCACAACGCCAGATATCATCAACAACCGCTACATCCCAGGCAACATGAACTCTGGAGACAATTCCGGTCATCCGCATGCTATGGAGTTCACTTCTACACAGAGTACAGATGATACGAGCCAATCGATGCAAGGCCCGCCCTCGGTATTTCTGAGTGGGAATAGCGGCCCACAAGGCTCTGATCTAGCTATCACCGGACGAGTGGATAGTGAGGGAGGCGCGGAGGTTGGAGCCGTTCCTTCCAGCTGGTTCCGCTCCTCGCCGCTGCCGTCGCAGACATTCCCCATCACTGCTGATCCAGCGTCCAATCTGGATGCGGTGCTGCTACCGCGCGTAGGTAATTCGCAGCAGATCACCTGCGATGGGACCTGGTCACCACGGCGGCAAAGCGAAGACGCGGCGATGATCTCCGAGTATCAGAATCGGGCTCCAGGATCCATGTGGTCGGCTCCCTCTAGCTATACGACGGCATCCGTCACTAACGGAACACCCTGCACCGAGCCGATGCACGACGGCATCCCCGATCAGTGGAAAACGAAATACGGGCTTAGCGTTTCGGATGGAAGCCTACATAACAGGACCGCGCCGAATGGATATACATACCTAGAAAACTATCTGAACGGGACGGACCCAACGAAGTAATCCAACTCACTGAATAGCGCAACGTAAGATCCGGCGCACTCAACCTGACTTTCAGAAGCAGGTAGTGCGCCGGTCGGAGTTTTAGCTGAATGATGCTTCTACCAAGCAGGGGCGGTATAGGCTAGCCAGACACCAAACTACATTATTTACGCCGATGTATCTTGTTGTGCCGAATTCTGAAGCGCGTATCCCGCCTTGCTTGCACGTATTGTTCGTCCGATAGATACTGGCCAAGGAAGTTAGCCGCTCTGTGAGGTGCTGGTCGCTTGTTGTTCAACAATAACTCAGGTCCCACCGCGGCCTTATAGGATGGGAATTTCGGTGCTCAAAAGCTGCGGAGAGCTGTTGAAGCAAGCATTGCAGTAAATACCGTTCGAATGTTCGAATCTGTCAAGCACACTCTCCAAGGAGAAGCAATGCAGGCGATTCTGTTGTGGTTTTGCTTGACCATGGAGGTCGCATGCGGCGGATGTGGGCTGAGTCCCGAAACAATGTCCAGCGTACGCGTTGTTTCGGTGACGGGGAATCAAGCGCGGATCCGTTGGTCGGGCAGGTATGGCACTAATTGTCGTGTTGGCGTGGCGGTAGAACCATCGACTGAATATATGTTTGCGCCGTGTCACCAACCGAATGAAGCGTCGGTGCCGGAAGACTTTAGTAGTAGGGCTGAAGCCTGGAACCACATACAACTTCACCTTTGAATCGGACAATGGCACGAAAAAATGGAGGTCACCGACCGGACAGTTCACGACGGGATTTGAAGCCAGCGCGGACAAGCCTGGTCGCCTAAAGGCCGGACCAGTACACGCGTTTCCTGAAGCCCAAGGCGGCGGAGCGACGTCGGCCGGAGGCAGCGGGCGAGCCGGCGGAACGCCACAGATTTACGAGGTGGTCAATCTTGACGACCAAGGTGGAACATGCAAGGGACGCCGGTGTAACGGGTCCCTTCGTTTCTGTTTGGAGGCCTCGGGTCCGCGAACTTGTATATTCCGAGTCTCAGGAATGATCACCCCGAGATCCCGTCTAGCGGTGCAAAATCCTTACTTAACCGTGGCTGGCCAAACCGCGCCAGCGGGTGGAATTATTCTCGGTGGTCCGGAACAGCGAAACGTCGTGATTTGGATTTCGACGCACGACGTTATCATGCGCTATTTGACGTATGATGGAAATAATCCCAATGTTCCAAGCGGACCGGATACGGGTACCGTGGGCTTCGAGATAGCCAGCGGGAACGCCTACAACATAGTGCTCGATCATATATCAGCACGCTGGTGGGGAAACAAGGCATTCCCGTTGTTGTCCAACGATGCCGGAAATGTTCACAACGTAACTTATCAATGGATCTTAAATTATGAGCCGCACGTGGAACACCCGGTCTCAGGCCTAGGGACTGATGCGACGTCCGGCTCGGCGCTGGCGACAACCGACATCGATTTTCATCACAACATGATCGTTAACGTCGACCACCGTGTGCCGCTCTTGCAGGGCTCGAACCGCGTGCGATGGATCAACAATCTGGTTTATAACTGGAATCAGTTCGCATTCTTGTCGATGGGTGGAGAAAACGTTGACATTATCGGTAACAAGTACGTGGACGGGAATCTTTCCCAAGAAAAAGTGCATGTTCCCTGGGCAATGGTAATGGCGCCGACCCTAAAGACTTGACAGATAACTGCATCCAAAAAAATCCTTGCGATAATTCCGGTCCGCCTACTTGGTATTTGTTAAACAATGCAGAGCGTCCGCAGTATTCCAGGCAGTACGCCAACGTTGCCTACAAATGAAGTGAACGACGCCGCTCAAGTTAATATGACGCAGGAAGGTTGGGAAGGCGGAGAGAGAGGCAATCCCAACTCCCAAGGACCGATACCGAAGAATTGGCTGCGTTATACGCCGCTGCCTGCCGAGATATTTCCAATTACAGGCGATCCTGTTACGAGACTTGATAGCATGTTGCTGCCCATCGTGGGCAACTCTCAGCGCCTGGACTGCAAGGGGAATTGGGCAAGTAATCGGGATCGTGAAGATGCCCGGATCATTGATCAATATCAAAGACGCGACCGCGGAGCGCTGTTCACCGGACAGTATGCGTCCCCAATTATTCGTGGAGTTACCACATGCGTTTCCTCACAACACGATGGGCTTCCTGACGATTGGAAGAAGGCTCACGGGTTCAGCTTGACGGACGAGGGACTATGGTCACGGCCGGCGGCCAATGGCTATACATATTTGGAGAATTATTTGAATGGCACGAATCCAACAGAGTGAATAAGGCAAATAGCGCATTTTGTCTAAACAAATGGATAGCTCAGGTCTGTTTGTCAAAATTCACTAGCAAACTCCTTCCCGGCAGTACTGTCTAAGGTGCAGACCGCAAGTACTATGCGAGCGGTACTCATCCTATTATTCAGGCTTTTACCACGGCAGCATTACCTATATGCGAGAACCTTCAACGTCACTGCATTCCGAGGTCTTCCTCAACTTAACTCCTGGCCTGCATCAACATGGCACCAGTAAGACCATGAGGACGGTAGAAGAACAGGGTATCCCTAACGTTCTGCGGCCATGGCCAACCGCACCCAGCATCAACAGGTTCGCGCCGATGGTCCGCTTTTCTCTGTGGCTGCACGGCGGCAATATTGTTTATGGAACTGGTCTACATAATTTTTCCGGAAAATATGGAAACAGCTCTGGAGTTCGAAGTGCGCGACTATCCGGGAGGGATTCGCCAAAGCACATTCTCATCAGACGGGCTTAGGCTGACGGGCAATCCTCAAATCGCAGGAGCGCCACGAATTGTGATCTTGGGGGATTCGCATGTTGAGGCATATTCGGTTTCCGATGAGGAGACGATGGGCTCGATCTTAGAACGCCGCCTGCGCGCCGCCGGAAAACAATGGAACGTACTCCAATATGGATGGCGTGGAGCAGATGGTCCTGACTACGTTTACCAGGCTAAGCTGGTGATGGAGCGGTTTCAGCCCACTCGTATTTTTCTGGTGATGACGCAAGGGGACCTAACCGTCGTGTCTACGGAATATGCACGGCTAACCGAACGGGACGGCACAATAGTCGCCGAACCAGCGATGCCCGGTGCTAAGCCTGGACGGCCTGATTCATACGGAGGCGCATTTTCTCGAAAATTGAAGAAGTCGGGACTCCTGTATGCGTCCATTGTACGGTTGCGCTTAGAAGTGTTGCCGCTCTTGATGGGCCGCGAAATCGATGAGCGCGAGGACCAGGCAGCGGGTGGTTTCACTCCGGAGAAAACTGCCGACTGGATTGTGCGAGGACTCAGGGACGGATACGGCGATACGCTGTGTGTGCTCTACGGACCGGGGCAAGCGTTCTCGGCGGATGCGCCAGCAGAGAAACCCGAGGTCCTATTGCTCGCGAGCTGTAGGAAGTACGGCCTAGCTTGTCGGACCCTGCATGATCGAATGATCGAAGATTTGCTAGTACACCATAAAATCGATCGAGGAGCCCAGAATACGACCCCCGGATGGGGTCACTTCAACGTCCATGGCCACGTGCTGTTGGCGAACGAAATTTTCGATTGGTTGAACTCTCCTCGTTAGCGATCGACGGTTGAGCCTTTGCCTCAATTGTCTTCGTAGATTTTCGTTGTTGTTCTGGAGATTCTGCCACCATGCCGCAACCCTTAGGCAACCCGAAGTGGCGACTTTGCGAGCAAAGCGGGCATTTCTATGGGGATTGGAAATCCGACTATCTGTTTCTAGCCGAGGAAATCGCTGAGGCGCTTCTTAGTTTTAGAGAGAAGGCTTAGGTTCCCAGCCGTCTGGCGCATTAGTGGAGGGTGCTGCGGACTGGAAAGCTGGCGCTTTTCGGAAGACGTACCAGAGCAAAATACACTCTCCCACGCACATCACCGCGGACGTGATTATCACCGCGAGCGCGGCTCCAAGCAGACCGTGCGAGGGTATTAAGAATTTGCTGGCCAAGGCGGTACTCCCGACGGCGATCACGAGCAACGGAATTTGCTGGCCGAAACACCTCGTGGCAGTGACAGCCGTGCCCATCAACCCTGAAAGGTAGCTGAGACCTCCACCGATCATCATGGCGACGAGCAGATCGGTGTGTTCGGCGTATTCAGGGCGGTACAGCAGTGTCAGAAGGATTTTTCCGAATACCATCGATACGGCAACACCACCGAGACCAAGCAGTGCTCCAATACCCAGCAACTTAGCGAGCAGTAATTTGAAGCGTCGCAGATTCCCGCTGGCGTAGTACTTGGCCAATGGCACAAAGGCTGACTGTCCCAAGGCAGTGACGATCAGGTTTCCTGAGGACACTAAGAAGGCAGTGGCCGTGAAGATGCCCAAGGCGTGCTCACCCTGGGAGCCAACAATGAAGTAACGAGGTAGGTTCGGGAGGAGTGACACCAGCATCGCGATAACGCCGAGGGTGATTGAGGTACGAAGAAGTTGCGTTTGAACGGCCGCACTCCAGCGCGGCCTCAGCAACTCACTTCCCGCCGGCAGTAATTGCGTTGACCCCATCGGAACAGACATCATTCTCGCTGAAAGTTGGGCCCTTTTGCTCATATCGTATGCCAGGAGCACGGCTGCACGTGCAAAGATCAAGCCTACGACTCCCCAAAGCACAGAGTGGGTCCAATAAACTCCGGCAGCCATAGCCGCTAAGCCGAGAACAGCGCGAACAATCATGGACTTGGCGATGCGATCCATGTGGTCGTGAAACTGCATACGGCCCCAATACAGGTCACTGACCATCTCTATCGCTTGAGCAATACCTATGGCGACGATTACCGGGATTGCGTGTCCAGAACGGAAGGCAATTCCGGCGATCACAAGGAGCGCTAAGAATGTCGTGAGCACGCGAAATCCAAGATATTCCCCGAAATGGACGCGCTCGCTGACATCTGTGGTGAGAATCGCGCGAAGTTGTAAACTGGAGAAGGCTAAGACGGGAGTTGCTACCGCCATTCCCAAGCCGTATTGGCCCACCATTTGCGGGTTGCCTAGCTTGGCCAGCAGGACCAGCGTGCCCCATTGGCAAGCGGAGTAAACGACATTTCCTACGAAAGTCCAGCTAAAGTTCCAGCGGAGCGAGCCCTCGCGAGTGGTCACTTTTTGTGGTTTGGCCGCAGCCGGACCAGGCAAACTGGACTGAGCTGTAATAGTAGAACTCACGTATTCCTTCTCCTTGATGGCCGGCGTGGGATCACTTTGCTTTTCTCGACGCACCCGATACAGTGGGGCCACTCTGACAAGTCAATGGATGCTGTATGCCCAGAACGCTCGAAGCAAAAAACGCGCTCTCGTGGACGTGAGCATGGTTAGAGTTCCGTGCCTCGAGTGGAACCGTCGGCGCTAAGAGCAAACCTTGATAACCAAACGGGGGACTTAGCAGATGGAGCGATCGACTGGGAGTCAGCGACTCGGGTGCTTTGACGGATGGCAATCACGAGTGAGACCAGCACGAGCACATAAAGGACGGCCGTGTATCGTTGGTCACCGTTCGGATACAGAGCATACGATACAATTCGCGTAGCCAGGACAGCGACAATCATGTACGAATACATGACCGACCGTCCCAACCAGATGGTCAAGCCACCCAAGAGGACGTACAGCGCAAAGCTGCCATAGATCAGCCACAGGAAGCTGCCGCGAACAATCTGATGCAAGTATGCAGAGCGCGAAAAATGTAGCACCGCTTCCCCCGGCGCGGGCAAGCCGCCGAGAAATGAGTTGTAGAACAGTGCGGCCCAACCATAGCTTCCCGAGAAATAATTGATGGCGAAATAGCTGCCCAATGCCAGGACAGAAAGAGACGCGAACTGCAGCGCGTCCAGCTTTCGAATCAAGAATAGTGTGGCGAAAACGATACCCGCCAAAACAAGGGCATCAGTGCGAATCCATACGTTCATAAGTAAAAGCGCGGATCCCCAGTAGTACAAATTGCGCTCGAGGATAAGATAGAGCGCAATCGCGGCAACGGCGGTTGCTAAACAGTCTGGTGTCGCCCAGCGGGACAAGGCGAGAACATTGGGCGACAGCATGATGAGGGTACAAACTCCTGCGAGAGCCCATCCGGTGATGTAAGCGCCCAGCCATTGCCACAAGAGAACTGCCAGCAAGAAATAGGCGGCGGCAGAGACCGCGACGGCGGATTTCGGGAAGGACACGCCAGCGCGGTGGATCAACTTCACCAGCTCCACATAGACGGGCTTAATGGAATAGAAGGGGAGTTGTTCCGCGAAATGGTACGGGTTCGCCTTGACGTCCACGCGATATGGGTTGTCGGCCTGAATTTCGGGAGACGAAGCGATCGGCCTAATGGCGTCGAACACTATGTGGTGGATGATTTTGGCGTCGGTGCTATCCACTGAGGAGCCGATGTAGCCGAGGAGATCCCACGTATATTGCGGCTGCTTGACGGACCAGACGGACAAAAGCAGAAAGAATGCGAGATAAGGGATCAGAACGTAGGAGCCGCGTTTGGATGTCAGAGCTGAAGGCACGAGCCAGTCTCCCAGAAACGACAGATAAGAAGTGCAAGAGTCGCAGGAATACCCGAGAGAAATGGCAGGCCTGCCGAATCCGAAGGAACTCTACTGCGCTTGCGCAGGAATCTTAAAGACATGCAGCGAATGATCCAGCATGTCGGTTTCCGGATATTGATAAAGCCAATGATAGCCGGTGGGGTTGTTCTCGACTAGTTGGCCGGATAGGTAATTCGCGCTGATGACTACGGTGCCGGTTGCGTGCTCGTTGGGTGCCAGAGGAGTGTAGCGGATGCCGTAGAGTTTGGGATCGATGGTGCCGAAATAGGCGAGGTGGATGGTTTCGTCGGGATGCTGATCCTGGTACTTGCGGAGTGCGATCAGGCCTTGGCCCCAGTCAACGTTGCTATCGCTGAGGAGCTTGTAGCTCGTCGCGGGTTTGACGAATGGAGTGAAGTACGAAAGATAATCAGGCGCGTAGCGGAGGATGTCGGCGGCCTGCACGATGATAAGGGCAAGAAAAAGAAAGAGGATGGCGCGGCGCTGACGCGCGAATTGCCACAAGGCTCCGATCCAGAGGAGCGCAAAGGGATAGACAAGAAGGATGTGGCGCTCGCCTAAGTCGACTTTCGAAAAAATGGCCGCAGCGAAATAGATCACCGGAAAAAGAGACAAGAGCAGCAGTTCTGGCGGTATGGAGACGCGCTTCAGAACGGCGAAACTTACGGTCGCCAAAAAGAGGACGAGGACCACGATGGGCCACTTGAGTAACACCACGACCGGGAAGTAGGCCTTCCATCCGCCATTGGTCTTGATTTGGCCGAGGAAGAAGCAGGGATGTCCGCGTTTAAGATGGCCTGCGACACGACCCAGACCTTCGAGATATTCCCCGGCAGGGAGATAGACGGTGAGATTTATGGGCACGTGCCGGTGCGCGGACCCTTGAAGGGGTTCACTGCGATTCGGAGAGGTTACCGTCAGATAGCTGTTTTGGATCCGTACTTTGGTCACGTGGAAGAAAAAGACGGCCCAGACGAAAAGGAAGCTGACTCCAAGGACACCGAAAGCTTGCCGCCAGTTCCACTCGCGTGGACGGAAGGTGACGGAATCGGGTTTGAGGATGAGAACGAGTCCGAAAGCCAGCAAGAACAGAAGCGGAGTGCTGAACTTGGTTGAGAGCATGGCTCCCAACACAATGCCCAGCGCAACTACGCGTCCCCAGGTGGGTTTCTTCCTCCAATGAGCGAGGGAAAGCGCGGCGCCAAAGGCGGCGAGCGCGAGTGCGCCATCGTTACAAGAGATGGAGAAGTTGGCGATCAGCGAAGGCGAGAGCGCGTACAAGGCCAGCACGAAGTTCGCGGCGCCTTCGGAGAAGAAACGGCGAGCGGTGCTCCAAAGCAGAAGGCCGAGAATCACGCCCAGCAGGACATTGAAGGTGCGCGAGGCCCATGCTATCGCTTGAGGACTTGGGTAAATTGCTTCAGCCTGCTTGGCGTCTGGTTCAATGTCGATGTTGCCATGGATTGCAAGCACGGGAAGGGTGCCGATCTGGAAATCGAGTGGCGGATGATCGTTCCAGCGTTCGAAACGATGAAGCCGCCAAATTTCCAGACCATTGATGATGTGCAGGGGCTCGTCATTCGACAGCGACTGCGTGCTGATAAACCAGAAGCATTGGGCGACGAACAGCAGGCTCAGAAACGCAGGGATGATCCAGCTGCGGCCTGGTCGCCCGAGGCTGGCAGAGACAGCTTCAGTCTTGCCGGCATCCAAGGATGAATTTGTATCTTGCAAGGTAACACTGTTGGGGGTCTCGGGCATGGCGTTGAGCGGGCGTCCGTTCCTTGTACGGTATACTTTTTGATATGCCGACTGCTTTTCAGCCGTTGAGTTCCATCGAACCGGGCGCGCTGATCGAATATCTAGGCAGAGAAGGCAACTCCGCTGAAATCGTGCAATGGAAATATTTTGATTCCCGGTTTAATGCCCACCGCGAGCGCGGCTATGCCTGGGTGAAGGATGGAAAAATTGGAGGTTTCCTTGGATTGATTCCGTTCCAGGTATGCATCCACGGCCGAATCGCGGAGGCGGCGTGGACCTGCGATTGGTCGGTGCAAGATCAAAGCGGGCGCGGAACCGGAATTCTGCTGATAAGACAGGCTCAGGAGGCGTACGAATTTTTGACGCAACTCGGAGGAAACGAGGCGACGCAACGAATCATTTCACGGCTGGCGGCCATCACTGTGGGCGACGCTGGGATGCGATTTTACCTGCCGCTGCGGCTGGGAGCAATATTCCGGTTGGCGCGGCGACGGTTTCCGAATCTGCCATTCGATTCACTGAATTTCGTCAATCATTTGCCAATGCGCTTGCCGCAAAAAGGAGCGGCAAGGGAAATCATCGTTGAAGCGGGAGTCTCTAACGTCCTGAGCTCGATGCTGGAGCCGGATCGGCACGGGGAGATGTATTCACGATACGACTTTGACTATGTAAGGTGGCAGGTGGGCGACTGTCCGTGGCTCGCTTCAGAAACCTGCTACATGGGCTCAAGTTCTAAACCAAAAGCAGCGGCGCTGATCTGGCGGGAGAAGAGTTCAACCGGATTTTGGCGAATGGTATTGTGGTCGCGAGAAGATGCCGAGAAGGAGCGCGAGGTTCTTCTCTCCGGCATCGTACGCTACATTTACGAACACGGCGGCTTTGCGATCTCGGCGGTTGTTTCACGATTGGACGCAACCGCAGTTGGACTGTTGCGAAGCCGGCAGTTTCTGGCTTCGCCGCGGCGTCGACCATTGCACATCATCGACAGCAAAAAATCAGGCAAGCCGGTGCCGGAACTGTGGCCGCTTAGTTTCCTGGATACGGACTTCGCTTATCGATTCTGACTCAGTTTAGCGGCTTGCCAGCCGAGATTGCCTCAGTCTCCCTCCATGTCGGTCAGAGAGATTGTCTCGGTGTGGCCATTCGGCTTGTTGAGCACGAGAGTCTCCGTCGGCGCTTTTGGAGCACTGGCGAAGGCGGCCATCAAGTGTTCGTCAATGCTGGCTTTGCGTGAGGGGCTGCCAGCAATCTTCAGGAACTTCACATTGTAGTAGCGGCTGTCGGTGTAGTCGACGATCTCCTTGTCCTCGAAAGCCTGCCGCAGCTGGCGCATGCCGTCCTCAAGCGTCCAGGAGCATTGGAAACCCAACTGTGTGTGGATTTTGTCGAATGAGACGCGGTAGTTGCGGCGATCGCTGTCGTCGATATGCTGAACCTTGGTGTTCGGGAACATTTCCTTAATCATGTGGCCGAGCTGTGTGAGTGTGTAGTTCAACCGGGTGTCGCCCAAGTTGAAGATTTGGCCGCTGACGATCGGAAGAGGAGCATTCAAGGCGCGGATAAAGCCGGCAGCCACATCATGCACGTGGATAAAAGGACGCCACTGCTCACCGTTGAAAATGGTGATGACCCCTTCATTGTAAGCCTTGGCCATCAACAGATTGACTACCAAGTCGAAGCGCGGACGATACGACAAACCGAATACGGTGGCGAGACGAAGAATGGTCGGGTGAAAAGTTTCGGTGCGCGCGTGCAACAAAGCGTGCTCAGAATCGAGCTTAGTCTGGCCATAGAGGGAGATAGGCTTGACGGCCGATTTCTCGTCCATCATCACGTCCGTTGCTCCGTACACTGAGCAGCTGGATGCGAAGACGAAACGCTGGATTCCGTGGCCCTTGGCGACTTCGATTAACATGCGGGTTGCGGCGTAATTGATTTCGAGCGCGGTCTGCTTGTCCTGTTCACAAGCGGGGTCGCCGACGATGGCGGCGAGGTCGATGATGGAATCGACGCCGCGAACCGCGGCAACCATGTCTTGAATGTTGCGGCAATCGCCGATGCGCATCTCGAGGTTGGGATGGCCGAAGACGCCACGGAGCGGTTCGTCACCGTACACGAGGCTGTCAACGACACGTACTTTGCGGCCGGACTCGAGCAGCTTACGTACGAGGCTTGAGCCGATGTAGCCAGCCCCCCCAAGAACGAGCACGGTGCCTTCGGCTCCGGCGTTATCGCGGGCGCGGATCTCATAGCGCTCGGTCACCATGGCTTTGGCAAGTCGGGTAAGCGCGAGTAACGCGATGGTCAGCACGGCGAAAAACAACAATGCCAGGCGGGGCACCAGATTCTGGCGAAAAAACAAGTAGTTCACCGCCAGAAGCGACAAGATTCCCAGACCTGCGCCGCGCATCACCACGACCATCTTGTACCGGCCGGAGTAGGCGCGCGAGCGGGTATAGAAGCCGTTGAGGAGGAACACCAGCGGAAAGACCAGCGATGTGCACAGAAAGTACGGCACGTAGTACGCCAGCGCTTCCTCGAGGCGTGAAGTCGCGGCGGCGGATTGGCCGCGGGTTAGCAAGAACAGCACCGGAAGGCCAAGCGCCACAATCATGCTGATCTGAACGAGCGCGAAGTCAGCCAGCATGCGCGGCAGCGCCTGCGACGTTTTGAAGTTACGAACGGACGTTAACATGTTGCCTCCCAGAGGTCTCTTGCTTCTGCTTGGCGGCGTGATTGTGCAGCCGATGAATGGCTTGTGCCACAGTTTCGATGGTGGCGTCGGAAAGCGTTTCGTAGATGGGCAGACTGAGAATGCCGCCAGTGACTTCTTCTGTAGTTTTCAGGCTCTTATCGCCCGCTTTGTAAAACGACTTGTACAGCGTCTGCATATGCATCGGCGGATAGAAGTACTTCTTAGTTTCGATGTTTTCCGCGAGCAGTCCGGCTGCCAGTTGGTCGCGATCCATTCCGAACTTCTCGGCAGTGACGTGGATCGAATAGTCCTTGAAGGTATTGACGTCCTGCGGATGGACCTTCTGGAAACGAAGACCAGGTAACGGCGCGAGGAGTTCGTCGTACATCTTGGCGACTACGTTTCGACGGCGAACGCGCTCGTCCACTTCGGAGAGTCCAGCGAGACCGAGAGCGGCATTGAATTCGGACATGCGAGCGTTCATGCCCAGCCATTCGGGATCGTACGCGCCAGTGTCACCGTAGTTGCGCATGCCTCGGATGGCCTTGGCGAGCGTGTCGTCATTGGTGGTGACCAAACCGCCTTCACCGGCGACCAACAGTTTGGTGGGAGAGAGCGAAAAAACCTCAGCATCGCCAAACTGGCCGATGGGTTTTCCGCGATACTGACTGCCAAAGGCATGAGCGCCGTCGAAGATCAGCTTGAGCTTGTGGCGCTTCGCGATGTGCGTCAGGGCATCGACATCGGCGGGATTACCGTAGAGGTGCACGATCAGCATGGCGCTGGTGCGATCGGTAATCTTGCGTTCCACGTCAGCAACGTCAACGTTCCAGGTGTCCGGGTCGCAATCGGCGAAGACTGGTGTGAGGCCGTTCCAACGCGCCGAGTGGCCCGTAGCGAAGAATGTGAAGCTGGGGATGATGATTTCACCAGTAAGGCCGAAGGCTCGTTCCGTCATCATCAAGCCGCTGGTGCAGCTGGACACGGCGATGGCGTGCTTGACCTGCAGCCGTTCGGCGACGCCGGCTTCGAACTTGCCGACCAGGTCGGCATTCGGTGATTACACCGTTGTCGTAGGCCACTCGATAGTTCTTAAGCACATCTTCCAGCGCAGGAAGAGTGGGCTTGATAAAGCGGAAGCGCTGAGAAAAGAGCGGACGGCCTCCGTGAACAGCCGGCAGGTCATTCTTTCTCAGACTTTCACTCGATGACATGATATCTCCTTGGATTTCGATCGCAGAAGTGATCACGGGCGGGGATGGGCCGCGTCTTTCCACTGACCGGTTGAGCCGATTTCAGAAACTAGTTCAAAGCGTTTGAGGTGGGCACCTGCGACGCCATTTTGTAAGTACGAATCTTTCCATAGGGCATCAGCTCTCGCGGTGTCCAATCCTTGAAGAGCAATTTGCAGAACGTGTGCGCCAGGATCTTCACATCAACAAGCAGCGAGTGATTGCGGGCGTAAAAGAGCTGGAGAGCCAGTTTAGTGGGGCGAATCAGCTCTTCATAGGTCTTTTCCGGGTCGTTGCTGCCTTCTAGTACCGCTGCTTCATTCGAATTCCAGATGGAGGCCCAATCCGTGATGCCGGGCCGGAGATCGAGGATCTGCTTTTCTTCGTCGGTATACATGTCGACGTATTTTTTTACTTCGGGGCGAGCGCCAACCAAGCTCATGTCGCCGACCAGCACGTTCAGAAATTGAGGGAATTCGTCGAGTTTGTTGCGGCGAATGAAGCGGCCGATCGGTGTGATGCGCGGATCATCTTCCGCCGTCGCTGAGCCGCCAAGCTTTTCGGCATTAATGACCATGGTCCGAAATTTAAAGATGCGGAACGGCACGCCGTTTTTGCCGATGCGCACGCCGCGATAGAAGACTGGACCTGGCGACGTAATCTTGATGACCAGCGCGAGCACAAGCAGAATCGGGGACAATAAGACCAAGGCGGTCAGCGCGACGATAAAGTCGAAACTGCGCTTGACGGCAGCCGACAGCGGGTTAGCAGAACGCCTCATCGGGCGCCCTGCTCTTGAAGGTTCAGCTCGCGAGACCCGTTGGCACCCGCGGCGAGAAGCTCGCGATAGACGTTGAGCGTTTCGTTGATGACCCGCTCGGAAGAAAATTCCTCGACAACGATTTCGCGGCCTTTGCGGCCCATGGTTCGGCGGACGTCCGGGTTCTGCACCATGACTCTCAACGCATCGGCGAGTGCGGCGCTGTTTTTCACCGGAACCAGCAAGCCGTTGTCGCCGTGGCGAACAATCTCGCGGCATCCGGGTGCGTCGGTGGCGACGATTGGCCGGCCGCAGGCGGCAGCTTCGATCAGGACCTTGGGCACGCCCTCGCGAAGGGAAGGGAGGCAGACTACGTGGGACTGCGCCAGCACTTCCTGCATATCGTCACGTTTACCCCACCACTCGACCTCTCCGGCATCGGCCCAGCGGCGCAGCTGATCAACGCTAATGGCAGTTGGGTTTCCGGGATCAGTTTCGCCGACGAGGACAAACCGTGCGGATACCCCAGCAGCGCGAAGGCTGCGCGCGGCGTCAACGAATTCGACGATTCCTTTGTCGCGGAGCATGCGTGCAGCAAGAATGACGACCGGAGTTCCTGGTGGTTCCGGAGTGGGCACCCAAGTTTTCACGTCTACACCAGAACCTTTGATCAAGACCGTCTTGTGCGCTGGCAAGATCTGGTTTTCCACGAAGACGAAGCGGTCATCCGGGTTCTGGAAGATCACGCGTTGATTGCTGCGGCGAAATGCGATCTTGCAACTAGCCACCACGGCTTTGCGAATCATGCGCGCTTTGCCGGTTTCCGCAGTGAAGACATAGCCGAGACCGGTGAGCAAACCCACGACTGCCGGGACGCGAGCAGCGTAGGCGGCTAAGCCACCATATAGGACTGGCTTGAGACGCAGATGATGCACAAGGTCCGGGCGAACCTTGCGATAGAGCCGATAAAGTGTCTTAATCGTTCCGAGTTCTTTCCAGGGCATCAGGCCGCTACGGGTCATCGGAATGGGGTGAAAAGTGAATCCCTCTTTTTGCAGGATGGCCACCGCTTTGCCTTCGGGCGCTGCGACGTGCACGTCAAAGCCGGAATCGCGCGTGGCGCACGCCATCTCCATTCGATAGGAATAGAAGGAATTGACGTCATTATCGACGAACAACACTCGCGGCCGCGATTTGGAAGATTTGTTCGAGGTCATGGACTATCCCGCGAGCGGAGCAACGCTGGATTGCTGTGCAGACGACGGATCGGATAACGCCAGAACTTCGCGATACAACTTCTGATACCGCTCAACGATGGCGTCCAGATCAAAGCTGTGCTGAATGCGATTCCGCGCTGCCTGGCCCAGCTGTTTGCGGCTCGAAGGATCTCCAGCTAGCAAGAATTCCCAAGCGTCGGCCAATGCTTGCGGATCTTCAGTCGGCACCACTCTGCCGGTATTGCCTACGATTCGTGCGGAGTCGCCGACGTCGGTGACGACGCACGGCGTCCCACAGGCCATCGCTTCTCCAACGGCCATTGGGAATGCTTCGCTGAGCGATGCGGAAGTCGCGACGTCGAGTGCGGCGAAAATGCGATTCATGTCCGTACGCCGGCCGAGTAAATGGCAGACCTCGTTGAGCCCGTTGCTGGCACCTTGAATCCAACCGGTCAGCTCCGTGTTGTTTGAGTCGATCTCGGCGCCGCAGAGAACGAAATGCGCATGCGGCATTCTGGCGTGCAGCTTCGCAGCGGCTGCTACAAAATTGCGATGACCCTTTTGTAGATGGAAGCGGCCAGCCATGCCGACCAGCGGCGTGTTTTCCGGCAGACCAAGTTCTTCGCGCAGCGACGCGCGTGCCTCGCCGTCCGGACGGAACGCGCGGAGGTCGAAACCGTTGGGAATCACTTCCATTTTGTCGTCATCGTAACCGAACTGGATGTGCGCAATGCGGGATGCTTCCGAGCAGCACACGATACGCTTAGGCACCCATGGCGATAACACTTCACAAATCCGCGCGGTCCAGATGGTGAGGCGCTTGTTTTGCGCGGGATCAAGATTCGAATGATGGATGCCCCAGACCACCGGCTTTCCGGCCAGCCGAGCGGCAAGGCCACCCAGCAAGTCCGCGTGATACATCCAGGTATGCACGAGGTTTGCGCGCGACTTCTTGATCCAGCTTGCCAGGCGAAAGAGGTGCATCGGGTTAGCCGAGCCGCGCTTCATGCCCAGCGATCGAACGCGAATTCCGGCATCTTCCAGCCGTGCTTTCATGGGCCCCGGGTCAATCAGTGAAATCACTTCGGTTTCAAAGCGCGAACTATCCATGCGGGACGCAACCGTATACAACACGGTTTCGGCGCCATCGGCATCCAGGCCGGTGATCACGTGCAAGACCTTGATCACAGCACCTGCTCCCAGGAGGATTCGGACGCAGGCTGCTGCTGTTCCGCTGCGTGGTTGGTCAGCAGGTCCGCCACGCCGGCCATCGACAGTGATTGCATTCCGTTTTTGCTGCGGCATTCCGCAAAGACTTCCAGGACGCTCCTCAGGAACTCGAGATTTTTATCGGTCTGGGCGCCAAAATTGTGTGGATGCCACCAGAGGTGGAATATTCCACCCTGCTCAGCCGCCGCCTGAATTCCCCCGGAGATACGCCGGAGGCGCGCTGGTTCAAAACCCTTGCGCCGCTCAGAATATGGGCGCAGGAACATGCTGGAGCGAACGTTGCACAGGCCATTGGGCTGCAGCACTTCGCTCCAAGGGACGACCTTCGATCCGGACAAGGAAATGTAGTGGTCGAGCAGCCTTGGTGCACGAACTGCCAACGTTTCCTCGCTACGACGCCGCGGACGGTACATCCAGTTAGTTTCATTGCCGCGATAGCAGGTGATGCCGGCTTCCTTCAGCAACTCCTCATAACCCGGATGAAACTGATTGCGAGGGAATACGATCGATTGCACGTCCATGCCGTGATGCTTAGCGATAGCGATGGCACTTCGTAGATCAGCGGCGAAGGCTTCTCGCGTCTCGACTGGCTCCAGACCGTAGTAATGCGAGAAGGTATGAGTTGCGATTTCCTGCTTCGCGCGCCCACGAATCTCGCGGATCAGACTGCCGGCATAGTGCAGCGGATCTCTGCCCTCGTCCTCACCAGTTATCTCCGCATAGGCGTTAAGGCGCGGATCCTGATAGTTCGGGCGGATACCGGGCGAAAATTCTTGGCGTTCGCGTCGCGATTCGGCGAACAGGAAGCCGACGGTTGCCCAGGTGGCGGCGACATCGAATTCTTCGAACAGATCCAGCATCCGGGGGATGGCGTTACGAGCGCCCAGCAGATTTTCGCGGTATGGACTATCGACGGCGCATTTGTCGCGCACGCCCCAGTGCAACTCGAAATCGAGCGAAATTACTAGAGCGCCAAAGCCTGGATTCTGATTGATAGACAGAGTCATCGAGCGATTTGAGTACCGTTTAGCGAACGATGTTCAATCCGCGTCGAGCGGCGGGATCCGTTCCTATTTGCACTTCGAGGTTACGCCCGCGGGCGGCGCGGGCGGCGAATCCCGCCTTCACTCGCAACGCGAGACTCCACAGATCCTTGAAGCCGCTATCTACCAGACTGTGCTTGCGCGTCTTATACATTTCCTGGACAGCAACCAAATCGGTAATGGAATCACGATATTCGCGGATGCGCTTGCGGAACAGGTCAGGGTTCATCCACAACCCCTCCTTCGGATGTATGCAGATAGTCCAAACGCCGAAAGGTGCCGCGCGAAACCGCCAAAGCTGCTGCGGAACCCATAAAATTCCGTGACAATCGCGATGAGGGTATAGGGACAAACCATCGCTGATCGTTTTTAGTCCGAGGCTCAGCAACGCCTTGACCGTGTGGTGATCAAAAGAGTGGGCCGGAGCGACCCACACGTCTGCGCGCACCCGCTCGCGTGCAAAGATCTCCAGACCTCGCTTGAGTTTGGAATATTGTTCTTCGAAGGGCAGACCTGCGAATTCACTAAAACGATTCAGCCCGATAATGCCAGGTTCATTGTTGATGTATAGATGCTGATAGCCATGCAGCCCGATCGCCCAACCGCGAGTTTGCCAAGTGCGCACATGATCCCAAAACCGTTCGTTCGCCGGCCCGTCATTCAAAGTGGCGTCCTGATTATCCGGAATGACGGCGAGGATAGGCTTCACGCCTTCCTCGATCATCATGGACTCAAGTTTGTGCCAAGTGTCCCAATTCATCGCCGGGCACAGATCGTCGAATCGAAGCAAGAATTTGGCGGTCATGCGTCAGCCTTGTTTTCAACTCATACAGCGAACTACGTGTGCGCAGGATTACTCTACTAGCAGTGGTGCTGCTTGGTCGCTCGCGGTGTGAACTGCTCCCGTGAGCGACCGATTGACCGCAGTCACGTCTGCCTTTGATGCCGATAAAGACTTGTGCTGATCGAGCCAAGCCTGGAACATCAACAGCCCCCAGAGCTGAGGTTGCCAATTATGACGCCCTTTGAGATGTTCGTGCCACTTCTGGCGAACGGGTTTCACAGCAAAGTAGCCGTCGTTTCGCAGGCGAGATTCGCTCAGCAGTTCTTCGGCCCATGGACGCATAGGTCCGCGCAGCCAATCACTGATGGGAACCGCAAAACCTCGTTTAGGGCGATCGACAAGGCTCTTGGGAACATACGTGTAAAGCAACTCGCGCAACGGAGTCTTGCCAGTGTTTCCCACGATCTTCATCGGTAGTGGCAATTGCCACGCGAACTCGATGACGCGATGATCCAATAAGGGCACTCGAGTTTCCAAACTTACGCCCATCGCCGCGCGGTCGACTTTAACCAGAATGTCGTCAGGTAGGTACGTTACCGTATCTAAATACATCATTACGTGCACGAAATCGTTCAGTTCAGCCCACCGGGTTTTGTCCGTTAACGCCGTCATCTTCTCGTGGCAACCCAGCACCACCGATGAGGGATCCATCCAATACGACAGCAATACGCGATACAGCTTCTGTGGTTCGTTCACCGCCAGAACGCTCGCCAGCTTCTCAAAAACTCGAGTGACATCACGCTTCTTCAGCGATCCCGGAACGAAGGCGCGGTGTTTGTCGAAGAGGCCGTTCCAATCAACTTTTGCCAAGGTCGACAGCGATTTGGTGGCTGCGGAGCGCAATCCTTGCGGCATCCATTTAAGCCGCTCATGAACACTGCGTCCCCACAAGTATATTGAGTACCCGCCAAACAACTCGTCACCGGCATCGCCAGACAAGCTTACGGTAATGTTGCGGCGCGCAAGTTGAGAGACCAGGAACGTAGGAATCTGGGAAGAGTCACCAAACGGCTCATCGTACAAAGCGGGAAGCCGCGGAATCACGCCCATGGCTTCCTCAGGAGTGACATACAGTTCCGTGTGGTCGGTTTTCAGGTGCTTGGCTACCGCTTTCGCGCACTCCGCTTCGTTGAAATCTGCATGGTCGAAACCAACCGTAAAAGTCTTAACCGGACGAGCACTATGGGCCTGCATTATGGCCACGATCAAAGATGAATCGATGCCGCCAGAAAGGAACGCGCCCAGCGGAACGTCCGATTCCATGCGAAGTGTGACGGCGTCGTTCAGCAGGCTATCAAGCTGATGAATTGCTTCGGAGGCGGTGCCGGAAAACGGAGAGGCCACTCCCTGCTGTGCTGCGTGTTTGGCGGACCAGTAAGGTTTGGGCGCAGCATCGCTGCCAAAACCGCGGATTGCCAGCAGAGTTCCTGGCATCAGTTTGTAAATGCATTTATAGATCGAATGCGGAGCCGAAATGTAATTGTGGCGGAGAAAAACCGCGAGCGTCCCGCGATCAATTTCACCGCGGAACGCCGGATATTGATGAAAGGCCTTTAGTTCGGAGGCAAATAGCAAGGTTTGCCCAACCCATCCGTAATACAAGGGCTTTTCGCCGGCGCGATCGCGCGACAGGAACAGAGTTTTTTCTTGCACGTCCCATAGCGCAAACGCGAACATGCCGTTAAATTTTTTCAACGATTGCTCTATTCCCCAATGACTGATGGAGGCGAGCATTACCTCGGTATCGGAATGTCCACGAAAGGTCTGGCCCAACTGCTCCAATTCCTTCCGCAGAGTTTTGAAATTATAGATCTCACCGTTATGGGCGATGATGTAGCGACCACAAGCGGAGTGCATTGGTTGATGGCCCGTCGCTGAAAGGTCAATTATGGATAGCCGGCGATGACCAAAGGCAACGCCGGAAATCGGATCAGCCCACATACCTTCATCTTCAGGACCACGATGACGCAAACTGTTCGCCATGTTGCGCGCAATGGCGGACAATTCGGCATATCCCCTACTGTGCGTCGTGTCCAGTAATCCGGCTATTCCACACATGAATCTGTATCTTCCTCATCCGATCGGTCGGGCACTGCACAAACATATTAGGCATCTACAGAAGGATGTACCCGTCCTGGAGCGCCCAGGGGTGCCGCGTTCCTGCGGCCAGAGCGAATGCTGCGCTCCAGAGCGTGTTCGGTAAGATCCCCTAGGTGAGCGACCGTGAAATTTTCAAGAATTCGTTGCCGTGCTCGCAAATTCAGTCTCTCGGGCGAGGCCAGCTTTTGTCGCAATCCTTCGGTCAAGGCATCGACATCGTTGGATGGTACGCTGATGCCGGTGGTGCCCACGACAAGTTTTGAGTCGCCGACATTGGTTACCACGCAGTGGCGGCCACAAGCCATGGCTTCACCAATCACATTGGGGAAGCCTTCGCTGTAGGAAGCCGAGCAAAAAACGTCAATAGCATTGTAGACGGCGCGAACGTCTGGCCGCGCCTCGATCCACTGCAAGCGATCTGCCAGGCCTAGGCTTTTCGTCATTTCTTTAAGTTCTCGCACATATGTTTCACGGCCGTGCCCGACACACACAAAATAAACATCGGGGCGTTCGGCCGCAATGCGCGCAGCGGCCTTCAGGAATGCCGGATGATTCTTTATGGGATCAAAGCGCGCGATCTTCCCGATTATCTTGGCGGATTCGCTGATGCCCCAGTCAGCGCGCACACGTTTGCCTTCGGATTCGTCTGGATAGAACACGTTGGTATCAATACCGTTGGGGATGAACAACATTTTTTCGCGCGCGATGCCGCTGGTAACACCGTGTTCAAGCCCTGCCATTGAATTCACTACGACGCAATCAGGAATGCCGGACAACCTGGATTGCAGCCATACTTCGAAGCGCTCCACGACGTCCTGGACCATCTCCAAATCCGAACTGCGGATGCACCAGAACAATTTTATCTTGGGGAAGAACACCTGAATCGAAGTGGCGACAATGTTTTGCGTGTGCATCCACCCGTGGAGTACGTCCGGGCGCTCCTGTTTCACCACGCGCCAGACTTTGACGTACAAGGAAAACAAGTCCCACCGAGATCGCTTGCCAAGAGAGATCAAACGTACCCTCCCGGAATCAAGCTTTTCCGATAAGGCTCCGCCGGGATAGTAGGAGGCGATCACCACATCATGGCCGCGAGACGCCAATTCATTTGCCAAGATGACCAGCTGGCGTTCCGCGCCTCCAATATTTAATTGCCTTGCGAGAAACAGGATTTTCAACGGGAGGTCCTTGTGTGCTAGAGAAATTTTGTGTCGCCCAATCGAATGGGTCGGTTCGGAAAGACTACAGTTTCTACGTGAATGGATTGTGTCAACTGCCTAGACGTATCGAGAGGCCCCGTCCGCCGACCCGAGAATACCCGTCCGTCTCGGATGCAATCTTTCGCAAACTCGATATCACGACGCGAGCGCCACGGCGGGCTGTTCTTTGAGAGCATTCCTACGTACCCGTAAGAGCAGAACGCCATGGCCCAAGCCTGCAAGGTCCCGTGCACCATATAGCTTCGCGAGCCGGACGAATGCGGCCTGCCCCATGGCCTGCATAATGAGATTGCCCGTGGAGACCAGGAAAGCTGTGGCGGTAAAGATGCCCAACGCGCGCTCACCCATTTTGCCGACAAGAAAATAGCGGGGGATGTTTGGCAGCAGCGAGACCAGCATGGCGATCACACCTAGCGAAATAGAGGTACGGAACAATTCGCTTTGCGCTCCCACGGTCCATCGCGGTCGTAAGAACCCTGCTGCGTCTGTGCGCAACAGTTCCTCGGCCTCAGCCTTGCTGGTTATCTCGCGTGGCAGTAATTGCGTTCGCTTGGTGATGTCATGACCCAGCAGCACCGCGGCGCGCGCCAGAGTAAGCCCGATCACTCCCCACAAAACGGCGGAATAGACGATATTTCCGACCAAGGTCCAGCTGAAGTTTCGGCGGAGCGATCCTTCGCGAAATATGACCTTGGGTTGGGCCGCAGGTGTGGCTGCTGGCAGCGTCTGACCTGCTGTCATAGTAGAAGTCACGAAGTCTCTTTCGTTGGGCCTGTTGAGGTACTTCGCTGTCATTTTGAGCGTGGGTCCGATCGATTCGGAACCAAGTGGCGGCGTAGCGCCAGTCGAACTCATGGTTGCTTCCAGGGGGAATCTGGTTTTTCCAAGCCCGCACGCTGGAGTTTCAAATGCAGATCACGTAGCATCTTCGATTGCGCTATGCCGTGCTGCGGTTGGGAGCGCGACATCACCTGCGTGATGACCGGCATGACCACCCTTGCGGAGTTGCGTTCACGAACGGTCGCTACTGCGCCTATTTCCGCAGCAATCATTCCCCACAAAAACCATGTCGGCTTGCTGCCTTCCCAAGTCATTGCGGAGACGCCTACCATCCAGGTGAGAAGCAGGACCAACCACAGGCTACGATCGAGGGTCGGTAGTTTCATAACGCCATAAACAAATACGATTATCAGCAGGAGAAAAATGGCAAATCCGGTTGCGCCCAGCTCCACCAATATGGACAAGAAAGTGTTGTGGGCTACCCACGGAGTGACAACGCGCTGCGCCACGGCAGCGGAAAACCCGGCCGCGCCCACTCCTATGAAGGGATGATCCCGGAACACTTCCATGCCGGCGTGCCAGATCACCGTGCGGGCATTCATCGTTCCCTGGCTTATTTCACTCCCGGTGCTACTCATGCGCTCCCACGAAGCGGCCGGGACCAAGGCCAAAGCAGCAAATACTGCGATAACCAGGGCTGCCCCCATCGCGAGTCTTTGTTTGGGCGTCCATTTCGAGAAGGTTAAGGGAATCATCAAAAGCGAAATACAGAACGACACCAGCGCTCCTCGGGAAGCCGTGCGAAACAAGGCGATGGCGGACAGCATCATAAGGCCGCGATACGTCCACGCGTGTAGGGCTCTTTTCTCGGTGGCTGCCAAATACAGCGCCATCGGGATGCACAGAGCCATACGTAGTCCAACATCGTTGGGGTTCATGTTAAAAGGGGCATCTCGTATGGCGTGCGCGGCAACACCACGACCGAGTACAGAAGTAATAGCGGAGGTCGCGCTGCCCGCCAGCCATGCATTCATCAAATTCGCTCTTTGTGCATGCAGCGGGGCTAATTGCCAAATCAACCAGGCTAGAGACAGCAACTGCAGGTATGTGAGTACAATCGTGGTGGTCTCTTCTGGAGAGACAGACCAAAAATATGACAGCGCCGCCCACAGCACGAAGGCGGTCATGAGAAGAAGACCTAATGATGGCGCTCGGAGCTTACCGCCTTCGACCAAGGCCATCAATCCGCACACAAACGCGACCAGCCCCACAGCACGTGCAAACGTGCCAAGACCGGGAATCACGACCGCGTTCTCCAGCGGCATGGTCATCACAAAAAGAAATAGCGCGACCGACGAAACCGAAGTCAGCACGCCCCTGCGTGCGCCTGGCTGAGCCTGCTGAAGCCTGGCACGATGCGCAGGAACCTTGGGCATGCCATAGGTGATCCCTTGCAGATTACGCATGCTGAAATTTCAATCCTCTCGTGGTCGGAGTTGTTTTCCGATGGGCAGCACCAGAGAACCCTGATCTTGAGTTGACCGGCATAGCTCAGTTCTAACGATTGGATGATTGCGTTGCCTTGGCTTCGGTGCTTTGACCATATCCGTAACCGTAACCATATCCGTATCCGTACCCGTAGGTACGGCCAGGGGTTTTCCGAGGGTCCCAGCCATTGAGAACGGTGCCAAGGATGCGGGTGCCGTCTTCCGAGAGGCGCTGGCTGGCGACTAACGCGGCTTCCCGCATGGTGTGACCAGCGCGGACGACCAACACTACTCCATCCGATTGTCTTCCAAGGAGGCGCGCATCGGCCAGGTGCATCATCGGTGGTGCATCGATAATCACCATGTCGAACTCGCCGCGCATGCGGTTCAGAAGTTCCTCGATGCGGGAAGAATGCAGCAATTGCGAGATATTGTTGGCGCGTGAACCGCTGGGCAGCAACGACAGTCCAGCTACACGCGTCTCCACAACTATTTCGTTCAGCGGTGTGGAGTTCAGATCCACATCAGCAAGCAAGAGGTCGTTGACTCCACGATTGTTGGCCACGCCGAAGATTTTGTGCAGCTTTGGCTGACGAAGGTCTCCGTCAATCAGCAACACGCGACGACCCATTTCGGCGATCGCGATGCTCAGATTGCTGGCCACAGTGGTTTTGCCTTCCGCGGGGCCCGGGCTCGTGACTACCAAAACTTGCAGATTGCCGCCATGTTGTCCAGGTAACAGGATAGAAGTCAACATCGCACGGAACGATTCCGCCACAGCAGATGGCTTGTGCTTCCAGGTCACCAGCTCGAGGCAATCATTGGGATCGCCAGGCTTCAATGCCGGTCGTTGGCTGCGTACGGCCGGCGTATCGCACACTTCCGCCATCGGAATCACGCCAAGTTCTGGCAGGCTTAGATATGACTGCATGTCGCCCGGAGCTTGAATGGTGCGGTCGAAACGTGTGCGGAAGACAACGAACGCCAAGCCGAGGAACAGGCCGCAGAACAGGCCCGCCGCGGAGTTAACTGGCACGTTCGGTTTGTAAGGGAAAAACGGCACCTTGGCCGGGTCCACCACTAGGACGTTGCTTGCGCGCATCGCCGATGCCAAGCTCGCTTGCTGCACTTTGCCCAGCAATGCTTGATAAAGCGCGCGATTGGAATCCACCTCGCGCTTCATCATGTCGTAGTGAATGGACTTATCCGATTGGTTCGCCACCGTGCGTTGCTGTTCTTCGTAAGTTGCAGCCAGCAACTTTTCTCGGCGGCTGGCGGCGGTGTATTCATTGCCCACACGCTTGACGACATTACCCCGCTCACGATCCAATGCGGCCTTCAATTCGTCAATCTGTGCCTGAACGCGTTGCACTTTGAAATGCTCCGGGGTCAACGTTGCACTCAGTTCGACTTTCTGGCGCTCCAAATCAGTCAATTTTGCGCGGTAATCCCGGAGGGTGGGGTCATCCAGGGTGGCTGGTAGAGACTCCACTGGACGCGCTTTCGCTTCTTCAAACTTGGCCTGCTTGTCTACTCGGTCGGCTTGCGCCTTGTCGAGTTCTTCCTGGAGTTCCTTCAGGCGTACGTCAGAGACATTGGTTTCCGCGGTGATGTTCAGGCCCGACGAGCGCGCATACTCCTGAAGTTCCACTTGCTGTTTTTCGAGGTTCGCCTTCATCTCCTGAAGGTGACCTGTCAGCCAATCGCCCGTACGCTGGCTGGCTTCCCAGCGAAGTTTCTGCCCTAATTCAGTGAATTCAGACACCAAAGTATTCGCGAACTCTGCGGCGAACTTCGGGATCTGGAGAGTCGTAGAGCACTTCGACGAGCCGGGTTTCTCCAGATGCACGAACCGTCAAATGGCTCTGCGCGGTTCCCACGAAAGCGTCCTTGTTCGGCTGACGCACCACTTCCTTACGCCCAAACACTCCACGAACCTTGGTGGCGAACGCACCCCATCCACTTGCTGGACGTTCCGCCTGCAAATCCATTTTGTCGGCAACACGCTCAATCAGAGAATCGCTCTGCAGTATCTTCAGCTGCGTCAAAAAGTAAGAGTCGCCGTTGGCGGAACTCGCCGGTCTTGTGGGGTCCACGTTCTTGCCATCCATGAATTCCGGGTTGAAGTCCTGGACCTCGATCGAAGTGCGGGCACGATATACCGGTGTCTGAAGCAGACTGAAGATGATCGCACTGGCCAATCCCGCCAAGGCGAAGCACAACAGCGTGGTCTTGTGGCCGACGAGCATGTGCCAGTAGCTCAGCAAGCTGTCGTAGCCTTGTGAGGATGCTCCGCCCGCATCCATGACTACGGGAGCCGGTTCTTCCATTCGATAAACGGTAGGCCGGGTCTCGACATAGTCATTGACTGCCGGCCGGATGCGATTATTTACTCGATCGAAGTGCTTAGACATTCGTACCTGCCATTTCGCTGTGGACTCTACAAACGCCAGCTGAAGAGTTAAATGCTTTCGGGCCTTTACGGGTGATAAATTGCCAGTCCCGTTCCTGTCTGAATCGCGGCCTCCATGATTCGCAAAGCAACTTTCTTTCCGGTACTGTCGGGAATGAACAGGATGTCATTGCCCTGCATGGTTACGTCGCTACCTTTTCCCTGCAGCAGCTTCTTGAGGTCAACGGGAATCTCTTCCTGCTTATCTCCGACGTTGCGCACAATTCTGGCATGTCTTGGGTCCGGTGCAGATCCGAAACCCTCCGCGAGGGACAGCGCCTTGAGCACCGACATTCTTTCCTGCTCGCCAAGAATGAACCCGCCTGATTTCTTTACCGCCCCCGCGACATAGACCAGTTCTGCTTTCGGCACCGTGACCACGTCTTGAGGGAGGATCTGAATATTTTCTTCCGGCCTCTTTGCGGACATAATATCTTGCAGATTCACTTGTGCAACGCTGTAGCGGCCTGACGCATCGAGCGTGGCTCCGGGTAGCGGAATGCAACCCCAATCAACTTGCCGCGTTATCCGAATGCTATAGCCAGCATCGGCGCGAATTCCTCCGGCCATCGAAATCATTTCCAACAGGGTCTTGCGACCTGAAACCTGGTGCACTCCAGGGGTGTTTACTGCGCCGAGAACAGACGCAGGTTGACTACGCAGCTCCTTTACATCGAGAGCCGCTTGAGGATTCTTGATGTACTTGCTCAGCCGTTTGTTAAGTTCTTTCTCCGCCTGTTGAACGGTAAGCCCCGCAACGTGGACGCGCCCCACTAGTGGGACCTGAATGTCACCTTCGCCGTCTACACGCACCGTCTTGGCAGCGGCTTCTTCCAGCTCCGGACCTGCTATTTGCAGTTCATCATCGGGCCCGAGCAGATATGTCGACCGAACGTTGGCATTGCAGCCAGCCTTTGCCACGGGCACCGATTCCGTCGCTGATGCCGTTTGTATGGGCGTGCCTTGTGTGGCGGAGTTCTGCGGCGGTGCGCTCTGACCAGCTGCACCCAACGTCCCAAACAGCATCGGCCAGCCCATTGCCATCAGGCCGATCGACTTCACTTGTTTACTGACCATCGGCCCTCCCGCACTTACTGTTGCCACGAATTTTCGAAATGCGCTACTCACTTGAATGTCCCTCAGTTTCCACTATTGGTTTTGATCTGCTCAAGAGGCCTTGGGTTTGCTTGCGTACCACCTTTTTCAGCGCCAATCGCTGTGCTGTCGAAAATTGGTCGGATCCAGTCTGGGGCGACTTCCACCGAGATCGAACGCTTCAACAACGTTACAGAAACATACAGCCGCTGTTGGTTTGCAATCTTTGTCAGGACACCTGCTAAGCCGCGCAGTGGGCCATGCTGCAGTTGCACTTTCTGTCCTACTACTAATGATGGCCAAGGAGTTACTGGTACTCCGGAACGCATCACGGACTGGATCGCCAAGATCTCGGCTTCGTCTACGGGCTGCGGGTTCTTTCCGACGCCGACGATGTACAGAAACCCTGGAGTGGTGACCAGTGGCAGTCGCGCCGCTAAATCGAGCCGACAAAACAAATAACCGGGAAACAACGGCAGGTCCATCACCTTCACGCGATCGGACCACTGACGTTTGCTGCGGTATAGCGGTAGAAGCTCCTCGAAACCTTTGCCGCGAAGCGCAGTGGCAACTCGCTTTTCGAAGTTCGGCTTTACGCGCAATGCGAACCACGGTTTGCTACTTACCTGATCGCCGATCTCATCAGAGGTGCTGCTGCTGATCTGCGGATGCTCGGTCTGAGGCATCCCCTCATTGTCTCCCGTGTGTGGCAATTTCACGAGTTTAAATCTCGTAAAATCGGTGCTTTGGGCTTTTCGGGCAAGCTACCGCCCTGTAACTCCCACTGAATCGCGCTACTTCGACTAAACACTTTTTTTTCAGCAACCTGCAAAGCCTTCACAGCTCTTTCGAGCCTCCAGGTGGTTGGCCACACATCCAGCCTCCGGCCCCTCTGGTCTTGACGCTAAGAGAATACCTTTTCCCTTCCTTTCGGCAAATGGCCCGGGCGTTCCAAATTCGCAGTACCACTGTACTTAGTGACCTTAGCGGTACCGACCTCTTACTGCGATAGGCCATTGGTACCATTGCTCCCGATCGGTTCTGTGCTCAATCCTCAGCTGCCCTCTCGCGACGCTCTGCAACTGGACGGTGATCATTCCTGCGCCTTGCCGCTAGCCCGTTCTTCTCGCGATTCGTCGCTTCCAAATTCGGTCATGGTGGCGGCGGGCTGTTCCGATTTGTGGCTCCGGCCTTCGCGGAGAACGGTCGTGTGGTTCATAGCTGCGAACCCGTTGCCTCCACGCGTTGACGTGCCCTGCCGCTCGGACCGGACCACCCTGCCAACGGCGTGAATCTCGGACGGTCGACTCGAGTGTTCGGGGCGGGGCAGGAACACATTCATTTCCACAGATACCCCTAAAGGAGGGACCTGTTCGGCATAAACATAGATCCCTCGGCTGCCGAGATCCCGGCTGTAGCCGTCACATCCCTGAATGTGGCCGCCCTCGTCCTGCCATGAGAAAACTACAGGAAGCCTCAGCGGATAACGCAGCGCTGTCCGTCGTTCGGCGACTCGACTTGTCGGGCTTGAATGCAACAACATAGAGGCCTCCAGCTTGGCGCGCTCGTTCAGAATACCCGTGCGCGTACTTCGAAGTTACTACGGGGATGGGAGAAGTAAAGAGGCCGAACGCTTGCGGCGTATGGGTCCGGTGTCCTACGGACGAGAGGATGATTTATAGGGTCTATAGGCCCTAGTTATAGAGTCTTTAGTCTCCATTTGGTGTTAAGGCCTGCGCCAACCCCCTTCCGAATTTCGCGGACTCCTTTGAGGTCTGCACCAAAGGGCCTCTTCTCGCCATCTGAACTGTTCGTCTAGTCACATTATGAGTCGCTCAAAGAGCCGTGACTCGCTCAATAGGAAAAAAATGGGGTCAGCCGCCTTGGTTGATCGATTTCGACCCGCGAACCCAGCCACTGCCGGACAGGGTTGACTTTGCGGTGATCGGAGGGGGATTCAGCGGGCTTTCGGCGGCGGCTCGCCTGGCAAAGTTAGCTCCGGATGCGAAAATAGGTGTATTCGAGGCGGAATCGATTGGAGCGGGGTCCAGTGGTCACACCGGCGGAATGACGCTGGCCGAAACTGCCGCGGGTGCGATGCCAGGGCTTGGAGATGTCCTGACAGGAGTGGCGGGCATTGTCGAGGAACTTGAGATCAATTGTGATTTCAGTATGAGAGGCGCCTGGGAGTTGGCACGGTCGGGAGGGAAGGCGAGTTCCTCCATTAAGTGGCGAGACTCGGGTGAATTGAGGGTCGTCAGCGAGGTGCCCGGCGGCAGCATCAACCCAGGAAAGCTTGTGAGTGGACTGGCGAGAGCGGCTTCCCGCTACGGAGCTGTGATCTACGAGCGAGCACGGGTGGATGAAATTCGCTTCGAGGAGCCGTTGCTCTTAACGGTGAACGGAAGGGAAATTCGTGCCGACCACATTGTGGTGGCCACGAACGCCGAATCGCTGGAGTTGAACGGTTTGGCAGGACGTGCTGACCCAAAATTCACCCTCGCGCTAATGACCGGGCCTCTGGCCGCGGGGCAGTTGCGCGAACTAGGGTTGGAGTCGGGACAATCCTTTTACACAGAGGATCTACCGTATTTGTGGGGGCGCACGGTAGAGGATGAGCGGATTATCTTCGGCAGCGGGTTGGTCAGCGTTGCAAACTGGCGGGAGCTTCTAACCTTAGACATCTCGATTGGTCAAGCAGCTGAACTGATGAAAGATCTCGAACACAGAGTCCGTAACCTTCATCCTGAGCTGCGCGACATTGATGTAACACATCGATGGGGCGGGCCGATTTTGATTGGTAAGGATTGGAAGCCGGTGTTCTCGCGGCATGCGAAAAGCGACAAAGTCGTGGTTTTGGGCGCTTATAGCGGACATGGCGTAGCGCTGTCGGTTTACCTGGGAGCCTGGGCTGCCGAGGTTTTGATGGACAGCACGCGAGCTCCCAGCGTGGGATTCGGCTCTGCTGTGACCCGCTGCACCAACCGCGCCACAGGCAGACCACGTCCGCTGGAACGTGACCGCAAAGCTTTTGTAAACTTACTCAGGTCGTCTTGCCCTTGCAGCCGGCATGTGGACAGCGGCAGTCTAGATCCGGAGTCTTCGCCACTGCCTCGCATTCCGTACTGCAGAACTTGCTGTCCGCAGCTGCGGGGCAGCTACACGAGGGGTGCGCGCATTTCTTTCGGTCGGCCATATATTCCTCCTTAATTACAAGTCAGTTCCGTTCTACCTCTTGAGCCTAACTGCCCTGAACCGCCCCGCGTCGGCTAACGTTCTCAGATTACGAAGCACTGCGTGCCCGGGCTTTTCCACCAGCAAAGAGAGCCATCATTGCCTCGTTAAACGCCGGAATGTCGGATGGTTGGCGGCTGCTGACCCAATTCCGATCGCGCACCACCTGTTCGTCGACCCATTTTCCGCCAGCGTTTCGTATGTCGTCCTGAATGGTGTGATAGCTGGTAAGCGTTCGGCCCTTGACCAGCCCCGCAGACACCAGCAGCCACGGCGCGTGGCAGATGAATGCGATGGGCCGCCCACTGGTATCCATACGCGTTACGAAATCCTGCGCATGCTTTTCAACGCGCAACGCATCTGCGTTGAGTGCTCCACCGGGCAACATAACCGCATCGAACTCCTCAGGGCTGGCGTGCGCTAGTTCCTGGTTTACATCTATCTCGCCCGCTTTATCGTGATGCTTCATCCCATAAATTTTTCCGCCTTTAGGCGCGATGACGCTGATCTGTGCCCCAGCCTTCTCCAGAGCTGCCCGCGGTTCCAATAGTTCTGCTTCTTCAAATCCGTTGGTTGCAAGAATCGCTACCCGCAATCCATTCAATTCGTGTTGCGCCATTGATCTGCTCTTCCTTCGCGACTAGCAGTCGTCGTCGACGATATGCGGTTGCCGGACAACGACAACTGTTTACGAGAGGTGTGCAGCGTCGCAATCCGGTAAAGCCCTCATTTTCTGGCTACCTTGGGGACTTAACACAGGCGTGCAGTGCACTACCGTTCCAGCACCGGAGACACTAGATACATCGCCGTATGGACCGATACGCGTCGTGCTCTTACTTTCGCAACGGGCCACAAAGGCGAGACATTCACAGCTTGGGGTCGAACACACACAACAATAAGGAGAGCGCCATGGAGCACAGTGCACTGAAGGAGCTGTACATCGACGAACTTCGGGACATTTACAACGCTGAAACACAATTGGTGAAGGCCCTGCCTAAAATG
The DNA here is from genome assembly GCA_963788725.1 of uncultured Acidobacteriota bacterium. GTDB lineage: Bacteria > Acidobacteriota > Terriglobia > Acidiferrales > UBA7541 > Acidiferrum. Next base: position 9,532 of record CAWBHT010000018.1, on the reverse strand, counting down.
GCAAAGGCTTCCACATCAGACGAACTTCGTTCCCGGTTCGAATCGCATCTGGAACGAACCAAGGGGCATGTCCAGCGATTGGAAGAGATTTTCGACGCTCTTGACGAAAAGCCCACAGGAAAGAAATGCGCCGGAATGCAAGGTCTGGTTAAAGAGGGCGAAGAAATCATGGACGAAGATTTCGAGGGCGAAGTGATGGACGCCGCTCTCATCTCGGCAGCGCAGCGCGTCGAGCACTACGAGATCGCCGCCTACGGCTGCGTGAGGTCATGGGCCGAACTTCTCGGCGAGAATGAGGCGGTGTCGCTGCTCGAAAAGACCCTGGAAGAAGAAAAGGAAACCGACCAGAAGCTCACCGAGCTTTCCGAGCAAATCAACGTTGAAGCGAAGAGTGCGGACGAGGAAGGCGAAGAAGAAGAGCAACCCGAGACCGCAAGAAAGCCCGGAGTGCCCGAGCTTAGTAGTTTTCTAGCTAGAACTCAGAGGAAGGAATGGCCGGGTGCTTGCACCCGGCCTTATTTTTCGGCGTTTGCAAAATTTCGATTAGCCGCGCGGCGGAACAGAAAGTAGCACACGGTAATAAAGGCCAGCCATGGTGGCCCAGCAAGCAGCGTTACGTGGAAGCCGGGCACCCACCACGTAGAAATCAAAACGGCTAGCCAACGCAACCAGACCGAGTGTTGAACTCCAGCTTCCGCCTGGCGGGATACGCAGAAAAGTTTGTCCTGCGCGCCCCATCTTTTGCCGAAAGCCGATGTGTGTGATCAGTGTCATGATCCATACGAAAGGTCCGCCGAAGAACGCCACTCCGATCATGTACTCAAATGCTTTCGTGTTTTGTAGCTGCTGCGCCAGCATCATTGCAGCAAACATCCCAAGGCTGGACGCGAACACCGCGATGGTTGGCATTCCTCTTTTGTTCAGGCGCCCTAACGCTGCCGGTGCGTACCCGCCGCGAGCCAGCGAGAACAGTAGACGCCCTCCGAAATAGAGATTGCAGGTCGCGGACGAGAGGGCCGCGCTGAGCACCACAAAATTCATGATGTGTCCCGCGGCCGGAATTCCGACCGTTTCGAATACGCGCACGAATGGGCTCTGCCCAGGTCAATCCGGTTCCACGGCACAATCCCGACCACAATTCCCAGTCCTGCGACATAGAAGATCATCAGCGTCAACAGCGTGCGCCGCAGCGCGCGCGGTACGGCGACTTGCGGGTCGGCGGCTTCGCCCGCAGTGGCCGCCATGATCTCCAGTCCCAGATAGCTGAAGATCGCCATAACCACGCCGAGTCCCACGCCAGACCATCCGCCTGGGAAAAAACCCCCGTAAGCGGTGTAATTGGCGGCGCCGATACGAGGGAATCCCAAACCAAGCAAAAGCGATGCGCCGAGCACCAGAAATACGACGATCGTGACCACCTTGATCATCGCGAACCAGAACTCGATGGCCCCGAAATTGTCGATACTCAGCGTATTGACGTAAATCATCGCCACCGAAAAACCTGCAATCCAGAGAATTACGGGTACGTGCGGAAACCAGTATTGACAGTAGATCGCTGCGGCCACGACTTCGCTTCCCACAACGATGACGAGACAGAACCAATAGGTGTAACGAACTGCGAAGCCGGCCCACGGATTCAGATACATTTGGGCATGTACACCGAAAGCTCCGGCGGTCGGATGTGCTGCCGACATCTCCGCGAGCGCCCACATTACGGGTAGAGCGACGATCGCTCCGATCAGAAAGCTTAGGACTACCGAGGGTCCCGCAAGCTTTACGGAAATGGCGCTGCCGAGAAAAAGTCCTGTTCCGATCGTCGAACCAAGGCCGATCATTGCAACTTGGCGGGTACTGAGCTGGCGATGAAGTCCGGCTTCGCGCTGGACTGCGGCTGCGGGCTCTTGGCCTAGAGGGCGTCGATCTGGACTTGCTCACTCATCGTAATGCCGCACTTCTTTCATCTATGTTTCACCAGCCGTCCGACCTTATTCAAAGCGAGAGTGGCGGGATTATAGAGAGGAACCGGGGTTTCTCCATAGCGGAAAAGAACTAGGACAATGCGTAGCAAACTGGCGCGAGAACAAGAGGGCGCAATTCAACTTCAATCGTCGTCGTATTCCTCGTCATCGCCATGAGCGGCTTTTTTTGGCTGGCGCGCTTTTGGTCTCCCGTGCGGTAGCGATGAGAAAGCTGATCAGATCGTTCAGCTCTCCGGCGTTAAGAGTGGAGCCGTAGTCCGTTGGCATCAGAGGCTCGGTGACGCGCTGCAAACTTTCCAGCTCGGCTTTGTCGAACAAGTGAAATGCGCCATCCAGAGTTTGCAATTGCACTGAGAAATTGTCCTCATTGCGTACTACGCCAGAATACTTGTGACCATCCCGGGTAGTTAGCTCGGTGCGACCAGTGCCTGGCCGCTGCATGCTGGTCGGTTTAACGATTGCTGATCGAATATCGTCCACTGACTTGTTTGCACCATAGGAGGTCAGATCCCCCGCGATATATCCGCCGGCGCCGCTAACGATGTGGCACTCTGCGCAACGCGCTTTTCCATAAAAAAGTGACCGGCCTTTACGCGATCACCAGGCAGAGCTACCGCGACGGCTTGTCCTTGAAGCGAACGCACGTCGCAACGATAGACTTCTTCTCGCGCTGGCTGAGCGATGAAAATGCCGGCATACCGGTTCCCGGAACACCCTTTTCGATGATGTGGAAGATTTCTTCGTCTGAGCGTCTCTGAGTTTTCGCGCTGGTTGCGATATCTGGCGCACGCTCGCCGCCCTTTCCATCCAGGCCGTGGCATCCAGCGCATTGCGACGCAAAAATCTGCCCTGCGTCGCGCACAGCCACCTTGTTTTGTTCCTGTTCTTTCGGATCAGGTGCGGCCGCATAAAGAGCAGGCCTGCTCCACACCATTTGCGCTTAGCACATCAGCCCAAACCCAAGACAGCACATACAAACGAATGGCCAAAAACCTACCGACCTATCCTGAGACGAATCGTGTCATGGCGCAGATTATTTCCGGCTGCGCAGTTAAAAGCAACCCCGTTGCCTCAAACTGAGTTCTGCGCCGGCACCCCGCCGAATCAAAACTAGCGCGTATGACACTCAGCAATTACCATATTTGAATCGAATTAACGTCACAGCCTCCGCTGGCATCGAAAATAAAGAAGTGCTACAGTCACCCCATTCGGTATCATTCGCGCTCAAGGAGAATTCTGATGTCCGCTTTGGCTGGCCCTCGCCTGTCGAAATCCTTGCGCCGCATCGCTACCATCACCGCCGTTTCCTTTGGGGCTCCTGTTTTTACTTTTAGCCTGGCCCTCACCCCCGCTTCACGCGCGGCAATCCGAGACTTCCGCTCCTGCCGACGACGCTTCGCTTCTCGACGCCTTCCGCCATGTGGAAGCTGCCTCCGTCTCTGACGCGCTCGAACAAATCACCGGCAAGAAGATGTACATGACCCACCATATGCGTCCGATTTTCCCCACGAAGTTCGCCGGATTGGCGGTCACCGTGCTGCTCAAGAAGGAGCCGAATCACGATCCCAACGCCTTGGCAGGAATGCTGGCTGCCATCGACACCGGCGCGCCCAACTCCGTCTATGTCATGGTCGTGGAAGACGGCGCGGATATCGCTGGCATGGGTGGCTTGATGGGCACCGCCATGTCGTCGCGAAATTTCTCGGGCGCGGTGATCGACGGCGGTGTGCGCGATGTCGCATATCTTCAGAAAATCGGTTTTCCCGTGTACGCGCTCGGCATTGTTCCTTCCACTTCCGTGTCTCACTATCGCTTTGCCGGCGCGAACGTTCCGGTTGTGTGTGACGGAGTGCCCGTCAATGCGGCGGACATCATAGTCGCTGATGCCGATGGCGTTGTTGTTGTGCCACGAGCATCGGCAGCGCAGGTTCTTAAGGTCGCCCAAGAGATGGATTTCAAGGAACACTCCATGTACGCGACCATCGAGAAACTCAAATCCATTCAGGAAGCCGTGAAGAAGTTCGGCCGACTCTAGGAGCTGTGATCGAAGTGATCTGCCCCGGTGCTATTGATTTGAAGCGTTCGATTTGGTCGTGCAGGAGCTGCTGAGCGCATGCTCTCCTTGAAATCTAGAACAATCATGGCGACCGTGGTCTTCTTTTCCGCTTCTTTTTGCTCGCAACGCGCGCTCAGGACAAACCATCGGGACCCATCTCTGCGATGATTGACGTTCGCCCTGAGCATCTCCTTGCCGCTCCAACAGCGGAAAATTGGACTTCTTATAACGGTGACTACACCGGCCGCCGCTTCACCGCGCTGTCGCAAATTACTGCGGACAACGTGGCGCAGCTACGCGCGCAATGGGTCTTTCACGTTCGCGAATCCACTGGGCTGGAGAACACGCCGACGGTCGTTGATGGTGTAATGTTCGTGAGTTCTGGCAATGACGCTTACGCCCTTGATGCGCGGACGGGCCGTATCATCTGGCATTACGCGCGGCCGATTACCGAAGGACTTGTAGACGATGCCTCCATGCACCACAGTCGCGGCGTGGCGGTGTGGCGCACGCGCGCTTACATCCAGACCGACAACGCTCATTTGCTTTGCCTCGATGCGCGCTCGGGCCATCTTCTTTGGGATGTGGCGTACGCGAACGACAACAAAAATTACGGCGCGACCAGCGCGCCCCTCGTGGTGAAGGACAAGGTCATGGTCGGCACATCCGGTGGCGATGATGGAGTGCGCGGTTTTGTGGCGGCGTTCAATGCTGAATCCGGAAAAGAGGCGTGGCGGTTTTGGACGATTCCTGCTCCCGGCGAACCTGGTTCGGAAAGTTGGCCCGGCGATTTGTATCTTCGCGGCGGAGGCACTACGTGGATGCCCGGAACGTACGATCCCGAACTAAACACCATCTATTGGGGCACCAGCAACGCCGCTCCAGATTTTGATGGAGAGCCGCGTCCCGGGGACGACCTCTACACTGCGTGCGTTCTCGCGCTGGACGCTGACACCGGCAAACTAAAATGGCATTTTCAGTTCGTGCCGCACGATCTTTACGATTACGACGCAACGGAAACGCCGGTTCTCGTTGATGCCGTCTACAAGGGTCAGCCGCGGAAATTGCTTGTGGAGGCGAATCGCAATGGGTTTATTTATGTCCTCGACCGCACCAACGGAAAATTCCTGTCTGCTGTGCCGTTCGTGAAAAAGCTCACTTGGGCTACATCTATCGACGCGAACGGGCAGGCCGGTGCTCACCGGTCGCATTCCCACACTCGAAGGCACAGAAGTTTGCCCCAGCATGATCGGCGCGACGAATTGGTTTTCACCTTCCTACAATCCGGCCACACATCTTTTTTATTTCATTGCGCTAGAAGACTGCGGCGTGTTTCATCGCAAGCCTGAGAAATTCTCCGAGGGCAAAACCTTTTATGCGACCGGCGTTCGCCGTGCGCCCGGTGGTACCAAAGAGAAGATTCTTCTTGCGTACAACCTGGACACCGGTGATTTCCAGTGGCGTTACCCACAAATAGGCGATGGCGGCTCATCGGCGGGCACTATGGCTACCGCGAGTGGGCTGGTCTTCTTCGGAGACGATTCCGAATCCTTTGAGGCGGTGGACGGGAAAACTGGGAAGCCATTGTGGCACTTCAATACCGGCCAGAAGATGCACGCCTCTCCCATGAGCTATGCCGTGAATGGGAAGCAGTACGTCGCGATTGCCGCAGGGAATGACTTTTTCACTTTTGCTTTGCCGTAGAACTGGAGCTTGAACCAAAAACTGAGAGGAGCTACTACACAATGTTCGCCAATCTGTTCAGCCGCAGAGCCTTTGCAGGACGTCTCGCATCGCTTCTTCCTGGGCTCGGCATCGCCGCTGCCGCATCGGCGGCTCCGCCGCGCGCCCGCGAAAGACAGTCATCTGCCGAAAAAGCTCAACGCCGAAGGCAAGCCAGCCGACAAGACAGGCTTCATCACGCCATTGATTGTTCACAATGGCGTGATTTATATCGCCGGAATCGGCGCGCATTCGCACAACAAGGCCGAATTTCCAAAGGACATCACCAATCACACCAAAAGTGTGATGGACAGCGTCAAGCAGGTAGTGGAGGCAGGCGGCGGCACTATGGATTCGATTATGCAGCTCACTGTTTTTCTGAGCAGCATCGACGACTACAAAGGCATGAATGAGGTATTCAAGAATTATTTCCCGAACGGCGGTCCGGCCCGCACGACTGTCGCGGTCGCTGCGCTTGCCCGGAGATTCGCTGGTGGAAATCAATTGCAATGCAGCGGTGGTCAAGAAGTAAGCGCTTCGCGCTGACGGTGTAAAGGAGAAGGGCCATGCTTGATTTGAAATCCACGCGTCGCAATTTCATGAGTAGCCTCGGCTTTATGGCCGGGGCTGTGACTGGTGCGATGGCCGGCGCGCGCAACCTATTTGCTGCGTCCGCCATGAGCCGCCGCCAAAACACCGAAAGTCACCGGCTTTGGTTCGAGCGGAAACGTATACGAAGAGCTCGGAGTGACCACGGTAATCAACGGACAGGGAACCATGACCGTGCTCGGAGGATCGCTGGCGCGTCCTGAAGTCGAAGCAGTGATGGCGTTGGCGGGGCAGCACTTCTGCAGCATCCCTGATCTCGAGGTGGCGGCGGGCAATCGCATTGCGGAGATGCTGAAGTTGCCGCAAGGCTATACCGCGCTGGTCACCAGCGGCGCCGCGGCCGCGATGCAATCGGGCCTAGCCGGAATTCTCACTGGGAACAATCCGACATTCATCGAGCGACTTCCTGATCTCACCGGGATGAAATCAGAAGTCATCATTCAGAAGACGCATCGCAACCCGTTCGATCATCAATTCCGCGCAACTGGCGTGAAGCTCGTCGTTGTGGAGACGGAGGATGAATTGCGTAAAGCGGTGAATCCGCAGACCGCGATGATGCACTTCAGTAATTTCGCGAACAATCAAGGGCAGATCAAGGTTGAGGAATTTGTGAAGCTTGGCAAAGAACTCAACGTGCCAACGTTCATCGACGCCGCCGCCGATACGCCACCCGTCTCCCATCTCTGGGACTATGCCAACATGGGCTACGACCTGTGCGCGTTTAGCGGCGGCAAAGCGATGCGCGGACCGCAATGCGCGGGCCTCTTGATCGGCAAAAAAGAGCTCGTAGCTAATGCGCTGCTGAATAACAGTCCGCATGAAGACACCTTGGGCCGCGTAGCCAAAGTCGGAAAAGAAGAAATCATGGGCATGATTAAGGCGCTGGAGCTATATCTGAAAGAAGACCACGAAGCGCTGAACAAAGAGTGGCAACGTCGGCTTGAATATGTCTCGGCGCAGATCACCAAAGTGCCTGGGGTAACTACTGCTTTCAATATGCCGGACATCGCGAACCACGTTCCGCACATGACCATCAGCTGGGATGCATCCAAGGTGAAGCTCGACCCTAAGGCCGCCCACAAACAACTGCGCGAAGGCAAACCATCCATTGTGCTCGGCGGCGAAAAGGGGCAACTGGGGATGAACTCTTTTATGCTGAAACCGGGAGAAGAAAAAATCATCGCCGAACACCTGACGAAACTTCTACGCGCGAACGTAGCCTGACGCCGTGGCCGGAATCACTACCGCGACTGGTGCGATCGGATCTGAGCGCGCAACGAAAATCCGCTGGCTACTCATCGGACTGCTGTTTGTCCTGAGCGCAGTCGCATTTCTCGACCGAGTCAATATGTCCGTCGCCGCACCTCGCATGATCGGCGACTACCATCTTAGCGATGTGCAGTTTGGCTTGCTATCCACGGCATTTCTGATTGGTTATGCATTGCTGCAGACCCCTGCCGGCTGGCTGGCGGATCGTTGGGGCCCTAGGCGGGTGCTCGCCGGTGGCGTCGTGTGGTGGGGAATTTTCACTGCAGTCACGGCGTCAGTTCCGCTGAGTCTCGGAGCCGCTTTTGCGGTTCTACTGTTGGCTCGTTTTGCTCTCGGCGCTGGAGAAGCGGTGATGTATCCGGGCTCAAGTCAATTCGTGGCCCGCTGGATTCCCACGCATGAACGCGGGCTGGCTAACGGCTTAATTTTTGCCGGCGTTGGCGTCGGATCCGCAGCTTCGCCGCCTCTCGTTACCTACATTCTCATTCATCACGGATGGCGCTACTCGTTCTGGATGTGTGCGTTCATCGGCTTGGCCGTCGGACTGATCTGGTTCGTTATGTCACGCGACAAGCCCGAACAGCATCCGTGGGTCTCGCCGGCCGAAGTCGCGACGATCCATTCGGGATTAACGCTCGGCGTGGCGAAACCCGACGTGACTCGCACAGCGAAGTCCTCGGTGCCTTGGGGCACGATCCTTTCCAACTCATCGGTGTGGGCGATCACGGTTTCCTATTTTTGTTACGGGTATGTCGCCTGGATTTTCTTTGCTTGGTTTTATGTCTATCTCGCGAGAGTCCGCGGCATGAACCTGAAATCCAGTGCGTTTTATGCGACTTTGCCATTTTTGGCTATGGCCCTTGGTTGTGCTGTCGGTGGACTCCTTGCCGACCGCTTGACGAAAAGAATCAGTCGCCGAGCCGGGCGATGTGGGGTTGCGATTGTCGGAATCGCATTTACCGCTATCTTCCTTGCGTTTGGCTCTACAGTGAACAGCGCGCCCTTGGCCAGCATCATCCTTGCGGGAGGAGCAGGCGCACTGTATCTGTCTCAGAGCTCCTATTGGGCGATCACTGCGGATATCGGCGGACGGTTTTCAGGCTCGATATCGGGTTTTATGAACATGGGTTGTCAGTTCGGGGGAGCGGTGACTTCCTTTTTGACGCCATACATTGCGCAACAGTTTGGATGGACGGCTTCGTTTTTGGTGGCAGCAGGGTTGTCCGTAGTCGGCTGTCTGTGCTGGCTCTTGGTGAATCCGGATCGAGCGGTAGTTCCGGCGTAAAGGTTGTGAGGCGGTACTTCTATCAGACACGAGGAGAGAAATCAGTCGATGGTGTTGCGAGTATTCGAGGACAAAGTATCTTGGGGCAGGCCGCTGCCATACAGGCGGCAAGCGCGATCCGGAACGCAATTTCCGAGCGTGGAGTCGCTCGCGTGGTTGCCGCCAGCGCGGCTTCTCAGTTTGATTTTCTGGAGGCGTTAACGGCGGCATCGGAAATCGATTGGACCAAGGTGGAGTTGCTTCATTTGGACGAGTACATTGGTTTGTCCACGACGCATCCCGCGAGCTTCTGCAAGTTTTTGCAGGATCGACTGATCAGCAAGACGGGAATAACAAGGCTGCATTTGTTCAACGGAGAGGAAGATCCGCGAGACGTGATTCGGCGGACTAGTGAGGCGATCTCCGCTGGAGCGATTGATATTTCATTCGTGGGAATTGGAGAGAACGGACACCTCGCGTTCAATGATCCGCCCGCGGACTTCGAGACCGAAGAGCCGTATATAACCGTGACACTGATCAGGAATGCCGGCAGCAGCAGGTAGGCGAAGGCTGGTTCGCGAATCTGGATTCGGTGCCCGACGCGAGCGATTTCAATGTCGGTGCGGCAGGTGT
>CAWBHT010000017.1:0-82423 GCA_963788725.1 uncultured Acidobacteriota bacterium | reverse complement strand
TTGATAAACGCGTATTATATTCAAGCATGATAGTTTAGGCTTTTTAATACAAATATCCTCAATGTTAGTGAGTGGTTTTGCTGGGCAGGAATTGATTAAAGAGGCTATTTAAAGGCTGTTAAAGAGCGATTTCGCTTTAATTTAAAATTAATTCGAGGGTTATAATGTTAGGTGCTAGTTTTTTTATTCCTATATCCTATGAAAACAATCCCTCTAAATCTTTTGAGGCTAGACTTCTTGAAAAGGTGGATGATTATTTTTACCTGTGGGGAAGAAAGGCTTTTGTCATTAAGGGTGTTGCAAAGACCGAACAAGAACGTGTTATAATTTCAGAAGGAAAACCCTCTCTAATTGTGGGAGTTGTCCCTCTATTAGCGCGGGTAGCAAAGATTATTTCCTATGTCACTCCCATCATTTTTGTGATGCTGACTGCAAAAATAATTTTACGAGCCCGACATCATTATCATGTGATTGACCCACAAAAAGAATTAGAAAAAGAACATAGCTGCTGTCTGCAAGGCAGTTCATGATGAAATAGCAGAAACATTACCGAAATCCTGGGCAGCCAAAAGAACGAGACTGGATCTGATAAAAGAAGTTTGGTTTTTAATTTGCGTGGTTTTCGTGGCTTTAGAGTGAAAACGAGCCTAGAAGGTAATAAACCGGATAATGACTCTGTTTACGATCAATTTGCAAACATGGTGAAAGCAAAAGGGGCTTGCCTGGCTAATGGATTAGACCTTCTAAAACTCCCCTCTGCAAAAGTAGTCTACGTTACAGTGAATGACAAGAATTATGCTTTTATCGTAGAAACGGACCCAGACTTTAATCAGAGGAGAGTGTTCAGGAAGAGCTCCATCGAGGAGAATTCTGCAGAACTCAATGAGACAGTGAGACAACTTGGAGTTTTTGTTGCCAGAACAGGATCTCATCGTTTTAAATGGTCTGACATTGCTGTTTTCAAAATCACCGGCGTTGCATTGACGAGGATGTCGTAGCCGTCCACGGACGGCGGCCAGCCCGCCTCGCGACGGCTCGCCATGGTCACCTCGGCGCCATGGCGCCGCAGCGCTTCGACGGCCGCGAGCGCGCTGCCGCCGGCTCCGAGCACGAGCGCGCGCCGGCCCGGCGCGTCGACCTGCACAGCGACCGCGTCTCCGTCGGTCGAGGAGCCGAGAATTCGGTCACCGTCGAAGAGCAGCGTGTTGACCGACCCCGCGGCGGCCGCGACGTCGTCGAGCTCGTCGCACAGGGGGATCACCGCCTGCTTGTGAGGGATCGTCACGTTGGCGCCCGCGAAGCCGAGTGCCTGGAGCCCTCTGACCGCATCGGCCAGACGCTGAAGGACATTCCCAAGCAGCCATTCGCCGATCTGCTGAAAGCCTTTCGGCACGACCAGACGGTCAAGCGCTATCCCACTTGGGACGCGGTTCTCGATTACTGCATGTACTCGGCGAATCCCGTGGGCCGGCTGGTCCTTTATTTGTGCGGCTATCGCGACGCAGAGCGGCAGCGACTTTCGGACGCCACCTGTACCGCGCTGCAGCTCGCGAATTTCTGGCAGGACGTATCGCGCGATCTAGAGAAGGGCCGCATTTACATTCCGCTGGATGCGGCGGCAGCTCAGGGACTCACCGAAGAAGATATCGTCGAGCGGCGGTTTGACGATCGCTACGTGCGCTTGATGAAAGATCTGATCGCGCGATCACGCGCGAACTGTTCGCGAAGGGATGCCGCTGGCAAAGATGGTGGACAGCCGGCTCAGCATCGATCTGGAGATGTTCAGCCGCGGCGGCCTCGCGGTGCTGGACGCCATCGAAGCGCAGGCTACGACACGCTGCACCATCGGCCGTCGATCAGCAAGGCAAACAAGCGCGTTTGCTGGGCACGCTCCTCGTTGCGCATCTCGCGACCTAAGATTGTCATCGCCAAAATCGCCGCCGAAGCTAGCGTTTCTCCGCTGGCCGCAAATCTGATCCCTGCGCCGATCCTACGAGGCCTGCCAGGATATCGCGCGCAACGCCCGCAGCAATTTTTATTACGCATTTTTCCTGCTGCCGAAAGCCCAAGCGCGACGGATTGGCCGCGCTGTATGCTTTTATGCGCCTGATCGATGACGTTGCCGACGAAGGCGACGACCTCGCCATAAACAGCGGGGCCTCGCGCGATGGCGCGCGGCGCTGGACGATGCCGTCACCGGCTCTGCGGTGACCGACGATGCTGCCGCGCTACAGCTGCCGAAGTTCTCCCCGCGCTCGTCGACACCATGCGCCGCTACAACATGCCCGCGCGCTATCTGCACGACCTGATCTCCGGCGCCGAGATGGATCTGACCGTGCAGAATATCCGACTTTCGACCGCCTGCGCGAATATTGCTATCGCGTCGCCGGCACCGTCGGACTCACCTGCACGCACGTGTTCGGTTTTCACCGATCCACGCGCCCTCGACCTCGCCGAAAAACTCGGACTCGCGTTTCAACTGACCAACATCATCCGCGACGTCCACGACGACTACGCCCTTGGCCGCGTCTACCTGCCCGCAGAAGACCTCGCGCGTTACGACGTCGTCCAGAAGACTTCGGCCGCACCGAAGCCACGCTCGGCGTGCGCGAGCTGTTGCGATTTCGAAGCCGATCGCGCGTGGCAGTTTTATGAAGAAGGCGCGGAGCTGCTCGGCCTGATCGAGCAGCGAAAGCCGTGGCGCGCTCTGGTTGCTCACGCATACCTATAGCGCGCTGCTGGCGCGCATCGAAGCTCTGGACTTTGCTGTGTTCGGCGAACGTGTGCGTCTGTCGCGCGCCGAAAAAATGCTGTTCATCGCGCAAGCGCGGTTCGGGCGCGTGACGGAAGAGAACATCCTTGAAAAGCGTGATCGTGATCGGCGGCGGGCTGGCGGGGCTGGCGTGCCGGCGTCGCGCTGGCTGAAGCGGGCTGGCGCGTACGGCTGTTCGAGCAGCGTCCTTTCCTGGGCGGCCGCGCGACTTCCTACGTGTTGCCAGACGGCGAACACGTCGACAATTGCCAGCACGTCACGTTCGGCTGCTGCACCAACCTGGAAGATTTTTACCGCCGCGTAGGCGCCGCCGACAAAATCAAATTCTTCGACGGCCTAGTCCTTCTCGATCCGCAGGGACGCCGGGGCGAAATGTCACCCGGCATCTTTCCCGCTCCGTTTCACATGACTGGATCGTTTCTGACATTTCTCCGCTGCGCTGAAAGACAAGCTGTGCATCGCCCGAGCGTTTTCCGACATTCTCTTCAGCGGCGGCCGATCCCGCGGATCTCGACGAGCCCGGAGGCATCTCCATGCTGGAATGGCTGCGCCGCCGCAAGCAGACGCCGCGGCCATCGGCCGGTTCTGGCGCACCGTGCTGGTCAGCGCGCTTTCCGAGGAACTCGACCGCATCGACGCGCGCTATGGCGTGCAGGTTTTCTGGAAGGCGGTGCTCTCCAATCGCAACGGCTCGCGCATGGGCGTGCCGCATGTCGCGCTCGCCGATCTTTACAACGGCTGCCGCGCCGCAATCGTGGAGAAGGGCGGGGAAGTGACCTTGCGTTCGCCGTTGCGCAAGATCGCGATTGAGGCCGGCGCATCGTTTCGGTGGGCTTCGACAACGACCGCCATGAATCAGCCGATGCCTACGTCTTCGCTCTGCCTCACGACACCATGGACGAACTGCTGCCCGACCGAAGCCAAACAACTCGATCCTTCGCTGGCAAGCCTGCAAAACATCAAGGACGCGCCGATTACCGGAGTGCATTTCTGGTTCGATCGGCAGGTGATGACCGAGCCTTTCATCAGCCTGCTGGATACCACGACGCAGTGGATCTTCAACAAAAGCGCCTTGCATCCTTCGAGCAACGGCACGGGAAACGCAGCCGTCGCGGCCGGACCCACCGGTGCTGCCAACGTGCAGTATCTGCAACTGGTCATCAGCGCCTCCCACGACCTGCTGCAGAAGCCGCGTCAAGAAATCATCGACGAATGCCTACAGGAAGTCCGCCATGCGCTGCCAGCCGCTCGCGAGGCCAACCTCGTCAAGGCCACGGTCATCAAAGAGGCTGCGGCCACTTTTTCGCCGGAGCCCGGCGTCGATCGCTGGCGTCCCAAAGCAGCAAACACGAATTCGCAATATGTTTCTGGCTGGAGATTGGACCGACACGGGTTGGCCTGCAACGATGGAAGGGGCGGTTCGCAGCGGATATCTCGCTGCGGAAGCAATCCTGAAAGGCGCAGGCACGCCGCAGAAGTTTTTGCAGCCGGACCTGAAAGTTGAGGCCTTGGTTTCACTCTTGGCTCGCAAGAGCGGATGATCCGGGGCTTTCGATATGCTCGAAAGCGCCAATCTTGCGCTCGCTTGCAGTCAACTCTTCGTTGGCGGCGTCTAACAATTGGTATTCAGTTTGGTGCGCGGCGAGAAATCGCTTCGTACGCCGCCTGCGAACGCCAATAATCAGCAGTGAGGTAAACGCCACTTTTGCTCAAGTCGCGCAGCAAATCTGTTTGCACGTATTGAGCATCGCGTCGAAACAGGGAAGCCCAGTCGCCGTCCGGGCCATAGACTCTTTCAAAGCGGTCTTCGCAACCGGACTTGACTTCGAACTCCCACAGGACTACAAACATAGATGTCCCATCTCCTGCTCGATGCGTCGGCAAACCTGACTTGATTCGTAAACTCTGGGGAATTAGCGCTAGCGGTCGAGTGTAGCAATCCGGTTGTAAAAAGCCACGGTGAGTGCGAGTTTCTGCGCGAAAACACCGATTTATAGTGGCAGTCCGTCAGGACTGATGGACGGAGGCGTTTGTGGACCGAAAGTACAGTCATCGCGGATATCGCGATGCGGAAAAAGACGACAAGAAACCCAGGTCGCACGAGCGCAAGCCGCCGCAAGGCGGACCCCGCGGCGCGGATCAATTCGGGCCACGCACGCCGCGGATGGTCGGCACGGTAACTCGGGCCCGTTGCTCCAACTGCGGTGCAGTCCTCGCCTCCGGTTTCGATCCCAACGGAAAATGTCCCAAGTGCAATCTCGAGCTGCACTGCTGCAAGCAATGCCGATTTTTCGACAGCGGCGCTCAGTTTGAATGCACACAGCCGGTGCCCGAACGAATTTCTCCGAAGGACGCGCGCAACAACTGCACCTTTTACGAATTTCGCACCACCGTGGAAAAGGACACCGCTCCAACGTCATACGCGCAGAAGTCGGCGGCCCCTGCGGCGGCTGCTCCCCCGCGGCACAACGACGCTCGCCAGGCGTTCGAAGATCTGTTCAAGAAATAATTAGAGCCGCCTAATTTGTTCGGTCTTCTGTTTCAAAAACTGACGCTGCTTTGTGCCTTCCTTTCGATCCTGCGTCGACGCGCATAGGGAATTTCCTTAAGCGATTACCCTATTGCCATGCACAATACCTACCGGTAGAGTGACCTCCAACGCCCGTCCCCCACAGGAGTTGTTCCCATGCCCGCAAGCAATGACCGGTGGCTGACTGCGCAACAAACCGCGGTTCTAATGGATACCACCAGCGCCGAAGTTTGCCGCCTGCTCAGTATTGGGCGGTTGTCTGGATCCAAGCAAAAGCAAGCCAAGCGCCCCGGGAAAGCGCAGTGGTTGATTGATCCGAGATCGATCGTTTCGGAGAAGCGGCGCACCGACAAGCGCACGTTAAAAAATGCAAATCGCAAACGGCCCGGACCGCGTCTGTGAAAAACAACTTGATGTAGAAAAAATGTCCGCTCAGGTAGGACATTCTTTTAACCCATGCAAGACAACCATGTTCTCGTGCTCTTCTATTCTCCCTCTGCAGATTGAATGCGCTATCGCATGGTCTTCACAGCGCGTTCACTCTGAGGTGGTTTTGCCGACCTCCGCGAGGCCCTCATCTGCTTCGCGTCAATCTGAAAACTGAGAGGGAACTCCAACTATGAAACGCGTCACTGTCTCAACAACGGTCCTCGCTTGCCTGCTGACTGCCCTGTTTGCGGTCGGAACATTTGCCGGGGAACTCGTATTTTTCTCGCCTATCGTGGGCTCCAATCCTGGCGTCACCATCGGTGGCGTGGCCAGTGGCGGCGCCGCGTGGGTGGTTCGCCATGGCTCCGCAATTCTTACAGATGGCGGTCGCATTCGCGCGGATGTGCGCGGGCTGCTTCTGGTGAGCACCGGCACCACCGGCCCGGTTACACAAGTTGCGGCAAGCGTCGTGTGCTCGGACGTGGTAGCCGCCACCAGCAAGTCGGTCAATCTTTCGGCGCAGGGTAATGCCGAGATCAGCGACCGGCTGACGCTGCCTTCGCCATGCTTCGGCCCGGTGGTATTGATCCGGGTCACGGGCGTCAACAACACACCGACGGCTGCTCCTGGGCCGTGGATCGCCATCACCGGCACCTTAAAAGATGCCAAGGACAATGATGCGAACGACAACGACAACGATGATCACGGTCATGACAGCAACGATCGGTAGGATCGATCGTTAGTTTGGGGATCGTCAAAAACACATCGGGCCAGCTCTGCGATTCCGCCGAGCTGGCCCGATTTTTTGAACCTACCACTCGCTGGATGCGCCCAACTACTCCTTCGCCACCTGAACCGCACCGATATTCAGCTTCGCCAGTTCCGGCTCAATCTTCGCGCGGTCACCGACGGCCACCACGAACATGTGCGACGGATCGATATATTTCTCGGCGACCCGATGCACATCCGGGGCGCCAACAGCTTCGATGGTGGGCGGCAGCTTCTGAAAATAATCGGTCGGCAACCCAAACATATGCAGCGCTGCAAAAGTACCCGCGAGCTGCTGAGTAGTCTGGAATCTTCCGACTAGCGACTGGTTGTAGTTGTCCTTCGCCAGTTTAAGTTCTTCGTCGCTGACATTTCCTCCGGCCATCTTTTTCAACTCGCTGAAGATTTCCTGCGTAGCTGCTCCGGTGTCAGCCGTTTTTATCGGCGCGGCAGCCCAAAACGAGCCGACGCCGCGGCGATAGTCAAATCGCGAGCGCGCGCCGTAGGTGTAGCCATGTTGCTCGCGAAGATTCATGTTCAGGCGGCTGGAAAATAAGCCGCCAAAAATCGTGTTCATCACCGTGAGCGGCGCGAAGTCTGGTGTCGTGCGTGCGGCGCCTACACCGACGACGAACAACATGGTCTGCGGCGATCCAGGTTTGTCGGAGACATAAACGGCGGGCGAGGGCGGTGCCGGAGCGGGCGGCACAGGCGCACTGAAGGCTTCTCCCGTCCATCCGCCAAAGTATTTCTGCGCCAGTCCGCGGGCCTGATCCTCAGTCAGATCACCGGCGATCACCAGTGCGGAGTTCGAAGGCACCGCGGTTTTCTTCCATAGGCCAAGGAGATCTTCGCGTTTGGCGGCTTTCGTGGCTTCTTCAGTTCCTAGTGGCGTGAAGCCGTACGGGCCATTTCCGAATAACACGCGAGAGTAGATCTGCCCAACCAGAGCTTGCGGCGAGTCCTTTTGCTGCAGAAGAGTCGTGATGCGACTGCTGCGCACCCGCTCGATTTCGTCGGGAGCAAAGGCGGGATGCAGCGCGGCGTCGGCAAACAACGAGAACGCGGGCTCATCATTTTTGATCAGCGTTTCCAGCTCGAGAGACGAAGAGTCTTCGCTGGCTTCGGAGTTGACGCTCGCGCCAAGTTGCTCGACGGCCGACGCAAACTCCAGCGATGACATCTTTGTGGTGCCCTCATTCAACATGTCGGCCGCAAAGGAAGCCAGCCCGGGCTTGTCGGGAGGATTCACGGCATTCCCGCCGGTGACTACGAGTTGCGCGGAAGCCAGCGGCAGCTTGTGGCGTTCCACCAGGTAGACCGTCAACCCATTTTGCAGCTTGAAAACTTTCGCGACCGGAAGCATCAACTTTGGCGCCGGGCCGGGAGCCGGTGGTTTCGCGCGCCACGCTTCTTCTGGAGCGCCCCCTTTCGCTGGACTCTCCGCCGCCTCCTGGTCTGCCGGCGTCTTCGGCACATCGTTGAGATTTTTCTTTCCGGGAACGCCGTAGACTACCGCCCGCGCATTGCTGGTTAATTCGGAATCGGCGCGTTTTTTTACATCGCCGACGGTGACTTTCTCATAGCGCTCGAAATCTTTCTGCAAGAATCCTGGATCATGCAGAAAATGGTTGTACGTATTCAGCAGGTCCGCGACGCGCCCGGTACTCTGAAGCTGCTCGACCATCTGCGTCTGTACGCCATTGCGAGCGCGATCAACTTCCGCCTGCGTTGGCCCATTCTCGCGAAACTCGGTCAGCACCGCGTCGATCGCCTTCTCCAAATCCTCGGGCTTGACTCCCGGGCGCGCGGTGGCCTCGATCATTACAATCGAGGTCAGCATCATCGATTGGTTGTAAGCCACCACGTCTTGCGCGATTTGTTTGTCATGTACGAGCGTCTGATAGAGACGGCTGGTCTTGCCGCCGCCCAAGATCTGCATGATCACGTCGTTTTCAGCATCGCCCTGGGTAAGGAACGGTGGCCCAAACCACGCCATCATTACTTTAGGCAGCTCCACGGTGTCAGTCACGGTCTCGCGTCTCTCTGAAGTGATCGGCGCAGTCTTTAAATCCAGCTTGGGTACCGGGGGACCTTGCGGAATGCTGCCGAAATATTTTTCGATCTGCGCTTTGATGGTTTTCGGATCAAAATCGCCGGCGATGCTCAGGCTGGCATTGTTCGGCGTGTAGTATTCCTTGAAGAACTCGCGCACATCTTTGAGGCGGGCGGCTTCGATATCGGCGTGCGAGCCAATCACTTCGCCGTAGTAAGGATGCTGCTTGGGGAATAATTCATGGAACAGCGACTCTTGCACGACTCCGTATGGTGCGTTCTCGTGAGTTTGGCGACGCTCGTTGCGCACCACGTCGCGCTGGTTCGCAAGCTTGGCCTCATCCAGCGTTGGCAGCAGGTAACCCATGCGATCGCTTTCCAGCCAAAGCGCCAGCTCCAATTGATTCGACGGCACCGTCTCAAAATAATTCGTGCGGTCAAAGTTGGTGGTGCCGTTGATTCCGGTGGCGCCCGCGGATTCCAGATAACGGATATGCGCTTTGGGGCCCACATGTTCGGAGCCCTGAAACATCATGTGTTCGAACAGGTGGGCAAATCCTGTGCGGCCCGGAGCTTCATACGCCGGACCAACGTGATACCAAACGTTGACCGAGACGAGTGGCAGCGCGTGATCTTCGGACAGGATCACTTCGAGACCATTCTTCAACTTGTATTTTTCGAACGAGATGCTCGGGAGTTTCTCACTGTTCGCCGCCGCGGTTTTGGCCGCGGATCCCGTGCCCAGCTGCTTGCCGAGTGTTACCGCCGCCGGTGAGCATGCCAGTACTATCCCCGCTACTCCGCACAGCACAAAACTCATCACGCGGCGAGCGATGGCTGAGACTGTTCTCCCGTGCATGTTTCCTCCACTATTTAACGCATCTCGATGATAGCGAAAAGATGATTCGCAGAGAAATGATTGCGGCGTGATTGATGAAGGACCGCTCGGAGGTTAGGGACGCTGACCGAATTTAGGCGGAAATTCAACGAAAATGCGAGGGCGTGAGAGCTGCGCGGCTGGGCGGAAACTACTCGCCACTGACCTTCATTTCCCGCATCGCTCTCCTCAGCCACACTTGCAGAATGGGCAAGAAACTCGCGTTTACATTGAAGAAGGCAATCCCCATGCCCAGGTTAGGGTGCACGTAAGAAACCATGCCATTTGCTTCGATGAAATCGTCGCTGGTAAAAATCTTGATGAACACGCTCGCGCCTTTTGGCAGCGCATGGATGGTGTCCACATAGCAGCCGTACAGGCTTAGCTCACTGATGCGAGCATTGAGCTCCGTTTTGGTTTTGGTGTCTACAACTTGAGCGCTGGCCACAAAGGGAAATCGGGGCACGCGGCGCCGCTCGGCTCCCGCCTTTGATTCCATCTGCGCTTCGTTGGCCTCGTGCATCGCTCAGAAACCTTCCACCAGACAGTAGATTCCTACGCAAAGGGCGGTGCGCCACCGCACGGCGTCGCCACAACCTCGCTTTGCACGCAAACTCAAAGGAGTCGAGTCAGTCTGGGGCTGAATCTTTGAAGGTGTGATGACGAAAGCTGACTTGCTTGGGAAAGTGACCAGAACTGATGCCAGGGATCAAACTGTCGGCATTTCGATCGTTACCGCCGCACCATTCGGTTCCAGATTCTCCGCATAAATATTGCTGTTGTGCTCTCTCACCGTGCCATAACAAACGCTGAGTCCCAGCCCTGTTCCTTGCCCGACGGGCCGCGTGGTGTAGAAGGGATCAAATGCGCGGCCGACATCCTTGAATCCAGGTCCCGAATCCTTGAACCGAACCGTGACTTTGCCATTCTCCAATCGGCCTTCCACACGAATTTTCTTTTCGGTGGCGTTCTCCAAAGCGTTTGCGGAATTGGTGAATAGATTTACGAACACCTGCTTGAACTGTCCGCCATTGATTTCAATCCGCGGAAGACCAGGAGCAAAATCCAACTCCACCGTGATGCCGGCTTTACGAAGCTGGTATTCGCATAGCATCAACGATTCCTGCATCAGTTCGCCGAGATCCAGCGAACGGCGGCCTTCGCTCTGAGGCCGCGCAAAGTTCAGGAGGTTATCGATAATTTTTCGAATGCGCCGCGCCTCGGCGCCCAATTTTTGGAGACGCTGACGCGAGCTATCGTTCGCGGCCTGCTCCACTAGTAAATCGGAATAGCCGATGACCGCGGTCAGCGGGTTGTTCAGTTCGTGGGCCACGCCCGCCACCAGTTGGCCGACTCCGGCGAGTCGTTCCTTCAGTACCAGCTCTCGTTGGGCGTGCTGTAAATTCTTCAAATTTTCCTTGGACTCAACCAGCAGGCGTTGCATCTCGCGCGCCATCAGCATCTGCCGCAGAAAGACGCAAATGCCGAGGAGCAGAATGCTGATCATCGCCACGGTCACGCGATACGGACGCAGTTGATGCCCATGGGGATCGAAGAACAGCTCGCACAAACCGAGGATGGGGACCGACAAAACCGCCAGTACTGCCAGAATTCCGGAGATGTCGTGGCCGCGGTCACGTTCCGTTCCGCCGAGCGGCTCGGAGGGCACGTTCCGCGCGGCAATCGCGATCAAGATAAACCAACAAATTGCCGCAAAATCGGGCACGTCGTAGAGACTGCCGCTGTAATACATATCGCTTAACAGGGCCGAGTTCAGCCATGTGTAGGTAAGCAAGTAAAAGCCGCTGGCCAAAAATAATTGCCAATAAATTGTTCGCCAGGCGCCTCGTGCCACCAGCGCCATGCCGCCCAGCACTGCAAGAAATACCGAATATTCCAGGATGAACAACGCGTAGTAATACACGTTAAACGCGACTTTGTTCGGCAGGATGAATTCGTTCGGGTACACGAGAAACATGTACAGGCATACCCACCACAGCAGCAGGACTAAAAAGTTCAGAGTAGTGAGATGAAATTTCTGTTGGCGCTGCGTCGAGCCAGGACGCATGGCCGCGGCGGCCATCATGGGAACGGGTTGCAGAAACAGCGGGATGTCCGCCCAGAACGGATCGGGCGGTGCCTTTCCTGCGATCACTTCATAGTAAAACCACGCCCCGAGGTTGGTGCCTACCATTGCTGCGCCGAACGCCAGCAAAAGCCAGAACCAGCGTGTTCGGCCTTGATTGCATGATGCGGCCCACACCATGGCGCCGACACAAATCAGCCACAACGCCGTGGCGACAGTGTCAGAGACTGCGCTGAGGGTAAAGCTGGGTTTGCTGCTCAGGGACACGACGGTGTAGGCCGCTAGCAGAACGGCGACCGCCGTCAGTTGCCATTTTGACCACCGCACCATTTGAGCGTCCACTTCCTGCTTCGTAGGGCCGACCAGGGGAAACTGCTCGCGTAGTCACGCTTAGTTAGCATTCTTTCACCCCCCCGAGCGATGCACACCTGCTCGGAAGTACAGTTCACTCGAAAATGACAACATCTAAATGGGATAATTTAGGTGGAATATTGCCAGACTATTTAAGCATTCGAGGGCTTTGGATAGGTCACAGCCTACCGAAGCGGTGGTTTCTGGGCCAATTCTCGCATGCCTACAAGGGTATGACCCCAAAGATGACCGCGGCCAGCGTCATGATCACCGACGCGGCAAACAGGTACGGAATTGAGAATTTCTGATGTTCTCCCAATTCGACTCCCGCCAATCCGACGATCAGAAAGGTCGCCGGTGTAAGGGGACTGACCGGAAATCCGGTGGTCATTTGCCCCAGCACTGCCGCTTGTGCCAAATGGACCGGGGCCACCCCTAGCAGCTGCCCCGCTTCCGCCAACACGGGAAGCACACCGAAGTAGAACGAATCCGGATCAAACAACAAACTCAGCGGCATCGCCAGCAATCCCAGCGCGAACGGCGCGTGCCCGGCTACTCGAGCGGGCACATGTGCGATCGCCGCCTTCGCCATCGCGCCCAGCATCCCGGACTCTTTCAGGATTCCCGTGAACGCCCCCGCCGCGAGCAAAATCGCAGCCATCAGCAATGCTGCTTTGGCGTGCGCGTCAACGCGTTCACGTTGCATTTTCACGTTCGGATAATTGATGGTAAGCGCCAGCACTAGCCCGCACATGAACACGACCGACGGCTCAAGCCGCAGCCCGATCATGGCCGCAACCAAACCCACGGTCAGGCAAAGATTGATCCAAAAGAGCCGCGGCCTGCGTAACAGCTGCTCTTGTTCAGTCAAGTGGCGCGTAACGATTTGCTCTGAGCCGGTCTTGCGGCCTTCCAGGCCGAGTCGTTTGGCCTCGCGCCTGCCTAACCACCGTGACACTGCGAAAACAAAAGCCAGGCCCACCAGCTGCACCGGAATCAGAGGATTGAAGATCGCGGTCACCGGCAGATGCAGTGCTGCCGAAGCGCGGATCATCGGCCCTGTCCAGGGCAGAAAATTGGTGCCCGCCGCCAGCGATGCCGCGCACACAAGAATTCGTCGATCCATCCCCAGCCGATCGTAGAGAGGCAACATCACGGGAATGGTCACAAGAAATGTCACCGCTCCCGATCCATCCAGGTGCACCAGTAAGGCGAGTAACGCCGTGCCCATCACGATCCGAGACGGAGAAACACCCACCGTCCGCAGGATTCCATTGATGATCGGATCCAGCATTCCTGCGTCCGTCATGATGCCGAAATACAGGATTGCAAACAGGAACATGGCAGCAACCGGCGCCACATTCTGTATGCCATGCACCACGAACATGCCGGTGGCCCGCCCGAATCCAGCGGCCAGCGACGCCAGAATGGGAATAGAAATCAGCGCGGCCAGCGGGGAGATCCGCCGGCTGAGAATGGCGACTGAGACTAAGACGATGGTGGCCAGTCCGAGAATCGCAAGCATTGGCGGTCAGGATCTTTCGACTGGGCTCGAAGGGCGTTTGGGCGTGATGTCACCTTCGACGTCTTTCGGAGGCTGCGGGATAATCCCGTCTGCAATCAAGCGCTCGATTTTGCCGGTGGTCAGGCCCAGCAACTGCGAAAGTGCTTCCGTCGTGTGCTGCCCGACCAGGGGCGCCGTAGTTGATGGCGTGCCAGGCGTCTCGGACATTTTCACCGGCGATCCTGTAACTCGATGGCGTCCTGCGGTCGGATGCTCCATCCAGGGAAACATCTCTCGGAACGCGGCCTGCGGATGCTCGACGACCTCGTCGAAAGTTCGCACCACGCTACACGGAATTCCCGCTTTTCCCAACGCGGCTATCCACTCCAATGCCGTTCGCTCTCGAAAAATGCTTTCCAGTTTGGATTCCAACGCATGCCGATTGTGAATCCTGAGCGCGTTGCTCGCATAATCCGCATGGCTACCCAACTCTGGATGCCCGATGGCGGCGCAGAATTGTAGCCACAATTTCTCGCTTCCCACCGCCAGCGAGAACACCCGGTCGCTGGCGTGAAACACGCGGTAGGGCACAACCGTCGGAAAAGCGCTGCCCATGGGACGCGGCACGCGCCCCGAGCCGAGGTACGACATGTAATTCGAGCTCATCGCCGAGATCATGCTGTCGAACATGGAGACGTCGACAAATTGTCCGGCTCCAGTGCGGTCCCGGTGATAAACGGCCATCAAAATTCCGACGGTCGCGAATAATCCGGCATTGATGTCGGCGACCGCGTATCCACTGCGCACCTGCTCGCCATCCTCTGTTCCCGTGATGCTCATAAATCCGCTGGAACACTCGACAACCAGATCCATCGCGGCTTCGTCTCGGGAAGGCCCGCCTTGTCCATATCCGGAAATCGAACAGTAAATCGCGCGAGGGTTCCGTTTGCGAACGGCATCATAACCAAGACCCAGGCGATCCATCGTGCTAGGGCGGAAATTCTCGACGATCACATCCATGTGGTCGAGCAAATCCAAGCAGAGAGCAATCCCTTCCGGGCGTTTCAGATCGATCGAGATGCCGCGCTTACCACGATTAAGGCCCAGGAAAAAGGAAGCCTGCCCGCCCGCGAACGGCGGCCCCCAGCCGCGACTCAACTCTCCAGATCCCGGCGCTTCCAGCTTGTAGACCTCCGCACCGTATTCTGCGAGCAGCAGCGTGCAGTATGGGCCGGCGAGCGCATGCGAGAAATCCAGCACGCGCAGCCCTTCCAGGGCGTTCTTTCGCGGCGCTGCAGCTGAATTGTCGGCCGATTCTGAAGGTGTCATCTTTTCCTTTGTATTGCTTTCGCGCTTTCACTTAGAAAAGCGTAGGTGTCTCTGGCGGCTGACTGGCTATGGCTTCCAATTCCGGATACTTTCGCCGCAACGTCTCTGGCACATCCACTTTCGATTTCGAAATCAGACTGAGCAGTTGTAGAGCATTCACGACGGCTTTGCCAAGGTAATGGTTGTTCGTGACCACAAAGACATCGCGCGCCCGTTCGGCGACGTTTTCGATTCGCTCAGCCCAGGGTGCAAGCTCGTCGTTCGAGTAAAGATAGTTGTAGCGTTCGTAGGATGGCACTTCGGCATCATCGCTGAACCACGTGTCGTAGCGACGGCCGTGCATCCTGACGTAAGCGATATCCGAGGTAACTTCCGCGCTCGGTTCGGTGGACCGCCCGATCAGCGGCTGATCGATGTTGCAGAACGCCGCGCGGTGCTCGCGGAGTAGGGCGAAGATCTCGGCATCGTTCCAGGAAGCATGCCGCAGTTCCACAGCCAGTGGATACATGGAAAAACGCTCTAGCAGTCCGCCAAGATACGCTGCGGTTTCCCGGTCACGGTGAAACGAAAAAGGGAATTGCAGCAGTACCGCTCCGAGCTTCCCAGCGCCCTGCAATATATTTAAGCCCTCCCGTACCGCGCGGTCATCCGCGGGAGTTATGACTGATGGCGCAGCAATCGCCTCGTGAGTGAATTTCTGCCACAGCTTGGCAGTAAATGTGAAGTTTGGGTTGGCTGCCACGCGATCAATCCATTGCCTGGCATGATCTGGGCGAATCGGCGCATAAAATGAGGTGTTGATCTCGATGGTGTCGAAAAACTGCGCCAGAAATGTTGCCTCGTGAAAGCCTTTCGGACGCTTAGGAGGGTAGACATAGCCGGACCAATCCGAATACGACCAGCCTGCAGGTCCTATTCGAATGTTAGGAGTTGCAGTCTGTTCTTCACTCGATGCGGGCTGGGTGAGGGCGGTAGATTCCGGACTTGTCTCGGGGCGGTTAGAGGGTGATCGCGGCATCAGGCAGACCCAAAGTTTGTGGGCATTTGCGGCGACGGCAGAGTAAGAGTAGTCCTCGAGCGATGTCAATCAATCGAACGCGTTCACCCGGAAACCTTTTGCCGCGAGCAATGCCACTTGCTATGCTTGCCTCACGATGCGGTGCAGGATAGAAATCTGCGTCGCCCTACCCCTCCAGAAGGCAATTCTACAGGTGCATTCATGAAACTTTCGATCAGCTACCGGCATGTCGATGGACATCGGGACGCCGAAGCGGAGACCTCGCGGTTCGCGAAGAAGTTAGGCAAGCTCCTGAAAACCTACGAGCCCGATCTCGTCCAGCTGCACGGCGTGTTTTCCAAAAATAGCCACGATGACGAATACTCGTTTTCACTGAACTTGTCGCTGCCGACGGGCGCCTTGCACGCTACAGGCAGCGGTAAAAATACGCGCGCAGCCTGCAAGCAGGCCTTCACCGAACTGGAAGCGCAGTTGAAGAAGCACCAATCCCTGTTGCGACGCGATTATCAATGGAAACGCAAGCGCCCTCTTGCCCGCCTCGCCGAGACCACCTGAATCCAACTTAAAGTGGTAACCTTCCGGCGCTGGGCCAGAGGTCGAGTCCCGATCTCGCGGGCGATCTGACTTTTCCGGAGTGCGAATGAGCGAGTGGACGAGAAGACTGTGCATTGTATCTTTGTGCGCACTGTGCGTAGCGTGCTGCGAAACACTTAACGGCTGCAAGCAACAGGTCGCCGCCGCACAAAGTAAGGGTGAACCGCGATACGTATCGGATCCGCGGACGTTTCCTCTTTGGGAGCATGGCGCTCCCGGCGCTGTCGGCGATCGCGATGAAGACAAGCCGACGCTGACGTACTACTCGCCGATATTGCCATCGGACACGCGCACGGCGATCATCGTCGCACCGGGTGGCTCGTATCACATGCTGGCCAGCAATCACGAGGGCCGGCAAGTCGCCAATTGGCTGAACGCCATGGGCGTAACAGCGTTCGTCCTCAAATATCGATTGGGTCCGCGTTATCACCATCCCATTGAACTGGGTGACGCACAGCGCGCAATTCGCATCGTTCGCACTCGCGCTGCGGAGTTCGGAATTCAGCCGGACCGCATCGGCATCATGGGATTCTCCGCCGGCGGCCACCTGGCCGCGACCGCCTCCACTCACTTCGACGCCGGAAAGGCGAACGCGCCGGATGCCATCGATCGAGTTAGCTCCCGGCCGGACTTCGCGATCCTTGGCTATCCGGTAATTTCCATGAGCGCGTCCTTCACGCATCAGGGCTCAGCGACAAATCTGCTTGGCGAGAATGCCGACGCCGCATTACGGCAGGAACTCTCTAATGAATTGCACGTCACGCCGCAGACTCCGCCTACATTTCTGTTCACTACCAGCGAAGACACTCTTGTCCCGCCGGAAAACAGCGTGGCGTACTATCTGGCTCTTCACAAAGCCGACGTGCCTGCGGAGATTCACGTGTTCGAAAAAGGGCCGCACGGCGTCGGCCTCGATCTGGGCGATCCCGCCACCGGCGAATGGCCGAATTTGCTGCGCAATTGGCTCCGCTCGCGAGGCTTGTTGACGAAGTGATCTGGATTAAAAGCTGCGCGAATTTAGCACCTAAATCGATCGTGAAACATTGACACTCGAACGAGACAATCGTTAGAGTGCCGAGCGGTTTCGCCATGCGTGCGCATCTTTGCGTTTTCGTCGAGCCGCGCACGATTTCAGGAGCGATAAATGAGAATGTGGTCCGCCCCCCGCATCGTGATTCGCTTTTCCTGCCGTAAATCGATCCTGGCAACAATCTGCGTCAGCATTCTTGCCGCGTCCGCCCTCGCGCAAACCAATAAGCCTGCCAAACTGCAATGCGAATCGCTGACGACTCCGCTCGGAATGGACGCCGATCATCCGCGGCTCTCGTGGCAATTGCGCGATACCCGAGACGCCGCCCACCAAAGCGCCTACCAGATTCAAGTCGCATCGACGTCCGCGATGTTGATCGCCGGAAAAGCCGATATGTGGGACAGCGGCCGCGTGGAATCACCCGAAACTCGTGACATCAAATATGCCGGTCCCGAACTCCAACCCAGCAAACGCTATTTCTGGCGCGTCTTGGCGTGGGATGCTGACAAAAAACAGTATCCCGCGAGCGACGCCACCTGGTGGGAAACCGGATTGCTTCATCAAAGCGCCTGGAAATCCAAATGGATCGGCTACGAAGAGCCAGAGCTGCGCAGCGTTCGCGAATCCGGCGCGCAATGGATCACCAATCCCGAGGTTGCCGACTACAATCCGACCACCGCGCCTCGGCACGACTTCCGCCTGCGGGTCGATCTCGCGAAACCAATTCGACGCGCCACGCTCTACGCCGCTGGGCAAGACACCGCCTCCGCATGGGTGAACGGGAAGCAAGTGCTCGAAGCGCAGCCGCTTCCTCCCTGGAAGCAGATGCCCTGGAAAACGTACGTCTCGCATGATGTGACCGCCGACCTCCGCAATGGCGAGAACCTCATCGCCATCGAAGTTGTCCACTACCTCAACGAACGCCGCGGTCCGGCGACAAATTTAAGTACGACGCCGATGAATGCGCTTTTGTACATCGAGAGCGATGACGGCGCCGTGCAAGTAATAAAAAGTGGCGACCAAAATTGGAAGTCCGCAATGGATGCGAACGGCGAATGGCAGCAAGCAGCTTTCGACGACTCGACTTGGAAGCCGCCGGTACCGTACGCGCCGCCGCCTTCCGCATTCGAAACCGGAAATCTCGGTCACCCTTGGCCGACTGGCGCCGTTAAGTCGTTACGCCGCACGTTCGACGTCCAAAAGCCCCTGGCTTCCGCCCGCATCTATGCGACCGCTCTCGGTGCCTACAAGCTTTCGCTTAATGGCCACCAGGTAGGCGATCAGATTTTGTCGCCCGGTTGGACGGACTATCGAGAGCGCGTCATTTATCAAGCCTATGATGTGACCTCCGATCTAAAGCCAGGCAAGAACGCAATCGGCGCGCTTTTGGCCCCCGGCTGGTATTCCACACCACTGCAATGGTTCCGCCAGGGCTACAACTATGGCGATACTCCTCCAGCCCTTCGCGCGCAATTGCGACTCGAATACAAAGACGGCTCGGTCGACTGGATCGCCACCGATGAGTCCTGGAAGGCGGCGATCTCTCCAATCCTGACCGCCGAAATCTACGACGGCGAAACCTACGATAGCGCGCAAAGCGCAATCAGGATGGGACACCGCGTCCTTCGCAGATGCCCATTGGAAGGCCGTCGATATCGTTCAGCCGCATGAACCAGAAATCGTCTGGCAATATTTCCAGCCCATTCGCGCCGAAAAATCCCTGCAAGCTAAAGCGATGACCAGCCCATCTGCGGGTATCTACATTTTCGATTTCGGGCAGAATCTTTCCGGCGTGCCGCGCATCCGTGTTCAAGGGGCGGCAGGCACCGATGTGAAGCTCCGCTTTGCCGAAGTGCTGAATCCGGACGGCACCCTATATACCGAGAATCTGCGCACGGCGAAGGCCACCGACCATTTCATCCTCGCAGGCAAGGGCGTCGAGGAGTACGAGCCGGCCTTCACGTTCCACGGATTCCGCTACATGGAAATTTCCGGCCTCTCGACAAAGCCGAGATCGGAAGACGTTCAGGCCGTCGTATTTCACACCGATGCGCCATTCACCGCTTCTCTGAAGACCGGTAGCGCCATGCTCAATCAGCTCTGGAGCAACATTTTGTGGGGACAGCGCTCCAATTTCGTCGGCGTCCCCACCGATTGCCCGCAACGCGACGAACGTCTCGGCTGGAGCGCGGATGCCCAGGTGTTCTGGCGCGCCGCCAGTTACAACATGGATTTGACCGCGTTCTCGCGAAAATTCAGCGCCGATCTCCGCGCGACGCAAGTTGGCACGCCTATGTATGGGATTTTCGCTCCCGGCACGCTCACGCCAAATCCGGGATACGGCACTGGTTGGAGCGACGCCGGCGTCATCGTTCCCTGGACGTCCTGGATTCAGACCGCGGACAAAAAAGTGATCGATGAAAATTGGTCCGGCATGGAGAAATATCTCGCGGCCATCCAGGAAGCCAATCCCGACTTTCTCTGGCGAAAAAATTATGGCATTCCGTTTGCCGACTGGCTCTCTCCTGAAGGTGTCACTCCCGTCGATCTGATCGCCACCGCTTATTGGGCCTACGACGTAAACCTGATGAAGCAGATGGCGCACGCAACCGGCAAGACCGTCGACCAACAAAAATACGCCGAACTCTTCGAAAAAATTAAGACCGCATTCAATCAGGCCTTCGTTCGCGAAGACGGCTTCGTCGGTGGTGTGCCGCCCCCACCGGTATTTGCATCCGGCACTGCTGTGAAGCTCAGCGACAAACCGGTGGAAACGCAGACCGGTTACGTGCTCGCGCTGTACATGGACTTATTGCCGCAGTCGCTGCGGCAAACTGCCGCGAAACGTCTGATTGATCGTCTCGAAGCGAATCACTGGCGCCTGGGCACAGGATTTCTAGGGACACCGTATTTGCTCGCCGCGCTCACCGATACCGGCCACGCCGATGTCGCTTACCGCCTGCTGCTCAATACCGAATATCCATCCTGGGGCTACCTGGTCGATCACGGCGCCACCACCATGTGGGAGCGCTGGAATGGCGACCAGATGCGCAACGATCCCAGCATGAATTCCTACAATCATTACGCGTACGGCGCGGTCGCTGATTGGATTTACCGCTACGCCGCGGGCATCGACACTGTCGCCGACGATCCGGGCTTCCATACCATCCTGCTGCATCCCACGTTTGACCGCCGCCTGGGTAGCCTTGATTTTTCCTATGAATCGAACTACGGCACCGTGCATTCCTCCTGGTCGATTTCAGGAGACAAAGCGATTTGGAAGCTAACCATTCCGGCGAGCGCGACCGGATCACTCCCGCTTTCCCATGATCAGAGGGAAGCTTTCATGCTCGATGGCAAGTCTTTGGCGCAAAATAAAAGGCTTCATTCGAAAGCCGCGAGCGATGGACAGGAAATCTACGAAGTCCCTTCGGGGAGTTACCAGTTTGAAGTCACTCTCCGCTGAAGAATTGCGAGCGAAGAGTTAAACATTTCGAGACCAAGGCCTCGCCCGAGCGGAAACGCGTCCGGTCCCAGCCAGATCTCAGCTGAAAACGATATACTTCTCGTGAATTAAAAATCGATTGTTGGGAGTTCTCTTGACCGCGCCCGCACGTCTCCGCTATCTCGAAGATCGATGGGACGACCGTATCGCCCAATCACTCGATCCCGCTGAGCTTCTTCGCTATCGTTCGAATCTTCTCGGTTCCGATCTGCGCATCACCAACTTCGGCGGCGGCAACACCAGTTCCAAAATTACCGACTCTGATCCGCTGGACGCCTCCAGCAAGAACGTTCTCTGGATCAAAGGCAGCGGCGGCGATATCGGCAGCATTCAGCGCAAAGGATTCGCCACTCTCTATCTCGACAAACTTCTCTCGCTCACCAAGCGGTACCGCGGCGTGGCACTCGAAGACGAAATGGTGGAGATGTATCCTCTGTGCGCCTTCGGCAACAACTCCGTCGCAGCTTCGATCGACACTCCCCTCCATGGATTTTTGCCTTACGAGCATGTCGATCATCTGCATCCCGACTGGGGCATCGCTTTGGCCGCGGCAGCGAACGGCCGCGACAAAATGGAAGAGTTCAATCGTACCTTTGCGCACAAGTTGATCTGGTTGCCCTGGCAGCGGCCCGGATTCGAGCTGGCCATGATGTTGCGCGACGCCGTCAACGCAAACGCCAGATTGCGACGGAATCGTCCTTGGCGGCCACGGATTGTTCACCTGGGGCCGCACGCAACGCGAGTGCTACCTCAACACGCTCACGATCATCGATCAGATCGGCCAGTTTGTTCTCGACCACATAGAAAAGCGTGGCGACAAACTTTTCGGCGGCGCGAAAACATCAACCCTGCCCAACCACCGTGAACTGGCCTTGCAGATTTTTCCCTTCGTTCGCGGACGAGTCTCCGCCAGGCAGCGGCTCATCGGCAATTTCAACGATCTGCCTGAAATCCTCCGCTTTGTAAATTCCGCTGATGCCCCGGCTCTCTCGCATCTTGGCACCAGCTGCCCCGATCATTTCATTCGCACCAAGATTCGCCCGTTGTTTGTTCCCTGGGATCCCAGGCAGGATCTGAGCGGCTTGAAAGAACGGATCGATTCCGCCCTGACTCGTTATCGCGAAGAATATCGCGCTTACTACGAGTCCTTCGCGCAGGCCGATTCCCCCAAAATGCGCGACCCGAATCCCACCGTTGTTCTGATTCCAGGTATCGGCATGTTCAGCTTCGGCAAGAACAAGTCCGAAGCCCGCATCACCGGCGAGTTCTACACCAATGCCGTACACGTGATGGAAGGCGCCACGGCGCTCGGAACATCCACCCAGCCCGATGTACTTCCGCAAGCGGGACCCGCCGCGAAAACCGGCGAGTTCAGCGTGTATTCCAACTACGTCGCCCTACCTCCGTCGGAAGCTTTTCGAATCGAGTATTGGCAACTCGAAGAAGCCAAAATTCGCCGTCAGCCGCCCGAAAAAGAGCTCAGTCGCCAGGTGTGCCTCGTCGTCGGAGGCGCGAATGGAATTGGGCGCGAAACGGTTTTGCTCGCAGCTCAGCGCGGCGCTCACGTGATAGTCGCCGACAAAGATCTCGAATCTGCGAAGACAGGCGCTGCCGAAGCGCAGAAAATCTCCGGTAAAGAAATCGCCATCGCCGTGGCCATCGATATTCGCGATCGCCAATCCGTGCAGCAAGCGCTCCGTGATTCCGTAGGCGCCTTTGGCGGAGTGGACATCATCGTCAACACCGCCGCAATTTTCCCGTCTTCCGCTGACGGAAAAATAACCGATGACCAGTGGGCGCTCACCTTCGACATCAATGTCACCGCCAATCATCGCCTGCTCGAAGAAGCCGCCATCTTGTTGCAGCAGCAAAATCTTAACGCCAGTATCGTCCTGGTCAGCTCCGCGAACGCCGTCGTTCCCAAGCGCGGCAGCGAGGCTTACGACGTCAGCAAAGCCGCGGTCAATCATCTCGTCCGCGAATTCGCGATCTCTCTCGCACCGCTCGTGCGTGTGAATGGCATCAGTCCCGCCACCGTGGTTAAAGGATCGACGATGTTTCCCCGCGATCGCGTGATCGCCTCCCTAAAGAAATACGACATCGCCTTCGATGCCGCCGCCTCCGACGAACAGCTGCGCTCCACCCTGGCCGAGTTCTATGCTCGCCGCACACTCACGCACCAACCCATCGATCCCCAAGACTGTGCCGCAGCAATTCTCTTTCTCGCCGGTCCACAGTCGCGCTGCACCACCGGCCACCTGATCCCAGTCGATGGAGGCTTAACCGAAGCCTTCCTTCGATAAACTTCGGGCGCACGATTCGAAACTTTGCACGCCTTTGTAGCGGCCGCCTTCCGAGGCGGGCGCCTTTTTTAAGGCCACCAATACTGCAGATATGGATCGCACCACAAATCACAAAGCTCTAGTAGCCGTCGACCTAGGCGCCCAAAGCTGCCGTGTGTCCGTCCTGCGCTGGAACAACAACCAACCGCAAATCCAACTAGCTCACCGTTTCCCCAACTCTCCAAGACAAACATCAACACGCCTCTGCTGGGATGTGAAAGCAATCTTCACAGGAATCAACCAAGGCCTTCGAATCGCCGCCGCCAAAGCCCCCGAGGGCATCGCCTCCATCGCCATTGACGGCTGGGCCGTTGATTACGTTCGTCTCCTCGAAGATGGATCTCCCGTCGCCGACGCTTTCTGCTATCGCGATCCGCGCACGGAGCAAGCCGAAAGGGAAGTCCACGCAATCCTTCCTGCCTCGCGCTTGTACGCGTTAACCGGCGTCCAGATTCTCCGCATCAACACGCTCTATCAGCTTTACGCCGACAAGCTAGCCGGGGATGATCCGAAACTCCCATGGCTCAACGTCCCCGAGTTCATGACCTACTGCCTTTGCGGCAAACGCGTCAGCGAATACACCAACGCCACTCACTCCGGTCTAGTGGCTCTCGGCTCCCACCAGTGGTGCGAAACCATATTCAACGAGCTGGGCTTGGACGCAGCCGCTGCTCCACAAATTGTTCCCAGCGGCTCAATCCTCGGAAATCTCCAAGGCGATCTCGCGCAACTTCCGGAATTCCGCGATACCAAAGTGATCGTTCCCGCCTGCCACGATACCGCCTCGGCGATCGCTGCGATTCCCGCCATCGGCGACGATTGGGCCTTCATCAGCTCCGGCACCTGGTCTCTGGTAGGCACGGTTCTCGATTCTCCGTGTGTTTCCGACGCCGCACGCGCTGCCAATTTCACAAATCTAGGCGGCGTCGGCGGCAAAATCTGCTTCCTCAAAAATGTGAACGGTATGTGGCTTCTGCGCCAATGCACGGAGGAATGGGAAAAGCTCGGCGAGCGCTGGTCACTCCCAGATCTGCTTTCCGCCTGCGCCAAGATGCCCACACCGAAATCTCTGATCGACGTCGATGAGCCGCAGCTCATGCTCCCCGGCAACACCATCCACAAAATGAACGAGCAGCTGCGGCGCACAGGGGAACTTCCGCTCTCCTGTGATCATTCCGGCGTTCCGGAAATCGCAAATCTTGTCTTCCACAGCCTCGCCGCACGTTACGCCGAAGTCCTCTCCGCCATCGCTAAGATCACCGGCAAAAACCTGAAGCGCCTCTTCATCGTAGGCGGCGGCAACCAGAACACCTTCCTCAACCGCTTGACCGCCGAACGCACCGGCCTCGAAGTCATTCTCGGCTCCACGGAAAGCACCACCGTCGGCAATTTCGCCGTTCAACTCGCCGCCCTCGAAGGTCATACCAATCCTTCCACCGGCGTCTCCGCCGACAGTGTCGCTCGATGGGCGGCGCGACTAGTGTCACAATCAGTCGCGCAGCTCAGCGATCCAGCACACTGACCATGACCAGCAATGCCACCGGCAACGCCACTGGAGGCTCTTCCATGAAAGATCGATCCGTCGAAATCATCTGGAAGGCCCTCGATCGCCTCAACATCGAGCTACCCTCCTGGGGTTTTGCTAACACCGGCACGCGCTTCGGAAAATTCATTCAACCCGGCGCCGCAACTTCGATCGAGGAAAAATTTAGCGACGCCGCTCAGGTCCACGCGTTCACCGGCGCGTGCAAAACCATGGCGCTCCATGTCCAGTGGGATCTTCCTCACGGCTTGAAAGACGTCAGCGCGGTGGAAAACCTGTCGAAGAAATTCGGAATTCGCCCTGGCTCCATCAATCCCAACATTTTTCAGAACCAGGAATACAAATTCGGCTCCATCGGCAACCCCGACGCAAAAATCCGCCGCATGGCTCTCGATCACATCCTCGAATGCGTAGCCATCGCCGACGCTCTTGGCTCCCGCGATATTTCCCCCTGGTTTGCCGACGGCTCCAACTATCCCGGCACACAAAATATCCGCAAGCGCCTGGGCTATTTCGAAGACGGCTTAAAGGAAGTTCACGCCGCTCTCAAATCCGGCCAGCGCCTGCTCATCGAATACAAGCCCTTCGAGCCCGCCTTCTATCACACCGACATTGCCGACTGGGGCATGGCCTACCTTCTGGCAAAAAATTCCGGCCCGCAGGCTCAGGTCCTCGTCGACACCGGCCATCACTATCAAGCGCAAAACATCGAGCAGATCGTCGCCTGGCTTCTCCATCACGACATGATGGGCGGCTTCCATTTCAACGATCGCCGCTATGCCGACGACGACCTCACGCTCGGCTCCATCGATCCGTATCAGGTCTTCCGCATCTTCCACGAAATCCACATGTTCGAATGGGAGACGCAATCGACGGCCGACATCGCGTACATGGTCGACCAGAGCCACAACCTCAAGGGGAAAGTCGAAGCCATGATTCAGACCGTCTGCACCGCTCAGGAACTCTGTGCGCGCGCAGCGTTGGTCGATCACGCGCAGCTCGCGAAATATCAGCAATCCTGTTCGCTCATCGACGCCGAAGAAACGTTGCGCGGCGCTTTCTGGCACGACGTTCGCCCAGCCGTTCGCGATTGGCGCAAATCCAAGGGTCTTCCTGAAGATCCGATGGAAGCCTTCCGCTCCAGCGGTTATCTCGAGCGCATCACCAAAGAGCGCGCCGAGAAAAATGTTGGCGCCAGCGCCAGCTACGCCTGAGAACCCTCGCATTGCACCGCATTCCGTGCGCCTTCTCAGAAATGGTAAGATGAAGGTGATCCCGGCCAGTGTTCCAGCCACTCGCCAGAAATCGGGTTGCCTTCGAACTCCCGCCGCAAGGCCTCACACCAATCGTGCGCACCGTTGAGCAAGTTCGCCGCATCTTCCGGATCATCGCCGGATTTACTCTGCTGCTGGCCGGCATAGTCATGATCGTCACGCCCGGCCCAGGCTGGCTCGTGATTCTCCTTGGCCTCGGACTTCTCGCCGCGGAATTTGTCTGGGCGCGCCGGCTCATGGACCGCATCAAACGCGAAGGCGACCGTGTCCGCGAAGCGGTATGGCGTCCTTCCAAAACTGTCGTTGGGGAGCCCGCCCGGGAATCCACCGAAGCGGAATAGTTTCATCGCTATAAAATTCAGCACTCGTCCTAGCACGCGTCTCTCATCAAAATTGCCCGCTAAATTGCCCGATAAAAATGGAGGTGTCATCGTGGAAATTGCAATCATCGGCCTCGGCAAGATGGGAACAGCGATGGCCCACAGCCTGCTGCGCGCCGGGCACCAGGTTATCGCCTACAATCGCACCCGCGCGAAAGCCGCAGCTCTCGCGTCCAGCGGCGCGACCGTAGCCGGCTCCATCGCCGACGCCTGCCGCGCCGGCATCGTCATCACCATGCTCGCCGATGACGCTGCTCTCGAGTCTGCCGCCCTAGCCACTGACGGCATTCTCGCCTCGCTCCCCAGCGGGGGCGTTCACATCTCCTGCAGCACCATCAGCGTCGCGCTCGCTGACAAACTCACCGACGCCCACGCCCGTGCCGGCCAATCTTTCGTCTCCGCTCCCGTGTTCGGCCGTCCAGACGCCGCCGAAGCCGCCAAACTCGCCGTCGTCGCCGCCGGTGAAAAAACCGCCGTGGACCGCTGCAAGCCGCTCTTCGAAGCCCTCGGTCCCAAGCTTCTCATCATCGGCGACAAACCCTCCCAGGCCAACGTCGTCAAGCTCACCGGCAATTTCATGATCGCCACCGTTCTCGAATCGCTCAGCGAATCCATCGCGTTCGCGCGCAAGTCCGGCGTAGATCCCGCAGCGCTCCTGGATTTTCTCACCAGCACGCTCTTCAACGCTCCCGTCTACAAAACCTACGGCGGTCTGATCCTCGAAGGAAAATTTGAGCCTGCCGGTTTCGTCGTCACACTCGGCCTCAAAGATATTCGCCTCGTCTTGCAAGCCGCCGAAGCGCAGAGCGTCCCCTTGCCGATCGCCAGCGTAATCCGCGATCGTTTCCTCACCGCCATCGGTCGCGGTCACCACAACAGCGACTGGTCCGTCATCGCGCAAATCGCTGCGGAAGACGCCGGCCTTCCCGCCACGAAATCCGCCGGTGCATAGGCGCAGCCACAAAAAAGCGCACCGGAGACTCACCACTCCGGTGCGCGGCGCTGCCTGTCCGAAACTTCTACAACAATTTGACCGACTTCACCTGCAAAGTGTCGCCTTTCACATCTCCACTTACATCTACACGCAAATGGTCCTTCTTATCCGACGCTTTCAGCGCGGCGACCACTTCCTTGTTTCCTTCTGCGTCAAACTTCAGGAATTGTTTGTCGCCGGTGATCACGCCAAATCCACTGCCCTCGCACTTCAGCGCGCATGCTCTTGTGTGCGAGTCTGGATCGGCCGCCACCTTCTTCGAACAATTCACGTCTACGAGCGGCACGTCTTTGTACGTCTCCGCCGCCGCGACCGCCGGCAGCGTGAGCATCCCCAGTACTGCTAGATATGCAAGTTTCGCCATTCCATTCCTCCT
This sequence comes from uncultured Acidobacteriota bacterium, assembly GCA_963788725.1. Taxonomy (GTDB): domain Bacteria; phylum Acidobacteriota; class Terriglobia; order Acidiferrales; family UBA7541; genus Acidiferrum. The sequence continues at coordinate 54,665 of CAWBHT010000017.1, read as the reverse complement.
TTGAAGTTAGTTCCTGCTGCAAAACTATCGATTCACTGCATACTGCGACGTGCCAACTGCCTTGCCTACCGCAGCACCTACGGTGCGCCCCTCACGCACCGCCGTAAGTTGTGCCAGTGCAAACGCGCCGATTGCGATCTCCACGTCTCGCACCGCCAAGTCGTAAAACATATGCGTCGTCAGCAGATTGATGGCGATGCTCAGCAGCCACGCCATCACCACCCACGCGCCAATCCGCGTAAAGCGGCTCAGAACCACGATGCCCGCGATAATTTCCACCACGCCGACAATGTGCATGAACGTCGTCGCGCTGACGGGAATGACTCGCGTCACTACCGGACTCAAATACATGCTCCAATCCGTCAGAATATTGAAGAATTTGTCCGCGCCCGCGATGATCGGCCCCAGGCCCAGCCCAATCCGCAGCGCCCACCAGGTCGTTTCCAATCGACTGTCGAATTCCTTCATATCGCCTCCCAACGCAAAAGAGTGCCGAGGCGCCGACTGGTTACAGCCCCCTAGTTACAGCCGAGAACTGGCTGCACGGCGAGCCGTGACCAACGTAAAATAGTGCCGGGGAGGGCCCTGTAACCTTTTGCCTCCTCGTCGCTCTGTATTGGTAAGGCCATGCCTATCAGCGAAATCAACACGCGTGCGTCTGCCGAAAGCTGGACCGATGAAGAGGTCGTCGACCGCGTTCTGGCCGGAGAAACTGCTCTCTACGAAATCATCATGCGTCGATATAACCAGCGTCTTTACCGCGTTGCGCGTTCCATCGTCCGCGATGACGCCGAAGCCGAGGACGTCATGCAGGACGCCTACGTGCGTGCTTATCAGCACCTGAATCAGTTTGCGCGGCTCTCGCCGTTTTCTACTTGGCTCACGCGCATTGCCGTGCATGAATCACTGGCCCGGGTGCGGCGCCGCAGCCGCGTCGAGCAGTTGGATCTCAACGAAGACAGCGGCAGTCCCTCCACGCATGTTGTCGAGCCTTCACCCAATCCTGAGCAAAGCACTTCCAACGCTGAGTTGGGCCATTTGCTCGAAGATGCCGTCCTCAGTCTGCCCGACCAATTCCGCACGGTGTTGATGCTGCGCGATGTCGAAGAACTCAGCACCGCGGAAACCGCCGAAGCCCTTGGCCTCACCGAGGAAAACGTGAAGGTTCGCCTTCATCGCGCCCGCGCGCTGGTTCGCGCGTGGTTCGTCGACCGCGTCGGCGCCAAAGCCAAAGAGGCGTTCTCCTTCATGGGCGCCCGCTGCGATCGGGTAGTCGAATCCGTCTTCCGCGCCCTGAAAGATCTCGACAACAAATCCACCACACCTTAGCCGCAAATTCCACGTAGGGCGCAGCTTTACCCTAAGGCGATAGCCGAAGGGCCGCTGCGCCCCATCTCGGCAAGATCATCGCCTCTTGAGTCGTCTGGTCTCCACAATCACTGCGTCTTGCCTCGACTGCCATCTTCGCGCAGCGCCTCCTCGATCTCCAGCGTCCGCGCTGTGTCACCGTTCGCCGCATCAACAACATATGCCCAGACTCGCCGTGATACGCTCCATCTTCACAAAAGGAGCCTCACCGATGTCCACGTGGTCTGGAAAATGGGCGCTCGTCACCGGAGCCAGTGCCGGCATCGGCAAAGCCCTCGCCCAGGAACTCGCCGCTGGTGGCGCAAACCTCGTCCTCACCGCCCGCCGCGCCGATCGCCTCCAGGAAATCGCGCAAGCTCTCTCCACCGCGCACAAGATTCGTACCGAAGTCTTCGCCGCCGATCTCACCCAACCCGATGCACCCGAAAAAATCTTCGCCTTCACGCGCGATCGTGGTCTCCATATCGATATCCTCATCAACAACGCCGGCTTCGGCGCCTACGGCCCGTTCGCCTCCGTCGAGCAACGCCGCCTCCTCGACATGGTTCAGGTCAATTGCGCCGCCGTCATTCACCTCACCCATTTGTTCCTTCCCGCCATGATCCACCGCCGCAGCGGTTACGTCCTCATCGTCGCTTCTACCGCCTCCTTCCAAGCTGTCCCGTACATCTCAACCTACGCCGCCACCAAAGCTTTCGATCTGCTCTTTGCCGAAGGCCTCGCCGAAGAAGTTAAACTCCACGGCGTTCACGTGTGTGCGCTCTGCCCCGGTTCCACCGAATCCGAATTTCGCGATGTCGCCAACCAGTCCCAGGCGCCCGCCGCCAATCGCCGCCAGGAAACAGCACAAAAAGTTGCCCAAGTCGGCCTGCACGCCCTCGCCGCCGGCAAAAGCTACGTAATCTCCGGCACGCGCAACTACCTGGGTGCTCAGGTTCAGCGCCTCGTCCCCCGTCGCCTGGTCACCAGCATCGCCGCCAAACTCTTCCGTCCCGCGCAGCAACCTTTATAGCCACGCAGCAGTCGCAAACTAACAATCGCCTCGCAGGTTCGCGTGCCTGGGCCCGTTGACACCTCGGTTCCCGGCCCTACGTCCAACCTGAAGCACCTCTAACTGCTTCAAAACAGGTGCGCTACTCAGGTTGGGAACTTTTTCCTCCCATCATCGGAAATGAAAGAGAAACCAGCTTGGCCTAATCGGCCGGGCAACTACGTCGCACCGGGAGACACGCGGATTCAAGAGGACCTCAGGGACGACGTATTGCTTCGCCGTGTTGCCAAGGGCGACGAGGACGCTTTCACGCTCATCTATCGTCGGCACCAGGCGGCCATCTACCGCTTTGCTTTGCGGATGACCGGCCACGCCTGGGCCTCCGAGGAAATCGTGCAGGATGTCTTCATGACCCTGATGCGCGATCCCAAGAAGTACGACCCCGGACGCGGTCCGCTCGCCGCGTACCTTTACGGCATCGCCCGCAACCGTGTCATGAAGCATCTCGAACGGTTGCCGCGCGAGGTTCAGCTCGATGAGCAAGAGGACAACGGCAGCCAGCGGGCGCACACAGGCAGTCACGTCGTCCACGCCCATGCATTGGGTCGAGCAGCAGGAGCGTGCCGAGCATGTGCGAGCAGCAGTGCTCGATCTGCCCTCCGAGTTTCGCGAAACCGTGGTGCTTTGCGAGTTGGAAGAGTTGAGCTACGAAGAGGCTGCGCAATTGATCGGCTGCCCGATCGGCACCATCCGCTCGCGTCTGCATCGCGGCCGCGCGCTGCTGCTGGCCAAGCTCGAGATCCTGCGCGAAGCGCCTCGCCGCTTCACCGCCGTCCGCTAGCGCAACGATGCTCGTTAGACAGCAGGTACAAAGAAGGATGCCTCAAATGAATTGCGAAGAATTCGAGCTGATCGGCCTAGGCCTCGATCGTGAAAACACGAACGATTCCACCATCGAGCGTCGCTCGGCAGCAGAACACACGCGCACTTGTTCGCGCTGCGCCGCTCTCCAGGAGTCGTGGCGTGAAGCACAAGCCGAACTCCAAACGCTGCGCGACGCCACTCAGGAGATGAGCGCGCCTCTACGAGTGGAAATGCGCCTGCGCCAGGAATTTCATACCCGGCACCGCACCTTGAAAGTGCGAGCCGCCGCCGTCGTGACCGCATGGGCTCTGGCTGGCGCAGCGCTTCTGGTCGGCGCAGTGAGCTGGTGGAACTGGCATGTTGTACAAATCGGCGGTACACGGGACAACGCGATTGCATCGGTCGGAAACAGTACTGCGACTTCTACCGTGAAAACCATCGACGGTTCGCACGAAAACACCGCCGACGAAAACAACGTCAACGACACCACGCTGATCGCGGGAAACGATGCCGAAGACTTCACGCTGCTGCCCGGAAGCTTGCCGCAAGAAACCGGAGACGGCGCCGTCGTCCGCGTCCGCATGCAACGCGGCGCTCTCGGTGCCCTTGGCCTGCCGGTGAATGAAACTCGCGCAGGCGAATGGATTCAAGTGGATTTGTTTGTCGGCCAGGACGGGCAGCCGCAAGCCGTCCGCCTGCCGCAATAGGGAATTCGATCGTCCGCTAGGATCGCAAATGCAGATTGCTCGGGAGAGAAGAGGAGAAAAGAATATGAATCGTGTGACCTGGGCCAGTTGTTTTTTAAGTAGCGCTTTGCTCCTGACCGCCGCAAGCGTACGTGCGCAAGACGATCCGCCGCCACCGCCGCCTGACGCCCCGCCTCCCGGCGGAATGATGCATGGCGAGGGACCCGGCGGCCCATTCGCCGATCGCGTCGAGCTGATGGGCTTTGAAGGCTTTCACGGCAACAAGATCGTAAAGGGCGCTCCGTTCTCGGCCACCGCCGCAACGGAAACTTCCCAGATCCTGCAGGATGGCACCGCCATCCATCGCAGCACCACTAGCACCTTGTATCGCGACAGCCAGGGCCGCTCGCGCCACGAAGTCACCCTTTCCGGCTTCGGTCCTCTGCAAGCCGCTGGTAAGACCCGCACCATGATCACCATCGCTGATCCGGTGGCCGGCTCCCACTACATGCTTGATCCCGATCACAAAGTCGCGCATCAGATGAAACTTCGTACGCGCGGCTCCCGCAACGGCGCGGCTTCTCCTGAAGCGGCGCAGGCTTTTCAGCAGAAAATGGAGGCGCGGCTTCAGCAGGAAGAAGCTTCCGGAGCGGTAAAGAAAGATACGCTGGGCACGCAGACCATCAACGGCGTCGCCGCTGAGGGTACCCGCATCACGCGCACCATCGCCGCTGGACAAATTGGCAACGACAAACCCTTGCAGGTCGTCTTCGAGCGCTGGTACTCGCCCGATTTGCAGGTCGTGGTGAAGAGCACGCGCACTGATCCCCGCTTCGGGACCACCACCTACACGCTCTCAAATATCCAGAGGACCGAGCCGGCCGCGAACCTGTTCACTGTCCCGGCCGATTACACCGTCCAGCAAGGTGGACCCGGAGGTCATCGCGGTATGCGCGGGATGCATCGGCCACCACAAGGAGGAGCAACTCCAACCGCGCCTCCCCAATAGGCGAAGGCCATCGCGAGAAGCGCGCGCGAATAAGTGTGAGCCTCTAGCACTGAGCGTCAGCGCCTCCGCATACTTTCCCTCGTCGCGCCAAGACAATTGTGCGGCCCGCTATTTTGCGCCGCGCTGAAAGATCTTCTCTCCTGAAGACGGAACGCCCTTTCTGCGGCATCCCCCAAATACCGCCGGAGGGGCGCCCCCGTTTTTGCCCCTAGAAATTTATGTTCCGAGTCCCCAGTTTGCTGAAGCGACTTGTAGCTCAGGCCTTCAGGCCTGAGGGTTTAGATCTCACTTCAATCACGCGCAATGAAGCGCTGCCCACGAATTTCGATCGGCGCTCAGCCATGATCAATCGATCACTGTTTACCGTCCGCCCCAGCACCTCGCCTCTGCTAAACTCGCTCAATGGACGAGCAGTCCCTAACCAGAAAACTCCGCGACGAAGGCTTCACCCACACCTACGTTTGGCAAGACCCACCAAAGGCGCACTATCCCGACCACACTCACCCCGACGAAACCGCCCACATCGTCCTCTCCGGCGAACTCACGCTCACCATGGCCGGAAAAACCCAAACCTACCGCGCCGGTGACCGCTGCGATGTTCCGTCCGGCGCCATTCATTCCGTCCTCATGGGACCAACCGGCTGCCGTTACCTGATCGGCGAACGCTAGCTGTTAACTCACCAACGAAACGCCGGCTTCCTCGTGACACCGGCCATTCCAGCCCCTGCACGGCGGCGGCAAAAATGGCGCTCGCAGCAACCTCCGCTGCGCAGAACTCTGATCGTTCGAATGCTCAACCAGTAAACAATCTCTTGACAAGGGGTAACGTTTGCGTTACTATAAGCTGTGTCGCCTGAGTCTACCTCGCGCTCGAAAGAATCCACTGCTGCGCTGGCTGCCTCTTCCACCCTGAACCGCAGCAGCCTTCCCGTATCCCCTGTGTACGAACAGCCGCAACTGCCCGGACTTTACATTTCGCTATCAGGGACGCGACCCTTTGTTTTCAGTCAAACAGTGCCAATCTGTAAGTCCTTTGTTTCGATCCTCATACAAATCGGTGGGGGGGTACCCCGCTCTAAAAAGCGAAGCCGAGGCGAAACTCCGTGTATTTTCCGCCTCTTTTAACGGTCCACTTAGCCATGTCTTCACCTCAAATTTCCGCTCACCCGCCTGTTTACGAAGACTACGCTCGCTGCGTCCACTGCGGCATCTGCCTCAACACCTGCCCGACATACCGCCTCTGGAACGTTGAAGCCGACTCACCCCGCGGCCGCATCCATCAGATGATCCAGGTCGAACTCCAGGGAGCGTCTGTCAGCGATTCCTTCGTCGAGCACATCGACAAATGTCTGGACTGTCGGAGCTGCGAAACCGCCTGCCCGTCCGGCGTGGAATACGGCCGCCTGGTGGAACACGCCCGCGCCCGCATCGAAACTGATTACAAGCGTCCATTCTTCGCGCGTATCGCTCGCAATTTCACGTTCCGCAAATTGCTGCCGTATCCGCGACGTATCGCCTTGCTTGCTCGCATGTTTCGTTTCTATCAGCGTTCCGGTCTGCAATCCGTCGCGCGCGCCAGTGGGATTCTCAAGCTCTTCGGCTTGGCCGATCGCGAGATGCTGTTGCCTGCGATCGACGATTCCTTTTTCTTCTCGCAACTTGGCCGCACATTTCCCGCCTCCGGTCCACGACGCGCCCGCGTTGCGTTTTTCGCCGGATGCGTCGCGCAAGTCACCTTCACCAAACTCAACGAAGCCACCATCCGCGTGCTCACTGCCAACGGCTGCGACGTTGTGGTCCCGGCCACCCAATTCTGCTGCGGAGCGCTGGCCGCGCACGCCGGCGTTCGTGACGCCGCTCGCGATCTTGCACGTAAGAATCTCGATGCATTTCTCAGTGACGATTTCGATGCCATCATCACCAATGCCGCAGGATGCGGCTCCACGCTGAAGGAATACGAGCGATTCTTCTCGTCAAACGAGCCCGACTATACGCGTGCCCAGGCTTTCCGAGCGAAAGTCCGCGACGTCACCGAATTCCTCGCCGATCTCGGCCTCTCCGCGCCGCTGCAACAGATTCCGCTTCGCGTCACTTACCAGGATTCCTGCCACCTGCTTCATGGACAGAAAATTCGCAACGCCCCGCGCCAGTTGCTGCAGACCATTCCTGGTCTCGACTTTGTGGAATTGCCCTACTCCGAACTCTGCTGCGGCTCCGCCGGCGTTTACAACGTGACGCAAACAGAAGCGTCGCTCAAACTGTTAGCGGAAAAAATGCAGCATGCCGCCGCCACCCGTGCCGCAACCATCGCTACCGCCAATCCCGGCTGCCTGCTCCAACTGCGCGCTGGCGCTCGGTTACACAACACCAATCAGAAGGTTCTGCACGTTGTCGAACTTTTGGATTTGGCACTTGCAGAGATCAAACTAGGCGGCCAGGCGCAAAAATATTTCCCGGGTCGAAAGCGGACTTGATGCGCGGAGCTAACGAGGAATTCTTAGGCTGCACCGCCTGCACCGACGGCATAGCGCGCAAAGCTTGCGGCACGAACAGCATCGCGGCGTCGCCATTGCGCGAACGAACCAGCGCAAAAATCTCCTGGGTCAGCATGCTGAGTTTTTCAAGCGTGCCTTCGTCAACTCGATTGCCGTTGCCAAATTCAACCGAGGTTTCGGGAAGCAGTCCGACATACATCGTGCCGGATGCGCGAGCGACCAAAATGAGAATCAAGCCGGCAGCATTCGCGACGCCTTCAAGAACGGTGATGGCGTGAGCCTGGAACCCCGGCAAAAAGCTTAGCCGAAAAATGCTTGCTGCCGCTGAGGCTTCGCGAAACAGAGCGATGGCTTCGCGCAAGCGTCCCCAGATCGACGGGCGCATGCTGTCGTCCAGAAAGTTGGCGCTGCTGGCTTTGGCGTCATGAGCGAAGCGCGTCAGATCTCGCGTGTAACGATCGAGCACTTCCGGATTTCCGGCAAACGCCGCGCAAAGCTGCCAGTGCTGTGGATGGAACCAATCTCCTGGCAAAGGAAGCGAGATTTGCACGCTCGCTGTGATTTTCGCCAGAGAAGACCGGAACTTCAGCGGCGAGCGGTGTCCGCGTTGCGAAGATACGCGCGGTGCTCGGACTAATCACGTCCAGTGTGAGCGGGGACAGCGGCGACTCTACAATTCTGCGGCGAAGCGCGAGTGCGGCTTCGTGTGTCGGAAATGAAGCAATAAACCCGCAAGTTCCTGCAATGGGAGCGGGAAACGTTCGGAAGTTGAGGCGCGTGATCACTCCCAGACTTCCCAGTGATCCGATCAGGAGCTTGTGCAGGTCGTAGCCGGTTACATTCTTTACCACGCGGCCGCCGCTTTTGACCTGCGCTCCGGTTCCATCGATGAATTCGGCGCCGAGCAGAAAATCGCGAGCAGTGCCGTAAAACTGGCGCAGCGGAGAATCGAGTCCGGAGGCGATGGCCCCGCCAATCGTACTGCTGGAGTAATAAGGAGTGAGCAAGGGAAGAAATTGATTGTGCTGGAACAGCGTAGCGTTGAGTTGGGCCAGCGGAACGCCCGCGTCCACGCTTAGCGTAAGGTCAGCCGCATCGTAGTGAGCGATTTCGCAGAGCCCGCTCAGATCCAATGCGATATCGTAGCGCAGCGGCGTTGCACCAAGATCGAGCTTGCTGCGATTTCCGCAGGGAATCACCGCAAGTTTTTCGGCGGCGGCGAAGCGCACGATTTCCGCGGCTTCCAGCGCGGAGCGGGGCTTCGCGGCGGAACCTGGCGCGATGCCGTGGATCGCATACTTCGCCAGTGCTTGCGGCTCGGAGATCACGCAAGATGGATCCATCACGGACTCTAGTGCGGTGGCATGCGCTGGGGAAAGCAGTGTCATCGATTTGGCAGCTCAGAAGCCGAGGGTGACTCACTCGGCGAGAAATTGCCAAATTCGGGTGCAGCAATATCAGCAAACTTCATGCTGCCGCCACAGGATTTGCAGCGTGGAGACGAATGCGAGTTTCGCCGCACCCTTTGCCCAGCGGAAAGATCTTCCCCGGATTGAGCGAACACGTGGGGTTCAGCGCATCGTGCACGCGGCGCATGAGTGCGAAATCCGCGTCGGAAAACAGCAGTGGCATCAACTCGCTTTTCTCCATGCCGATACCGTGCTCGCCGGTCAGGCTGCCGCCGATCTCCACGCAGTAACGGATGATTTCGGCGGAGACTTCCATGGCGCGCTTAAATTGCGCGGTGTCGCGCGGATCGAACAGCACGATGGGATGCAAATTTCCGTCGCCCGCGTGGAAGATATTGCCGATGAAGCAGCCGTATTTCTCGCCGAGTTGCTGAATATGACGCAGAGTTTGTGGCAGCTTGCTTCGCGGAATGACGCCGTCAAGAACATAGTTGCCGGGAGCGATGCGGCCGAGCGCGCCGAAAGAATTCTTGCGTCCTTTCCACAAGAGTTCGCGCTGTTTGGCGTCCTGCGCAACGCGAACTTCACGCGCGTGGTGGATGCGACAGATTTCATCAATGGCGGCGGTCTGCCCTTCGACCGTTTCGTTCAGTCCTTCGACTTCGAGGAGCAGTACAGCGGCGGAGTCAGTGGGAAATCCGGCGTGGATATATTCCTCGACGGCGCGAAGCGTCCAGCCGTCCATCATTTCGCAAGCTGCGGGAGTGATGCCGCGAGCAGTGATTTCGGCAACTGTCTCGGAGGCGTCATCGATAGTGTCGAAAATAGCGAGCAAAGTTTGAATGGCTTCGGGCTTGCGCGAAAGCTTTACGGTAACTTCGGTGACGAGAGCGAGCGTGCCTTCCGATCCTACGAAGAGAGCGGCGAGGTCGAAAGGTGAGGCATCTCCCTGCTTTGTGCCGACATGAACGACTTCGCCATCGGGCAGCACGAGTCGGAGAGCGGTGACGTGATTCGTGGTAACTCCGTAAGCGAGTGTATGCGGACCGCCGGCGTTTTCCGAAACGTTGCCGCCAATGGTGCTGGATTTCTGGCTGGAAGGATCGGGAGCGAAGTAAAAACCGTCCGCTTCAACCGCGCGCGTGAGATCCGCATTGACCAAGCCGGCTTGCACGGTGGCGCGCTGATTCTCCAGATCGATTTCCAGGATGCGGTTCATGCGCGCGAAGGCGATCATGAGGCCGCCGGCGCGGGGAAGTGCTCCGCCAGAAAGACCGGTGCCCGCGCCGCGACCCACGATGGCGATGTTGTTCTGCGCAGCAAGCTGGACGATGTGAGAAACCTGTTCGGTGCTGGTGGAAAAACGACCGCCTCGGGCCGGCCTTTTTCCACGGAAGCGTCGTATTCGTAGAGGAGCAGGTCCTCAGGTCGGTGCAGGACAGCGTCTTGACCAACAAGCTTTTGAAGTTCGCGAACGAGAGCGTTCATTTGCAAGCGGAGCCGAGAAGGTTCTGCGCTCCGTTGGATGCTTCCACTATAGGAATAGTCGCGAGGAGGCGCAACACGTCGTGTCGTGCTGAGAACCTATGCTACCGTAAGCGTGAAAGCGGAGAGAGATCATGCCCAAGCCTCGAGTGCTCGCAACTCGACCGTTGTTTCCGGCGGCGCAGCAAATATTAAATGCAAACTGCGACGTGCAGTACTGGACGAAGCCGGAGCGCATTTCGAAACAAGAATTATTTGCATTGATCAAGGATCGCGAAGCGCTGGTGTGCCTGTTGACCGAGAAGGTGGACGACGAATTGCTCCGCGCCGCGCCGAAGTTGCGAATTGCGGCGAACGTCGCAGTAGGTTTCGACAATATAGATGTTGCGGCGTGCACCAAACGAGGAGTGGTGGCAACGAATACGCCGGGAGTGCTGGACGAGACCACAGCGGACTTTGCGTGGACGCTGATGATGGCGGTGGCCCGGAGGATTGGTGAAGGCGAGCAACTGGCGCGTTCGGGAAACTGGAAGGGCTGGGATCTGGATCAACTGGTGGGTACGGATGTGTGGGGCAAGACGCTGGGATTGGTCGGGTTCGGGCGCATCGGGCGAGCGGTTGCGCGACGCGCGGCGGGGTTCCAGATGAAAGTTATTTACAGCGATGCCATTCGCGCGCCTTTGGACATCGAGAACGATTTGAAAGCCGAATACCGGGATTTTAATACGCTGCTGGCGGAAGCCGACTTCGTAAGTTTGCACGTGCCGCTGTTGCCCGAGACTCGCGGACTAATGGATGGCGCAAAATTTCACCGCATGAAACCAACGGCCTTCCTGATCAATACCGCGCGGGGACCGGTGGTGGATGAAGCAGCGCTGGTGCACGCTTTGGAGAGCAAGAAAATTGCCGGCGCGGGATTGGACGTGTATGAGAATGAACCATTCATTCATCCGGGATTGAAGCGGCCCAACGTCGTGTTGGCGCCGCATATTGCTTCGGGATCGCTGGAAACGCGGACGAAAATGTCGGTGATCGCGGCGGAAAATGTGGTTGCGTTTTTTAAGGGGCAGCGGCCGGCGAATATGTTGAACCCGGATGTGTGGAAGGGGAAGTAGGAGGGGAGTCGAAAGTTTATGTTCGGCGTGAGAGGTGTTGGCGATCGGTGATGCTTGTAGTTGCGTCTAAACCCGCACCCTTAACAGCGAAGGGTGCGGCACCCGTGGGAGCAGGAATGATGCAGCGGATTGATCTTGCTGGAATTTGGGTGTGAATGTGCGCGCTTAGAAGGCGCAGGGTGCGTTTATCTGGGTTGATTTGATTGCATGTACTCCGCCAGGGGCGCCCGCCTCAGAAGGCGGCCGCTACATGGAGTTTTTGGGGATGATTTGATGGGGGATTTGAAGGGGTTGGCCCGCCGGATTTTTCACGAAACATTAGGGGCGATTGATATTCCCGCCACGATGCAGCGGAAATTGCTGCGGGTGGGGACGCACTTGAAGTGTGCGGATGTAGTGTCGTCGTTGGATGTGGATCTTGCGGCGTTCCGTCGCGTGGTGGTGATCGCGATTGGCAAGGCGGCGCACGCGATGGTCGAGGGGCTGGTGAGTCTGCTAAGAGACGGACGCGCGCTGGAAGGTATTGTTGCGGTGCCGACTGCTCCAGCGCGCGTGGTTAGCGGCCTGCAATATTTTGTTGGCGGGCATCCGTTGCCGAATGCTGAAAGTTGGGCGGCGGGCGAAGAGATTTTGAAGTTGCTGCGCAGGTGCGATGAGCGAACCCTGGTTTTCTTTTTATTGTCGGGAGGAGGCTCGGCGTTGGTGGAATTGCCGCTGGATTTATCCCTGAGCCTTGCGGATGTGCAGCAGCTGTATCGGGCTTTGGTGACCTGCGGGGCCCCAATCGGAGATATCGGGAAGGTACGTCGGCATGTTTCGGCAGTAAAGGGTGGGCGGCTGGCAGCGGCCGCGGGTCGCGCGACGAAGATCACGCTGGCGGTCAGCGATGTGCCGCCTGGGCAGGAAGAGGCGCTGGCATCGGGACCGACGATTGGCGATCCGACCACAATTGCGGATGCGATGCATGTCGTGGAGCAGTACGGGTTGGAAGCGCGACTGCCGGAGTCGCTGCGGCAATGGATTCGCGACGGCAAGATGCCGGAAACGCCGAAGCCAGGAGACGCCGCATTTGCGAATGCACATTTGCGCTGCTCTTGGGGATCGATGATTTGTTTCATCCGGCGCATCGCGCGGCAGAGGCGGCGGGCTGCATCACTTGCTGCGATAACACTACCGATGATTGGCCGGTGGACCTGGCGGCGGAATATTTGTTGGAGCAGTTGGAGGAGTTGCGGCAAATTCATGCTGGACGGCGGGTGGCTTTGATTGCGGATGGCGAGGTTGGTTCGCCGGTAACCGGAAGCGGGATCGGCGGGAGGAATTCGGCGTTCGTGCTGGTTTGCGTGGAAAAGATCGCGAGGAAGGGGATCGCGGTGTTAAGCGCCGGGACGGATGGGATCGATGGGAACAGCCCGGGGGCCGGAGCGGTGGCGGATGGGGAGACAGCCGCACGTGCGGCGGCAATGGCAATGAGTACGGCCGAGTTTTTTGAGCGCAGCGACGCGTTTACGTTTTTTGAGCGGCTCGGAGATGCGGTTGTGACCGGGCCGACCGGGAATAATTTGCGGGATTTGCGGATTTTGGTGGCGGAGAGCGAGTAACTCAGGCTGCGAGATTGTGTGGACCGAGTGCGGAGCGGCCCACCCTTCGCACAAGCCGCGAAGGATGGGGCACCCGAGAATTTCTCGGCGCCGAGATCGTGCTAAAAGTTGGGCAAGCTGTCAGTCGTGATCTTTCCTGGGTGGCGGTAGGCGAGCTTCGATGGATTTTAGGCGGTCGGACATTTGCTCGATTAATTGTTCGAGCTTGTCCAGGCGCTGCGTGACGGCGGATTGATTAGATGGCGAGGATTCTTCGTCTTCATCGTCGGTGGCGTGGGCGTTCTCTTTCCCTGCGGGATGCTTTTGGAGCTTAGTGATTTGTTCCTTGATCATCGGAACCATTTCGATGCTGAGATCATTGGATTGCAGCAGGCCCTCCAGCGCTGGGATCGCGGAGGCATCCCCGCGGTTACCGAGCGCAGAGATAGCGGCTTCGCGGACCCCAAAGCGAGACTCGGAAAGATAGGACGCGATGAAGCGCGTCAGCTCCTTATTTTCTTTGTCGGTGCGCGCGAGGCTGGCGATGGCGGCCATGCGAGATGGAATCGGTTTGCCAACGGATGACCATTCGCGGAGCAACGGCAGAGCTTTGTCGTCGCCGAGATAACCGAAGGCGCGCAGACCGGCATCGCGGAGAAAACCGTCAGGCGATTCGCCATTCACGGCGGTTGTAATGGTGGCGAAGGCGTTTGGCGATTTCAGGCGGCCGAGTGACTGGAGCGCTGCGGCGCGAGCGCGAAAGGAATGGTCGTCACGCGCGATGGCCTCCAACTTCGGGGGAATGGCGGAATCCTCCTTGAAGTAGCCGAGAGCGGCGACGATGTGGGCGCGAACGAGGGGCTCATCATTGGCGTCGAGGGCGGCGAGCAGTTGCTTTGCGGCGGCGGGACCCGCGGACATGACTGAGCGCGTCGGCGGCGACCGTTCGGAGGTCGGGAGATTTATCTTGTTTCATGGCGGAGCCGAGGGCGCTGACGGCTTCATCGTCGTTTTTGATTTTCCCGAGCGCGACCGCGGCATCTGCGCGATCGGAGAATTCAGTGGCGTGGGTAAGCTGATACAACCACTCTTTCTTTTCTTTGTGGAAGTCAGCGGACTTGAGAATGTGTCCGCCCTTATCGAACAAAACCATAAGCGGCGCGGAGTCTGATGGGAAAGTGAACGTTTCCGCGGCTTTGGAAATGGTGATGGGGTAGAGCTTCGGGCCGGACGCGGTGGTGATTTCCACTTCGCTGGGGACCTGGAAGACGCCAACGCGGCCTTCGACCTTTTGAGTCTGCTTCACTTTTAGCGATAGCTGATGCTTGGCGTCGTCGTAGGTGTACGCCAGGTCGAATCTCGGAGCGCCAGCGCCGTAGATCCACTCGTTGAAGAAGCGGTCGTTGTTGATGTGGGTGGTTTCTTCGATGGCTTTGACGAAGTCGGCGGTGACGACGTTCTGACCGCGATGAGCTTCGAGATAGTGGTTCACGCCGCGCCAGAATTGCTCCTGGCCGATCTGATGGCGGAGCATGTAGAGAACGAAGCCGGATTTTTCGTAGGCGTTCCCGTCAAACTCGTCGGAGGTGGAATCGTCGAAATCGAAACGCACGATGGGTTTGGTGTAAAGATCCGTTTTCCAGAACCACTCGCGTGCGGTGTTCCAGCGCTTGAAATCGGTTTCGTCCTTGGGATAGTGAGCTTCGCGCCAGACGGTTTCGAAAAAGTCGGCGAAGCCCTCGTTCAGCCAGACGTCGCCCCAATCTTTGCAAGTGACCAGATCGCCGAACCATTGATGCGCAAGTTCGTGAGAGATGAGGTCGTCCTCGTCAGTGGGATATTCGGGGACAAGCTTGGGATGTTTCAGCGAACTTGCGGTGTTGGTAGTGGCGCTGGAATTTTCCATGCCACCCGCGACGAAGTCGTCGACCATGACCTGGGCGTATTTTTCCCAAGGATAGTCGACGCCGATTTTCTTGTTGAAGACGTTCAACCATTTCGGGAGTTCGGCCGTAGTTAATTCTGAGGCGATCTCCACGGCCTTTTGGCGCGTAGTACGTGAGCGGGAGACCGCGGAATGAGTCTTTTACCTCATCGAATTCGCCGGCGACGACGGTGATCAGGTATGTGGAGCTCGGAAGAGATTCGCGCCAAGTCCAGGTCTTCGTCGAGTTGGGGGCGTCAGCGACGTTGATGAGCTTGCCATTCGCGATCGTTACCCAGGAGGCGGGAACGGTGAGGATCGTTTCGGTGGTGAGGCGATCGTTGGGATAGTCGTAGGTCGGGAGATAGTAACGAGTATCTTCAGATTCGCCCTGAGTCCAGATTTGTTTGGGGCGATCGGGATAGTTTTTATCCGGGAGGATGAAATAGAGGCCTTTGGAAGGCTTACCTTCGTAGCGAATTTCGATTTCGAATTTGTCGCCGGGCTTGGATGCAGACGGAAGTGGGACGATCAGTTTGGTAGCGGTGGTTTCGAATTTTGCGGAAGATTTATTTACCGTGACACTTTGAATGGTGAGATTGACGGAGTCGAAGGCGATTTTTGTGGTGGCGTCCCGGAGGATCGAGAGAGTGTGAGTGACGTCGCCGATGACCTTCTTCTGGTCGGTGTCAAAACGGAGGACGATTTTGGAGTGCTGGAGGTCGTAGTCGCGGCTGCGGGCGTAAGGCTCGTCGGCGCGGAGCGGGCCTGTCGATGTGAGAAAGATCATCGCGGCGATGGCGAGGACAGCGCAGACGCGATGGTGAGCAATTTGGCGCAGGCGTAGCGCGGAGATCAGAATCTTCATCAAGACGGCGACCCTTTCCAGTGGCAAAGTTCGAAATCAACCGAGGCAAACTGACTCAACGAGGTGTGGAGTGCGTGAGCACGGCCAACCTAGTGGTAACGCGGACGCACGAGCGGGCGACCGCAGCTAGTACTGAATAGCGACTACTCTATTCTCGCATCTTCGAAGCGTCCACGCCCGCACAGCAAGGCACCGGATTCCCAGAATATCAATGGCCAGCGGGGTAGAGGCCGAAGGCGAGCGGCGCGATGAATCGCGGACCAGAAGAGCGGACTAAGGCGTTTCGCTCGGCGCACTTGGTGACGTCAAGATATTGGACGGATGGCGGGAAATTTGGTTACCAGCCTGCACGCACTGTGGGCTGATCGGAGCTGTCTGTCTTAGTGCGGCTTCGAGACGGAGCAGTCAATGTGCAGCGCGCCAGGTTAATTTTGTTTGCCACGGAAGCATTGCGGCAATAAGATGCGGGCAAATTTGAGTGGTGGGTCACGGCTTGGCGCGTTTGACCATTGAAGAGGGCACGAAGTGCTGCACTTCAGGCTGGCGCGACCGGACAGCGGTGACGTTTTCTGGAGGTAACTATGAAGCGAAATAAGGTGCTCATTGGCACGCTGTTGGCGGGCGTGTGGCTCGTGGCCGGCGGATTCGCAGCGACACAGGCGCAGACCATCGGGAAGTACGTGCCCATACCCGCGGGATCGGATGCAGACAAGGCGCTGACGGAGGTGAATGCGGCGACGGATCCGACGCAGAAGCTGGCGTTGATCGATAAATTTGCGGCCACGGCGGGACAGAGCGATATGGCGACCGTGGCGGACGATCTGTACGTCAACTACTACATCGCGGCGAAGAATTACGATAAGGCATTCGAATATGGCGACAAATTGTTCGAACTTGATGCGGACAATTTCAACAATGCGGTGAATATGGTGCGTGCCGCGGCGGAGAAAGGCGATACCGAGAAGGCGTTCGCGTATGGCGATAAGCTGAGCGCGATCGTGAAACGGTTTCAAGATAAGCCGACGCCAGAGGGGAACAACGAGGCGTCCTGGGCGGATCAGAAGAAACGAGTGCTGGAGAGCGCGCACGACAATCTGACGTATGCGCAGCAATTGTTGTTTAACAGCGCGTATCAGAGCAAGGACGCAACTAAGCGCGCGGCGTACCTGGCGCATTTTGCGCAGATTTTTCCGGACTCACCGTACGCGGACCAGGCGTTGGGTGTGGCGGCGGCGACGTATCAGCAGACGCAGAACACGCCGAAGATGCTGGAGACGGCAAATGGATTACTGGCGAAGGATCCGAACAATTTAGGAATGCTGATTCTGCTCGCGGATTATTACAGCGAAAAGGGCGAACAGCTGGACAAGGCCGAGGCTTCGGCCAAGAAGGCAATCACTGTGGTGGGAACAGCGAAGAAGCCGGAAGGATTGACCGACGACCAGTGGACGCAGCAGAGCGGGTTGCAAAAGGGATTGGCATTGAGCGCGCTCGGGCAAGTGTATTTGCAGAAGAAAAATAATGCGGGCGCGGTGGAAAATTTCAAGACGGCTTCGCCGCTGTTGAAGCCGGACGCGGGAAGCTACGCCCGGAATCAGTATCGGCTGGCGTTTGCGCTGCTGAATTTGAAGAAAATTCCGGATGCGAAGGCGGCGTTGACCGAGGCGGCTTCGGTGAATAGTCCTTATAAGCAGCCGGCGCTGGATAAGTTGAAGGCTTTGAATGCGTCGGTGGCGGCCAGGGCGAAGTCGTAGAGGACGTAGAGTTTGTGGATGAATCGATGGCGGCTGGAAGGCATCTAATGGATTGTTGCTGTGGGGGCTTTGGGGTGATTCCTCGGCTCACGCGAATTAGGTAAAATATCGTACGGAGAGACCTTCGGCGATCGCTTATCGGGTCGCCTGAGGATGACGCCGGCGTATACGGCACGATTTCCGAGTGCGATTGAGGCAGCATTGGAAAACAACATCGCACAATTAACAAGACGCAGCGTTATTGCCGAGAAGGGGCCAGCTTGCTGTGCCCCTAGAGGAAAGGTAAGGACATGAGTGAGATTGCTACGTTTGGGGCGGGATGCTTTTGGGGAATCGAGGCTAATTTTCAACGGATTCCAGGGGTGATTTCGGCGGAGTCTGGTTACAGCGGCGGGCATATGGCCAATCCCAGTTATAAGGATGTTTGCACGGACGAGACCGGGCACGCCGAGGTGGTGCAGGTCACGTTTGATCCAGAGAAAGTCAGCTACGAGAAATTGCTGGATGCGTTCTGGCAGATGCATGATCCGACGCAGGTGAACCGGCAGGGGCCGGACTTTGGGTCGCAGTACCGCTCGGCCATCTTCTTTCATTCGCCGGAGCAGGAAGCGGCGGCCAAGAAGTCCAAGGCGGCGTTGGAAGCCAGCGGGAAGTTGCGGCGGCCGGTGGCGACGGAGATTACGGCGGCGGGGACGTTCTGGCGAGCAGAGGAGTATCACCAGAAATATTTGGAGAAGCGCGGCGCGACGTCTTGCCATATTTGAGTGGATCGGGATTTGATTAGTAGGAAGCGGCGTAAGACGTTGGATCGATACTGACGAATCGATTCTTGTCAAGATCTGGTGTTGAGGGACGCGCTGAAGCGTCGCCCCTACAAATTCAAAAGCCAGATTCAAATACACATTCAGCGAGTCGTCATAATCCTGACAAATTGAAGAACAGTTCAGTGCTAGTGTGTGGCGGCGTGCGCACGTGCTTCATTGCTAGGGACGCTTGTAGGTGGGGTTGGTGACTGGGGTGTAGTCCTGGTTGTATTTGTTTTTGTGCGCGAGCATGGGATCGCCGCTGTCTGTGATGCGTATGGGATCCAGGGCGCGTGAAGATTGCGAGATCACGACTTCACGTTCGAGCTTCCGGAGTTCTTCTGGGGTGCTGCGCTCGTACCACGCATGCAAGCGGTAGCGGCCATCGGGCACATCGGCAATCGAACCGCGGCCGGCGCGATCGGAGACTGTGTGGTACGGCGTGTTCAACACCACGATTGCGGCGCTCATTTCTGGATGGATATTGCAGAACAGGAAGCTGACGCCGGTATGGTCGAAGCGAGCAGAGTTGCTGGAGCCGCCTTCGTAGAGGCCGAGATCGAAGCGCCTGCCGTTGAATAATGAAAAGACATTGTGGAAGAAGGGATCCTTGTTCGGGAATTCCACCGTGGAGCCTAACGGTACCGCGAGAACGTGAGGCTCGAATGTCTTGTTGCGCTGCAGGATGATGGGATTCCGATGAGGTGCGGTGGAGTGACTCGTTGGAACGGGATCGCCGTACTCGTCGGCTGAGGTCAGCCACACCACGACATTCGAATAGTCTTTTACTTGTTTGGCCGGCGCGCTGCGGCCGATCTCGACAGCCAGCGTGACAGGTGGGTGCTGCGCCTGCGCCTGATTGGGAACGACGGCGAGTATCAGCGCAGCCAGGCAGCCACACGTGCGGAACAGACGATTTGTGAAACTCGGGATCAAGATTTCATCCTAGAAAAGATAGCCCAAAGCGAAATTGAGTTGATGCGCCAGGTTCGGGGGCTCACCTTCGCTGCCGAAGGTTCGAAGGCGGCGGAATTCGATGGAGAAGAGTACGTCGGAGCGCGGTTGGTAGATGAAATTGGTGAACCAGGTCTGATTTTTCGAGAAGAGCGAATCGTAATAGACGGGAACAGCGGTGAAGCGCGCGATCTGGCTGCCGAAAGGATTGTCGTGGCCGAACGCGCCATTGACTTCGAATTTGGGCACCGGCTTGAACTTGAGTTGCGCCCAGCCGCCCATGGAGTTGAGGCCTTCGAGTGTGGTAGTGGGATCTTCCAGATCGCCAGAGGCGAGAATGGTTTGGTCGATACCACCGCCTAAGCCACCGATGGCGCGGCCGCGATAAAACTCGCCCGTAAGTTCAAAGTGGTGACCGAAGGGGACGGTAACGTCGGTGGTGCCGGTCCAGCTATCGATGTTGCGGCCAAGGCTCCAGTTCTGGCGGGCGTAATAACCGCCGAGTCCGGCGGTGAGTTCCTGGCCAAAGAGTGCGTGAGACCAGGCAATACGGGAAGCATAGGCGGGCTGGCCCGATTTTTCGCCAGCGGTGGCTTCGCGGTATCCCTCATATCCGGGAAACTCGCCGGTCAGGGAATCGAGAATACCGGCTTCGAGGGTGAGTTTGGAAGCTTCGGTGAGCTGCACGCGATGTTCAACGCGAACCTGCGGCGTCCAGGCCCAGAGATTTCCGGAGTAAGCGAGAGCGGGGACCGCGACGGTTGCCAGCGAGGTTGGAGCGAGCGGTGCGAAGAACAAATGATCCTGGCCGGCGATGATGGAGGTATTTTTCCAGTCGAGGCGCACGGTGCCGGTACGCAGGCGAACGATGCCGGTGGAGACGCCGTTTGGAGCATTGGGAAAACCGCCAGCAAAGTCGAAATTGATGTCCGCGCTGGTATGCGCACCAGCGACTTCGGGACCGAAAGCCTGAAGACCGATCTGCGACTGGCGGAACGAGGCGCCGAAAGTGCCCGCAGAATCGTCGGCTTCGCGCTCATGCGCCAGACCGGGGAAGTCGAGATTGTCGACCGCGCCGCGATTCGAAAAGGTGTTGAACAAGACCATGCCAGACAGGCGGACTTTATATTTTGAGGCGCTTTCGATTTTCGTTTGGTATTGGTCGTTGAGCTTACCTTCGATGAGGTCCTGATTTTCTTCGAGCTTTCCGATGCGCTCGGCATTGGCTTGTTGCGCAGACTCGGTTGCTGCGGCGGAGCGGTCGGAGGCGTCCACCGAGATGGGATCTGATTCTAAGGGCGCTGAGTCCGGTGCGGGCGGGATGATGCGAAACAGAGTGCTGCTGTACGCGGGGGATTTCTCGCTTATCGCGAGACGCAGCTCGTGGCGGAGGGTAGCCGCTTCGGCGCGTGCTTGTTGTTGGTCGGAGCGAAGCTGATCGAGTTGTGTGTGCAGCGATTGCACTTCAGTCTGAAGTTCGTGAAGAGTTTGAACCAATGGGCGCACGTCCGACGAGGTGTCGGAGGATGGCGCTTGCGGTGTTTGCTGGCAATGGCTTGTAACAGGAAGCAAAAACAACCCTATAGCGAGTGAGACGAGAACGCTCAACTTGCGGCCGATCGTCGCACGGATGCTGAACTTCCTCACTGAAGCGCGGTCAACAAGAACTGCAACGTGCTGACGCTTGGCGGCACTTGTGAACTCGCATGTAATACCGAAATTGGTGGCATTAAACATTGTTAAGGGCCCTCGCGGGCTCGGCGGATTGACCCGAAAGCACTTCGCGGATTTTTCGGACTAAGGCAGGACGCGAGAATGGCTTTTGAATAATGGGGATATGCGCCAGGGCGGGATCCTTAACGCCGCCCGAGTACTCGGAATAGCCAGACATCAGAAGCACCTTTGTGCTTGGACGCACGATGCGAAGGCGCTCGGACAGCTCCGTGCCACCCATGCGCGGCATGATCACGTCTGTTAGGACTAAATGGATGGTGCCGGAATACCGGGCGAGCAGCTCGAGAGCTTCCAAACCGTTGGATGCGCCGAGGACGGAGTAACCGCTAACTTTGAGAAATTCGCAGGTCAGTTCGCGAACATCGGACTCATCTTCGACGACGAGAACGGTTTCTGTGCCGCGCGGTATGGGGGTTAACCGCGGTTCGGTATCGGAAGAAGATGCAGCTTTGCCGGAAACTTGCGGCAGATAAATTTCGAAGGTCGTGCCTTTGCCAATGGTGCTCTCGACCCAAACGAATCCGCCGCTCTGTTTGACCACGCCATAGACGGTAGCCAAGCCGAGTCCGGTGCCTTTGCCCACTTCTTTGGTAGTGAAGAACGGCTCGAAGATATGAGCCTTGGTTTCCGGGCTCATGCCGTGGCCGGTGTCGCTGACGGAGAGCAAGACATAATTGCCGGCAGTCATCGGCGGATGGTGGCGAGCTTCGGCGTCGTCCATGACGATGTTACGACTGCGAACGGAAATGGTGCCGCCGTTGGGCATAGCGTCGCGGGAGTTCACGACGAGGTTCATGATGACTTGCTCGATCTGGCTGGGATCGGCTTTCACGTTGGCGAGCTTCGGTTCTGGCGAAAAAATGTATTCGATATGCTCGCCGATGAGCCGTGGAAGCATCTTGCCCATGTCATTGATGACCGTGTTCAGGTCGAGCACGCGAGGCTGAAGGACCTGCATACGGCTAAAGGCCAGCAGTTGCCGGGTCATGGCCACGGCTTTCCCGGAGGCTTTGTGAATCTGCTCGAGGCTATGGCGCTCGGAATCAGTGATGCCGGGACGGTCATTGAGCAAATCGCCGTGGCCGCGAATGATCGTCAGTAAATTGTTGAAATCGTGAGCGACACCTCCGGCGAGGCGGCCGACAGCTTCCATCTTGTGGGCCTGGCGCAGGCGCTCTTCGAGCTGTTTCTGCTCGTGCTGAGACGACTGCAAGGTGGTGCGCAGGCGATCGAATGCAGCGGTGACTTCGGCGACCTCGTCGCCGCCGTTGCTTTCCAACGCATAACTGAAATTCCCTTGTTCGAGTGCGTGGACGCCGCCCACCAGGTTCGCGAGCGGACGCATGAAGGTATCGGAAATCAGGAAGACCAATGCGCTGCCGGCCAGAATGCTGAGCAGTCCGAGGCCGAGGAGGACGCGATAGAGATTGTCGAGAAACGCCGAGGCGTGGTCGAGTGACTTGAGGACCACGAGAGAAACGGGCGGCTCGCCTTCCGAAGAGAGTGCAACGGTAGCGACTAGAAAGCGTTCGCGGCCGATTTGAATGTCCTGCCGGATTGCTGGAGTGGAACCGGTCTGCGTATGGATGGAGGCGGTGAGAGACGATTGCTGGCTGGCATAGAGCGTGGTGGCAACCAGCGATTCGCCAAAGTAAAAAGCAACGTCACTGGACGCTATGCTGCCGAAATCCTTGGCGGCGCGCGCCTGAATCTCGTGGCCGACTGCGAGAAATCCAAGGGCTGCGCCCTCAGACGAAGCTCCGAAGTAGATAGGTTGAATCCAGACCTCAAAGAGGTGCCCGCCATCGAACCACCAATCACGAGAGTCGTTGTGCTTAAGCGCGTGAGTCATCAGCGTCTGCGCGGCATCGCGGGTGAAACCGGCGGCGTTGGAACGCAATGCGAGGATGGCGCCGGAGCGGTCGGCCATTACCAGGAGGTCGTCGCCGCTTAAGCGCCAGACGTCGGCGGAGGCATCCTGAATGGTCATCGCGTCGCGCGTGGTCATTAATGCGCGGACGTTGGGCAAGTTGGCGAGAAGCTGCGCGGAGCGACTGAGAGTTGCCTGACGCTGACGATCGAAGCTTTGGTAGGTATTAACGGAGTTGCGCAAATCCTGATGAATGTCTTCGCGGACGCGTTTCTGAACGCGGTACCCGACAATGAAAAGGGTAGCGGAGGTCAGTCCGGCGGAGATCGCCAGAAGTGAGAGAAGAAACTTCGTTCGCAGCCGGATTTTCCTCAAACCGGGTGCCGCCTTTACGCAAAGATTCAGGAACTGGATGAACGCAGGTCCGCGAGAAGGTAGACAGACCATCCAGTCATTAAAATCTAGCAGTACAGCGGGTTTTGCGCGTGTAAACAGGGGTACAGCCGTGTCGAAACGCGTACATTGGCAGGTCGTTCAGGTGTGCTGGGGGAACTGAACGGAGGTACAGGTAACGAATGATGGCACGGACGAGGGGAGCGACAGTTGCGGTGAATGGCTAGCTATCAAGGGCAGAAGAAGTGGGCTGGCGAGATTGGTGCAGTTGGCGAAGCTTGAACCGCTGTAGTTTGCCCGTGGCGGTTTTCGGGATTTCACGGATGAATTCGATCCAGCGTGGCTGTTTGTAGCCACCGAGTTTCTCGGCGACCCAGTTTTGTAGTTCGACCGCTAGTTGGCCGTCGGCTTTGCAATGGGCATGGGTTACGACGTACGCCGCTGGTTTTGCCAGGCCAGCTTCGTCGTTGCGGGCGACTACGGCGGCTTCGTAAACGGCGGGATGGGCCATCAAGGCGCTCTCGACCTCGGCGGGGCTCAGCCAGCGGCCATTTACTTTGAAGAGGTCGTCGGAGCGGCCGGCGTACCAAAAATAGCCGTCGCGATCCTGACGGTACTTGTCTCCGGTGCGGGACCACTGGCCGACGAAAGTGTCTTTGGTTTTTTCGTGTTGATTCCAGTACCCGGCGCAGGTGGAGTCGCCGCGGAGGAGGAGATCGCCGATTTCTTCAGGAGCGACATCGTTTCCGTTCTCGTCGACGATGCGCGCTTGATAGCCGGGGATTAACTTGCCGCTCGAGCCGGGGCGGGCTTCGCCGGGGCGATTGGCGATGGTCACGTGCAATGTTTCCGTGGAGCCCAGGGCGTCCAGGATTTCCACTCCGAAGCGCTCTTTGAAGCGTTCGAAGAGTGGCGCTGGGAGGGCCTCGCCTGCGGAGACCGCGTTGCGGACGGAAGAAAGATCGAAATCGCGACCGCTTTTGGTGATGTGGGCAAGCAACACCGCGAAGTTTGTCGGTACGGAAAAGAACAGCGTAGGCCGATGGCGCTCAATGGTGGCAAAGATGGTTTCTGGAGAAGGGCGCGGAGGAGAAAGAATTGCGGTGGCGCCACACGAAAGCGGAAAATAGCCAGCGTTGCCGAGACCGTAAGCGAAGAACAAGCGCGCGACACTGTAGCAGCGATCGTTCTCGTCCATGTTGAGGATGCCTTGGGCATAGAGCTCGGAGCAAACGACCATGTCGTGGTGAAGATGGACACAGCCTTTGGAGGGGCCGGTGCTGCCCGAAGAGTAGAGCCAGAACGCGGCATCGTCTTTGCTGGTGGGCTCGGCGGTGAGATTGGGCGCGGCTTGGTTGAGCAGGTCGCGGAGATTTAAATATTTTGATTCGGTGGCCGATCCTGCGACGACGATGTGTCGCAAGTGGCAAAGGCGCTCGCGGGGAATCTGCTCGATCAGCGGCAAGAAATCTTCATGGATGATAGCGACACCGGCGCGGGAGTCCACCAGCATGTGCTCGTACTCCTGAACTTTCGCTGAGGTGCTGACCGGCACTGCGACTGCGCCGATTTTTATGGCGCCGAAGAAACAGTATAGAAATTCGGGGATGTCCGGCAGGAGCAACAATACGCGCTCTTCGATGCGCACACCGAGTTCGCGAAAGGCGTTACCGGCGCGATTGGTGCGGTCTAGAAGCTGCGCGTAGGTAACCTTTTCGTCTTCACAGTCGATGGCAATTCTTTGCCCGCGTCCCAGTGCGACGTTGCGATCCACGAAATAGGTGGCGACATTGAAGATTTCAGGAAGGTCCATCTGATCCTGTGAGTTCGGGGCTGCCGGGTGGCGTGGCGTAGAACGCGGCTCCGCGCCAGATCGGACGGGAAGTATAGCACCGCGAATTGCGACCTCTTTGGCGAACACTTCTGGATCGGTTGTTCGCGGGACTCTAGTGTGCGGAGGCGGCGGACAACTGTCTCCAAGTCGTCAGCTTAATGTTTTCTCGATCGAGGAGTTCGCGAAATTCAGGGCTGGTGAAAAAGTTGAGGTCGCGTTGGCGCCACGCGGCGCCCCATGTGTCGCGTTCACGAGTCGCGGCGATCATTTCGTCGTCGGCGGTGGCAACGTGGATGACGAACTCGGTTACGCCCGGCTGAAGATTTTTCAGCGCCGTCGCGTAGAAGTCAGCCCACTTTTCGGGAGGAACGGACGGCGAGATGGTTACGGTGTGATCGAGAACGATGTCCTGAGGAGTGAGGGAGGATTCGAGATACGGATTGTCGGCGAACCAATCGCGGGTGACAAACGCGGGAAGTTTGTAGGAGTGGGCGACGCGCAGGAAGGCGTCGAAGAGGGGCTTGCCGTTGAGAATAAGGCGATATTGGTGCGAATCGAGATGCGTAGGGCGGACTCCCATGGCGTAGGCGCGGTCGATTTGCGAGCGAAGCTCCAACTCAGCTTGAGCGGGATCGATGTGTGTCTCGGGCGACCAATCGTGATGGAAATAGCCATTGGCATCGACCAGGGTCGGGACTTTGTCGCGTGGCGCTACCGGTCCCCATCGGTAGTAGACGCGCTCACTTGTAAGCGTGAGATGAAGACCAAAATCCATTTGCGGATGAGACTTCGCATAGTCGGCGATCTCAGGGAACCACGGGCAGGGCACCATGATGCTTGCTGAGTTGACCAAGCCGGAGTCCAGGGCTTTGATGGTGGCGGCATTCACGGAGTGCGTCATACCGACGTCATCGGCGTGAACGATGATGATTTTGGCGTCGCGCGCGAAGCCAAGCTTCTCGGCTAGAGATTTGGCGGAGTTCTGTGCGTGAGCGATGCAGAAGGCACTGGATGCAAAGAGCAAGAGCAAAGTAAGAATTCGAATTGAGAGCACGATTTTCCACCCCTTCACCGTTGGCTAAGTCTCATTCTTATAACATGCAAATAAAACGAAAAAAAAAGAAAGGAAAGGTAAAAACGGATGTATGCTCTGCCGCAAAGAGGGACCCAGAGCGAAATCGTTTTCCTGGCGAACGAATGGAGGAACGATTCCGAGCGCAGGAATGACTGGGTACTTGAGAGGCTCCAGGGTGCCTCTATCGAAGCGGAGGGGTGAATCATGTCCAGATTCAAAGGCATACTCGCGAACAGAATTATTTTTTGCGTGGCATTTTGTGTCGCAACGCTCTTGATGAGTTCAAGGAGCGCTTTCGCTCAGATTGGCACAGGTTCAATTACCGGGGTTGTTTACGACGCCAGCGGAGCGGTGCTTCCGGACGCGGAAGTCACGGTTACCAACGTCGATCGGAACACGCCGCACGTGACCCGAACGAACAGCTCGGGAGATTACACGGTTCCGGCGCTAGAGCCAGGACATTATTCCGTCCTCGTGCAGCATTCGAACTTCACCACCTCCATGGTTTCGGCATTCGAATTGGCGGTGGATCAGACGGCGCGAATCGATGTGACCATGAAGCTGGGCCAAGTATCGGAATCGGTTACAGCTACAAGTGACGCGCCGCTGCTGACCACGGAGTCGAGCACGGTGGGACAGGTGATCGACAACAAGCGCGTGGTCGATTTGCCGTTGAATGGCCGAAGCTTTCTGGATCTGGCGACGCTCGGGCCCGGCGTAACGTTCACAAAAGATTCGAACACGGCGTTCCAGGAAGTGCGCGACGTGGGGCGGCGAGTTAGCGATCAATATTCGGTGGGCGGCGCAAGAGCGCAAGACACGAATTTTCTTTTGAACGGCGCCACGGACACGTCACCAGACTTCAATACGGTGGCGGCGATTCCTTCCATCGATGAAATCCAGGAATTCAAGGTACAGACGAACTCCTACACCGCGGAGTACGGGCGAGGCGCGGCTCAAATTAATGCGGTGACCAAGGGCGGCACCAACGAATTTCATGGCACGGCATACGACTTCCTGCGAAACAGCGCACTGGACGCCAAGGATTTTTTCACGGATATCAATTCGGGAACTCCAAATGGTCCGAAGCCGCCCTTCAAGCGCAATCAGTTCGGCGCTACGGGTGGAGGAAAGATCATAAAGAACAAGCTGTTTTATTTCGGCGCCTGGGAAAGCTTGCGAGATCGGACGAATGCCTCGCAGACGGCAACCGTGCCGATGCCTAACGTGAAGAACGGCGACTTCTCCGATTACGGTACGCCGATTTACATGCCACATAGCACGAATCCGGATGGCTCGCCGGCGTTTCGCGCAGGCAATACGCTGCCGGCGGGGTGCTTCAATCCCGATCCCAACACAGATATCGCATTCGCGAACGCGATCATTCCGCAAGCGTGCTGGAATGCGGCAACGCAGAAGTTTTTGGCCTCGGAGTTTGTGCCGGCGCCGACGAAGGCCGGGTTGGTCAACAATTTCGCGGCGGTTGTGGGCATTCCGACTAATTACGACCAGATCGCCGGGCGACTGGACTACATCATTAAGTCAAACATGAATTTGTGGGGCCGGTATTCATGGGGCCGCGAAGACGTTGTGAATAACAATGTCATCCCTGTAAGGAATCTGACGGAGGCGGTGAAGACGCAGACCTTCACACTGCACCATGCCTGGACGATAGGTCCGAACATGGTCAACGAAGCGAAAGTCAATTGGGTTCGGGCGCTGGGCAGCCGTGTCGGGCCGCTGGCGGGCAAGACGAATGTGTCACAAGAATTGGGCATTGCCGGCGCATCGCCGGATCCCATTGATTTCGGGACGCCCAATTTTAGTGGCTCGGGCGACGACTTTGAAAGCCTGGGTGAAGACGCCTTTGGGCACCCGTTGCGCAAGGTGCAGACCACGTATGAATATGGCGACGACTGGTCGTTGATTAAAGGTCGGCACGTGATCAAGGCCGGCGTCGATTTTCGACGGGAAAACCTGAACCTGCTTTCGCACAATATTGCGCGCGCGTCGTTCACCGATCCTGCAGTCGCGACCGCCACGGTGCCGGATGCGTTGGGCAATACCGCCGGCGGCCTGTCGCTGGCTTCGTTGCTGCTGGGAATCAGCAACGACTCGGAAGTAGCGAGCGGCGATTCACACGTGCATTTGTTCCGCTGGACGCAGGCGTATTACGTACAAGACGACTTCAAACTGAGGCGCAATCTGACGCTGAATTTTGGGTTGCGCTACGAAGTGGCGCCTTACTGGCATGACTCGAAAGATGCGATGGTGAACGTGGACCTGAGCGGAGCGACGCCCGTGGTTGTGCGGCCTGGATCTGGCGATCCGTTTGAGGGTTTTCCGGCGGTGCAGTTCGACAACGATCCGAATTCGCCGACTTATCTGCCATTTGTGCGCGACAACAGGCTCGGACACAATCTGGTTTTCACGGATAAGACGAACTTTTCGCCGCGCTTCGGATTTGCGTGGTCACCGGGTTTTGGTCACAACAAGACGGTGATACGCGGCGGGGCCGGGATTTTCTATTCGCCGATGAACGCGGATCCATGGTTCGATTTCGCACGCAATGCGCCGCGTGCCGCGAAATTTATCCGCAAGGGTCAATATTCAGTGGTCGATCAGATTTTTTCGGATACCGCGCAAACGATTATCCAACCATCGATGTTCATCGTCGATCCGCATCTGAAGACTCCGCGCGTGCAGCAGTGGAGTCTGGGCATCCAACAAGAGCTGGTCGCCAATCTTGTGGTGGAGATCGCGTATGTCGGATCGGCGTCCACACATTTGCCGCACTTGACCGACCAGAACCAGCCACTTCCGGTGATGCAGGGAGACACGGTGGTGCAACCAGTGACCATACTGCCGCCCAAGTATGCTTCACTGGGTTCGTTTTTCAACGTGTTTGAGAACGCGACATCCGCGAACTACAACTCGTTGCAGGCGAAAGTGGAAAAGCGATTCTCGAAGGGATTCAGCTTCCTGAGTTCCTTCACATGGTCCAAGACGCTGGACACGGCGTCGTCCACGCGAGACGGAGGGTATGGCCAAGCCACGCCCCATGTTTATGACCTGAAGCTGGATTATGGTCCCTCTGGATTCGATGCCAAATACAACTGGGTTAACAGTGCGCTGTACGAATTGCCGTTTGGAAGAGGCAAACGCTGGGGCTCGGACTGGTCCGGACCGATGGACAAACTTCTTGGCGGCTGGCAGATCGGCGGAATCAGCGTGGTGCGAACGGGTTTGCCTGCGTCATGCCTGAATACTAGCGACGATGCGGTAAACAAAGTTTTATTCGAACAAGACTTCTGCGACGTCCTTGGCAATCCGAACAGCGGACCGAAGAGCCTCTTGAACTGGTGGAACGCGTCAGCGATCGGGTTCCCGACATCTCAGGAAGTTTTCGGAAACGGCGGACGCGGGGTGCTGCGGGGGCCAAAGTACGTGAGCTTTGACTTCAGCTCATTAAAGACCACCACGATTACGGAACGACTCCGGCTGCAGTTCCGATTCGAGGCGTTCAATTTGTTCAACCATCCGATCTTCTCAATGCCCAATCCATTTCAGGACAATGCTCCCTCTGCGGGCACTGCGGCTACATTTGGGCAGTTCAACACCATTAACAGCACGGCTGGCGCGAATCGTCAGCTGCAAGTCGCGTTGAAGCTGATCTGGTAGGAGTGTTGGTATGCGAGGCTGCGTCATCAACGCAGCCCCGCAACTTGTCCGGCGGAGGATCAGGATCTCTAACAACCCTTCAAGGCGAGAATTTATCGGTACTGCTGGAGCTGTTGCGCTGGGTTCCAGCGTCACTGGATTATTCGCGCCTGCTTTGCCCGCGAAATCACGGAACGACGATTCGGCTGCTGACGATTCGAAAGCCGGGCACATTGTTGATATGCACATTCACTTCGACGAGAAAAATCCTAAATACATCGAAGACTTCTTGAAAATTTCCGATCGGCTGAATCTGACCGCTTTGATGCACACTCCTTTCGCTAACCGCAAGATCGTTTCGAAGGCGGCGAAAGAGTATCCGCGACAGATTGTACCGTCCGGATACGTCGATCTGGATGCTTCCGACGTGGTGGGACAGGTGAAGGAGTTGCGTGACCTTGGATATCGCGGCTTAGGGGAATTGGAGTTCGTAAAGAAACCTTACAACGATCCGTCGTATTTTCCTGTTTACGAACTGGCGAACGAATATGGCTGGGTGGTGATGTTCCACACCGGGATCGTGTTGCGGGCGAAATTCACAGAGCCGGAAAATGTGGCTTCCGGGCGAATGCGGCCGATTTACCTGGAGGAAATCGCCAGGCGGTGGCCAAAAATTACAGTGCTCGGAGCGCATTGCGGAAATCCCGAATACGAGTGGGCAGCGGAAATCGCGCGATGGAATTCGAATGTGTTCTTCGATCTGAGCGGTTCGAGCCTGACAAAGATGAAGGATCGCCTCGCCCGCTTTAAGGAGATTTTCTGGTGGTCGGGGGCTGGCGATTCTGAAGTCAGGACTCCGGATAACGACCCAAGCGCATTTGTGAAGCTCGTTTTCGGATCCGACAGCGGCTTGGATGGAATCGACCGCGTCATCGGGCAATATCGGGCGCTGTTCGATGCCTGTGATGTGCCGGAGCCTACGCGGAAACGAATTATGGGCGGAACGCTGAGCAAGGTCCTGGGTTTGCCTTCCTAAAAGTTTTGTCAATGCGCCAAATTTTGCGCAATCCATTAAAATTAGCTGAACGAGGAGAAGCTATGAACAATGAGGACAGCAAGATCAATCGGCGAGAATTCCTGCATAAGGGTGCGGTGGTCGCAGTGACAGGAGCGGCGCTGAG
Source organism: uncultured Acidobacteriota bacterium (assembly GCA_963788725.1). Taxonomy (GTDB): domain Bacteria; phylum Acidobacteriota; class Terriglobia; order Acidiferrales; family UBA7541; genus Acidiferrum. The sequence continues at coordinate 23,613 of CAWBHT010000017.1, read as the reverse complement.
CAACTCGGCCCTGTCTTATACGAGGATTGTGGGAGCGAACGATAGGATTTCGCTCGGCCACATAGGAATCGGCAGCCGAGGCAGCGAACTTGATGGAATTGCCGCTCATCTGAAGGACAAACACAACGTCGAGATGACTGCCGTGTGCGATTTATGGAGTCACAATCGCGAACGAGCCGTCGCCGCGAACGAGAAGTACTACGGGAAAGCGCCGCGCGCATTCCAACATGCGCATGAACTGCTCGCGTTAAAAGACGTGGACGCGGTTTTGATCTCCCCGCCCGAGCATTCGCATTCGCCTCTGCTGAAACTGACCGCAGATGCCGGCAAAGATGCCTACTGCGAAAAGCCAATGGGGAATGTGCTGGAGGAAGCGAAGGCGGCGCGCGATGCGGTGCTTGCAAAGAAACTGATCGTACAAATCGGCACGCAGCATCGCAGCGAACCCTACCAGATCGCCGTGCGCGACCAGATTCGCGCGGGTGTGCTGGGCGATGTCAGCAAATACGAAATTGTTTGGAACTATCACGGCCCACGGTGGCGCGGCCGGCCGGAAGTAAAGATGCTGAAAGAGCAGGACACGGATTGGAAAGCGTGGCTCGGCAATAAGCCGCACCGGCCGTTCGATCCGCAACTTTATTTCGAATTCCGGCTGTACAAAGATTTCTCCAGTGGCATCGCAGATCAATGGATGAGCCACGGCATCGACCTTTGCAACTACTTTCTCGATCGCGAATATCCGGAATCCGTTGTGGCCAGCGGCGGAATTTTTGCGTGGCATGACGGCCGCGAGAATCCTGATACGTTTCAGGCCTTGTTCACCTATTCGCAGGGAATGCTGGCGAGTTATTCGACGAGTTTCGGAAATGATGCGCCGAGCTTTACTCGGATTATGGGTAAGAAGGCGACGCTGTTCAATCATGGTGGGGAAGGCAGCCCGCGCTGGCAATTGGTGGAGGAAAAAGGGAACCACGAAGACGATCCGACGGTGGACAGCCAGCGGTCTGTAAAGGATATCCTGTTGCCTGGCGATCAGAAATTGCCACCGGGTTTCATGGGGGATGAGGAGCCGTCGCACATGACGAATTGGTTCGAATGCTTGCGCAGCCGAAAACAGCCCAACGCGACGGTGCAGAATGGATTCCAGCACTCGGTGGCATGCATGATGGCCACGCGTGCATACTGGACAGGTAAGAAAATTTACTGGGATCCGAAGGTAGAAGCGATGGTAGATCATGCACCTTCCGCCTAGTTGCTTCGGGCCTACTTGCTTCGGCACAATTCTTGTATGAGCGACGGCGACGTTTCGCGACGAAGCGCCCTGAAATATTTGAGTTTGCTGGCGGCGAGCGCCGCGGGGCGCAAATTCCTGACCTCCTGGCTTCCCGTGTCTCCGGTTCATGGCGATGCTGCCGGTGATCTGATACACATTCACGATGCGAGCCATTCCCGTGTCGATGACGCGGCCACGAAGCCCTACGTGGCTCAGTTCTTCGAGCCCGCGCAATTCAGGACTGTTGAAGTGCTGACAGAAATGATCCTGCCGACAGACGATCAACCTGGGGCCAAGGAAGCGCAAGTAGCGAACTACATCGACTTCGTGGTTTTTTCCGCCCGTGAGTTTGAGCCGTCTTTGCAAAAGCGATGGCTTGACGGCCTGGCGTTTGTCGATCGAGAGAGTAAGAAACGATATGGCAAGCCCTTTGCGCTGGCCTCGGGCGCGGATCGCACTGCACTGCTGACCGAGATGAGTGCGCCGGAACGTGATCCTAACGCCCAGCACGAAGGATACAAATTTTTCGAGCTCGTAAAGGAGATGACGGTCGAAGGTTTTTATACTTCGAAAGTCGGCTTGATCGATGTGCTGGACTACCAGGGAATGAACTACATGAGTGATTTTCCCGGCTGCACGCATCCCGAGCATCAGAGCTGAGGCGACGCTGAATCGAATATGCGCGGCACAGGCAAATATCTGGATTCAGGGAGGGCGCAATGAGCACGGGTTTGCGACGCCGTGAGTTTTTGACTGCCGCCACGGCGGCTGTGGTTGCGGCGCAAGCGTCTGTCGGCATTCCAGCATTCGCAGCTGTGAACAGCGCCTCGCCACGCAGCGAGGCGAGACTTTTCCCTGGTTGCTGCGCCTATTCCTACCTGAAACACTTCAATACTGGCGCGATGACGATGGAGAGTTTCATTCAGAAAGCGGTGGAGCTAGACGCGCACAGCGTGGACATCACGACCTATTGGTTGAAATCGGCCGAGCCGGAATATTTGAACTCGCTGCGGCACTTAGCTTTTAAAAATGGGGTGGCGTTCTCGGGCATCGCGATTCGAACGGAAATGTGCCAGGGCGGCGGCGCGATTCGTGCCGAAGAAGTCCGGCGGATCCATCAATGGGTGGACGCAACCCAGGCGCTCGGGGCTTCGCATATTCGGGTATTCGGCGGAACCGTGCCTGACGGTGTCAGCGAGAAGCAAGGAATTGAGTGGGTAGCGGAAACAATGAAGCCCGCTTGTGAGTACGCAGGAAAGTTTGGGATCACGCTGGGAATCGAAAATCATGGCGGCATCACGGCTCGAGCGCCCGCGGTGTTGGAGATTCTGCACCGGGTCGATTCTCCGTACGCAGGCGTAAATTTGGACATTGCCAATTTTGAAGCAAACACCGATGAAGAGATGTATTCGGACATAAAGGCTTGCGTGCCCTACGCAACCCATGCGCATATCCGGGACGCCTTCGGCACGTCGAAGCGGCCCATCGATCTGGACCGCGCATGGCAGCTTTTCGCCGACGGCGGATACAAGGGATACATGTCGGCGGAATACGAGTCAGAAGAAGATCCAAACACCGCGGTGCCAAAACTGATGGAGAAAATCAAAACTTTGTGCCGCAAGTACTCCAGCGCTTGATCGGGCCTTCGGGAAATCTGAGTGACCTCAAAAACCATTTATGACGTGATCGTGGTCGGCTCCGGAGCTTCCGGCGGAGTCGCGGCGTACGCGCTCGCCGCTCGCGGTCTGAAGGTTCTTTGTCTGGAAGCGGGCCCGATGATCGAGCCGCATCGCGACTTTCACAATCACAAGCTGCCCTTTAAATGGCCGTATCGCGGGAAAGGGAAACCGGGAAAGTACGGAGACTTGCCGCAAGGCATGGGATGGAAAATCAACGAATGGACGGAAAACCTTTACACCATTCCAAAGAATGATCCGTACGCTCTCGCTCCTGGCGCAAAATTTACCTGGACGCGGTTGCGTGCCGTTGGCGGTCGGACTCTACTTTGGGGCCGCGAATCGGGACGCTTTGGGCCTCTCGATTTCAAACCGAAGAGTCTGCAGGATGGATTTGGTGAAGACTGGCCACTGAGCTATGAAGATTTGGCGCCGTACTATGACAAAGTCGAATCGTTGATTGGATTATCCGGCGGATCCGAAGAGGTCTATAACTCTCCAGCGAGCAAGAACGCTCTGCCGGGATTTAACGCGCGCTGCGGCGAAAGGCTCATCGAAAAAGGCGCATCGAAGCTCGGCATCAAGACGGTATCGTTCCCGCTCGCGGTCCTCAGCAAGCCATACGACGATCGCCTCCCGTGCCATTATTGCGGCGCGTGCAACTTCGGGTGCGACACGGCTTCACGCTTCAGCACGCTGGAAGTCCTTGTCCCGAAGCTTGCGAAGATGCCGAACTTCGAGTTGCGGCCGAATGCAGCAGTGCACAAGGTGCTGCTCGACAATACGACCGGTAAAGCGCGCGGCGTTTCTTATATTGATGCGGCGAATCACCAGGAGTATGAGGCTTACGGCAAGGCGGTGGTCCTTGGCGCGTCGATGGTGGAATCGATTCGCATCCTGTTCAATTCACGAACGCGCGATTTGCCAAATGGTCTCGCGAACTCTAGCGGCACGCTCGGGAAATATTTGATGGAGCATGTGGCGTTTAATGCGCTGCAGGGATATTTTCCGCAGCTCGCCGGCCGGCCATCCACAAATGATGACGGGCCGGGATCGAACAGCGTTTATATCCCGCGCTACAACTACGGACGAAAGAACAGCAAACATCTGCGCGGATATCGGTTCACCTTCTATACGGGTTGCGAAATGGGGCCGGGACCCGGCGCGGAGTTGCCTGGGTTTGGTTCCGCCTATAAAAAGAGAATCAAGGAACTATATCCGGCGGGATTCACGATGGATGGCTACGGCGAAGGACTGCCCTATGCCTGGAACGCCGTTGAGATCGATCCCGAAGGTCTGAAAGATCGCTACGGCATACCGCAAGTTCGTTTTCACACCAATGCCGAATACGATCATGCTTTTGCTATGCGCGATGAAATGTACGGCCAGATGGAAGAAATCCTGAAAGCGTCTGGGGCGGAGATCTTTCCATATGAGAAGAAGAATCCCTATCCACTAGGAAGCGTGACGCACGAAGCAGGGGGCGCGCGCATGGGTGACGATCCTCAAAAATCGGTTCTCGATGCATGGAATCGCTGCCACGACATTAAGAACTTGCTGGTTGTCGATGCTTCCTGCTTCGCGTCGCATCCGGAGAAATCCGTGACGCTTACGATCATGGCGCTTGCATTGCGCGCAAGCGATCATCTGGCGGAAGAAATCCGCTTAGGAAATGTATAGCCGCGCTGCTCGATTATTCTCGTTCGAATGCTGCGCTTAGATTCGCCGCACTAATCCCTGATCAGTGGCTCGCGTGTTCCGTACTAACAGCAACACGAGAATCATGCCTACGAAGGGGATGAGACCCGCAGCAATCACAATGGGATCGAACGAATGCATGGCCGAAGCTTGGCGTGCGTCGGAAAAGTGTCCGATTAATTCGAATGCAATGATCGTACCGATGCCTGCACCGGTGCCACTTAGGCCGCTCACAGAAGCCACGGAACCGCTCGCAAAGAGATCGGCGGGCAGCACGTTGGCGATGGTAGAAAACGACGCGTAGGAAAATGTAGCCAGCGCGAAAAGTAAAGTGATCATGTAGAGGTTGCCGGTGAAAATCGTGGGGATGAGAAGCATCACACCGATTCCACCGAAAACGACCAGAGCTTTTCGCGCTGCGCCGAGTGACCAGCCCCGGCGCACGAGGTATCCGGAAGCGGCGCCGCCAAAAAAATTACCCAGATCGGCCGCGAGAAACGGAACCCACACGGCAAGCAATCCACTTTTGAGCGAGATTCCTTTGGCCACCAGGTAAATCGGAAACCAGTCCGTAACGAAGAACCAGACGGGGTCTGTCAAGCCTTTGGCGACGATCGTTCCCCAGGTCTGCGGCAGCTTCAAAAGCTGCTTCCACGCAAGAGTGGGTGTGCTAGCAGCGTCTTCTCCATGAACATCGGCGAGGATCATGGCCCGTTCGTCCTCTCCGATGTTGGGGTGATCTTGCGGCAGGTAGTAAAACTTGCGCCACACGATCAGCCACAAGAACCCGAGCAATCCTGGAATCACAAAAGCAACGCGCCATCCGAAGCGAAAGTACAGCGGCAAAATGAGAAACGGCGCAATCGCGCCTCCGACGGATGAGCCGCTGTCATAAAAAGCCGCCGCGAGACCGCGATCCTTTTTCGGGAACCATTCGGAGACGGCTTTGCTCGCGCCCGGCCAATTGGCGGACTCCCCGATACCCAACAGAAAGCGGAAGAAACCAAAGCTGACCAGTCCGCTCGCCAGCGAGGTCAAGAGCGAAACGATCGAATACCACGTCACGCTGATCGTAAGACCGCGCTTCGTGCCCACGCGGTCCATCAGCCGACCGCAAATGGTTTGCCCGATCGAATAGGCCAGGCGAAACGCAATTGCGATGTTCGCGTAGTCGACATTGGTCCAGTGGAAGTCGCGCTTGAGGTAAGGAGCGAGAATCGAGAGCGTTTGCCGATCGACGTAATTAATTACTGTGGAGGCGAACAGAATTCCGCCGATCCACCATCGAAGCGAACGAATGACTTTGCGGCGACCGGAACTCCCAACCTCAGCTATCGCCACGCAGAGCCACCATCAAGCAACCCGGAACTGATGACTCGAGCCAATTTGCAAATACAGATCATGCGTTCGCGGTGAGCGCGGTGATGGTGGCCGGGCCGAGAGTAGCAGCGGAATCCGTGTCCAGAAAAATCGTTGCACGTGGATGCGTTCGCAGAATCGATGCGGGTGCCATAGGGTTAATTTCTCCCTCCAGACACAGTTTCACGGCGTGCGCTTTGCGAGCATCGGGAACGATACAGATGATTTCGTTCGCCTTTAGAATCTGCTTTACCGACATCGAAATCGCACGAGGAGGAACTTCAGAAATATCCCTGAACCACCCCTCGCCCACTTGCTGCCGCCTGCACGGCTCATCGAGTTCGACAATCAAGTACGGCTCTTCCGTTTCGAAGTTCGCCGGTGGATCGTTAAATGCCAAATGACCGTTTTCGCCGATGCCCACGAATGCCACATCAATTGGTGCAGACTGGATTGCGTCACCCACTTTACGCACGGTTTCTTTTGGGTCGCCGTTGCCATCCAGCAAATGAGACCGCGCAATTCCCACCTTGTTGATCAGTCGTTCGGAGAGATATTTTCGGAAGCTGGCGGGATGGTTGAGTGGCAAGCCGATGTATTCATCGAGGTGAAACAACTCGATCTTTTTCCAGTCAATGTCTTTGACTGCGGTTAGAGCTTCCAGAAAATCCAGTTGGGATGCTCCAGTCGCGGCAATGATTCGTGCAAGCCCGCGATCCCGAATGGCGGAAGTAATGGCCAGTGCCGCTTCTGCGGCGGCTGCTTGACTCAAAGAACGTTTGTCTCCAAAGACTCGAACCTTCACTGATGGCCTCCACACGCAACAAATAACCGTTCCTATCTAGGAAGTTCTTATATCACAGCGATGGCACGGCGGACTTATCGAAACGCGGGAGCAATGCACGCTCATTGTGGCGTCAGACTGTGGCTACTTGTCGCGACAGCCAAACGGTTGAACGTGCGCGGACTCTGCGCGAATCAAGATCGAGAATTCTTGAGGGCGCAGTTATGCAATGGCGTTATTGCAGGTCAAGGCGCAAAACAACAAACGAGCCTGGCTTCATCTTGCCGCGGCGTTCGCCCTGAGCCGGTGGATCGAAGTCCGCCGCGGAGAGGAAGATGGCATGTGTTTTGGCATCCAGCGCCATGGTGCGTGCGGACTTCTTGGTCGGAACGGTGGCGGCCACGGGGAAGTTATCAGGTGCGTTTGCGTGGACGACGGTGAGATTCCCGTCACCGGTAGAGGCGAACGCGAGATTCGTTTCCGGGTCAAAGGCATTGGCGTCGACTCCCTCTCCGATGGGGACTGTAGCGACAATTTTTCCGGAGTCGGCGTCGATGACCGCCATCATCTTGTTGCCGCAACCCGCAAACAGTCGGCGTGTTTTCCAGCTGGCGGCGAGGCCGGAGGGCTCTTCGCACGGAGCCATCGGCCAGCGATGAAGAACGGTCAGATTGTGGGAGTCAAACTGCACGAGTTCGGATTTGTCTTCGATATTCACAAATATCGTTCCTTTGCCGTCGGCGACGGCAAATTCGGGTTTCCCCCCGAGCGCCAGCGTCCCAGCTACAGAGCCGCTCGCGGAGTCGATCGCGGTAGTGTCCTGGCTGCGGCCATTCATGGTGAAGATGCGCTTTGTCGCGGGATCGTAAATTATGGCGTCCGGGTTCGTCCCGGCCTTGACTGTGCCAATGTTCTTCAGGGATTTAAGATCGAAGATGGTGACGGTGTTGGCGCGACCATTGCTCGTGAATCCGCGGCCTGCGTCAGGAGCGATCGCGATGCCATGAACTCCCTGTGTATCGGGGATGTCACCGACTATCGCGTTCGTGTCAGCGTCGAGGACTACCACATGAGAACCATGGGAAACGTAGACGCGGCGCCCCGCACTGTCGACGAGGAGATAGTCCCAACCCTCATCACCCGGGACTGAAATAGTCTTCGTAACGCGATAGTTTCCGGAGCTGGATTGTGCCGCCGGCAAACTGTTTCCGTAAACGCAGGCAGCGGCCAAGATTGAGAACAAAAAGGCTAAGCGAGATTTCATTGTGTCTTACTCCTTCAGCTCAAACTCCACTATCAGCTAACGTTGTTACGCAACCGAAGATAAATACAACATAAATTTGATTCGCTATTGCTCGTGGCGAGTCAGGACGGTTAGGTTGGCCGGCGCATCAGGATAAGGATTATGATCTCGGCATGCGCTTGTTATTGGTTGAAGATGATCCGCGCATTGCGCGCTTTGTGGCCAAGGGCCTGCGGGAGCAGGCTTACGCCGTAGACATCGCCGGCACGGGCGAACAAGCCCTCTATTTCGCGGCGATCAACACGTACGACCTGGTCGTGCTGGATGTGATGATTCCTGAGCCGGATGGATTTGCGGTGTGTCGTGAACTCCGAAGCGCGGGCAAGCGCATGCCGATCCTGATGCTGACCGCTCGAGATGCGGTGGAAGATCGCATCGAAGGGCTCGATCGTGGCGCGGATGATTACCTGACGAAGCCATTCGAATTTCGCGAGTTGCTTGCGCGGCTCCGGGCTCTTCTGCGCAGGCCAAGTACGTTACAACCATCCCGCTTAGCGGTCGCAGACTTGATTGTGGACACTGGCGGCCAGACAGTGTCGCGTGGAGGAAAGACCATCGCGATGACGGCAAAGGAGTACGCGCTGGTGGAATTCCTGGCACGCAATGCCGGGCGCGTAGTGGGTCGCGCCGAGATCGCGGAGCATGTCTGGGATGAGGAATTCGATCCTTTTTCAAATCTAATCGAAGTTTATGTGAACCGCGTGCGGCGAAAAATTGATGGTGGGCGCACGAAGCCACTACTGCATACGCGACGCGGCGCCGGATACGTGCTGGGGGCGAACGAAACGAATGTAGAGGGTGGGCTTTCACGTACCCGAGAACGGGGAAACAGTAATTAGCAATGTTTAACTCGGTTCGCATCCGGCTGACGGTGTGGTACACGGTGGCCATGACGCTGGTCCTGGTGATTCTTTCAGGCGTCACCTACCTGGTGCTTCGCCAGAACGTAGTCAGACGGGCAGATGCGCAGGCTGTTGAGCTTGCGGACTCTTTCTTGAGCACCGTTGACGCCGAAATGGGCGATGGGTCGAAGCCGGAAAGCGTCGATCGCGGGATTGCTGCCGCTATTTCCGAACACCGCTTCAGGGATGTGGTTTTTTTGGTTTTCAGTCCACAAGGACAATTGTTAGGTGTGTCAAAGAGCGATGAGCAGCCGGAGGGAACTCCACAGCCGTCGTCTGAAACGCTTTTGTTTTCGCTAAAACCACTTTTGTCAAAGTCGAACGCCTTTCATTTCTTACACCTGGGCCCGAATATTTATCGCAGCTACATTCGGCACTTCTCAATTGAAGGTGACGCGGCGATCCTGGTCGTGCTGCAATCGCTGCATAGGCAGAACGAGTTTCTCGAAACTCTCGCGGGCACATTCGCTATCGTCATCCCGCTGACGATTGCCCTGGCCGCAGTCGGCGGGTATCTATTAGCGCGACGCAGCCTTTCCCCTGTGGTTGCGATGAGCGATCAGGCCAGCCATATCGGTGCGGAGAATCTACATGATCGATTGATCGTGCAGAATCCACGTGACGAACTGGGCAAGCTAGCGGCCTCCTTCAATGAATTGCTGGACCGTCTGGACCAATCCTTCGAACGCCAAAGACGATTTGTCGCCGACGCCTCTCACGAATTGCGGACACCAGTTGCAATTCTATGCGGCGAAGCGGAAGTTACGTTGGCGCAGGAAAAGCGGACGGAGCAGGAATATCGAGAGTCGCTACAAATTCTGGGAGAAGAAGCGAAGCGTCTGAAACATATCGTCGAAGATCTATTTACTTTGGCGCGAGCCGATGCGGGTCAACATCCGTTGGCCCTGAGTGATTTTTATTTGGATGAGTTAGCAGCGGAATGTTCAAAAAACGTGCGGACGCTTGCCGCCGCGAAAGATATTGAAGTTACCTGCGAAGCACGGGGGGAAGTCGTGGTACGTGGCGACGAACCGTTGCTTCGGCGCATGCTACTAAATCTACTGGATAACGCGATCAAGTACACGCCGCGCGCCGGTAGAGTCACACTGCGCACTGGTGAAGAAAATGGATGTTATCGGTTGAGTGTTGAGGATTCGGGACCGGGAATTCCAATCGAGTTGCACTCGCGAATCTTCGAACGATTCTTTCGCGTGGACAAAGCGCGCACACGTGGTGAGAGCGATAGCGGCGGCGCCGGGCTAGGATTGGCGATTGCCTCATGGATTGCCGAGGCACATGGCGGAAAGCTCGAGCTTACGCATTCGACCTCGAATGGGAGTCTCTTTACCGTTGTCCTGCCAAAGGCCGTGGATAAGAGTTAATCCTGTGTTTATGTTGGCCTCGCTAGCGTCTCTCTTAAGCGGCAAAATACGTTACGCGCCGCGATGGAGAGCATGCCTCTGTTGTCAAAGATCATTTCCGCTTCCCTTGGTTGCTTGATACTGGGCTTGTTGCTCGCTGGCGTGGTGTCGGCGCAACAACAGCCCGGTCCGCCGTTGCGACTGACGCTCGAAGACGCTCTGCGGCGAGCCCAAAGCAATAGTGTTCCTTACCAAGCGGCGGTAACAGATGCGCGAGTGGCTCACGAAGACAAGAAACAGGCGGTCGCTGGACTGCTGCCTGGCGTGAACTACAACAATTCGGCGATCTATACCGAAAGCAATGGCGTGGGCTCTGGTGTGAAGTTCATCGCCAACAACGCGGTACACGAGTACATCAGCCAGGGAAACGTGCACGAAGGACTGGACGTAGCCGGCTTTGCGGAAGCTCGCCGCGCAGCTGCAATAGCCGCGGCCGCCCGCGCACGCCAGGAGATCGCCGCTCGTGGTTTGGTGGTGACCGTGGTGCAGAGTTATTACGCCACGGCGGCAGCACAGAAGAAACTGGAGATTGCACAAAAAGCTGCCGATGAGGGTGAACGCTTTTTGAAACTGACCCAAGATCTGGAGCACGGTGGGGAAGTAGCGCGTTCCGACGTCATCAAAGCCCAATTGCAGGTGAACGATCGGCAAAGACAATTGCAGGAATCGACGTTGGGATTGTTGAATGCTCGGCTCGATTTGGCGGTGCTGGTGTTCCCAAAGTTTAACGACAATTTTGAAGTGGTGGAAGATCTTCACGCGGACGTTTCGCTGCCGACATTGACAGATGTGGAAGCTCGCGCGTCGCACGAGAACCCCGACATTCGTGCGGCTCTGGAAACACTTAGCGCCGCAAGTCATAGCGTATTCGCGGCCCGCGCCGGCTATTTGCCTTCGCTAAGCCTCGATTATTTCTATGGAATCGATGCGACGCACTTCGCAGTACGCACCGCAGGCGTTTCGAACCTGGGCTCATCGGCAGTCGCGACACTGAACATCCCGGTGTGGAACTGGGGCGCGACGCAAAGCAAAGTGAAACAGGCGGAGCTACAGCGAGATCAGACCAGACGGGAACTTTCCTTGGCGCAGAGGAGGCTTCTAGCGGAATTGAAATCGCTATACGCCGAAGCGCAGACCGCCGCTCATGAACTCGAGACCCTGCAGCAATCGGCTGCGCTGGGTGCGGAGAGCCTGCGATTGATCACTTTGCGATACAAAAATGGCGAGTCGACCGTATTGGAGGTCGTTGATGCGCAGAATACCGCCGCCTTGGCGGACGCTGCTTTTCAGGACGGCGCGGTGCGCTACCGTGTAGCGTTGGCCAATCTGCAGACCTTGACGGGAGTGTATTCGAAGCCATGAAGAACGGCGCCGCCTTTGAGCATGGTTCCAAAAGGGCATCGAACGTGGCGTGGAAATTGAGCCTTGTGTGCGCCTGGGGTGGTTTGCTGGTGATATCTGCACTTTGCGGATGTACGGCGAACGAAAAAGAAAAGGAACCGGTCGTCACCGTGCAAGTAATGCCCGCCAAGAAAACTTCGCTCTCGCAATTGGTTACTGCCGAAGCCGTCATCTTTCCTTTAAAACAAGCGACCGTCGCTCCCAAAATTACTTCGACGATCACAGATTTCAAAGTCCAGCGGGGAAGCCGCGTCAAGAAAGGCCAGCTACTGGCGATGCTGGAAAACAAAGATTTAGCGGCGCAGGCGCAGGCGAGCCAGGGGGATTTCGAGCAAGCGGACGCTACCTACTCGATCACCGTGAACTCCGGACTGCCGCAACAATTGCAGAAAGCGGAACTGGATGCCGCCGCGGCAAAGGCCGGCTTTGATGCAGCGCAAAAGGTGTACGAAAGCCGCAAAGACTTGTATCAGCAAGGCGCCATTCCGAGACGAGATCTCGACACAGCGGAAGTAGCATCTGTGCAGGCGCGCAGTCAGAACGAGCAAGCGCAAAAGCAGTTGGCCGATTTACAGCGCATTGGCAAACAGCAGCTTTTGAAAGCAGCTCAGGGCACCAAGGAATCGGCGGAAGGTCATTATCGAGCGGCAACGGTGCAACTGAGCTACTCGGAAATTCGAAGTCCCATCGACGGAGTTGTAACAGAGCGCCCTTTGTATGTCGGGGACTTGGCAACAGCAAACCAGCCGATCCTGACTGTAATGGATACGTCCATCCTCGTAGCAAAGATGCACATTCCGCAATCAGAAGCGCTGTTGTTAAAGGTAGGCGACAACGCGGAGATCAAGACGGCTGGCCTGGATGAACCGGTGAAAGCGCGCGTCAGTCTCGTAAGTCCCGCGCTTGATCCAGGCAGCACAACAGTCGAGGTGTGGGTAGAGGCGCGGAAGCCGAGCCCGTTGCTAAAACCAGGGATGACGGCAAGCGTCCAAATGACGGCGAAGACAGTGAACGACGCCATTGTGGTGCCCACTGCCGCCGTCTTCAAGAATCCGGACGACGCTTACTATGTCTTGCTGGCGGGAGCTGATCAGAAAGCGCACCAGAAAATTGTGCAACTTGGCGTGAAGACACCAGATTTGTCGCAAATCGCCACTGGCATTAACGCGGGCGACCCCGTGATTACAACGGGTGGGTATGCCGTCCCCGATGGTACGGCAATTCAAATTGAGAAGCCGGACGCTGAAAAACCGGGCGACGTTGGTTCTGATAATAAATCGGACGACAATCCGGCAAAGAAATCCGGAGCATCCACAAAGGGCAAGGAGCAGTAGCGCGTGGGTGCCGCGCCGCCAGTAAGTAACGATCGGACCCAATCAGCATGGTTCGACCGGTTGTCTCGCCCTATTCTATTTTTTACCGTCGCTTTGGCGTTGGTCGGCGCCTACCTCGCGTTCTCAATTCCTGTGTCCGTTTTTCCAAGCACGGATTTTCCGCGCATCGTGATCGCCATTGACAATGGAGTCGCGCCAATCGACCAGATGTTGGTGACGATTACTCGACCGATCGAAGAAGCCGTCAATAGTGTTCCTGGCTTGCAGAACGTGCGTTCGATCACCAGCCGTGGTTCGGCAGAGGTGGATCTCTTCTTCACCTGGAATTCCGACATGGTGCTAACGCTGCAACGCGTCGATGCAGTCGTCGCTCGGCTGCAGGCCGAACTCCCACCCACCGCAAAAGTTGAAACTCATCGCCTGACCTTCGCAGCATTTCCGATCATTGGCTACAGCTTGACCTCCGACTCCGTGCCTCCAAATCGGCTTTGGGAAATTGCCAGCTATGACATCAAGCCGCGAATGAATCGGCTGGATGGAGTTGCAACCGTAGTCGTCCAAGGCGGGCGGGTGCCCGAATTTCAGATAACGCCGGATCCGGCGCGGCTCCCCACGTCCGGCGTTACAGTCGCCGACATTCTGGATGCTGTGCGCAAAACTAATTTGATCGATTCCCCCGGGCTCATTGAAAGTGAGCATCAACTGGTGCTGGGGCTCGTTAGTGGCCAGGTGCGGTCGGCAGAACAGTTAGGGCAAATCGTCATCAAGAATTCGGCTGCAGGAGTTCCAATCCGTATCGTAGATGTCGCCAGCGTCGCGCCATCGGTTGCGCCGGTCTACACCATCGTGACCGCGAACGGAAAGCCTGCGATTCTTCTGAACGTGAGCCGTCAACCAGATAGCAATACGCTACAGGTGGCCAATGAAGTTCATGGGCTGATTCAACAACTGCGGCCTTCTTTGCCGGCAGGAGTGCGGCTGGAGCCGTTCTACGACCAATCCACGATTGTAAAAGATTCCATTGCGAGCGTGCGGGACGCTGTTCTGATCGGAATTTTGCTCTCATCCGTCGTGCTGGTTTTGTTTCTGCGCGATTGGGGCACGTCGCTTGTCGCTGGTCTTGTTATTCCCATTACCTTGCTGACTACTTTCATCGTGTTGAAGGTCACCGGACAGAGCTTCAACCTGATGACCCTCGGCGGGCTTGCGGCCGCTGTAGGTCTGGTGATTGACGACGCCATCGTGGTTTTAGAGAACATCGTCTTGCATCGCGATGTGGGACAGGGGCGTTCCGAGGCAATCCGGAGCGCCCTGCGGGAACTCACCGTTCCTCTCATTGGCTCGACAATCACGCCTATCGTCGTGTTTCTGCCACTCATTGCCATCGCTGGCGTCAATGGCACGTTCTTCCGGGCTCTGGCAATTACCATGACTGTGTCGTTGATCACCTCACTTTTACTCGCCTTAACTTGGACGCCGACACTGAGCCAATACCTGGTGCGGAGAAAAGCACCAGTTACGCGGGTCGACCACCGGCGCCGAAACCGCGCCGGATGCTAGCGCATTGTTGGCCGCGGAAGACGCTCAGATGACCGGGTTTTTCCATCGGATCGTTGTTTATTATGAGCGAGCTATGCAGTCGATTTTGAATCGTCCGTTCGTGCTCGCGGCCAGCGTGATCGGCATCGTCGTTCTTTCGGTTGTTTGCTATCACTTTCTCGGGAGCGATCTCCTTCCGGAAATGGATGAAGGTGGATTTATCCTCGACTACTACACCCCACCGGGGAGCTCTCTCGAGGAGTCCAATCGGATTCTGTTGCATATCGAGGAGATGCTGCGGGCAACGCCAGAGGTGGAAAATACTTCGCGAAGAACGGGCTTGCAGTTAGGGCTGGCGGCAGTCACAGAAGCGAACCGCGGAGATTTCACCGTCAAGCTAAAAGGGAAGCGCAGTCGCTCTGTCGACGAAGTGACTTCCGATCTGCGGGCGCAGATTGAATCTGCAGAACCGGCCACGAAGGTCGAATTCGTGCAGATACTGCAGGACATGATTGGAGATTTGAGCAATCAGCCGGAGCCGGTGGTGATACGCCTCTACTCGCAAGATGGAAAACTGCTCAACGAAACAGGCCCAAGAGTCGCAGAGGCCATCAGCAAGGTTCCTGGCGTCGTAGATATATTGAATGGGGTCGAAGACGCGATCAGCGGACCGGCGGTGACTTTCCAGATTAATCCCGCCGTTGCAGCGCGGTCAGGATTTACCCCCGAAGAGATTGCCGTTGATGCGTCCGCAATCCTCGAAGGCGAGCCCGCAGCGACGCCTGTAATTCTGAATGATCGCTCCTACACCATTCGCATTCGATTTCCGGACGCCAACCGCGCCACTCTCGATAAGATGGCCAACACTTTGCTCGTAAGTGCCAGCGGACGCACCGCTACCCTCGGCTCTCTGGCCAGCGTCGTCAATGCACCTGGCGAAACCGAGATTCGACGAGAGAATCTTCAAAGACTCATCCAGGTGACCGGCCGCCTCGAGGGCGTCGATCTCGGCACTGGAGTTGCCAGAGTACAAAAAGCTGTCAGCGATATGCACCTGCCGGCCGCCATCCGCGTGGAGTATGGCGGACAATACGAGGAGCAGCAGAAATCGTTTCATGATTTGCTGATGGTTTTGCTCTTGGCGGTGCTGCTTCTGTTCGCCGTGTTGTTGTTCGAGTTTCGAACATTTTCCGCCCCCATCGCCATTCTATCCTCCGCCTTGCTATCTACCTTTGGGGCTTTCGTCGCCCTGCTGGTTACCCGAACGACCTTTAACGTGGCGTCGTTCATGGGCATGATCATGGTGATCGGCGTCGTCGCCAAGAATGGTATTTTGCTATTGGACGCGGAACAGCGCTTTCGCTCGCTCGGATATTCTCTCAAGGACTCTATGATTCAAGCGGGGCGTCGGCGCTTGCGGCCGATTGCTATGACCGCGCTCGCCACCGTCGCAGGTATGTTCCCGCTCGCGCTCGCCATAGGAGCGGGCTCGCAAATGCTCCAGCCGCTGGCGATCACCGTGATTGGAGGCCTCCTCAGTTCCATGATCTTGTCCCTGGTGTTCACTCCGGCGATTCATTACTACTTGCAGCGTGGCAGGCATGCGGCAGAACTCAGCCACTAGCTTGTTCATCGCGCCGCCCCCTAGCCTATTGGGTCGCCATCAGCCAAAGGCTTTCGTGAATGGTTGATGATCGTGGTAGTGCGAAGACGACGGATCCCCAGACTTCGCGAGCCCTCTGGGACAAGACGTGAGAGAATATTTCCGTACGCGGTAGTGGCGGAACTGGCAGACGCGACGGCCTTAGGAGCCGTTGGCCGCAAGGCCGTGGAGGTTCGAGTCCTCTCTACCGCACCAATCTCAACGATGTTTGAGTCGTCCGAACCTGGTACGCTCATCGGTTTAGCCTTTAGATTCAGGGATAAACCATTGCAGTCCGCACTATCCTTTGCTACTCTCCGCCTCATTCTATTTGCCTCAGGAGGGGTGGTTATGGCGTTTTGTAGCGCTTGCGGTGCGGAAACCAGCGGAGCGGCGTTCTGCCCGAAATGTGGTGCAGCTCAAGGAGGAGCCGTGGCCGCAGCGGTCCCGGCAGCTTCGCCCACAGCGGGTATGCAAGAAAACGTTGCGGGTCTGCTTTGCTATATTTTTGGTTGGATTAGCGGATTGATTTTCCTATTGATCGACAAGAGGCCGTTCGTGAAATTCCATGCGGCCCAGTCAATCGCGTTCAATATCGCGGTATTCGCGGTGTATGTTGCGTTCGGGGATCGTGGGTTTCGTGCTTGGCATGATAACCGCAATGCTGCACTTCCCGGTCGGATTTCTCATGGTGTTCTTGTGGCCCGTGATCGGTATTGCCGCTCTGATCGCCTGGATTTTCCTGATGTATAAGGCCTACAACAATGAGAAGTACAAACTGCCCATCATCGGGAATATGGTCGAAAACATGATCAGGTAGTTCTGCTCATAGGGAGCACCAAATTTGGGCCGTCCGGATTTCGGACGGCCTTTTGCTTCTCGGCCGGCACCAACGTTGCTACTTGACTTCCTCCGCTGCTACCGCCAATCTTTAAAGCTTTGTTTGTGCTGTGGAACTGCATCTAGGCTACCGAAAGCCAGTACTGACCCTATGACCCGTGTTCGGCTTTGCTTTCACGACCGCTGCTTCGACGGAACCGCTTCTGCGGCCCTCTTCTACCGCTTTTATCGCGAGCGCTTCGAGGCTGGCGCAGATTTTCATTTCTCAGGCATGACTCACCGTGCCGTGCCTCCATGGGAGCCTGGGCTCTTTGATGGAGACGAAAACGTCATCGTCGATTTCAAGTATTCGAACTCGCCGAAAGTCACCTGGTGGTTCGATCATCACCAAAGCGCTTTTTTGACCCCGCAGGACGCGGAGCAGTTTCGCACCCAGCCGGGTCCCCACATGTTTTATCAGCCGGATTACAAGTCATGTACGAAGTTGATTGCGACGGTAGCGAGCGAAAAATTTGGATTCAACACGGAGCCGCTCAAAGATTTAATTCATTGGGGCGATTTGATTGACGGGGCGCAGTACCCCACGCCGCAATCGGCAGTGGAACTGGCCGAACCTGCCACACAGTTAGCCTTGGTGATCGAAGCCGCGCCCGAAGACAATATCCCTGCGCGCATTATTCCGGATCTTGCGTACCGCTCTTTGTCCGAAATGATTAACCTGCCGCTGGTGGCTAAACATCTGGGGCCGTTGCTCGAGCGTCACCGGAAATCCATCGACATTCTTCGACAACGCAGCGAGTCTAAAGACGGCGTGATCTTTTTTGACGTGAGTGACCTGGACCTCGAGGGCTACAACAAGTTCATTCCCTATTTATTGCATCCTGAAGCAGTGTACTCGGTGAGCGTCAGCGCCTCACAGGTGCGCGCAAAAGTTTCGCTCGGCACCAATCCGTGGAATCAGGCGACCGCCGACAAAAATTTGGCATCGCTGGCCGAAAAATTCGGCGGCGGCGGTCATCCGCGCGTCTCCGCAATTTCCTTTGAGCCTGAAGACGTGCCTCGCGCGCGCGAAGTTGCGCGAGAACTGGTGGCAGTCCTGCGCAAGCCGTAAACTCGGCAAAGCCTTCCGATGCAGGAAACCTGCGTGGTAGCGGCGTTTCTCTGCAGTTCATGGAGTTAGCCAAGTTCGACAAAATTACACTCCCTGTGTAAACTTCTAAAGTTCGGGCCGGTAGCTCAATGGTAGAGCAGTTGACTCTTAATCAACGGGTTGGAGGTTCGAGTCCTCCCCGGCTCACCACTTATCTCTTTCTAACTAAAGTGGTTTTGCCCGATTTCAATGCTGGACGGAGTTGAATGATTTCCTCCGTGTGCCCAGTTTTGTGCCCACCCAGCTTCACGAAAGCCCGTTCGATGGCGTCGGCTTGCGGGTGAACGTAACGCTGGGTGATTGTGATTGAACTATGCCCCGCGATCCGGGCTAGGGTGAAAACGTCGCAGCCGGACTCTCCAAGCTGGGTCAGTGCCGTGTGTCGCATGACGTAAGGCTCGAAACGCTGCAATACCGGCTGGTTTTGCTCGAGATTCTCATTGGCACGTTTGAGCGCCCGAGAGTGGAAGCCCTTCGCTGTGCTGCCCTCGAAATGGCCGCACGTCGAGCCTGACGGGAAGACCCAACCTTCTACGGGTTCACTCTGTGCCGTCCAGCGCGTGTGCAAAACGCCGAAGACCTCGGTCAGCATAGGCAGAAAGCGGCGGGCTGCTTTCGATTTTCCCTGGGTGACCTGAACAAGACCTGTCCCATCCTCGTTGAGCAACACATTCTCCCAGCGGAGCGCGAAGCCTCCCCCGGTCGCATCCCGGTTCCGAGCATAATCGTCGCGCAGTCCTTCCACGGCTGCTCGCATGCCTTCAAATAACGCTCTACCTCCGTCCTAGTCAGGACGCGCTCTCGTTGGCGTTCGCCTTTAGCCAGTGTGATCTTTGGTCTCCGCTCAGTTCTTCCCCACTCCGCGGCTAGATAGAGGGCACGGCGCAACGTGCGAAGGCCGCAATTGACTGTACTCGGGGAAAGATGAGAAAGCTTGGAAGCGTACTGGCGAGCGTGCTGATCACTGATTTCATCGATTCGCAGGCTGCACAGTGATGAATTCTGCAAGCTCTTCGACCCAGCTTGGTAGTAGCGCGCGGTCGCGGGCTTCAATTTGAATGCCTCATCGGTATAAGGCAGAAAATCTTTTTTCATGAACTCGGCCAACGTCGGGGCCACGGTCTTTTCGCGGATTCCGACTTCACCCAACGCGAGCTTGGTTCTATGTGCGGACTCCATCTTCCGGGCGACTTTGTCGTTGCCCTGATGGGTAGATTCACGCACGAGCGTGCCCTGCCACATGAACTTGTACCAGTAGACGCCGCAGGAGCCGCGATCGCGCACTTAAGACAGGTGCCTTCTGTGGCCCTTCTTGTTGCATCCGCGTTTATAGATCACGCTTCACCTCCCGCTTTCTTCTTGTCTTGGTCCGTTTACCCCGTTTCACAGAAGCCTCGGCCCTCTTTTTCGCTCTCCACCGCTCGATTCGATGGGCCTCGCGACATTTCACATTGCAGTAGTCTTGAGCGGGCCGATCCTGCCAAAAGACCCTCCCGCATTTAGGGCAGATCCTGAATCCCTTGGTGGTTCCGATACCGCTCATCAACGAGTGAATCCAAAACGCTGACCGAAGATTCGGACTATATAGGCCTACACTCACGCTTCTGTCCGGTTCCTTTTTCCAAAGGACAAGGCGAACGCCTTCAAACTCGCGACAAATGCGATACACAAGACTGTCGGATATGTAGTCGGGATCATCCATCGCGCGCCGAGCCACTTCCAACGCGAGTCCGCTGGACCTCAGCTTCTGAAGCTCCTGCATTGCATTCCTTGCGGCCAGTTGATCGTTCGCATTCAAAGCGCGAAAGACGTTCACAACATGCAGAATTTCCAAGACCTCGTTGTTTGAAAGCTGTTTCCAATTTTCCTTTCCCGGGCCTTGGCCCTTGTCTGCGTCGTCCTCGGTAAATTCCCGCACTCTAACGCGATCACTGTCGACGTACGCCTCCCCTTCGGCCCAGGCCTTTGGGGCATCGATCAGAATCGGGACGGTAACGGCATCGTACGTGTGACGTTGCATGCTAGGAATGATACTAGTTATACTGCTGGTGTCAAGGAGGCTTTTGTGACGAATCAAGAAGAACGCGAGATATCGGCGGTAGAGGCGGCCAGGAAGCTCGGGGTAGGGCTCGACTACCTGTACAGCTTGATTTGGATTGGCAGGCTGGTAGCCCGCAAGGACGGGCGGAAATGGCGCGTGTCTGCGTCCTCGGTCGAAGCACGGCGGAAGCAATTGGGAGGTCAGTGTGGATAGCTCGACTGGCTTCGAACTCCTCACCGTGCCCGAGGCGGCCGCCTTCCTGCGTCTGAAGCCAAGCACGATCCGGGCGTGGGTTTCTCAGCGAAGGATCGCGTTTGTGAAGATTGGTCGGCTCGTGAGATCCGCCGGGCGAACCAGAAGCGTACATAGCTCACAGGTCGTTCTGGCGGAGAAGTAGAGATCGGGCTCTGCAGCCCAGAAATCCCCGTGTCAGTACCTCAGCTAAGTCCTCTGTTCAGCTTTCTCGCGAATTTGGCCCCTGCAGCACTCGCACCGTCAAAACACACCAATCGGGCGATTTGGCTCGCCCTAGTCGGCCGGCGCTGAAGTCACGCAGAATTGGAGACAGGAATGGCACTGAATGAACAGAAAGGAGAATGACATGACGTCAGAAACTGGGGATCGGCCTTTAGCGGTGAGCTTTACCCGGGCTTCGGAGCTTATAGGGGTGTCGAAAGCAAGCCTACGACGCTACGCGAGGCTCGGGAAATTGCGCACCGTGAAATTCGGCCGAAGGCGAATCGTCCCGTTCGCTGCATTGACGGAATTGCTCCGGAGTGGGCTGCGTGATAGCTCGTCTTCAGAGCAGCAGTAAAAATAAAACGGCCGGAGAGATCGGCAAAATCCCTCCGGCGTGGATCAAAGGAATGGAAAGTGAACAAAAATAATGTACGTGTTTCCCCCGCATTTCGCAAGTCCAAACAGCAGTCTTCCCACCCAACTCCCGCCGCAACGCAGCTAGTTCCGGTTCTTCTTCGGCGCGGAGATCGAGAAACATTTTTTTATGTGCCGGTCTGTCACGTCTGCCGCAAACCGATTACGGACTTTGAAGCAGCGAACGTGGCCAAGAATTTTGACATCACTCCTACCGAATCCCTCGGCGTCGTCGACGGTGCTGAGATGCTTCGTCTTCCCGGAACCGCCATCGCGGTTCACCTGGATTGTGATCGAGACAGTTGGAAGCCTTGGGTTCGCGCGACCTCCGTCTTCTCTCGGGATCAGCGATCGCCCGTCGAAAAGGCCGGCTGGACGGCGGTGGGGCTATGAACACCGTCGACTGTATCGAAGAAACTGCAATCAAAAAATCTGCGCTGCCCCGCGTGCGGAGCTAAGGGCTCATTCCCGGCCAATTTCACGATCAAGGACGTGGCCGATTCGTGTGACCTCTGTCGTTTCCACCGAAATCATGAACTGACGTACGACTTCAGGTGCTCGGTGTGTATCAGCCCGCCTTTGGCTCCCGACTGCAGGCTCTCCGATTCCTCCTGCTGCACTCCGCCACGCTGCGCTTGGAGGAAACGCAATGACCGTCGCCATCGCTCCTCACATTCATTTCTTCAGTGGACGATCTGAAGCATTCGTTCAGATCGGCTCCGATTGGCACCGGGCGACTGCTGAGGAGGAAGGTCGCCTTCACACCGGCTATGCCCGCGATTCGCACCAGCCGAGCGTCGGTGTCTACATCGTCCCTCGTCCCAACCGTCTAGTCCGGATCGGTTCGATCTCTGGAAGCTCGATGTGAGTCTTCGACCCGAAATCGTCGAGGGGATGAAGACACGTTGGAGTGCTGAGGCCGCAAGCTTCTCGAAGTCCCTGCTCAGATCCGCCCTTCGTCGTTGTCACTTCTCGAAGTCCTTCGCCCGATTCGAGATTTCGCCCGAACACCTCGAGCGGTGGAAAGAAGAGCTAGCAGCAATCCTTGCTGATCCGGCCTCGTACTTCGCGGTCGAACAAGGACGCCATCATGGTTGAGACCTTCCGCACCAGCGATTACGGTCAAGCCGCATTCTTCCTCGCGCGCGGATTCACTCTTCAAGGCACAGAGCGAAGCGGGCATGACCTAATTTTTCACTTCCAATCCTCGCCCGAGCTCCTTGACGCAATTTCGCAATACAGCAGCAACGCCCCGATTCCTTGCAGGGATTTCTTCCACGCCCTGCGAAAGACGAAGGGCCTGATACGCAAAGATACGGAGAATACTGATGGTCGAAACACCCGCCAGCCCCGCCGCTAACGTCGTTCCCGCCCAACCAGCCGCACGCCTGTCGGCCGTAAAGACGCCCCAGATGGTCGACAAAGACATCGAGATTCCACGTCATGAACGGGACGGAAAACTTTTTGGCGATCGTCTCATCGCCCGGATTGAGCGTGCGGGCGGACGAATATCTCAAAGATGATGAAGGGAACGTATTCGTCCTCTTTCGGGGCCGGAAAATTCTACTTTCGAGAGACAACGTCGATCTGCAGGCATTGATGCACGAGGTTTGCGATATCAGCACGATTCTCGCGCAAGGCAAGATTGCCGTTCAACGATTACTTGTCCACGCACAGCAAACCGCATCCAAGACAAGCGTCCGCCAGTTTTCGGCTGTCTCCACCGATCAGAAACGAGTCTACATCCCGACGGGCGATGGAAAGCTGCTGCAGATCTCCGAGTCGGGCGTTCAGGACGTCCCAAACGGCACGAATCCCGACGCATTGTGGATCAAGCATCCCAGAGGAATGCCATTTAAGTACGCGGAAGCAGATCCTCGGGAGGGCTTGGCACAATTCGAACAACTCCTCGTCGATACCCTTGCCTGCAAACACGAATCTCTGCGCTGGTTCCTAGCGATGCACGAGGGGGTGTTTCCATTCGTACGCGATTTCTGCAAATCACAATTTCTCGTGGTTCACCAGGGCGCGACGCAGCAAGGCAAGACCAGTGGCGCACAGCGATTCACGCTCCTGCATGGGCTTGGCGAAGTGACTGGTGATGCCTCGATACCTGCGCTCGCCGCTGAGGGAGACGTCGGTCTCCTGGTGCTCGACAATAAGGAGCAGGAAAATCTCAATCCCGCTCTGGTTGATTACTGCCTCTTCCTCGCGACTGGCGCCGGCCGCAGAGGGTCGAACAACGACGGCTCACGTGTCCGGTCCTCCGACGTCCACCGCCCGGCTGTTGTCATCACCTCGATCGAAGGCGTGGGAATCAAGGCCGAACTGCGTGAGCGGTGCGTTGAGGTTGAGTTTTGCGTCGACGGACGGAAGG
>CAWBHT010000016.1:0-31048 GCA_963788725.1 uncultured Acidobacteriota bacterium | reverse complement strand
TCCTCCGGGGTTTTACCTCATGTGGGTTCGACTCCCACCCCGGGCACTATTTTGTGCTTTATCTTCATGTATGAGCAGAGAGACTTTTAGCAGCTCACTCCGAGGCCAAGGCCCACGAAGCAAAAGTACACAATTTCAGAATGTTATTTCAGAAAGCGGCTTCATGGAGTGCCTTGTAGCTTCGCGACGTCAGGAATTCTTACTGGAATAGTCTCGGGGCGAAGTCTTTCAGATCACGACGCCATGTCTGCCATTCATGGTCTGTCCCCGGCGACTCGTAGAAAACGTGCTGAATATTCGCTTCCTGGAGCGAAGTATGGAGTCGGAGAAGTCCCGCCCGCATTCTCTCAGGCTCGTTTGTACCGACCCCTAACCAGAGCAGATGAACCTTCTTCGAGAAGGCGGCCGGATCCGCAAATACGCCTTTGTAATCGGTCCTGGGATCCAGCTTCCTATCCCCAAGGACCAGCATCCCGCCAGCTCCACTGAATCCACCTATGTAGGAAAAAAGATCCAGGTGATCAAGCGTAACCTGGAAGGTCTGCATGCCTCCCATTGAAAGGCCGGCCATCGCTCGATGATCGCGATCCGAAAGTGTCCTGAAGTTGGAATCGATAAAAGGAATCAGCGCCTGCGTCATGTCCTCTTCAAACGCAGCCGCCATCTCCTGCATGGCCTTCAGCATCTCGGGAGAACCAAACGGCTTTCCAGTTAAATTAGGAATAGGCTGGCCGGCGCGCCTGGCGTAGCCGTAGGCCATCACGACGATCATTGGCTTGGACGTCCCGGCCGCGATTAAATTGTCGAGAATGAAATTCGCGCGGCCCTGATTGGCCCATCCAGTTTCATCTTCGCCACCGCCGTGCTGCAAATAGAGCAC
The DNA here is from genome assembly GCA_963788725.1 of uncultured Acidobacteriota bacterium. GTDB lineage: Bacteria > Acidobacteriota > Terriglobia > Acidiferrales > UBA7541 > Acidiferrum. The sequence goes on along the minus strand of CAWBHT010000016.1, from coordinate 30,168 downwards.
GGGATACCGAACGTTTGTGTGCTCGTCGTATTTCGGCGGCGTATAAACAAGCGCGTGCCGCCAGGTTCCAGTCACCTTTGAGTTGTACCAAGCCTCCCTCACTTGACCGTGCGGCACTTCCTGAATTGCATAATAGGTCGAGCCAGGCTCCGGAACTTCCACCGCGCTTGCTGCTTTTCCACCGCCGAAGAACGCGTGACTGTTGGCATCGCTGACTTCCGCGCCATCGACGATCAGCGTGTAGTAATGCAATCCGGGAACAAGAGGAGCCGTCGTCACGGTCCAATATCCGTCCGTCTGCTTCTCCATATCTACCTTCGGTCCGCTCCAGAAATTCAACTTCACCTTCGTAGCGTCAGGCGCTTTCAGGCGAATTTGCACTCGGCCCTCGCGATCAACTCGCGGATATTCCGCTCCCCAGACATTCGTCTCGGCGGGCTTAAAATCTTCGGGGGTTTGTGCGGAGCAAAGACCGGCGAAGAGCAACATCAACAGTGCCAGGCGCTTCATTTTTGTTTTCCTCAACTTAGGTTAAGCAATTATTCCACCGCTATCACGGTTACGGACTTGGGTTCGAGTTTTAGCGCCAGCTTTCCGCCTTGAGCCTTCGCGGAAATCGGTTTCGGCCTGACTGTGTTGGGAGCGTCGAACGTATTGACGCTGTCAACCTTGGGCGCCACCAGCGTTTCTCCGGCGGCAAATTTGGCGGTGATGCCAGTTAGACTCAAATCGATCTCGACCGGGCGATCGGGATCGACGTTGGTGATTTCCAACCATAATTTGCCGGACTTATCTTTCGCTGCGATGGCATCCACACGTGGCAGGGTGATATTGCCGTTCGTGTACATGCCGGCTTCGAACGTGACCGGTACAAACGTAGCGTCCTGGAACGGCAAGTACATCTTGAAGACGTAATATGTCGGAGTCAGCACCATCTTCTCTTTGTCCGTCATGATCATCGCCTGCAGCACGTTAATCATCTGTGCGATGTTCGCCATCCGAACGCGGTCTGCATGGCGAGCGAAAATGTTTAGATTCAGTGCCGCAAGAACCGCGTCGCGCTGGCTGTTCTGCTGCACCAGAAATCCCGGGTTGCTGCCTGGCAGCGGCGCATACCACCCTCCCCATTCATCCACCACAAGCGCTACCTTCTTTTCTGGATCGTACTTGTCCATGATTGCTGAATGCTTTGCAATCAGGTCCTCCATCTCTAAAGTACTTTTTAGAATTTGTGCGTACTCCGGCTCTCCGAAGTGGGTGGACGCATAGGCGGGCGGCCACTTCACGACCGTATAGTTGTGCATCGAAAGTCCGTTAATATCCCAGCTCCACGTGTGATGCTGATAGGCCTTCATCACCGTTTCCGTCCATTCGGTCCAGCGGGACTCGCCGCCGCCGGGCCCAACGGCGATCTTCAGCATCTGGTGCTTGTCCTGTTGTGCAGGATTGTAGTTTCGAACGAAGCGGCTGTAGATTTTCATCTGACTCACGTAGTAGTCGGGTGTCATGTTGCCGCCGCAGTCCCAACTTTCATTCCCAATTCCCAAGTAGCCGATGTTGTAGGGAGCAGGGTGGCCGTTGGCAGCGCGCTCCTTCGCCAGCGTCGTTGGTTGCGCGGTTGTCAGATATTCGAGCCATTCGGCGGCTTCCCGTGGAGTTCCGGATCCAACGTTGACTGACAGGTAGGCTTCGCTGCCGATCTGGTCGAGAAAGTCCATGACTTCGTGCGTGCCAAAAGAGTTCGGCTCGATGACGCCACCCCAGTTGGGATTCAGCGTCACAGTTCGCGGAGAGCCAATGCCTGTGCGCCAGTGGTATTCGTCCGCGAAGCAGCCGCCCGGCCAGCGCACATTCGGCACGTTGATCGCTTTCAGAGCGGCGACCACGTCATTGCGAATTCCACGAGTGTTCGGAATATTGGAATCCGGGCCGACCCAAATGCCCTCATAAATTCCGCGACCAAGGTGCTCGGCAAATTGCCCAAAAATGTTTCGGTCGATCTTCGCGCCGGTTTTGGAAGCGTCGACAGAGAGCACAACGTTCTGCGCAAGTGTCGCACCTGGAATGAACGATAAGGCGAGACTTGCGAATCTCAGAAACAAGGAATACGCGAAGGATCGTTTAGAGAACATGGATGTCCTTTCGTTTTGCCGGTTAACATACCATGTGCTGGCGAGGCTAATACCGCCCTTTCTGCGCGGGTAACGATTAGCTAGAATTCGTGATCTGGTTACACTTCCATGCCACTAATGGCTGCTGCGATAGGATATGGCGCGTGACAAATCGTCGTTGCTGACCTGTAAGACAAAGCCGTGGCGCCGGCCTCAGCATGCATTCGTGATATAAGCCTTTTAAGCGATTCAGGCAGCAGGGGAGAGGTTCGTAGGAGAATCCTATGGATCTTCTAGGGCCGGCCGTTGTTCTACTGAGCGCCAGTTCATCGTTCGCGCAGACTAAGCCGCCGGCTCTGATGAATGTCCAGGCCAGCATCACCACACAATTTTCCACGCACAATCCTGAAGCGCAGGGTTTTTCGACCAGCGGCTCACGCTGGTCTTCGGTTTCAACCGCGAAGAAGCCGCTGGGCAACTGCCTCTTTCTCTTCGGGCTTCAGCTGAGATAAATTGATCGCATGAGTTCCTTGGCTATGAGGAGCGCAGTTCTGTTGCTATGTGTTGTGAGCTTACCGCTGCTGATCGGTTCCTGCAGTTCTTCGCAGTCGGCCGGAGAACCTGCACCAGCGGCAAATCCTCCTGTGCCTCCAGACAAAGCCGCCGCCTATCTAGGCTTTGATCGCAACGTTTATCCGGGCGACGAGGCCATGCAAATTCTGCGCAAGACGTACGCGTTCACTAGCTATTGGCTCGGCCCGCCGCCCGGCGAAAAAATAAACACCTGGTCCGGCAAACGCGAACTTCTTCGCTCGCAAGGCTTCGGTTTCGCTGTTCTGTTTCGCGGACGCGAATCGCGCGAACTGAAAACAGCTGTGGCGGCCGCACAAAAATCTACGCAGGACGCAAACGAGGCCATCGCCTCAGCACAAAAAGAAGGCTTCGCCAAAGGCACGGTAATTTTTCTCGACATCGAAGAGGGCGGCCGCCTTCCCGCGAACTATCACGCTTATCTACGCGCGTGGTCCGACGCGATCATAAAAGCCGGTTATCGTCCGGGCGTCTACTGTTCCGGCGTGCCCAACAACGAAGGACATGGGGTGACCATCATCACCTCGGATGACATTCGCCACAACATTGGCGGTCGTGAACTCGTTTACTGGATCTTCAATGACGTTTGCCCGCCAGCGCCGGGATGCGTTAACCCGAAAAGCTCCTCCGTCCGTCTCCGCTGGAGGTGTCTCGTACGCAGCTATCTGGCAATTCGCGCAATCTCCACGCCGCAAAGAACGCACCGCCCGTTGTGCCAGCACGTACGCGTCGGATGGCAACTGCTACGCCCCGGGGGACGACTCGCGCCAATGGTTTCTCGATGTAAATTCCGCGACCAGCGCCGATCCCTCGGCACCCGTGAAGTGAACGAGAGAAGCGACGGCCCTCGTCAAGCGGAAGAACTGCTTCCTTCTCTCGTTTGGCAACGTGGGTCTCTTCTAAGTCCCTTAGGATCAACACTTCCGCAACTGCTGAAAACAAAGAGCTTTAAGCCTTGTCGAATGAGCGAGTTTTGGGAAATGAGGTCTCCTCTAAAGTCCTATCTCACATCTTCTCCTGTCATTCGCCTGACGGGTGAAAGATTGATTGGGCAGTCGAATCGGGCGGATAACCACGATGCTGTGTTCAACTCCTGCATTTATAACTGTTTACGGTATCGCGCATCTAAGAGAAAACTAACGAAACATTCACAATTTATGTGCATTGAAACGATCAAAATATTGCGTGCAGTTCCAGTACTGTCGTCCGCTATTCTGAAGGAGACGGAGGGCCCGCTACAAAGTGGGCCAGCCGTGGCCGGTTCAAAGCCATTGGGCAGCAACTGGCTTCACGGGGGAGCTTTCGCTTTCGAGGTAAAGACCAATTCGATGGCTTCTGGTTCCAACCTCTAAAAGCAGCATCTCGCGATTGTCAGGCAGTATGAACCGATCGGTTGCACCAGACGTGCAACAGGTGTCGCCGGACTTCAGCCTCGGCGCATCAGTCCCAGCAGGAAGAAAGGAAGTACCAGACCATGCTTAAGCAGTATCTTCTGGCGAGTGATTTCGACCAGACACTCAGCTTCAACGATTCAGGCGTAGTCCTGAGTGAGCTCATCGGGTTCAAATCCTTCCACGACAAAGTCGTCGGCCTGTCGCAAATGAACCTGGTCCAACAGGGCGCTGAGCTCAGTTATTTAATTCTTCACGATCCGGAATTTCGCCGTGTGCGTCGCGAACACCTGATCGAAACCGGCAAGCGTATCCGCCTCAAGCACGACGTCGCCTTGTTTGCGCGCTCTCTGGAGAATCTTGCCGAAGGTTATAAGATTCACTTCAACGTTATCTCCGCCGCGCCTCAGGAAATCATTCAATCGGCGCTGGAAGGGATTGTTCCGGCGGAGCGGATTTTCGGCACGCGGTTTCGCTACAACGAAGCGACCGGAGAAGTGGCGGGGATCATTCGCGCCACGGCAGGGTGGGGCAAGATTACCGTGCTGGAGGAAATTCGCGCTGCTCTCGGCATCAGCCACGATCACATCATCTATATGGGAGACGGCAGCTCCGATCTTCCGGTGATGATGCACGTAAACCAGCATGACGGGCTTACGATCGCGGTCAGTGAAGTGAAATTCATCACGCGCGTCGCTAACCGCACGGTGCTCAGCGACAACGCCATGAGCGTCCTCGTACCGGTGCTGGAAGAAGTGCTGCGCTGGGACTCGGTAAAGATTCGCCGCTTCTTTGCGACGTACGGCCTGACGTTGCGCGAGTGGGACAAAATGCGCACGGACATGCTGACCATCGAAGAATCCCAAATACCCGTGGTCACCTCTAGCCGTCCGCAATAAGTTTGCGGCTGGCAATTTCCGAAATTGTTGTGCGGACGCCGTGCCTCGAGCTCGGCGTTTGCATTTCTGTGCTCTCTCGCAAGGAAGATCGTTACCGCGGAGATCACAGAGGCCACAGAGTTTGGAAAGTGTCTTAGTCGTATCTCTGTGAACTCTGTGATCTCTGTGATCTCTGTGGTGAATATCGTTCTTCCTTCTCTCACAGGCAATTCCTACTAGTACAGCTCGCGTGTCGGCGCAGACTTTTCCTCGGTGTAATCGCTATTGCAGCAATTCGGATTTCGCACGAAAATGCCTGCGCTGCTTCACGTCGAGGGCATATCCATGCGAATTGCACTACTGCTGCTAGCCGCAACGCTCGCGATACCTACCAGCGCGCAATCACCGCACGATCGCCAGATCGATCTCACCCAGCCGCAGGACTACATACTTAAGCGTGTGTCGAGCTACGACCGGAGCGGTGGTAATGCGGACTTTCGCGAAATTGCGGCGGGGTCGACTCTAACGGTGATGGACGCCGAAGGGCCGGGTACGCTCACGCATATTTGGTTCACCATCGCCGACCGCGAAAGCTATCACCTGAAAAAACTGGTACTGCGAATGTATTGGGATGGCGAGAAAACGCCGAGTGTCGAAACGCCGCTCGGTGATTTTTTTGGTCTCGGCCTCGGCGATTACTACATTTGGGAATCCGAAGTCCTTTCATCCGCAAACCATCACGCGCTGAACGCGTGGTTTCCGATGCCGTTTCAAAAGCACGCCTTGATCACGGTCACCAATGAAGGCCAGGAAAAATGCGACGCTTTTTACTTCAATCTCGATTATCGATCTGTCTCGCATCCGCTGCCGCAAGACACGCTGTACTTCCACGCGCAATTCCGTCAGGCACAACCGAATCGCGGCTGGACCAACGACTGGAAGAATAACGGCGACCCCAAAGTGGACAACGTTAAAAATACCGACGGCAAAGATAATTACGTGTGGATGGAAACCACCGGCGGAGGCCACTTCGTCGGCGTGACGATGTCAGTGTTGCAAAACCAGGATTTCTGGTTTGGTGAAGGCGATGACATGTTTTTCATCGATGGGGAGAAAACGCCGTCGATCATTGGCACGGGGACGGAAGATTATTTTCTGGGCGCTTACGATTTTGGCGATCACCCTTATTCGTATCGTCTGCATGGCGCGCCTGTGAAAGGCGAAGAGCATCCCGGTGGCCGCTACTCGGTTTACCGGTTCCACCTCGATTCGCCAATCACATTTACGAAGTCGCTCAAGGCCACCATCGAGCATGGCCATGCCAATCATCGGTCGGACAATTTTTATTCGGTGGCGTATTGGTATCAGAACGAGCCGCATGCGGAATTTCCAGCGTTGCCCAAAGTGGATGAGCGCATCCCGCGAATTCAGCCGACCGGGGGACCCGGGAATGCCGCTACGCACCATTGATCCGATAGGCCCTAGAGAAAAGGTTAAGAGCCGCGGACTATGCAGCTATTACTGCTAAAACGCGGTTTTAGCTCAATTTTTGGGACTCGGGGGTTTCAGTAAATTGACGCAAAGTTGTAGCGCGACAGCAGCAGTCATAGGCGTACGTTCACGGATCGAGTTGTGCCGACGGTCGAGAAAAGCCTCACCCCTAAAGGGGTGAGCTACAGGATTGTTTGTTATGCTTGCTCCTCGTCGCGAGTGAATGCATCCGGAGGCCACATGGGGAAGAAAAAAATTTTAATGTTGATCGGCGATTACGCCGAGGATTACGAAGTGATGGTGGCATATGAAGCGCTGCTGATGGTCGGCCATACGGTGCACGCGGTTTGCCCTGGCAAAAAAGCAGGCGACAAAATCAAAACCTCCATCCACGATTTCGAGGGGGATCAGAGCTACTCCGAAAAGGTGGGGCACAACTTCGTGCTCAACGCCGCATTCGACGAGATCAGGCCGGAAGACTACGACGCGGTGATCATTCCGGGCGGCCGTGCCGTGGAATATATCCGTCTGAATCCTCGCGTGCTCGACGCGGTGCGCCATTTTGACAAAACGGGAAAACCGATCGCCGCAATTTGCCACGCGGCACAACTTCTAGCCGCCGCTGGAGTGCTGAAAGGAAGGAAGTGCAGCGCGTATCCTGCCAGTGGTCCGGATGTGACGTTAGCTGGCGGCACCTGGGTCGATCTTCCGATGGATCAGGCGTACACCGACGGAAATCTCGTCACCGGACCGGCGTGGCCAGCGCTGCACGCGTGGCTCGGCCAATTCTGTAAAGTCCTCGGCAGCCGCATCGAAGCTTAAGAGAGTAACCATTCGCAGTTGATTGTGGCCGACCTCAGTTGACGTTGGTTACTGCAGCTTTGCGTATTCGGATTTGGCTTGCTTGAGGATGGGAATGTCGGGGTCGGCGTCTTTCCAGACGGCGAGAAAGTCCTGGTAGGCGGTGCGGGCCTTGGCTTTGTCGGCGGAAGCGGCGAACGCGCGCGCCAATCCGAGATGTGCGAGCGGACCGATTGGCGAATTCACGAAAATACCTGGATGATCGATGATGCGTTGAAATTCCGCTGCCGCTTCGGTGGAGCTGTCCCGCAGCGAGCAACGCGTACCCGCGAAAATACAGGGCGACCAGAGGGGCGATGAGAGGAGGAGGCTGACCGAGCTCCAGGCCCTGGGCGGCGCGCAACTCCTCGACCGCCTTGGCAGGATTGTGGCGGTTGAGTTCGATCTCGGCACGAGTTACGGGAAGCCAATACGAGTTCACGAAGGTATCCTGAGGAAACTCCTTGGAGAGTTTTTCGGCGATGGTTTGCGCCTGCTGGATATCTCCGGCGAAGGCCAACGCCACAGCGGCCAGGCCCCTGGTGTAGCGCCCACTCGGCGAGAGTTGAGTAGCCGAGGCAACCGCCGAACGCGCCTCGGCAGGATTGCCGAACTCAGCCTCACGCAACGCTTCATTTACCGCCCATCCCGCAGCGACTTCACGATTGCCATTCTGCCGGGCTAACTCGGCGGCACGCTGCGAAAACGCGCGGGCTTGTTTCAGTCGTCCGTGATAGGCCTCAGTGTCGGATTGCGCGGAAAGCATTGCATCCTCGATACCAACCTTCCCCGCAGCCAGAGCAATTTGCTTTTGCATGCCGGCGGCATCGTTGCGCAGAAAAGAGTCGGCGTAATAGTTGACGGCGAGCCCCTCGGGGTCGACCCCGCTGGCTAAGCCTTGGTCCAAGACGGCCTTGGCCGCGTCGAAACGATTTAGGCGAGATAGCAAATCCAAAGATTCGAAACCGCGACGGAGTGAGCGCGATCGATCTGCAAAGCACGCTGAGCGGCCAAGATGCCGCCTTCATAATCGCCTCGATCGAGTTTATCAGCACTGGCATCCACGTATGGACCAATGTCGCGTGGGTAGGTGCGCATGATCAGTTCAATGTTGCGCTCATCCTCAGGCAAATTGCCGGTGACGTAGGAGCTGTTGAGGATCTCGAGAAAAAGGCGTTCCTTGGCGCTGCTGCGGTCGCGCAGCGAGTAAGCACGCTGGGCGTTTTCCATCGCCAGCGAGGTTTCGCCAATATTGCCGTACATGATCGCCAGGAACCCGTAGGCAATGGCGAAATTGGGGTCAAGATCGATCGCACGTTTGAAAAAGGGAATGGAGGCATTGCTGCCCTGCTGATTGAAAGCTTTGACTCCGAGACTGAAGGCACGGAGGGCCTCCAGGGAGCTAGTGGTCGCGGCCTCCAAAGGCGTGTCGTATTTTTGAACAGAGGCAAGCGATTCGCCGAGCTTGGTTCGTAGATCGGAGGCGGCTTCTCCGAGAGCTTGCAACACTTTTTCTTTCGCAGCGGCATTGGCGCCGGCCTGGGCAAGAGTGGCGCCACTGGTGCAATTCACGGCTTCCACGGTTATGGGGTACTGGCCGGCCAGCGAAGAGATCGTGCCGGTAAGCATGGCTTTGGCGCTGTTGCGCTGGCAAATTTCGCTGGCGACATCGCGGCTTAAGAGAGTCGTCGCCGGCCGATTCATCATGCGCAGGGTTTGTTGCACCTGTTCGTCGGAGAGGAGGCTTAAGAACGGGGATTGTTGCAGGGAAACGGCCAGCGCGCGTTTCAGCGACTCGTCGAAAACGGAATCGCCGGTGGTGTTGGTAAAGTCGGCGAGAACGATGGTGTCTTTGTCGGTGAGCTTGGCGGTGCGATGGGAGCGCCAGTACCAACCACCGGCAATGACGGCCATCAGGAAAACGGCGACCGACGCCGCAATTTTCCACAGCTGTGAGGGGACTTGCTGCTCCGGCTCTAACGGACGCGATGCAGAATCCTCCGCTTTCTGCCTTCCTGTGGATGGCTTGGTGATTGGCTGGCGGCTGGTTGTGGGTTCGATTGGCTCGTCGTGGGCTGTGGGCAGAATCGCGGAGCGGCCGGAATCAGTGTCACGCTTGAGACGCAGCAACTCGGCGCGCATCTCGGAAGCGTGCTGATAGCGCAGTTGGCGATCCTTTTCCAAGGCACGATTGATGATGTGCTCCAGGTCCGGTGGAACATCGTTATTCAAGCGAACTGGAGCGGGCGGCGCTCGATGCAGAATGGCGTCGAAAATTGCGGCGGAGGTATCGCCAAGGAAGGGCAACCTGCCGGTGGCCATTTCGTAGAGAACCACGCCAAAGGAAAAAAGGTCGGTGCGGGCGTCCAGCTCTTTGCCGAGAGATTGCTCCGGCGACATATAGGAAACGGTACCCAGAGCGGTGCCGGGACTGGTCAGCTGGTCGGGGTCGGTGCCGAGAGTGGCGAACATGTCGCCTTTGCTGCCGTGGTTTTTCGCGGGCGCGACTTTGGCGAGGCCGAAATCCAGAATCTTGGCGTGGCCGCGCTTGGTAACAAAAATGTTAGCGGGCTTGATATCGCGATGGATGATGCCTTCGGAGTGGGCGGCGTCGAGCGCTTCGGCAATCTGCGAGGCGATATGCAGGAAGCGTTCCAATTCGATGGGCTGACCGGCAATGACATGCTTCAGCGTTGCGCCGTCCAGATACTCCATAGCGATGAAGGCTTGCGCATCGAGTTCGCCAATATCGTAAATCGTGCAAATGTTTGGATGGTTGAGGGCGGAGGCGGCCTTGGCTTCGCGGCGGAACCGCTCGAGACCCTGATGATCGCGAGCAAGATCGTCGGGCAGAAATTTGAGTGCGACAAAACGGTCCAGGCGCGTGTCTTCGGCCTTGTAAACGACGCCCATGCCACCACCACCGAGCTTGTCGATCACGCGGTAGTGAGAGATGGTGCGCCCGATGAGCGCGTCGGGGCTGGACATGCGACTGCATCTTAGGCGGCGCTTACAGGCAAGTCAACGAAACGAACCGATACACACACGATCATCGCGCAGCCGCTGTTTCGTATTGTTTAGACCAGGCGAGCAGGAATGGTTACTGTTGCTGTTGTTGTTGCTGCTGTTGGGTGGATTCGGCGACCGATTCGGGGCTTAGCGGCTTGGAGCGGAACACGGTGGTCGGCGGAAGTTCTTCCGGCTCGGGCGCATCGACTGGTAGGACCGTGACGAGCACGCCGAGTTCGCTTTCGGCTTCGCCTTTGTAGACGCCACGAGTTGGTGGCACATCGGAGTAGTCGCGGCCTACGGCCACGCGAATGTGCCGATCGCAGCCAATCAGATTGTTTGTGGGATCGTACGCGACCCATCCTAAATCGCCGAGATACGCTTCGACCCAGGCATGCGTGGCGCCGGCAGGAGAGCGATCCTGACATTTGTCTTCGTGATACAAGTAGCCGCTGACGTAGCGGCAGGGAATTTTCAGTTGGCGCACCAGTGTAATCATGATGTGCGCAAAATCCTGACAAACGCCGCTGCGGGTGCGCAGGGCATCGTCGATCGGGGAATTCACATTGGTACTGTTGGGGACGTAAGCGAAATGTTCATAGAGTTTTCCGTTTAGCTCCGCAAGTAAATCACAAGGATTTCCGCGCCGTTCCAAATCCAATTCAGCGGCGAGTTTCTCCAGTTGTTCACTGGGCTTCGCGTATTGGCTGGGAAGCATCATCTCCCAGTAATCGGATTCCGCGATCCGTGCGTCGAGGTCGTGCCAATCGTGAGAATCTTCCGGCTGCAGGAGCCTGGCAGGCAGCACATCGACGATAGCTTGCGCGGTGAGCTCGATGTGATTTTGTTTTTCGGGAATATCAAAATTGTGGACGGCGTTGCCGTAGAAATCGCGATAGGTGGTCATGTGCGCGCGCGGCGTGACGTCGAGCGAAAAGCTCAGAACGCGCTGGCGGAAGTCGGTGCGCGGCTGCATGCGCACTTCCATCACAGATTCGCGGACCGCGGGATAGTAGCGAAAGGTGGTGATGTGTTTTACGGAGTAGGCCATGGTTATTAGGCGCGAAATTTCACGAATGATTGATCACGGAGCGGTCCCTGCGCTCCGCACTAAACGGCGCCCGCCTGGGAAGGCGGCCGCTACATGACCTTGGTCGCGAAATGTACTCTGCACGATCATGAGGCCAGCTCGGAGTCGATGGCGTAATCGAAATAGATCTGGTGGATGGCGGCGTGAATTTGCGCGCATTCGTTGCGCACGGTGTCGAGGTAAGTGTGCGCGCCTTCGGCCATGACTTCTTCGATCTGGCTGAAGCTGAGCTGAGCGCGTAGGCGGCCGGCGATACGCGTCGGTAACTTGGCGCGGCGCTCGGTGAGGTCGCCGATGATGTGTAGCGCGGCGTTCACGCGATCGACCGCGAAACGTACGGAGTGCGGGAATTCGGGATTGAGCACCAGAAATTCGGCGACGCGCAACGGGCGAATCTCCGCGGTGTACGCCTTGCAGTAGGCTTCGAATGCTACGCAGGCGCGCAGCAGGCCAACCCAGTCGAGGTACTCTGCGGTTTCCACGGCTTGATCGGCGGGTTGGCCGATGCGGCGGAAGTGCGTGCCTACCAGCGCCGCCATGGTGTCGGTGCGTTCGACGTAGCGCCCCAGCTGGATATATTGCCAACCTTCGCCGTGGCTCATGGTGCCATCGGTGATGCCTTGAAAAAGCTGGGCGCCTTCCTGAACGGCGCGGAAGAAAGTGTGCGAGTTCATCATCCAGCCATCTTCGGGGCGCGTTTCCATCACTTCCAGGTACAGGCGATTGAGTTGTTCCCACATTTCCGAGCTGCACTGCTCGCGGACGTGACGTAAGTTTTCTCGCGCGGTGGCAATGCAGGAAACGATTGAGGAAGCATTCGAACGGCTGAAAACCAAAGCGTTGACCAACTTAATGGGATCGACGGCGGCTTGCGTGGTGGGCGTGCGCAGCGCGTCGAGAAGGAAGCGCCAGCGGCCCGCGCCGGCTTCTGGAGATTGATCGAGCCAGAGCTGGAGTTCGACATCCACGAGGCGCGCGGTGTGCTCGGCGCGTTCGAGGTAGCGAGACATCCAGTAGAGAGAGTCGGCGACACGGGAGAGCATGCCGGCTTCGCGCCGGAAGGAGCGGACGAAATAATTGCGCGGTGGTCGGGAGTCGGTCATGGGTGGTTTGAAATGGAGCGATGAAAGGGGGATTGGATCTGATGCGCGCACGTCGCTGAGAGTGTTGTGCGTTTCAAATCTAAACCCGCACCCTTAACAGCGAAGGGTGCGGCACCCGACACGGATGTATACGCCTCGCTGGATCGGGGTGAACATGTGGGCGGTGAATCTAAACCCTCAGGCCTGAAGGCCTGAGCTACAGGACTACCGACCAGGTGGCGGATTTGCTTTGTGATGATCATGCGGGAGGTTTTTCGCTTAGACCTTTTACGGCGGCGTTGGAGTCGGCGATTTGGGCTACGCGGTCGTCGCCGTTATTGGCGCGAAGGACCCAGGTGTCTTTGCTGCCGCCGCCTTGCGAGCTGTTTACTACCAGCGAGCCTTTGCGCAGGGCCACGCGTGTCAGGCCACCGGGGACGAGCGTGACCTTTTCGCCCATCAGGATGTAGGGACGAAGATCGATGTGGCGCGATTCGATCTGGCCGTCGATCAAGCAAGGCGCCGAAGAAAGCGAAAGGGTTGGTTGCGCGATGTAATTGCGCGGGTCGGCCAGGATTCTGGCGCGATATTCGTCCCGCTGCTGCCTGGAGCTGTGCGGGCCGATGAGCATGCCGTAGCCGCCGGATTCTCCGACGGCTTTCACCACCATTTCATCGATGTGATCGAGAACGTGGTTACGTTGCGTGGCGTCGGTGAGCAGAAATGTCGGTACATTCGGCAGAATGGGATCTTCTTTGAGGTAGAAGCGAATGATTTCGGGCACGTAGGCGTAGACGGCTTTATCGTCGGCAACGCCGGTGCCGATGGCATTTGCCAGCGTGACGTTTCCAGCGCGATAGGCATTGAACAAGCCTGGCACGCCGAGAATGGAATCGGGCCGGAAGCAGAGGGGATCGAGGAAATCGTCATCGACCCGGCGATAGATGACATCAACGCGGCGCGGCCCGGCAGTGGTGCGCATGTACACGACATTGTCGTGAACGAGGAGATCGCGGCCTTCGACGAGTTCGATGCCCATTTGCTGCGCGAGAAAGGTGTGCTCGAAATAAGCGGAATTGGAAACGCCAGGAGTGAGCAGCACGGTGGCGGGATCCTGTGCGAAGGGGCAGTTTTCCGGTGTGAGGCTGCGGAGGGTGGCAAGCAGAGATTGCGGGTAGTGATCGATAGGCCAGACGCCGTAGTCGCGGAACATGGTGGGGAAGACGCGCTTCAAAACTTTGCGATTGGCGAGCATGTAGGAGACGCCGCTCGGCACGCGCAGGTTGTCTTCCAGGACGGCGAAGCTGCCATCGGGCAACCGGACGAGGTCCGTGCCGCAGATACTGACGTATATGTCGCGCGGAACATTGAGGCCGCGCATTTCGCGGCGAAAATGTTTGCAGCTGTAGATGAGATCGCGAGGGACGATGCCTTCGGCGAGGATGCGCCCTTCGTGATAGATGTCGCGAAGAAAAAGATTGAGCGCGGTAAGGCGCTGGGTGAGGCCCTTTTCGATCTGCGCCCATTCGCCGGCGGGAATGATGCGAGGAATCAGATCGTTGGGGAAGATGCGCTCGGTACCTTCCTTGCTGCCGTAAACGGTGAAGGTGATGCCTTCTTGAAGGAAAGTGAGATCGGCGGCCTGCTGACTTTTGCGGAGCTCTTCGGGAGCGAGACCAAGCAAGGTGCGCTGCAGCGGCTGGTAATGCGCGCGAGCCAGATTGGAGGCCTCAAACATTTCGTCATAAGCCATGTCAAAGCGGTAGTTCAGGAAAGTCGGAGGGATAAGCAGGCGAGATTGAGCGACGGCGGTCATCGTTGGTTCGGTGGTCTTCCGTTTCCCAGCAACGACAAGAGGCATTCATTCCGCACTGCGGCCTAAAGCTGCCAATGTTTGTGGCAACGCCGGCAGGGACATAAATCGCAAAAAAAGGCGTGACAGCTCTGGGTAGAATCAGCGTCCGTGTAGCGGGCCAATGCAGGGCCGTGCTCTTGGGACTCTAGGTGCGTGACACAGACAAGTCCAATGCAAATCTTTGATACAGCGAATTCCTTTTTCTCGAAGCTGTGGAAATCTTGCAGGGGGTACGGGTTCTTGCCTGGTAGTTTGCCGCAAACGCGGTATCCCATTAAGCAGCTGTTGGATTGACGATGCCCGCATGGCGCCTGAAGTTACCAAGACGCAGCACGAATTGCGGCAAGAATTCGAAGAGAATCGGGTCCAGTTCATTTTGACGGAACTGGACACGGCCAGCACGTTCTGCGAAGTGGCGCTAGCCTCAACCAATCCAGAGAAAACACAACGGAATGCGGCTAACGGCTGTACCGGCTACAAGACGGCGCTACGCATCGCGAAGAAAGCGAATCTGCATGGGGAAGCCAAGGAAGAGTTCGAACGTAAGGTGGGGCGCGTACGGGATTTGTTGAGGCACTTAGGGCAGGAAGTTTAGCTGCCCTTCCAGGCAAGTCAGGCCGAGTTTTCCTTTACAGCTTCCGCCACGAAGAAGGTTTCCCCTCGCATTACGGCACGGACGCCGGCCAGCAGATCCTGGCCGGCGTTTGCTTTTTGTACGTAGCCATCGCAGTTGGCGGCCCGAAGGACGCGGTCCAATCCTGGGTAACTGTGGGTGGTGTAAATCAGCACTTTGGGGGTGAGGCCGGCCTCGCGAACGTGTTGAACGGCGGAGAGACCCCCGACGCCGGGCATACTCAGATCGAGGATCAAAAGATCCGGATGCAGCTGCTTGGTTTTCGCCACCGCCTCCATGCCGTCCTGGGCCTCCGCGCAGATTTCAAGGTCGGGGTACGGCGCAAGCAATGCGCGAATGCCCTGGCGGGCGACTTCGTGATCGTCCGCGATCAGAATTCGCGTGCGGGCCGCGGCGTTGACGTCGGAGGATTGATCGGTCTGATCGGAGTCCCGAGACTCGGACGTGCCCGCTTCAGCCAGCTTGCCGGATAGGGGAAGGCAAGCGAGCAGCCGAGTGCCGGATTTAGTGGCGGAGAGGTCCAGCGTGCCGCCTAGTTGAGTCATGCGTTCGCGAAGCCCGGGAATACCGACGCCAAACTCTGCGCGGCCTTCGGAGGGCGCATCCTCTTCTTTCATCTGGCTTAGCTTTCGCAGATTGATGCCCTTCCCCTCATCTTCCACGCACAAGCGCAGTTCAGTTTCCCGAAGCTCGACACTGATGGTGGCACGGGCACTGCCGGAGTGGCGGAGGACGTTGGTGAGGCCTTCCTGGACTACGCGAAACAGAGCGATCTCGTCTTCGATGGGTAAACGGGGAGGACGGATAGGCATGTCGAGCTTAACCTCAATGCCCGACCGCTTTTGGAAGCCGTCGATGTACCAACGCAATGCGGCGCCTAGCCCGCGCTCGTCGAGCAGCGGTGGATGCAAGACATAGCTGAGGGTGCGGATATCGCCCTGGATTTTGTTCAGGAGGGCGACGGCTTCGTCGATCTTTTGGCGGAACCCAGATTTGGGCCGCCCGGCACTATCGAAAGTGGCGGCCAGCGTCATATTGATGACCGCAATTTCCTGGGCGGTGACATCGTGAAGATCGCGAGCGATTTTGCGGCGTTCGGCGTCTTGCACGTGGAGAATGCGGGCGGTGAGGGAGCGGAGAGCGGATTCGCGGTCTCGCAAGGCATCTGTCGCTTCAACAAGATCGGTGGTTTCGATCGCGGTCACGCTGATGGCATCTTCGGCGGCGAAGTCCTTGCCGGGAGCCAGTGTTATGCGCACGACGCGTACCTTGTTTTCAAGCGCGATACGCAGCTCGCCTTCCACAGAGCGATGGGTAGCGTGCAGCAGGGCTTCATTAAGGGTAGGCCAGCTAGCGGCGGACACGATGGCGCTGAAGTGTTTCCCCTTCAGAGGCGTATGCGGGTGATAGCCCACAAGGGCGGCAAAGCGGGGATTGGAGTACAAGACCTTTCCGCGTCGCGAGAGATAGGCAAGGCCTACGTCGAGCCCGTCCACCAGCTCGCGAAAAGACTCTTCATTGAGCTGCGTCGCGCTTTTGTGGGCACGCCCATTTTTGGGGGCACGCTGGTTGTGCTTCATGGTGCGCCGCTCGGTTCGCTATTCTCGGAAGCGGAAGGACTTGGGAGGCCGAGTATACTCCAAGTGGAAAAAAAGGAAATACAAGGCGCTCCTATTTGGCCGGCCAGATCAGGGTTAGAGATTACGGAGGCCGTTAGGCGAGCGCGCGGCTACTGTCCGGAGGCGTTTTCTTCTTTTTTCCTGGTGAAATCCGCGAGCGTGATGACGGCGCCCTCGTGTTTACCTTCAGCGGTGCGGTACGGCAGGATTCGTAATTGATAGGTGCGGCCGTCATCAGCGCTGATTTCCTTTTCGATCACCTGAGCGTTCCCGACTACCTGAAGAACCATCTGCTGAAGGCCGGGGATTTGCACCACCGGATTGATGTTCAGGAAGGGGCGTCCGACGTCCGCGGCAATCAGACCGAGGGTCTTCTGCGCCATGGGAGTGAAGCGGCGAATCGTGGCGTCGGAGCCAAGCATAACGACGGAGAGATCGATACTGGAGAGCAGGTTGGTGAGGTCGTTGTTCACCGTGGAGATATCGGCGTTACGATTCCGGAGTTCGTCGTTGACGGTGTTGAGCTCCTCATTCGTGGATTGCAGCTCCTCTTTGGCGGTTTCCAGCTCTTCATTGGTGCTTTGTAGTTCCTCATTGCTGGAGAGAATTTCCTCGTTAGCGGATTGCAGTTCTTCGTTGGTAGCTTCCTGAGTTTCGATAACCGATTGCAGATACTCCTTGGTGGCGGAAAGCTCTTGTTCGAGCTTGATGATGCGGCTGTTGCTGGCCTCGGCTTCGCGTTGCGCCTGGCGGGAACCCGGTTCTTTGCGGGTGGTGAGCAAGGGTGCGTCGCGAAACAGGATCATGAAATACAAGTCTTTCAGCGGCCCCAAATGCATGGGTATCACGTCGAAGCCGACCAGGCGGGATGCGGACTTAGTGCGTTTGTGATCCGCGTGCGTGTCGCCATTTCCGTTTTCGTTCTTTAACAGCACGCCTTCCTTATGGACTGCCGCTCCTTCCTTTTTGGCGCGGGCCAAGGCATTGCGCAATTCGAGCAGCAGGGATTCCCGCGCCATCTTGAGGATGCTGAAGGTGGCCCGGCCGCTGGAAAGCTTAAGGTAGCGGCTGATATTGCCGCGCGTATGGACAACTTCAAGCTCTTCGTTGACGAAAACAGTGGCGGGAACGTATTGGGTGACCAGACGGCGATCGAATTCCTTCTGGAGGTCGATAAAACGGGATCCGGATTCCGCGGGCTGGCCAGACGCATGCATGGCGCCGTAATCCGAACGATTGGACTGACGATTGAGCGTGAACGTCACGGCCTGACGGGAAGCACTGGCTTTCTTCGAGAATATTTTGTGCCCGCGATCGACAGGCGAGAAAAGATTTCCGGTACCAACGCCTTCGGCGGTGCCGAGGATCAGGAAGCCATTGGGTCGAGCAGCATAGTGGAATAGTGAGATGACCTTGTTCTGAAGCAAAGGCTCCAGATAAATGAGCAAGTTGCGGCAACAGATGAGGTCCATCTGCGAAAAGGGCGGATCGTTGAGGACGTTGTGCTGGGCAAAGATGCACATGTCGCGGATGTTTTTGCTGATGCGGTAGCCCCCGTCGACACGGCTGAAGAAGCGCTTAAGTCGTTCGGGGGAGACGTCGCCTTGAATGTTCTCGGGATAGACGCCGCCCCGGGCCTTGGTGATGCTGGGCTCGGAAACATCGGTGCCGAAAATCTGAACGGGCACGCCGGAAGCCTTGTCGCCCAGAAATTCGAGCAGGGATATGGCAATCGGAATAGGTTTCTTCGCCGGAGGCGCACCCCGGAGTCCAAATACGAAGAACGCTTTCCTGCTGGCGGAGCTTCATGATGCTTGGAAAGACGAGGGACTTGAGGAGCTCAAAGACGGAGGGATTGCGGAAGAAGCTGGTCACGTTGATCAGCATGTCCTGATACAGGGCTTTGATTTCGCCGGCATTGGAGCGGAGATAGTGGACGTATTGGTCGAGGGTATCGAGCTTGTGGACGACCATGCGGCGCTGAATGCGGCGGAGGATGGTGGTCTGGCGATAGTGAGTGAAGTCCAAACCGATGCTGCGGCGCAACATCTGAAAAATGGAACTGAGAGCGGGGCCGTCGGAAGGGGAGACGACGACTTCCGTTGCTGCGGCGGTCTGGGAATACGGGAGGCGGGCGATGCGCGTTAATTCCTGAGCGATCTGCTTGGGAGGGAGGACGTAATCGATGGAGCCGGAGTTTACGGCGCTGCGGGGCATGCTGTTGTATTTCGCGGTGGCATCGTCCTGGGCGAAGGTAACTCCGCCCTGCGCCTGGATTTCGGCGATGCCCAGGGTGCCGTCGGTGCCGGAGCCGGAGAGGACTACGCCGATGCCGCGACTGCCATATTCTTCAGCGAGGGAGCGCATGAAGTTGTCGATCGACATGTGGAGTCCATGAGATTCCTCGCGAGGGCGAAGCCGAAGGGTGTGGTCGGTGATGGTCATGGAGGTGTTCGGGGGAATCACGAACAGGTGATCAGGTATCACCGTCATGCCGTCTTTTACTTCCATTACTTTGATTTCAGTCTGCTTGGCAAGCAGATCGGTGAGGATGCTGTGGTGTTTGGGATCGAGGTGCTGGACCAAAACGAAAGCCATGCCGGTGTCAGAGGGGAGATAGCGGAGGAGGTCAGTGACGGCTTCGATGCCCCCGGCGGATGCGCCGATGGCTACAACGGCGAAGCTCTTATCGGAGGGTTGCGGTTCGCTGAGGCAGCTGCGGAAGGTTTTCTGGTCGCACGGGGTTTTCGTTTTGCGCATTTTCCGTTTCGCTCCTGGGCGGTAGCGAGTACAGCAATCCAAGCCAGAAGGCCCAGTTGGCACGAAGGCGACCGCGGCCAAAGCCAAGACCACAGGTCGGAACTAATTTCGTGTTCTGGCGGGTGAACCCATCCGGATTGTAGTCCTTCGACTAGCCAGCTACAACCGCGTCCTAAAGAAAATTGCTGAATCTTGAAAAAGGCCACTCCTTCTCCGCTTCGTCGAAGGAATGGCCTGGTGTCCAGTTTCCTTGGCTGACCAATTTGTCTCAGCTACCCGCCGCGCCTTGGAGCGAGAAGAAGCGCGGCTCCCTTCGTGCCTCGGAACGTGCGGAAGGCAGTGCTATGTCTTACGCCTTCGCGGCTTTCACGGATTCAGATTTGGGTGCGTCATCGGACTTGACGAGCGGAACGTCCACAACGTGCTCGGCGACGAACCAGACCTGCAGTTCATTGGTACGAATGATGTCGCTGACGAGCAGGTCGTTGGTGCCATCGTCCCCCGAGTCGCTGGCTTGCTTGGCCATGGTGCGCGCTTCCTTGAGGAGGAATTCATGGGCTTCGAGCAGGCGAGAGATTTGCACCGGGACTTCTTCGCGGCCGCGCGGAGGTCTGCGGGATGATGGTGGTCTCCGCAACGTCGGCGGCCATGGCCAGGCTAATACCGCCCAAAGACTGGATGCGCTCGGCGATGGTGTCGACCAGCTCGTTTTGTTCTTCGTAGTGCTTATCGAAGAGAAGGTGGAGCTGGTAGAAAGTGTGGCCGGCGACTTGCCAATGGTGCTTCTTGTAGAGATCGCGAAGGGTGATGGTGTCGGCGAGTATCTGATTCAGATTTTCGACGCTTTTGGCGCAGACTTTTTCGTCCAGGGCGATAGGGAGACGCGTGATTTTGCCGTACGCCTGAATTTCACGGCCCTTCTGATGCGTGATGGGATGGGCGCGATCGCCGGACTCAGTCGGGGAAGATTTGCCGTTCGTTCTGGGACTCATGGATTCTCCTTAGGAATGGCGTGCTGCCGGTCAAAAGATTGAGGAAGCAGAGGAATACCGATGACCGGTAATTCTTAGACGCACGGGCACGCGGGAGAGGTGCAGAGTTTGGGGCAATTGGGCTCGGAAAGAGCGTTCTGTGGATTTACGCAGGTCGAGCTTGCGCGTGCGTGTGTCGGTTCGGGCTGTTCACAGAACGACGTGTCAGATCTTCAATCAACGACGACCAATTCGGATTCTGTCATCGCGTCGACTGATTCCGTCAGTGGATTACTGGTGGTCGGAGGCTTTTGAATCAGCCCGAGGCGATCATGGAATATGCGCGGCTGGATACCGTGAGCTTCGGTAAATTCGCGATAGGCCTGCATGGCACCGTCAAATGAAGTGCCGGTCTTGCAATCAGAGATGACGGCAAGGCCGCCGGGAGAAAGCTTGTCCCAGATTTTTTCCAGAGCGGCGAGCGTGGGCCGGTAGAGAGCCACATCGATCAGGCAAAAAGAGATCGGCCGATCGAATTCATAGCGTTCGACATCCGCTTTTATGCAGAACGTGTTCTTGCAATGGTTCCGGCGCAGCGTGTATTCGAGCCATTTGACGCGGTTGCTGCGGAATCCGCCGAGGTGGCGGGGACTCTTGCCACGCTTTTGCACCTCAAAGGCACAATCCTTCAGGCGTGAAACCGTCAAAAGTGTCCAGACAGTAGTACTTCTTATCGATGTTGGCGGCCTGCAAATGCTGATTGAGGAAAATGGCGGTGTGGCCGTTTGAGCAGCCTAATTCAAAGATGTCGCCCGGGACTTCCCGAGTCTGATTAATGCATTTGATGAAGAAGGCGAGGTGTTCGGGAGTGTGGTTGTACCAGTAACGATAGAAAGTGAAGCGCCGGAGAGGGGTATACCAGAGCAGCGAGCGCACACCGATAGAGGCCAAGGTCTTCGGGTCGCTCAAGATCGATCGTCGCATCGACGATTCCTCCATCGTGCAAAATCCGTGGAGAAATGTGGATCCCACGGTCACACACAAGAATGGCGACGGGCTGAACTAATAGTAGTACTAGGCTGGATTGCGAAGCAAGCACCGAGGAGGGTCTCGGCTGCGATAATTCTCCGATTAATCTACGTGCAGCGCAATCGATGTGCAATACGCAGGAGCCCTTACGTAGAAAAGGCGAATCTTGCATCCCAGTAGTGCGACCTCTTAGCTGCCTTTGGCTTTATTTTTCAGCTGCTTAGCGAGCTTTTCGATCGCTTCGGTTTTCTTGATCATTGGGACGGAGACGACGGCGGCGGTCGGTGTTTGCTGAACCTCCTTGCGCAGTTCGATGGTTAGCTGATAGAGGCGCTCGACACCATCGCGAAATTCCTTTTCATCGTGGATAAGTTTCGCGCGCTTCGCGGCGCGGTTGGGGTGAGGGGCCTCAGTTTGGTCGGAGTTCTTCTGTGCAGAGTCCGGGGGCGTGGGCATGCCGCGTTTGATTCCTTGCGCTGTGGTCGAGAGCGTGCTTGGCGGCAGCCAGAATGTGGCGGCAACGCCGAGCGCATACATGACAACTAGGGTTATCGGACCACAGGAGCGTCTTGATGACTTTGGGTCCATGGGAATACCTCCTACGAAGGCCAACCTGGGGTTGCAGGTCCGCAACTGCCGCAGAGAAGAGCCGGGCGCTCACCTAGGTAAAAACCCGATAGCTGAAATCTACACCGATGTCGGCACGGGCTCAGCTGGAACCTTTCCGTCCATCTGCGAACCGGTGCGCTTTCGCCACAGCTCCGCTTGTTCCCGCAATGTGTTCAGACTATTGGCCATGCGGTCAGCTTCGACGTTGACCAACGCGTACTTTTCGCCGACGCCAATCGGGTTTTCGATCAGGCGGCGATGATCTTCGCGCAGGTCAGGCCATTTTTGAACGGTGGGTCGAGCATGTCGCAGCAACGCGGCAATCCCGCGTAAGGTGCCGAGCACATCGGCGGCAAAGGTTGCAAATTCGGGCCGAACGGGAGGTCGAGGCGAGGGCAGGATCCCTGCCTCTACGGAAATCAGAGCGTAAGCGAAGCGATGTGAGCTGGCCAGCATTGCGGTGAGTAGCGCGATTTCTTCTGGGCGTGTGCCCGGTTCAGCGCGCATGCGCTCGACGGAAGCAACGGCGTTGGTGCGGGCTCGGCGTGCGGCGAGCCGACATTTGTCTAGACGCTCAAGGGATGTAGCTCCCTGCGCCCGATTTAGCTCTTCAAAGACTGCGGTGAAATAAGAGACATAAGCATCGATCAGGCGAGCCATCATCTCGCCGATTTGGGTGCGCTCCCAAGTGGGCCACACAGCATAGATGGCTAGGGCGAGGATTCCACCCGAGGCGGTGTTAATGCCGCGAGCGAGGATGACATCGTTTGGCGAAACGCCGGTGAATGTAATCAGCAGAACAACCAAGGCGCTAACGGCGATAGCGAAAATGCCGTAATTCGCTGGCCCAATCCAGCGAAGGAGAAAAACGAAGGCGGCAATCAGAAGGACTTCAAGGTTCGCGCCGGACGGAAGAAAATGGAACATTAGGGTGGCGAGCATGAGACCAGTGATGGTGCCAAGGATGCGAAGCACGCCCCGCGTGAATGTAACGGTGAACTCGGGTTTGAGGACGAGAATGGTGGTCATCGGCAGCCAGTAGGCCCGAGGAGTCTCGAGACTGCGCGAGATGGTTTCTGCGATAGCGACGCCGATCGCGAGACGGATAGCATGGCGGCAAACAGCGGACTGCAGGCTGAGGTTGGCAGTGACATGGGCCAATCTGCTTGTAAATCGCATGCGCCACGGGCGCGCCTGATCGCGCTCGCGCGTAGCTTGGGAGCCCCAAGGAGAAACATCGGCCGCCAATTGACCTGCGGCGCGAATCTGGCCAGCGACGGCGTCCATCTGGTGACGAGTGTCACGAACGACGGCGGCCAGGAAGCTACGGTCAGGTGTGTCGTCGTGCTCGCGAAGGGCTTCTGAGGCGTGGCGCATCTCTTGGAGAGAGGATTCGTTGATTTCGAGGGCGACGCCGCGGCTGAGGGAATCGGCAATTGCGGCCATGGCGTGAGAGGCAGCTTCAAGGAATGTTTCTACCATCTCGGCTGGAGCGAAGCCGAATTTTTGGCGGCGCATGCGGCGGAGAAGGCGACCAAGGGCGAAAAGTCTGAGGCGCGTGCGTTCGGCCTGGCTGAGCAGGGAAGTGAAGCGCTCGCTTTCGATGCTGTCGTCGAAAGCGCGGGCAGCGAGGGCATCCTGCGCCTGGGTGCTAGCTTCGGCCGGTGGGGGAGCTTTCATCAGGCCGGCCGGCGAAGCGGCTGCTTGCGCCAACGTTATATATAGGTTGGCAAGAGCGCGGCGTTCGGGCTCGAACGTGCGCACAGGCCAGAGAGCGAGCGAAAGGAACATCTGAATCAAGCCGCCGGCAAAGGCCAGTCCACCTGCTTGGAGGGCGCGAGCTGGGGTGAGGACTTGAGCGGAGTAGATGATCAGCACGACGAGGCTGATTACACCGAGGCTTTCCCCGGTGGAACCCAGGCTGATGGCCATGCCCGAGCCGAAAGCCCATGCCGAAGCAAGCAGGATGGCGGCGAAGTTGTGATGGCCGGCGAGACCACCGGCCATGATGCCTAGGGAACACAATACGCTGGCCGCGAGCATGCGTTTGGCGCGAGGACCGTAGGGGTCGTGACCATCGGAATACGAAACGTTGAGGGCGCCGCTGGCTACTGCGAGGCCTCCCAGCGGCATACCTATTGCCAGGCCGACAACAAGAGGAACCGCGACACCTGCAGTGTTGCGAAGAGCGATCGAAGGATCCATTTTCGCGGTGTCGATGTGCAGCACACCACGCCAGAAAGATCGCCATTTATCGAGCTGAGGGTGCGGAGAGGTGTCGCCGGGGGATTTCGACGGCGGATTGCCCGAATCAAGTGCGAGTGGCGTGCGATTCGGGACGGGATCTGGATGCGAGATGCCGTTCTCGATCGGAGCGGCTTCCGCTTGCAGTTTTTGGTCGCGATCCATCCCTGCTCACCCTTTTTCGTCTGCTGATTAGAATAGTCGAGTCGCGGGAGTGATGGCACGAATTGGTCGTGGACATTTCCTTGTAGGGGTCGATGCTCGTTGCGAGGGCCCGTATCTTTGGGCGAGGGCAGGGCATCTGAATTGAGAAATCTGAGGACGAGGAGTCGTCATGGAAAAACGCCACTTGGGAAAGAATGGACCGCTGGTATCGGCACTTGGACTTGGGTGCATGGGAATGTCCTATGCGTATGGCCCGGCGGATGAAGCGGAATCGCTGAGAGTGCTACATCGCTATCTGGAGTTGGGCGGGAATTTTCTAGACACGGCGGAAATTTACGGTCCGCTCAAGAATGAAGAGCTGGTGGGAAAGTTTCTGAAGCAGGTGAAACGCGATACGGTGGTGGTGGCGACGAAGTTCGGGTTCAAGTTTGGCGACGGAAAGATTACGGGGACGGATAGCTCACCGGCAAATGTGCGGCGGGCTTGCGAAGGAAGCCTGAAGCGATTGGGGATCGACACCATCGATCTGTTTTACCAACACCGTGTGGATTCGAATGTGCCGATCGAGGAGACGGTCGGCGCGATGGCGCAGTTAGTGGACGAAGGCAAAGTGCGGTTGCTGGGATTGTCGGAAGCGAGTCCGGAGACAATGCGGCGAGCGGCAAAGGTGCATCCGATAGCGGCATTGCAGAGCGAGTATTCGCTGTGGTTCCGTGAGCACGAGACGAATGGAGTGATTGCGGCTTGCCGGCAGTTGGGCGTGACATTTGTGCCGTACAGTCCATTGGGACGCGGATTTTTGACCGGAACGATTCAGAAATTGGACGATTTGGATGCTAGCGATTGGCGCAGGACGAATCCTCGATTCGGAGAGAAGGCGATTGAGGCGAATCGAAAGCTTGCGGATGCAGTGAAAGAAATCGCGGCGAAGAAAGGATGCACACCGGCGCAGCTGGCTCTGGCGTGGGTCCTAGCTCAGGGTGAGGATTTCGTGCCGATTCCCGGGACGAAGCGTGTGAAATACCTTGAGGACAATATGGGCGCGGTGGATGTGAAGTTGACGGCCGATGAGAAGCGAGATTTGGAAGCGCGAGTGGCGGAGATTGGAGTAGTGGGGGAGCGGTATACGCCGGAGATGATGGCGTTGGTGCAGCGATGACAGTGACGTGAGTTGGTCGGGGTGGCTGCATTGATGACAACTTGCTTAAATTCTGCCGTACATTGATTGACGGTTGCTCCAGCGACTGGAAAACCCGTCTTCGTACAACGCCATAGGTTGCGGCACCGCTTCGCCTCATTTGCGGAATGCTACAATAAGCACGCCGCACTTACGGCAAAGGTTGAATATCTGATTCGACCATCCCACACGCGTTATTCTTTATCCGCAGACCAAAGATAACGAGGACTAGTGAGCGCATTCCCGCGAATAACAATTGATCCGAAGAAAATGGGCGGGCTGCCGTGTATTCGAGGATTACGCATTCCAGTCGCGGCGATCGTCGAAATGGTGGAGCGAGGGACCACCCCGGCCGAAATTCTGGGGGAGTATCCCGATCTTGAGGCGGACGATATTCCCGAGGCCTTGCGCTTTGCGGCCGAAGTTGTGCGGCGTCGCGGCCTCGCGAAACCGTGAATGCGCTCGAGAACTGGTTCTGCGCGACAAGTTTCTGGCGCCGCCTCACGCAAAATAAATTACTGCCATGGATAGTTTCAGGTTCTTCGCTCGGTGACCACGTGCTCGAAGTAGGCTCGGGTCCCGGAGCCGCCACTCCGGAACTAAAACGGCTCGTGCCACGCGTCACAAGCATCGAGTATAGCCACGCATTTGCCGTGGGTTTGGCCATCGACCCGCATGCGGCAAGCTCACAGGTGGTGCAAGGAGATGCTTCGACGCTTCCTTTCGCCGATGCCAGCTTCTCCGCGGCGGTGGCGATTCTGATGCTGCATCATCTACGATCGCCCGAACTACAAAATCGAGCATTCATCGAGATTTTGCGCGTCGTGCGACCAGGCGGCGTTTTCCTTGCGTTCGAAATCCAGGATGGACGGCTGCAACGGGCAATTCACCGGCACAGCACGTTCGTTCCGGTAGCTCCCGCGTCGCTGCCAGCGCGATTGTCAGCAGTGGGATTCGCACGAGTCAACGTCGATGTTCGATTTGGCGGATTTCGCGTGCGCGCGTACAAAGATTCGATTGCAGATGGGGGCCGTGAAAACATGCGCCGCTTACACGATTGTTCATCAGCGCCTCTAGAACGGCCGTGATCATCGCTGAGCGTTGCATCGTTATAGAGGGGATGAGGAGGGCAGATGATCGAGCGAATCGCAGAAGGGCGCACCGATTTGGTATTCGAGTTCGTGAACTCGGGAAATCCTGCAACGATCACGGATAGCCAGGGAACTTCTCTCATTCAGTGGTGCGCCTACTATGGAGACGTCAGCGCAATTAAATTTCTGCTTTCTAAAGGCGAAGTTCTGCAATCGCTGGGAGGCAATCTTGGGTTGGATTCCGCCGCTTTTCACGGCCATTGGCGGCTCTGTGAATTTCTTCTTGAGAATGGCGCGGATGCGAACTCGCCATCGCCGGACAGCGGAGAAGTTCCGTTGCACGCTGCCGTATCTTCGACGCGGCGGGCACAGCGACTCGTTGTAAAGGTGCTGCTGGCGCATGGAGCGAATCCGAGCCACAAGACGAAACCCGGCGAGGAAACGGGCGCATTCATGCGGGACTGCCGTACGCGCGGCGAGACACCGTTGCACCGGGCTGCCGCCTTCGCCGATGAAGGTACCATTCAGCTTCTTCTGGATGCCGGCGCAAGAAACGATGCAAAGGATGTAAACGGAGATTCACCACTTACGTGGGGAAGCTGGCACCAACGGCCAGATTACATTCTTCGAAAGCTCTGTTATGGCTCGTTCTTCATTCGTCCGGGAAGACTTTCGATGGATGAGTATTTGACCGGACAGCCGCACCAGTAGTTTCTTCGAAGGCCTCGCGCGTTGACCACGACCGCAGCGCGACTTAGGATCGAGTGATGTTCCTCGCTACGCCCGCCAAGCTGCCTCCAGGTCCATCGTCCACTTCCTGGACCAGGAGTTTCAAGGACTATAGCCGCGATCCGCTCGGTTATCTGACGGCGTTGGCGCGCGAGTATGGTGATATCACCACATTGCGCTACTACAATTTCCGCGTGTACTTCGTGAATCATCCCGATTTGATCGAGGAAGTCCTGGTCACGAACAATCGCAAATTCATCAAGGGCCGGATACTGCGCGCTAATCGACGGCTGTTCGGCAATGGGTTATTGACGAGCGAAGGTGATTTCTGGCTGCGACAACGCCGACTAGCGCAGCCAGCATTTCATCGCACGCGCGTTGCTTCCTACGCCGAAACGATGGTGCGCTTCGCCGAGCGACTTGTCGCCGATTGGAAGGACGGAGAAGAGCGCGACATTCACGTGGAAATGATGCGGCTGACTTTGCAGATCGTGGCCAAGACGCTGTTCGATGCCGACATCGACGGCGAGGCGCAGCAAGTGGGCCATGCTCTGGAAGCGATCATGGAGCTGAACTCCGACTTCCGGAAACTGATCCTGATGCCGCCGTGGCTGCCAACGCCGCGGAATATCAAAGCGAGCATAGCAACGCGGCGTCTGGACAAGATTATTTTTCGGTTCATCGAGCAGAGGCGAGTTTCCGGCAAAGATCGAGGCGACCTGCTCTCGATGCTGCTGGCGGCGCAGGACGAAGACGGCTCGCGAATGAGCGATCGGCAATTACGCGACGAAGCGATGACCATTTTTCTTGCCGGCCATGAGACGACCGCGAATGCACTGTCGTGGACGTGGTTGCTACTTTCACAGAATCGCTCGTGCGAAGACAAATTGCATGCAGAACTCACCACGGTTCTGGATGGACGCACGCCGAAAATGGAAGATTTGCCGAACCTTCGCTATGTGAACAATGTGATCAGCGAGTCGATGCGCTTGTACCCGCCGGCTTGGGGAATGGCGCGCGTAGCGATCGAGGATGTGGAGATTGGCGGATATCCGATTCCGAAAGGATGCGGCGTTTCACTCGCACAGTGGAGCGTGCACCGTGATGCGCGTTGGTTTGACGCACCGCTGGAGTTCCGCCCGGAGCGTTGGGAAGGCGATTTGGCGAAACGGCTGCACCGGTTTGCATATTTCCCGTTTGGCGGAGGCCCTCGCCAGTGCATCGGTAATAATTTTGCATTGATGGAGGCAGCGCTGCTGCTGGCGACGATCGCGCAGCGCTTTCGCATCGGTATCGTGCCGAGTCATCCGGTGGTGCCCATGCCGTCGATCACTTTGAGGCCGCGGTATGGAATCCGGGCCGTGCTGCATCAGCGCAACGAGCGAGCTGCGTTTAACGATTTGCAGACATTATCGAGTAGCGGCTAGCGGGCCTACTTCCGCGCGTGTGCGCATCACTCGGAGGATGGAATCACGAGAGATCATGCCAATGATGTGCGAACCATTTTCTGTGCCGTCGACGACCGGCATCTGATTTACATCCGCGGCGAGCAGGCGCTCGAGTAACGCAAGTAGCGGTTCTTCCGGAGTTGCCCATAAGATTTTGTCGCGCGGAATCATCACCGCCTGCACGGAGGTGTTGGTCCACTCATCGCGAGGCACGGAGTTGAGCATGTGGACGTTCATCATGCCGACGAGGCGATCGTCGGTGGTCACCAAATGACAACGGCGGCCGGTACGCAGGGCCTCTTGCCCGTAATCTTCCAGTGAGATATCGCGCGCGATCGTCGGGACTTCGTGGCTCATGACGTCCGCAGCGCGAAGGCCGGTCAGGGTTTCTCGAATAGCAATCTGAGCGACACTTTCCTGTGCCGCGTTCAAGAGAAACCAGCCTATGAAAGCCAGCCACAAACCGGATTGCCATTGGCCTCTGCTCAGGGAGATCCACGCGCCGATCACGATCATCCCGTAGGCAACGAGCTTGCCGCTGCCTGCAGCGATCTTGGTGGCACGAGTGAAATCCTTGGTGACTCCCCAAACGATGGCGCGAAAGATTCTGCCGCCATCCAGGGGAAAACCCGGCAATAGATTAAAAACCGCGAGAGAAGCATTCGTTTCCCAAAGCCAGGTGGCCAGCGCACCGGGCATTGTGCTGTACGGAAAGAATAGCGTCAGCCCGAAGAACGCGCCGGCCAGGAAGAGACTCGCGATCGGGCCAGCGATGGCGATGTTGAACTCCTGAATTGCTTTCGAGGGGTCGCGACCTATTCGCGCTACGCCGCCGAATACAAACAACGTGATCGATACCACAGGAATCTTGTATGTGCGCGCGACCGCGCTGTGCGACAGCTCATGAAAAAGAACGGATGCGAAGAAGAGCAGACTGGTGCCCACGCCAACCAGCCAGTGTTGAGCGGAAGTCCATTGCGGATGTTCCTGGGCGAACTGACTCTGGAGCGTGATGGTAATGAGGACAAAGATGATCACCCAGCTGGCGTGCAGGTAGATGGGAATCCCGAAGATTTTTCCGATCAGCAGGCCGGATCGCGTGGGCATTCGCTAAGTCTCGCAGTGTGGCGGCACGATTTTACCGCTCTTCTAGAGTATCGCTGATTTCGCGGCGGCCAAAGTGCGGGTGCGAGTTTTACTTGGGAAAGTCGGAAGTCGCCCGCCTCCCTTCGGTACCCCAGGACCAGGGAAGGCGACCGCTACAGGCGGAGATGGCGATGATTCAGCGCGTCCAGCGAGCCACGATGTGTGCCAGCCCACACGGGCTCTGAGGCAGTAATCAGCATAAGTCGAT
>CAWBHT010000015.1:0-339385 GCA_963788725.1 uncultured Acidobacteriota bacterium | reverse complement strand
CGGAGCCTGGCACTTCAATCCATATCGGGCCCTGCCCCGAGGGCTCACTGAGCGAGGTCGACACCACAATCTGCAAAAGCGCTGGCGGACAACGAGTGCCAGGACTAAGAGGCGTTGAAACTACTCCTCCTGCTATCCGAACTGGCCGGCCTGGTAGTCGCCGGCCGGCTGCTGCGATGATGACGTTCAGCCGGTTGAACGCGTTGATGATGGCGATCTGGGAGACGAGCGCGGCGAGTTGGTCCTCGTCGTAGTGCTTGGCGGCGTTCGCCCAGGCCTCGTCGGTGACGCCGCCGGCGGCGTCGGCGATGCGGGTGCCCTGCTCGGTCAGCTCCAGCGCGGCGCGCTCGGCGTCGGTGAAGACCGTGGCCTCCCGCCACGCGGCGACCAGGTTGAGCCGCACCGGGGTCTCCCCGGCGTGCGCGGCGTCCTTGGTGTGCATGTCCAGTGCAGAAGCCGCAGCCGTTGATCTGGCTGGCCCGGATCTTCACCAGCTCCTGGGTTGCGGCAGGCAGGGACAGAGTCGACGGCGGCCTTGTCCGCCGCGACAATGTACTTGACGACCTTCGCCGCCACGCGCGTTGGTCGAAGATAGTCGAGCCGAGGTTCCATAGTGGTCTCCTTGTTTGTTGGTTCCGCTCTCACCGGTACGACGACGCAGTAGGTCGGAATGTCAGGCGACCGCCGACCTCACAGTTCGGTGCGCGCATTTCGTCGAACATGGTGAGGGCAGGTGCGACGACGGGAAGGCTGACACCATGGATCAGGGCCTGAGCGCGGTGATGGGCGAGCGGCGCCAGCTGATCAACCTCGCCTACCGGCTACTCGGCTCCCTGGCCGACGCTGAGGATGTCGTCCAGGAGACCTACGCCCGCTGGTACGCCATGTCCCCGCAGCAGCAGGACGCCATCGCGTCCCCCGGCGCCTGGCTGACCACGGTCGCCAGCCGCATCTGCCTCGACCTGCTCGGCTCGGCACGGGCCCGGCGGGAACGCTATGTGGGCGAATGGATCCCCGAGCCGCTGCCCGAACCCGGGAGTGGATCAGCGGGCGGCCGGGCGGCACCACCGCCGACCCGGCCGACCGGGTCACCCTCGACGAGTCGGTCAACATGGCCTTCCTCGTCGTGCTCGAGTCGATGACCCCGGCCGAGCGCGTCGCGTTCATCCTGCACGACGTCTTCCGCTACTCCTTCGCCGAAGTCGCCGAGATCGTCGGCCGCACCCCGGCGGCCTGCCGCCAGCTGGCCTCCTCGGCCCGCCGACGCATCCGCGCCGTCGCAGGCGCCCGCGACCCCGGCCGCCCAGCAGGCCGGGCATCGTCAGAGACTTCAAGCAGGCGTGGGAAGCCAAGGACATCGACGCCCTCATCGGCCTCCTCGACCCCGACGCCACGGTGATCGCCGACGGCGGCGGCCTCGTCGGCGCCGCGCTCCGCCCGATCGAAGGCGGCGAGCAGATCGCGCGCTACCTCGTCGACATCGCGAGCCGGGCTCCGCGACCTGACGCTCCTGGAGCGCACGGTCAACGGCCAGCCCGGTCTGGTCGCCCAGCTCGACGGCGTCACCGTGACGGTGTACGCGTTCGACGTCGCGGATGATCGGATCGCACGCATCTGGGCCGTCCGGAATCCCGAAAAACTCCGCCTGTGGACGGCGGGCTGACCCCTATTGTTGCGACAGTGCGGCCAGGGCGCGCGCCAATTCGGGCCAGGCACTGTTGGCGGGGATGCGGTTCGCGGCTTCAGCGACCGCGTCCGCGGCCACCTCACCGCGAAGTTCGAAATCGTCTAGGGCAATGCGTAATTCGAATAACGCCGCGGTCTGGCTGCGGGCGAGCTGAAGCGCGCTATTGATCTCGGGCCCGCGTTCGTCCGGATCGTCCTGCGTCTGGGCGCGCAGTCGCAACAGCTCGGCGTCGTAAAAGTGCATTCCTGTGTCTTGAGCCAGCGCCAGCGCGCTATCGAGGCGTTCACGGGCCGCATCGGGCCGGCCTGCCGCCATCAGCAGCCGCCCGAGGGCGGCCTCGTACGCGGTGCGGAAAAGGTTGCCGCCGGACGCATCGAAAATGCGGAGGGCGTAGTCATCGTTGCGACTTGGCCGTCGAGGGCGGACTGGCTCGATGCTGTCACCGATCGCGGCCTGCCAGGTGGCCCCTACCAGCCGCCACATGTCGAAGCCGTGCCGCTCTCCGAGCCCGCTCAAGTCGGCGGCCAGTACCGCGGCCCGGTCGAGTTGGCCGGCTTCGATGCGCATCCCGATCTCCAGCATCTTTGCGTAGGCGAGGGTGTACGGGCCCTGGCGGGAAGCCGAGCTGTTCGGCATGCGTGCCGCCGCAGCGAGCTCGGCTTCGGCGCCGGCGAGATCGCCACGCACGAAGCGCGCTAACGCCAGGTGGATGTGCGCATAAGCGAGCGGGTCGCTGGCCACGATACCACTCCGCGTCGCGATAGACGGTGTTCTGGTCTCGCTGCGGCCAGGTCCCGCGTGGCCGCCTCGAGGTGGGCGCCAGCGGCATCGAACTCGCCGCGCAGCAGCGCCACCAACCCGGTACCCTCGATCACCGGGACGAACCACTGCCGGCCTGCTCGAGCGCCGGCTGCGCAGCGACTCGAGCACCTGGGCCGCCCGGCGCAGGTCGGCACGCGCGACGTAGTAGCCCGCCAGGGCGGCAAGGTCGCGAACAGCTCCTCGTCGCGCAGGTCGGTCCCGCCCAGCTGCAGGCACCGCTCGAAATCGGCTGCGGCGGCGCGGCTTTGATAGCCCTCTGCGGCCGAGGCGAGGAATCCCCGCTCCAGGCGCAGGGCGATCTCGCAGGCGGTCGCGGTCCGGGCCGGGTGTGGCGTGGTCGAGCTGCGCGAGGGCCCGGGTCAGGTAGGCGCGCGCCTCGGCCAGCGCGCCGCGAAGCCGCGCATCGGTCGATGCCTGCTGGTAGGCCGACGGCCGCCTCGTCGAACCGCTCGGCCCGCTCGTAGTGGGCGGCGACCAGCCGCCAGTCCGGGTCGCCCGCGCGCCGACCAGCGCGTCGGCCACCTTGGCGTGCAGCCCGCGGCGCACGCTCGGCGGCGCCAACTCGGCGGCGACCTCGCGCAGCAGCTCGTGGCGAAACCGCCAGCCGTCGGTTCCCCACGGCTCGAGCACCAGCGCGTCCTCGAGCTCGTCGATGACGTCGTCGACCTCGTCGTCGCTCAGGTCGACCACCGAGCACAGCAGGCCGCGATCAACGCTGGCGGCCGATGACGGCGGCCGCCTCCACCACCGGCACCACGTTCGGCGCTGGCGCGCAGCCGGGCGAACAACGGCTCATACAGCGCCTCGGGCACCCCGGTCTCGACCGAGTCCGGCCACGACCTGCTCGATATAGAACGGCACCCCGTCGCAGCGCGCGGCCACCGCCGCCCGCTCGTCGGCGCGCAGGCCCGGATCCAGCGCGGTGATCAGTGCGTCGGTCTGCTCGTCGGTCAACGGCGCCAGGTCGAACACCTTGACCGGCCAAGTCGGCGGGCAGCCACCCACCGGGCCGTCCGGTGATCACCACCAGCAGCCGGCCCTCGGCCGCGTCGAGCAGCGCGCCGAGCACCTCGAGGGTG
Organism: uncultured Acidobacteriota bacterium; assembly: GCA_963788725.1. Lineage (GTDB taxonomy): Bacteria > Acidobacteriota > Terriglobia > Acidiferrales > UBA7541 > Acidiferrum. The sequence goes on along the minus strand of CAWBHT010000015.1, from coordinate 335,797 downwards.
GACGGATCGAACCAGTGCACATCCTCGGCCACCACCAAGCCCGGCACCGCCGCCAGACACGCCAGCAGATAGGTCCTGCACCGCCTGCGCGATCAGCTCGTAGAGTTTGCGGCCCTCGGCGCCACCGGCTCATAGCCGGCCTCGGCGCCGATGCCCAGCACCGGCGCCAACAACGGCACCAGGCTCGCCGGATCCAGCGCCGCAGGCCGCCGAACCTCGGCGTCCAGCAGCCGCAGCCGCTCGGCCTGATCGGTGATGCGGTCGATGCCGCAGCGGCGCTCCAACAGCGTCCGCACCGGGTGCAGGCCGGCGTCGGTGTGAAACGGCGACCCGACCAACTCCAGCACCACGACGCCGGAGCGCCTCGACCATCTCGGCGGCCGCCGCCGCCAGCCGGGACTTCCCGATTCCGGGCTCACCCCGAAACACCACCCCGGGCGTGGTCAACGTGCCGGCCTGCGCCCGCGCCCAAGTCTTTTGCAGCTGCGCCAGCTCGCGGTCACGGCCCACCAGCGGACCCTGAGCCGATTCGCGCGCCCGCGCGCGCTCGGCCACCACGCGGTAGTGGGTGATCGGTTCCTGCGACCCCTTCACCGGCGCTGCGGGCCGGTCCTCCAACTCGAAGTCGTTGCGTATCAACGGCTCGACCGCATCGGAGACCACGACTGCCCCCGGCGGGGCCAGGCCCGACACCCGCGCGGCCAGATTGGCCGCCAACCCGTAGACGTCGTCTTGGGCGGTGTCCAGATACACCAGCCCGCGATGCACCCCGACCCGGACAGTGATCTCAATCCCGAAGCGGCGCTTCGCCTGCTCGCTGAGCCGGGCCACCTCGCGGGTGATCTCCAAGCCCGGCCAGCACCGCGCGGCGCACATCGTCCTCATGCGCGATGGGTGACCGAACACCGCCAGCAGTCCGTCACCCTGCGTTGAGCCGACATGTGCCCTCGTAGCGGTTCACGATGCGCCAGCACCAGCTCGCGGTAGCGGCCCGACCAGCAGCCGATACGTCTCGGGCTCCACCCGGGTCGACAACACCGTCGAATCCACCAGATCGGCGAACAAGATCGTCAACCGCCGGATCTCACCCGGTCACTCCGGCGCGGCGAGCAGGTCCTCGGCTTCGGCGTTGCGCGCGTCGACGGCCAGCACCTGCCCGGCCAACGCCGTCGCGGCCGCCCGATCACCACGGTTGATCGCCGCCACCGCCCGATCCAGCAACTCATCGATCGACGTCCCGCCCGAGGCGGGGCCATCGCCTTCTGTTGGCTGGCGCACCCGACCGTCGCTCACCCCGATATCGTGGCATCCTGTCGGGTGCCGCGAGCGCAAAGCGCCGCCTGGCAGGATGGCCGGCATGTCCCTGTTGCTGCTCGACGGCGCCAGCATGTGGTTTCGCTCGTATTTCGGTGTGCCCTCGTCGATCACCGCGCCCGACGGGCGCCCCGTCAACGCGCTGCGCGGCTTTCTCGACGCCGTGGCGACACTGATCACGCGCGAGCAACCGTCCCGGCTGGTGGTGTGTCGCGACGACGACTGGCGCCCGCAGTGGCGTGTCGACCTGATCCCGTCGTACAAGGCCCATCGCGTCCCTCGAGGAGAACCCCGATGGCCAGCCGGATGTCGAGGTGGTGCCGGACGATCTGACGCCGCAGGTCGCCATGATCCTGGAGATCCTGGACGCGTTCGGCATTCCCACCGGCAGGTGCGCCCCGCGTGTAGAGGCCGACGACGTACTCGGCACGCTGGCCGCCGGGACGCCGCGACCCGGTCGTGTGTCAGCGGCGACCGCGATCTGCTGCAGCTGGTCTGCGACGACCCTGTCGAGGTCAGGGTGCTCTACCTGGGCCGTGGCCTGGCCAAGGCGACGAAATTCGGACCGCAGAAGTCGCTGAGACCTACGGTGTGCCTGTCGACCGTGCAGGACCCGCCTACGCCGAATTGGCGCTACTGCGGGGCGATCCATCTGACGGACTGCCCGGTGTCCCCGGCGTCGGAGAGAAGACGGCGGCGACGCTGCTGGCCCAGCACGGCTCGCTCGAGGGCATCCTGGCCGCCGCGCACGACCCCAAATCCAAGATGTCCAAGGCGTATCGGACCAAGCTGCTGGCCGCTACCGACTACATCGAGGCCGCCGGGCCGGTGGTGCGGGTGGCCACGGACGCCGACGTCAACTTCTCCACGGCGTCGACACCCTGCCACTGGCCGCCGAGCACCCGCGCAAGGTGGTCAAACTGGCAGAACAGTACGGCGTTACGTCGTCGATCGGCCGCCTGCAGAAGGCGCTGGACGGGCTGCCCGGCTAACGCGACCGGGAAGTAAGACCTACTTGGGCGGCCGACCTCGTAGGTGCCCTTGTTGTCCTGGAAGGTCACCGTCACCTGGCGTTTGGTCCCGTCAATGCTGACCTCGCAGTCGAAGGTCTCGCCCTTCTTCACTGTCGGGCTCTGGCCGTTGTTGCACTTGACGTCCTTGACGTTCTTGGCGCCGTAGCCGTTGGACTCGTCGGTGAGGATCTGTTGCACACCGGTCTGCGCGGCATTACGTCCAGCTTGGTGGTGACGAAGAAGCCGGGCTTCCAGAAGCCCAGCACCGCACCACGGCGACGACCATCGCGGCGACCAGGCCGATGATGCCGCCGACGAGTGCCAGCGACCGCTTGGAACCCTCGGCGCCCGGCGGGTCTCGGTACTGAGCCGTACTGCGGTACTGGCCGTACTGGCCCGGCTGCTGACCGTACTGGCCGGGCTGCTGCCCGTACTGGCCGGCTGGCTGCTGGCCTTGACCGTACTGCGGATACCCCTGCTGGCCGTATTCCTGGCCCTGGCCGAACTGCTCGGTCGGCGGGTACTGCTGCGGCGGCGCGTAGCGGCGTTGTACGGCTGCGGATAGGCCGCGGTACTGCTGCGGCGGGTAGGCCGGAGGTTGTGCTGCCACGCAGGCTGATCCTGGCCGGGGCCGGTTGCTGGCCCCGGGGCCGGCTGCTGCCACGGCGGGTTGGTGCCGCGCATGCTGGATGCGGGTCCTCGACGGCTGGTCCTGACCCGGCCACGGTTGCGTCTGGTCAGGTCCCTTGCGGTCCGCTCATCGTCTCTCCTGATAACTTAGTGAAGCGCTGATCCTGGCGGACACCCTACCCGCATCAACAGCGACGACGCCGCGTCGAACGTCGTCGATAGCACGCTTCGCGGCGGCCCGGAGTTCGTCGCCGTGGGTGCGGCGTTGCGCACCTGGTCGGCCAGGTCGAGGACCTGACGGCACCAGCGCACGAAATCGCCCGCCGAAACGGCGTACCGGTGCCGCCGCGTCGGACGCCTCCGAGCGCGGTGGTCAGGTCGCCCGTGGTGGCCCACCGGTAGATCGCCGCGAACGAAGCCCTCCTCGGGTTCACGGCTCGGCGCGATGCGGTGCCGCTGCTCGTCGGCCCGTAACTCGGCCGCGAACCGGCGTGTCTGGCTCAATGCACGGCGCAGCTTGCCGGTCGGCACCTCGCGGCCCGTCGGTGTGCGCCGGCGAGTCGCCCCCTGCATCGTAGAGCACCGCCGACAACACGCCGGCCAGCCGCGGCGTCAGCCCCTCCCAGGCGCCGCCGCGCAGGCACTCGGCCACCAGAAGGTCGCTCTCGCTGTAGATCCGGGCCAGCAGCCTGCCGTCGTCGGTGACCCTCGGGTCACCGTCCTTAGCGCCGATGAACCCGCGCTCGGTCAGCGGCACGCCGATCCGGTCGAACGTGCGGGCCAGCGAGTGGTCGCCGCGGCCATCTATATCTCGTTGTCCCGTATCTTTGGATGCGCAATAACATCGGCCAGCCGCACCTTCGCTTCACCTCACCATGCCATACACCCGGATGCCGGTTCAGTCCGTAACACAACCGGCAGCTCCGATCGACACTCCTCGCATTCTTCGGTCGACCACTACGTTGCCCCTTGGCTAACGGATAGTCCAATCCCACCAACACAACACAGCACCAAGTGTTTTGCTTCGTGCCAGCATATACTAGGAGCGATTGTACGGCTGGCGATAAGATGTTTGTGCTCCAGAAACATCACCGGATCATCGGACCGAATCGCCGTGCGCAACATTCCCGCAACGTCCAGCGCGGTGGAGGGCATCACGACGCGCAGGCCCGGGCAATGCGTGAAGATCGATTCGCCGCTCTGGCTGTGATAGATGCCGCCGCCGGTGAGATAGCCGCCGATCTCCACGCGCAGCACCGCAGGACATTTGAATCCGCCGTTAGAGCGCCAACGCATGGTGCATAGCTCGTCGCGAATCTGCATCATCGCCGGCCAGATGTAGTCGAAGAACTGGATCTCCGCCACGGGCTTGAGTCCGCGCGTCGCCATGCCAATCGCGCGCCCAACGATCGCGGCTTCGGCGAGCGGCGTGTTGAAAACGCGGTCCGCGCCGAACTTGCGCTGCAAGCCCGGCAGTGGCCTTGAAGACGCCGCCCTTGCCCTTTACGTGCTTGAGATTTTCTTCCCGGCTGGCATCGGCGACGTCTTCGCCGAAGACGGTGATTCGCTCGTCGCGTGACATTTCATCCAGCAGCGTCGCCGCAACCATTTCCACCATGGTCTTGGGCGCGCCATGCGAGCTGCGGCTCGACCGCGAACGCGGAGGAAGTCGGATCGATATCGGGCGAATAAACATTCACGCGAATCGAATCGATGGCACGGCGACTCGGCAGCGAGAGCCTGATCGGTGGCATCGCGGACTTCGCGATCGACTTCAGCTTCGAGATGCTCGATTTCTTTCTGGTCGATCAAGCCTTCGCGAACAAGAAACAGCGAAAATTTGGAGAGCGGGTCGCGATGCGCTTCTTCTTCGCGCTCTTCCGACGTTTTGTAGAGCTTCTCGTCGTCGGAAAGCGAATGCGAATACGGCCGCGTCACCTTGGCATGGACCAGCGCCGGCCCCCGCCGCTGCCGCACATATTCGACCGCTTCCTTCAGCACGCCGTAGCTCTCCAGCGGATCGGTCCCGTCGCATTCATCGACATGCAGCGACGGAAAACTCCGCGTGAGCGCGCGAAATGCTGCCTCCCGCCGTTTGCACTTCCACAGGAACGGAGATGGCGTAGCCGTTGTCTTCGATTAAATAAAGCAGGGGCAGCTCTTTCGCGCACGCGGCGTTCAGCGATTCCCAGAACTCGCCTTCGCTGGTCGCGCCATCGCCGCCGGAAACATACACGATCTCATTGCTCTCATGGCGAACGTATTTGCCGAGTGGCGCTTTCTTGGCTTGCGCCAGCGCTTTAGGCCGCCCTTCGTAATATAACGTCGCTTCCGCCGCTCCCACCGCCTGCACAAACTGCGTGCCGGTGCACGAAGACTTGGTGACAATGTTGAATTTTGGATGCCCCCAGTGCGAGGGCATCTGCCGCCCGCCCGAAGACGGATCGTCCTTCGCGCCCACCGCCTGCAACAACATTTCCAGCGGCGTGACGCCCATCATCAGGCAAAACGCGCGGTCGCGATAATAGGGATACAGCCAATCCACGCCGGGACGCAGAAGCAACCCCATAGCGGCTGTTACGCCCTCATGGCCGGCACTGGAGATTTGAAAGTAAATTTTATTCTGGCGTTTGAGCTGAATCTCGCGATCGTCAAGCCGGCGCGAGAGAAACATCGTGCGGTACAACCTGATCAGCGCGTCGCGATCGAGGCCGCGGTATTTGACGGAGTCCAGCTTGGCCACTTTAATGCGCGTTTGTACCGCCATTTCCGTGCCTCTTCGCGTTGGGCTGGAGATCGTCTGCTCGTGGAAAGTCAATTATACCAAAAAGGCCGATTGCCCTGCCCGGAAACGCCCGCGGTTGCCTTCCGGCTATTGATGCTCAGGGAGCCAATTCGGACTGCAACACGGCGATGTGCAAACCTATTCGAGGGCATCGAATTGTTTGACGGTTTCGTCAAAATCGGCATCGCCTTCGCGAACGATCCTCGGCGAAGCGCCCTTCAAAAGATCGTCGGTGGGAATGCGTTCCATCCACTGTTGCTCGGAAAGTTTTTCGTGCCCTGAAAAGTACAGCCGAACCAGCAGCTTCACGTCGCCGCCAGCCGGTGCTTCGTTTTCAGCACTCTTTTTCGCGCTCTTGGGGCCTGATTTCGACTTGGTCTTGCCGCTTTTGCCGGATTTCGCCGGCTCTTCCGGCTCCTCGGACGCCTCGGCGGCGTCATCCGCCGCATTGGCGTCGCCATCCGCTGCGCCACTGCGATCGAACTTGATCTGCAGCTTCTTGTCCAAACGATAAGCCTGCTTCCACCCTTCCAATTTATGCCGCGCTTGCTGCGCCTTCTCTTCATCCGCACCAAAATCAAAAATCATATAGGTATGAGCCATGACGGGAGTCTGCGATGCCCAAGTCATCGAAGTCAAGCCGCGCCAAAACAATGCCAGAACGGAGGCCAAGCGAGGCCGCAGCCGACCCGTACCCCGCGTCCGCACGGGACGCCGCTGCTTATAGAAGTGCGGGAGCAAGGCTCCCGCTTTTCCACTTGCCCCGCACTAAAAACGCCCACAGCAGGGGCGCCGAGCCCCTGCCGCCTCAATCGAGCTACGCGAACCTCCACAAAAAGCGAGAGCCTGCTCCCGCCCTCCACAACCCGCCCAAAAGTTACAATCCTCAAACATCATTTCCGCAGCCGCCACCCATGAACTGGTTTATGATTTAAGTGACTTTGATCCTGCGATGATCCACGCGCCACAAACTCGCTTTCGCCTCCTCGCCGCATGGACTTGCCTGCTGGCGGTCGCCTCTCTTTTCGCGCCTCTGGCAGGAGCCGCCTGGTCCACCAGCACAATGGACTGCTGCACCGGCGATCATTGCACCATTCCCAAGCATCATCATCGCAACGCCGCCGCCCATCTGGACTGCGATCACGATAATGCCGGCGGCTTAACCGCTTGCTCCATGTCCTGCTGCCAGGACGAGCAACCGCCGTTCGCGGCGGCGATGAACTTTGTCATGCCGCTCCAGGTGGTCTCGTCGGCGCCGATGCACATGACGTCCGCGCTGCAAACACCGCGCTCCATCGAAATCCCGCGCTCCGTCCAGCCACTCGTTCCACCTCCTCGACTCACCGCTTCTCTCTAGCTGGCGATCTCAGAAAACAACTGAATCACTCTGGCCGCGACATCGTGTCGCGCTGCAGCTGTTTACGAGGAGAAGCAATTCCATGTCACGCGTCTGGAAAGTTTTTGCAGTTTTACTTTTGTTAGGAACCACCGCATTCGGCACCATCTTCGGCACCGTTCGCGGAATCGTTCACGATCCGCAACATCGCCCACTAGCGAACGCGCAGGTAGTGCTCAAAGCAAAATCATCGGAATACACGCAAACAACGCAGACCGACACCGAAGGGCAATTTCACTTCGATTCCGTACCTATCGGCGAATACACGATTGACGTCAGCGACCCGGCTTTCGCGGCCGCACGCCAAAATGTCACCGTTTTTTCCGGCACCGCGCCCATTCTGCATTTCGAATTGGCCATCGCCTCGCAAAACCAATCCGTCGAAGTCTCTGCCGACGCCGCATCCGCACAGGCCGAATCCGTTACGCCAACTACGCTGATCAGCCGCCAGGAGATTAACGAAACTCCCGGCGCATCGCGCGCCAACAGCCTCGCCGTCATCACCAACTACGCGCCTGGCGCTTACATGACGCACGATCAACTTCACATTCGCGGCGGCCACCAGGTGAGCTGGCTCATCGATGGCGTGCCCATCCCCAACACCAACATCGCCAGCAATCTTGGTCCGCAGATCGATCCCAAAGACATCGATTCGCTGGAAATGCAACGCGGCAGCTATTCGGCCGACTACGGCGATCGCACCTACGGCGTCTTCAACGTCGCCCCGCGCACCGGATTCGAACGCAACAACGAAGGCGAACTGGTGCTCAGCGCTGGCAATTTCTTTCAGACCGACGATCAGCTCAATTTCGGCGGCCACACCAATCGCTTTGCGTACTACACGAGTCTCACTGGCAATCGCACCAATCTCGGGCTAGAAACGCCCACCTCCGCGGTGATTCACGATGCGGCCAATGCGGTCAGCGGATTCGGATCGCTGATCTACAATCTCGGCTCACAAGATCAACTAAGGTTCGTCGCGCAGTTGCGCCGCGATTTCTACCAGGTGCCGTTTGACGCCAACGATCCCAACATCGATCCGGGAACGCTTCTCCATGACGCAAATATCGAGAGCGATTCCTTTGTCACCTTTTCATGGGCGCACACCTTCAATCCCGGCCTGCTGCTCACCGTTTCGCCCTTCTATCACTTCAATCGCGCAAATTTTGAAAGCAACCCCACGGACTTTCCTACTGCCACAAACGACGATCGCTCCTCGAAATACGAAGGCGGCCAGGCCACCGCAACCTACGTCCAGGGTCGCAACAATGCGCGCGCCGGCATCTACGCCTTTGCGCAAGAAGACGATGAGAAGTTCCGCGTGCTGTTCAACGACGCCAGCAATCCGAATCTGCGCACGTCTATAAATTCCAACGGCAGCCTCATCGCCGCCTACGCCGAAGATCAATTCAAGCTCGCATCATGGCTGATGCTGAATGCCGGCGTTCGCCAGACACATTTCTCCGGCGTCGTCGTGGAGAATGCCACCAGCCCGCGTTTCGGGGCATCCGTTCGCGTGCCCTTCCTGAACTGGACTTTCCGCGGCTTCTACGGCCACTTTTATCAAGCGCCGCCGCTGCTCACCGCGTCCGGTCCCTTGGTCGAATTCGTCACCAGCCAGAATCTCGGCTTCATTCCCCTGCACGGCGAACGCGATGAAGAGTCGCAATTTGGCGTCAGCATTCCCGCCAAAGGCTGGACGCTGGACGTCGACACGTTCCGCACCCGCGCCCACAATTATTTCGATCACAACAGTGTCGGCAACTCCGACATTTTCTTTCCGCTCACCATTGACGGCGCGCTCATCCGCGGATGGGAACTCACGCTGCGCTCTCCGCGCATTCATCGCCGCGCGCAGCTCTATGTCACCTACTCCAACCAAATCGCCACGGCTTCAGGCGCGATCACCGGCGGCCTCACCGATTTCCAGCCGCCCCCGGACGAAGGTTCCTTCCTGCTCGATCACGACCAGCGCAACACTCTACATTTTGGAGGGAACTTCACGCTGCCGTGGCGAACCTACGCGTCAACCGACATCTACTACGGCTCCGGCTTCGCGCTCGATGACGGCCCACCATTCCACCTACCCGGCCACACGACCTTCGACGTGTCCGTCGGCAAGGATTTCGGCGAGCGTTTCTCCGTCGCCATCAACGCCCTGAACGTCGCCAATCGCCGCTTCCTGCTCGACAACAGCCTCACCTTCGGCGGCACCCACTACCAAAATCCGCGCGAGCTAACCGTCCAACTCCGCTGGCGCTTCCACTACTAAGTAATCCCCGGCCGCCTCAGAGCGCAGCGACGAAGCCTTGGGAGTGCGGGAGCAAAGCTCCCGCTTTTCCCATCACAACCCAACGCGATTCATACCAGCGGGAGCGCAACTCCGCGCCGCCACGTTTGCCACGGCACCACCTCTTACTCCCCCGCCACCACAAAACTCCAACACATTGCGCATCCCCTCAAAACCCCGATAAACTAACCGCGACTCGTAAACAGGCGATGGGGTTCGCCGAAACCGTTCCCGCACTCCGGAACTAATGACTCCTGGCCGCCAAAGGCGCCAGGAGTTTTTGTTTTTAAACTCGAGAATATCCGCGACGCCGAAACCCGGCGGATTGGAGCTTACTTGCGCTTGCTATGGATCGCCCTCTTCGGTGCCGCCGGAACGCTCGCCCGCTACGGCCTGCAAGGGCTCGTACAGATTCGCTCCGGCGCCACGTTTCCGTACGGAACGCTGGTGATCAACCTGAGTGGATGCTTTCTCCTCGCATTGCTCTATCAGTTGACGGTGAATCGCATCATCATTTCACCGGACATGCGCATCGCCATCGGCGTCGGCTTTTTCGGCGGCTACACCACCTTCTCCAGCTTCGGGTGGGAGACCGCCAAGATGCTCGAAGAAGGCGCTTGGCTGCCGGCAGCTGCTTATGTCAGCGCGAGCGTCATCATCGGCCTATTGCTGTCGTTCGCCGGCATTCGGTTGGCCAATCAGTTTTAACGGCCAGATCTAAAGCCGCGACTGGAAGCCGAGCTTAGGAGCCGTCTTTAGGAGCCACATATGACTCACGAAAAGTTTGAAGGCGAGCGCACTCTGATGCGCATCCACATCGGAGAATCCGACAAGTGGCATGGCAAGTCGCTGCACGAAGCCATCGTCGAGATGCTGCGCAAGGAGGGCTTCTCCGGCGCAACCGTATTGCGCGGTGTAGCCGGTTATGGCGGCTCCAGCATCTACCACACCGACAAAATCCTCCGACTGTCCCAGGATCTCCCAATCGTCGTCGAAGTAGTCGAGTACGCCGAACGCATCGAAAAGCTGCTGCCGCGCCTCGATGAGATGGTCGAAGGGGGCTTGATCACGCTGGAAAAGGTCCGAGTGATCCTCTATCGCGCGGCGAAGAAGAAGTAGGGTGCCCGTCAACGCAGGCCGTTGAGGCGAAGGCGCCGCACAGCCGGAGATCGCGCCAAGAGAGCGACCCGGGATCATCGCCAAGGCAAAACAAAGGCGAAAACCCCTTGTACCCTGGGCCGCCCCATGCTAGCTTCAGCGAATAAAAGGCGAATCACCGGAGGCCTCCCAGATGTCCGAATCTCTAGCCGTCCGCCATGCCCAAAGCCACGGCTCCGGCGCCGAGACTCAGCCCCAGCCCCCGCCAGAGGGCTCCAGCCAACCGCCTGACCTCGGCCAGAGCCTGGACCCGGTCAGCGACCGGCACGTTGATCGGCGCCCCGGCAGGCAATCGACGGCCATCACCCGGGTCAACCAGGTGCTCGACGGCTTCGCCCAGCGCGATGCCCTCGGCGAAGTGCTCACCGCGATCCGCCACTTCCCTGCTCGCGAGGCCCAATTCGCCGAATTCCCAAAATGGGTCCACCCCGGCCTGGTCGCCGCCTACGCCGCCAAAGGCGTCCGACGTCCATACACTCACCAGGCCGCCGCCGCGGAAAAGGCGCACGCCGGAAAAAACATCGTCATCGTCACGCCGACCGCTTCCGGCAAAACGCTCTGCTACAACTTGCCGATTCTCAGCGCGATCCTGGAAAACTCCGACAGCCGGGCGCTGTATCTTTTCCCCACCAAAGCGCTTGCTCAGGATCAGCTCGCGGAGCTGCACGATCTGAATCAGCGCCTCGACAATCGCGTCGGCGTTTTCACCTACGACGGCGACACTCCGAGCGATGCGCGCAAAGCCATCCGCGAAAAAGCGCACATAGCGCTGACCAATCCCGACATGCTGCACACCGGCATTCTGCCGCACCACACGCGCTGGACGCGCCTGTTCGAGAATTTGCGCTACATCGTCATCGACGAGCTGCACAGTTATCGCGGCGTCTTCGGGAGTCACCTCTGCAACGTGCTCCGGCGATTGCGACGCGTCGCAAAATTCTATGGATGCGAGCCGCAATTCATCTGCTGCTCGGCGACGATCGCGAATCCTGGCGAACTGGCGACACGTTTACTGGAAACCGATGTGGAAGTGCTGGACGCCAACGGCGCTCCAGCCGCGGAGAAAACATTCGTTTTCTACAATCCGCCGGTCGTGAATCGCGCACTGGGTATCCGGCGTAGCTACATCAACGAATCGTCACGCGTGGCACAGGAATTCTTGAAACACGACCTGCAAACATTGGTGTTCGCCAACTCGCGACTGCACACCGAGCTGATCCTCACGTATTTGCAGCAAGCAAATCCACAACTGCCGGGCAAACCGGAAACGATTCGCGGTTATCGCGCCGGATATCTGCCCGGCGAGCGCCGCGAAATCGAGCGAAATCTGCGCGATGGCCGCATTCGTGGTGTGGTCTCCACCAGCGCGCTGGAATTGGGCATCGACGTAGGCTCGCTCGACGCCGTGGTGATGGCCGGTTATCCCGGAACGATCGCCGGCACGTGGCAGCGTGCGGGACGCGCCGGACGCCGCAGCGGCAGTTCGTGCGCGCTGATGGTCGCTTCATCGGCGCCGCTCGATCAGTACATCGTGCAGCATCCCGATTATTTTTTTGGCAGAACGCCGGAACACGCCTTCATCCAGCCCGACAATCTGGAAATCCTGATCAATCATCTGAAATGTGCGGCCTTTGAGCTGCCGATTGCCCCCAACGATCGCATCGGTGATGTCGATCTGCCCGATCTATGCGCGCGGCTCGCCGAAGCAGGCTATCTGCATCGCGCCGGCGAGCACTATCACTGGACGCATGAGGCGTATCCAGCCGATACCGTCAGCCTGCGATCGGTCACCAGCGACAATTTCGTGATCGTGGACATCACCGGCCAGCCTGAAGTGATCGGCGAAGTGGATTACCCGAGCGCATTGACCACCGTGCACGAAAAAGCGATTTACCTGCACGGCGCCCAGCAATATCACGTCGAGCATCTCGACTTCAAAGAACGCAAAGCCTATGTGAAGCAGGTAGATTGCGATTACTACACCGACGCGATTCGTTACACCCAGGTGCGCGTGCTGGAAATCGCGTCCGAAGCTCGCGCGCGTGAGTCGCGGCCCGAGATTCCCGCATCGCGTTCGCATGGCGATGTGCTGGTGCGCTCGCAGGTAGTCGGCTTCAAGAAAATTAAATTCTTCACCAATGAAAATGTTGGGGCCGGCGAATTGCAGTTGCCCGAAAACGAAATGCACACCACGTCGTACTGGATCACGCTGGAGCGCGCATTGCTGGCATCGCTGCCGTACTCGATAAGCGAGCGGCAGAGCGGCATGTTCGGAATGTTGCACGCGTTGGAATCGGTGGCCACGCTGCTGCTGATGTGCGATCGCCGCGATCTGGGCACTGCCATCGGCGAAAAGCCTCCGGCTCCTGGAATCGAGTCGGACGAAACAGTTTCCGTGCAATTGCGTGATGCCGTAGCGGCGAATGCCAAGGAATTCTTCGAGCCCAATATCTATCTCTACGACGCATATCCAGGAGGCATCGGCTTTTCCGAGCCCCTCTTTCGCGTCCACGAACTTCTGGTGCAGAAAACGCGAGAACTCATCCTGGCCTGCGCGTGCGAAGCGGGCTGTCCTTCTTGTGTTGGGCCGGCGGGCGATCTCGCGCCACACGCAAAAGAGGCGGCGCTGGCGATCCTCGATAGGCTGTGTGCCTGATGGCCACCGCTGCCGACAAATTCAGCCACCTCGCAGCCCTTCGCCCCGCGCGTGGAGCATCCTCGCACCCTGTAACTCTCCGTGCTCCCGAAGAGGAAGACCAGCTTTCGCGACTGCTCGGCGCGGGAATCGCGAGCAATCGTTACGGTGAGCATCTGAGTGTGCGCAATTGGTTTTCTTCGCCGGAATTTGCCGAAGCCTCGGGGGTCACGCTGGAACTGCTTTCACGTACGCGCGACGCCGCGCTGACAAAACGCACGCGCGATGCGCTCGCCGATCCCACGAAGTGGCTTTTCCTCGACACCGAAACCACTGGACTTGCCGGCGGCACCGGCACGTATGCGTTTTTGGTGGGCCTGGCGTGGTGGGATTCTGGCGGACTGCAAGCCGAGCAGCTTCTGATTCGCGATTTCGCCGAAGAGCACTCCATGCTGCACGAACTTGCCGCACGGATTGCCGAGCGGCCGGTGCTGGTCACCTTCAACGGCAAAACGTTTGACTGGCCGCTGCTGGAAAATCGCTTCACCATGACGCGCGCGATTCGCGTGCCGCGTCTGGCTGCACATCTGGATTTGCTGCATCCGTCGCGGGCCTTGTGGAAATTGCGCCTCGGTTGCGTGCGGCTGGTGGCGCTGGAACGCCATGTGATCGACGCTGCGCGACTGGGCTGGCATCGCGAAGAAGACGTGCTGTCGGCGAATATTCCTCAATATTATTTCGACTACCTTCGCGGAGGCCCGGCAACTCCGCTGATCGGTGTCATCCGCCATAATCAGATGGACCTGCGTGGGCTGGCGGCGCTGGTCAGCAAAATCGACGCGCTGCTCACCGCCGCAGCTCGGAATTGCGGCGGAGATGATTTTCACAGCCTCGATCTTCTCGGTTTGTCGCGCTTTCTGCACAAACGCGGAGAGAAAGATCGGGCGCACGATGCCTGCGCGCGGGCTCTGGATTTTGGACTGCCCGGGGAATTTCGCCCGCAGGCCCGGCGTGAGTTGGCGCTGTTCGCGAAACGCCGCGGCGAACACGACCGCGCCGCCGCGCTTTGGCAGGAATTGGCCATGGAATCGAGCGGCGATCAGCGCGATGCCGTCCACGCCTGCGAACAACTGGCGATGCACTACGAGCGCCGTGTCAAGGATTTGCAACGAGCGAGCGAATTCGCCGGGTTGGCGTTGTCCAAGCTGACGCGCGTCCTCGTCAGCCTAAGTGATCCGTACGCAGCGATTCGCATCGCGCGCCTGGAGGAAAAACTCAAGCGCCGGGTTACGCGCCTGAACCAGCGTATGGCCAGGCCGCCGTTGCTGTAGCGGCCGCGCCGAGCGCCGTCACAATCAATGCCCGGCGTGCGCCCCTCGGGTTGGCGGAGATTGCGCGGTTTCGGTCTGCGGCGCCCAGCCTAATTCCTTGGTGAGGGCGGCGAACACGGCACGATCTCCGCCTTCCAGGGTCACGCAATCGCGGGCCACGCAGCGGAGGAAAACGCCGCCATCGGCGTCGGTGAAGCTGTAGAAGTCGCGCTGCTTTACTTCATCGGAGCGCTTGCTGTGCTTTTTATCCAACGCCAAGGAGTAGGCTGAGAAAAATTGCTGGCCCTGCGTTTCGTTGGCGAGCCGCAATCGCGCGACCAGCAGGAGCTTCCCACGTTTGCGAGCGTCTGTTTTTTGGTCAGCGTTCTTTTGTTGATCGCTCTTTTGCTGGTTCGCTTTACTATCGTTCGCTTTATCGTCGTCTGGTTTATGGTCGCCAGCGGGAGCTTGCTCGTATACCTGGTAGCGGTCGCCATCCCAAGCCGCGGACAACGGCGTGGCTTTGTTGTCGCCCAAAAATTGTTTGAGCACTTCCTTCCATCCAAATTCGCCCATGATGTTGTCTTCGAGTTTTTTCCAGCCCGGGCCGATGGTCTTGTCCATGGCCGGCAGGGTGACCACCGGCGACGGTTTGTTGGCCTTGTACAATTCCGGATGCAGAATCTGCTGCGTCGATACCGGAGGCTTGTTAAACACACCGGGCAGATTGCTCCAGCCCGCGCCTTTCAAAACTGCCGCGGAAAAGGTAAGGCCATCGAGGTAAGGAAAAATCAGCGCATCCTTCAAAAACGGAGGCGCCTTGGCGAGGGTCGGCGTGTTTTCCATGTCGCCAAGCAACAATGCGGGGTTGATGTCCGGCAGATCCTGAAGCGAACGTCCTGTTCCGGCCATCAGATAATCGACCATGGCAGCCATGGCGCTGCCTTCGAGCACCGCTTCGCGAGCCAGCTCGGCATCATCGTTCGGCCGCGCGGCTTTTGACCACTTTTCGATCTGAAAGTGCTGATCCTCCAGAGCGTGAGTCAGCTCGTGAGCCATCACCATTTTCTGATCGACGATCGGAATCCAGTCGGCGACGTAGAACTCGTGCGTTTTCGGATCGTAGAGCCCGGCAATCTGTTCGGTGAGCAAATCGATCATCAACGTGTCGAGATCGAATCCTTTTGGCAGCAGACCGAAGGCCTCGGCGCTGCGTTCCCCGGCGTAACGCTCATCGGCGTCTTTGTCGTCGTCCATCTCCTTGATTACATAGGCGCGTATCTGCTCACGCGTGCGCAAGCTCTTTTTCAACGGAGAAACCAGCTTCAACCCGGTGATGTCGCTCATCTGGCCGAGAACTTCATCGGCTGCGGCGGCAAAGTCGGCGTTGCTAGCGGCATGAGAAGACGCCGACGGTGTTGACGAGGCTGGCGGCGTTGCGGGCACCGGCGACTGCTGGCGTGCAACCGTGCCCACCGCCGCTAGTCCGATAGAAATCAGCAGCATGGCACAGGCAAAGCGGAAGGTGCGGTTGCGTACGTAGGTCATCTCATTTGCAGGATAGCAGATTCCCTTAAGGCCTGTTGCCGAGCGAGGAAATCCACAACCGCGCGGCGCCGCGACTGTGTTTGACAAAAGGGAGAGAGAATCTGCGGTATCTTTAGATTAAGAAGGGTCGGCTATCATTGACTTGTGAGATGGTGTTCTGAATCTTTAACAGAATGGTAATTGTGTTCTACTCTCGCAAGACAAATCGCAATTCCCTCCTGAGGACTTTATGATCCCCGGTCTACGTCTGCGCCAAGTGCGTGAGCGTCTAGGTCTGACTTACCGTGACGTGGAACGATCCAGCTTTGAGCTGGCCGCGAACCGAGGCCGGCCGGATTTCATTCTGCACATCAGCCGCCTAGCGGACATCGAAAACCACGGAGTGATTCCGAGCCTGCACAAGATTTATACCCTGGCGGTGGTTTATCACTTAAATCCGATGGATCTATTCCGCTGGTACGAGGTTCCAGTGGACGAGTTTTTCGGCGACGCGGCAGTCTTTCACGCGCCGCAAAGTCACCTTATGGCTCCGCCGATTACGCTCCGCATTCCGAAGCATTTCGACCCGGCGTTTGATCCGCGACGGACGGAATTTTTGTCCCGCATGGTGGAAGAGTGGGGCCGGTTTGAGGGCGTGCTCACCAGCGCCGGCAAAGGCCACCGTTACGGCTATATCGGGCAGTGCGATCGAAGAATGGTACCGATCCTGCGGCCTGGAAGCATCGTGCTGGTGGATCCAGCAATTTGTGAGATCGAGGAGAGCGACTGGTCCAGCGAATACGATCGGCCGATGTACTTTGTTGAAATCAGAGACGGTTATCGATGCGGATGGTTCCACCAGGACGGCTCACGGCTAATCATGCAGCCACATCCGCTCTCGCACTGCGTGCCTGAATCGTGGTGCATCCCTGACGAGGCCGAGGTTGTCGGCCGAGTGATCGGAGTGGTTACCCGTTTGACCGACCCTTGCAGCATTCCGAATCGATCATCTCCAGCAGCGCGCGGATATTCGAGCAAAAAAGCTCTTTGAGATAGTCGGGCGCTTCAAGCGGCAACAGCGTTCGATAAGCCTCGAGCTTGCGCCAGTGCGCGGCAGTGACCTCCAATCCCGACTCCGTGCTTTCCAAATAAGCGCGCAAATCCTGCTCCTGCTCGCGGAGCGTCGATTCCAGGATGCGCTCGAAGATCTCTTCGTGGCATTGCTCCAGCGCCTGCTGGACGGCCTCACGCTGATACACGGTGATCAGTCCCTGGTGTTCGTAACGTCCGCTGGATAGGTCGCGCAGCGAAGCCATGTAGGCGAGGCGCGCAAAAGCGGTGGGGATAACTGCGAGCGTTGTCGAGGCGAAATCCTGGATGACGCGGCGGTTTTGTTGAAGCTGTGTCAGCGTTCCCACATTAGCTCCTGTTCCGAAGTCAGAACGTTTCCGGTCCAAAACCACCGCACCAGCTGTGAACCCTCAGCGTGAGCTTCAGGAGGGTTCATCCCTATGAAGAAAACGCTGGTTTGCGGATTTCTCTTTTTGTTTTCTGCGGCTTTGATCGTACGCCCGGGTATCAGGTCAGTCAATATCCCGGCTAGTGAAGCGGTGGCAACTACAGGAACGCTCAGTGCGGAGGGCGATCCCATGCCGAACCCGCGTGGACCGCACGCGTCCAGTTTGCTCGTAGCTGAAGGCGATCCCATGCCCAATCCGCGTGGTCCCCATTCTTCCGCGCTGCTCGTGGCTGAAGGCGACCCGATGCCGAATCCTCGTGGACCGCACGCTTCCAGCCTGCTGGTAGCCGAGGGCGATCCGATGCCCGGCCCCGGCGGCCCGCACGCAGCCGGTCTTGCCTAGACTAGCGGCTATTCGCCGCGCTGCTGACGGGGAAGGTCCCGGCCTTCCCCTGTTGGGCTGATTGGCGCAGCGGGTTATGAAAGATCGTCCGCACTTAAGTGGGTTAGATGTGGCGAATCTAGTCCATCAGCCCGTCAGGTCCATTGCCTAGTATTTACGAGCGTGCTACGATGCCGGGCAAGATGCTGGATTTGCAAACATCGCAGCAGCTTGGTTGGAATATCAGTATTTTTCTACGCGCTTTCCTCTTCTGCCTGCTCATTTCCAACGGCAATTTACGATCGTTTCCCTACTTCTCGACGTATCTGATGCTAAACCTTACCAAGGCTGTGGTGGTGTTTCTTGCTTACCAGGCATGGGGCATCGATAGCTGGCCAACTTATTTCGTGGCCTGGGGCGCGGAGGCCGTGGTGGCGTGCGCGCGCGGGCTGGCCGTGGCGGAGCTATGCCGGCGTTTGCTGGGGCACTATCGAGGGATATGGTCGCTGGCGTGGCGAGTGCTGTTGAGCTGCGTTGTTCTGATCGTGGTCTATGCCACGATGACGGCTTTGAGCGCTCCGCACCAGAGCCTGGCTCATGGCGTCATTGCCGCTAATCGAACCGTGGAATTGGCGGTGGCGGCGGTCATTGTCATCCTGTTTGTATTCTTACGGCATTACGAGGTGCCCTCCGATCCGGCGATCCGTTCGCTTGCGCTGGGTTTTTGCTTATATTCCTGCGTGTCGGTGGTCAACTTCACGATTTTAGAAAAATATATCAAAGCATACGAATCGGTGTGGAACTTCCTAGGCGTTTTCACCTACTTGATGTGCTTGACGATGTGGACGTGGGCTTTGCGGAAGTCGATTCCTATTCCGCGGTTCGGGTCGCCGTCACTTTTCGCGAAGGCCGTATACCAGCGAATTTCTCCAGAAGTGAATGCGCAACTGCGTGAGCTCAACGAGCAGTTGAGCCGCTTCTGGAAGCTTGAGGAGCCCCAGCCGTGAGCCTCAGCTTGTTTTACGTGGCAACCGTAGCTTTCCTGCTGATCCTGTTGTTGTGGGCCCTTCGTCCGGCGAGAAAAAGCGCGAGCCGAGTTAACGATGAGAATGCGCTGCTCAGCGAGCCAGGACGGCGTCACGCAACGTATCTGCCGCTGATTCGCCAGGCGCTGTCGCCCCGGGATATTGCCTTCGTTGCGGCACGCGGATTTCCGGAATTGTTCAAGCGAATGCAAAAAGAACGCCGGCGCGTGGCCCTGGCGTATCTGGCGGCGCTGCACGAAGATTTCACGAGTTTGCTGCACCTGGCGACGGTGGTGGCTGCGCTTTCTCCGGATCTGGCTCCTGCACAAGAAACGGAACGAGTGTGGTTGAAGGTGCAATTCAACTGCCGGTATCAGATGGTGCGCGCGGCGCTGCGCATCGGCATGGTTCCGGCACGCAGACTTGAAAGCCTGAGCCACGTAGTGAGCGAGCTTGCGGTGAAGATGGAAATGGCCATCAGCGAATTTGGCGAGCGCGCCACGATGGGCGCAAAACTGGCTTCACCCCTCGACGGTCAGGGCGTGGACTTCGGTTAGCACTGCCTCTACAAGCACCAACAAATCTCCGGCTTTGAAGGGCTTCTGCAAAAACGGCAATCCGCCGGGGTTCTGATGGCTCGCAGAATCTTCTGGAGCGGACGCGCGCATCCAGATCAACCGCTGCAGCAGCGCAGGTTGATTCGTTTGCAGCCACACGGAGAGGCTCTGTCCCGACGGCGTGTCTGAAACGTGCAGATCGGCGATGACCACGTCAAAGATGTGGTGAGCGAGCTCGTATTTAGCGTGTTCCAGTGTGTTCGCGGTGTGCACCAGGTGATTTCTTCCTCGAAGGATCGCGCTGACGGCTTCTAACACCGATGCGTCGTGATCCAGCAACAAGATGCGGCCTTCACGGCCAGTGGTCGCTGAGCGTTGGCCGCGAACAATTCCAATTTCCGCCGGCGCCTGGAACGGCAGTTCAATGGTGAAGGAGGCGCCTTGCGGAGTGGCGTTGCGCACGGTGATGGTTCCGCCGTGCTCGGTGACGATTCCGTAGCAAATGCTCAAGCCGAGCCCAGTCCCTTTGCCGACGGGCTTGGTGGTGTAGAAGGGATCGAAGACACGCGAAGGCTCCTTGACGCCGGGTCCGCTGTCGGTGAATTCCACAGTGAGCCGGTCGCCGCGTATCTGCGTGCGTACCCACAAATCTCCTTCGCTGGCGGACTCCAATACGGCGTCGACGGCGTTGTTTACAAGATTTAGAAATACCTGCTGCAATTGGTGGGGATCGGCGGCGGTGACCGGTAAATCCGGAGACAGTTCCAGATGCACCCTGATATTTTTCATGCGCAGGTCGTAGTCGCGAAGCGCCAGGGTTTCTTCGAGGATGCTATTGAGCTGCACAGCGGCGCGCTCGGGCTTGTGCTGGCGTGCAAAGCTCAGCAAATTCTGGACGATGCGATGAGTGCGCTGCGCCTGTTTGTAGAGCTTCTCGGTGTACTCGAGTCCCTGCGGGCCGATTTCGGCGCTGGAGGTGAGCAACTGACTGTAGCCGAGAATGGCGGTGAGAGGATTGTTGAGCTCGTGCGCCACTCCGGAAATCAGCTGACCGACGGCGGCCATCTTTTCGCTGTGCAGCAACTGCTCCTGCGTTCGCCGCAAGTTTTCGTAAGCGGTGCGCGTCTCTTCGAACAGCGCATCGCGATCCATGGCGTTCGAAATTTGGCTGCCGACCGCAATCAAGAGATTGATATCCGCGGGAGTCATGTCCCGGGGCGTGCGAGTGCCGATGGAGAGCGCGCCGAGAACGCGGTCTTTCGACCATAGAATCACCACGAAGGATGCGACCAGTCCTTCTTTCTGCTGAATATCGCGAAATACGGGCGGCAACGGCAGGCCCTGCGCGGAAAGAAACGTGGCGTGCACCGACTTGATGTGCTGCAACAGCTCACCAGGCATGGTGATGGGCGGAAAATTCCTGGCGTACTCCGAGCGATATCCGACCACAGCTATGCGCCGCAACATCAGTGCTTTTTCACTGAACAGGTAAAGCGATGAAGCGTCCAGGCCGAAAAGTTCAGCAAGCTGGCGGAGCGCACGATGCAGAGCGTCGCCGAGATTCATGGACTCGATCAGCGTCTGAGCGATGGAATTCAGTACCAGCAACTCGCGATTGCGCCTGCGAATCTCTTGCTCCGCGCGGATGCGATCGGTGATATCGAGCAAAAAGCCCTGAAACGCGGTTACATTTCCAGCCGAATCGCGAACCGCGATGGAGGACTCCATAACCGTCCGAACTTCTCCATCCTTGCGGCGAATCTCAAATTCAAAATCAGCCACCGAACCGTGCTGCTGAAGCAGCTTCTTCAAGCGGTCGCGATCCGAAGGGCTGGCATAAATGGTGGAGATGTCGGCGCTCAGCAACGCGTCCCGGTTTTCGAATCCGAGCATGCGCATCAAGGCGTCATTGAAATCCAGGAAGCGTCCCGCGGGGGTTGAAATAAACACGCCTTCCTGAACGTTAGAAATCAGGGTTCGATATTTCTCTTCGGCTTTCTTGCGATCGGTGATGTCTTTCAGGACGTGCACGGTGCCAAGCTGCCGTCCCTGTGGATCGGTAAAGGTGGAATTCGACGCCAGGAAATAACCTTGCAGCCAGGGATCAGGATCATCGCCTTCGCCGGCGATTCCTTCGCAATAGGGGCAGCGGTCATAGGCAAAGCCCTTGCGAGGAAGCAAATCCGTGACGGTGCGGCCCACTAGCGCGGTACTCTCGCGACCGAGAAGATGGCTGAGGCGTTGATTGCTGCGCAAAATCTTGAACTCGCGATCATGGACCAGAATCGGATCGCCAATGGAATCGAAGGTGTACACCCACTGCTGCTGCGCCGTGGTGACCTGTTCGAATAGACGAACATTCTGCAGCGTGAGACCCAGAAGGTTCGCGATGTTGACCAAATATGATTTCTCGTCGGGTTGAAACTTCAAAGTTTGCGTGGACGCGAGACTGATTAGACCGAGTGGCCGCTGCTTGCCAGGCAACTTCACCACCACGACCTCGTTGAGACCCGTCTCCAGCAATCGCTGGCGGCCCTCGGACTCGTGCTCTTTGTCCAAGGCCATGAACAGGAAATCCTGCTCCAGGGCGCGCTTCATAGCCACGTCGCCGGCCGAAATCTGGCGATATTTTTCCAGGTACGCTTCGCGAAAACCGATGGATGCGCGAATCACGAACTGCGCTGCGTCTCCCTCTCCTTCGAGCAGCCGCACCATGCCATGAGTAGCACCGATACTTTCGAGCAGGTGGCCGAGCACCTGCTCAAGCATCTCCTTCACGGAAAGCGTTTGGGTGCTCGCGGCAGTCAGCAGCGTGAGCCGGCGCATCTTATCGTTCAATTCTTCGCTGCGAGCCCGAGCGCGCTCCAGCATCAGGACGACCATGGACACACCGATAGAGGTGAACAAGATGTGATCGAAGGCTACGCGCATCAGGAACAGAACGTCATGCGGCCATAAGGGCTGGTCAATGGAATGGAGGCCGCTGATAAAGAAGGCGCCGCCCAGCAAGCGCGCTCCATGTCCTTTGTGGGCGTCTCCCACGCGCCAGAGCATCCAGCCGGCCCACAAGAGCACCACGGATTGTACGATTGCGCTCTCCCAGCGCACGAAGCCATATGGTTTGCTAGAGGTGTGCTCCAGGTAGTAGATGGCGGCGAGGATGACACCGGTCAGCGGCCAGAGCGGGCGCTGTCGAGAATTGGATGGCGCCGTATAGCGCATCACGGACATCAGGAGGATCAGCACGGCGGCGGCGCGCGCGACAATCAGACCCACCCAGAGCTCGCGATTAGAGTGCAGGACCAGGCCAAGCTCACATACGGAGGAAAGGGTTAGGCAGAGCCAGCCGCCCAGCCACAAACGGAAATAGCTGGTGGGATGATCCTTGCGGAAGAGCAGAAACAGCACTAACAGGATGATGAATGCGGTGGTTTCAAAGAAAGCGATGGCGAGCAGGCCCTGGTTCTCCAGCACGTGGTACCGCCTCCTGTGGACTTACCACGGCGCTGCGAGCAGCCAAACGCAGGCGTGTTGAATGATGGATCGCCCTCCGACCACCTTTACCATCACGCTAACACGCTGTTTTCTGACTGGGCAAGCACGCACCTTTCCCGGTGTGCCGTCCCTTATAATGACTGCTGGGAGCAAACTATCGTGGAGCTCGAAAATATACTGGTCGTCGATGATGAAGAAGCGATTCGGGAAGTCGTTTCGACGATGCTGGAATCCAAGGGCTATCACTGCACCGCGGTGAGCAACGGCCGCGCCGCCCAAGATCAGGTGAAGCGCGTGACGCCGGACCTGGTCCTCAGCGACATGATCATGCCGGAAATGGACGGCATCAAGCTGCTGGATTGGCTGCGGCAGTACGATCCGGAAGTTCCGGTGATCATGGTGACCGCAATCCACGATATCTCGACGGCGCTCGAAGCGATTCGCCGCGGAGCATACGACTACATTCTGAAGCCATTCGAAAAGGATCAATTGTTCCTGGGTGTGGGCCGGGCGCTGCAACACCGGCGGCTGGTGATGGAGAACCGCACGTATCAGCGCAACCTCGAACAGTTAGTGGAAGAGCGCACGGCACAACTGACGGCGACGAACGCGGAGCTGGAGCAGTCCTACGACGATACTCTCGAGGCATTGGGGAGCGCGCTGGACTTGAAGGATGCGGAGACCGAGGGCCATTGCCAGCGCGTCACAGCGTTCTGCATATCGATTGCGCGGGCGATGCCGGTCCCGGACAAGTATCTGCCGATCCTTGCGCGCGCCGCTTTTCTGCACGACATTGGCAAGATGGCCATTCCGGACAGCATTCTGCGCAAGCCGGGCCCGCTTACGGATGATGAAAAGCAGATCATGCGCACGCATTGCGAAATCGGGTACAACATGCTGATCCGAATTCCCTTCTTGCGCGCGGCCGCAGAGATCGTGCTCGCTCACCAGGAATTCTTCAATGGCTCGGGGTATCCGCGCTCACTGAAGGGCGAGCAGATCCCACTGGGTGCGCGGATTTTCACGATCGCTGATTCAATGGACGCGATGATCAGCGATCGGCCATATCGCAAGGCGTTGCCGCTGTCGCACGCGCGCGCCGAGATCAAGCGCTGCTCCGGCACGCAATTTGATCCGCAAGTGGTAGATGTGTTCATGGCTATACCGGAACAGCATTGGGTGGAGTTGCGCGAGAATCTGGGCTCGCCGTTCCGCTTGGCGCATCTGCGCAACCTATAGCTCTAATCAAATCAAGTAAGCGTTCAGTTGGGCACGAAAGTAGTGACCAGCTTTCGCGAGCGCGTAGATCGCAACTCTTCGCCTTCCTAAAAGCAAAAACCCCGGCTGGGCGTCGGGGTTTTTGCCATCCACTTCGAGTTAAACCAATCGCTGCTAGAAGTCGTAGCGCAGCGAAAATTGCATTTGTCTTGGTGATCCCGCGGTGGAAGAGATCACGCCGAATCCTTGCGGATTGTTCAGGATGTTGTTGGAGTTGGTCAGCGTGTTGGGGTCACCCGGCGCCGCAAAGTTCGCGTGATTGAACACGTTGAACGCCTCCCAACGGAATTGCACGCGATGATGTTCCGACCACGGCATGACGAAGTTCTTGGACACAGCGATGTCGAGGTTGGTGAAACCCGGCCCATGCACCGGGTTGCGGGTACCAGTTTCGCCGCCGAAGGGGAAATCGAACGCACCCAGCGCAGCACTCTGATCCGCGAAGAACTGGATGGCTCCGGTATTTGGGTCAGTGTGAATTCCCTGCTTTACCGCCTGCCGGTCGCCGTTGAACACCGCCGGGGCGTCCTGCGTGAAGTTGATTGGGAATGTTCCGGTGTGGGTGTTGAATGGAAAGCCGGTGCGATAAGTCAAGATTCCGGAAGTGGACCAGCCCCCGAGGATGGAGTTCACCACGCGGTTGGAATTCCCCAACAGGTGATGGCCATGGCCGATCGGCAGGTCATAGACATAATTGGCGCTGATTATGTGCCGTGCATCGAACAGCGAATCGGCACGGCAGGTGCGGAGATTGGTAAGATCGCAAATCAGGCCCTGTCCGCTGAACGTGAACTGGTTGGTGTCGTTGATGATGTTTGACTGGTTGTCGATGGAATGCGAATAGGAGTAATCGAAGTCCAGTTGCAGGTTGTTCGAATAGCGCTTCTTGAGCGAGAGCAACATCGCGTTGTAAGAGGATGAGGAGTAGTTGCCGATATAGCCGTTCGCTCCGGTTTGTGCGTACAACCCGACGTTGGGGTTCACCAGCCCGAGTTGCGACAGCAGCAAAACGGTGCTGGACAGGTCGCCGACACCCACGAAGTTGCCGATCAATCCATCTTTTCCCAGCAAGCCATTCACGAGTTCCGTACAAGTGGTAGCCGACGAACCGAAGAAACCATTGAGCACCGGGCAAGAGGCACCAGTCGCGGCCGGCAGCTGGTTCTCAAACCAAGGCTGTGGCGTGATCGCTGCTCCGGACTTTACTTGGCCTTGCAAACCGCCGAATGCTGATTTAAGGAATTGTCCGGATGTCGCGTCTTTGAAATTTAATGTTTGCGCGGCGTCGCCGTCAGCCGTCAGCTTCCGGCCGAGGCGGCCAAAGTAGTCAACTTCAAGAACCATGTTGCCGGGTAGCTCTCGCTGTACACCCAGCGAAAACGTGTACGAATACGGCGTCTGGAAGTTCTTGTCGAATTGCAAGAAGCTGGGAAAGCCTCCGAACACCGCGAGGCCGATCGGCGCGCCAGTGCTGTCCACGTTCGGAGTGACAGGACGCGGCGTTACCGGAATGGGCGCCGGCGCTGGTGGCGGAGCCGTCAGGGATGTGAAGCGCGGGCTTTGCGCGAGGTTGGCCGTCGGGCTGGTCTGCAGCGGATCGCCAGCCGGCGGTCCGTAGTTCAAAATCGGGTTGGAATCGAACAGGAAGGTCTGCTGGTCCAGTTCGAATGATAGGGTGCTCAGCACGCGGTCGTACAGGATTGCTCCGCCGGCGCGCACAGTAGTTTTGCGATCGCCGAAAATGGAGCCAAGTACACCGTGTGTGAAGGACGGGGCGTAGGCGAGAGCCACACGCGGACCAAGGTCGCGATAGCTGGGCTTATAGTAGTCTGCTCCGTGATTCGCCGGACCGCCGAGGTCGTAGCTCACCAGTGGTGCTGCGTCGTTGCCGGAAACTCCCTGAGCAGCGGCAGACACGCGAACCGGAAAAATGGTGTCGATGTTCTGATTCGAAACCGACTGGAAACCGTTAGCCTCGAAGGGCACGGTGTGATACTGCCAACGCAATCCGTAAGTAATGGTCAGATCGCGGCGGACTTTCCAGCTGTCCTGACCGTAAAATTCAAACTCGTTGTAGTGAAAGTCGCGGCGCGTATTCGTGTATTGCGGGAGTTGCGTGCCGGAACGATCGAATGCGTCGAACTCACTGGTCTGTGAGTAGCGGCCCAGCAGCAGCGGGAACGCGTTGTCCCATTCGGCCTGCACGGCCGGGTCATCTGAAATGTCAGCAGGCCGGCGCGGCGTACTTAATGAATGAATGTTTCCGCCCAAGCCGATACCCACGAAGCTGATGTCGGCCTGGTTGAAAGACTTCACGCGGATTGGCTTGATATCGGTGCCGAAAACGAAACTGTGCTTGCCGCGGGTGTATGACAGATCATCGCGAACTTCCGGCACGCTAACGGTACGACCCTGTCCGCGGATGTCGGCGAAGGGCTGACTGATCAGGCTGGTCGTATAAATGATCGGAGCGGTGGGGGCAAAGTTCACGGGCGTGTTGAACAATTGTGTGGTGATGCCAACAAACGCCTGGTTGGTCAAGTTTGGGCTGATGAACCAGGTTTCGCCCAGAACCCATGAGCGCGAATGGTCAATGTCGCTCAGTTGCGGAGAAGGATCTCCCGGAAACTGGGGCAGGATGTTGCTGCTGTCGTCGTCGTTGATACGCTGCAGCTGGATACGGCCAAACAGCTTGTGTTTGCTGCTCAGGTTGTAATCCAGCCGGCCGGTATAGTAGTTCTCCTTGCGATGAATCGGCGCGTTGAAAAGGAAGCCGTCGGTGTTCAAGCCATCGCCGAGCGCCGGATTGTTGCCAACCGGGTAACGCGAATTCATGAACGCGAGAAAGTCGGTGTTCGCACCGATTCCCAGAGGATCGAGCGTTTGCAGCTGCGCGGTCGTGGTGGTCTGCACATCTCCGTTTACATCGACGTAGTTCAGCTGGCCGGAACGCAGTGTGGCGCTGGGAACGATCTGCTGAATCTGCGCGGAGAGCGAGTCGCGGCGAGCTTCATAGTTGAAGAAGAAAAACAGCTTGTCCTTGAAGATTGGTCCGCCGATATTTCCGCCGAACTGATTGCGATTGAGTGGCGGCTTATCGACCCCGTTTTTGTTATTGAAAAAGTCGTTGGCCGCGAACAGCGTGTTCCGATTGTATTCATGCAAGGAGCCGTGAAAAGAGTTGGTACCGCCCTTGGTGACCAGGCTGATCTGACCGCCACTGCTCCGGCCAAATCCGGCGTTTGGCTGGCCCACAGTGGTGTGCACCTCTTCGATCGAGTCGATCGGCGTCGAGGTCACCGAAGTAAACGCCTGGCCGATGGTTTCGTCGTTCACGTCCAAGCCGTCAAGAGTGATATTGCCTTGATCGGCGCGCGAACCGGTCACCGACCCGAGTTGGCTGTCCTGCTCTTTGCCGTTGTCGTCCTGAGCCACAACGCCGGGCGCCAAGCGCAGCAAGGCTGCCGCGTTCGTGCGAAACAGGCTGGGCAGTTCGGCAATGCGTCGCGTATCGATGTCACTGCCAATCGCGGCGTCTGTCGTGTTCAGGGTGATTCCGGCGTTCGCGCTTACCTCTACCGACTCACTGACCGACCCCAGCTCCAGCGTGATGTCGTACGTCGCGGTCTCTGTGACCGCCAAAGTCACATTTGAAACGGTGGTGGTCTTGAAGCCAGACTTGCTCACGGAAACCGAGTAGCCCGCGGCGGCCGGAACCCGCGAGAACAGATACGCGCCGAATGTCCCGGTCTTAGATGTATAGGTCGCGCCAGTGCGCGTGTCCGTCAACTTCACGTCGGCGTCGGAAACCGCTGAGCCGGTCTTGTCGGTCACGGTTCCGGTAATCGAGGCTACATCTTGCGCCTTCGCGCCACCGGCCAGGCAACCTAGTAGCAACAGCAGCACCGCCGACCATGAGAGTCTAACTCTCAGCCAGACGCTCGCTACTTTCTGATTATTTCGCGCGGTCTCAGGTGTCTGCTCCACTCGGACTTGCGCCGTCGGACGCAACACACCCACACGAAAGTTCCTCATCGTTCCTCCAACTTTCCAGTTTCCTTTTTTGTTTACGTGATTCCTGAGGTTCTGGGCTGTCCGTCCCCGAAAAACACCAGCCCGCAACTTAAACAATAACAGCACGTGAGTATCCATCGATTTCTGATGTAGCTAATCCGTCAACTGGCGGTATCCCTTGTTGTTAAAGGGGTTACAACGGTTTCGCGAGTAGCACTTTTGTACTGAAAAGTCCGGATATTGTTTTTGCGATTTCACACAGCTAGCGCTCCATTTTTCGGAAGAATTTAGATGCGCTTTAGGCGATTTAGAGGAAATCTGCGGGATGCGGCGAGCGCTTCCGGCTGAATGAGCGGCGTCCCTTGGTGCGTCGGCATGAAGACTCCACTCCTTCGCGCGGCGCCTGGTCCTTAGAACGTACGCAAAGGTACAAAGCCTTGGTTTGGTTCGCAACCAAGAACAAAAAGTCCAACATGAACGAGCCCACGCACGTTCCTGAGCACGATCTGACCACATTGACGCAACACCAACGCTACGCTGTCCCCGAAAACCTGCGCTACACTTTGGGCCATGACCGCGACTTCTCACAGCGCCGCCAGTCTTCCGCCAATTCCCCTTCTCGATCTCGCTGCGCAGTACGCAGTCATCGGTGCGGAGATCCGCGAAGCCGTCGATCGCGTGCTGAGTTCGCAACAATTTGTCCTGGGGCGCGAAGGCAATGCGCTCGAAAACGAGATTGCGCGGCTGTGCGGTGTCGCTCATGGAATCGGTGTCGCCTCGGGGACTGACGCGCTGATCCTGGCGCTACGCGCGTGTGGCGTCGAAGCTGGCGACGAAGTTCTGCTTCCGCCGTTTACTTTCGTCGCGACAGCCAGCGCCGTCAGCGCCATTGGCGCCAAGCCGGTTTTCGTGGACGTTCACCCGAACACCTACAACATCAATCCCGCTGAACTGGAGCGCGGAAGGACGCCGAGCACAGCGGCGATCATCGCCGTTCATCTCTATGGACTCTCCGCGGATATGGACGCGATCATGTCGTTCGCGCGTTCGCGGAATATTCCCGTGATTGAAGATTGTGCGCAGGCGATCGGAGCGTCGTACAAAGATCAGGCCAACAGGATCGCTGGGCGATGTTGCGTGCCTGAGTTTCTACCCGACCAAAAATTTAGGCGCGTATGGCGATGCCGGAATGATTGTTACCAACTCGGCGGAAACTGCGACTCGACTGCGTTCGCTGCGAAATCATGGGCAATCGCAACGGTACATCAGCAGCGAACCAGGCTGGAATAGCCGGCTTGATGAAATACAGGCGGCGATTTTGCGAGCAAAACTGCGCCATTTACAGCAATGGCAGAGCGCACGGCAGAGGCATGCCGCCGAATACACGCGGGTATTTTCGCAAATTCCCGGAGTGATGGCGCCGCTGGTCCCCGAAGGCTACGAGCACGTGTTTCACCAATACACCATTCGCGTGGAAGAACGTGACACTTTGCAGAAAGTTCTGACAGAAGCGGGGATTGGAAGCGCGGTGTACTATCCGGTGCCGCTACACCTTCAGCCGCTGTACTCGTCACTTGGGTACAAGCGGGGCGATTTTCCTCATGCCGAGCATGCGGCACAGGAGGTGTTATCGCTGCCGATCTATCCGGAGCTGACGTCGCAGCAACGCGGACGCGTCACTGATACGATTTCCGAATTCCTGAATCATTCCTGAATCACCAGGCGGCAATTCGCTTATTCACTTTCCCAAGTACAACAGCGCCACCAAACATACCCACAGAACGTCCATGAAGTGCCAGTAATACGAGGTCACTTCGGTGGCAACCGCGCGCTTCGCTTCGCCTTTCTTGGATGTGCGCAGCAGCACATAAATCAGCGCGCAAACTCCGCCAAGCAGGTGAAGCCCGTGAGCGGCAGTGAAAATATAAAAGAAGCTGCTCGCTGGATTGCTGGCAACAAAGACGCCTTGCGTCACTAACTGTCCCCAAGCAACTAACTGTCCTGCTAAGAACAAAACACCCAAAGCTGTGGTGATCTGCCAAAACTTTCGAAAGCCTTGCATATCGCCCAGCGCCAGCCGACGGCGGGAAACCTCCATGGTGGCGCTGCTGGCCAGCAAAAGGATGGTATTGAACCAGATCACCGGCGGGAGTAACACGGGAACCCAGTCCTGGCCAGTTTTGCGCACCAGGAAGGCAGTCGCCAGTCCCATGAAGAAAATCGTGATCGAAACCATCGCCAGGAGAATGGCGGTGTGATACTTGCGGCCGGACGCGGGAGGCTCAGGCTGCGGCTTTCTATTGCGGTCCTCGCCACCGTCCCGGCCTGCGGGCGGCGTTGGAGGCCCGGCACCGATATCATCGTCGAGAATAATTTCGATTTCGTGAATCTCCCGGTACTCTTGGGTTTCCCGTGTGCTTGGCATGGTTCTCTTCCTGGATTAACCGGTTCGCGCGGTCACCAAGACCCGTCTATCGCCGCTACTTGCACAATAAGACTATTTCGCGGCGAAATTCAATACCGCGCAGGCACGCGCAGTGGAAAAGCCTTCGAAAAGCGGAAATTAGTATGAGCGTGCCAGCCAGCGGCAAGCTTGTTCTCAGTCAGCGGGCTAATTGCAATCTATCGCGAATGCGCAGCGGCTTGTTGAATTTGCGTTTGCAAATGGTCCAGTGTGGCGCGATTCAGGTAGCGGCCATTGAGTACGACCGCGCTGATCTTGCGGGTGTTGGCGATATCGGCCAATGGATCGGCATCGAGAAGCACTAGATCGGCGCGCTTTCCGCGTTCGATCGTGCCGCTATCCGGCAGGTCGAGAAATTTCGCCGCGCTGCTGGTGGCGGATTGTAGCGCCTGCATCGGCGTAAGCCCGGCCTTGACCAGTAAGCTCAATTCCTCGTGAAGGCTGAAACCGGGATATACGCGCACACCTGCCGCGGTATCCGTGCCCGCGAGAATGGGCACGCCGGCGCGATTCATGTCACCAATCATTTTCAGTTCTGCCTGGAAGAACGCCTCGCGATCCGCCATGGGATCGGTGGACCAACCCTTGGAAATGTCGCGCGTGAACATCGGCCAAGTTCGTTCTCGCCACGCCGTTGGCGCAAACTTGATCAGCGGATCCGCGCCTTGATTGGTTTTCTCGATCAGCCACTCACCCTGCTCCCAATAAAGAGTGGGCACCTGCCAGGTCTGATTCTTCACGAATAGCGCGAGCAGTTTTTTGGCGCGCTGCGGATCGTAAGTGGAAAGAAAACGGCCGCGACCCGGGCCGCGCGGCTTGGCCATCAGCTCGTCTTCCACGGTGGAGCAGGCTTCGAAGACTCCGGTGAGATGCTCGATGCTTTTTTGGCCGGCGTTCGAAGCATCGACGGCGCGTACTTTGTCGGGAACGTGGCCGACAAACGTAATCCCCAGCTTCCGGGCTTCGGCGGCCGCCGCGAAGTAGCCATCCGCCGGCACCAGCGATTGGATTTTGATGAAGTCGGCGCCTGCGCTTTTGAGTTCATCGACAACTCGGCGGCCATCGGCAGCGTCTTTGATCGGAGCAGAGCTGGGGAATGCAGGCGTTGGCCCGTCGAGCATCGGTCCGGAGATCACCATGCGCGGCCCCAGCAGATCGCCCGCGGCAATACGCGCACGCCATTTCTTGAGCGGCTCCAGGTCGCCGCCCATGTCGCGCACGCCGGTTACGCCATTCAGAATGAACAGCGCCGGCGTGATCTTTTCTTCTTCTGGTATCCAGTCGCCGAAAATCTCATGGACGTGCATGTCCCACAGGCCGGGTATCAGATATTTGCCGCGCGCGTCGAGGATGGTGGCGGATTTGGGAATTGTGACGTCCGAGCTTTTGCCGACGTCAGTGATTGTCTTGTGGGAGACGAGCACCGTCATGTCGCGCTGCGCCGCACCGCCGGTCGCGTCGATCACGGTTACGTGTGTGATGGCGATAGGAGCCTCAGCACTTGGTGAGACGGGGCTCGCCGGCTGCTGCGCTCGATTTGAGTTGGTGCAGAAAATTAGCAGCGCTAGAGCAAGGATGGCACCGAACAATTTTGTACGCATGAGGTGACGCATTGTACTGAGGCGGCGGAGATCGAACAACAGCGGGTATGAGCGTCGAATCTTTATTTAGCGGAATTCTTATTTAGCGACCGCAATTGGCTCCGCGGGACGAAGCCACTTCACTCGCCAGACCAGCAGGATCAGCAGCACGAGACCGAGGGCGTTCGTCAGGCCGTAATGCGTTTCTTTCGCACGAAGGACGATGGTGATGATCCGTGCAAGATTCAAGACCGCCAGGCCGGCGAGCGATCCCAGGTAAATCAGCACCGCTTTCCACGTCTGCATGCGCTTCCAGTTCATCAGGAAAACCGTGGCGAACAGCATGGAGAAAATCTGAATGTTTTCGGCGCCGGAACATTGCGACGTGATGGTCACGTCGGCGCTCGGCGTCAGCACGTGATCCCCTTCCGAGCGCGCCCCGGGAACACAAGTGGCGGCGGTAGCGGCCCACACAGGACCGAGACTGCTCCAATTCATGCGAATCGCGTACGGAACGCCGGTGATGAACAGAGCCAGCAGGCAAGCGAGAAGGTAGCCGCTCCGCTTCATCGTGTGAAGAGTTTCAGAACTCCGATAGTGACGAAACCAAATAGCAGAGTGAAGAAAGCGTAGTGGCCGGAGAATTCGTCGCCGCTGACGTGCGCCGGCGGCGGTGGCGGCACGATGGACGGCGGAGCAGGCGAATGGCCCCCGCCGCTCGGGACAAAGAATGGCGGCACAAAAAAGAAGAAGCGGCCGTGCGAAGCCGCCGGCACTGCGGCGGCTACCGGTTCCAAGACTGATTCCACCGGTTCGGACGCGTACGTCAGCGGTGGCTCCACAGGATCCGCGGGAGTTTCCAACAAGCCGGGCGGAATGTCTTCGCTGGGCTGCATGGCCGCAATGCTGATCAGATTGCCGCAGCGCGCCAACACGGTTTTGCCGCAATAGGTGAGCACATACTCGCCCTTGTGAACCAGCAAAGGCCGCTGTGCCCATTTAATCTGATTGCCGCGACGGAAAGCGGTGAAGACTCGAACATCCTCGGGTATCGCTTTCATCGTGGCGTTGCGATCGCTGCAGTCTCCGTAGAACGAATGCAGGATGGGATCCTGGCTGACGCGTTCGAAGAATTCGTCGGAAGTGGTGAAGCCTCCACGAAGCAGGGCGAAATTCAGTGGACGGAAAGACACCGGGATCGGCGCAGGACTCGAAACGGGCACGGCCTTCGCCAAGACACGCATCAGCACTTCGCTGGCGGGAACATTTGCCGCTGCCGCTGGCGGCACGGTTGCGTTGCTGCTGGCGGCGACGCTGGAGTGTCGGCGTATGAAGCCGTGATTGACGACGAACAGCAGTAAGACGAGGAGTGCGACCGCACCCGCATCGATGTACAAACTGCGCTTCTTAGTGCTTTTCATGGGCCGGGTTCCATTCTCTGGGGCAGTAGAGCGCGGTATAGTCGGAATCGCGGACTGAAAGTTGAGTCATCGTACCCCGGTCTTGCTTCCACGGGCCGGGGAGCCCGTTGCTGCCTTCCTTAGTTTTCGCTTTGCTCTTCGACCTAAAACCGTGCTGCGGTGACGTACAAAGAAGCAACTAGGGTTCCACTTACTGTCAGTACTAGCGCACCGGTACCATCCAGGTCTATCTCCGCCGCCTAACATTCACCGAGTCAGTAGGATGGGAAGCAATCGCGGGGCTGCACGAAGGCAGTCACCAAACTTCCGGGGCGTGTTTATGCACCTGAATGTTCACTTTTGTGTACCGAAATGGTTTCGGCCCAGCGCTTTACTGGAATTGCTTCTGGAACAGCGCCAACTGCTGTTTGAGATCCGAGAGCTCCGAACGCAATGCGGCGACTTCTTCTTCGAGTTGTGCAAGACGCTCCGAATGCGTGCTCGATGAATCCGCTGCCGAATCTGAACCAGCGCCGATTTGCACAGACGGTGCTGTGGATTCCTGGACGTCGTCCGATACTCCGGCATCACCGGACAAGAGATGCGCGTAGCGCGGTTCTTTCGTCCCCGGCTGACGAGCCAAGACTTTCACCAGCGGCGGCTGACGATTCATCAGCAGATTCAACGCGGAATGGACCGAGTTCAAGTCCTCAAATGTGTACAGCCGATCGGTGCGAGTGCGGAGTTCGCCCGGAGTTTGCGGTCCACGGAGCAGCAGCACGCATACAAGGGCGAGTTCGTGGCGGTGAAAATTGAAGACCTCATTGACGCGATGTTCGAATTTCGCCACGCGTCCATCCGTCGCGGCGGACCGTGCTAGTCCGTGCTGATTCAGCGAATGCAGCGCGCGACGCACGGCTTCTTCGTCGAGATTCATCACCGGGTCGCGATTGGATTTTTGATTGCACGCGTTGACCAGCGCGTTTAGCGAAAGGGGGTAATACTCCGGGGTAGTAATTTCCTTTTCGATCAGCGCGCCTAGAACGCGAGCTTCGGCGGGGGTAAGCTGAAAGTTCACGACAGCACTCCGGCGCGAGTGCACGACATCTTCCTTCGTTTACAGGAGCGTTGCGAAATGGCGATGCTGAGAATGATCACGGAGAATTGGTGCGGTAGAGAGGACTCGAACCTCCACGGTATTGCTACCGCCAGCACCTCAAGCTGGTGCGTCTGCCAGTTCCGCCACTACCGCACAGTAGTGTGAGGACCATTGTAGCCGGGAGTTCCACAGGTCGCAACAGGTGGCGAATAGCCGCGATCCAGTTATTGCTTCTTGGGCTGAGACGCGGGCGGCTTTGCCGGGGCGCTCTGCGCCGGCTGCGTTGGCGCAGGCGTCGTGCCGGATTGCGGCGCGCTCGATTGCGGCGTCGTGGATTGGGGCGTCGTTGTCTGCGGTCGTCGGCTGCGGAGTCGTAGCCGGGGCAGTCGAGCCCGGCTTCGCAGGCACCGACTTCGTGGCTGGCGCGGGTTTCGAGAATTTCTGCAAGATCGAACCACCACCTTGATCGGCGCGATCCACGCGCAACACCAACGCCATGGCGCAAATCATGAACATCACCGCGCACCAGGTGGTTGCGCGCGACAGCAATGTGGCCGCGCCTCGGGGCCCGAACGCCGACTGACTGCCAGCGCCACCGAACGCACCTGCAAGATCAGCGGCCTTGCCGCTCTGCAGCAGCACCACGATGATCAGCACGAAACAGTTCATCACGAAAAAGGCGGTAAGCAGCCAATTCGCCCAACGAAACCCGACCAAAATAATGGCGACGCCCACCAACAGCGAGATCGTCCATTTCATCCAACCCGGCATTCCTTGCATTGCGAAAACCTCTCCAATTCCTTCAAGCGAATCTCGTGAAAACTCGGGCGCGGCCTTATTGAAAGTTTACGATCGCAGCGAACGACTTCGGATCCAGGCTCGCTCCGCCCACCAGCGCGCCGTCCAATTCTTCTTGCGCCATCAGGCCCTTGATGTTGTCCGGCTTTACGCTGCCGCCGTACAAGATTCGCACAGCTTGAGCGGCGGGCATCGAAAAGCGCTCCGCGGCGCACATCCGAATATAGCGATGCGCATCGGCGGCGATTTCCGGAGTCGCCGTCTTGCCCGTGCCAATGGCCCAAACTGGCTCGTATGCCAACAGAATACGGGAGAACTCCGCAGGGGTCAACGCACCCGGCCCGCCCACGAATTGGCGCTGGAGCACTTCTTTTTCCAGGCCGCTGCTGCGCTCTTCGTCGGTTTCTCCCACGCAGACGATGGGTGTGAGCCCCGCTTCCAGAGCCATCAGCGATTTCTTCGCCACGTTGTCGTCGGTTTCGCGGAACAACTGCCGCCGCTCCGAATGCCCGATGATCACGTAGCGACAGCCGGCCTCCACCAGCATGTGCGCGGAAACTTCGCCGGTGAAAGCGCCTTCCTTGCTCCACGAAACGTTCTGGCCAGCGATAGCTACATTGGTGCCCCTCGCGGAGTCGACCGCCGTCGAAATCGCCGTGAACGGCGGCGCAACCACAATGTCGCAGTGCTGCGCATTCGCCACCTGCGGGCAGAATGCCGAGAAAAACGCGCGCGTCTCCGCCAGCGTCTTGTACATCTTCCAGTTACCGGCAATCACACGGCGGCGGGTCACGAGCGGCTCCTCATTCGGAACAATGTTTTATTTGTTGGTGAGAGCTTCCACGCCAGGCAGTTTGGCGCCGCCCAGAAATTCCAGCGAGGCGCCACCACCGGTGGAGATATGCGAAATTTTGCTGGAGACGCCGGATTGATGCACTGCGGCTACGGAATCGCCGCCACCCACGATTGAAGTAGCGCCCGCCGAAGTGGCCGCGGCCACGGCTTTCGCAATTTCCAGCGTGCCGCGCGCGAATGCCGGCATCTCAAATACGCCCATGGGCCCATTCCAGACGATCGTCTTTGCTTTCGCGATTTCGGCCGAGTACGACGCAATCGTCTTCGGTCCGATGTCGAGTCCCATCTGATCCGCCGGAGTTTCTGTAACGTCGCACGTTGTAGCCTTGGCGTCGGCCTTGAACTCCGGCGCAACGACGTGATCGGACGGGAGTAGCAGCTTGAAATTCTTTTGCTTGGCTTCGGACAGCAGCCGCTTGGCGAGTTCGACCTTGTCTATTTCCACCAGCGATTTTCCAATTTCCAGCCCTTGCGCCTTCTCAAAGGTGTACGCCATCCCGCCGCCGATCAGCATGACGTCGGCGATCTTCATCAGATTCTCGACCACTTCGATCTTGTCGCTGACCTTGGCGCCGCCGATGATGGCCACGAACGGCCGCGCTGGATTGCTCAACGCTTTGCCGATATATGCCAGCTCTTTTTCCATCAGCAGGCCCGCTGCCGATTGCTTTACGAATTTCGTGATCCCGACGACGGAAGCGTGCGCGCGATGCGCGGAACCGAACGCATCGCACACGAATAGTCCGTCGCACAGTTTGGCGAGCTGTTTGGAGAAGTTTTCGTCATTCTTTTCTTCTTCCGGATGGAAGCGCACATTTTCCAGCAGGAGCACGCCGCCATCGGCCAAGGCTTTGCTTTTGGACTCGGCATCGTCCCCCACGCAATCCGCCGCAAACACGACTGGTCGCTCCAGCAACTCCGAAAGCTTTTTCGAAACCGGCGCGAGCGAATACTTTGCATCCGGGCCGCCCTTGGGGCGTCCCAAATGCGAAGCCAACACCAAACGTCCACCTTTTTGGATCGCCAGCCGCAGCGTGGGGAGCGTTTCGCGAATGCGCGTGTCATCCGTGACGACTCCGTCTTTCAACGGAACATTGAAGTCGCAGCGAATGAAAACGCGTTTGCCTTGCAGCGCAAGGTCGTTGATGGTCAGCTTGTTCACGGCTAGAACTTCGAAGCCAGCAACTTGATCAGGTCGCGACACCGGCAGGAGTAGCCCCACTCGTTGTCGTACCAGGCCAGCACCTTCACGCACTTGTCGCCGACCACTTTGGTGTATCCGGAATCGACGATCGAGGAGTTGGAGTTCGCTTTGAAGTCGGACGAGACCAGCTCTTCTTCGGTGTAGGCGAGAATTCCCTTCATCGCGCCGTTGGCCGCAGCCTTCAACGCGGAGTTCACGGTCTCCACGGTCGCAGGCTTCTCGACGAAGACGGTGAGGTCCACGACGCTGACGTTCGGTGTGGGAACGCGCATGGCGTAGCCATCGAGCTTCCCTTTCAACGCGGGAATCACCAGATGCAGAGCCTTGGCGGCGCCCGTGGAGCTGGGAATCATGTTGATGGCCGCGGCGCGAGCTCGGCGCAGATCCTTGTGCGGCAGATCGAGCAGCTTCTGATCGTTGGTGTACGAGTGGATGGTGGTCATCGTGCCGCTGTGGATGCCGAACGTGTCATGAATCACCTTGGCGACGGGCGCAAGACAGTTCGTGGTGCACGATGCGTTGGAGACCACGTGATGTTTACCCGGGTCGTAGCTGTTGTCGTTTACTCCGAGAACGAAAGTCGCATCCGGGCCATCCGCTGGCGCCGAGATAATGACTTTTTTCACCGGAGCGCGCAGGTGCTTCTTCGCATCTGGGCCCTTGGTGAATAGACCGGTCGATTCCACGACGATATCTGCGCCGACCGAAGCCCAGTCAATCTCCGCGGGATCCTTGGTCTTGAAAACCTTGAAGCTCTTGCCTTCTACGGCGATGGAATCGTCGGTGTGCGTCACCTTGTGCGGCAAATTACCGAGAATCGAGTCGTACTTCAGCAGGTGCGCGAGCGTAGCGGCATCGGTTACGTCGTTCACGGCGACAAACTGGATCTCTTTGTCATCCAGCGCCGTGCGCATGATGTTGCGTCCGATGCGGCCGAAGCCATTGATGCCGACCTTGATGGGCATTCTTCCTCCGATGGGATGTGGTGATTCTGCGGCTCGGCCAGAAGGGAGATGCGCCTCGCTGCGGAACATAAAATGCTATGGGCAGCATGAAGAAATGTCAATGCGGCACGGCAGAAGGAGTTTCGGGAAGGGACGAGAAAAACAGATTGTCAGCGAAGGATTTGTGGTTCAGGCGATGGATTCGAAAGACAAACTCACGAGACGAAGATGACGCTGCGAGTCTCGACTTCGGACAACGCGGCGAGCGAGTGAGTGCATGGGGATTACATCTTGCCGAGCTGGGGCGCAGATTGCTGCGCGCCCCTACATGGAGGCAGCTTCCGCTCAGCACGGCAGTTTTTGTTTCACGCGCGCGAATTCATGTCGCGATAGATGACTTTCGTCGCGGCGGGAAAATTTAGTGATGGTCGTGCCGCCATCGCCAATATTCGCGCTGCTCTTCTTTACTCAAGTTGTTGTACTCGCGATAGGGACGATGATCTCGGTCGTAATACGAGCGATACACGACGACCTCGTGATTGTTCCAGCGGTGATAATCGTGATGATAGTCGTCATAATACGAAACGCGGCCGGAGCAACCTGCGATCGAAAGACAGAGCCCTGTGCCTACCATCAGCAAACCTGCCAAATTCCCCAGCTTGCTCATGCGAACCTCCCTGAAGGTCCAGATCAACTTGCATTTTTGGGGACTGGGTCAGCCAACTGGCCGCGAGCAGGCCAGGATTTCAGGCATTGAACCTGCGAGTATCGTTCCATAAAGAATGACGCAGCGTCCTACCTGATTCCCCTGAGAAATACTGAGATGGAAACTGGATTTTTGCGTTAGCGTAAGGCTGCCAACCGAAGTCTCGACTTCGCTGCCGATCGCACAAGCCTCACCCCTGAAGGGGTGAGCTACATGGATCCTGCGGCAAAGGAGGAGCGGCGCAATTGGACTGGCTCGCGCTGCCTTGACCCGCCTTCCGCTGCTGTCTATCCTGAGTTATCCCCATGCAGCGCATCTATTTCGACCACAACGCCACCACTCCGGTTGAGCCTGAAGTGCTCGAAGCGATGCTTCCCTTCCTTTCAGGCGAATATGGCAACGCGTCTTCCATTCATACGTTTGGCCAGAAGGCGCGAGCAGCGGTGGAGACCGCACGCGAACAGGTTGCGTCGCTGATCGGCGCGCGCCCGCAGGAGATTGTTTTTACCAGCGGCGGCACGGAAGCCGACAATCACGCGATTTTCGGAATTGTGGAAGCCGCAACCGGCGATCGTAAGCACGTCATCACCACGGCTATCGAGCACGAAGCGGTGCTCAACACTTGTCAGGCGCTGGAAAAGCGCGGTGGTGTAATGGTGACTTATCTGCCGGTCGATCGCGAAGGGCGTATCGATCTGAGCGCTTTACGGTCCGCGCTGCGGGAACATCCGGAAACCGCACTGATCACTGTCATGCATGCGAACAACGAACTCGGCACCGTGCAGGCCCTAGAGGAAATCGGACAGATTGCCGCTGAAGCTGACGTTTACTTCCACACCGATGCGGTTCAATCCGCGGGCAAGATTCCGATCGATGTGAAAGCGATGGGCATCGATCTGTTATCGCTGTCGGGTCACAAGTTGTATGCACCGAAAGGTATCGGCGCGCTGTTCATTCGCGGTGGCACGCGACTGCGTCAATTGCTCTACGGCGGCCATCATCAGCGCGGATTTCGGCCGGGCACGGAAAATGTGGCCGGGATTGTTGGTCTCGGCAAGGCGGCGGCTATGGCGCACAAGTCGCTGGCTGACGATTCGAAGCGTATCGGAGCGTTGCGCGATTCGCTGGAACGCGGCTTACTTGAGAGTGTGCGCGATGCTCACGCGAACGGCAGCGGCGCGCCGCGTACGCCAAACACAACGAACATCGCATTTCCTGGAATCGAAGGCGAAGCATTGGTGATCGCGCTCGATCTCAAAGGGCTGGCGTGCTCCACCGGCGCGGCGTGCTCGTCGGGCGCGGTCGAGCCCTCGCACGTGCTCACCGCCATCGGTCTTCCCGCCGACGAAGCTCGCGCCAGCCTGCGCTTCAGCCTTGGCCGGCATACGACACCCGAACAGATCGATGTTGCCCTGCAAGTCGTTCCTGCCGCTGTAGATCAACTACGAGAACTGTCTCCCACCTACCGTAAAACCGCCGAAGCCCGCTAAACTAGTACTTCGCAGTTGTACACAACAAACTATGAACCTGGTCGAACAAATCGAAGGTCTGCCAGCGCTGGCAACCACCACGCCCAACATGGTCGCCGTCGCTATGAGCGGCGGCGTCGACAGCTCCACAGTCGCAGCCTTGCTTCAAGAACAAGGCCGGCCGATCGTCGGGCTCACCATGCAATTGTGGAATCAGCGGCGCCTCCCGGAGCTGCAAGGCGATGGTCCCGCGCAGCATCGCTGCTGCTCGCTTGACGACGTCTACGACGCCAAGCGCGTGGCGCAGCATCTCGATTTTCCGCACTATGTGGTGAACTTCGAAGATCACTTCGAAGCGCGCGTAATCCGCCCTTTCGTCGACCAATATCTGGCCGGTCGCACGCCCATCGCCTGCACCAACTGCAATACCGACGTGAAGTTCGAACCGCTGCTGCGCATGGCGCGGCAGATTGGCGCCGAGCGATTGGCAACGGGACACTACGCGCGCATTCGCAAAAACGAAGAGAGCGGGCGATGGGAGCTGCTTCGCGCGAAAGATGACACCAAAGACCAGTCCTATTTCCTGTGGGGACTCACGCAGGAGCAGCTGGCGCGCAGCGAATTCCCTCTCGGCGAATTGAGCAAGGATGAAGTGCGCGGCGTGGCGCGGCGTACCAATCTACCGGTGGCAGACAAGCCCGAAAGCATGGAGCTCTGTTTTGTGCCCAACGGCAACTACGTGCAATTTATCGAAGCGTATTCACTCGAACGCGGCACACCACTGGCGAACACACGCGGCGAAATCGTCGACGAAGATGGCGCAGTCGTCGGTCATCACGGCGGCGTGCATCAATTCACCATCGGGCAGCGCAAGGGTTTGGGATTTGCGGCGGGCAAGCCGCAATATGTGCTGGCGATTGATCGCGAGAATAATCGAGTGATCGTGGGGGACGATGAATCGCTGCGTCGAACGGAATGCCAGGTAGACGCTGTGAATTGGATTGCGCTCGCAAATCCAGCAGAACCGATTCGCGCGCTGGTGAAAATCCGCCACAAGCATGTTCCCGCGGTGGCGACCGTTGCGCCGCGTGGTGATTCATCTGCGTGTGTGAGCTTTGAAGCGCCGCAACGCGCGATTACTTCCGGGCAAGGCGCCGTTTTTTACGATATGGATGGCGAGCGTGTCCTTGGTGGCGGCTGGATTCGCTAAACGCTGCGAGCACGTGTAGGGTCGCACTTTACGTGCGACCTGCCACAGACGATTACCCCCAAAAAATGAAACCTCGATGCGCGCGGCTCGCGCGTATTGGCGATTCCGGCGCGCCGATCACTTGTATTTATTACGTTCAGATGAAACTAGATGAACAGTTCTTCTTCGTGCTCGACGGAGTCGTCACGGCGCGGGCCATTACCGCTGCTGTTGCCGCGGCGTGAGCGCAGCAGGTCGAGGCCTACCTTAATTCCGGTGATGATCGCGGAAGCTTTCTGCATTGGCTTCCAGACGGTGCGGCGGAATTGCGTGCCGGCATCTTCGACGGTTTCCAGTGCCGCGCCGACGATGCGGTCGACGGTCACCAATTGACCGCGCAGCCGGTCGGAAGCCTCGGTAAACACGCGATCCATTTTCTGAGCCTGCGACCGTGTTAGATAAACGATGTGCGCCGCGTCAGCCACCAGTTCGGAAATTTTCGGCTGCGTATCGTCGAGCAGGAGTTGCACGCGCGTGAGGATCGGGCTTACGCGTCCTTGCAGATCATTGGTAAAAGTTTCCAGGCGCGCCATGGTGCGGCGCATCTGGAAAAATAACGCCGACAGCAGCGCAACCTGAATAACGATTGCGACCGCGGCAACTACAACAAAGACGGCAACCCACGTTTGCATGCCCACCCCAACGCCCCACAGAAAAGGCGGTCACCACTCGAACCCGGGCCAAATGCAATGCTACGGCGACGCCAATCGATCAGGCCGCTAACTAGGCTTTCGACTCACGGAGATACGCTTCGCGGCCGGCTTCCACTGCTGCCGAGAGAGAATCCTTTTTGCGCACGGCAACATCTTTGCTGCGCTCGATCAATTCGTCGGCGCGTTCGCGAAGCTCGCGCGCCTTGCGCTGCGCATAATCCTTGCCTTCATCGGCTTTGTTGGAAAGAAATTCGCGGGTCTCTTCACCGGACTTGGGCGCGAAGAGGACGCCTACCAGAGCTCCGACTCCCAGACCAACCAGGAAATAGCTCACCTTGGAACCAACGTTGTCAGCCATAGCGACCTCCGTAGCAACCGTAACATGGAAAGAAAAAGAGTTGCAATACGACCTAACCGGTATGTGCTAGTCAGGGCGGTTATCGAGAGAGTGACTCGAGTCCAGGTGCGCGAGGATCTTTTCCGCGCTTTTTCGCGGGATTACGGCGCTGATCTTGTCGACGCCAGCGCGATGGATATTTGCGACGCTGCCGAACTGGCGAAGAAGTTTTTGCGCGGTCCGCGGCCCTACACCGGGGACCTCGCTGAGCGCGGTTTTGGTCTGGCGCTTGGCGCGTCGGTCGCGATGGAAAGTGACGGCGAAGCGATGGGTCTCGTCGCGAATCTGCTGGATCAAGTGCAGCACGGGCGAGTGGCGATCCAGAATGCAGGGATCGTTCTCCTGGCCGAAGACGTAGAGGATTTCTTCCTTCTTGGCAATGCTTGCCAGCGGCTGGTTGATGATTTGCAGCGATTCCAGTGCGGCCGCCGCGGCGTGCAGTTGGCCGATTCCGCCGTCGATCAGAATCAGACTCGGCATGGGCTTCTTTTCTTCCAGCACGCGACGGTAACGGCGTGTGACCGCTTCGCGCATGCTGGCGAAGTCATCGTTCTGTCGCAGGGGATCCTGGCCTGCTGTTGCGTTCAGGACAGCTGTATTCGGACCAACAATGGGGACGCCATTGCTGGAGGACATCGGAACTCCGGTGAATTCGCCGCGGATGATGAATTTGCGATAATCGGATTTTTTCATGCGGCCGTCTTCCCACACCACCATCGAGGCGACAGTGTCAGTGCCTTGCATGTGCGAAATGTCGAAGCTTTCGATGCGCTTCGGTTCTTCCAGAAGATTGAGCGCGTTCTGTACGCCTTCGGCA
This sequence comes from uncultured Acidobacteriota bacterium, assembly GCA_963788725.1. Lineage (GTDB taxonomy): Bacteria > Acidobacteriota > Terriglobia > Acidiferrales > UBA7541 > Acidiferrum. The sequence goes on along the minus strand of CAWBHT010000015.1, from coordinate 291,894 downwards.
ATAGCTTTGGAGCTGGGCTTGAGCACGCGGAAACGCTGATCGAAGGAATGCTTGGCATTGTTGGCGACCAGATCGAGGAACGCGCGCTTGCTCCCTCGCTGCGGCGTGAAGATTTCGACTTTGTGCTTGGCCTGCTCGCTGAGCGCGTCTTCGAGCAATTCGCGATCCTCGAAGTCAACGGAGACATGGATCATCTTCGGCAGATATTCGGCGTCGAGATAAAACTGCTTGAGCAGCGAGGGAACGAATTCCTGCGGATCGAAAATCTCGAGATCTTCCCAGTAGAATTCACGGCGATCCACGACGCGGCCGCCACGCAAGTGAAAGAGATTCGCGGCGACCTGCGGCGGCTCGGCGTAAAACGCCAGCACATCGGTGTCGTCGCCCTGCGCTGATGCAATGCGCTGGCGCTCTTCGATATCTTCCAGCGTGCGAAGCAAATCGCGGTAAGCAGCCGCCTGCTCGTATAGTTCCTGTTCGGATGCCGCACCCATGCGCGCTTCCAGACTTTTCATCAGGTCGTGGCGCTTGCCTTCGAGAAACATGCGCGCATCACGAGCAGCCTCGGCGTAGTGAGCTTCGTCGGTCAAGCCTTTGACGCAAGGCCCCTGGCAGCGTTTGATGTAGTACTGCAAACACGGGCGGGGATGATCGCGGCCGAGATCGACGTTGCACGAGGGCACCATGAAGCGCTTGTGCACAAAGGTAAGAATGCGGCGCGCGAGGCTGGCGGGAAAATATGGGCCGAAGTACAGTGAGCCATCTTTTTTTACTTTGCGCGTAAAATAAACGCGCGGAAATTTTTCGGACGCGGTGAACTTGATGTACGGATAGGTCTTGTCGTCGCGAAGGAGTACGTTGAACTTCGGCAGGTGCCGCTTGATAAGGAGATTTTCGAGCGCCAACGCTTCGCGCGGATTGTCGACGACGATGGTTTCCAGGTCGGCGATCTCGCGTACCAGCGAGCCCGTCTTGGCATCTATCCAGCGGGACTGCAGAAAGTAGGAGCGCACGCGATCGCGCAGCGACGTGGCTTTGCCGACGTAGAGCACAGTTCCAGCGGCGTCCTTGAAGAGATAGACTCCGGGACGCTCCGGGAGTGACGCGGCTTTTTCGCGGGGTTCCATGGCCTACAAGTACAAGGATAACGCACGGACGCGGAAGGCGCTCGGAGTGCAGCTGGATGGAGAGTCGCCAATGAAGGTTCGGCAGCTGGCATTGGGCAGGGCGTTGGGACCCCTCCCCTTTTTTCTGCAAGTGCGGATTTTATTGGACTTAAAGCCCTTGAGAATGAAGCACTTACGAAAGTGCGGAATGCAAAGGGGTTACGCGCTGCTTCTCGCGGGGTCGCACGGGATCGCGTGATCCACGTTTCCAGAGTAGTACTATACCATGGATGTTATCAAAGTCGAGACAAATCGATGGATGGGAGGCTTGATGAAACGATTGATGATGGTGATCGGTGCGATGGCAGCTATGGGAGCAGCAAGCTTTGGGCAGGCTCCCGTGCAATGGAAGCCGCATGACATGGACCGGCCGGTGCCAGTGGTGGTCGATCCTGGAACGCCAAGCACCGAGTTGAAGGCTGGGCGCGCTCCCTCAGACGCGACGGTGTTGTTTGACGGCAAGGATCTCTCGAAGTGGCAGCACAAGGATGGAAGCCCAGCCAAGTGGAAGGTGGGCGACGGATATTTCGAGACGGTGCCGAAGACCGGGTACATCTATACCAAGCAGCCGTTTGGGGATTGCCAGCTACATGTGGAGTTTTGGGAGCCGTCACCGGCTCACGGCACGGGGCAGGACCGCGGGAACAGCGGCGTATTTTTGATGGGCTTGTACGAAATTCAGGTGCTGGATTCGTACGAGAACCGAACGTACGCGGATGGGCAAGCTGGGGCGGTGTACGGGCAGTATCCGCCGCTGGTGAATGCTTCGCGGAAGCCTGGAGAGTGGCAGACGTATGACATTGTTTTTCATGCGCCGCGATTTGGTGGGGATGGCTCGCTGACGCGGAAAGCGCGCGTGACGGTGCTGCACAATGGAGTTTTGGTGCAGGACAATGTGGAGATTCAAGGATCGACGGCTACGGAGAAACCGGAGTACAACGAGAAGGCGACGAAGTTGCCGTTGGCTTTGCAGGATCACAATCATCCGGTTAGGTATCGGAACATTTGGGTGCGGGAGTTGGAGGAAAAGTAGGCGCGGATGGTTGATTGTTGACAGCCGGAAGGAACGGCGTAAGTTGTGGCGGCGTTGTCGTTGAGATCCTTCAGCGATCCTTGTCGGATCGCTTCAGGATGACAGCTTGTTGTGAATGGGCGCGGGAGCATTGACGTAGACGACAGCCGCCCGCATGCAAGTTGAATGATAGCCTCACGCTCAACACCGAAGCGTCCGCATCTGAGATGGATTAAGGCGAGGCAAGTCGCGAGGAACGTCCCACCCTTGGCTAGAACGGCGACGGGTCTGGCCATCGTCATGCGAGTGATTGGCGTTTTCTGATTTTCTTTTTGCTGGAGGGTGAGTTAAAACCCGCACCCTTAAAATCGAAGGGTGCGGCACCCGGTCACGATCGCAGCGCTTGGGCGATGTGGCTTAGGCCTTCGGTGAACATTTCATGGTTGACGCCCATACCTATACGGAAATGATCGGGCATGCCGAAGAAGCGGCCGGGGACGGCGCTGGTGTCGTGGTCGCGGCGAAGTTTGGTTAGGAATTCGTCGGCGTTCGCGGGGTTCCCTTCTTGAGATTTCAGACCCAAAAATGACGTAGTGCCGAATTGTGTGCGGATGGCGGTGAGGTGTGTCGCTCTCTGCTCATCCCGACCTTCAGCTTTGGTTTCACCGCGGCCTGCTTGAGTGTCGCCGGGGCCCACTTGAGCGTCGAGGAAGGTGGTTAGCGCGGCGCGGTCGGCTTCTACTATTTTGCGGGCACGGGCGCGGATTTTGTCGAGGTGCTGAAAGGCGATGACGCTTAGCAGCTCGGCTGGGTGCGCTGGGATGGAACCGAAGAGGTCGTTGAGGCGCCACATTTTATCCGCCAGGTCTGGTTGAGCGAGGATCCAGCCGCAGCGCAGGCCGCTGAGTCCGTAGACCTTGGTGAGGCTATTCGTGACGATGAATTCAGGGCCGAGGTGGAACGACGTTCGAGGGGTGTTCTCGTAAACGGCGTCGAGGTAAACCTCATCGATAATGACGTGTGCTCCGACGCTGCGTGCGATGTCGCCTATTTCGCGGAGCGTGGCGTCGGGCGTCAGGACGCTGCTGGGATTGTGCAGATTGGTGATGACGATAAGCTTCGTTTTAGAGCTGATCGCCTTTTTGATTGCCGCGGGGTTGAGGGCGTAACCTTCGCTTTCGATGCGCGGAAAAATTTTAACATTCGCGCCGAAATACTTTGCGGTGGAGACGAGCAGCTCGTAGGTGGGATGCTCCATCACGACTTCATCGCCGGGATCGAGGAGCGCGGCCATGGCTAGGTGATTGGCCATTGAGGTGCCCGCGGCGGCTACGACGCAGTCGGGGCTTACCTCACACTTTTTCGCGATGGCATGCTGAAGCGGGGCGTAGCCGTAAGTGCTGTCGCCGTTAATTTCGAGCTGGTCGATGGTGACGCCGAGTTCGCTGAGCGGGAAGGCGCCGACACCGCTGGTGGCGAGATTGTAGCGAGCCTTGCTGTGGAGCTTGGCCCAGAGCATGTAGTCGGAGTAGCGGTTTCTCATTGAGTTGATTGTAAGAAGCTTTCTTCAGGGGCTAAAGCCCCGCTATCACGAGTCCTTACGTGGGCGGCTGAAGCCCGCACCTCCTAAAGAAGAACCTAGCGCAGCGTTTCAGCGATCCGCCATTTTGCCATCACCGTGAGAACGTCCAAGGACAACGTCCAAGGACAACGTGCAAAAACACGACGCGAGGCAGTGGAGATCAAGGCTGCGGCGCGCGACGCTTCCAGGATAAATATACGGGAATGCCGGCCAATAGGATGGCTACGCCGAAAGCTGTGTTGCTTGGATACGTGGAAATGGTAATGGCTACAATGGCGGCGCAAGAGAGGACGAAGAGAGCAGTCGTGTATGGATGTCCGGGCGTGAAGTAGGTGCCTTCGGGCGCGGGTTTTCGGCGGAAGACGAAGATGGAGGCGGCAGTGAGACCGAAAGAGATGAAGTCGATGGAGACGACGTAGTTGAGGATCTGCTCGTAGCGGCCAGAGACGGCGATGATGGTGGCGGCTATTCCTTGCAGAACGATGGCGACAACTGGCGCGCCGGTACGCTGCGATAATTTGCCGACGCTTTGGAAGAAAAGGCCGTCGCGCGCCATGGCGTAGTACACGCGCGGTGCGGTGAGAATTCCCTGGCTGAGAAATCCGAGCGTGGAGATGGCGATGCCCACAGCGATCCACTGCGCGCCGCGTTCGCCGAGGGCCGCGCGCATCACCGCAGAAGCAGGAGTCGGAGTGGCGGCGAGTTGCGCAGCGCCAAGCACGCGAACGCAAACGAAATTCACTGCAAGATAGAGAGCGATGACTCCGGCGACGCCGAGCACTAGCCCGCGGGAGAGATCGCGGCGAGGGTCGCGCATTTCTCCGGCGACGAAGCTGGAGGTTTGCCAGCCGCCGTAGGCGAAGGCGATCGGGATCATCGCGGCGCCGATGGCTTTGGCGAGGCTGAGCGAGGCGGGACGATTGAGGAGCGGAAGCGGATGCAGCGAACCGCCGCCGAGCCAGAGTCCGAGAACGACCATCGCGATGATGGCGCCGGCTTTGAGCAGCATCAGCAGGCTTTGCACGTTGCTGCCGGCACGGACGCCGAAGCAATTGATGGCCGTCAAACCGAGCAATGAGATTGCGGCGATGGCGCCGTCGCTAGCGGTGACACCACTGATTTCGCGAAAGTATCGCGCGAAAGTGACGGCGACGGCGGCCATGCCTCCGGTTTGCGTGACTAGTAGAAGCACCCAGCCGTAGAGGAATGCGACGGATGGATGGTAGGCCTCGCGCAGATATAAATATTGGCCACCGGCGCCAGGAAGCCTCGTAGCGAGTTCGGCCCAGATGAAGGCGCCTAGTAGAGCGAGGACGCCACCGAGCGCCCAACAACCCAAAATCAGGAATGGCGTTTGTACGTGAAGGGCGACGACGTAAGGATTGATGAAGATGCCGGAGCCGATGATACCGCCCATCACGATCATGGTGGCATCGAAGAGATTGAGGCGGGGGCGTAGAGGAGCGTCGTCGGCCATTTGCGCGCGAGTGCGCGACGCAAAGTAGCAGAGATTGTGAGAGTCGGCTAGGGAAGAGTGCGGCGCGTTGCGTATGGCGATGGTGTTGCGGCGGTGGTTTGTCAGATACTTGAGTCGAACGGGTTGGAGTCGCATCGTGCGGAAAATACATTTACGAAACTATTTTTTGTGCGGGACCTTTGTGATCGCGGGATCGCTCATGGCGCTCGATGCGGACTCTGCCTGCGCGCAAGATCCGCAGCCGGGGACGCAGCCCGCTCCCGAGAGGCCGGCGGACGAGCCACCGCCGGCGAAGAAGCCTCCAGCGAAGAAAAATGCTGACAATGCGACGTCAATCGGCTCTCCGATCAGCCGACGTGGGATCCATTGCGAGCGGAGAAAGATCTGGAAGTTGGGCAGTACTACATGCGGAAGGGTGATCTGGATGCGGCGATGGATCGTTTTCAGGATGCCACTACCGCGAAGCCGGGATTTGCAGTTCCCTTTCGTTTTTTGGGCGAAGCGCAGGAGAAAAAGGGATTGAAGAAGCAGGCGATCAAGTCTTATCAGCGATATCTGGATATGGTGCCGCATGCGGATGATGGGGAAAAAGTGAAGAAGAGGATTGAGAAATTGTATAAGGAAGTGGAGAAGGAAAAAGAGAAGAAGTGAGTGAGTGATTTGGATATTCGATAACGACAAGAAACGGCACGGGCGTGTTTGGCGATGGAGTGGGGGTTATTTCGAGTGGGCGTTATTGATGACGGTTAACGTCGGTGGCAGGGCGCGCTGAAGCGACGCCCCTACATACGAGCTACGGAACGACGTCGGAATATCCGCGCGGTTAGGATCCGGGATCGAGTTTTGGCACCGCTCCACCATTGTGGTCGTCGAAGCACAGGCAGGAGTGCCTGTGCTACCTGGAGGCTAGGCGGTCGAGAATTTTGCGGGCGCGATCGAATTCGGGGAATTGTTTTTCTTCGGCGCGAAATTCCTGGGAGTGAGAGACGAGGCTGCAGCCCGAGCGGCGTGTGGGATGCTTGACGTGCAGCATTTCGTGGAAGAGGACGTACTCTACGGCGTAACGCGGCACGCCCGGATGATCCATTCGGCGATTCAACAGTATGTGATTGGGACCTGGGTCGTAGCAACCGAATTGGCGCCGCCAGCTGCGATTGCTCCAGCCGATGTGCGGGCGCTTGAGCTGGTTGGCGAAATACTTTCCGTTTAATTCATCGAACAATTTCGTGAGATCGAAGTGGCGGCCTTGTGGCCCGCTCGCGCCCGGGCGTACGCGATGGCTCCGGATATTGTTGATGCGCGCGCGTGTGCGGTTGGATTTCGCGTATTCGAGATATGGAGCGGTAAGTTCACGCGGCGCGCGGCGGCGATAGACGCGCGAGATGAGCAGCGCAGCAGCGCCTTCGATGACCGGCAGCGGGGCGCGCTGCAAAAGATCGGAGAGGCGAACGTACACGGCTTCTTCGCGGCGGCGGATGGTGAGGACCAGGCTGGAGTACGGATAAAACTCAACGCGAAAGCGCGGAGGGCGGCCGTCGCAGTTGAGGCGCGTGAACATTCGCTGGAACAGAGCTGCGCCGCCCGGAACGATGGAGCTGGTCTTGGGCATGTTTGGATTTAGTTTACGACGGCGGTGCGGCCGAGCCAAATTCGGGCGAGCTGTGCACACAAGGAACAAGCGGCGGCTCTGAGTTGATCTGTCTCGCGGCAAACGAAAAAGCAGATCCCTCACCCCGCGAAAGGCGCGGGGCTTCCGGATGACACGTGGACGGACTTGGTGAATGGAGAGGCGAGTTCTAAGACAAGCGGTTGGCCACAGAGACATCGCATCTGATCCTCGCGGGCAGCCACGCAAACTGGGTTCTGAGACTGGCGGTCAGCCGCGGCGACGGACTGGGGGTGGGGCTACGTTTTTCTTGGCTTTTTCCGCGTCGTTCATGGCGTCGCGCGTGCCTTCAATCGCGTCTTGCAGGTTGTCCTTGTACGTTTCCAGCTCGACCTTTTCTTCGGAAATTTTATTGAGGGCATCGAGAAATTCCTTGGTCCGGTTCACCATCAGATCGATTCCCGCGCGCACGTTTTCCTGCTTCTCCATGCCGAGTTGGACCAGATCCGCCGCGTCATCGACGCAGCCGACATAGCCATTCATCAGCGCATTCAGCATCTCGGGATGTTTGTTTGACGAAGGATGCTGAAGCTCGTATTGAAATTTCTTCAGGCGATCGTCGGCGAAAGTGAGAAAGAGCTTGATGCGATCGTTGGTGGTCTCGGCGTCGCGAATTTTGTCCGATTCGAGCGAGGAGAGATAGTCTTTTTGCTGGGCCTGCGCGGGGCCACAGTTCGCCGAACCGAGCGTGCATGTCAAAGCGACAGCGACAAGGCAATTTTTGATATTCATGTCGGGCATCTCCGATTTTTCGACGGGCTTTTCCGGGGAGGGGTCTTCAGACGCATTCTCCTGTGCAGATCCTGCAGCACTCTCGTCAGGTTTGGGATCGGTCACCGGCTGGGTTTTCTCTTGTGTTGTTGCGGGAGGCTGCGCTTGCGAAGTCGCAGGAGGCGCATCGAGTTTTTTCTCGACGGGACGGCGGGGGAAGATCATGACGAGCAATTCGTCATCCATCGATGAGAGATCCTGACGCACGAGCATCAGAGGCGGCTTGAATTCGGGAGGCGAGACCAAAAGGGACTCGTCGACTTCGCGAATGCCTTTGTGGATGTGGATCTGCAATTGTTTGTACCCACTGAGTTGGCGCTCGGCGTTGGGATGCTCTTTCTTCAGCGCGTTGAAAACCGCGCGAGCATTATCGCGGTACGCCTCCATAATTTCAGCGACGGCTTTGTAGTCGTGCGACTGCGAGGCGTGGCGCGCGTCGGAAAATTGCTGGTCGCCAAGATGTTCGAAGAGCTTGGCTTTGTGGACGGAATTTGTTTCGCGATCGAAGCGTGCTTGAAGATCGGACGCTTTTTGCGCGCCACCTGACGGCGGAAATGCGAGCGTCGCTGCAGCAATGAGCACGAGCGCGTTTATGTGCCACGCGCTCATTGCGACGTCCGCTTTTCTTCCAGCTGGTGTCTCAACACCTTGCTCCGCTGCTGTGCCTGCCAGACCTGATCGGAATTCTTGCCGGCATCGAGATCGAGAAATTTCTGGTAAGCCTCAAGCGCCGGCTTGATCTGATGCAATTTATCGTAGCAGAGGGCCCGAATGAACCACGAACCGGCGTTGGGCGGCTCAACCTTGGCGATCATGTCGAGCGTGCTGATCGTCGCGGGACAGTTACCGGACAAATAATATGTGGAGCTAAGATTTTTCCAGATCATCAGGTTGCGCTGATCGAGCTGCAGCGCGGCCTTAAAGGTTTTCTCGGCCGAGGGGAAATCGCGCTTTTCCAGATACAAACGTCCGAGTCCGTTGAGGAGCTTGGGGTCGTTGGGAGTCAAAGCCAGGGCGCCCTGAAGCGAGGCGATGGCATCATCCGTTTTCTTCTGGGCGATCTGGATGTCGGCACGAAGCAGAAGCGAATCGGTGGAAGGCTTCTTGCCCGCGTCCGCGCGATCGAGTTCGGCGAGCGCGTCGTCATATTTCTGCTGCTCGACCAGCAGATGGACGAGACGCGCGCGGATGGAGGCGTCAGCTGGCTGCAGCGCGAGATATTTGCGGTAGGCGTCAGCGGCTTCAGGTTTTTGCTCGGCGTCAAGGCACTCTGCCAGACCACCAGCAGCTTCGAGCGAGTCAGGCTTGGCGTCCAGTACCGCGCGGAATTTCGATTCGGCGTCAGCGGGGCGCTTGAGCTGGAGATAAAGGCGCGCGAGATGGAGCGTAGCATCGGTATCACGCGGATCGAGATGCACGGCGCCTTCGAACGAATTGGCGGCACCAGGGAAATCTCCGGAACGCTCCTGGGCCACACCGAGCAGCAGACGCGGACGGCTCTGCGCGGGAAGCAAGTCGACGGCCTTGCGAAAGGCTTGCGCCGCGGCTGCGGGATCTTTTTCGGTCAGCAGCAAGCCCAGATTTAAATAGGCCTCGGACATCTTTGGATCGATGGCAGTGGTGCGTTCGTATTCGGCGCGCGCTTCGTCGGAACGATGGAGCGCGGTAAAAGCGTAAGCGAGCTGGAAATGCGCGTAGGCGACGTCCGGCTTTTCCGCGATGAATTTCTGGAGCGGGGAGATGGCGCCTTCGAAATTGCTGGTGTCGATGGCGTGCTGGGCTTCATTGAGCAAATCGTTGAGAGGGTTCGCGACTTTGGTCGATTTCGACGGCGCGGATTGTGACGAGCGCGAAGCGGTTGCGGACTGGGCGGCGGTGGGTTCAGCGACGGCAATCAAACAGCAACCGAGGAACATGGTCAGCAGGAAAAAACGGATCGGTCGTAATTGCAAAGACGAGAGCAGCGAAGGCGAACGACGAAGCTTCATGGCTCAGACGGAGAAGTGTTCGCTCCAATAGGGATTGTAGCTGAAGGACCTGAGGATTTGGATGCGCCGTTGGGTGCGCGCTTTGCCTGGCCGTTGGCGCTGAGCACTTTGGCGAGAAAGCGCGCCGTGTGCGAGTGCGCATTGCGCGCGACTTGTTCGGGAGTTCCGGTGGCAATGATTTTGCCGCCCTGATCGCCGCCTTCTGGGCCCATGTCGATCAGCCAATCGGCCGATTTGATCACATCGAGATTGTGCTCGATCACGAGCAGAGAAGCGCCTGACTCCAGGAGCTTGCGAAAGGCGGCGAGCAATTTGGCGATGTCGTCGAAGTGCAGGCCGGTGGTGGGCTCGTCGAGAATGTAGAGGATGCCGCGATTGTCGCTGCGGGTGAGGTGCGCGGCGAGTTTCAGGCGCTGGGCTTCCCCGCCGGAGAGGGTGGTGGCGGACTGACCGAGACGCAGATAGCCGAGACCGATCTCGCCCAGCACTCTCAACTTCGAAATAATTTTCGGGATGTTGGCGAAAAATGTGAGCGCTTCGCGAACGGTCATCTGCAACACGTCATGGATGTTTTTGCCATGGAACTTTACGTCGAGGACACCGCTCTTGAAGCGCGTGCCACGGCACTCTTCGCAGACCAACTCGACGTCAGCGAGAAATTGCATCTCGACCGTGACGGTGCCATCGCCCTGGCAGGTTTCGCAGCGGCCACCGGGGACATTGAAGGAAAAATGACCGGCGGAGTAGCCGCGGCGCTTGGCGTCGGGAGTTTCGGCGAAGACATCGCGGATGGCGTCGAAGGCTTTGAGGTAGGTGGCGGGATTCGAACGCGGAGTGCGCCCGATGGGCGACTGGTCGACGATGACCACTTCACGAATTTCGCCATCGCCGTCGAGGCGATCGCAGAATTCCTTGACGCTGTTGCCATTGTGTTTTGCAGTGAGCGCGCGATATAGAACGTCGTGGACGAGCGTGGACTTTCCCGATCCGCTTACGCCGGTTACGACCGTGAGCGTGCCGAGCGGCACCATCAAATCGACATTTTGCAGATTGTGCAGATTTGCGCCCGCGAGACGCAGGAATTTGCCGTTGGGTTTGTGGCGATTGTTGGGGACGGGAATGCGCAATTCACCGTTGAGGTAGCGGCCGGTCAGCGATTTGTGTTCTCGCAACATTGCGGTGTACGGAGCCGGAGAAAAGCAGATGGCCGCCGAGTTCGCCGGCGCCGGGCCCGAGATCGATCACGGAATCGGCGGCTTCGATGGTGTCGGGATCGTGCTCGACAACGAGCACCGTGTTTCCCAGGTCGCGAAGCGATTTGAGAATGTCGATCAGGCGCTGGGTGTCACGGGGATGCAGGCCGATCGAGGGCTCATCGAGAACGTAGAGAGCGCCGACGAGATGCGAACCGAGCGACGTGGCCAACTGGATGCGCTGCGACTCGCCGCCGGAAAGGGTGGAGGTCAAACGGTCGAGGGTCAGGTAATCGAGGCCGACTTCGTCCAGAAATTGCAGGCGCGTGCGGATTTCTTCCAGGATTCTGTCGGCGACTTTGGCCTGCGACTCGCTGAGGTGCAGGTTTGCGAAAAAAACGCGCGCTTCTTTTACGGTGAGCTTGCAAATCTCCGTAATGGATTTCCCGCCAACCCGAACGGCACGCGCTTCCACGCGCAGGCGCGTTCCTCCACAGTCGGGACATAGCGCGTACCCACGGTAGCGGCTAAGAAAAACGCGAACATGCAACTTGTACTTTTTGCGCTCGAGATAGTTGAAAAATCCTTTCACGCCGTCAAATTTATTTGCGGGATCGCCTTCGAGAATCAGGCGCCGCTGGTCAACGGTGAGGTGACGCCACGCAATATTGGTGGGTATTCCCTGCGCGCGGGCCCATTTTTTCGCTTCTTGCAGCAGACCACGATAACGGGGCTTTGTCCACGGCTCGATAGCGCCATCGTCGAGTGATTTGCTGGCGTCCGGAACGACGAGATTGAGATCGAAATCGATGGTGTTGCCAAATCCCTGGCAACGCGGGCACGCGCCGTAGGGATTGTTGAAAGAAAACAGCCGCGGCTCCGGCTCCTGATAGATGGTGCCATCGTTTTTGCATTCGAAGCGGTCGTTGAAGACCATCCGCTCCGATGGATTCCCTGCACCGTCAGCGACGAATTCCAGAATTGCTTCGCCGCCACCTTCGCGATAACAGATCTCGATGGAGTCGACCAGACGCGAACGCGATTCGCTGTTCACCGCCAGACGATCGACAACAACCCACACGGGCTGTGCGAAATCCACATCCAGCAGCGTCTCTGGCGATGAAAATTCGTGAAGCTTGCCGTCCTGATACAGGCGGTTGAAGCCACGCTTTTGGATATCGATCAGCGCATTGCGCAGTGCCTCCTGCGGAGGAGGCGCGGGCTTCTTCTTCAGCAGCTTACGCAGAGCGCTGCCGGTCTGAGCGGCGGTTTGAGGCTGCGCGATGCGCAGGCGATACAAAACGTAGAAGCGGCGACCGGGAGTGAGCTCCAAAATTTTCGTCGCAATTTCATCGGGGCTGTCGCGGCGAACCAGCACGCCGCAATGAATGCAAAACGTTTCACCGCAGCGGGCAAAGAGCAATCGCAGGTAATCGTAAATTTCGGTGGCGGTAGCGACGGTGGATCGCGGGTTGCGGGTGGAATTTTTCTGGCGAATCGCGACAGCCGGCGCGATTCCGGAGATCTCGTCGACGTCGGGCTTCTCCATGCGCTCGAGAAATTGTCGGGCGTAGGCCGACAGCGACTCCACGTAACGGCGCTGCCCTTCGGCGTAGATGGTGTCAAAAGCCAGAGAGGACTTGCCGGAGCCACTGACGCCGGTGACTACGGTGATGGCGTTATGAGGGATTTCGACGCTGACGTTCTTGAGGTTATGAACGCGGGCCTTTCGAATGGAGATCGACTCAGTATTGATGGGGGCCTGAATGGAATCGTGGTTAGCCAAGGGAAGCTCAGACAGTGCGTTTGGAAGGCACTGCCTAAACTTCAAATTATACGGCTGCGTTGCGTGGGGAGCAAACGATGAGCGTACCTGGCGGATCGGTTGCGCCGCATCGAGTATTCATCGCGATTAGGGTGCCTGGGTGGCAGAGCGCGCTGAAGCGCAGCCCCTACAAAGGCAAACAAATGCAGGATCAACAGCGCTCCCACATCAGGATCAGCAACGACTCTCAGCTCAGGGATTAGCGATGCGTCATGTCTACGGAGTCTGAGATTTCACGAACAATTCGCATCGAAACGCGATCGCGCTTATTCCTGTTGCAGGAGGGTGATCTGGCCGACGCCGCCTTGTACCTTTACCCGGATCGTGGCGGGCGTTTTGCCGTATGCGTCATTGATGTAGTCGTCGCCATCGCGTTTGAAATCGTGGGCATTGACCGAACCGATGCCGCCTTGGGCGCTCACGGTCACGCCGACGTTTCTCGGCAGGCGGATGGTTGCTTGCCCTACGCCACCTTCAATGTCGGCGTTCAAATCTTTCTTACGCGGACCGGTCAGGTCCACATCGACATGTCCCGCGCCCATTTCCAACTTCAGGTCGGTGACTTGCAAATCGCGCAAACGGAAGCGCCCTTCGCCGGCGCCCATTTCGACCTTCAACGAAAGCGGCACATCGTTGTTGAAGCGCAGAGTCCAGTCATTGTGCGAGCTTCCGAAATGCGCATGCTCGCTGTCCTGGGTGATGGTGAGTTGACCGACGCCGGATTCGGTCTTGTAGTCGACATTCGGATTCGAATAGGAATAGCCGTAGTCGAAATCGGCGTCAAGGAGATGCGCGGATCCGCCCGTGACGGTCACCTCGCCAGCTCCGGATTCCACTGAGACATTCACGGATTTGGCGTCGCCGCGCTCGATGGTGCGGCTTTGGTGGTGAATGGCATTGTCGGCGCGACGGTCGCGCGAAAAGGCGCGGCCGTGCCAAAACACCGCGACCAATACCAGCACGACTCCGAGAATCGCAACTGTGGTGCCCACGGAAGAACCTGGAGGCGGCGGTGCATTCGGATCGCTGCTTTGTAGGCGCTGGCGCCGCGTGGAATCCCAGATCTTGCCCAGACCGATGAAAATCAAAATGAGCGGCCAATAGGTGCGCAGCATCGGCCAGGGATCGAACCCCGGGCGATAGTTGGCGTACAGAAAGATCGCGCCGACGACGATCAAGAGGATCGGGAAGACCAGCGGCGGCCGTTGACTTCTGGGCATAGAAGACCTCGTTGCTGTAGATACGTGCGGCAGGAGGCGAATGTTTCGTTCCCAGGCGCACGCCCGACCTGAGTCAAAAGTGGCTTGAGCATACTGCCAAATCACGATCTGCAACAATGATTTGCCGCCGCGGCGATGTGCTACTGTTTTCGCTGATTTCTTGCAGGTGACGCGATGCCGATGCAGTCTTTTGCCAGAGTGATATGGATCGTGCTGGACAGCGTGGGCATCGGCCCGCTGCCGGATGCTGGCGACTATGGCGATGTCGGCCGGACTACTCTCGGTCATATCGCGGAGTCGCGTTTTTTGACGATCCCAACGCTGGTGCGTATGGGACTTGCGAACATCGCGCCGTTGGCGCATCTTTCGCCGGCCGCTTCGCCGATCGGTGCGTTCGGAAAAGGCGCCACGCATTCACCGGGAAAAGATACGACCACAGGCCATTGGGAAATGGCCGGAGTGTGGCTGGACCAGGCATTTCCAGTTTATCCGCAAGGATTCCCACCGGAAATTATCGCGGAGTTCGAACGGCAGATCGGGCGCGGAACTATCGGGAACAAGCCTGCTTCCGGAACGGAAATTATCAAAGAGCTTGGTGAAGAACATGTTCGAACGGGCAAGCCGATCGTGTACACCTCTGGCGACAGCGTCTTTCAGATCGCCACGCATGAAGATGTGATTCCGATTGCCAACCTGTATCGCATGTGCGAAATCGCTCGAAAACTGCTGGATGGCCCGCATCGCGTAGGGCGCGTCATTGCAAGGCCGTTCACAGGCCAGGCTGGGCACTTTGTGCGTACTTCGCGGCGGCACGACTATGCGGTGGATCCGCCGAAGCCGATGTTGCTCGATGTACTGGAGGAGCGCGGCGTGCCGGTGTTCGGGATCGGCAAGATTCACGACATCTACAACGGTCGCGGCGTAAAAGATTACGTCACCACAAAGAGCAATGCAGACGGCATGGACAAGCTCACTGCTGCCCTTCGCGAGCGCTCTGGTGGACTGATCTTTTGCAATCTGGTGGATTTCGACATGCTTTATGGCCACCGCAAGGATGTGGAAGGATTTGCGAAATCACTGGAGGAGTTTGATCTAGGGTTAGGCGAATTTCTGAAATTACTGCAATCGAGCGACCTGCTGATGATTACCGCGGACCATGGATGCGATCCTGATCCACGGTGGGAAACTACTGACCATTCGCGAGAGTATGTTCCGATTCTGGCGTTTTCACCGTTAGGAGTCGCGGGAGTGGATCTGGGCATTCGCGAGACGCTGGCGGATATGGGACAGACGATTGCGGAGAATTTTGGCGGGTCGATATTGCATGGGAAGAGTTTTTTGCGGAAGTTGACGGAGCCTTCGTCGATTGCAGCGCGATGAAACAAGGCGGCATGGGTTCTTACATCTTGCCTAGACGGGGCGCAGCCTGCTGTGCCCCTACGATTGCTGTGCCGCATCGCCTAGTTTAACGGATCGTTCGCGTTCGTGTTGACGCGGCGCACAGACAGGAGTGTCCGTGCTACTTAGGCAGAAACTTTCCGTTTAGTTGCCGGAGGTTGCGCCGGCTGCGGGGCCGCCGGGGGCGTAGTAGCCATTGCGGGTGCGGGCGACGAGTTTGCCGCGACCGCGCGGCGGAATCACGTCCACCTGAACGCTGCGGAATGTGCCGTCACGCTTGGTGTTCGTCGGATAGTACGCGAGCGTGTACTGATTGCGGATGTCATGCGCCACGTTCTCGCAAATATCTTTCACATCCGCGACATTCTCAGGGAAAAACGCCAACCCGCCGGAAGCTTTAGCGATTTCTTCCAGCGCCCGGCGCGCGCGCTTGGCATTCTTCTTGCTCTCTTCGCTGAGCAGCCCGATGGTGTAGATCACCGTATCGGTCTTCTGCACTTCCTTGATGGTCTTCTCGAGAGAATTGTGACTGGTGTTGTCCTCGCCATCAGTCACCACGAGGAGAACTTTTTTGTCCTTAGCGCCCTTCTTCACGTGATCGAGCGAACCGATCACCGCATCGTAAAGCGCTGTGCTCCCGCGTGAGTCGATGCGCTCCAGCGCTTCCTTCAGCTCCGGTATGCTGCTGGAAAAATCCTTATCGAGATCGAGGTAAAAGTCATCGTTGAAGTTAACGACGAACGCTTCATCCTGCGGATTACTTGCTTCCACTAGCGTGAGCGCCGCGGCATTCACCCGTGGCCGCTTGTCGCGCATGCTGCCGCTATTGTCGATCACCAGACCCATGCTGACGGGAATATCTTCGCGCTTGAAGACGGCAAGCTTCTGCTCCGCTTTATCTTCCAGAACCCGAAAGTTTTCTTGCTTCAATCCGTCCGCAAAACGCCCGCGATCGTCCAGAACGGTGGTGTGCAGCACCACCAGGTTCACGTCAACGCGGATCTTTGATTCGCCCTGCTGATTTGGACCGGGAGGCGGCGGCACCTTCTGTTGTGCGTTGGGATCGGGAATCTGGCCGGAGGTGGTGAATGCGCCAAAACCCAGCACGCCAGCGAGCAGCAAGCACACCCATACGGCGGGCAAAGCAAATCGCGGAGAAATAGACTTAATGGCTGGGCGCGTAGTATCCGGTCTTGGAGTAGACGTTAAGCGGTGGAAGTCCCTTGGGCGCGCGCAATTTGATTTTGATTTTTCTCCAGCGCGCATCATGTGCTTTATTGCTGGGCCGATATCCCAAAACATATTGATTCCGTAACTCCATCCCGATTTTGGACGCGATGTCTGGCAGGTCATTCAGGTTTTCCACCGCAAAAACGCGGCCTCCCGTCATTTCCGTCACTTCGCTCAACAGGGATGGGCCATTGAGCTCTTCCGGTGTCCGGTTGCGATATCCGAGCGGGTCGAAAATTCCGATGGCGTAAAGCTGCGTATCCGCTTCCTTAACCAGCCGCTTGATATCGCTTTCGTTGTACCTACTATGATTATCGCCTCCGTCCGATAGGATGAGCAAGGCGCGCTTGCCGTTGCGTGCACCCCTCATTTGGCTGAGTCCCAGATAAATTGCGTCCAGCAGCGCGGTCCGCCCCTTTGGAGCGGTCAACATCATGCGGCCTTGCAGGTCCTCGACGCTGTTGGTGAACGCACTGGTCAGCTCGGCACGCTCATTGAAGCTCACCAGAAAAAATTCGTCTTGCGGGTTCGCGGTCTTGAAAAATTGAATGGCAGCCTCGCGCGCTTTGCCAATTTTGTTGGCCATGCTACCGCTGAGGTCAAAAATGACGCCGATCGAAATGGGCACGTCCTCGGCGGAGAAAGTCACGACTTCCTGCTCGATGTTGTCCTCAAACACGCGGAAATTGTCGGGATCGAGTCCGGTGACCAGGCGATTATAAGGATCGGTGACGGTAACATTCACCAGCGCGAGATCGACATCCAAGTGCAAGCCCTGGAGTGGTTTCCCAGGCGTATCTTTGCGGACGTCTTCCTTCGCAGGCCGTTCTGGCGGTTTGAATTTGGTGTCTTCGTCAGGCTTGGGTGCGGCGGCAGGCGCTTCCGGGGCGGGCTTCGACGGACCAGACTCCGATTGCGCCGTCGCGGGGGCCGAGTACAGCGAAGAAAATCCAGAGATCAACAAAACGGCAACGAACAAACGATTCAAAACGCGAATGTGACTCACCTCGCGCTTCACGGCTCTCTCCCAAGTTTCCTTGGCCTGCCGGGAAGGGCCGCGCGGTTCAGGTCTACGCGGATTCTACCACTCGCCCGAAAGAAGACAAGGTCAATTAAGTACTCAGCCGCCCAAACTTATGTCAAACCTTTGTCACTGCCGGCGGCCGCGTGTCACAGACAAAGATGCTGCAGCTTGCCGTGATAGCATCGGGTGAGTTACGTACGAGCTTCACGGGAAATCTGTAACGAGGGCAGATCTATGAGTTCAGGGAAAGTAGTAGTGGTAATACCAGCGCGTTATGGGGCCACCCGCCTGCCCGGGAAACCGCTGGTTTCGCTCGCCGGGAAGTCGATGATTCAACGAGTGTTCGAGCGCGCCAAGCTGGCCAAAACACCTTCTCAGATCATCGTTGCGACTGACGACGAGCGCATCGTCCAGGCCGTCGAGGCCTTCGGAGGCGAGGCGCGCATGACCCGCGCGGACCATCGCACTGGCACTGAACGCGTCGCGGAGGTCGCGGCGCACGTCGATGGCGACATCTTTGTGAATGTGCAAGGCGATGAGCCGCTGCTGGACCCGGCGGCAGTCGATACCGCTGTGAATGCCTTGCTGGAAGACCCGCCGGCGGCGGTGGCCACCGTGGCGACCACGATCAAGACGCCTGCCGACATCATGGATCCCAACGTGGTCAAAACCGTGCTCGATTTTGACGGCAACGCTTTATATTTTTCGCGCGCCCCGATTCCCTGGGTGCGCGACAAAGCTGGTCACATTGTCGTGCGCCACTGGAAGCACCTTGGCTTGTACGTGTTTCAGCGGGATGCTTTGTTGGATTATGCGACGTTGCCGCAAGGCGATCTGGAGCGCATCGAGCAGCTCGAACAGCTGCGCTGGATGGAGAATGGCGTCAAGATCCGCGTCGCCGAAGTGGAGCACGACGCTGTCAGCGTCGATGTGCCAGAGGACGTCGCGCGCGTAGAAAAGCTGCTACAAAGCTAAAAGGCGCCGGAATCTTTTAGTCCTGCGACGCTTCCGCCGTTCGGGAGGGCACGAGTTCAGTTGAGAACGTTGAGAACGCACGGCTGGGTTGCCGCCAGCAAAAAAACGGCTTCAGCCGCTGAGCGCCGCTAGAAGTTCCTAATCACCGTGCCGGTAATTGTCCGATGCGTATCCGTACCCACCACAAAGAACGTGTTCGCATCAATAAAATAAGCGCTGAAGTTTAATGTCGACGATGGAGACGCGTTCACCTTAATGGTGTATCCGTTGCGCCCAGTGCCATCACCCTGCACGGTAATCGTGCCGGTGATCGCCAGATTCGTCGCCACTGCAGGCGCAGACAGCTCGGTGAAATCAACCCCACCGGAGATGCTGCCGGAGCTGGTCTGTGTGTATTGGCCGAGATAATCCTCTTCGCCAAATCCTCCGGTCGTACTGTTAATGCTCTGGCCCACGAAGCTCAATGCCCAGTTTCCCGCTGCGCTGGCGGTGCTGAACGGTCCAGCCGTCTGCGCCAACATCGAGCCGTCGGAGACGATGCCCGCGCTGTTGTCCTGAATCACCGCCTGCGTCGGAGAAATCAGGTAGAAAATAAACGAGAACGTGCCCAGTTTGGAATCGGTGAACTGCAGCGTTCCGCGCCCGCTTCCAGGAACTGAAGCGTCGACACTATAAGTAGCCGCGGAAATCGTGCCATTCGGAATTATGAAGGCGTTGCTGTTACCCGAACCGCTGTTGCTGGAGCTGTCGTCGTCCATCTGAATGTTGATGACATTTCCGCCGTTCAGCGTAAATCGCCCGCCGCGCACGTCGGATCCGGACAGGCTCGCGCCTCCCATCACGGTGGCGAAGCTCCCGCTCAATCCGGCCGCCGTGGTCGGGATTGTGCCGGTCTGCGCCGTCGCGTCGCCCACTACAAGTGATGGGAAGCTGGTCTCCATGAATTTGATCTTGCTGCCATTCACGATGTAAAACGCGAAGTTGATTCCGTTGATGTTGGCAATACCGCGGCCGAACGTCGCGCCGTAGGTGGTGTCCAGTGCAAAAGAGGAACTGGCGAAAGTCTGCGGACCGGAAGGTACCGCGCCGTCGTTGTCATCCACCACCCCGCTGCCGCCCACTCCGCCGCTGGCGGTAAACTGCCCCACCAGCGATTCGGGCACTCCGTTGGGATCCTGCCCGGAGAAGTCAAAGACGTAGCTGCCATTGATGCTGGCCAGCGACAAAGCCGACGGAGTCTGCACCGTGAAATTTCCGCTGGCGGACGCGTTGCCATCCACCTGCGTCAGCAAGCCCGACGTCGAGGAGGTCATAACGATCGTGAATTGCAGAGTGCCCGTCTGATTCGTGAGATTCAGCGTGCCTTTGCCGTTGGAGGAAATCGAATAGGTGCCACCACTGAAGGGCAAGATGGCCGTGCCGACTGCGCCGCTATTCACGTCCTCTACGCCACCGGTAATCGAGCCGGCTCCATTGGCGGAGAAACTGCCGACTCGCGCGAAAAATCCGCCGGTGTCTTGTCCTGTCATCGTGAAAGCATACGAGCCGTTGAGACTTGCCACGCTGTAGGGACCTGTAGTGGGTGGTGGCGCAGGCGTTCCGGAAATACCGCCGCTCCCACCGCCGCACGCGATTTCGACTAACGCTAGAGCCAAAACCATCACGAGTGCGAGCTGCCCATTCATTCGTAGACGCGGCTGCGGATTCATCGGCCGATTTACTGGGGGGCGGTTCACTGGGCACCTCCGCGGCTCTTCTTCTCTTGTCCGCTAAGCGTCCGACCGCCGCCCAGCCATAGCGGAATTCCGCGTGGTGAGCGCACCGCCACCGCTATCGTACCCTTCTGAATGATGCGCGCCAGAAATATGGTGCTCCCGCCGGTGGTGAAGTTTTCGCCGATGATTCGAACGTTGTCGCCCGGATTGAGCGTCAGGTGATTCAGTTCCAGAAATTTGGCACTGCCGACATGTACATCCACGATGCCGCTCGGGGTTTGTACCGCCACGTGGGCTCCCAGCGGGCCGTTCTCGGAATTTGCTGTGAAGCTGGAAACCGTGCCGACCAGGTTCGTTTCGCGTGCCGGATCGTAGCCCGCTCGCAAATTATTCGCGGGCTGCTGCGCACCTACTGACGCCGCTACCAAGAACAGCAGACACAACAACCCAGTGCCCATAACATTCCTGTGCATGTATTTCATATCTCCCTACTACGAAAGGTTTAAAAATGCGGTTTACGCGGGCTGGCCCAAGCAACACGCGGTGCGCGACACTCCTGAAAAATATTTAGATGGCTCGTCGGATCATTGCGTTTCCCTGTGGACCTCAGCCGTGTGCGCAATGACAAACTGTTGAGGCGTCCCGCAGTGGCTCAGGTTTGCGCAGTCATCTACATTCCAACAAACACGGCCACAGGAAAAAGGTTGCGCCTCCATCAACATTCGCGTCCACAAAGCTGGTCTCACGACGCCCAATATGTATTCCTGCATGGTGGGTAGACGGTTCCTCACGTCGTCTACCTCCGACGCATACAACCATTTTTTCGTTCCACAGCTCTTGAGACTTGCATTTGACTCTTCCCGGTCTTCCGAACATAATTATGCGTACGTCACTCCTGTGGAGGTTAGACAAGCTCGGCGAGCACGCGGTAAGCTGGCCCGGCTGCATGGATGGCGCCAAAATATATTTTTGTTACCGGCGGAGTTGTTTCCTCACTCGGAAAAGGCGTAGCAGCCTCCTCGATCGGTTGTCTCCTCGAAAGTCGCGGTTTTAAAGTCACCCTGCAGAAGTGCGATCCGTATCTCAACGTCGATCCGGGCACGATGAGCCCGTTTCAGCATGGTGAGGTGTTCGTCACCGAGGACGGCGCGGAGACCGATCTCGACCTCGGGCACTACGAGCGCTTCACGCACGCCAAGCTCAGCCGCGACAACAACTGGACCACCGGCCGCATTTACGAAACGATTCTCAGCAAGGAACGCCGCGGCGATTATCTCGGCAAGACCGTGCAGGTGATTCCGCACGTAACCGACGAGATCAAAGCGATCATCAAGAAAGTTTCCGAAGGCGTCGACGTCGTCATCGTGGAGATTGGCGGGACCGTCGGCGACATCGAGTCGCTTCCCTTTCTGGAAGCGATCCGCCAGATGCGCCTGGAACTCGGCGCGGAAAATACGCTTTTCGTTCACGTCACCCTGGTTCCGTATATCGCGGCGGCAGGCGAGCAGAAGACCAAGCCTACGCAGCACAGCGTTAAGGAAATGCTGGGCATCGGGATTCAGCCGGATATTCTGCTGTGCCGCAGCGATCGCCATATTCCGATCGAACTCAAGAAAAAGATTGCGCTGTTCTGCAACGTGGCCGACTCCTGCGTTATTTCCATGGAGGATGTCGACACGATTTACGCCGTGCCAGTGGAATTAAACAACGAAGGGCTCGACGCACAGATCCTGCGACTGTTGAAGCTCGAAGATCGTCCGCAAGATCTGAAGCCGTGGATCGATTTGATCCACCGCATGCACAATCCCGTTGGTGAAGCGCGCATCGCGATCGTCGGCAAGTATGTACAACTCGAAGACGCTTACAAAAGTCTTCGCGAAGCATTGCTGCACGGCGGACTGGCCCACAATCACAAAACGGTTCTGGAGTGGATCGAAGCAGAAGAGATCGACTCTGTGGCGACGGCTGCGGCACGGCTGCGCGGCTACGACGGCATTCTGGTACCCGGCGGCTTTGGCAAGCGCGGTGTTCAGGGAATGATCTACACCATTCAATTTGCCCGCGAGAATAAAGTGCCTTTTTTTGGTATTTGCCTGGGCATGCAGTGCGCTACCGTCGAATACGCGCGCGATGTCGCAGGGCTCGAGCGCGCCGACACGACCGAGTGCGATCCACAGTCGCCGCATCGAGTCATCTACAAGCTTCGCGAATTGCTCGGCGTCGACGAAATGGGTGGCACCATGCGCCTCGGTGCATGGCCTTGCAAACTCGAACCCGGCTCCTTTGCGGCCAAAGCCTACGGCAAACTGGAAATAAGCGAACGTCACCGGCATCGCTACGAATTCAACCGCGACTACGAAAAGATTCTCGTAGCCGCAGGTCTATGCATTACCGGCCGCACGCCCGACGAAAATTACGTCGAAATCGTGGAGGCGCCCGAGCACCCGTGGTTCCTCGGCTGCCAGTTCCATCCCGAATTCAAGTCGCGTCCCCTGGAGCCGCATCCATTGTTTGCCGCTTTCATCGGCGCCGCATTGGAGCAGAAGAAACACAAGTCGCGCTCGGTCAGCGAATCCCGTCGCACCCAAGCCGTAGCCGCCGGCCCGCACGTCACCGCCTGAGCTATTCTGCCGGGCTAACGTGGTCGTACCACGGCATCGACAATAATCCTGGATGCACAGTGACAGCCATCTCTTTGCCGGCGGAGATGTGTGCAAACGTCTGCGAATTTACTTCCAGTCGCTCCAATTCCCTTCCCGGACGCCACGATTTCACCTGCGCAACTCGCGTGACCGAATACCTTCCTCGGATCGCTGACCTTCGAATTACTACAGGATGGATAGTTTGCGCTTCCCCTCTGTCGAGAGCGCCGTTCGCGGTGGTGCCCAGCGCGATGAGCACCAAGGCGCAGCCCGCTGTTAGATACACAGCTCGCAACCAGCCGACATCCAGAGCCAAACGTTTGCGGACGGCAGAAACAATATGCAGCAGGATCGGCGCAAAAAATATGCAGACTCCAATCATCATCAGCCGTTCGCTGTCCAAAGGCGGGTAGTAGCGCGCGCCCGCGAGCAGGCCCAGCAGTCCCGCGAACACCAGGTATGAGTACCTGTTGATTGTCCGGTACGCCAGCTTCATAGCTTCCGCTGGAGTCGGCGATCCACACACACGACAACGCCGTCCTCGCACCGCGTTACCGCATTTCACGCAAGTGAGCATGCTTTTCAGCCGACTGACACTACGAAATGGCAGCACTCCAATCTTCTGATAAATGACTGAGCCAAGCTTCCTTTAGTCTAGGGTCGGCTGGCGCGCGCGCATTGAGCAGATACTTTAGTGTGTCCAGTTCGATCACAACTCGGCACTGACGGGCCACGCGTCTCGAAGGCGCCTGTGCTATCTTCCCTAATTCCGATATGACCGCCGCTCACGAAATCGCGCTCGGTTCGCTACGCCTCGGGGGCGGCAATCCGCTGTTTCTGATCGCCGGGCCGTGCGTGATTGAGTCGGAATCGCATGCGCGATCGATGGCTGAGCGCGTGGCGAAAATTGCCGCTGACGCACAGGTCCCCTACATTTTCAAAGCCTCGTACGACAAAGCGAATCGTTCGTCGGTGAAATCGTTTCGCGGACCGGGCCTGAGCGAAGGGCTGCGCATCCTCGGCAAAATCAAATCCGACTTGAAGGTTTCGATTCTCACGGATATTCATGACGCCTCGCAGGCGGCGCCTGCCGGAGAAGTCTGCGATATCCTGCAAATTCCCGCGTTTCTGTCGCGGCAGACTGATCTTCTGGTCGCCGCTGCCAAAACCGGGCGGATTGTTAACGTGAAAAAAGCGCAGTTCGTCTCTCCGTGGGACATGAGCAACGTCGTGGAGAAAATCGCGTCTACCGGCAATGAAAAAATTATCCTCACGGAACGCGGCACTTCTTTCGGATATCAAAATTTAGTCGTGGATATGCGCAGCTTTCCCATTCTGAAAAAGTTCGGCTATCCAGTCGTGTTCGATGTGACCCACTCTGTCCAATTGCCCGGCGGACAAGGTCATGCCAGTGGCGGCCAGCCCGAGTTTATCGAGCCGCTCGCTCGCGCCGGCGTTTCCACCGGCGTGGACGGAATTTTTCTGGAGACGCACGATAATCCTGCTGCTGCTCTGTCAGACGGCGCCAATGCGCTGCCGTTATCGCAACTCCCCGCCCTTCTCGCGCGGCTGAAAGAATTATCGACTCTGGTCCGCCGATGGAGCGCAACATGACACTCTGTGGACAGTGGAAGACCTCAATTGCCGTTTCCAGGCTAGTGATTCGAGTACCGCTTGTCATCCTGAGCGCATCCGATGACGATGCGCCAAGGACTTCTGCCACTGCATCTTGCCACTCAAAGTTGGTTGCATTTGATCGTCGCCGCTCACGGGTCACGAATCACAAACCACGAGTCACGTGTTTATGAGCCTCGAATCCGCGCGGCGCGTTCTTAAGATCGAGGCACAGGCGATTCAGGACGTTCTCGCGCGCCTCGATGCCAGCTTTGAGAAAGCTGTCGATTTACTGTTCGCCTGCAAAGGGCGCGTGGCCGTAACCGGCATGGGAAAATCCGGTTTGGTAGCGCGGAAAATCTCCGCCACACTTTCCAGCACCGGCACGCCTTCATTTTTCCTGCATCCGGCCGAAGCGGTGCACGGCGATCTCGGCATGCTTGCGCGCGGCGACGCGATGCTGGCCGTCTCCTACAGCGGCGAGACTGAAGAGATTGTGCGCCTGCTGGAAGCGATGAAGCGTTTGGAGATCCCGCTGGTCACACTTACTGGCCGAATCAGCTCCACGCTTGCTGAAGCCAGCGAAGTGGCACTCGATGTCAGCGTAAAAGAAGAAGCCTGCTCGCTGAATCTGGCGCCTACGGCGAGCACCACGGTTGCGATGGCGGTTGGCGATGCTCTGGCTGTCGCGCTGCTGGAACGCCGTGACTTCCGCCACGATGACTTTGCCGCGCTCCACCCGGCAGGTCGCCTAGGCCGGAAACTGCTGCGTGTGGAGCACACCATGCACAGCGGCGCGGCGATGCCGCGGGTGGCGCCGGAAACTTCGATGACCGATGTCATTCACGAGATGAGCGACAAAGGTTTGGGCATGACTACGGTGACTCACGCCGACGGTCGGCTCGCCGGAATCTTGACCGACGGCGACCTGCGGCGCTTGATGGAAAAGCATCGCGGGTCAACATTGGAAATGAGCGCGAGCGAAGCCATGACACGCAATCCGCAAACGATCGGTCCACACGTGCTGGCCAGCGAAGCGCTAAATTTGATGGAGAAGCGGAAAATTACGTCGATCGTGGTGGTTGATGAAGCGAAGGCCGTCCTTGGCGTCGTGCATTTGCACGATCTGTGGACGCTGGAGTTGATGTAATCGAGGCGCTACGTCCCGGCGGCGTGGCGCCGTGATGCGTCGCGGGGCGTCCGTTCGTGACGTGTGGCAATGCAGCAGCGATTTACTCGCGGTCACAATTTCAAGCGGCTGCGTCGATCCTAATCCAACTCAGGAGAGAAAATTGGCGACGAAAGTGCGAACAAAATCACGAACGACTGCGACCAAAATTGCACCCGATGTCGCCAAACGCGCCAAGCAGATCAAGGTGCTGCTGATGGATGTGGACGGCACGATTACGGATGGCAGCGTCACGCTGCTCTCGCAACCGGACGGCTCCGCGCTGGAGATCAAGACTTTCGATGCTCATGACGGACAGGGACTTGCGCTGGCGCGCACGGCAGGACTACGGACGGGCGTGATCACCGGGCGAGAAAGCGCCGCACTTCGGCGCCGCTGCAAAGAGTTGGGCATGGAATTTGTGTACGAGAAGCAGCCGGTCAAAGTTGCCGCGTACGAAGATGTGCTGCGTAAAACCGGAGTGACCGAATCGGAGGTAGCATTCCTGGGCGACGATCTGCCGGATATGACGCTGATGCGCCGGGTCGGACTCGCGGTCGCCGTCGGTGACGCGGCGATGGAGGTGAAACAGATCGCTCACCACACCACGAAGGCCATCGGAGGCAAGGGCGCAGCACGAGAGACTGTCGAGCTGATCTTGAAAAGTAAAGGCATCTGGGAAGAAATGATCGACAAGGCTAGGGCGTGATTGGATCGGTGGCAACGGTCCCGTGTGATTAACAGCGAGTTTGGTTGGGGAATTAGTTGGTCGTAGGACGCGCGAGGATCAATATCCGCATCGAGGATGCGCATCTATATACCCTCGTTAGCTAGCTTCCCTGTTATATACAAAAGATGTCATAATCCGCGGCGCGTAAAATCCCATGCCCGGTTCGGCCTCAAGGAATGCGTTTCGGCTAGCGCTCTTGCTGCTCGCTGGTTTTTTCACTCCGCTCTTCGCGCAAACTTCTGGGTCCCCGACGCCTGACTATCCGATACACCTTCGCGGTACGGTGGTTAACGCCGTCACCGGCGAACCAATCCCACACGCGCTTGTACATTCACCGGACAATCGGTTTGCCACGATGGCGAACGACGAAGGCCAATTCGAGTTTACGTTTCCGCAAGTCCAAATGGCTCCGGCGCTAATGGGCCCCTCGACTGCGCCGCTCGGTTCGCCGGATACCCAAGCACAAGCTCAGCTCATGCCGCTTAACCGCCCCTTCGCCCTGATGGCGCGCAAGCCGGGCTACCTTGAATACTTCGACGGACTGGAGCAAGTGTCGGTTGAGCCGCGCCAAGAAGAGGTCAGCATTGCACTATTTCCGGAATCACGAGTGATCGGCCGCGTGACCTCTTCTGGCACGGATGGGATCGAAAAAATTCAGGTGGCGCTGTATCGGCGCATGAACCAGGACGGCCGGGAGCGATGGGAACCGATCAGAGGGGATGTTATGACCCGCTCCAACGGGGAGTTCCGATTCGCGAATCTACAGCCTGGGAGCTACAAGCTGTTTACGCGTGAATCGATGGACCGCGATGCTCTAGTGTTCTTACCAGGCGATGGCCCACTTTTCGGTTTCCCTCCTCTCTACTATCCTTCGGCTTCCGACTTCGAATCCGCCGCCGTCATTCATCTTTCCGCGGGGGAAACATTGCAGACGATGCTCACTCCGCAGCGCCGCGAGTACTATCGGGTCAGACTTCCGATCACCAACAATCCGGCCGCCGAGCAATATCAGATCGAGGTGTGGTCGCAAAGCCATCCCGGACCCGGGTTCTCGCTAGGTTACGACGCACGCCAGAACATGGTGGGCGGTAGCCTGCCAGACGGGGCATACACCGTGCTGCTTCGATCCTATTCGCCGATTGGCATGACCGGAATGAGTAACTTTGTTGTCCGCGGCGCGGCTGTCAGCGGACCATCGCTGTCTCTTGTGCCGAACGTTTCGGTTCCAGTGACGGTGCAGGAAGAAATGCAGCACCGCCCGGAATTCAACATGACCTCCAACACGCCAAACGGGGAAACATTCACGGCAAGCGCGCGGCGGCCGTCGTATATCACTGCCATCCTGGTGCCGGCTGATTCGTTTGGGTCCGGGCAAGATGTCGGACTAAGCCCACCCACCGGCCCCGATGACGTCACGCTGCGCTTCGATAATGTGCCGCCAGGTCGGTATCGCGTTCGCGTTATCGTGAATGGGGGATATGCATCTTCTGTAGTTTCGGGAAGCACGGATCTCCAGCAGAACCTCTTGGCCGTGGATGGCGGCAGCGCGCCGCAGCCGATCGAAATTACCGTGCGAGATGATGGAGCGGAAGTGCGGGGGCATGTGGACGGCCTGGTCGACTACACGGCACAGGCCTCGACCGAAAGCCAGTTAGTTGCGATTTCGTTCGCACAAAGACGCCGTTTTCGCAATCGGTGGGGAAGCCGGCAACCGACGGTTTACTTCATCCCTGAGGCACGCGGCAGCAACACACAACTCCCGAGAGCATTTGTGGGACCCGGCGGCGAATTCGAGACGAGTCAAATGCCACCTGGCTCGTATCGGGTGCTCGCATTTGAGCATCAGCAGGATGACCTGGAGTTTGCGACCGAAGATCAACTGCGACGGTACGACTCGACAGCGCAGAGGGTCGAGCTGGGCCCTGGAGACAAGCAAACTCTGAAACTATCCGTTACGCCAACTGAAAACTAACATGTTTGAAAAGCTTCCAGCTCTGCGCCTCATCTGCTGTGTTTGGCTGATCATTTGCTGCTTGACACAGCCGGCCAGCGCGCAAGCTCCGCAACCCGCCCGACCAGTGGCTGCGCCAAGCGGCGTGTTCAGAATCGCTGGCACGGTAGTCAACTCATTGAACGGCGCACCTTTAGGCCAGGTCCGTGTCAATCTCACGGATGTGCAGCGTCGCTCGCAAGTATTTCTATCAATGGTGACGTCCGAAAATGGGCATTTCGAATTTACCGGAGTTCCGGCTGGGAAATTTTCTCTCACCGGCCGTCGCCGAGGATTTCTTAGCGTTGCTTACGATCAGCATGACCAGTTCTCGACGGCCATCGTTACGGGCGCGGGATTGAGCACCGGGAAACTGATCCTGCGCTTACCTCCGCTCGCGGCGATTTCCGGAAAGGTGCTCGATGAAGCCGGTGCACCGGTTCGAGATGCGCAAGTCACGCTCTACTCTCGTGAAAATGGTGACGGACTGAACCGGATCGTTGCGGTGAAACCCGCCACCACAGATGACGAAGGCACTTACGAGTTAACTTCGCTCGAGGCGGGCACATACTTTGTCTCGGCATATGCCAAACCGTGGTACGCGGTGTATACGCCGCGAGGGGATGCGCCCAATACTCCGCCAGCGGTGGTCGATTCCTCCTTGGATGTTGTTTATCCAACTGTGTTCTACAACGGCTCAACCGATCTGGGCGCCGCCGCTCCTGTCTCGATCAAGCCGGGCGATCATCCGCAGATCGATTTACACCTCTTCCCGGTGCCCGGTTTGCGCGTGATCGTTCGCATTCCAGTCGGCGAAAACGGCCAAGCGCAAGGCATGATTCCTCAACTGATGAACCGCGAGAGCAACATCCCCCGGTTCATCGAGGCGCAGCCTGAACAGATATCGGAAGGGGTGTTCGAACTTGCGGGTCTTCCACCCGGCAGATATTCCGTGTTGATTCCTTCGGGACCCGCAGCGGTGCTTCAGGCTGCCGAGCTGAACTTGCAGAGCGACGGCCAGGAACTGGACATCTCGCGCATGGAACCGGTCGCCTCCCTCAAGATAGTTCTGAAATTGCCGGGCGACGCGCCGTTGGCGCCGGAAACTTTCGTGGCGCTGCGCAAGTCGGAAGGGGTATCGAGAGCCGCAGGCTACCAGAATATGGCTGCTTCCGCGCAGCTCGAATCTGGCGGAAAGATCTCGATACCGGCAGTGCGCCCGGGGAAATATTCTCTGATGGTTGGTTCCAATACGCAGCGTTACACGGTGACGCGAACGATCTCGCAAGGGCGAGAAACGCCCGGCCACGACATTCTCGTCGCACCCGGCTCTTCGCAGGAGATCACGGCATTGGTCGTAGCCGGTGTCATTTCGGTGCAAGGTTTCGTCAAACGCGGCGGCAAACCAGCCTCAGGTGCGATGGTGGTGCTGGTGCCGAAGGACGCGATTCATCATCCGGAGTTCTTCCGACGGGATCAATGTGACTTCGACGGCAGTTTTGTATTGCCCTCGGTGATTCCTGGGACTTATTCAATTCTTGCATTGGAAGATGGCTGGGATTTACCTTGGGCACAACCTGGGGCCTTGAGTCGGTATCTGGCGAAGAGTCAGGATCTGACTGTGGGCGAGTTGATGCAGCGGAGTGTTGTTTTGCCGGAGGCGATTGAGGTCCAGCCGCGGTGATTAGCATTGCGAGTGGCCGGTTCGATGGACGGGGCGCTCATAAACTTCGCCCTCTACACTTTATGCCCACGAATCCTGCGACGAATGCAAGGGATTGGTGCACCGGCATAACCGCTTGGACTGGCAGCAGCGGACTTGACGTGGCGTGAATCGATTTAGCATGCTAGTTGAAGATTTATTTTGGGGAGGAAAAAGAAGAACATGTCTACTCGTGCTACTCCACCGATCCAGCAGATTAAAGAATCGATGCGCAAGACCTGGATGGCTGGGGATTTCGGCATGGTCGCGAAAACCATTGCCGGCGGCGGGGAGGTGTTCGCTAACAGCCTTAACATTCCCGCTGGCGCGCGGGTGCTGGATGTTGCGTGCGGCACTGGGAATACCGCGATACCACTGGCGCGGCGAGGCTTTGTCGTTACTGGCGTCGACATCGCTACGAACCTGCTTCAGCAGGCTCGAGAGCGCGCTGCTGCAGAGAATGTCAACGTTAAGTTCGATGAGGGCGATGCCGAACAGTTGCCTTATCCAGATGCGTCGTTCGATGCGGTCACCACTATGTTCGGATCAATGTTTGCGCCACGGCCTGAGCTGGTGGCTGCGGAATCTGCGCGCGTCTTGAAAGCTGGTGGAGTGCTGGCAATGGGCAACTGGAATCCTGGCAGCTTTACCGGAAAAATGTTCAAGGTCAGCTCCACGCATGTGCCGCCACCGCCGGGCATGGCGCCGCCTGTACTGTGGGGCGATGAAGCGACAGTGCGTGAACGGCTGGCAACGCATTTCACGGACATCAAAACGGAACTGGTGCCCATCGACTTTGATCTGCCTACCAACGCTGCCGGTGCCGTTGATTTCTTCCGGAAATATTTTGGTCCGACGCAGGTGGCTTTCAGCCGGCTGGATGAAAAGGGACAGGCGGCTTTTGCGGCGGAGCTTGAGACTGTGTGGTCTGCCCATAATGTTGCGCCCGATCCTGATAGTCATGTCCTGGTTCACAATGAATATTTGAAGGTTACGGCGACGCGACGATAGGGCGGGAATCTGAGTTCGAAGCGTTCAGTGGTTTTAGCATCGTCGGCGGTAACCGACGATTCAACCTTAGCCAAGACGCTACATTAGAGGCCGCGCTGTAGCGTCGCCCCTACACACTTCTGCTGCAACCAGCTTGGCGCTGACGCATTAGCCTTGGCGTGCGGCTATAATCCATTGAATGATTCCCGCTTCGTACAAGGCGCGAAGGAAGTTCATGGAATTGGCGATTGCCGAAGCCAAGCGCGCAGGCGATCGCGGTGACTATCCCATCGGCGCGGTGATCACTCGACTGATCGGCCGGCGCGAAGTGGTCATCGCCAGCGCTGGCAACCGCGTCAAGACTTCCGGATCGAGCATCAAGCACGTTGAACTGGAAACGCTGAAGTACGTGTCGAGCGGGTACGGCCGCTACTTGCCGGACTTTGTTCTCTACTCTACGCACGAACCTTGCGCGATGTGCGCCGGCGCGTGCGTGTGGTCGAGGATCGGCGCGGTCGTCTACGGTGTGTCTCAGGAAGATATTGCAGCCTATGGGCGCAAGCGCGGAACCGACGATTATAAATGGCGAGCTTGCCTGATTCCCTGCCGATTGGTTTTCGAAAAAGGCAATCACGTCATCCCGGTGACTGGCGGTTTCCTGCGACGGGAATGCCAGAAGTTGTTCAGCTATGGACGTCCGCATACG
The DNA here is from genome assembly GCA_963788725.1 of uncultured Acidobacteriota bacterium. Classification (GTDB taxonomy): domain Bacteria; phylum Acidobacteriota; class Terriglobia; order Acidiferrales; family UBA7541; genus Acidiferrum. The sequence goes on along the minus strand of CAWBHT010000015.1, from coordinate 260,110 downwards.
TGACGGCGCTGGGCGATGAAGTGAAATGGCTCACTCGCCTCGCCCATCGAGTATTGGAGGTCGCGTGTGCGCCGCATTCGCAAGCAGTGTTGGAAAAAAACGCATATTACGCGATGACTGACTCTATTCGTATCGCAAAGCTCTGACGGGATCGACACGCATGGCTCGCCGCACCGGTACATAGCACGCCGCCAGCGCCACCAAAGCAAGCAATACCGACACGCCGACATAAGTCATGGGGTCGAACGGCGCGACACCGACCAGCAAGTCTTTCATCAAGCGGGCGGCGGCCAACGCGCCGATGAGGCCGACCACGATGCCAATCGCAACCACCGAAAACATCTCGCGAGTGACCATGCCTATGATTGTCATGGGGCGCGCGCCGAGCGCCATGCGGATGCCAATTTCGTTGGTGCGCTGACCGACGACGTAAGACATCACGCCGTAGGTTCCAACCGACGCCAGCACGAGCGCCAGCACCGCCATCGCACCGAGCAACACTGCTTCGTAGCTGGTGTCCTGCATCGACTCGGCAACAATCTGCGGCATGGTGCGCACGCGAAAGACTGCGAGGCCCGGGTCAAGAGACTGCACTGCACTGACGATGGTGTTGCTCATGGTCTGCGGCGGCGCACCTGAACTTTGCACCGCGATTGAGTATGGACCCGAGGGCACGCCGAGGTTCCACGACAGCATGGCATACCACTGTGGCATCACGCGTTCACGCAAACGCATCTGCTTTACGTCGCCGACGACTCCTACCACTCGAAACTGCACCCAACTCTCGAAAATTTTGCCTTCGGCATTCTGTTGAGGCCAGAACGTATTCGCCATGGTCTGATTGATGACCGCGGGCAACACATACTTTTTCGCAATGGCTTTGGCGTCGTCACTGGTTTTGGCGTCCATGGCTTCGCGAATTACCTTCGCCGTAATGTCAAAATCGGCGCGATTGAATTCCCTGCCCTGCAACAGCGGGATGCCCATAGTGCGAAAATATCCATCGCTGATGGAGGAAAATTCCACCAGCGGGCCGCTTTCGCTCTCCATCTGCTGGCCGGGTATCTTGATGAAGCCGTTGCTGCCGCCGAGCAAGGGGAGCTCCGTGGAAATGGCCGCGGATTTCACGCCGGCAGAACTTTGCAATTTGTCGATCAGGCGATCATAGAAGAGTGCGCCTTGGTCCAGCGTGGTGTACTGCTTTTCAGGCAGGCGCACCGTGGCGGTGAGAACTTGATCGCCGCGCACGCCGATGTCGGTAGAACGCAGATGCGTGAAGGTGCGCAGCAGCAGTCCGGCGCCAGCGAGCAGCGCGAGCGATAACGCGATCTCGCTGCCTACCAGAAAATCGCGCAGCCAGTGGCCGCCGCGTGTGGTGCTTGCGCCTACCGTGCCTTTGGACTTCAGCGCCTGACCGCAATTCACCGAGGAGGTCTGCACGGCGGGCGCGAGTCCGAACAACACGCCGACAGTGACGCAGATCAGGAAGGTGAACAGCAGCGGCCACCAATCGACCGCGATGGGATTCGGATTGGGAATGGTGTCGGCCAACTGGGCGCGCAGCGCGGCCACGCCGGCAAAGGCGATGGCAATTCCCAAGGCTCCACCGGCGAGCGCGAGTAGCACGCTTTCGGTCAATAGTTGGCGCACCAGGCGGCCGCGGCCGGCTCCCAACGCGCTGCGCACACCGATTTCGCGTTGACGGCTCGTTGAGCGCGCGAGCAGCAGATTCGCAACGTTGGCGCAGGCGATTAGCAAAACCAGCCCGACCGCACCGAACAGCACGAGAATCTGAGTGGAGAAATCTCCGATCAGATCTTCACGCATGGGAGTGACGATCGCGGTGACATTGCGGTTGTGTTCGGGAAATTGCTTCTCGTAGCCTTCGGAGAGAGTTCGTAAATCGGCGCGCGCCTGCGCCAGCGTGATGCCCTGCTTGATACGGCCGATTGCTTTCCATTGATGCGTTCCGCGAGTGCCCAGATGCTCCTTGGACATGTTGAGCGGAATCCATATCTCTGCGTCGCCTGGAGTGCGATACCACGCAGGCATGACGGCGATGACGGTGTACGGCTCCCCGTTCAGGGAAACGGTCTTGGAGAGGACGGTATTCGAGCCGGCGAAGCGCGATTTCCAGAATGGATAGCTCAGGATGGCCACTTTGCTGCCGCCGTTCTGGTCTTCACCGGTGGCGAAATCGCGACCCATGAGCGGGCTCACGCCCAAGAGCGAAAAGAAATTGGCCTCGGTCTGCACGACGGTGGCGCCTTCGGGCGCGGATCCCGAGGTGACGCTGGCGCTGGAGGGCCAGGAGTAAAGGCTCAAGGCATCGAACGTGGTGTTCTGTGATTTCCAGTCGAGGTAATCTTCGCCAGTGAGCGGATACGAGCCGGGCGCGCTCTCGGTCTGCCAAAGCGCGACGATTTTTTCTGGATTGCGAAATGGCAGGGGCTTCAACAAGGTGGCGTTAACGACGGAAAAAATGGCAGTATTCGCACCGATGCCCAGTGCAAGTGTCAGGACGGCGATCGTCGCAAAGCCAGGGCTTTTGCGGAGCACGCGGCCGGCGTAGCGAATGTCTCGCGCGAGATCGGAAAGCCAACTGGTGGCTGCTTGGTGATGGCCGTCTGACATGGTTGTCCCCGCCAGCTCGCACTGCTGCTGTGTTGCTCCAGCGCGGTGACGCATTGCGTTACGCTCGCGCCGGTGTTCTTCTCTCGCTCAGATTTCTTGTGTGATGGGATCTTACGCTTGCTTCGCGGTCAAATTCTACTGGCCTTTGCGTCTGGTTCGGGGTTCACGCGATAATATAGCGCCACTTCAATCACGAGGCCAACCAACTGATGTTGCACGCATGGCATGACGTGTCACCCGGCAACGATCTACCGCGAGATTTTCAAGCGGTCATAGAGATTCCGCTGGGCTCGAACGTGAAATACGAGCTCGACAAGCCGAGCGGATTGTTGATAGTGGACCGCATTATCCACTCGGCGGTTTTCTATCCGGCCAACTATGGATTTATTCCCCAGACTTATGCCGAGGACAACGATCCGCTGGATGTTCTCGTTCTGTGCCAGGAAGCGGTGCAACCGCTGGCGCTGATTAAGGCACGCGCGATCGGCCTGATGACCATGGTGGATTCCGGGGCCAGCGACGACAAGGTCATCGCCGTGGCGACGAATGATCCCGAATTCAACGGCTATGTGGAAGCGCGAGACCTGCCGCCGCATCGTTTGCTGGTCTTGAAGCGATTTTTTTCGGACTACAAGCAGCTGGAAGGCAAGAAAGTGGAAGTGGAAGATATTCGGCCGGCGTATGCCGCGGTGACTGTGATCGAGCGCGCGCTAGCGAGGTACCAGGCGGAGCGCGAAAGGCTGATCGGGAAGTTGGCGGCCAAATAGTCGCGCCGTAAGGAGTGGAAATGCCCATCAATGTTCGCGGCATGGCGCCTTTGTTTGAGGTCTTCGATATGCCCACTTCGATTGCCTTCTATCGCGACGTTCTGGGCTTCCAGGTGATCAGCACGTCTGGGCCAGCGCCTAATTTTGGATGGGCACTTCTGTCGCTCAATGGCGTTGAGCTGATGTTGAACACTGCCTATGACGAGGGCAAGCGTCCCTCGACGCCTGACCCGGCACGTTTCGCGGCGCATAGCGATACGGCAATCTATTTCGGCTGTCCTGACTTGGATGCCGCCTACACACATCTGCGCGCGCGGAGTATTCCTGTGAAGGAACCAAGGGTTGCTCGCTATGGAATGAAGCAGCTGTATGTGAGCGATCCGGACGGATACAACTTGTGCTTCCAGTGGCCCGCGACGCAGGAAGCCGCCGAGGAGTGGCGCGCACGATACGGATCGAACGCAATATCCGCCTGACAGTTGGATGATAGACACTAACCCCACAGCTATCGTGTCGTTTGGCGGCGACTGATTTTATTTTTAGTGCTAGTGAGTGAGCCTTTTGAGGATTCGAAGTGCCGGGCGCCCCTACTCTGCACTGAAGTGGCGCACGATTTCGTCGACGATTTTGTCGGGTGGGGGTGCAACGTCGACTACGATGGCATTGGTCGGCTCTTCGAGATCGGCGAATTGGCCGGCCAGGATGTGTTCGTCAGCGAAATGGCCTTTGCGTGATCGCAGGCGATTGGCGATGAATTCATAGGAACCTTTCAGGTAGACCAATTTTGCATTTATGCCAGCCATGAGCAGATCGCGGTAGCTTTGTTTCAGCGCGGAGCAGCCGAGGACCGCGTTGCGTTTTTCGGAATCGAGTTCGCAGGAGTTTCGCGTGCATGGTTTCCAGCCACGGCAAGCGGTCTGCGTCGGTAAGCGGAATGCCTTGATGCATCTTGGCTTTGTTGGCAGCGGAGTGAAAATCGTCAGCGTCTAAGAAGTCCCAGCCGAGGCGCTGGGCGAGCAAAATTCCTACGGTGGTCTTGCCGGACCCGGTCACACCCATCACGATGACAATCATCTGGAACAGCGGCTCGGTTGCATCAAGTGGATTTTACCTCTTCGCCCATAAACCATCTTCTCGTGTGTCAGTTGGTTGGCACAGATGGAACACGCTGTACCGCTAGTGGCTTCCATGCGTTAGTGGCCACCACGCAGAAGGAGAATCACGTCCAGTAAAACGAGCACGGCGACAACGATTTCGACGGCAAACATACGTCGTTCGTTGAATTCGGCAACCATGAATTCATACAGCTCGCCGGCCGTCTTCAGCTTTTCATCCACCAGAGTTTGATAATCATTCACGCCGATCCTGGCAGAGCTGACGCGATAAACGCGCGCATAGAAGGTGTCGCTAATAAATTTCACGGCGTATTCGGTACGTTCGGCAAGATCCATGATGTCCAGGCGCAGGCGGTTCAGGCGTCCTGCTCTGCGCGATAAGCGCCACCGTGACCAGAAACTGTCGTGCCCTTCGAGCGAACTATAGACGTTGGAGAGCAGCACGGTCAGGAATTCGTCGTAATAGCGGAATTCAAGCAACTGCGTGTTGGCATACTCAAGCAAATCGATAACCGCGGACGTAGCGTCAGGCTTGTCGTAGACGAGCGCGGCACCCCAGCCGACAACTACCAGATCGGTCTGATAGTAAGAAAGCGCCGAGCGCAGCACCTCTTCGCGCTCGGATTGCGCCAGCGGCACAGTTTCACCGCGAACAAGCTCCGCGATCTGATCGCCATAGGTTTGCAGTAACTCTGAAGCCGTGGCCGCTCGTCCGTCATCATGCTGCGCGGATTGGATGTCAATGACCAGATAATCTTCATCCAGCCATTTCGTGGCGGGGCGCATCACAGCGGGCTGAATCTGCTGCAGGCGTTTGCGCAACAGGTCTTCCGCAGCATTTTCAACTTCAGGTGCATTCATCCACCGGGACGATTCGCAACTGAAAGCTTCGAACTGGCACTGAAACGGCGTGGTGAATTCGAGCGAAGCTACGCCAAACCAGTAGTACTTGATGTTGGCCTCAAGCGTTTCGCCAGTGGCCAGCTTTACGTCCTGCAACTTCTCCTGCAACGGCACATTCTGAGCCTGCGCGTATTCGGGGGAACGCTGGATGAATGCCGGCGGATGAGCAATAGCACCGGGGCCGAGCTGCGCACGAAGCTTTTCCAGATCAAAGGCTTCACCGACGTCGAAGAAGTTGAGGATGCGGAACGAGCCTTTGACGAGCATGCAGCGGAAAATCCTCTCGGGCGGCTTGCGAGCAGACGAGTCGATATCGTACACCAAGGCTGACACAAGCCTGTCACGACAGCAGCGGTTAACGACCGCTTCTCGCACGCGAGATGGGCGAGCTATCGAATGTTATCCGCGCTTCTCTTTCGCTACTTTGGCGCCTTGTTTTCCTAACGCAGTGCGCGTTTTCTTTGGTAAATGCGCGATGGTGCGCTTCTTCTTGGCAGCAGCGGCAGCTTTCTTGATGTTTTTTCTTGCGGCAGCGGATTGTTTGCGTGACGCCATAGCTTGAGTCTCCCTCCTTGTGGTTCGCATTCTTAGGGTTGGGTCTGAATTCCCAGATCCTCGATGTGCATCAGCAGATCGGCGGGATCATCGTAGACGCGGCAAGCGCCGGCTTCCACCAGCTCTGAGTGCGCGTAGCCGCCGCAAAGCAGGCCGACACTGAGCGCTTTCATGCGCCGGGCGGCGAGATGGTCCCAGGGGCTGTCACCGATGACGATGCAGTCCGCTGCGGAGACGCTGAGTTTCTCGGCAGCGGCAACAAATGTGTCCGGCGCGGGCTTGGCGGTGCTGATGTCGTCGCCCGTTACGATCGGAGCATTTTTTGGAATGGCGAGATTTCGGATGAGCCGCTCGGTTTGATCGCGTTCGCCACTCGTGGCCAGCGCCCAGCGGACTTGAGCCTGTTGCAAAAACTTGAGGAGGTCCTCGGCGCCGGGCAATGGCTCAATCCCCGGGATCTTTTGACGAAACAATTTCGCGCGGAGTTTTTCCAGCGACTTTACGCGTGCCGGGCTCATTTTGCGGCCAAGTTCGCGGAGTAGCGTGGGAAGGAAAAGTTTGCCGCTCATGCCGATGCGACGATGGATTTTCCAGTTGGACATACGGATGCCGAATTCAGCGAGGGCCTCGCGCCACGAGGTCACGTGTTCGTAGACGCTGTCAACGAGCGTGCCGTCGAGATCAAAGAGCAGCGGAGGGGAGGAAGATTTTTGCGCGGCGTCGTGGGTGGCGCGGGGCTTGGGTGGTGTCATGTGTGCGTTTGATCGTGGAGACATGGAGGATTCGGTCGAACTTTGATGGTGGGTGAGGGCGGGTGGCGATTTCTATCAGTGGTTCTTGGTATTTGCCGTAGAAGCAGAACACCTGTCAGATCCTGCATGGCGTTCTGCTTTCGCTTGTGGTCCGATCTAAACTCGCACCCTCAGAATCGAAGGGTGCTGCACCCAGGAACGTACCCACACTCAACTTCGAGGACTCGCCTTGTGACTTAACCGGGGACTGCATGCTGAGGCCGACTCAACGATTTGAGATTACTTTTTGGCGGGCGGGGCGGTTGGTTTAGGTTCTGGCAGAGGCTTGATGTCGGCGGCAGCCTTTTGCAGCTCCGTCACTGCCTTGGCATCGAGCTGGTACAGCGCAGGTTGGTTTTCGCGCTTGGCGATGTAGTTGTCACCCGATTTCGCAATCTCGGCTTTTTCAATTTCTTTGCCGTCGTGCGAAGTCACCGTCAGCTCCAGCGCAGGCGTCGTGAAGCCCTTATCCACGAATTTAGAGGCAGAGAGCTCGCGCACTTTGTCGACCAAGCCTTCGACGCTGATGGGATCCATTTTCTTGCCGTCGATCCACCAGTCCTGGCCACCCTTGGTCAGAAAATAGGATTTCGCGCCGTCGTGCATTTCCAGCTTGTTCACATCTGTAAAGCCGAAATCGAATAGCTTCTTGTTTCGGAAATCATCGAGGGATTTATCCAGACCGGTGCCCAGATCGCCGGGCACTTTGTAAATTCCAGCAACCGCGGAAGATTTCGCATAGTAGTCATCTTTCGCCTTCCGGACTTGCAGTTCCTGAGTTCCGGAAGTGCCGGTGAGCTTGACAGTGGCGACCGGCGTCGCGGAAGCGAACGCGGCGACCGCCTTCTTCTCGTCGGGCGCCGTGGAAGATACATCCATCTTGGCGTCTTTCAGCTTGCGGGAAAGTTCTTCAACCTGAGAATTGTCCGCGCGGAGCGGCTTGGGCTTCAAAATCTGCCAAGTGTCTTTTTCACGCGCGAAGGTCATATCTTGTTTTTTGGCGATGAGCTCGATCTGGCTGACTTTGTCGAAATCAACGGTGAGCAGGCGCTTGTCTCGGAGATCGTTGGTAGATTTATCAAGGCTGGATTTCGTGTAGCTGGCGATGGTGAAGACGCGCGGATCGCCGGAGAGCATCGCGAAAGTGGCGCTGCCGGTGGGCGTATCGTCACCAAGCAATACTTTTTGCGCCTTCTCTTTGGAGTCGATGTCGACTTCCAGCGACGGATCGGCGAGACCATATTGCTTTAAGTCGCCGGCCTTGTCGTCGACCAGCCGATCGGAACTCAGCGAGGCGACGGTAGAGACCAGACTTGTGACGGCATCCTGATCGGCGCTGAGCGGCTTGGGTGCAGTGATCTCCCATTTTCCTGCCGCATCTTTGGTCAACTCGACAGGATCCGCGCCCTTTTTCTTGATATCGATTTTCGAGATGTCGCTGTCTTTCAGCGTGAGGATTTTCGGTGCAGGAGCTTCGGCAGTCGAAGAGGCGGAAGTGGTGGCCGAGTCTTTTGTGGGATGACGATCGGACCAATAAAGAGCGCCGGTCAGCGCAAGCAAAACGGCTGCGGCGACGAGCATTCCGGTGGTTTTCATCGAAGTTGTCCTGACATGGCCTGCTGCGTGAGTGCTATCTGCGCCGCCACCAAACCGAGACGCCAGCGAGAATCACGGCGAGCGGAAAAATGAACTGGCTGGTGATGCGCACGTAATTGAGCTGCGACTGGGTCATGGTGACGCGACGATCGTCCTGTTCCTTCGGACGAATCGAGATCAGATCTTCGTCGGAGGAAAGCCAATTCATGGTGTTCAGGGCGAGGTCGCGATTGCCGTTAAAGCCGATGAACGAATTGGCGAGCCAATCGGAGCTGCCAACCACCACAAAGCGGCCCTGCGAATTTTCTTTGCCGGTGTTGTAGGTTCCGGCCGCTGCCAGCGTGAGCGGACCTTTCTTGTTCTTCGGATCGTTCGGATCCACCGCGGGCGAATTCAGTTTCTCGGTGGCGAGGCTGGTGCCCGAAGAGCTGAACAATGCGGTGACCGAAGTCTTGTCGCCGTTTTTCACTTCCAGCGAACGTGACAGCGGAAACCCGGTGGCGGTCCCTTTCATGTCATTGACGATGGCGTGCGAATCGTAGGTCGAGACCAGCGCGACTTGCGGGCCGACCCCAACAAGCTGACCGACGGGATTCATGTCCAGAATCAGATCTTTGTCAGGTGTAACGCCCCACGATTGCAGAAGGCCGGCGAGCGCGGTGTTATCCGCAATTTCAGAGCGACCCATCTTCAGCGGCGGATCGAGAAGAAAGAAGGCGCGACCGCCCCCTTCGACGTATTTCTTGATGGCGTCCACCTGTGGCTGCACGTAGTCGCCATTCGGACCGGCGACAACCAGCACCGTGCAATCGGCGGGCACTTCGGCGTTTTGCAGCAGGTTGATGGACTTCGCGGTGTACTCCTCTTTGCTGAGCAGTTCCTTGAAACGCGAGTAGCCGCTGCGATCGGAGTTGTCGATCTGATGTTCGCCGCTGCCGGTGACGAAGCAAACGGTGCGAGTGGTGTTCTTCAGATCGCGAATGAACGCGCCGGTGATGCCTTCTTCAGTGAGGCTTGCGGCTTCATTTTTGTTCGCGCCGATCTGCACAACCGTAGTTCCGTAGTTCTTCACGCCAGCTTCGCGCGCGACGTTGGGCTCCTTGTCGGGATCGACGTACTTCACGTGAACTTTGGGCGAGAGGTTGGCGTACAGATCAAGTTGATCGCGAGCTTCACGGAAACGGGAGGACTGCGCGAAATAGGTGATGTACGCGTCCTGCTTTAACCCCTTCACAATTTTCGCAGTCTGATCCGAGAGGCTATAGCGCTTATTCGAAGTTGTGTCGTACGCCTTGTTGTAGCGATTAGCCAGAACGTTGATGGTAGCGAGGACCCCAACGATGATCAGGATGTAGGTCGCAGCGTATGCGGCGTACTTGGTTTGGCGGGCCTGCAGAAATTTGGTGTTCATGCTAGGACCTCCACCGCAGCGATTCCATGGAACGCGCGGTGAGGAAAAGTCCAAAGAAAATCAGCGAGACATAATAAATGGCGTCTTTAGAGCTCAGCATACCTTTGGCAAACGACTCGTAGTGACTGATGACCGACATGTAAGAGAGCACTTGCGCCCACTTGGCAGTTTCGAAGCCGCCGCCGCTGACCCATTCGAGCACCCACAGCATCAGGCACACCGCGAAGGTAACGGCGCCAGCGATAATCTGATTTTTTGTCAGCGTGGAGATAAAAGTACCGACGGCCAGGAGCGCGCCCGCTTGCAGATAGAGGCCGAGATAGCCGATAACCAGCGGCTTCCAGTCCGGGTGGCCGTATTTAAAGAGGAACGCGAAATTCAGCGCGGTGAGCAGCAACATGCATCCGTAGAGCAGCATGGCTGCGAGCCATTTCCCGAGGATCACTTCCATGTCGGTGATCGGCGAAGTGACCAGAAGTTCGATCGTGCCGGTCCGCTTTTCTTCGGCGAACAGCCGCATGGTGATTAGCGGGATAAAGAACAGACCGATCACGCCAACGTTCGCCAGCAGCGGACGAATGACCTCTTCGTTGATATTCATGGGCATCGCCTGGCCCCGCATCATCGATGCTGTCCCCATCTGTACGAAGTAGCCAAGGATGTTCCAGAAAAACCATCCGAAGATGAAGGCGAACATGGTGAGCAACAGATACGCAACCGGTGACGCGAAGTAGCTGCGCATTTCCTTACGGCAAATGATCCAGGTGTTTCGCATTAGTTTGCTCCGGCTCCGGTGGGCACGGCTTCAGGCGCCGGGGCCGCTGTTTGATCTCCGGTGAGTTGCAGAAAGACTTCTTCTAAACTGACGGCGGCGGTGCGCAGTTCGTTGAGGTCCCAGCCACCTTCCACGATGGCGCGAGCAAGGTCGCCGCGTACGAGCGTGTCTTTGCGGCTGTCGAGCTCAAAAATCCAGCGATTGTGGCGATTGTCTTTCACTGCCACGCGGCTGATGCCGTTGATCTGTTCGAGCCGGCGTTGCACCGCGGCAGGATCGATATTGCCGTTGCGGCCTGCAACTTCGAGGAGCAGGGATTCCACTCCGCGCGCGCGATTCTGAAGGTTGTTGACGGAATCGGTGGCGACCAACTTGCCCTTGTTGATGATGATGACCTGCTGGCAGATCTGCTCGACTTCCGGAAGGATGTGCGTGCTCAGGACGATGGTGTGATCGCCCGCAAGGCTCTTGATCAGGTCGCGAGTCTCGTTGATCTGCTTGGGATCGAGGCCCGCGGTGGGCTCGTCGAGAATCAGGACATCGGGATTGTGAATGATGGCTTGGGCGAGACCCACGCGTTGCCGATACCCTTTCGAGAGCTTGCCCAGTAGTTTGTCTCTGACGTCAGCAATAGCGCAGCGATCGGCCACGTAATCGATGCGCTGACGAAGTTCCGCGCCCGAGAGCCCTTTGAGGCTGCCAACAAAGCTCAGGTATTCGGTGGTGCTCATTTCCGGATACAGCGGAGGATTTTCCGGCAGATAGCCGATGCGCTTTTTGACTTCCAGCGGCTGCTCGAGAACATCGAATCCGGCGACGTGCGCGGTACCGGACGTAGGCGGCATGAAGCAAGTCAGGATGCGCATAGTGGTGGTCTTGCCGGCGCCGTTGGGACCAAGGAACCCGACGATCTGTCCCTTTTCCACGTTAAAGGAAATGTTGTCTACGGCGGTGTGCCGGGCGTACCTCTTCGTAAGATCGGATACTGTGATCATAAGAATTTGGTGTTTACGAACCTCAACTAAAGCTTTCTTGAAGCGTCCCCAAAGGAATGCAACGATTCAGTTTTGAAAGGCTATGTTAGAAAGTGCAAGGGCCTCTGTCAACCCTTGCGGCCGTCTTCGGCGGCAGGAGTGGAGCAGAGGCCCTTCGTTGTAGCAGCGTTCGCGATTCAGCGGCGCTTAGCGGTCGTGCCCTTGCGGTTGTTTAATTTCCGGGCTCGCTTGTTCGATGCTGCCCTTCACCAGTTCGGTCTTTACCTCGGACTTTTGTCCCGCGAGCAAATTTACTTCGGTGTCAAAGCTGCGATAGCCGGGCAACTCCACTTTGATGCGGTGCTTGCCCGGGCTGATGAGCATGGAGTGCACCGCGCCGCCGAACTCGCTGGCGTGGCCGACGAATTTGCCATCCAGAAAGACCGCCGCTCGGCCGGGCTCGATGTCGAGCTTCAGAGTGGAAGTGATGTCGGGAGTAGTTGCGTGGGGAGCCAGGTGCATGCGCACGACTACGGTGTGGACCTGTCCCGGTTCGACGGTGAGTTTCTGCTCGAAGTCATCGTAGCCCGACTGGCGCACGGCAACATTGTGTTCGCCGGGCAGCAGCATCACCTTCTTGTCGCCTTTAAGTTCTTTGAGATAGCCGACGTAGTTGCCATCGACCCACACGCCAGCTTCGCGTTCGACCTTGCTCACACCGTCGAACTTCAGCTCACCCATGACCTTGCTGCCACTCTGTGGCGGGCCGCTGGGAGCTCTGTTGTTCTGAGCCGCGGCGTAAGCGGTGACCAAAGACAGAGACAAAGCAGCCAGGACGATCGCTCGTCCAATGGCAGGAGATTTTAAAATTGCTTTCATCCGGTTCCATCCTTCGTGATTAGTCTTGGGCCTATGCACAAAATAGGCTGCATTTAGCTCGTTTACTTGCCTATTTGATTCTGCCTGTTACAGCTGGGTTTTATCCAATCTAACGTGGTTAGTCGATGCGTCAACAGTTATTCGCCGTGTTTTCGCCTGATAGTTACGGGAGTTCTCTGCAGAACGTGCCCCGCGTCGATGTGCCTCGTTCTCGCAGTCATGGTGACAGGAACGTGTCCGCTGCTCACCGACCCTGCCACTGGGCGTCTATTGCTGTCAGCGAGTGGTTCGGGGTCCGTGTGAGTGGAGAGTCATCCGATTTTTAATCCAGACGTATTCCCTACAGGAGGGGTGTCCATGAAGAGATTGCAGCGGTGTTCACTCGGTTTTGTAATGGCATTGTGTTGTCTCGCAGGCAGCGCTAAGGCGCAGTTCAAGAACGGCAGTCAGGCGACGGAACTCAAGCTGCCTACGTTGAGCCAGAGGTCCATCACCACGCAGCAGATTGGGCTCACGAATATCACCCTCAACTATTGCCGGCCGCTCGCGGCGGGAAGAACGCTGTTCGGCAAGGAAATAGCGTACGGGAAGGTGTGGCGGGCGGGGGCCAATGAGAACACGACGTTTTCAGTGAGCGATGACGTGTCGGTGGAAGGCAAGCCGCTGCCAGCGGGAACGTATGGACTGCACATGATTCCGGGTGAGAACGAGTGGACGGTAATCTTCTCGAAGAACTCGACCTCATGGGGCAGCTTTTCTTATGACGAAAAGGAAGACGCCTTGCGCGTGACCGCCAAGCCGCAAACAGCTGAGAACCAGGAGGCGCTGGAGTACACCTTCGAGGAAGTAAAGCCGGACTCAACGGCCGTGACCATGCGCTGGGGCAAAGTGGCGGTTCCCTTTCATGTTTCCGCCGATGTGAATGCGATCGTGCTGCGAAGCATCAACAATCAGTTGCGAAACACGGGCGGCTTCACCTGGGCGGGGTACGACGAAGCGGCGCTGTGGCTGCTGGATACCGGCGAGAATCTCGATCAAGCCATGAAGTGGGAAGACCAATCAATTCTTGGCGAAGAGCGTTTCGACAACTTGCTGACCAAGTCGCAGATCCTCGACGCACAGGGCAAGAAGGATGAGGCCGCCAAAACCAAGACCAAAGCGATGGAGCTGGCGTCCGGAATCCAACTGCATTCCTATGGGCGCGGATTGCAATTCCAGAAGAAGCAGGATGAGGCCTTCGCGATCTTTCAGATGAATGTGAAAAAACGGCCAAACGAATGGTACACCCACGGAGAGTTGGGGCGCATGGCAGCAGCGAAGGGAGATTTCGCTACGGCCACGAAAGAGATGAACCTTGCGCTCACGACCGCTCCGGAAATTGCCAAGCCGGGAATTCAAGGGCTGATTGCAAAGTTGGAAAAGAAGCAGGACATCAATCCCTGATAAGCACGATCCGGCCCTGATAACCACGATCCGGCCCTGATAACCACGATCCGGTCCCAATCCGGGCTACCGTTCAATTCAACGCGCTGGGGCGCTTTGCCGCAAGCAGGCGCCCTCGGCGTTGCCCACAGCTTTCGCCGAGTAGCATCGGAGTACGACTCTGTCCGGGAGACCGGGCCTTTTCGACCCGCTAAACGGGCCCGCTAAACCCTTTAGAATCCGCACTTAGCGACAAACACCGCGTTTCGTCCGCAATAGCCATATTTCCAGCCCAGTAAGTCCTTTACCATCAATACTTAGCACATTCCGTCTACCAAGCCGTTTAGAATCCGCACTTACAAAAAAAAGGGGGGGAAACAATCTTATCGCGTCGAATAGCCTCGCCCCGAATAGTCCAGTGACAACTTACCGCTTGTTGGAACCGCCAGCCGCGGATATTGTTCCGTCTACTGGTCGGCCAACAGAAAGTCACCCACAGGACGTGTATCCTGAATGCGTAGGCGTTTGCCTCCCACGATTTCCGGCAGGAGGGCTGGACAATGAAATTGGGTATTCGGCGGTCCTTCCAGGTGCTGGCACCGGGAGCGTCGCTGCGACGCCGCGTCGGCTACAGCCTCGCGATCGTACGGCTGATCCTTGTGCCGGTTATCGTGCTTTCGGTGTACTACCTGCTGAAGATCGGCTACGTGGTGGATCGCATTGTGAGTTACGACGCGCCCGCGGCCACGCTCTCGCAGCAAGCTTCCATCCAGATGCTGGAAGCTCGGCACATGGAACGGAATTACCTGCTGCTGTATGACCCGAGTTCATTGCAGGCGAACCGCGATGCGGTGAAGAGGATCGAGGAGATCTTGACCGCCATCCACGAGCTTCATCCTTCGGACCAGGATCTTACGGACAAAGCATCGGACGCTTTACATCGCTACAATTTGCGATTCGAAGCTGCGGTACGAGCAATCGGTGAGCCGGGACAGGCGCCCGAAGAGCGCATCGATGCGGTAGTGACCACGTACGAAAAGGATCTCGATAATTTGTTGAAGAGTGACCGATACAAAACCCGCGCCCAGCTAGTGGATGAGCTGCGCACTCGCGTCGGGTCATTTGACGCGCAGATTACCAAGACGGTGCAGGAAGGAAATCCAGCGCTTCGCCATATCACCGCGGACTTGCAGAGTTCAGGCCAGAGCGTGCTGGATAGCACCGCGCAACTGGAGCACAAGAGTTGGTCGCGCATTGAGTTCGACCATAATAAGGCGCGGCGCATGATTTCGGTGGCGGAATGGTCGCTTTCGATCGTGTCGGCGATCACGCTGCTGGTAAGCGTGTGGATCAGCTTCATGTTGCCGAAGCAAGTGGTTAAGCCGCTACTTAGTTTGAAGGATGCCGTGGATCATGCCGCGGCAGGCAATTATGAAATCGAGTTCGACATTCAGGGCGAAGGTGAAGTCGTGCAGCTCGCCAACAGCATCCGCCTGTTGATCAGTCATCTTCGCGAAACGATCGCTCGAAGCATGGAGAACCCGAAGGTAGAATCGTAAGAGCCGATCAGCACCTCAACTTCCGATTCCCTACAAAGCCCGGCTACTGAATTTGTATGGATGAAATGCGGTCATTCCAGGTGTGACCCGGCTTTTGTGAAACGCGTAATTGCTGCAGCTCTGGCCGGTCGCCGCTGACCGTTTCGCGGGCGCCACGAAAATCCCGATCATCGTAGATGGTGACGCGAGCACCGCCAAACGTGCGCATGGAAGAAATCTGGTCGCCGTAGCCTCCCAGCTCCTCGCGTTGTTCTCCTCGGCGCATGCAGAAATAGCTCCCCCGGAACTCGCGGTCCTGGTAAAAGCACGCTCCGCCGGATGCCCACTTGCCGCCCCGCCACTCGCCGCGAGGAGGCCACGAGTCGTTTGGATCCGGATCCCACCAACCTTTATTGCTGTAGCCGCCGTAAATTCCGCCATAGTCGCTATTGCCACCGTTTTCGCGGTGCCGCGGGCGGGCTTCGACGGTGAAAAAAGCGCGGCAGCCGTTATCGACCCACAGGCCGCGGTCATCTACTCCCCACGACCGTCCACTCACGCAAGGGGAGTCGCTGATCTGCCGGTCAAGGCGCACACGGTCGTAGTCATAGTTCCCGCAATAATTCCGTCGGCCGTCGTTGGACTCGCACCGGATGGAATCCTGGTTTCCGCCATTGTCATCGCCATGGTGGCCGTATCCGTCTCCATGCGAATGGGTACGTACACTGAAGATTGCGCGGCAGCCGTTGTCGACCCACAGGCCTCGGCCATCCACTCCCCACGACTGGCCGCTGACGCAGGGTGAACCACTGATCTGTTTATCGAGCCGCACTTGGCGATAGTCATAGCTTCCACAATAATTTCTCCGGCCATCATTGGACTCGCAGGTGATGGAGTCCTGATTACGAGAGTCGTCGCGATCTCCATCACGGTCGCGATCGCCACGGGGATCTCGCACTGTGAAAATAGCGCGGCATCCGCTATCCACCCAAAGCCCTTGCCTATCTACTCCCCAGGACTGGCCGCTGACGCAGGGTGATCCGCTGATCTGCCGTTCGAGTCGCACCTGGCGGTAGTCATAGCTGCCACAATAATTTCGCCGGCCATCGTTGGATTCGCACTTGATGGAGTCTTGCGCCGACGCTAGCGCGGGAACAACCAAAAATGCGGCAATCAGCCCCACAAAGCGAACGTAGGCGAAAAATTTCATAAGGTCTCTCCTGCCATCGTTTACCCACGCGCACGTGGACGGCTGCACGTTCGATAGCGCTGGAAATGATCTGCTGATGAGCAGGTCGATCGACGGGAAAGCCGCGACGGAGCGGAACTGCCGCATCTGCCGCAAGCAACTTCCGATGTAATGGAGCATCTCGTACCGAGTTTGGGATGGCAAGGCAATTACGGCCGCGATGTTACGTGGATTACACGCTTGCGATCTCGAGGTCGATGTTTTGGGGCGTGCTCACCCCTAAGCATCCAACCAGAAGTTCAGACGGGTTTTGGTTTTGCCCGACAATGCGAATGGCTTTATACGGGTTGCGACGTAATCCCACCGAAAGTTACGTGAAAGTACGGATAGCCGACTTCAGCACAAGCTGCGGTGATTCTACTAATCGCCCTTGCTCACTTTGGAGGTTGGTATGGATAAAGGCGGAAAGACGCACAGCGATGCCGGGAACGATAAGGAGCCAAGGAATGGAGAACGGAACGACGTGAGTACCGCGAAGAATGGCGAGTCCGCAAAAACAATAATGAACGGGTTAAATCCGGCAATCGGAAGGACTTCACCAAACGAGACAAACGAAAGCTCTCGAAGAGCTCATGAACTTGAGAAACTCCCAGATAAGGGCCGACCACAAGCCTCGGCTTTGAGATGTGCGGATAGAGAGCTTCAGCTGACTGGGTTAAATCTGAAGCGGGCGATCAGAATCGAACCCAACGAGGGCGGCGGCCCATCATCGTTTAGAGGAAGCACGGGCCGAATGGAGATGCGGGTATGATGTTGTATGAAGATGCTCTGCGAGCGGCATGATAAGGTCCGCGATATGTCGGGTGACGCCAAGCTGTACCTCTATTTCCTGCTGATTAAGCTCTCCGGCTACGTGCTCGCTTGCATCGTGCTTGCGCGTTACTACAACAAAGGTTCTGTAAAGGGCGCGCTCGCAGGCATTGTGCGCACACTTATTGGTGTTGGAGTGGGCTCGCTATTCTTCTACGGTCCCGCCTTTCTTCGAGGCTTCAGTGGCCCCGCTCTGTATGCGCTTCTGCTACCTATTCGCGTGCTGGAGTGGGGCGTCATATTCTGGTTGTTTCTGGGAAAGCCGTTTACGCGCCCGGTCATCCCCATGATGGCAGCTGCGGTCTTGTGCTCGTTTGTGTTGGACGGGATTGGTGCATTCTTACTAGCTGGGATGTTCCGCGCCATCATCTGTTGAGAGCGCATGGTGAACAACCGAAAGGTACAAAATTCGGTCGCCCGTAGGGACAGGTAAGGAGGGCGTTTTTTTGAACGCCACTCCTACCAGCTTAGCGGTTATATCGTTTTCAATCAGCTCGAACTAGCGCGCTCTGCGGTTAAAGGCATCCTCATATCCGCGCAGATAACCTTTGCGGTATTGGTCTTTGTACTGATCCTTCGACCCGTAGCTCTTGCGATACCCGTGATCGCCATCTTCGTACGAGTCATGCTTTTCGGGACGGTAATCCTTCCGGTCGCGGAAATCTTTGGAACCGGCGCTTAAGCCGTCGCGATAGCCTGTGTCAAACGCTACATCCGAATAGCCCCATTTCTCATAGTAACGAGAATCTTCTTCCGTACGAGGGCGGCGGTCTGGATCGTAAGACTCCGACAGTCCGTATACATCGGACCGTAGCGGCCGATTCCCATATCCATCTTCGTAACCGTCTTTGAAGCCGGTTTGGTATCCCCTGCGAAAGTCCTCGTGAGAGCCCATGTACTCTTCATAGCCCAAATCGCCGCGGCGATAGTTCTCAGTGTCGTAGTTCGGTCGGGAATTGCTGTTTAGGTCCGCTCGGCCTTGGCGAACACCGTCTCGATATCCGTGCTGATAACCATGATCCCGGGCGTCCATCGAGCCACCATAAGCAGGCTCGTCCTGCCGTTGTTGTGCATGCCCCGTCGTTACAATCAAAAGAAGCGCTAACAGCAAGCCCCCAAAATACATCGATAGCTTGGTCATCGATCCTCCTATGCCGCACACAGGTGGGCAGGCGACGACTTTCGCGCTGGGTAATTCGCGGGTCGATTAGGCGAATGCCTGAGAGGGCTGTCAGAAACGAGTGTAGTTGAAGAGAGGAGTAAAGGTAGGGTAATGCTGTAATTCTTACACGCCCGCGGACAGACGGGCTCAGCAGACACATGGACGACTGCAAACAGATCTAGTGTCATAGAATCGAAATTTGCTTTGCATTGATAACCCCACGTTTATTCTGCTTCCCCTGGACCATGATCTTTCTGTTTTCTTCGAGGGTCATGACGAAACTCGTCGGGGTCGGTTCGCCATTTTGGTCAATTACTTTCGTCCTGTCGTTAATACGTATGGCAACCAACTTGGATTCTCCCGTCCTTCTTTTGGTAATGGT
Source organism: uncultured Acidobacteriota bacterium (assembly GCA_963788725.1). Taxonomy (GTDB): domain Bacteria; phylum Acidobacteriota; class Terriglobia; order Acidiferrales; family UBA7541; genus Acidiferrum. The sequence continues at coordinate 241,147 of CAWBHT010000015.1, read as the reverse complement.
CCCGGCTACGATATAAGCTTCTTTTATCTCAGGGTTTGAGCAAGCGCCCAGCACGGTTACTTCTCTGGGGAACTGTGAAAGAGATTTAATCGGTGTGCTGGATTCATGCTCCTTTTCAGCGGAGTTCACACCGGGCGGGTCAAGCGCTCCTGGAACGGCTTTATTCCCCATTCCAGTGCCGGAAGTGATGTGAGCCAGTCTTTCCGGATTCCCTTCCATCTTTCGGCTGTCTACCGCCAAACGACTTTTTGCCTCGGCTGACCCATTCTTAAACAGAGAATTATCATAGGTGCATGGAATCGCAACCGGAAGCTGGTGTGGAAGGACATCAAAACGATAATTCACCATGACACGCGCGGGATTTTCTACCTGCTGCACCGCTCTCCAGTTAGCCTTGCTCAGGTAATCCTTAAGATCAACCGTGCTGCCATCTAATTGCATCCCAATCGATGCTGGCACTGATATCGAGAAGTGTGCGGCGCGGAAGTATTCGGCGCCCGCTTTATCGGGCTTGCCTACCGCGAGTAAAGAGAAAACTTGCCGGAAGGTAGGAACCGCTCGATGTCCGGCAGTGATCACACAAACATCGAGCAGTCCATCATCAACGTAGGCATTCGGAGTGATCTGGCCAATCCCATAGTGACGAGTATTCCCAACCACGACTTGAAGCGCGTCGCCTTTCCAAACGATATCGGCAACTTGTCCGCTGTTGGCTAACCCTATTTCCGTGAGAAAAGGTTGGTGAACAGCAAGCTCCTTCACCGCCGCGAAGCCTACCGCTAATCGCCCTATTTCATATTTGAGGGGTTTCGCAACGTGTTCCAAGATGGCGGCGTCCATTCCGAGGCCGGCCATCAGCAAAAAGTGCTTCCTTGTTCTCAGGCTTGGTCTCCCGTTATTAGAGACTTTACGTCGCGGTGCCGTTTTGCTGGCCCCTTTCTTCGCGGCAGACCGCCCCGCTTGGTTTTCCGCGAGCGGGAATGACAGCGAACTTACGTGAACGCGGACTACGTCTGTTTCGCGCACGTCACTATTCACAAGACTGAGCACCGCTCTCGTCGCGTCGCTAGGTATGCCCACCTCTCCTGCCCAGACATTAGCGGTTCCGCCGGGAATGAGGCCGACCGCACTCTTGCAGCCCTTCTTGTTGAGCACGCCGTTGATGACCTGATTGAACGTGCCGTCGCCACCGTAGCTGACTATTAGGTCGTATTTTTCCTTAGCTGCTCTGCTGGCAAGTTCGATTGCGTGCCCACCATATTCTTTAATGCGAATGTCCGTCTTCCAGCGCGCCGCGGAGAGGACTGGCAAAAAGTCATTTAGCTTCGCGCAATTGTGACCGGCTCTCGGATTAATCACCAAGCAAACTTTCTTTCGCTTCATGAAAGAGCATCCTCATTTAATTGAGTATGGTTGCAGAATTCAGAATTAGCCGTGAGGGCAAAACTGAGGCGCTCTGCAAAGGCTCTGGCTATACCTAACTCGTCGAATTGCATAGGTTCGATGCATGAGAATGATGATCTTATTCTGAAAAGAGCGCTGAGCATGAAAAACTGTTGGATGGTAAGGGCCGTTGAATGGCGACCACTGCAAGCTCACGACATATCTAACCTAGCGAGCGATTTTAGGCCGGATTGAGGGCAGCACTTTACCGGCCACTAATCCAGACGAAGATTTTCAGTGATTCCTTTTTTCGGGTAAGCGCCTCAAATCGGCAATATGCTTACGGGCCCCAGACGCCAGCCATATAAACTATGGCTGAGTGTGTAAGCGGCGAAAAGATGCGAACTCAGAAGATTGCGCCAAGCGCTCCGGGAATTTTTCTACCCAGTGCGCCATGTTTGGATGCCAAAAATGCAGGTAGTGGAATGCGCGCATTTCCTGTATCGCCTGTCGAGGCGACCAGCCCTCGAACGCGATGCGGTAAGCAGCGATGAACATGCCGCTGCGGTCACCGCCCAGCCAACAGTGGATAAATATGGTTCTGCGTGGGCGCTCCAGAATCAAATCAAAAAACTGAGTAATCTCTTCATCCTTGGGTGTTGCCCAACCGGAGCCCGGGAGATTGATGAAGCGTATGTCGAGAGATTCAGCGCGACGGCGCTCATTCAAAACCAGGCCGTGAAGTTCGCCGCGCAGGTCAACGATTGTATCAACACCGAACCTCTTCAGTTCCCCCAATCCGTCGACCTTGGGCTGGCCGCCGCGGTAAAGGAAATCGTTAACCTTGCCAAAATCCGGAACGCCAGGTACGCGAAGTTTTTCGGCAAATGCGCGCTGACCCACAGTCGGCGATTGATCCTGTCGTGCACGGCTGCCGGGCGCAGCAGCCGCGGAAAACAGAGCGAGGGTGATCGCAATAAGGCGGTGGGATGACACTTGAACCTTAGATGCAGAGATTTGCCAGGAGTGCCCTATTCGTTCTGGAAGGCTCTGCACATCTCAATCTCCTTTCCGGGCAGATCTGTACGGAACGCTCCTCTTGGTCACGCGCGTCCTTGAAAAGTATTTACATCGCAGGACGGACGGCCCCCTCGACTAAACTCTCGATATTTTCGAGCAGAGTCCAAGCCTCACTTTTGCGGATTATGGCGCTTATTCCAGCCTCCTGCGCGGCTTTCTCTACTCCCTGAACCTCAAACACTGTAAATAGAATCAGAGGGATGTCTGGATCGCACTCCGACATCTGCTTGGCTGTTTCTACGCCATCCATGTTTGGCATGGCCAGATCTAATATGACGGCGTCTGGCTTACACTGCTGGAACATTTCAACGCCGGTTCTTCCATCGTGGGCCTCCCAGACGCTCCATTGGCGGGAACGCAGAATTGCGCTGATTACTCTGCGCATCATCTCAGAATCGTCGACGACCAAAATCGAGAGTGGCTTCGGGTCATCCGGCTCCGGCATCGGGGGATTAGGAACGTGTTTAGGGTGAAGTGCAATACAGGATTGTCCGACACGGAGTACTAAGAGTTCCTCAGGGTTCAATTGTGGACAGTGTAGGGCAGATTAGGTAAGCCGAGCACATTCCGTCCTGATAGGGTGCTGTTCTTTCGCGCCGCGCGTTGGAGTGTAAGATGACACTGCATGAATTCATCGACGACTTTGTAGCTGAATTAGAGAAGAATAGCAGTCCTGCGGCGTATGCCTGGCAGGATTCTGTGGAGAGCGTGCTGCAGGAAACAGATGCGATCAGAAAGCCAGCACGTATCGCCTATGCTGAGACGGCGCTCTATCGGCGACTTCAGGCGCTCCCGTCCAACCCAGACTCACTCAATGAGCGAGTGGCCTTAAACGCGGCTATCGAGAAAGTGCGGAGCGCACGAAGATGCCGTTGAGAGCTGCCGCACAACTCGGTTGAAGCCATGCTACATCTGCACAGACCCACGTTCACCGCCACCTTCCGGCACCTAGAGTAAGCCTCAGTTTAGAAAAGCGACGATCAGAATTTGAACTCTCGTCGCCTTTGCAGTTGCTTGTAATGATGACGCCGCGAGACACCGGATAAATCCCAATGGAACACGTCCGAAATGCTTCGGAAGTGGCACCAAAATTGTAATTTTAATATGGAAAACGGCGCCGCAGCCTGAGCTGTTTAGAATCTGGAGCGGGCGATGGGAATCGAACCCACGTCCGAAGCTTGGGAAGCTTCTATACTGCCATTGTACGACGCCCGCTTGTGGCGATTGTAACTCATCGCGTGGGCGCGGGTATAGACCCGGGCATTCGGCTTGATTTGTTGTATGCTCTGGCGGTTCGACGGTCGCCAGTATGGATAAGTCGAAGAAAAAGCCAATTCAAGCGACGATCCTGCGAGGGAGTATCGCGCCGCGACGATGCGTGCGAGCGGGCTGCCGAGCGCCGGTGTTCCAGTTGCGGGTTATGGCTTTGCCGATTGCACTTTCCTGATCCTGAATGGCATTCCTGTGCGCCGGACCAAGGCGACAGCTGAGCGCCGTTAGGTACGTCCCGTTTGCCTCAACATAGAAGGCGCGCGCTCAAGATAGCTTGCTGGCTTGCGAGACGTTGCCGATTGCACAGCAACTCGCGCGTCCTTTCTTGACGACACCCGCCATGTTGGTTAGCGTGAAGAAGGAGAAGATTTATCTCCTCGCACAGCCGTAACACCTCTTCCGACGATACATTGCACAGGGTGGGAGCAACCATTGTCTAACGCTGTCATTACACTCACGACGGACTACGGAACCAGCGACCATCTGGTCGGGACGCTGAAGGGCGTCATTCTGAAAATCAATCCGGATGTGACGATCGTCGATATCACGCATCACGTCACTCCTTACGATTTGCTGGATGGAGCCCTGGCGATCGGATCGGCGTTTTCTTACTTTCCACCGAGGACGATTCACGTCGTGGTCGTCGACCCGGGCGTGGGAACCGAGCGACGTCCGATTCTTGCGACCGCAGACAATCAGTATTTCATCGCGCCGGATAACGGAGTTCTATCACTGGTTTACGAAAGTGATCCGAACGTCGTGGTGCGTCACGCCAGCGCGGAGCACTACTACCAGCAGCCGGTGAGCAAGACTTTTCATGGTCGGGACGTTTTCGCGCCGGTCGCCGCATGGCTCTCAAAGGGATGGCAGACATCGGCAATGGGAGAAGAGATTCAGGACTACAAGCGCTTTGCGTTGCCAAGGCCGAAGGCCGGTGAGGACGGGTTGAAGGGCGTGGTGATGCGGGTGGACAGTTTCGGGAATCTGGTGACGAACTTCCGGCAGGAAGATTTGCCGAATGGGGCGGCGTCCGGCGACGCACTGAAGTTACAGATTGGAACGCACGCGGTCACGCGACTGGTGGACACTTTTGCGCTCGGCAATGGCAATGAGCCGTTCGCGTATTTTGGTTCGAATGGATATCTGGAAGTGGCGATCAACAAGGGCAATGCCGCAAAAAGCTTGGCGCTGGGACGCGGGGCGGCCGTAACGCTGCAAAACAGCTAGTCTTGCGTGAGACTTTCTAAGCAGCGGCCGGGACGGGTTGCTTCCGTCTGTGCCAGTAACCCAATGCCGCGAACAGAAGGATTCCAGGCACGCCGGTCAGTCCGCACGCGACAAAGAAAATGCCGTAGGCGTGAGTAAGGCCATGCGTGGCGCTCAGGCCTTCGACAATGGCGCCGGAAAACCCCTTCAAGATCTTTCCCAGCCAGGCATAGGTTGAACTTAAGAGTGCATACTGCGTCGCGGTGTATCCCAGATTGGTGAGACTCGACATATACGCAACAAGCGCAACGCCAGCAAAGCTGAGGCTGAAGTTGTCACCGACCATAACGAGAGCGAAGAGACGCATGCTCGTGCCATGAAACGCGAGGATCGCAAAGGCGGCAGTCGCAGCGGCCTGTAAAATTCCCCCGACGATGAGCGCGCGCATGTAGCCAAACTTCAGCGAACAGAACCCGCCCGCGGCGATGCCTGCAAACGTCGCAACCAAGCCGATGGAGCCGCGCACTGCTCCGACGGTTTGCTTCGAAAGGCCGAGGTCGTGGTAATAGGGGTTCGCCATCGGACCCATCATGAAGTCCGGTATTCGGTACAGGCTGATTGCCGCTAACATCACAAGCGCAAGCCAGCCATGTGCGCGGAAGAAAGCGATGAACGGTCCCACAACAGCGTCAAGGAAACCACGCGGCGTCCAAAGCGGCTGCTGACGCTTCTTTTCATCCGCCAGCACATCAACGCGCTCAGGTTCTTTTGCGAACCAGGTCGCGATTATTCCAATGGCCATGCATGCGCCGTAGACACCATAGGACATCCGCCAGCCCACGGCTGACGCGACGATAAGGATAAGGGAATCCGCAGCGAGTAGCGCCAGCCGGTAGCTGAACTGATATGCAGACGCGAGCAGGCCCTGTTCTTCGCCATTGTCCGCTGATTCAATTCGCCAGGCATCGACAACAATGTCCTGTGTCGATGAGGCAAACGCGACGATGAGCGCAAACGCACCAAGCCGCCCGAGCCCGGCTTTCGCGCCGATCCCGCCCATGGCCGCAAGCGCTAGCCCGACGGCGATCTGCGAAAACATCATCCATCCGCGCCGATGTCCAAGCCGCCTAAACAATGGCAGGTCAACGCGATCTATCAGGGGCGCCCACAAAAACTTCAGGGAATAGGCAATGCCCACCCAAGAAAGAAAGCCGATGGCCGTAAGAGAGGTGTGTTCATCTCGCAGCCAGTAGCCGAACGTATTGCCGACCAGATAAAAGGGAAGCCCTGAAGAAAACCCGAGCAGCAGCATCGCCAGCGTTTTGGGCTGAAGGTAATCGGCGAGCCGATGCTTGTGCGCACTCACACCTTCATTGTGTATGGGAGGCTGACGAACCTCAACGTTCATGCCACCGGATATTGTCCATGCCGACACTCGGCGAGTGCCTCCAAATCACTGGGACGAGCACACGCGATGAGCACACGCGTCAATGGCAGAGTTGGGAGCTTGACGGCGGGCGTAGAGCGCGTCATTCGTGCGGATTCGCTGCGGTATTGTGGGCTGTGGCAGGTGAGCTCTTTGCGTGTTGCAAGACGGAGTCCGAAGGTTCCGGCGTTTTTATTTCGGCCTCGCGTTGAAGGATGCGCTGAATTTTAACGCGCGCCACTCGCCGGCCATCCATCTCCACGACCGTGAAACGAAAGTTGCCGTACTCAAAGCTTTCGCCGCCACGCGGAATAAATCCGAGCTGGTCGAGCACAAACCCGCCGACGGTGGCATACGCGGGATCTTCCGGCAAAGTGATGTTGTACTGTGCATCGAGATCGCGCACGTTGAGTCCCGCGTCGAAGATTACGGCGCCATCGGCGAGCGTAAGCGGACGCTCTTCGACGTCGAACTCGTCGTGAATTTCGCCGACGACCTGCTCGAGAATGTCTTCCAACGTGACGAGTCCGAGGATGCTGCCGAATTCGTCGACCACCAGCGCAAGGCCAACGCGGCGCGTTCGCAATTCCAGCAACAGCTCGTCGGCAGGTTTGGTTTCCGGAACGATCAGCAATTCGCGCAAAACTCTGCGCAAATCGAAGGGCGTGGGCGCAAGATTTTCTTCCAACCGTCTTTCGCGATCGAGCAGCACCCACAGCATGTCTTTGATATGCACGAATCCGAGGATCTGATCTTCGGTTCCGCGATATACCGGGATGCGTGATTTCTGGGTGGTGGCGAAGGCGCGCATCACTTCGTCCAAGGTCGCTTCCACGGGAAGAACGTGCATGTCAGGCCGTGGGACCATGATCTCGCGTACTTGCACTTGCCCCAATTCGATGGCGCTAACGATGAATTTTTCCTCGCCGGGCGCCAGCAAGCCTCGCTCACGGGCCTGTTGAATCTGAATCTGGAGTTCCTCGGTGGAGTGCGGCGCGTTATGTCCTTGCGGCTCCGAGACGCCAAGCGCTTTCACGATGCCGCCGGAAATAGTGTCAAGGAGGTCGATGGCCCATCGAAAGGTATGCAGGAACCAGGAGAAGGGGCGGGCAACGAGCAAGGCAACGCGTTCGGCTCGTGCCAGGCTGATCGTCTTTGGCACAAGCTCACCAATGACGACGTGGAGGGCGCTAAGCATGCCAAACGCGACGGCGAGCGCCGCTGCATGGGCGATCAGTATGGCCCGCGTCGATTCGCCCATTCGTGGCCAGACCGCTTGAAGCAGCGATGCCAAGGTGCTTTCACCGAGTGCTCCAAGGGCCAAACTTGAAAGGGTGATGCCCAGCTGCACGCCGGAAACGACTCGATGCACATCGCCAAGCAGCTCTTCAACGATCTTTGCGCGCGCATTTCCCTTCTGGACCAGCTGACGTACGCGCGAAAGCCTCACCGCGACCAGCGAAAATTCCGCAGCGGCAAAAAAACCGTTGAGCGCTACGAGAACGATTACACCAATGAGGCGCACTGCAATCATGGATCGTGTCTTTGTCCCTTCTTTGCATTGTAACAGCAGCGGCAGGTGTGGGTTTCCAAGGTGCCCGTCTCGCAATTAAGCAAGCCCTCGGCGTTGCGTGGGTCTCGCGGCTACTCTAGACTGACCGTTCGCTTTTGCGATGGGAGTCAGATTGCGATCTTTCCTGCGGCTTTTGTCCTGGTTTATCGCCCTGGTCGTCATCATCGTTGCTGCAGTGGTGTGGTGGTTCGTGTACCGGCCGCTGCCGCAACTGCAAGGCACGATTCGGGTACCCGGTTTACAGAACGACGTGGTGGTGGAGCGGAATAGTTGGGGCGTGCCACACATTCGCGCCAGTTCTGTCGAGGATATGGTCGAAGCGCAGGGTTACGTCATGGCGCAGGATCGGCTATGGCAGATGGACCTATTGAGGCGCGTTGGTCGTGGCGAACTTTCAGAAATCCTCGGCCCCGCGACGCTGGATGTCGACAAACAATTTCGCACCCTTGGCTTTAGCCGCGCTGCGGAGCGGGACATTCCGTCGATGGAGCCCTCGCAGCGCGCGTTGATGGAAGCGTACGCACGCGGAATCAATCGCTTTATCGAGCAGCATGGTGATCAACTGCCGCTCGAATTTTCGCTTCTCAGGTACAAGCCACGGCCATGGCAAGTCTCCGACTCTCTGGTGATCGGCGGCTACATGTACGAAACCCTTACCGACACTTGGGAAGAAGAGCTGAACCGCGCAAAAGTTTCGGAAAAAGTTGGATGGGAGCGCGCGCGTGACCTCTTTTCACCTGACGCGGCGATGGATCACTTTGTTGTGGGCGACCCCAATGCGATCAACGATGGGTCGCAACGTTCACGCGTGGAGCCCGACGAAGATGATGATGATGATGACATGGAGCCCGATGGAGTTCTCAAGGCCGCGATAACGGGTACACGTCCCGATGATGCAATCGCCGAAAATTTGCCGGATCTCACGTCGGTCCTTGCTCGCTCGGTTCGCGGGTATCTCGCAGAAACTCGACAGGAAGTTCGCCACAGTTTGGGGAGCAATAACTGGGTGGTCAGTGGAGATCACACCGCGACCGGAAAGCCGCTACTCGCTAACGACACGCATCTGGAATTATCCATCCCTCCGATCTGGTACGAAGTGCATCTCACCGCTCCGGGGTGGAACGTCCAAGGTTTCACTTTGCCCGGCGCTCCGCTGGTGGTGATTGGCCACAACGATCACATCGCGTGGGGCTTCACCAACAACGGTGCTGACGTCCAGGATGTCTACATCGAGAAATTCAATCCGGCCGCGCCTGACGAATATCGAGCTAATGGAAAGTGGTTGAAGGGCCAGGTCTATGAGGAAGTGATTCACGTAAAAGGCCGACCGGACGAACATCTTCGTCTCGTCACGACGCGGCACGGGCCTGTCGTGCGCCGCGAAGCCGATAAAGCGTATGCGTTGCGCTGGACTGCCACGGAACCCGGCGGTCTATCGAATACCTACATGCTGCTTGGCAAAGCGCAGAGTTGGGAAGAATTTCGCGCAGTGATGAAACACGTGTGGGGACCGGCACAAAATGCCGTCTACGCGGACGTCAAAGGCAACATCGGCTATGTGATGGCGGCTCGTGTCCCAGTTCGCAAGCGAGGACATGGAGAAGTACCTGTCCCGGGTGACGTGGACGATTTCGAATGGACGAGGTACATCCCTTTCGATCAGCTGCCGCAGGCTCTGAATCCCGATAGCGGATTGATCGTAACTGCAAACGCACGCGTCGTCGGCCCTAATTATAAGCCTTACCTCACAGATCATTGGGAGGAGCCGTACCGCACGGCGCGAATTTACGACTTGCTTCACGACAAGCGCGACCTTCGCCCAGTCGACATGCTGAAGGTGCAGACCGACACTTACAGCTATCCGCACGTTTTCCTAGCCGACCAGCTTACCGCAGCGGCAAAAACGAATTCGCCCAAAGACGATCGCGCCAAGAAGTTGATCGATGGGTTAAAGGATTGGAATGGCAGCGCGGATGCGGATTCTGCGGAGGTGTCTTTCCTGGTTGCGTATCGCCGCGCGGCATTGGCATTGATTCTAGAGCCGTACTTGGCCGATCAGACCAATTTGTATCAATGGCGGGCCACAACATTTCTGCAAAAGATTCTCACGGATCGGCCCGCCAAATGGCTGCCGCCCGCGTACAGGAGTTATGACGAGCTGCTGGTAGCGGCGGCTGACCGTGCGGTCGCGAAAATCGGCGACGAAGCGAAGAGTTCGCGCATCGAAGACTGGGAATGGAAGCGATTCAATTCGCTGGACATGCTTCACCCTATCGGGCGCGAAGGTGCGTTGAAAGCGCTGCTCAGCATTTCGGGTAAGCCACAATCAGGCACAAGTTACAGCGTGCGTGCCGCTACGAAACGCCACGGTCCGGCCATGCGCTTCGTCGCCAATCTCGGAAACTGGGACGAATCGATCCTTCTGATTCCCGCCGGGCAATCCGGTCAGCTGGGCAGCAGCCACTATGCCGACCAATTTCCCTTCTGGTACGAAGGCAATCCGATCTATCAACCGTTTAGCGATCAGGGGGAAGCTCGGATGCGGAAGCACACTCTGACTTTGAAACCGGCACAGTAGCTTGACACTGGAACTCGGCACGCTACATCTGTCATGAGTTGTCGCGGCACCGCACAAAGCGATTGTTTCCATTCTTCTGCGTGCCTTAGAATGGTTCGCGAATCGTTCGCCGACACTTTTGGACGCCGCGAACCGCGGCGCAGAGCGAGACAAGGCCTGACTGCGTGAATTCAACTCCTCTAAAAAAGCCCGAGCCGCCGAAGAAGCCAGATTTTGAGAAGTCGCTCGCCCGCCTCGAGGAAGTTGTACGCCGCCTGGAGAGCCCGCAACTTTCGCTGGATGACGCCATGAAATTATTTGAGGAAGGCGTGGCTCTATCTCGCGAATGCCAGAAGCAGCTCGAGGACGCCGAAGGTCGAGTCGAGATTCTATTAAGGAAGGCCGACGGCAAGCTGGCTGCGGAACCGTTCGATCCCGAGCGCGAGACCGAATCGTGACTGCTGCGCACGGCTCGTCGCCGAGTCCCAGCACCGCGGTGAAGCTGCCAGCTTTCTTTGAAGAAGATCGCATTGTTGTAGACGCGTCTCTCGATCGGCTGCTCCCTGCTGAATCCGCACAACCTTCTTCCATTCATCAGGCAATGCGCTATAGCGTGCTCGCGGGCGGCAAACGCATTCGTCCCATGCTTTGCCTGGAGGCAGCACGCATCTTTACGCCGGAAATTTCGGCCGCCCTCTATCCTGCTTGCGCGATCGAATTCATTCATACCTATTCGCTGATTCATGATGACCTTCCGGCTTTGGATGATGACGACCTTCGCCGCGGTAAGCCGACGTGTCACAAAAAGTTTGGTGATGCGATCGCTATTCTCGCGGGCGATGCCTTGCTCACGCTAGCGTTCGAAACGGTGGCAGCTACTTCGGTTGAGGCCGCTCGTTGCGTAGCGATGGTTACAGAGATCGCCTCGGCAGCAGGCACCGTCAACGGAATGGTTGGCGGACAGGTGGCAGACTTGGAAGGCGAGGGCAAAGCGGTGCCGCCCGAAATGCTGGAGTACATTCATCGATCGAAGACAGCAGCGCTGATTCGTGCATCCGTCACCAGCGGAGCGCTGTGTGCAGGCGCCGGTACGGAAGATGTTGCGCGCCTTCGCCGCTTTGGCGAAAACATCGGATGGGCGTTTCAAGTTACTGACGACATTTTGGACGTGGAGGAATCCTCGGCCGCGCTGGGAAAGACCGCGGGCAAAGACGTGGCGCAGCAAAAGGCGACTTATCCCGCGATATACGGCCTGGCACGTTCCCACGAGATTGCGAATGACCTGGCGATCCGAGCGATCGCCGAACTCGCTCCCTACGCCGAAAAGGCTTCGCGGCTTCGCGACATCGCCGAATTCCTCGTCTTGCGCCGCACGTAACTGCCGCGCGTCGTCATGACTCCGAAATCCGCCAGAAAACGGCTGGATGCCTTGCTTGTTGAGCGCGGCTTGGCAGAGTCGCTGCCAAAAGCACGCGCGATGATCCTTGCGGGCGAAGTGCGCGTAGGCGGTGAGCGCGTGGACAAAGCGGGCACGGCTCTGGATATCGATGCGCAACTCACGGTCGTAAGTCGCATTCAGAAATATGCCAGCCGCGGCGGCGTAAAGTTGGAAGGCGCTCTTTCCGATTTCTCGGTCGATCCCGCAGGTTTGGTTTGCCTTGATGTGGGTAGCTCTACCGGCGGTTTCACGGATTGCTTGCTGCAACACGGCGCCGCGCGCATCTACGCAGTGGACGTCAATGTTGATCAGTTGGCGTGGAAGCTGCGGCAGGACGCTCGCGTAATTCGCATTGAACGCAACGCCCGCGAGCTGCTGGCTCAGGATATTCCTGAGCCGATTGCGTTGGCGGTCGCAGATTTATCGTTCATTTCTGTCATCAAAGTTTTGCCGGCATTGGTTCGTGCTCTAAAAACTGGCGCGCTGCTCTCTAATTCTGATCAAGCCGCAGTTTGAGTTGCCTTCCGCGGATGTTGGAGAAGGTGGCATCGTGGCCGATCCCGCGTTGCACGAAAAAGCGATCGCTCGCGTGCGGCATGCCGCTATCAACACCGGCTTGGAAATTTTAGGCGTGCGCCGTAGCCATCTCACCGGTGCCGAAGGTAATCAGGAGTATTTTCTGCACACGCGAAAAAAGCTGTAGAATCGCAAGACACCCATGGAGCATTCCGCTTCCTTCCATACAGTCGGCATTATTGCCCGGCCACGACGGACGAATCTGGCCGTGGTTGTGCCGGGATTGCTACATTGGTTCGAAGCTCGCGGCATTCGCGTGTTTTATGACACAGAAACTGCCAGTTGCCTGAGCGATGGTGCCAAGGGCCTTAGTCGCGAACAGGTCGCGGAGCAGTCACAACTTTTATTGGTGCTTGGTGGAGACGGCACGTTGCTGGCCGCTGCACGTGTCGCAGCGCCCCTGGGCATTCCGATTTTGCCAATCAATATGGGGAGCTTAGGCTTTCTCACGAGTTTCAAACTCGAAGAGCTGTATCCCGCGCTAGAAGAAACCATGGCCGGCAAATTTAGCTTAAGCGAACGCGTAATGCTCGATGTGCAATTAGAGCGCGCTGGAAACGTTGTGGAACGACAGAGCGTGGTCAACGAAGCCGTCATCCATAAAGGCGAGCTTGCGCGCATGATCGAGCTTGAGCTGGCTATCGATGATGATTTTGTGTGCCGGTACCGAGTGGATGGCTTGATTGTTGCCAGTCCCACAGGCTCTACCGCTTACTCGCTATCCGCCGGTGGACCGATCGTGCATCCGTCGGTGGAATCGTGGATCATCACACCGATCTGCCCGCATACGCTCAGCGATCGGCCGGTGGTGGTTCGCGATTCGTCTGTCGTGGAAGTCAACGTATCGCCGAATACCGAATCCGTGTTTCTTACTTTAGATGGACAGACGGGAATTCCCATCGAACCAAGAGACAAGGTTCGAATGACGCGAGCCGCGGAGCATCTGAAATTGATTCAGCCGCTGAAGAAATCTTATTTTGAGATCTTGCACCGCAAATTGAAGTGGGGCGAAGTATAAGTTTTTTGACAGTTGTTTTTTGACAGTTGGCTCGACGGAATTGATCATCGCCTAACTGTCGTATGGAAATTAGTCAAACGACTTGCCCGCGCAATAAATCTGCACGCGTCTCTCGTCGGCGAATCACGCGCCATCGCGGGCCATCTACCAGCACTTCGGCGGGGCGGCACCTAGCGTTGTAATTCGACGCTTGCGCCATTCCATAGGCTCCGGCGGTCCAAATTCCAAGCAGATCGCCAACTGCCACGCACCCCAAAGGCCAATCACGCAAAAAACAATCTCCGGTTTCGCAGACTGGTCCAACAACATCGACTCTGGCACGATCCGCCTCATCATCGTTATCGCGCGTGAGATGAGTGATCGGATGGATTGCGCCATACAATGCGGGCCGCATCAAATCATTCATCGCGGCATCCACCACCACAAACGTCTTTCCGCCATTTTCTTTCACATACACGACACGCGTCAGCAGGACTCCGGCAGGCGCCATGATGGTGCGGCCCGGCTCCAGCAGTAAATGTAAATCGAGCGGTCGGACGATCTGCGCCACCATGCGCGCATAAGCATGACGGGTCGGCGGCTTCTCGGTCGTGTACCGCACACCTAACCCACCGCCCAAATCCAAATACTTCAGGGCGATTCCGTCCTTGCGCAATTCCCGAACGTAAGTCGTGAGCCTTGCCAACGCCCGGCGAAACGGCTCCAGCGATACAATCTGGGATCCGATGTGAACGCTGATGCCTTCCCAGCGAATCCATTTGGAGGCTCGATGCGCGCGATACAAGCGCCGAGCCTCTTCCCACTCGAGTCCAAATTTATGTTCGTAACGTCCAGTGGAAATATGCGGGTGCCCACCCGCCTGCACGTCAGGATTGACGCGGATCGAAACTGCAGGCACATTACCGCCGCGCCGCGACTGTAGTTGAGCTTCGGTCAGCAACACATCGAGTTCGGCTTCTGACTCGACGTTGAAAAGCAGGATGCCGCGACGATTGCTATTTGTGCGCGATGGATATTGCAGGGCCTCACGAATCTCTTCACGTGTCTTCCCTACCCCGGAAAAGACGATGCGATCGCCCCGAACTCCAATTCGCCTCAGCAGGTCGAGTTCGCCTCCGGAAACAATGTCGAACCCATTTCCTTTTTTCGCCACATGCTTAAGGATTGCCGCGTTTCCATTGGACTTCACCGCAAAGCACAAGGTATGAGGCAAGCCGCCTAATCCGCGATGCAATTCACGATGGGCATCGTCAATCGCGGCCAAGCTGTAGACGTACGCAGGCGTATGGACTTTGGTCGCGACATCGGCCAAGGGCACCTTCTCGCACACGACGAGCGAATGGTGCGCCAACTTTCTTGGCAGGTTCTTCCAGGCAAAATGCGGTGTAAATGTGGCGGGATCTACAAACGCAAGTTTCTCTTTGTGGCGCTCGGCCGGAGCGGTCATCGAACTTTCAGCACGACCAGAGTGCGATCATCTGACGGCGGCGCACCCTGTGCGAACCAATCCACTTCGCGAAACACGCGATCCGCCAGGTCCGCCGCGTTCAACTCATGCTGTTCCTCGATCAACTTGCGAATGCGCTCGGTTCCAAAAAACTGCCCTTCACTGTTAGCGGTCTCCGCGATCCCGTCTGAATGAAACACCATGATGTCTCCGGGATCGAGCGTGACGCCCCACTCGTCGTAGCTCACTTCCTCAAAGATTCCCAGCGGAAATCCCGTTAGCTCCACCTTGCCGCATCGCCCATCCTTATAGAGCAGCGGCTGCGACTGGCCCGCGTTCGCCACCCGCATCTTGCTTCGCCCTTTCTGCCATGTCGCGAAGCAGATGGTCATGAAGCGACCTTCGATTCGTCGCTCGCCCACGGTCTGATTCATTTGGCGCAACAATTCCGCTGGCTGCAACTTCTGCGGCGCAAGACTGCGCATGATGCCGATGGCGACTGCGCCATAAAGCGCTGCCGCGGTGCCTTTCCCGCTCACGTCACCCAGCGCGATTCCCAGCTGCTGCGGTCCATAACGCAAGAAATCGTAGAGATCGCCGCCTAACTCGCGCGCAGACAAATAGCGCGCTGCCATATCCAGACCGAAGTCCTCGGATGGCGCTTGGCGCAGCAGAGCGCCCTGTATACGCTTCGCCGCTTGGAGATCGCGTTCTAGCCGCGCCTCGTCGCGCGCCACCTGCTCGTAGAGACGCGCATTCTCCAGCGAGACCGCCAGATTTGCCGCCAGAATCGACAGCGTCTGTACGTGATCCTCGGTGAAGTAATTCAGTTGCGGGCTCTCCAGGTCGAGCACGCCGATTACTTTACCTTTGTGAATCAGCGGAATCGCCAATTCGGAGCGCGTTTCTGGATTGACCATCAGATACCGCGAGTCCGTGGTGACGTCTGGAGCAATCACCGGCTGTTTCAAAGTAGCCGCCGCGCCAACGATGCCCTCGCTAGCGCTTGCGCGCAATTTCCCTTGCGTCCGCTGGCCATGTTTGAGATCCAGTCGGTGGCGAAACACCTTCTGCTCTTCGTCATACAGCATGATGCTCAAGATTTGGTAATCGATGACGCGCTTGATCTGTTCCGCAGCGCGCCGCATCAGTTCTTCTACATCCAAAATCGAGCTGGTCTCGCGGCTTACTTCGTTGAGCAGCAGCAGCGTCTCCGCCTGTGTGCTGACCTTGTGAAACAATCGTGCATTCTCAATCGCGACAGCCAGCCGGCTCGCCAGCAGCGTCAGAATGCTCTGCTGCTCGGGTGTGAAGTAGCCCACGTGACCGCTCTGAATATCCAGCACGCCGATGCATTTGCCCTGAATCATCAGCGGCACGGCCAGTTCGGATTTCACGCTTTCGATGGCATTGATGTAGCGCGGATCTTTGGAGACATCGCTGACTCGCACAGGGTGACCCGTTGCCGCTGCTGTTCCAGTGATTCCTCGCCCGACAGGAACCCGCAAAGTAGCCGCGAGCTCGCGCGGATATCCGATCGAGAAGCGATGCTTCAAATATGAGCCATCGCCACCCTCGAACATCAACACGCCGAAAATCTCGTAGTCGATGTGCCGCTTGATCAGCGCGGCGGTGCGCGCAAGAACTTCGTCCAGATCAAGAGAAGCGTTAACCTCTTCCCCGATCTCGGTAAGCGTCGCCAGAACTTCCGCGGAGATTTCCGGGCCGTTCGTTGTAGTTGGTTGTGCCTGGGCGTCAGCGGGATTCATTCGATCGAGTATTATAACAGGCGCGCAAGATCGGCAACCGAGAACCGCAAAGGTAACGACAATTCAGGAACTCATAGCCGCATCAGCGAACGGCTGGCTCAATTATTCTTTCTTCTCGGTGCCGGCTCCCAGCGACAGCACAGCGACGTCCGGCATGTTGCGGTAGCGTTCGGCATAGTCCAGACCATAGCCAACGACAAATTCATTGGGAATCGTGAATCCGACATAGTCAGCAGACACCGCCGCGACGCGACGCTCGGGCTTATCCAGTAGGACTGCAACTCGCAACCGCTTGGGCTTGCGCTGTTCAAAAATCCGCAGCAAATATTGCAGCGTCATACCTGTGTCGAGGATATCCTCGACCACGATTACGGTCTTGCCTTCAATGCTCGAATCCAGGTCGCGCGTCAGTCGCACTTGGCCGGATGTGTGGGTTTCAAGGCCGTAGCTGGAAACTGCGATGAAATCGAACGACACGTTCCCTTGCAGCTGTTTCCCTAGATCCGTCAAGAAAAAGACAGCGCCTTTTAGTACCCCGACCAGGTGCAAAGGCTCGTCCGGAAAATCCTTGCGGATCTCTCGCGCCATCTCGGTAATGCGCCGCTGCAACCGCGACCGCGAAATCAAAATTCGGACCTTTTCCCCGCTTTTTCCTTTGGATTGCGGGCCTTTGGTCGCTTTCGTGCGTTTTGCCATGGCTTCCTTTTGTTTTTCCGCGCTTGTGAGCGCATGACTCTAGCTCACGCGCCTACACTTCGGCAAGACGGGGAATTTGACCTAAAATCAAGAATGCGCGCCAACGACTCGCCGATAGCGGGCACAATTTATGACTAACAACAACGAGTTCGCAAAAGCTTCAACATCACGACCGGAGCCGTGGCTGCGTGGCACAAAACAAGAAGTGCTCGCGGTACCCCGCGCGGTCCTGCACGCGCTCGAGCTTGCCCAAGAAGATCTGCAACGTTGGTGCCGCGATTTCACCGACGTTGAGCTTCAGACTCCGCCGCTCGGCTTACCGCCGCTCGCGTTTCACTTGCGGCACATTCCTGGAAGCATAGACCGCCTTCTTACCTACGCGGAGAGCCGCGCCCTGTCGAGCCAACAATTAGCCGACTTGAAATCAGAGTCGGACGCCGGTGGGACCACATCCGAACTTTTCGCCAGACTCACTGCAACATTCGCCACTGCGGAAAAGCGGATTCTTGCTCTTGCGTCAGCCGATTACGAAAGCGCGCGAACTGTTGGCAAAAAAGCGCTGCCTACCACGGTGGGTGGCTTACTCGTCCACATTGCTGACCACACGCAACGTCACGTCGGCCAAGCCATCACCACGGCCAAGCTGCTGACCGCGATGCGCGAGCGCCAGGAACATTCTCCCGATTCGCGATAAAACGAAGCGCGAGCCCAGGCAGCGCGTCCCGCACTCGACCTTGCGCTGCATCGCTTCTCCGCTATACTCCCTCCTCCGGGAGGCCAGTTTGCTTCACGCCGCCAAGACAATTTTTCTCTTCCTCAGCGCCCTTTTCCCAATTGTCAACCCGATCGGCGGCAGCCCCATCTTCCTTTCACTGACTCGGGAATACTCGCGCGAATCCCGGATGCTGCTTGCACAACGCATTGCGTTGAACAGCGTGATTTTGCTCGTCGTTTCATTTCTGATCGGCACGCACATCCTGGCCTTCTTCGGCATTTCGATTCCAATCGTTCAGATCGGCGGCGGACTGATCGTGGTCTCCACCGGATGGGCGATGCTGCAGCGCAAAGAACAAGACGATAAGGCGGAAGTCCATCGCACGACCGCTCCCCAAGATGTCTTTGAAAACGCATTCTATCCATTGACACTTCCACTCACGGTGGGCCCCGGCTCGATCTCCGTAGCGATCACCCTGGGCGCCAATGAGCCACGCGAGTTCGGTTTTGATTTTGTTGGCATCCTTGCTGCTGTTATCGCCGCAGTAATCATCGCGATCACGATCGTCATCTTCTACGGATACGCCGATCGCCTGGCCAAGCTGCTGGGCGCCACGGGGATGAGCGTCATCATGCGCCTTTCATCCTTCTTGCTGGTGTGCATCGGCGTACAAATTTTATGGAATGGCGTGAGCGCGCTGCTGCGTACTTTGCCAGAAGTGCCTCATTGAAGTCCGGCGCGCTAACGTGACCTCCTCCAATCAGCTCGCTGCGCTCCTCGGCCAAACGCGCCAGTCTCTTCTATCTAGTTTTCGTAATGTATTCCTACACCACCGGTGGATGCTTCGGCCTCGAAGATCAAATCACCAACTCTGGCCCCGGCATGACTCTGCTATATCACCTGATCGTGCCGTTTTTCTGGTGCATCCCGATTTCACTGGTGGCCGCTGAACTCACCGGTGCGATGCCAGTACAAGGTGGATTTTATCGTTGGAGCCGCGCCGCCTTCGGTGATTTCTGGGGATTTCTTGCGGGTTGGTGGAACTGGACGGCGTCATTCCTTCTCGGCAGCGTTTATGCGGTTCTCTTCGCCGACTATCTCGGATTCTTTTTCCCGGAAATTAGCGGATGGAAACACTACCTCGTTTCCATCGCGCTAGTCGCGGTCATCACGTGGATCAACATCCGTGGCATAGGAGCGGTAGCTCGTGTGGCCACGGCGCTGGAATTGTTTGTGCTCGCGCCGATTGCAGTAATGGTGTTCATCGGCTTCACAAAATGGCATCACAATCCGTTCGTACCGCTGATACCACCGCATCGCCCAGTGTTCCAGGTTTTCGGCGTAGGGCTGGCTCTGGGACTTTGGCTCTACTCCGGCTACGAACAACTATCGACGGTCGCGGGAGAGGTTGAAAATCCGCAACGCAACTACCCGCTGGCGCTCGCATGTGTGATTCCGCTCTCGATGGCCAGCTACTTTCTCCCTACCGCGACATCGCTGGCAGCTTTAAACAACTGGCAGGATTGGCGCGGTGGCTACTTCCCTACCGCTGCGCAGCTCGTTGGCGGCCCGTGGCTTGGTGTGTGGATGACCCTGGCCGCCATGATCGCCAACGTCTCACTGCTTAACAGCACTGTTCTCGCCAGTACCCGCATGCCTTTTGCCATGGCTCAGGACGGCTTCCTCTCACCGAAATTTACGAACAGCAGCAAACGGTTCGGGCACGCCAGCGGTGGCGATCCTGTTTTCCGGATGCCTATACGCGCTACTGTCCGTGAACTCGATGACGCGCTTGATCACGGTTTACGTCTGGCTCCGCGTGGCCACGTCGCTGATGACGGTGCTCTCCGCATGGCGCCTGCGCAAAACCAAACCTGACATGCCGCGCGTCTTCGTCATTCCCGGCGGCCGCAAAGGCCTGCTGTACGCAGTAGGAGCCCCGGTGCTGATGGGCTTCGTCGCGCTGCTAGGCAGCGACCACATCGCGCTACTGTTCGGCCCAGCGGCCATCGCCCTCGGCCCCATCGCGTATTTTGCGCTTCGCCGCTGGCGCACGCCGCTCATTTTTCATGGCTAACCGCCGGGCTTACCGGTGATCTGCCGCTCCTCGATACCATTAGCGCACCGGTACGACGGTTCTATTGACCGGGGAGGCTACTCAGAACCTATATTCGCTGCTAGTTACCATCGCACCAACAACAATAGTTGCGAATCTGAGCCAACACCGGCTCTGAGGCCCATCTTTGCATCCGCGCCCATCGCACCGCCAAAATGCCTATCGAGCAGTTCTCTTGCGTCCTGCGTTCCATTCTAACGATTTTCTTTTTGTTCTCGTTTAGCCCGTTCGCGCACGCACAGCGAGGAGCGCAGACCGCTAGCGCTGATCTTTCCTACCTGGTTCAACGCGCCGGAACAATTGTCCGCGGGAATGTCATCTCGGCCAGTGTTGAGCCGCACCCCCAGTTTTCGAATTTGCAGACTGTAGTAGTAAGGATTGCAGTCTCCAAAGTCTTGAAAGGAACAGCACCAGCGACATACACCATCCGCCAATTCGTTTGGGATGCGAAGGACGCCACCGATGCTGCTGGATATCGTAAATCGACGGAATTGCTGCTTTTGCTGAATCCGGTCTCTCAATATGGCCTTACCAGCACTGTTGGCATGGACCAAGGGCGCTTTCGCGTCATCCGTGACCGCCAAGGGAAAGGCATCGCCGTCAACGGTAGGTCCAACATAGGTCTCTTCGATCAACTGGCGAGCAAAGCGGCCGCGCGTGGAGTTTCATTGTCACCGCGAGCCCAAGCCATGATGGCGAAACCGCCAAATCAGGCTTCGCTGGATTCCCTGGAAGAGACAATCGCAGCTCTAGTAGGAGCCGGCCAATGAGCCGAAGGCTTGCGGCTCTTTTTTTCGCCCTGTTGCTTGTCCGTTCGATGGCGTTCGCAGGCGGCCCACTGAGGGTCACTGGCCCGGCAGCGGCACAATCCGGTCAGGCTTTCGTGTGGTCGACGAGTTCTCCCATCTCCTACACCGTTGATAGCGGTCCGTTAAGCGTAAATCCCTCCGGTCAGCCGGTGATCACCAACGCCCAAGGCCTGGCTCGCGTGAAAAGCTTGTTTCAAAACTGGCAATCCGTCCCCACTACTTCAATTTCGTTCGCATACGCTGGCCCGATTACCGGGGTTACGGGCGGTGACGTTAAAACCATGACGGATTTCAACACGGTGACAGGGAGTTGCAACAGCGGCGCGCAAAGTCCAGTGATCTTCGATGCCAATGGCTCTCTGCTGGACGCGCTGGGTCTCGACCCTCTGGTGATCGGATTCACCTCCACGTGCAAGCTGGATGCGCAGGCGGGACATATTCTGTCGGCACTGGTGCTGATGAATGGGAAATTTCAGGATGGCGTTTCGACACCAAACTCAGACAACTTCGAAATCACCGCAGACCAGTTCGATGAAGCCATCACTCACGAGTTGGGACATTTCTCCGGACTGGGCCATTCGCAGATCAATGTTGAGGTGTTCGGAAATGGCGCTAACAATTGCGATCCTAACGAACTCGCTGGTCTGCCATTGATGTTTCCGATAGCTTTCTGCCAGTCGAGAAAATCAGTCGGATTGCCCATTTTGGCTCCAGACGACCTGGCTTGGATTTCCAAACTATATCCAAACGCGAGTTATACCTCGAACTATGGAACGATCAGCGGATTCATTTTATTTTCGGACGGGATTACGCAAACACAAGGCGTCAATGTTGTCGCCCGGCGAGTGGACGACCCAAACACAACCGCTGACGAGTCGAAACGCATCGCGATGTCCGTGGTCTCGGGATTTCGATTCACCGGAAATCCCGGACAAGCAGTCTCTGGAGACAATACGAACGGCAGCAGCTTCGGCAGCCGAAATCCGGCACTGATTGGCTACTACGAAATTCCCGTTACGCCGGGCACCTACACAGTGCAGATCGAAGGGATCCGTTCTGATTTCACGGGTGGATCGAGTGTGGGGCCACTGGACCCTCCGGTACAGGGCGTCATTGGCGAATACTGGAACCAATACGATTCGTCGTCGAACGACACTTCTCTGAAGAGTACCGTGACGGTAACGCCGGGCCAAACCCTCACCAACCTCAATTTCATCATGAATGGCACCCCACCACGGTTTGACTCGAACGAAGAAGGCGAGGTATGGCTCAGCTTCCCGGGACACGACGGGTTATTTCGTGTACGCAAATCAATAATAGTTGACGGGGAGCTTTCCTGATGCGGCGGCATTACTCAGCCGCTCTGCTGTTCATCTCCGCACTCAGCATTTGGGGATGTGGCGGCGGATCATCCGCATCTACGCCTTCGCCACCCGGTTCGCCGTCTCCGCCACCACCAGCAGAGGTGATTACAATTACATCGAACAGCTCTATGCAGGGTGTCGTCGGTACCCCATTCACCCTGACCTTCCAGGCCCAAGGCAATTTGGCTCCTTTAACCTGGACAATCATTTCAGGAAAACTGCCCGATGGGTTGTTGCTTGATTCACAAAGCGGCACCATTTCAGGTACCCCGGCGGTTGAATCATTCACCGGGATGTCGATCCAAGCCTCCGATGGCAGGGCGACTGGGTCGCAGTCCTTTGCAATTCTTATATACACGAAATTGTTTTTCACCCTAGCTCCGGCGCCGAATCCACACATCAATGTGCCATACAGTTACTTCCTTGATCCCCAAACAAGCAATCCGATTGCGAGCTGGGCTATCACTAAGGGGCAGTTGCCGCCAGGGATGATGTTGGATCCTACGGTGCGTAAAGTCATCACCGGCACTCCCACTCAGCTGGGCACTTACGCGTTCACGATCCAGGGACAGGACAATACCATTCCGCAAACCGCCACACAGGATTTGAGCATCACGGTCGACGACCACGTGGGCATCTCGAAGCCCAACCTCAAACCCGGCGGGCAATACGTACCCTATTCAGACTCGTTCGTCGCAATCAACGGCACGCCACCATACCACTGGTCCATGCCGCTAGGCGTACTGCCGAACGGTCTCAGTATGGACTCGGGAACAGGACACGTGACCGGCACGACCACGACATACAACATTTTCACCTTATCTGTTACCGTCACCGATTCCAGCTCACCCCCAAACAGCGATACGCAACACACCTTTCTAGAAATTGATCAGCATCTGCAGATTCTAGGAAGTCTGGGACCTGCTTATCTGGGGCGCCCGTTTGCCGGTTCATTGGCATCAACTGGCGGGGCTGGTCCGGTGACATGGACCGTGCTCACCGGAAATCTACCACCGGGTCTCAATTTAAACTCAACGAGTGGCGCGGTAGTCGGTACTCCGACACAGCTAGGCTCTTACAACTTCACGCTTCAAGTTGCGAGCTCTGGTTCACCTCCTTTTGTCGTATCTCAGCCATTCAACCTGACCGTTACGCCGACGCCCTTGGTTGTTGGAACACCCGCTTCGACCGCCCCTGTGAATGTCCCTTATCATTCTCAGGTGTCCATATCTGGAGGCACACCTCCTTACGCATGGACAATTTCTTCGGGCGCCTTACCGCTTGGCCTGTCGCTGGACGCATCCACCGGCTTTATCGACGGAACGCCAACGCAAAATGGAACATACAACTTCAAAGTAAAGGTAACTGACGGTAGCAGCCCACCCCAGGTTTCCACGAACAACGACTTTATGCTGGTTCGTGCAGCTTTCGGCCGCAACGATTCAATTGCCACTGCCACTCCCGTTGGAAACAATCTCAGCGGAACTGTTTTCTCAATTAGCCCATATGTCGATCCCGTCGCTGGACTAACGCCTAATCCCGACACGGATTTCTACAAGCTCACCGCAGCCACCGGCACAACAGTTCATGTGGAATCCGTCACACAACGCTTTTCCACGCCCGGCCAACTCGATACTGTCATCGAAATATTGGATCAGACCGGCAGCCGCCTCAACGCCTGCGCTAAGCCCGGATTTACGTCCCCTTGTCTGAATGACGATTTAGACTCTTCCACGACCGATTCCGCCCTCGATATCAAAGTACCCGGAGCAGCAAGTATGAACGTTCCGATCTATGTCCATGTTCTCGATTGGCGAGGCAATGCGCGGCCTGACATGACCTATTCGCTTCAAGTCAGCGGCGTCGCCGAACCGTTAGCCATTCCCACTCAAGCGTTTCCCGTCGCTTCTTCCCGGGGGAACGCATTTTCTTATCAGTTTCTTGTATTGAACGGGGTGGGCAACGTGACATGGTCGCTTGAAAGCGGGGCGCTACCAGCAGGTTGGTCAATTTCCTCGGGTGGCGTGGTCGGCGGAACATCCACCACTTCTGCCACTTATGCTTTCGTGGTTAAGGTGACGGATTCGAGCACGCCGCCGCAAATCGCGAGAGGTCAATATTCGGTGACCATCGCAGACCCGCTATCAGTAACGAGTCCGGCGACTCTACCGGATGCGTGCGTCAATCAGTTTTACAGTTTCAAGGTTACGACAACGGGAGGGTTTGCGCCTCTGTTTGTCGGCTCCTTTTCCTTTTCAGGAGATTGGCCACTGTACTTCGACCAAACTACACAAACGTTTACCGGTACTCCCTTTTTTGCAGATACCTTCACCGGTGTTGTACAAGCCTCGGATTCTGCGGGATCGGAACAGTCTCAGAACGTCAGTCTCACTGTCAAAAGCTGCCCCTGATGCTACTTCATGGCAAACGCGTAGAGCACCGCTCCGACGGGAATAGCGACATATTGTTTCCCATCCATCTCGAAACAAATGGCAGTGGAATAGATTGCTGCGCCGAGCTGGACATGCCATAGATCTTTGCCGTTCTTTGCATCCAAGGCGAGGAAGTTGCCGTCGGAGTCTCCGCCAAACACTATGCCGCCGGCCGTCGACAGCGCGCCGCCATTCGGATTGCTGAAATATGGAAACTCCCATTTGATTGCGCCACTCAAAGGGTCGAGTGCCTTCAATGCGCCGCGCGGTCGCTCCACGGGGTCGGGCACGTAGACGCTACCGAGAAAATCGTGACCGGTACGATATTTTTGCGGCGCGCTCGTAAAGATGTCACATTCATTTGACGTCGCAACATAGAACAAATTCGTCTGGGGACTGTAGGACGGCGAATACCAATTGGTCATGCCCAACGCACCCGGGCAAATCCTCTCGCCTTCTTTTTTTCCAGAACCATTCGCCTGTGGAATGGGCTTCCCGTCCGCACCGATTCCTTTCGTCCAATTCACTTGGCCAAAAGGCTTGGCTGACAGGAATTCACCATTGGTGCGATCCAGCACGTAAAAAAATCCGCTGCGATTCGCCAGCAGCAGCAGCTTGCGCGGCTTGCCGTTCCAATCGGAATCGATCAGAACGGGAATCTGGGTAGCGTCATAGTCGTGCACATCGTGCGGCGTAAACTGAAAGTACCAACGCAGCTTTCCGGTATCCGCGTCCAACGCGAGCATCGAGTTGCTGTAGAGATTGTCGCCCTTCCGCTCTCCACCGAAATTACTGGGCGCGGGATTCCCTGTGGGCCAGAAAATCAGATTCAATTGCGGATCATAGGATCCGGTAATCCACGCGGGCGCTCCGCCCGTCTTCCATGAATCACCATCCCACGTCTCATGCCCTGCTTCGTCAGGCCCCGGCACGGTATTAAATCGCCACACCCGCTTGCCAGTCGTCGCGTCGTATGCGTCCACGAAGCCGCGGACGCCATACTCGCCGCCGGAAACTCCGACGATCACCTCGTTTTTGATCGCCAGCGGAGCCACTGTGAACGTGTACGCCTGCCGGTAATCCGCCGTGGCAACATCCCAAACCACGTTCCCGGTTTTCGCATCCAGCGCAATCACATGCGCATCCAGCGTTGCCATGAACAAGTGATTTCCCAAAATCGCGAATCCGCGATTTACGGCTCCACAACAAGGCTGCAACTTGTCGGGCAAATTGCGTTGATAACGCCAAATCGCCCGGCCGGTTCGCGCATCCAACGCAAAGGCCCGATCATTTTGCCCCGTTCCGTACAGAACGCCGTCAACGACCAGTGGAGTAGTCTCGAACTGGCCCAAGTCTGCCGTCTGGAACGCCCACGCCAAGGAAAGCCGCGCAACGTTGTCTGAATTGATCTGATTAAGCGAACTGAAGCGCCAACCCGCATACCCTCCCGAATACGTCAGCCAATTGGCTGGCTCCTTCGCCGCCCCCAGGATCCGTTCGTACGAAACTTGTGCACCAGCAACTGTCGCACTTAAACAAAACACCACAGTGAATATTGCTGGTATGTGCATGAGTGAATTCAGCCGCTTTTTTGGCACGACGGAGACCGGGTACGATCTGTGATTCTTACTAGAGTGAGCTAGAGCTTTTCCGGAGGCGTTACTTTTGGGACGGGATCGAAACCAAGAAGAAGTCTGGCCCAATAGCATGCTCGCAACCAGCTGTTGGAATTTCAATTGCCCCTCAATCCCACCAGGAAAGCCACCAAATCCTTCAACTCCTCGTTGCCGATCATCTTTTCGGTGTACGGCGGCATCAACGACTTGCGCTCGTGCGTAACTTCTTTCACATCGCGCTTCTGAAAAAGTCTTAACTCCTGCTTCACATCCAAAACCTGGACCGAAAAAGTATCCTCGTTCTTCGCCACTCCCACCACGCGGTCCCCGTTTTTCAAAACTACTGTCACGGTGTCGTAGACCAGCGGCAATCCATAGTGATTGTTGGGATCGAGCATTCCGTCGCTCAATTCCTTATCGGGTTGGCGAATCGAGTCGACGAGATACTCCACAGACCGCGCCGCACCCACACGCGAGAGGTCTGGTCCCAGCAATCCGCCGCGACCGTTCACCATGTGGCAGGTCGCGCAGCCACCGCTCCCATAAAAAATCTTTTCACCTTTTGTCGAGTCGCCCTCGAGATTCGCTGGTCGCGAAGGTGCCAGTGACCGCAAGTACGCCACAATTGCCCAGGTTTCGGAATCCTCGAACCCATTTGCCGGCATCTGCGTGCCAGGCACACCGGACGAGATTGTCCGAAAAATCTCGGCGTCGCTCGAGCCGTGAGTCCATCGCCCGGAAGTCAGGTCCGGTCCCCGCGCTCCTCCGTGAGCATTCAAGCCATGACAAGGGGAGCAATTCGCACGGAACAGCGAATTTCCCTCCGCTATGGCCGACGAGTTTCCTGTCAGCGAGTTTGTGGTCGCTTTCTCGTTGGCTTGCCCTCTCGCACGGTCGTATGCACGCGCACAAAGCCCAGCACAGAAAACTGTCGCCGACATGAACAAAAAGATGCCGAGCGCCGACTGCCATCGGATCAAACGATGATTCACATCTCTCTCCTTGCAGCCGTGTCAGCGAAATGCGGGCAGATTGTATGCCAATACAGGAACAATCGCGCTACATCGCAGCGCGTGTGCGTCACGTAACCCAGTCCAGAAACTTGTACCAGGCGCCGGCAAACGGCAAGAACCAGGGCTTCCCGTTGTAAAGTCCAAGCGGCGCGCCCGGGAACCGGATCCTGACAAATGGGTTGTCGACTTCTCGCGCTCCGCCAATCATCTCGGCCATCTTGCTCCCAAGGTACGTAGCCATCGCTACGCCATGCCCGGCATATCCGAGCGAGTAGTACATCCCATCGATCTGGCCAGTGTGCGGCATGATGTCAAAAGCAAAATCCAGCGTTCCGCCCCACACGTATTCCATTTTCGTGTCTCGCAATTGGGGATAAACGTCGATCATGCCGCGGCGCAAAATCTCCGCGCTGGTTCGGATGCTTCTCTCGCTCTCCGGGAAAAATGCCGCACGTCCGCCAAACAGCATGCGCCGATCCGGCGTCAGTCGGTAATAATAAAGGTAATTCTTCGAGTCATAGATCATCCGGTTGCGCGGGCTCAGCTCCACCGCGAGCGGCTCGCGCAGCACTTCAGTGACGATGATGTACGACCCGATCGGAATGATTTTCTTTCTCAGCGCGGGCGTCGCCGGGCCCGTGTATCCACTGGTGGCGACAAAAACTTCTCGTGCCCGCAACTTTCCCTGCGAAGTCCTTACATTCCAACCCAGGGCCCCATTCTCGCTGCTCCGCGCGATCTCAGTCACACGCGTCCGCTCAAAGACAAAAGCACCGGCGCGCACCGCGGCCTCCGCCAAGCCGGCGACATATCTAGCTGGATTTACACCCGCGCTGGTCTCGTCCACCCGTGCGCCGTGGTAGATTGGCGATCCAATTTCGGCGGCGAGCTGCTCCTTGGGCACGATGCGCAGGTTATGCCCAAATTCTTTGGCGATCACCTCGGCGCCGCTCTGAAATTCCGCAAAATGCCTGGGCTTGCACGCGACCTCCAGGTGCCCGCAGCGCGCAAAATCGCATTCGATATTTTCTTCGCGGACGATTTGCTCGACGCAATCGATCGAGGCCAGAGAAGCTGCATACATCTGGCGCGCAGCTTCTTTTCCATAATGTGAGATCAGGGTGTTCGCACCCAATTTCAGTCCGGTGAGCACCATGCCGCCATTGCGCGAACTTGCGCCCCAGCCGACTGTCTCGGATTCCAGCACTGCGACACTGGCACCAAGTTTTGCCAACGTTCGTGCCGCGGAGAGTCCCGTGAAGCCTGCTCCGATCACGGCAATGTCGACGCGCTCCGGTAGAGGCAGTTTCGGCGGCACCGGCATGGTTACGGTATCCAGCCAGAATGTTTTTTCCAGAATTGGCATACGCCCTAAGGAATGCAGGTGGCCTACTGTACTGCAAAGAGGGGCACGCCAAAAACAGAATCTCGGGCGCTGGGGTTTGGGAGTGGCTCTTCAGTGAAAATCGTGCGACGTGGTTTCTGCACGTGTGACGGAGAGCGGACGAATGCGTTCAACTTTCACCGAGATTACCTTGTCCTGATTTTGCAGCCGCCCTTCAATCAATAAGAATTGCTGGTGCACAATGGTGACGTGGTCTCGCTGAAACAGCTGCGGCGTGATGATGGCATTGGAAATCCCGGTTTCATCTTCCAGGCTCAGGAACACAAAGCCTTTTGCAGTTCCCGGCCGCTGCCGCGCAATCACTGAGCCCGCCACACGAACAAACACTCCGTCGGGCAAACGGTGCAGGTCCATTGCCGAGAGAATTCCTTCACGTTTAAATTGCTCGCGATGATAGCTGAGCGGATGCGGCCCCACGGTCATTCCGGTGTTCCGGAAATCGGCCACTAGCCGGTCTTCGGCGGTCATCTGCTGCAAAGGAGAACAATCTGAACGCAAAGCGCCCGCGCTAGCTTCTTCAGGTAGGTGCGCAGCATGCTGCGCACCTTCTTGGCAAGATGCCATCTTCATGCTTTCTTCCAATTCTTCGCACGTCTCTTCTTCGCACGCCTCCAGCAATGGGCCGGCATCACGCGACACGCGCTCGATCTGCCACAGCGCATCGCGCCGATGAAATCCCGGCTTGCTGCCAACAAAATTGAGCGCCCCGATCTCAGCGAGCGATGTCAGCTCCGATTTCTGTAATGCCGGGACACGCAACTTCAAATCATCGATGGAACGAAACATTTGCATTTTACGTTCTCGTTCGATTTCGCGGCCGGCTTCCTCGCGCAAGCCTTTGACGTAGCGCAGCCCGAGCCGCATCGCAAATTTGCCTTCAACCTCTTCCAGTGTGCACAGCCAATCCGATTGCGTCACATCGATCGGACGCACACGCAATCCGTGTCGTTGCGCGTCCTTCACCAATGTCGCCGGATGATAAAAACCCATCGGCTGATTATTGAGTATTGCCGCGGTGAATGCCGGCAGATAGTGACATTTCAAGTAGGCGCTGGAATACGCGATCAGCGCAAAACTTGCCGCATGCGATTCCGGAAATCCATACAAAGCGAACGATGTGATTGAGTTCACGATGGTGTCTTGCGTCGCTCCAGTGATTCCGTTTTTCTCCATGCCGCGGCGTAATTTTATTTCTACATCACGCATGAGTTTTTCGGAGCGCTTAAAACCGAAGGCGCGGCGCAGCTCTTCCGCTTCTCCG
This sequence comes from uncultured Acidobacteriota bacterium, assembly GCA_963788725.1. GTDB lineage: Bacteria > Acidobacteriota > Terriglobia > Acidiferrales > UBA7541 > Acidiferrum. Next base: position 210,975 of record CAWBHT010000015.1, on the reverse strand, counting down.
CCGGTGAAATCCGCCGCAATCATAGCCATGCGCAGCAATTGTTCCTGAAACAGCGGCACACCTAGCGTGCGCTCCAGCACGGGTTCCAGCGAAGGATGCAGACACTCCGCGGGTTCGCGCCCCTGCCGCCGTTTCAAATATGGATGCACCATCTTGCCCACGATGGGCCCGGGTCGGATGATGGCTACCTGCACGACGATGTCGTAAAACTTCACCGGCCGCAGCCGCGGGAGGCAGGCCATCTGCGCGCGGCTCTCGATCTGAAACATTCCCACGGTATCGGCCTTCTGTAACGTCTGATAGACCGTCAGATCATCCGCAGGCAAACGAGCAAGGTCGAGATCTTCCTTGTAATGTTCGCGAATGATTTGCAGAGAATCTTCCAGCACGGCCATCATTCCAAGCCCCAGCAAATCCACTTTCACGATCCCCATGTCCGCGCAATCTTCTTTGTCCCATTGCACTACCACGCGATGGGGCATCGTGGCCTGCTCCAACGGAACCACGGAGTCGAGCTGCCCCTGGCACACCACCAGTCCGCCCGAATGCTGGCCCAGATGCCGAGGCAAATCCTGCACCTGAATACATAGCTCAAAAAATTTGCGTATTTTTGGATGCTTCAGGTCAAATCCGGCGTCGTGAAAGTGCTGCTCCATCGTGTCATTCGAATCCTTGTATTCCCACGCGCTGACCAGGCTCGCGAGCCGCGCCAGAGTTTCCGGATCGAAAGAGAGCGCTTTGCCCATCTCGCGAGCTGCGGATTTTCCACGATAGGTAATGACATTCGCGGTCATCGCCGCGCCTAGTTTTCCGTAGCGTTCGTAGACGTACTGAATGGCTTTTTCGCGTTGATCACCGCTAGGCAGGTCCAGATCGATATCTGGCCATTCGCCGCGCTCTTCGGAGAGGAATCGTTCGAACAACAGGCCCATGCCGACGGCATCCACCGCCGTAATTCCCAGCGCATAACACACCGCGCTGTTAGCCGCTGAGCCGCGGCCTTGCACCAGGATATTCTGCTGCCGACAAAAATGAACGATATCCCACACGATCAGGAAATATCCTGACAGATCAAGCTTTTCGATCAGCGCCAACTCGCGCTCGATTTGCAAACGAGCCTTCTCGTTCCATGGCCCATAGCGCGCATACATGCCATCGCGGGTGCGATCGCGCAGGAATTGCATTTGTGATTTACCGTCAGGAACCGGATATTTGGGGAACTCATATCCCAGATCTTTCAACGTGTATTGCAAGCGAGAAGACAAAGTCTGGGTGTTGGCAATCGCTTCCGGCAGATCCGCGAACAACTTGTTCATTTCCGCAGGCGATTTAATGTGGCGCTCTCTATTGCGGTTCAGCAAGCGTCCCGCGGTCACAAGGCTTTTGTGATTCCGAATGCAGGTGAAAACGTCGAGCAATTCCCTTTCGTGCGGCTGCGCATGGCACACGCCATTGGTGGCCAACAACGGCAAAGATAATTTCCGTGCAATCTCCACGGCTGCCTGATTGCGGGCTTCTTCTTCACGGCAGAAATGCCGCTGCAATTCGACATAAACGTTTTCACGGCCAAACATTCTGCACAGCTCGCGAACGCGCTCGATTCCCTGTGCAATTCCCCCTGTTTTTAGTGCGTCGGCAAGTGGGCCTTCTTCTCCGCCGGTCAGGCAGATCAGTCCAGCACGTCTTTCTGCCAGCTCGCCAGGGGCAATGTGCCCTTCACCTTTTTTCCCTCGCAGCTTCATCAACGTGATGGCGCGGCACAAATTTTGATAACCTTCACGCGACTCCACCAGCAGCGGATAGCGCCAGCCTTCGGCAGCAGTCACTTCCGCACCGATGTGCGCCTGAATCTTTGCTTTGTTCGCAGCCAGGTAGAACCGCGGCGCGCCATACACACCATCGCGATCGAGCACGGCCATCGCTGACATTTCTCGCTCCGCGCATACACCCGCCAATTCTTCAGGGTTCGATGAGCCCTCAAGAAAGCTGAACGCCGATCGCGCATGGAGTTCGGTGTATTTCATACTGTCCATTTCAATCGTAAAATCCCCGCATAAACCAGCTTCGCTTCAGGGCGTCGTAAAAAATGCGATAAACGCCACGCGCCGGAAAGGGATCGTCGCGTCGCTCGCGCAACTCGCGTTCGCGGCTGATCGTGCCAAAGTCGATGGCGAGATCCCATTCGTCCTGATCCCAGGCGTCTTCCTGCCACCAATCGCCGGACGTGCGCCAAGGCCCAGAAGCGGCGGTGACTTCGCCTTTTGCTCCGCGGAAAAATATGCGCGCGGGTTTCGTTTCGCTCAATTCCACGTTTACAGGCATCGGAGGCCGAACTGCGCGAAAGCCCACGCTTTTAGAGAACGAGGGCCTACCTTCACTCACTAAATCGAGCCTCGTCATGTTCCTAGTTCCGATCGGAACAGCTACATTCCTTCGTCGCTTTTTTGTCTGCTCCGTAATGCCTGCGAATTTGCTCATGCGGAAATTCTCAAAGCGATGCGTGTCCATTAACTCGGCGCTGCCGACGTTCCCTTCACCGACAAGTTTCGCTAGACGAGCAACAGTGAGCTCCAGCTTTTCCGGATCAGGGCCCTTCGGTACGAATAGTCCGCTCTGCGTTACGCGCGGAGGCGCTGCATCGCCAACCAGCACAATTTTTTGCACCGGCGCCGACGGTGGATCACCTTGCAATAACAATCGCAGCAGCTTCAGCAGCATTTTTGGATCGCGCATCGCTACCGGCAGCGTCAGAATCTTTTTGTATTCCCTGGCGGCGGTTTTCTTTCGTGATTCCTCTTTTTTTGTTTGCAGTTCCGCTTCAAACGATGGTTCCAACGCGAACCACACGTGTATGGCACGCAACGCCAGCACACGCGCTTCCAGCCGCGCACAAAGTTGATCCAGCAAACGGCCAAGTAGAAAGGAGAGCGGCTCTAATTCCTCGACGCTCTCATCGAGTTCCATTTCTTCCTGGAATTGCAGATTCGGCTCGGCGAGAACCAGCGCGCGCACCCATGCTCCGCGTGCCAATGCGTGCAGACGGACACCTTCCTGTCCCAATCGTTCCGAAAGTTGCAGAACAGGCAGCGCGGCGAGCGCGCGCAGAGTTCTGATTCCCCAACGTTCCAATATCTCCAGAGTCTCGATGCCAACGGTCAAAACTTGCACCGGCAATTCGCCGAGCCGGCGGCTTTCTTTGTCGGCAGGAATTAGCGTAATCCCTGCGAAGCCACGCGCGGCTACGATGGATGTGTCGATATTTGCTGCTACCGCTACGTTTGCGTTCAAACCGACATTCGCTGCTCGCAGTTGCAACGTTTGCGCAATTTTTTCGTCGGAGCCGAACAGCGATTCCAGGCCGGCGAGATCGACAACCACCGTGCCAGGCGCCGTGTCTTCCACACGTGGAGAGACGCTCCATCCGGCATCAAGCAGCGCAGCATGCGCGGCTTTTTCGTGCGCTTCACAGCGTTCGCGGATTTCGATGCCGGTAAATTCGGTGACCTGCGCTTTGGTCATGCCCAGTTGAATGCCCGCTTGCAGGGCGGCGGAACTCGCCGCTACCACATGCCAGAGCGGCGGCGTCCCGGCAATGAGAGCCAGCGCGCGATTACGTAGAATGGCGTCCGCGCGCACGGCGGCTTGCACGGAAAAATCGGGAACGTGGATGCAAGCGAAAGGCATTGTGAATCGCGCTGATTTGTCGTTTGATTTGGCAACGCAGAAAAGCAAAATCAGTCCACAACATTCGTGGTAGATAATCTGACGTTCAGACCCTTCAGCGATTTTTATCGCATCACTTCAGGCTGACCAACGTTCATCAGCCGTGTTGCCATCGCTGCACAGCGACGAGAGGCCGTGCTAATGGAACAAGCCTTGCTTTATCAGCCTTACTGCCATTTTCAGAATCGACAGATTCATCGACTGGAATTCGCGAGCGCACAACCTCCGTTCTGATTTTGAATCCTTGCCATAAATGTGCATGCGGCGGTGCTGCTATTTCTGAGCATTGCGACTCTCCGGTTTGCGACCATTGCGTCGGCCCGGCTTCCAGTCGTAGCACCAGCGACGCGCATGTTTTCGCATTGCTCTCCTGCTCCATCACCAGCAGGATCGTCGAGGTATCTTCCACGGCGCGGCGAAAACGAAACCACACGTGCAGCGGCACCTGGCGCGCGAGACGCGCGGAGACATCGCTCAGATCAACGGCAACGATGCCGAAACCGCCGCTTTGGATCAGCAAATCTGTAGCACGCAGGGACTGATCGACATTCTGGCAGCGGACCCAGAGCAAATGATCGAGTTGCACGCCAGCGGCGTTAGCAGTGGCGGGATGAAAACTGTCACGCGCATCGACCAACGCGCAAGCCTCGCCTTCGGCGGTGCGCGCCGCGAGAGCGGATAGCAAGACGCTGGTGCGGCCCGAGCAGGGCTGGCCGCAGATCTCGGTCATGGCGCCGCGGGGCAGGCCACCAACTCGCGCGTCCATTTCAGGGATGCCGGTCGAAACAAGGTCGAAGACATTGCGATCGCGATAATTAAAGGGCGAGAGCACGCGTCCGCGGAGATCGGATTCGATTTGCGAACGTAGGTCGGCAAGGGAAGAGGCGACAGGCATGGTCGTTCATGAATGGCGAAGCGAAATCCCTAGTTTCGCTTTTATTTCGCCTAAGACGATCTTCGTTTATCGGATCGCCGGTGTCAAGAGCTCGTATAGCTGTTAAAACCATGTAGCGGCCGCCTGCCGAGGCGGGCGCACTTTAGATGTGCGGAGCAACGACCAATTCACTCAGAACTCGCCGATTATTTCACTAACACGAACTTCTGAATGCGCTTGCCCGTATCGACTTCACCGGTGTAGAGGTTCCCCTGGCTATCCGAGACCAACTGGTGCAGCCAATGAAATTGCCCCGCATTACGTCCGTTATGACCCATCTGACCAACAATCGCGCCGTCCTCGCGCCGCACCGCCCAGATGACATTATCTTCACCATCGGCGACCAGCAGAAATTTTTGCCCCGGATCAATCGAGAACGCAAACTGCCAGACCGAGCCCATCCCCAGCGTTTGCGTGCGTAGCTTGAACTCCTTCACGAATTTGCCCTGCTTGGTAAAAACCTGCATACGGTCGTTGCTGCGATCGCAGACGTATACCAATCCATCGTGCGAAATGTGCACGCAATGGACAGGGTTGCGAAATTGCTGATCGGGTGCGGCGCTTGGATTGTAAGGACCAGGGTCGGCGTCGTCGGGCTTGTTGCCGTAAGCGCCCCACATGCGCTTGAACGCGCCAGTTTCAGAATCAAAAACGATCACGCGTTTGTTGCCGTAGCCGTCGGCGAGGTAGAGCTCGTGCGCATCGGCATCCACTTCGATCCCCGCGGTGCGGCCAAGGATGTCGGTGCGCGAGCTGTCAAACGGATCAGTGGAAGGATGCCCGATCTGCTTCAGGAATTTTCCGCTGCTCATGAACTTGAGAACCTGGCGGTCTCCCGCCGGCGAATTCGAGCCGATCCAAACGTTATCGTCGCGATCGACGTAGATGCCGTGCTCGGTCTTCGGCCAATCATAGCCTTCGCCGGGACCGCCCCACGATTGCAGAAGATTTCCCAGCGTGTCGAATTCGAGAACTGGCGGCGTAGGCAGGCAGCACATCGAGCGCGGCGGAGTGAGCGAGGCGCCAAGTTCGTCGGGCGTTGCCGTCGCAGGGCGTTGTAGCACCCAGATGTGATCGTGTTTGTCGACGGCCATGCCGCCGACCTGACCCATAATCCAACTGTTCGGGAGCTCCCGAGGCCAGGCGGCATCGACCTGATATTTCGGGGGATTTTGCGCGACTGCCGCACGCGGAACGCCCACTAAAACGCCCACGCAAACGATTGCGACAAATGTCATCGCGAAAGGATCGCAAGCACTCCACCGCTGCCTATTGAGTCGCATCGTATGCACCCCTGTCGACATCGAGAGCTGCTAAACAGGAACTGTGAAAACGCGCGGAGTATAGGTCGCTCGACGTGGAGCGTCAACGCTGGACAGCGGTCCTTCGCGTAAGGCACAGCATCAAAATGTTATGGTGAAACGATCGACTGGCGCAGCCGCGCAGCCGGCGCTTATTCCTCTGAGCGATACATTGGAAGACGTCCGCGCGCGCGCCAAGCATTGCAAGGCCTGCGACCTTTACAAGAGGGGGACGCAAACTGTTTTTGGCGAAGGCGCCGCACGTCCCAAGATCATGTTTGTGGGCGAGCAGCCTGGCGACCAGGAAGACTTGCAAGGACGGCCCTTTGTCGGACCCGCGGGAAAGTTGCTCGATAGCGCGCTGGAAGAAGCGGGAATCGATCGCACGAAGACGTACGTCACGAATGCGGTGAAGCATTTCAGCTGGGAACCACGCGGCAAGCGACGCATCCACAAAAAGCCGAATGGAACGGAGATCGCCGCGTGCCGGCCCTGGCTCGACTCGGAAATTGCATTGCTGAAGCCAGAGGTCATCGTTTGTTTGGGCGCTACGGCGGCGCAAGCTTTGTTAGGGCGTGATTTTCGCGTGACCAAAAGTCGCGGCGAACTGATGGAATCTCCGATGGCGCCGTACATCATGGCCACGGTGCATCCCTCATCAATCTTGCGTGCGCCAGACGAAGCCAGCCGCCACTCTGAAATGGAACGCTTCATCGCCGATTTGAAAAAGCTGGCCAAGTTCGCGCGATGAGTCGTCCTGTTCACGTGAGTTCCTCTCACCGGCCGATGTGAAGTGATGGCCACCCCCGGTGAGATTCGTATCGGAATTTCCGGCTGGCAGTACAAACCCTGGCGCGGCGTGTTCTATCCAAAAGGCCTGACGCACAAGCGCGAACTAGAGTTTGCGTCGCGTGCCTTCCCTTCCATCGAAATCAACGGAACATTCTATTCACTGAAACGGCCACCGAACTTCGAACGGTGGGCGGCCGAAAGCCCTGATGATTTTGTGTTCGCAGTGAAGGGCCCGCGGTATTTGACACATATGCTAAAGCTGAAGAACATCGAAGCCCCACTCGCAAACTTTTTGGCCTCCGGGCTGTTCCGATTGGGCAAAAAACTTGGACCCATTTTGTGGCAGTTGCCGCCACAGTTGGCATTCGACCCAACTCGCCTTGAAGCATTTTTTCAGCTACTGCCGAGGGACACGGAACGCGCGGCCTACCTGGCGCGTCACCACGACAAATGGCTCAGCGGACGAGTCGACTTGCATGTGCAATCAAAACAACGCCTGCGTCATGCGATGGAAATCCGTCATCCCAGTTTTGTCACAAGAGAATTTGTCGATCTGCTGCGCGCCTATGACGTCGCGCTGGTCTGCGCCGATACTGTGGAATGGCCGCGCCTCATGGATGTGACTTCCGATTTTGTTTATTGCCGCCTGCATGGATCGAAAATCCTCTACGCCAGCGGTTATGAACCACCAGATATTGCCATGTGGGCGCGATGGGTCACGGCATGGCTTGCGGGTCGCGAGCCGGATCCCGCATCGGACCCCGAGGTGAAACGCGCCGACAAACGGCCCGCCCGCAAGCTGGCGAAACGCGATGTGTACGTGTACTTCGACAATGACGCCAAAGTCCGCGCGCCGTTCGACGCGCAAGCACTAATCGCAGAAGTCGCGAAAACGTTAGCTCCGAAGCCCAGCGCGAAGGCCAACGCCGCTCACTCGTAGCGGAGCGCAACCAGCGGGTCTACTCTTGCCGCGCGGCGCGCCGGGATCCAGCAGGCGATCAGCCCGGTCATCAGCAGCAGCGCAGCAACCGCACTCAGCGTGATCGGATCGTAAGCCGATACGCCCCAAAGCTGCGTGGCAATAACGCGCGCAAGCGACACACTCGCGACCACCCCAATCACCACACCGACTGCAACGAGCTTCAATCCCATGGCGATCACCAGCTTGAGCACGTCACCACCTTCAGCACCAAGCGCCATTCGAATGCCCATTTCATGCGTTCGGCGCGCAGCCGTATAGGCCAGCACGCTGTAAACACCAATGCTGACCAGAATCAACCCGATCGCGCCGAAGATGCTCATCAACAGGAATCCGAAGCGCGGCCCGGCAAACGTGAATTGACGGATGTAGCCCTCCAACGTTCCCGTGAGCGTCAGCGCCACGGTGTTGTCGGTCGCCCAGATCTCATGCCGCACAGCGTTCATCATCGACATGGGTTCCTGCGACGTGCGCACCAACACTCCGCGAGCCGCCGAGCCAGTCACGGTGTACGGCACCCACACTTCCGGCTCCGACGCTTCCTGCAGTCCGCGATTTTTCGCATCCGCCACTACCCCAATGATTTCGAACCATGCATCTGGAAGCGGATCGGGGAACGTCTCCAATTTCGCGATGTGAACTCGCTGCCCAATCGGGTTGTCATTACCCAAATATTTGTGCACAAAAGTTTGATTGACCACCGCCACTTTGCGCTTGCTGTCCACCTCCGCCGGTGTGAACGCCCGCCCATCCATAAACTGGATCTTCAGCACCGGAAAGTAGCCTTCGCTGCAAAGCTGAAACATGGCCGTCCATTTTTCCGCGTGCGACTTTCCGGGAATTTCGATGTCGCTGCCGATGCCGCCGTAGGGAGGCAGGGTGCTGGTCTCGGTCACTTCCACGACGCCCGGCAACGCTTTCAACCTCAACAGGAGCGGACGAAAGAATCCCGCGACCTGATCCGCAGTCTTGTACCGGTCGTGAGGCAGTGGCAGGCGTGCGACCAAAATATGGTCAGGCTGCAACCCGAGGTGCACTTCGCGCAGCGCAACGAAACTCCGCATCAACAATCCGGCTGCGACCAGCAGGGTCAGCGATAGCGCCACTTCCAGCACCACCACTGCATCCCGCAGACGACCATGGCGGAAGCCGCCGCTCACGCCTTTGCCCGAGTCTCGCAACGGATCGTTCAGATCGCGACGCGCGGCCTGCAGCGCCGGCACCAAGCCGAAAATGAGCGCAGTCATGCACAGAAATTGCCAGGGTGAACGCAAGCACCTGCGGATTCAGGCGGACAACCGCTTCCTCCGGAATAATTTCCTGAGGCATCGCCGCCACCAGAGACTTGAGTCCTCCCCACGCGATCAATGCGCCGAATGTGGCTCCGCTCAATGCAAGGATCAGGCTTTCCACCAGCAGTTGCCGGACAAGCCTCCAACGCCCGGCCCCCAGCGTCGCGCGAATGGCAAACTCCTTTTCGCGGCCTGTCGCTCGAGCGAGCAACAGATTTGCAACATTTCCGCAAGCGATCAGCAGCAACAGACCGACCGCAGCCATCACGATGTACAGCGTGGTGCGAAAACGTCCGACTACCTGGTTGGTGAGTGACTCGATCTCGACCCTAAAGTGCTTCGGATATTCCTTGGGATAGACCTTCGACAGCCGTTCTGCGATGACCGCAAAATCCGCTTGCGCTTCTTTCTCAGACACACCGGGTTTCAGATGGCCGAGCAGGAACCAGTGAACCGGGAAGCCGTTCGACGCCGTGACAGCGGCTTTGTCGGGTTTTTCTGGAATCCACATGTCGGCACCCGCCCATGCGAAGCGGGGCGGCATGATGCCGATCAGTGTTCGCGGGATATCGTTAAGCACGAATGTGCGGTTCAGAATGTTTGGATCGGCGCTGAATTGATTCACCCAGGTCTTGTAGCGCATCACGAAAACAGGTGGCGCGCCGGGCTCGTAGTCGGCAGGTTGCAGGACCCGGCCCAGAAGTGCAGGGACGCCGAAGAATTCAAACGTTCCTGGAGTTACAAGCTCGCCGCGATAATTTTCGGTTCCTTCCTTTCTGGTGTAGAGCACGTCCATGCCGGAGTCGGCGATCACGCCATCGAACGAGTGGTTCTGTTCAGCGTAAGCCAGGAATTCCGGCCCAATATATCCGTCGCGGCCTCCGGGCTCGCTGCGGTCGTTATCGTGAATCATTACTGTGACCAAACGATTCGCGTCGCGATACGGAAACGGCTCCATCAGCACATTGTCGATCACGCTGAAGATGGCCGTCGAAGCGCCGATGCCCAGCGCGAGCGTCAGAATGGCTACAACCGCGAATCCCGGCGACTTGCGCAAGGTGCGCAGCGCGTAGCCTATATCCTGTCGCAGCGTTCCCATGAAGTTCCTCGATTCAGGCGCCGATCTCGTCTCGGCACCGGCCTGCATGCACTACGGATCAGGATATGCAAAGTTCCCACACCTTAGGCCATCTGGGTGAGCTAAGATGCGGCGCGCGAATTTTACGTTGGTCTTTTGCTGCGGCACACTCTTAAAGCCGTCCTCAACAAGACTCGAGCAACATCGCAGCCAGCATGAAAGGACTCGGATGAAAACGGCGCCCAAGGGAAGATCACCGAAAGTGCTGGTTGTCGATGTCGGCGGCACCCATATCAAGCTGCTCGCCAAGGGACAGACCGTCCCCATCAAAATCGCCTCTGGTCCCACGATGACTGCCGAGAAGATGGTGCAGGTGGTAAAAAACGTTGTATCGAGGTGGGATTTCGACTGCATCACTCTGGGGTATCCCGCTCCGGTGATCAACGGGCGGCCCCTACGCGAACCCCACAATCTGGGCGACGGCTGGATGGGCTTTGACTTCGCCAAGGCGTTTGGCTGCCCCGTCAAGGTGATCAATGACGCCGCCATGCAGGCTCTCGGCAGCTATCAGGGAGGCCGAATGCTTTTCCTCGGTCTTGGAACGGGGCTCGGTTCGGCAATGATCGTCGATGGAGTGCTCGAACCGATGGAGCTTGCTCATCTTCCTTATAAGGGCGACAAGACCTACGAAGATTATCTCGGTCTCCGCGGCCTGGAACGATTAGGCAAGAAGCGATGGCGAAAGCACGTGGCTAAGGTGGTTGAGAAGCTGAAAGACGCCCTGGAGGCGGATTACGTAGTGCTTGGCGGCGGAAACAACAAGAAACTCAAAGATCTGCCGCGTGGGGCCCGGCTCGGGAAGAATGAGAACGCGTTTCTGGGTGGGTTCCGCCTTTGGGAGTCCTCCTCGCAGGAGCAAGGTAAGCCTGCGAAAGCGGGCACACTATTCGCCGTCCGAGCCGCCGACTGATTCACCGTGTTGGCGGTTGGCTTGTGGCAGGTCCGTGGTCCGACAAGGCCACCTGGCCTTCTTCAGGTCTGGTAGGAGTCACCACGCCACACCTTTGCTGGGAACTTCTTTTCTCATTTCCGCCACTCACGTCAGCTCCCCGGTCCCGACGTGTTTGAGGATGTCCCTGAGGGCGATCCAAAGCTACATAGGCACTAGTGTTGACCCCTGTTTTCAAAGTGAAGGCAGCCTGCGGCCCGGCCTGCGATCTCGCTCAGACTTACAGGAAAAAGCGAATTCCTGAGACGACCTGTTCGGAACGCACCCGTGTCGGCCCTGCCTATAAGTTTCAATTTGTGCACAGCTTAGGCGTCCACAAACAGTCACAACAGCGTGCCTAGGCACTGTTGTCCTCACCTCCAGCGCCTTCTGGACCCTCTGCAACTGTGACGGTGTGGACAGCTCTTTCGGTGACAGACAGCCTGGGAGGCGTCTCCTACCGTTTCCACCATCGTTCCGCAGTCGTCTCCAACCCGGCATCAGGAACCCTTTAGTACTTTGGTACTAACCTTGCTCCATGTCTCGGTACGAGGGTCGCCATGCTGGAACCAAATCTAGGTCCGAGCCACATCTGCTGGTGTCAAATGCCAGTCCCGCAGGAACTGCACGCCGAGGGGCTCTGCATCCTGCACTTCATCCAGGGAATCGATCATGACTGCGCCGAGCTGCGCCGTGAGATCGCCCAGGGCAAGACCAGCACTGAAAGGCAGGCGCAGATCGTCACATACGTGAAGGCCACCGCCATCACCCTCACCGAAGTCGCCACGGGCCGCGTACGGCTGTCCGATGACTGGAAAAAGCGCTTTTTGACGACTTTTCTGAATTTAATGAACGTTCACGAGAGCTTGGATCGTTCCGCGAACCGCACGAGTGTCATCCGCGAATTGCGACCCGCGATTGTCGCTGGTTGACGGCAGAGGCAAGCCCATTCCCTCAATCCGTATGCAGGATTACCTGCGCGGAGATACAGCAACGACCTTATTGTCCGTACTTTGCGCTGCCGCTACCCTATCTTCACTCAGAATCGTTCTAGCGAGACCGACCCTCGCTATCGGATAGGTGCCTGTTCCTCACCGAACGCAGGCACCTGTCCCCCTCTCAGATCTTTTCAACAAATATCCAATAAGCTCAGCGCATTTGCGCCTGGAAAGCCGTCATTGGACACGAAGGACGACGTTCGGATCGCTCCGCGTCGCCCGACGCGCGGGCACATAACACGCCAGAACCGCAGCACATACCAAGACCAGTGCGGCCGCCATGAAAGTGATCGGGTCCAAAGCCTGAACCCCGAACAACAATCCGCTTAATAGCCGCGTCAGCAGGAAAGACGTAGCCACGCCAATGCCTGCTCCGACCAGCGTCAGTCGAAGTCCTTGCCCTACCACCAGCCGCAGGATATCCGAAGGCGTAGCACCCATGGCGATCCTTATGCCGAGTTCCTGCTTCCGCTGGGTCACCGAATACGCCGTCACTCCATACATTCCTATTGCTGCCAGCAATAGCGCGAATCCCGCAAACACGCCGATGAACTGAGCGATGAGCCGCGGTTGAGCTACCGAACTCGCAATCACATCGTCCATGCTCAGAATTCCCGAAACGGGAAGTGTGCGGTCCACCTCAGCAATTTTTTCGCGGACGGCCTCCACCAGCGGCTGCGAGTTGGCGTCGGAGCGCACCAATAACGTCGCCGAAAGCCAAGGTACTTGCGCCAGCGGCAGATATAGCTCTTCGACCGGGGGAGCCCCGAGGTTGGTGACCTTTACATCCGCGACGACGCCGACGATTTCGCGTTGAATACGGTCCCGGGAATTGGCGATGCGCTTTCCAATGGGGTCCTGCCCAGGGAAATATCGGTTGGCGGTGGTTTGATTGACGATCGCGACGGGGGCGCTTTCCGCAGTGTCGCCGTCAGAGAAGACCCTGCCGTGGAGCAGCGCTGTCTGCACGCCACGGAAGTAGTCGGGCGTCACCTGTCGTTGAGCGATGGTCGGATCCTTGCCGATGCCTTGGCAGGCGCGGCCTTCCGGACAAAAGAAGATAAATCGTGCATTGCCACTGAGAGGGAGATGGCTGGTGAAGCTGACCGACTGCACCTCGGGAATGCTGTTCACTTTCGCGAGAACTTGCCGGTAAAACTCCACGATTTGCGCCGGCTGCGTATAGCGGTTCGACGGCAGCGTGATTGGAAATGTCATCACGCCTTTGGGATTTAGACCCGGATCAACGCGCATCAGATACTCGAAGCTCTCGATCAGCAGTCCTGCTCCAGCAATCAGCACAAGCGCGATCGCCATCTCGGCGACAACCAGCACGGACCGAAATCGGCCACGATTGCCTCCTTGAGAGGAGCCACGGCCGCCCTCCTGCAATGCGGATTGGATTACCTTACGCGAAGACTGCAGCGCGGGACCAATGCCGAAAATTACTCCAGTCAAAATACACAGCAACAGCGAGAAGAACAGCACAGCGGGGTCGATGGTCGCTTCCGCAAGGCGTGGCACTGTTCCCGGGCTGAGTGCGCGCATGCTGGGAAGCAACAGAAATGCCAGAACAATCCCGAGTCCACCCCCAAGGAATGACAAGCACAGGCTCTCGGTGAGCAATTGCCGGGTGAGCCGGCCGCTTGAGGCGCCCAGAGCATTTCGGATCGCGATTTCACGTTCCCGAGCGGTGGCCCGGGCGAGCAGCAAATTGGCTACATTGGCGCACGCAATCAACAGCACGAACGCTACTGCCGAGAGCAGCACCAGCAGCGAAGGCCGCAGCGCGCCGACCAGATTTTCATCGAGTGAGGTGGCCGCTAACTGAAAGCGCGTAGCGTCGACGAAGCTGCCGAATTGCGCCTTGTAACGTGCGTCTATCGCCCTTAGCTCGGCCTGCTCCTGTGCCCGCGATTGCCCGCGACGGAGCTTGCCGATGACCGACAAAAAACTTGCGCCGGTCTGGACCATCTCTGGCCGCGCGTCGTCGCGTTCAAACACCCGGGGCACCCAGATTTCCGGCTCGGGATACTGCAGCGGAAATCGGAAATCCTTTGGGAGAATACCGACCACCGTAACGTTCTTGCCGTCGAGGTTCAGACTGCGGCCCAACATTGAGTCATGTCCGCCATAGTGGCTATGCCAAAACGCGTCACTCACGACGGCTACATTTGCGCCTCCTGGTCGATCCTCTTCACCCGTAAAAGCACGGCCGAGTACCGGCGAAACGCCGAGTACGGTGAAAAAATCCGCCGACACCTTAGCTCCCGGAATGGCTTCCGGTTCACGCTCGCCGGTCAGGCTGAAGGCCAGGGCGTAGAAGGCCGCGACGCTTTCCAACGTCTGCGTTTGTTGCCGGACCTGCGTGAATTTGGTGAAAGACACCGGCGCGCCAGTAGCTTGCGTCTGCAGATCCGTCTGCGAAATAGCGACCAACCGCTGCGCATCCGCGTATGGCAAAGGCTTCAGCAGAACGGCATCGATCACGCTGAAAATAGCAGTATTGGCTCCGATGCCGAGACTCAGCGTGAGCACCGCGATGATTGTAAATCCTGCATTCCGCCGCAGCATCCGCAATGCATAGATCAGATCGCGGGTGAGGGTGTCGAAGAACATAGTGACGAGTTTGTCCCGACGGGGACTGGCTTCGCTGTTCGGGGGCGGCGTTGGCAGATTGCGCGTCATGTTTCGATCTTATCCCTCGGCGAGGTGCCTCAAGCGACTGAGTTCATCGGGTCGCAGCCCAACGGTAACAATAATCAACGAAAGTGCCGCGATAGCGGCCTCCAGCAAGGTACCAGAGCGAATCGCTCCGTTCGAGATTGCGGCTGGCGAAAGTAAGACGCGGTAAACCCATTCTCGTTTCCACCAGCCGTATCGCGATCTTCGTTGAAAGAAATGGCAAGCTGGAAGCGTACTAAGATATGTCCCCATGCGTTTCTCGGGTCACCCGAACCCATGGACCTCAATGACTGATGACCCAATCCTGAACCCTGAACTTAAACCATCTCCGAACAGCACGCTCATTCGTGCTCGGAATGTGGTTCGGTCTTACCAACTCGGCCGGGCGCTGATTCACGCCGTAAGCGACGTTTCGCTGGATATCGACGCGGGCGAATTCGTGGCCCTTCTGGGAAGTTCCGGGTCGGGAAAATCGACGCTCCTGAATCTTTTAGCCGGATTGGACAAGCCTACAGCCGGCGAAATCCATGTGAGCGGAAGAAATCTGGCGGCATTGGATCCTGAGAACCTGGCACGCTATCGCCGCGATATCGTGGGCATGGTGTTTCAATCGTTCAATCTTCTGCCGCGCATGACCCTCGAGGAAAATGTGGAGCTCCCTTTGCGCTTGGCCGAAGTGGAACGCAGCGAACGCGAAACTCGCGTCAGCGAAGCGTTGGAACGCGTGCGACTCGGTGCGCGCAAGCAGCACCGTCCCACTGAGTTGAGCGGCGGAGAGCAGCAGCGTGGCGCTCTCGCTCGTGCGTTGGTCAATCGACCCTCAATTCTATTTGCGGATGAACCCACCGGAAACCTCGACAGCGTCAACGGTGAGCAAATCCTGCTTTTGCTCCAGGAAATTCAAGCCTCCATGGGTATGACGGTCGTGATGGTGACCCATGAACGGCCGTTGGCCGAGCGTTTTGCAAACCGCATGGTCATGCTTTCGGACGGGCGAGTGGTCGCTTAGAAATACGCACATGCGCGACATTCGCCAGCAAGCCGCGCCAATACAAAGAGAGAAGGAAGAATGAAAGGTCGGGATCTAACCGAACTAGCCGTACGGAATCTCCGCGAGGCCGTGCTGCGCAATTCGCTGACCACGTTGGGCGTCGCTGTTGGCGTGGCATCTCTTGTGGCCATGCTGTCGCTGGGAGTAGGACTTCAGACTCTAGCTTCGCAAAAGCTGAACAAATCGGGATTGTTCGATGCCGTGTTCGTCACTTCTCGGCGCGCGATGCGTGGAATGGGCGGCTCAGACCGTCCCGGTCCCCCTCCAAGAACGAAGGCGGCACAGGAGCAGGCAAAAGCGTTGGACGAAAGTGTGCGCCAGGAGCTGGCGAAAATTCCGAACGTGACCGAAGTGTATCCGCAGATTCGGTTTTTCACCGACGTAAAATATGAAGGCGGGAAGTTTTCGACGAACGTAATGGGTTTGCCGGAATCCGCGCGCACGACAGGCGCATTCGACGGAATGAAAGGTAAGTATTTTTCCTCCCCGACAGCGGACGAAGCCATCCTGCAAGTCGAGTTTGCAAAAGAACTGTCGGCCGATCCCGCGACGCTTATCGGTAAAGACTTGATCGTGCGGTATGCGCAGCGGCAAGAAACGAACCCGCCTGATGCTGCAAATCAGAAAGATATTGATCAGGAAATGGACGATATGTTGTCAGGCGGAATTTCGATTGCTTCACGCGAAACAAAGTTACGGATCGTTGGCGTCACGGAATCTGATCCTTCGGCCGCAAGTGGGGGATTTGCCAGCGGGCGATTGTTTATTCCTCTGCGCGTAGCCGAAGGCTTGCATGTGGCGCAGCCAACCGATGTGATGGAATTCGGACGCGCAGGCGGTTCTCTTAAGCCCTCGTATATGGCGCTTACTGTCCGCGTAAAGTCGCCCAAAGATGTCTCCAAGGTGGAAGATGAGATCAAGAAGATGGGCTTTTCGCCGTTTTCGTTGCTTGACGCCTCCCGCAACTTGCGCCTGGTTTTTACAGTGTTCGATCTGTTCCTCGGATTATTCGGAAGCCTGGCTCTGGCGGTAGCCTCGCTCGGCATCATCAACACGCTGGTGATGGCCATCCTGGAGCGCCGCCGCGAAATCGGCGTACTGAAAGCTCTCGGCGCGACCGATCGTGACGTGCGCAGCCTGTTCTTCGCCGAAGCTGGCGCCATGGGATTGTTCGGTGGAGTTTTCGGCGTCGCCTTAGGTTGGCTGATCGGCCAAGCGCTGACCTGGGGCGCCACGATTTACCTGAAGCGTCAGGATCTGCCAGGTGTGAAAATTTCCTACGTCCCGTGGTGGCTGGCGACCAGCGCCATCGCCTTCGCGATTATCGTTAGCTTGGTCGCAGGCCTCTACCCCGCTTCCCGCGCAGCGAAGTTGAATCCAGTCGAAGCTCTGCGGTACGAATAACGAATTCAGCATAACGAACCAACAACTCTTCACGAATCTTCGAATGGCAATCCCACGTAATTCTCCGCCAGCGCCTGTGCCGCCGCTCGCGAACTCGTAACGTAATCCAGCTCCGCAAGATGCAAATTATGCGAAAAATTATCTTCCTTCGGAAAGCGATGCAGCATCGACGTCATCCACCATGAAAACCGCTGCACTTTCCACACACGCCGCAGACACGTATCCGAATAGCGCTCTAGTCGCTCTCGCCTGCCGTACTTGTAAAATTCCACAAAAGCCGCAGTGAGCACGCGCACATCAGCCACCGCAAGATTCAACCCCTTCGCTCCCGTCGGGGGAACAATGTGGGCGGCATCTCCCAGCAAAAACAGATTGCTGTGACGCATCGGCTCGGCGACAAAGCTGCGCATCGGCGTGATACCCTTTTGCAGCACCGGCCCCTCCGCCAGCGACCAACCATCCTGCGTCGCGAAGCGTGCGCGCAGTTCGTTCCAGATCCGCTCGTCTGGCCACTCCGCGATGTTCTCCTCCGGGTCACACTGCAAGTACAAACGCGAAATCTGCGGCGAACGCATGCTCAGCAGCGCAAATCCGCGCTCATGATACGCATAGATCAGTTCATCGGATGCCGGCGGAACTTCCGCCAGAATTCCAAGCCAGCCGAAAGGATAAACCCGTTCATGGACGCACAGCGCGTCCGCCGGAATCGCTCCGCGGCAAATTCCGTGGAAGCCGTCGCAACCCGCAATGAAATCGCATTCCAGCGTTCGCGTCTCGCCGCCATGCCTGAATTTGATCCTTGGCCTTCCCGTTAAATCTTCAACACTCACAGCCTCAGCCTGAAATAGCGGCGGCACGCCAGCCGCAGATCGCGCCGCAACCAAATCCTTGATCACTTCGTGCTGCGCATAAATCGTGATGGATTTTCCGCCCGTAAGATCAGCGAAGTCGATGCGATGCCCTCTACGATTGAATCGCAGCTCGATCCCCGCGTGCACCAATCCTTCGCGCTTTAATCGCCCGCCGACGCCCGACTGCACCAATAAATCGACGGTGCCCTGCTCCAGCACGCCCGCACGAATGCGCTGCTCGATGTATTCCTGCGTGTGCGTTTCCAGCACCACCGAGTGAATGCCTTGCAGGTGCAGCAAATGAGAAAGCGTCAGCCCCGCGGGGCCTGCTCCAATGATTCCAACCTGAGTTCGCATCGATGATCGCACGCGCTTCCAGCCCTGGTGCGGTCCTCGATGTTACTATAAGCATTCGCAACGCATCCGCAGCTCCTCGAAGGACAGAAATGGAAACCGCTTACATCTGTGACGCGATTCGCACGCCCATCGGACGCTACGGCGGCGCCTTGGCTAGTGTGCGCACCGATGATCTCGCGGCGATTCCTATCGCGGCGTTGATGGCGCGCAATCGCACCGTCGATTGGAGCGCCCTTGACGACGTCATCTACGGCTGCGCCAATCAGGCCGGCGAAGACAATCGCAATGTGGCTCGCATGGCGCTGCTGCTCGCGGGATTACCCAAGGAAGTCCCGGGCTCAACGGTCAATCGCCTCTGTGGATCGAGCCTCGACGCAGTGGCCAGCGCAGCGCGCGCCATCAAAAGCGGCGAGGTCGATCTCGCAATTGCCGGCGGAGTGGAGAGCATGTCTCGCGCTCCTTTCGTGATGCCCAAAGCCGACGCCGCATTTTCACGATCGATGAAGGTAGAAGACACCACCATCGGCTGGCGTTTCGTAAATCCGGTGATGAAAGCAAAATACGGAACGGACTCGATGCCTGAAACCGGAGAAATCGTCGCCGAAGAATTTCACATCGCGCGCGCGGATCAGGATTTATTCGCACTACGAAGCCAGCAGCGCGCGGCCGATGCCATGCGCAGCGGTCGCCTTTCCGAAGAAATCACTCCCATTTGCATTCCGCAGAAAAAGGGCGAGCCGCTCGCTGTTTCGCAGGACGAGCATCCACGTCCAGACACAACGCTCCAAGCGTTGGCAAAACTCAAAAGCATCGTAAAGCCCGAAGGCACGGTGACCGCCGGGAACGCATCCGGCGTCAACGATGGCGCCTGCGCTATCTTGCTGGCATCGGAAGCCGCCGTCAAAAAGCATGGCCTGACACCGCGAGCGCGCGTTCTTGCCAGCGCAGTCGCCGGCGTTGCTCCGCGCATCATGGGGATGGGACCCGTGCCCGCCACCAGGAAAGCCTTGGCGAAGGTGGGCCTCACCATCGAGCAGATGCATGTAATCGAGCTGAACGAAGCGTTCGCCTCACAATCGCTCGCGGTGTTACGTGAACTCGGCGTGGCCGACGACGCCGCGCACGTCAATCCCAACGGCGGTGCCATCGCGCTGGGGCATCCACTCGGTGCCAGCGGCGCTCGACTCGTGACCGCCGCCACCTACCAATTGCAGCGCACCAAAGGACGATACGCTCTGTGCACCATGTGTATCGGCGTCGGTCAAGGAATTGCCGCGATTCTCGAGCGCGTTTAGCCGCGAATGTAATTTTCCGCACGCATTTGATCAGGAGCGATTAGACTGCAGCGCATGGAATTGTTCGATCACCTGTTCCGCTCGGAAGAAGTGGAGAAGATTTTTTCGAGCCGCGCATGTTTGCAGGCGATGCTCGAGTTCGAAGCGGCCCTCGCGCGTGCCGAAGCGCGCACCGGCGTAATTCCCTCCTCTGCCGCTACAGCGATCGCGGCGAAATGCAAAGCAGAATCGTTCGATATCGCAGCGTTGGCAAAAGCCGCAAAGCTCGCTGGGAATCTGGCCATCCCTTTAGTGAAAGCGTTGACCACCGCAGTCGCGCAATCGGACAAAGACGCCGCTCGCTACATACATTGGGGCGCCACCAGTCAGGACGCCATTGACACCGGCATGGTCTTGCAACTCCGCGAAGCGCTCAAACTCATCGCCAATGATCTCGATGGGCTGGCGACCGGCCTTTCAAAATTAGCCACCAAGCATCGCTCGACCATCGTGGTCGGTCGCACCTGGATGCAGCAAGCCCTCCCCACCACTTTCGGAGCCAAGGTCGCCGGCTGGTTGGACGCTTTAACACGCCACCGCGAGCGGCTACAAGAAACTCAGCGGCGCGTGCTCGTGATGCAGTTTGGCGGCGCCGTTGGAACGCGCGCGGCCCTCGGCAATCAAGGTGCCGAGGTCGCCAAAATTTTGGCCGACGAGCTTCGCCTCGAATTGCCGGCGCTACCGTGGCACAGTCATCGCGATCGCTTTGTCGAAGTCGCAACGACCCTGGGCCTCTGCGTCGGTACGCTCGGAAAAATTGCACGCGATATTGCTCTGCATTCGCAAACTGAAATCGCTGAAATCTCCGAACCATCCGCTGAAGGTCGCGGCGGGTCATCGACCATGCCGCACAAACGCAACCCTGTAACATCAGCGGCCGTTTTGTCGGCCGCGGCGCGTGTGCCGGGACTTGTGAGCACCATGCTCTCTGCGATGCCGCAGGAACACGAGCGCGGGCTCGGCGGCTGGCACGCCGAGTGGGAAACATTACCCGATATCGTCCGATTGACAGCTGGAGCGTTGCACCAGATGGCGGAAACCGCGCCGCGGCTGGAGATCGACGCCGAACGCATGAAACAAAATCTCGAAATGACACGTGGACTCATCTACGCCGAGGCCGTAACCATGGCGCTAGCCAAGGAAATAGGCAAGGCCGATGCGCACAAGCTTGTGGAAGCTGCGTGCGGTCGCACCATGAAACAGAGACGCCATTTTCGCGAGGTGCTCGCAGACGATGCGCAAATCTCCAAGCACATCACCCAGGGCGCGCTCGCGGAATTATTCGATGCCCACAACTATTTGGGCGAGGCCGAATCGTTTGTCGATCAGGTCGTCGCGCATGCAGCAAAGTCTTCGGGTAGCAAGCACTAACACGATCGCCAGAAAGGGGAGCCAACAAAAGAAATGCCATTCGCCGATCTGAACGAAGCGCGCATCCACTACGAACTCCAAGGCTCCGAAAACGCGCCGGTGCTTATGTTTTCGAACTCGCTGGGCGCCGACCTGACCATGTGGGACGCGCAAGCTGCCGAGATGGCGAAAACATTTCGCGTGCTGCGTTATGACAAGCGCGGCCACGGACAATCCTCCGCACCGCCCGGACCTTACTCCATCGAAACACTTGGCCGCGACGCGCTGGCACTGCTCAATTTTCTCCATTTCGACCAGATTGATTTCTGCGGACTCTCCATCGGCGGCCAAACAGGCATGTGGCTGGCAGCTAACGCACCGCAGCGCCTTAAAAAACTGATCCTCAGCAATACCGCCGCAAAAATCGGCACGCAAGACGGCTGGAATCTACGAATCGATACCGTGCGCAAGGACGGCATGAAAGTTGTCGCCCCCGCCGTCATCGAGCGCTGGTTTACCCCCGCCTTCCGCACAAAAGATCCCGATGGCGTCGCCAAGATACAGCGGGTTTTGGAGAGCGTGAATCCGGAAGGCTACGCCGGCTGCTGCGCTGCAGTCCGAGATTTCGACGCGCGCGATAAATTGCAGGGAATTCGCATCGCGACTCTGGTGATCGCCGGCACTCATGATCCTGCCACCACTGCTTCAGAGGGGCGCTGGGTCGCAGACCAGATTCCCGGATCGCGGTACGTGGAGCTCGACGCCGCTCACTTGTCCAACATCGAAGCACGAGACAACTTCACCGCGGAGATCAGCAAATTTCTGGCGGCTTAAAGAAACATCGCCAAGGAGAATCAGCAATGGACGAACGGCAGCGCTACGAGCAAGGCCTGAAAGTGCGGCGCGAAGTTCTCGGCGACGCGCACGTGGATAAATCTCTACAAAACCGTAACGCGCTCAACGAAGAATTCCAGGATCTGATCACCCGCTATGCCTGGGGAGAAATTTGGTCGCGCCCTGGGCTTTCCCGGCAGATGCGCAGCATGATCACGCTCGCCATGATGGTGGCTCTGAATCGCGAAGAAGAATTCCGCATGCACCTGAAAGCCGCGCTCAACAACGGCGTCACTCCCGCACAGATCAAGGAAGTCCTGCTGCAAACCGCTGTCTACTGCGGCGTGCCGGCAGCCAACAAAGCATTTCATGTGGCTAATGAAGTGATCGGCGCCAAGTGACAACGAGTGTGATGCGATTCGTAGTGCGGCAGCCGGAATAAGGATAAAGCCCGTCACACAAATTCAAGTCAATGTCCGCCTGACGTGGAACTCGCGGCCGCGGGTGCTGCCGCTGTCTGCTTCACCAAAATCGGCCAACGTGGAAACGCAAAATTTCCAGCCACATCATCAATCACGTTCACCTGGCAGGTATAAAACCCTGGCTTCAATGATTGCAGCGGCAGATCGATCTGGAAGACCACTGCCTTCCGGTCCGGAGCATTCACTTCACTGGCGACCACCGGTTTCGATTCGTATATCTTCGCGCCGCCCTGTAAAAATTCAATGCTGGTGAGCACCCGCACCGCCTCGCGCTGTGCCTTTGACTGAGCAGGAGCCGCAGCACCACTGGATGAGGCGCCATTGTTTGCTCCAGCGGTTGACGCAGCCTTCTTCCCCTTCGCCGGGTCATACACCTCGTATTGCAAATATAAGTGCTGATCGCGCGTAAACACGTGCGTGATGTTTGGCACTAGCTCCGTCTGGTCCTGCACCAACGGATGGAAGCCTTTCTTGCTGCCGTTCCCGCTCGCTGGCACGCGCTGACTGCTCAATACCACCGAACTCATCCGCACCGGAGCTTTGCGCAGGTCCGGAATCTGCACGTCCGTTTCAAACGACCCCATCCGCCCGGTCTGATTTTCGCGCACTACAAATTTCAAATGATAATTGCCCGGCGCCAGAATGAATGCGGTGTTGTACTGCACGTTCTTGCGGCGCACTTGTTGCGCGCTGTCCACCGCCAGCTTTACCGTGTCGCGTAAGTGTCCCACCGGCAGTTTCCCGCCGGCCTGCACCTGGCCAATGATGTCGATCGTAGCGTTGTCACGGTCTTTGGCCTGCACGAACGGAATCTGCGATCCCGGAATCACCAGAGAAACACCGAGATAATAGTGGGAATCATCCTGCCGGAAATATGCCGCCCCTGCGTAAACCGCAACGTCGGTCTGCGGCAAGTCCGCTTCCAGCTCATCATTGATCTGCTGCTCGCGGTCGGCGCGATTCAGATGCTGGAAATCGCGGCCCGCGTAATACCCCGACCGGTATTCCAGCTTCAAGTCCGGCCGGTTCACCTGTACCTTCAAATGACGAAAGCGCCCGTCCTTGAATCCATTCGTGCTCGTGAAGCCCAGCACGTAATACGCGGATGTGTCCTTCTGAACCTGCGAGAAGACCCCGCTGAAATCGTTCGAATCAAAAAACGCTTTGCCACCGGTGTCGTCCGCCAGCGTCGAAAGTGTTTCCTGCGAGGCCGCATTGCTGTTCAGATCATTAAACACGGCGCTCCCGTTGTAGGCGGACTGTCCATGCAAACTCGCATTGCGCGCTTCTCCACCGGGAGGAAGCGCTTGCAGTCCGCGCACATCGAGCGGGTAAATTGAGACATTATTTTTCACCGCAGCCGCCGTTGCCGCGCGCAACGCCGACTGGTTGTCCGTGCCCGACTGCGTGATCCCATTGCTGAAATAAATGATCGATTTCTTCTGCGAGATTTTACCGAGCGCCTGCATGATCGATTGCAGCGCCAGCAATTTCCGGTCGGCGGTGAACGTGTTGTAGTCGGTGTCGTCCGCGGTGAACGCCCCGCCCGTTTCCGCGCCGCCCTCGGCCGAGCCCTCCGTGCCCGCGTCGAAGCCCTGCCCCTCACTGGAAGTGTAGGCTGACAAACCCGCCAGCACTTTCGCTTTGTCGTCTGTGAAATCCAGGTCCACACGCATATTCGTAGACAGCGACACCAGCGCAATCATGTCCGCGGGCAGCATCTTCGTTTGCACGAATTTCTTCGCCGAATCCACGCCGCGCTCGATCTGGTCCGGGTCCATGCCCGAAAAATCGAAGAACAGCAGCATCAATCTGCGGTCTCGCGCATTCATCGCCGGCTGCGTGGTGTTCTTCAAAAGATTGCTCGATCCCGCGGCGCCGCTGACGCTGGCCTCCGCGGCTCCCGCGGTAGCTAACGCATCGACGTTCTCGAAATCAAACGTGGAAATGTCCTGGCGCTTGCCGTCCTCGGCAACACTGAAATCTTCCTTCTTCAGATCGCGAACCAGATTGCCCTTCTTGTCGCGAACCACTACGTTGACCAGCACCAATTCCGAAGTGACGTGCATGCGGTATTGCGGTTGCGCAGGCTGCTGCTGTGTTACGGGCGGCGGCTCCTGCCCTCGCGCAGACACACTGCCATTCATCAGCAGCAATGCCGTCGCGTTCAAAGCCAGGAATTTTCGAATCATGTTCATTGCTAAAATCGGAACCTCGCGATCACTGTCAGACGTCGCGTCGCCGCGGCTGACGTCACTTGCCCGAATTGCAGCGAGTTCACAATCGTATTGATCGACGAATAGTTGATGTAGTTAAAGACGTTCGCCGCCTGAAATCGCAGCTCCAACGCCCGCGATTCCTTGATCGTGATGGTTTTCCCAAACGACATATCCACCACCACTTGCCCCGGCCCATGAATAATGTTGCGCCCCGCATCCCCAAATGCTGACCCATCAGGATTTGCGCAGTTTCCCGTCGACCCAAAGGTCTGGGATGGCGAACAAAATGCCGCGGTGTTGAACCATTCCGCCGTCGAGCGGCCGCTCAGCGAAATCGGCTCGCCGGTGACATCCGCCCGCAGCGATCCGCTCACGCCGCGGCTGATATCCACGCTGTTCCCCAAAACTCGCGGGGTGTAATAAAAGCCGCTGCCAATGGTGAAATCGCCGCTCCACTGCCACCCATTCAGCATGTGCGACAACGCGCCTTTCGACGCGAACCGGTGGTTCTCGCCAAACGGCAGATCGTAAATCCAGTTGCCCGTAAATTTGTGCCGCTGATCGAAGCTCGACAATCCGCGATCTGCGGCTATATCGAATGGGTCTTGCGCCACTATCACGCCGCCCGCGCCAATCGACGACGCATCATCGATCGACTTCGAATAAAAATAATTCGCGCCAAACGCCACACCGTGCGCCATCCTCTTTCGCACGCGCACCGAGCCGGAATGGAACACCGAGTTTCCCGCCGACGATTCGTAAATAAACGGCTGAATTCCGGGAATGGTGATCGCTCGTTCGATATCCAGCCGCGTGCCCTTCGATCCGTTGTATCCAACATTCAGTAGAAATCCATGTGGCAGCGTTCGCTGCACGTCCAGATTCCAGATCTGCACGTATCCCAGCCGGTAGTTTGGATCGATCGCAAAATTATTCGTCACCGCGCCCGGCGCAATCGCTGGAAATCCGTTCGCCAGCGTCAGCGGAGTTGCCGCGCTGTTCACGTTCGTCGCCGTCACCGCAAACGGCGGCTGAAACGCGAAATTCTGAATAATGTTCGCGTACTGCGCCAGGTTGTAGTTGATGCCGTAGCCGGTGCGCACCACCGTCTGCTTCAATGGTCGCCATGCCACACCAATCCGCGGCGCATAGTCATTGCGATCCGGATGAATCAGAGACGCCGGGAAATTCCCATTGAAAGCTCCGGTGCCTCCAGGCAATACCGGCGCCGCCCCGGTAAACCCCGGCGCCACGTCCAGATTCGCTATGTGATTGCTCGCTTCCGTGTATGGCCCGTTATATTCATAGCGAAATCCCAGATTCAGCGAGAGCTTCGGCAAAATTCGCCAGTCATCCTGCACAAACAAATCCATCGAGTTCGCGCGAAAATCGTACGAGTTCGTGCCCGATTGCAGCGTAGTCTGCTGCGGCACTCCCAAAAGAAAATCCGCGAAATCGTATCCGGTATCGCCAACCGGCGCAGCGCTCCCCGGCAAAAACTGCGAAGTCTCAAATCCCGTAAATGTAAACGTTCCCTCGGCATTCTTCGCCGATCGAAAACTCTGCAGCATTCGCCGGTAATCCGCGCCAAATCGCCAGTTGTGTTTCCCGCGATACCAGCTCAGCGTGTCCGAAATCGTATACGTCTGATCGAGTTCCCTTCGCGGCGTCGGATCGGTCAAGCCGCCGAACGTCGTGAAGTTGATCCCTGGCAATCCGAAATCAAACGGATCGTTCGAAATTCCCGTGATCCCGGCCGCTCCCGCGACATCCACCGCATTCGAATACAAATTCGTGCTCGCCACATGATTGTGGTTGTAGTTGAATCGCAGCGAATTCGTCCGCCGCCCATTTCCGTAGGTCCAGCCCGCCGTCGCATTCAGCCCCTGCGTATTCGTGCTTCCAGCCAGCGAAGGAAACGGGTTCACAACATTGGTCGAATTGCGCGACCAGTTCAGCCCTATGTTCAAATTGTTCTGAGCACGCCGCCGCCCGCCGCCACCTCCCCGCCCGCCGCCACCAGCCGCTCCAAAGGGTCCGCCCGGTCCCGTCCCTGAAAAATTGTGGATCAAACGCAGAGTCACCGCGTCGCTGTTGCTGTCGTCCGAAGTCACATAGTGAAAATTCTGCGTCGCGGCATTCAGGTTCGGCAGCGGGATATATTGCAGCAGCGCCTTCGCCGACGCGCTGATCTTCGCCGGATCAATCACGTTCGCTTGCCCGTTGAACGTTAATGGCAGCCCCGTCGCCGGATCAAAAATCTGCGCCGGCGATCCATCCTTATACGTCGCGCCCGAAAAATCCCCCGCCCGCTCTGCCGCCGTTGGCACCGTCGAGTACGAATCGTACGGCGTGCTCCCGCGCGAGCCATTCCATCCCACAAAATAAAACCACTTGCCGCCGCCATTGAAAATCTTCGGAATATTCAGCGGCCCGCCGACATTGGCCCCGAACCGCGCAAAGTTATAACTCGCCTTCGGCGTCTCCATTCCCGTCAGCGAATACGGCCGAGCATCCAGCGCCGCATCATTGTCCGAAAAATATAAAAATCCATGCGGCTGATTCACATTGAAGTTTCGCCCCAGCCGCCCAATCATGATCGGCCCACCGCCGCCAAATCCTCCAAGCCCGCCGCCTCCCGGTCCGCCTGTCCCTCCGCCTGCCCCTTGACCGCCGGCGCCACCTTGCCCGCCCGGAATCAACCCTTCCCGTTGCGCGCGTTCCCGAAATTCCTGGATCCGCTGCTCGATATCATCCTCATTGCCGCCACCAAAATCCTGCGTGCGCCCCTGCGCTCCGGTGATGCTCACTGACTCCGTCGCGCTGTCCGCACCCGCCCCATTCATGGGTAAAGAAGAAATATCGCCACCGCCGCCACCCGTACCCGGCGCGCCTGCCCCCCCCACGCCAGCACCACCGAGCGCATCCCCGCTCAGCGCACTCAAAGTGTTCTGCATCGCTAAACTCTGAAACCCTCGTCCCGCCGCCGCAATCGCCGCAGCCGCCAGAGCCGCCCCTTCGCCCTGCGTCTCCTGCTGCCGCGAAGCCAAAATCATTTCCGCATCAAATTTTCCCGCCGGAGTTTCCGGCTTCAGCGTCACTTCCTGCGTCTGCGGCGCAAATCCCATGAATTCGACGCGCACCACATAATGTCCACGCGGCAATCCCGCAAATAAATACGCGCCATTCGCCGCCGTAGCCACCGAAAATTTCTTCCCCGTCAGCGTATTCGCGGCCGTAACCGTCACGCCCGGCAGCGGAGTCTTCCCCGCGCGCACGGTTCCGGTAATCTCGAAAGATGCAGCTTGAGCCGGCGCAGCCGCGGGCGCTTGGCCCGCGGTGCCAGAGGGAATCGCATTCTGATCTGGAGAACTCGCCGCCTTATCTGCAGGTCGCGCCGCGTCACCCGCAGGCGGATTTTGTGCCGAAGGAGTTTGCCCAACAGACGTTTGGGGACTAACAGAAGAACTCGACCGATCCTGCGCTCGCGCCGCAACTCCGCCGAACAAAACAATCAGCGCCACAAAGGCAAGCTGGGTGACCCTCAATCCCCAAGCGCCCCAACGTAAAGCGGACAATTTCAATTCTGCGGCTCCGCAGGCTTCTCCGGATTCGCTCCTCCACTACCCGCGCCATTACCCGCATCTCCAGACCCAGCAGCCGGAGCGGAATTCGCACCGCCTGCCGCTCCCGGCCCGCTAGCCCCACGTCGCCGCTGACCGCCCGCCTGCCCGCTCCATTCCTGCATCCGCTTCCACTGCTCCGGCCCGATAATCACCACCGTCTTGGGCACGAAGACATTATTTTCCAGCCCGCCTCGCGCAAACACATGATCGCCCGGCTGAATGTCCGCCATAGTGATCGCCTCTCGCCCCTTGCGCAGCGAAGTGTCTTCGTTCAACTTGATCGTCTGCGTCACGTTGTCGCTCCGCAGCACCGCCAGCTTCGGCGCATCCACGCTCTTGATCTCGCCACTCACAAAGTCCTTGCCCTGCGTGCCAACCTGTCGCGCAAATTCTCCTCGTTCGCGACCACCTTGCCCGGCACCGAAGCCTCCGCGGCCACCGCCTGGTCCGCTCGGCCCATTCATCGACCGCGCCGCAATCACCTGCGCAGTCCACGAATGATCCGCATTCTCTTCCCCGCGAACCAAAATCACATCGCCCACCTTAAAGTCAGTACGCTTGGCGGCCTGCCGATCTTTCCGGAACTCCGTCTTCTCGGTCAGTTTAATGGTCACCTTCTCGCCGTCTACATTGGTAATCTCGATGGACCGGTCAGCCAACGTCGTGATTTTGCCGAACACCGGCATCTTCTGACCCTCCGCGCCTGGTCCTTCTGGCGCGGGTTCCTGGGGCCTAGCCGGGCGAACCGCTATTCCGCCACCGCAAAGGAGTCCAAGGGCCACTACCGCGGCTAGAAAATTCACTCGTGAGCAACGTGACTTCATCGGGTAGTTCTCCGTCCTAGTTAGTCTAATGGACGTGATCTTCATTGGCAGGGTTTCCCCAGAAGGCTGTTCCACTGAATTCGCCAACTCGTCTAATACGCCAACTTTCGTCGGCCGCCTGTTAGATCCACAGCGGCCGCCGCGTTGGGGCGACCGCCGCAACCATACTTTCCCTAAACTTTCTTGCCCCTCTTTGCGTCTTTCACGTTGGAACTTCCCGAAAAACGAGGCCAAAGTTCCCGTGCAACACGCTCGCAAATCATGTTCGCTGCTGGGACCAAAAATCCCATTTCCGGTCAATCGTCCCACTTTCCCACTCCCGGATTTGGGTGTAACCTCTTGAGACATCGGCGGTTAAGGGATCGCCATGCGGGTCATCCGCGTGCCATTTTCTAATACGAATTAAAAAACTATGGACATACAACGACCATCAAACGCTCGCGAAAAAAAAATCAAAAGGATCGTTTACGTCATCGTCTCGGTCCTCGTCATTGCCGGCGTGACGCTGGGATTATCCCGCCTCAAGCCCGCCGCCCCATCTGTTGACCGCGGAACCGTTTGGACCGACGTCGTTAAGCGTGGCCCCATGCTGCGCGAAGTCCGTGGCCTGGGCACACTCGTCCCTCTCGACATTCGCTGGATTCCCGCGCAAACCGCTGCTCGCGTGGACAAGATCGTCAATCGCCCCG
Organism: uncultured Acidobacteriota bacterium; assembly: GCA_963788725.1. Taxonomy (GTDB): domain Bacteria; phylum Acidobacteriota; class Terriglobia; order Acidiferrales; family UBA7541; genus Acidiferrum. The sequence goes on along the minus strand of CAWBHT010000015.1, from coordinate 181,184 downwards.
GACCGCATATCCTCAGTCCTGACACCGTCATTCTGGAAATGAGCGATCCGTCTCTGCAGCGCGACCTGCTCGATGCTGAATACGCTCTCAAAGCTGCGGAGTCCGACCTTGCCAATCTGCGTGTCCAGGTCGCCAGCGAGTTGATGAATCAAAAAGCGACCGAAGCCACCATTCGCGGCGACTACGAACAAAGCAAGCTGCAGCATGAAGTCGATTACAAATTGCACCAGGAAGGCATCGGCGCCGACGTCACCGAAAAGCTCTCCAAGGTTAAGGAAGACCAACTGAAAATTCGCGTGGGGCTCGAGGAAGAGCGCACTCGCATCGCCGTCGACTCAGGCAATGCCCGAATTCAGGCCCAACAATCCCGTGTGGATCAGGCCAGAGCCTCGTACGCGTTGCGCAAGAGCCAGTCCGATGCCCTGCGAGTGCGCGTTGGTATGACCGGGGTGCTGCAACTGCTGTCCGTAGATGTCGGGCAGAACGTTGCCGTCGGCGCCAATCTCGCCCGCGTCGCCGATCCCACTAAGCTCAAAGCCGAAATTAAGATCGCCGAAACACAAGCGAAGGACATTGCCTACGGCCAGAATGCCACCATCGATACTCGTAACGGCATCGTTAAGGGCCACGTCATCCGCATCGATCCTTCGGTTGTTAATGGCACCGTAACCGTGGACGTCGGCATCGACGATCCTCTCCCCCTGGGCGCGCGTCCGGATCTGAGCGTCGATGGCACCATCGAACTCGAAAATCTCAAAGACGTCCTCTATGTCGGCCGTCCGGTCCATGGCCAGTCCGACAGCACCATCAGCCTTTTCAAGGTAACCCCCGACGATTCCGAAGGTATTCGTACCACCGTGAAGCTCGGCCGCAGCTCCGTTAACACCGTCGAGATTCTCCAGGGCCTGCAGGTTGGCGACAAAGTGGTGCTTTCCGACATGTCGCAATGGGACAACGTCGATCGCATCCGCCTGAAATAAATGGATTGGCTGAACTTGTTCGGCCTATGGCGAAATTCGAATCGGCACCGAACTTTTTCGCGGCTTTCACGTATCAGCTTCAAGACATCTGCACCTGGTGCAACGTCTGAGTAAGTTGAGTCGATAAGGTGGTTGCCGAGTGACCAATCTGTGGCAGGACATCCGCTTTGGGGCGCGCATGCTGGCGAAGAATCCCGCCTTCACCGCCATTGCCGTCCTCACGCTGGCCCTCGGCATTGGCGCAAACACCGCCATCTTCTCGCTCGTCAATCAAATATTGTTGCAGCGCCTTCCGGTACCCAATCCCACGGAACTCGTGGTTCTCCACGCTCCTGGGCCCATGACCGGTCACGTCTCCGACGACGGCGACTACTCCGAATCGTTCTCCTATCTGATGTACAAAAATTTGCGCGACTCTACTTCCAGCCTTTGCAGCATGCTGGCGCGCTACAACTTTGCCGTCAGCATCGCCGATCACGGCAAGACCGAGCGCGGCACGGGCGAACTCGTATCCGGAAACTACTTCGAGACTCTCGGAGTCCAGCCGGCCATCGGCCGCGTCTTCACGGCGGAGGACGACCGCGTTCCTAATGGCCATCCGCTCGTGGTTCTGAGCCACTCGTACTGGTCTCGCCATTTCGGCGGCGACCCCGCGGTCCTGAACAAGAGCGTTTTGATCAACAACGTTGAGATGACCATCGTCGGCGTCGCTCGCGCCGGCTTTTCTGGCGTGCAGGTCGGCAAATCGCCTGATGTATTTGTTCCGCTGACTATGGTCGCGCTCATGACCCAGCAGCACGACACGCTGGAGGGCTGGAACAATTACTGGATGAAGGTGCTGGCCCGCCGCAAGCCGGGCGTTACCAACGAGCAGTTAACTGCCGCGCTTAATACCTACTATCACCCGCTGCTCGAACAGCAGTTGGCCACCATTACAGGTTGGAACGACCGAAAAAAGCAGGCATTCCTCGACAAGAAGATCGTGTTGACGGCCGGATCCCGCGGTAGGCTCATAGCGCAGCGCGACGCCGGCGGCCCGCTGGCGGCCATGTTCGCCATGGTCGCGCTGGTTTTGCTGATCGCCTGCACCAATGTCGCCAACTTATTGCTGGCGCGCGGCGCGGCTCGCAATCGTGAATTTGCCATCCGCGGTGCGCTGGGCGCCACTCGGGCACGCCTCATGCGTCAACTGGTGATCGAAAGCCTCCTGTGTGCCGCCGGAGGTGGCGTCCTCGGCCTTTTTCTAGGCTCTTGGCTGATCAACATTCTCACTGCCATGGTCGTGGACAACGCCGGCATATCTGGCCTGGTGCCCCGCCTCGATTCCACTGTTCTCGCCTTTGCTGCCGCGGCAACGCTGTTTTCCGGCCTGTTGTTTGGCCTGCTCCCCGCTTGGCGCGTAACCCGCTCTTCCCTTTCCGATGTCATCAAAGATCAGGGCTCCACGAGTTCTGCCAGTGTTTCTCACGTGCGCTTCCGCAAAGTATTGGTCGCCGGGCAGGTCGCGTTCACCATGCTCCTGCTCGCCGGCGCCACGCTGTTCGTTCGAACACTCTGGAATTTGCGTTCCATCGATCTGGGCTTGCGCACCGAAAACGTCATCAGCTTTTCCATAGCTCCCGCATTGAACGGCTACGATCCCCAGCGCGGTGTCGCGCTCATCGATCAGCTTCGCGCCCGTGTGGCCGGTGTTCCCGGCGTTCGTGCCGTAGCCACCGCGGACATCGCTGCGCTCACCGGTGACGACGAAGGCAGTAACATCACCGCCGAAGGCGGCGTCCAGCTTGCCGAAGAGTTGCAGGATGTGAACCATGTTCAAGTCAGCCCCGATTACTTCTCCACCCTTGGCATTCCCCTGATTTCCGGCCGCGAATTCCGCCAGTCCGATGGCGCCACCAGTCCTAAAGTGGCCGTTGCCAGCGAATCGATGGTCAAGCGCTTCTTTCCGGGTAGAAATCCCATTGGCATGCACTTTAAATTCGGCGGCGGCAGAAACAATAAAGAGCCGGATATCGAAATCGTGGGCGTCGTAAAAGACGTCAAGCAGGACCACGTTCACAGCACCACCATCAATCCGTATGTGTATATTCCGTACGCGCAACGCCCTGGTTTTTCGAGCATGACGTTTTATGTAAATTCCGCGCGGGACTCTCAGCAACTCGGCCCCGAGCTCCAAGCTCAAGTCCGCGAACTCGATCCCAACCTGCCCGTATACGATGTCAAAACCATGCAGCGGCTGGTGGAAGAAGACCTGTTCCCTGCTCGAATCGTTGCTGGTCTCGCTGGCATCTTCGCTACTCTGGCGGCGCTGCTTGCGGCCCTCGGCATTTACGGCGTACTGGCCTATCTTGTCGTGCAGCGCACCCGTGAAATCGGCATTCGCATGGCATTGGGCGCGGAAGCTGATGATGTGCGTTGGCTGGTGGTAAAGGAAGTGGGCTCCATGGTAGTCGCCGGCGTGATTGTGGGTTTGCCGCTGGCATACGGCTTGGCGCGGTTGAGCGAATCGCTGCTATATGGCGTGCATGCCGGCAACCCCATGGCCTATCTGTTGGGACTAGCCCTGATCGCCATGGTGGCGCTGGCCGCCTGTTATCTACCGGCGCGGCGAGCCACGCGCGTCGATCCGCTAGTAGCTTTGCGGTACCAATGATTTTGCCGCAGTACGGATGATCTTTGCAGTGCGCGTGAGTTTTTATAGTGGAAAGATGGAAGTATTGAATTTTGTGAGCACGGGTCGGTAACAAGAATTTACGCTTTTCAAGAAACCAGAATTGAAGGAGACGCAATGGCCGCGACCAACGATACGCTCATCAAAATGGAAGGCGTCAAGAAAGTCTTCCTGACCGACGAAGTGGAAACCCACGCACTCGAGGAAATCCATCTCGAGATCAAGAAAGGCACATACATCTCGATCGCCGGGCCTTCAGGCTGCGGTAAATCGACGCTGCTGTCCATTCTTGGCTTGCTCGACTCGCCGAGCCACGGAAATTACTGGCTTAACGGTCAGCCGGTCGCGAATCTCAGCATCAGCGAGCGCACGCGCATTCGCAATCGCGAAATCGGCTTTATCTTTCAGGCCTTCAACCTGATCGGCGACCTCACGGTGTACGAGAACGTCGAACTGCCACTAACCTATCGCGGCACCAGCGCCAGCGAGCGCAAGCAGAAGGTGCAGAACGCGCTCGAGCGCGTCGGCATGGCCCACCGCCTGCGCCATTACCCCTCGCAGCTATCAGGCGGTCAACAGCAGCGCGTCGCCGTAGCTCGCGCATTGGTCGGCGATCCTCTGATTCTGATGGCCGACGAGCCCACAGGAAACTTGGACTCCAAGAACGGTGAAGCAGTGATGGAACTCTTGCGCGATTTGCATCGCAACGGCGCCACCATCTGCATGGTCACCCACGACCAGCGCTACGCTAACTTCGCCGAACGCACCATTCACCTGTTCGACGGCCGCATCGTCGAAGAGACGCAGGAAGCGCGCGTCGGCGCCGATTGACCGTCGCCGCTTCACGGCGCGATTGCTCACGCACACGATCGCGACATAGCAGCTCACGCCGCCCAACCCGGCACCAAACAATTAGACAGGAGTCGCCATGATCGGAATCTGGCAGGACGTGCGCTTCGGCGTCCGAATGCTGCTGAAGCATCGCCTGGCAACGTTGGTTTGCGTCGTTGCGTTGGGACTCGGCATCGGCGCGAACGCGGCAATGTTCAGCATGGCCGAAGGCTTCCTGCTGCATCCGGTGCCTTTCGAGAATCCCGACAAATTGATCGCGCTCGTGGATTCGCGGCCCGAACAAAGCGTCGAGATGAATCCCGTCGCGCCCGCCACTGTTTTCGACTGGAAAAAAGAGGCTAGATCCTTCGACAACCTGACCTACTACGCCTGGAATGAAAATAACCTTACGGGCGATCGTGAACCGCAAAAAATCCAATCCTTCCTAGTTGCGGCGAATTTCTTTCAGACCATCGGCGTGCAGCCGCAACTCGGTCGCGCCTTTCTTCCCGAAGAAGAGGAAGCCGGCAAAGACCAGGAAATAATCCTCGGTCACGCGCTGTGGGAGCAGCGGTACGCCTCCGATCCCAACATCATCGGCAAAACCATAAAAGTGGACGGTCTGAGCGTTACTGTCGTCGGAGTGACCTCCAAAGGCTTCGACTTTCCGATGCCTGCGGAAGCCTGGATGCCTCTGGGCCTCGATGCCAAAGCGCGGCAGGATCGCACGCGCCGCTGGCTCTTTGTTCTCGGCAAAATGAAGGACGGCGTTTCATTCGAACAGGCCAGTGCGGAAATGAAAGCAATCACCGCGCGCCAGGCCGAAGCCTATCCCGACACCAACAAAGGCTGGACGCTGCGGCCCATGCCGCTCCGCCAATTCGTCACCGGAAATCTCACGCGCCAGTACACCATTTTATTGTTGGGCGCAGTCGGCTTCGTGTTGCTGATCGCATGCGCTGACGTCGCCAACGTGCAATTTGCGCGCATCACTGGCCGCACCGGCGAGCTCGCCGTACGCACCGCGCTTGGCGGAACGAAATGGCGCGTCGTCCGGCAACTGCTGATCGAAAGTATATTGCTGTCGCTCTGCGGTGCCGCGCTCGGCCTGCTTTTCGGCGAATGGGGCGTGGCCATGATTTTGTCGCACATGCCTCCCGACGTTGCGAAATTCGTGGCCGGCTGGAAAACCATCAGCCTGGACACGAATGCATTCCTGTTTACTCTCGCCGTCGCCGTAGTCAGCGGACTTCTCTCCGGCATCGCGCCGGCACTGCTCAGTTCGCGCACCAACATCAATGATACCTTGAAAGAAGGTGGCCGCGGCACATCGGTTGGCCATGCAAGGCACCGCCTGCGCGGCGCGCTGGTTGTCTCGGAAGTCGCGCTGGCGCTGGTGTTGCTGGTTGGCGCCGGATTATTGGTGCGCAGCTTCGAGGGACTCCTCAACATTAACGAAAGCTATCATCCGGAAACTTTGCTGACGATGAATCTCACGCTACCCGATGCGCAATATGCGAAACCCGCAGCACGATTGAATTTTCATGAGCAGATGTGGCAAAGGCTCGCATCGATGTCTGGAGTGCAGACTGCCGCGCTGGTGAGCCACGTGCCGTATTCCGAAGGCGGCGGCATCGGCGAAGACAACATCTCGATCGAAGGGCGCGCGCCGGGAAAGCGCGGCGAAATCGTCAGCGCCCTCGTGGAAACCGCGACGCCCAATTACTTTGGAATGATGAACATCGCATTGCGCGATGGACGCCTGCTCACCGACAGTGACGGCGCGGAAACGCAACCAGTCACGGTGGTCAGTGCAAGTCTGGTGCGACGCTATTTCCCTGCCGGCGAAAATCCGCTCGGCAAGAAAATTCAAGTCGGCAAAACCGGCGGGCAAGGCGGCGAGGAACATCCGTGGATGACGATTGTCGGGGTGGTGAGTGATGTGCACTACAGCTGGATCGACAAAAACGATCAGCCAACGCTGTATCGCTCGTTCCGGCAGTGGCCTCCGTATTTCACGACGGTGGTGCTACGAACGGAGGGCGAGCCGCTGAAGTTTGTTTCTGCGGCGCGAACGGAGATCGCTTCGGTCGATCCGGATTTGCCGCTGTACAACATCAAGTCGATGGATGCGGTGATCAACGAATCGATTGTGGGCATCGCGTATGTGGCTGTGATGATGGCGGTTCTGGGCGTGATCGCGCTAGTGCTGGCTTCCGTCGGCGTGTTCGGAGTGATGTCGTATTCGGTGGGCGAGCGGGCGCATGAGATTGGCATTCGCCTATCTATGGGAGCGCAAGCTGGGGACATCCTGAAATTGGTGCTGCGCAGCGGCATGACATTGACGGCGCTCGGGCTGGCGATCGGGCTTCCGGTGGCCTACTTGCTGGCGCGGGGAATGGCATCTCTACTGTTCGGCGTGGAAGCTACCGACGCGACGGCATTGGTCGGATTGCCGCTCCTGCTTGCGGCGGTGGCGGCTTTCGCGTGCTACTTGCCGGCACGGCGGGCCGCTGGATTGGACCCGCTTCGAGCGCTGCGGCACGAGTGATTTGTGGGGTCAATACCCCCCACCCCGGTCGTTTCAGAACAAAAGGCGATCAACCTACTGATTCGATAGGAGTTCTCAAAAACGAGAGTGCAAAAGAGGGCCCGAAATCGGGCACTTTGCAGCAGTTTTCGGCAACTTTTTATACTGTAGGGGGTCACCCCGCGATGGCTGCGGCTTCGACACCACGGACACGGGTATTAAGGGGCCGGGTTGAGGACCGCGCGAGTCGCTCGAGAGACCTAGACGCACTCCGAGATAGCGACTGTGTTACAACGATGGTCAGACCAAGCGGCGGCGAAGGCTCGAGGCTACGTGAGCTTAGGATCTGAAGGGTCGGCGGGATTGGAAAAGGAGAATCTGTGGAACCTTTGATTCAGTTGCGGAATTTGGAAAAGTCCATTGAGGCGGGGCCGAACAAGTTTTTCCTGTTGCGGCGAGTGAGCATCGACATTCAGCAGGGCGAATTTGTGACCATCATGGGGCCGTCAGGCGCCGGCAAATCGACGCTGCTGAGCATCATCGGGATGCTGGATAGCGCGTGGTCGGGCGAGTATTACTTCCTCGATCAGCCGGTGCACAAGCTGAATGTGAAGAAGCGGAATGAGTTGCACAAGGCGAATATCGGCTTCGTGTTTCAGAGCTACCACTTGATCGACAACCTGACAGTTTTCGAGAACCTGGAGATTCCCCTTTCCTACAAAAACGTGCCGCACAAGGAGCGCGTGAGTATGGTGTGCGATGCGTTGGACAAGTTCAACATCGTGGGCAAGAAGGATTTGTTTCCGAACCAGTTGTCCGGCGGTCAGCAACAGCTGGTCGGTGTGGCGCGAGCCGTGATTCAGAATCCGAAATTGATCTCTGGCGGATGAGCCGACCGGGAACCTGCACTCGGAACAGGGTGACGAGATCATGCAGCTGTTCAAGAGATTGAACGATGCCGGGACGACGATTATTCAGGTGACGCATTCGGAGAGGAATGCGACTTATGGGAATCGGATTATTCAGTTGAAGGATGGGTGGGTAGTGAGCGAGGGGGCGGTGGCTACGGAGGTTGGGCGCGGGAGTTGACTGGTTGAGATTGAAGGGCGGAGAGGCTCCGCGAGGGGTTTGTGGCAAGACGCGGTGGCCCGGGAGGGGGCTAGCCCCTCCCGTACAGAGTGTTGGTCGATGGCTGGCGTGATTTTGGTGGCGTGATTTGTGGTGGCGTGATTTTGGTGGCGTGATTTTGGTGGCGTGATGTTGGTGCGGGGGTGATTTGTGGGGTCGTTTTGGGCGGATGCTAAGTATGGGTTGCGAGTATTGGCGAAGAATCCGGGGTTTACTGTTGTTGCGGTGCTGACTTTGGCCTTGGGGATTGGGGCAAATACCGCCATTTTCAGCGCGGTGAACGGGTTGCTTTTGCATCCGGCGGGGATACCGCATCCGGAGCGGTTGGTGGCCGTGCGGGTGCGGTACGAGAAGTTGAACCTGAAGAATATTGTGGCGTCGGCTCCGGATTTCACGTTTGTACGCGATAACCGGCAGGTGTTCGCCTCGGCCGCGATGCAGCGGGATGGCGGCTTCAACTATACCGGAGGCGAGTTCCCGGTACGGTTGCGCGGATCGCTGGTGACGTGGCAGTGGTTCGAGGTATTTGAGGCAAAGCCGTTGCTGGGCCGTGTGTTCGCTCCGGAAGAAGATCAGTTTGGCGCGAGCCATGAAGTGGTGCTGGCGTACAACACGTGGAAGGCAACGTTCGGCAGCGATCCGGCCATCATCGGCAAGAGCATCCAGCTGAATTCCGAACCTTACAAAATCATAGGAGTGATGGGGCCGAATTTCCTGTGGCCGAATCCGACGGATATGTGGGCGCCGCTCGGGTTGAAGGCCGAGGGATACGCGCTCGACAATATTTTTAACGAGAGCTATTTCGTGGTGGCGCGCACGCAACCAGGCATGAAGCTTTCCAATGTCAGCGCATTTCTGAATCTGATCACGCAACAAATCCGCGACGATGCCAGAACGCAGGGCTATCCCAAGGCGTCGGGCTGGGGAATGTTCGCGGTTCCCTTCACCGAATTCGTGTATGGAGATGTGCGAACGCCCCTGTTTATTTTGCTGGGCGCGGTCGGACTGGTGTTGCTGATTGCATGCTCGAACGTAGCGGGATTGCTGTTGGCCCGCGCCTCGGGCCGCGCAAAGGAATTTGCCGTGCGGACGGCGCTGGGCGCTTCGCCCTGGCGTCTTGCGGCGCAGACATTGACGGAGAGTGTAGTGCTGTCAGTTGCAGGAATGATTCTGGGGCTGATGATTGCCTTTGGCGTGTTGCAGGCTTTAGTGGCACTGGCGCCGGGAAATCTGATGACCGGTGTGACGATCCCGATGGACGGATGGGTGCTCGGGTTCACGGCGCTGCTGGCGGCAGTGGCGGCATTGATCTTCGGAACGGCACCGGCATTTCGCATTGCGCGAATCGATCCGCAAGCAAATCTTAAACAGGGTCGCGGCTCGGGTAGCGAAACGCGGGGAGATCACCGATTCCGCGACATACTGGTGGCCGGTGAACTGGCGCTGGCACTGGTATTGCTAGCGAGCGCGGGCGTTTTCTTGAAAAGTCTCGCGAAGCTGCACGATGTGGATCTCGGTTTTCAACCACACGGGCTGATGACCGCGGCGCTGACGCTGCCGGATAAAACGTACGACACTCCCGCCAAGCAAATCGGATTTTTCCGCAGCGCACTGGAACGGCTGAAGAATTCTCCGGGCGTGGAATCAGCGGCCGCAGCGAGTCCGATGCCGTTCAGCGGATTCAGCGGATCGGCATCGTTTGCCATCGAAGGCCGCGTTGCCCCTCCAGGGGACCCCGGCCCGCACGGGGACATCCGCCAGGTGAGCACCGGATATTTTGAAACGATGGGGATCCGGCTGGTGAGCGGACGAACGTTTACGGACGAAGACCGTATGGGAAGCCAACCGGTGGCGGTCGTCGACGAGAACTTAGCGCGGCAGTATTGGCCGAATGAAAATCCGGTGGGCCGGCACATTCGCAACGGACAGAAAGCTCCGTGGAAAACGATCGTGGGTGTGGTGGCGCCGGTACGGCATTCCCAGGTCGCTGGGGATGAAGCGTCGGCGGATATGGTGGCCGGAGCCGCCAAGGGCGTGTACTACTACCCCTTGTATCAGGAAGAGTCGGCGATGGCGTTCTTGATCGCGCGGACCAAGGGCGATGCATCGGTTATGGGGGCGACGATTCGCGAGGCGGTCCATGCGGTTGATCCGGGACAGCCGGTGTCGGATTTGAAGACTATGGATCAGCGGGTGACATTATCGCTGGGGCCGCGGAGATCCGCAGTGGCGCTACTGACGGTGTTTGCGGTCATGGCGCTCAGTCTGGCGGCGGTGGGATTGTTCGGACTGGTGCGCTACAACGTGGCCCAACGGACGCAGGAAATCGGCGTGCGGATGGCGCTGGGCGCTTCGCGAGCCGATGTGATGAAGATGGTGCTGTGGGAAGGATTGAAGCTGGCATTGTTCGGAGTTGGCGGCGGATTGGTGGCGGCGTTCGCGTTGACTCGCGTGATGGGTGGGTTGTTGTACGGAGTGAGCGCGACCGATCCGATGACGTTTGCGGCAACGGCGGTGCTGTTGACGGGAGTGGCGATGTTTGCGGCGTGGTTGCCGGCGCGCAGGGCGACGCGAGTGGATCCGTTGGTGGCGTTGAGATACGAGTAGAGTTGGTGGTCAAAAGTCAGGAAAAGACGTTTTACCACAGAGGGCGCAGAGTTCGCAGAGCGGAAAAATAGAAGAGCTAAAGGAGAAAGGCTAAAAGAAGGCAAGAATTGAGAAGCTAAAGAGCGGAGAGACAAAGACTGAGGCGTTAAAAAGCGGGAGCGGCAGTGGCGGTTAGAGAATTAGGCGCTCTTACACATGTGAGGTATTGCGGAGAGTGGCGTGCGTGCTGTGGTGGCGCGTTCGGGAAACGAGATAGGATAAACTTCAGACTGCTGACTGAATGAAGACGACGAATACTCATCCCCATCGGGTTTTAATTGCGGACGATCAGCCGGACATTCGCGATGCCTTGCGCCTGTTGTTGAAGCGCGAAGGGTACGAGACGCATGGCGCGGCTTCTCCCAACGAAGCTCTGGCCGCAATTGAAGCGCGCGAGTTTGACGCGGTGCTGATGGATTTGAACTACGCACGCGATACAACTTCCGGACAAGAAGGGCTGGACCTGCTGCCGCGATTGCAAATGATCGATGCGACGCTGCCGATCATCGTGATGACCGCATGGAGCAGCGTGGAAGTGGCCGTGGAAGCGATGCGACGCGGAGCGCGCGACTTTATTCCCAAACCGTGGGAGAACCACCGGCTGCTGACGATTTTGCGCACGCAGATTGATCTGCGGCAAGCGCTGCGTCAGGCTTCGAGATTAGAAGCGGAAAACCGCATGCTGCGCGCGGAGTCGCGGCCGACGATGATCGCGGAGTCGGCGGTGATGCAACCGGTGCTCGATATCATCGGGCGAATCGGACCGTCGGATGCCAACGTGTTGATCACCGGGGAGCACGGAACCGGCAAGGAAGTGGTGGCGCAGACCTTGCATGCGCTCTCGCCGCGAGCAGTGGCGCCGATGGTGACAGTGAATGCCGGCGGATTATCCGAAGGCGTGTTTGAGAGCGAATTGTTCGGGCATGTGAAGGGAGCGTTCACGGACGCGCGTGTGGATCGCGTGGGGCGATTCGAGCTGGCGGACAACGGCACGCTGTTTCTGGACGAAATTGCGAACGTGCCGCTGAAGTTGCAGGCGAAATTGTTGCGCGTGCTGGAGACGGGAGAGCTGGAACGCGTGGGTTCGTCGAACACACGGCGCGTGAACGTGCGGGTGATTGCAGCGACCAACGTGGATGTGAACGCGGAAGCGGCCGCGGGTAGATTCCGGCAGGATTTATTGTTCCGGCTGAATACGATTGAGATTCATTTGCCGCCCTTGCGAGAGCGACGAGAAGACATCGATCTGCTGGCGCAGCATTTTTTGCGCGGGTACTCGCAGCGATATCGGAAAACGATCACCGGATTCGATCCGGTGGCGATGCAGATGTTGCACGAGCATCCGTGGCCGGGAAATGTACGCGAGCTGGATCATTCGATCGAACGCGGAGTTTTAATGGCGATGGGATCGCAAGTGCGGGCTGCCGATCTGGGATTGCGAGCAGCAGCGGCGGGCAGCACCGCGAAACTGGAAGAGATGAGCCTGGACGATGTGGAGCATCATCTGATTCAGCGAACGCTGGCGCGTTACGACGGCAACGTCAGCCAGGCAGCCAAAGCGCTGGGATTGAGCCGAAGCGCGATGTACCGGCGCTTGCAAAAGCACGGCCTGGAATGAACAGACCCCTGTTGAGGCGCCCGCCGGGGAATAGATCCAAAAACGAAAAAGCAGATCTCTCACCTCGCAAATGGGCGCGGGGATTTGGGATGACAATTGAATTGCAGGCTCGCTCGACAGAGGATGTCAGCAAACCCGGATGAGCACTCTCACTTACGAACAGCGCATTCAGCTCCTCGCGCTGGCGGCAGGCCTGCCGGGATCTGCGATTGCGCTGATCCTGTTGTTCACCGGGAACTATTCCTCTCGAACCATCTGGACGCTGGCATTCCTGATTATTTCTTTCTGGCTGGGATTTGCGTTTTCGCTGCGGCATCGTGTGGCGTTTTCTTTGCAGACGCTTTCGAATCTGTTGGCGGCGCTGCGCGAAGAGGATTTTTCGGTGCGCGGGCGAGATGCGCGCAAAGACGACGCCATGGGCGAAGTAATGATTGAAGTCAATGCGCTGAGCGAGACTTTGCGCGAACAGCGATTGGGCGCGTTGGAAGCAACGGCTTTGCTTCGAACGGTAATGGAAGAGATTGATGTGGCGATTTTTACCTTCGACAATGAATCGAAATTGCGGCTGGTGAACCGCGCGGGCGAGCGATTGCTGGCGCGACCGCCGGAGAGATTGCTGGGTTTCACGGCGTCGGAATTAGGTTTGGGAGCGTGCCTGGAGGGCGAGTCGGCGCGCACGATGGAGTTGAGTTTTGCGGGAGGCTCGGGGCGCTGGGGAATGCGTCGCGGGCTGTTTCGTCAAGCGGGGCTGCCGCATCAATTGGTGGTGTTGAGCGATTTGAGCCGCGCGCTGCGCGATGAGGAACGGCAGGCGTGGCAGCGGCTGATTCGCGTAATGGGGCACGAGCTGAACAATTCGCTGGCGCCGATCCAGTCAGTGGCGCAGAGCCTGGAGAGCGGATTGCAGTCGCTGGCTTCGGCACCGGAGGTGGCGCAGGGCGGGCCGAACGCGGAATTAGTGGATGACATGCGGCAAGGATTCGGGATCATTCGCTCGCGCACGGAGGCGCTGGGGCGATTCATGACGGCGTACTCGCGATTGGCGCGATTGCCTGCTCCCAAATTAGCGCCGATGGATGTGCGTCCGTGGATCACGCGCGTAGTGAAACTGGAGACGCGCGTGAAAGTGAAATTGGAGGAAGGGCCTGACGTCGTGATTTCCGGCGATGCGGATCAGCTGGAACATTTGCTGATCAATCTGGTGCACAACGCGGCGGACGCGGTGCTGGAGAGCGGAAAGTGCGCGAGCGTGGGTTGGGCGAAGCAGGATTCGCAACTCCATGTTTGGGTGATTGACGATGGATTGGGGATTCAGAATCCGGCGAACGTGTTTGTGCCATTTTTTACGACGAAGAAAGGCGGGACGGGGATTGGGTTGGCGCTGAGCCGGCAGATTGCCGAGGGGCATGGGGGAACTTTGACGCTGGAGAATCGGAAGGATGGGCGCGGGGCGGAGGCGAGGTTGCGGTTGCCGCTGTAGGAGAGCCGCCGAGAAGATCGGCCACAGCAGAGCATCTGTTTTTTTGTTGCCAATTTATACGTCGAGATCCTTCGGCTACCCTCGTCGGGTAGCCTCAGGATGACAGTCACGCTCGTTCCCAGAATGCGCGCCGGCAGATTTGGTTGTGCTACGTGATTAGTTTTTTGGGGGTTCGGTCATTTCCATGGCCCAGATGGCGGCGGGGCGCATGTACATTGAGGCGCGATAATTGCCGGTGATGTCCCAGGCTTCGGGAGTGCGGAACCAGTAGCCTTTGGTTTCGTAAGTCGTGTGATAAATGCCCCACGCGGTTTTGTAGGCTTCGTCTTTCATTCCTTCGCCGAGCATAAATCCGGCGAGGCCGAAAGTTGTGCCGGTCCAAACTTCTTGAACCTGTTCGTTGGTGGTGACGAGTGAGCCGTCGGCGGCGATGCCGTTGACTGCGCCCATGGTGCCGCCGGCGAATTTCATTACGTTATAGGCGAAAATTTTCTTGAGGGCTTTCGCGCGCATGTCGCGCGGAACAATGTCGCCGAGACCAGTCATGTCGGCGTACCACTGGCCGGCGAGCTGGTCGGCCTGAATGTTGTCTTTGTATTCGCTTTGCGTGTCGTAGCGGAAATACTCGCCGTTCCAAAGTTTTTTGATGTAGCTGGCCTGGGCTTTGGCGAATTGATCGTGATATTGCTTCGCGGCAGCGGACTCGCCGAGTTGCTTGGCGATTTCTTCGGCGGAACGAAGCGCACCGAGGAAGAGGCTGGCGGAGTAGGCGCTCTCGCCCTTGACGAGCCAGGTGTCGTACGTCTGATCGGGATAGCCTTCGTTTTCGGGAAGCCCGTCGCCATCGTGATCGTATTTATTGAGGTAGGCGATGGATTCCTGAACGGCGGGCCAAGTGTCGCGCAAGAAACTGTCGTCCTTGCGACCGGTGAAGACGAAATCGCGATAGATCATCAGGACAAATTTCGGATTGAGATCCTTCCAGCCGTTCGTGTCTTGCCAGCTAAATTGATTGATTTGTTTGAAAGCGTCTTCCTGAGGAACGCCGAGATCGTGTGGGACGGCGCCTTTGGCTTTGCGGATGCGGAAGGTTAGCTGATTCGTCTCCAGCGTTTTCCATTGCCACTCCATTTTTTCGGCGGCTTCCTGCGGAACGGTGGCGGCGAAATCGCGCATGACGCCTTTTTCAAGCTCGGGCCAAAATTTGAGGAGCGGAAGCGAGCCGTAGAAGCGGACGTCAAGCGTTTCGTAATAGGGATAGTCGTAGCACTCCATGAAGGAGTAGACGGGGCGATCTTTGGGATCGGAGCCGACGGGGCGGCCGTAGAAGGAGCCGGCGTCGGCGAGGACGTAGAGTTCGTTGAAGAGCATGCCGCGATACCAGAGCGGCTTGGACTCGTCGTTGATGTAGCGGGATTGCCAGGAGTCGATGGCGTCGCTCCAGGCGGAGGCGTTTTTCAGGGCGTCACGGGCGATGGCCCAGGAGTTGAGTCCGGAGGCGCCGTAGAAGTCGGTATAGCGGCGATTCCATTTGCGGCCGGCGCCGAATTGGACGATGGGGAGATCCCAAGAGATAACCATGGGGACGATTTTCTTTTCGCCGGGCTCGAGGGTGAAGCGGACGGCGATGGCACCGGCGATGGGTTCGTCGCTGCTGGTCCAGGCGTTGTCGCTGTTGGAGAGGCGGCCGTCTTTGGCGAAGGGCGTCCAGATGTCGCTGCCGTCGCGATCGGGTGCGAAGGTGGTCTGATAGGAGACTTCGACGCCCGGGGATTCCAGGGCCGCGATGGTGAATTGGCCATCCCATTCTTCGGTGACAGATTTTTCGAGGTGATTGCGGTCGAGGACGATGCCCTTCATGGTGCCGGCGGAGTCGAGGGCTTCCTTTTCGGCGTGATTGCGATTGCCGGCGTTGATGGCGCCGCGGAGGTCGCGGTCGAAGGTGCGGAACTGGCCGACCATGTTCTTCCAGGAGAGGAGGACGGAGACGGTCACGCGATGATTGGTGGGATTGTCAGCGTGCCAACGATAAACGGCGACCGGATAGCTGGATTCTTTGTAATTGTCCGGGAGGACGGGAGAAAACTGTTCGAGTACGACGTGAGCGGGAAATTTGTCCCAGCGATAGTCGAACCAGGATTTGGGATAGAGCGCGTAGTAGTCGCCGGCGCCGACAGGATAATCCCACGACCAGGATTTGAGGTTGTTGTTGTCGGGATGGGCGGCCGTGAGGACTTTGGCGACGCCTTCGTTCTCGCCTTCGCTTTTCTGGTACATGGCGAACTGGTTGGCCCATTCGGTTTGATATTTGTGGACTCCGGCTTTCATGTGCCAGCGTGCGAAGTCGCCGCGATAGGTTCGGGAAAACGTGCCAGAGCCGAAGCCACCGACGGGGGCGCCTTGCCAATAGCTGTTATCGATATGGGCAGCATCCAACGCGGGCTTTTTTGTTCCGGGATTGGCGAGAGGCGCGCCGATGGGACGCTTCCAAGCGGCTTTGGGAATGTCGTCGTTGGCGCGAGCGATGTTTGCTGAGGCGAGGGTGGCGAAGATCACCAGACAGGCGAAGGCTTTTGGCCGGGTCATAAGACCTCCAAGGAAACGACGACGCGATGATGCGGAATGCCGTTCTGGCAGGAAGCGGCTTGCGCTCGACGCGCGAAAGTATCGTATAAAATCGATATTCTAAGCAAGAATTTTCGCAGCTGAGAATGCGGAACTGACGGCGCAATGAAGTCAGGATGCCAGTGAGATAGTCCAATGGCAGCCGCGTCATCAAGATGAGACTGCACTAACGAAGTTTTTCCAAATCGAAGCTGGCAGCGATGGTTTTTGAATCTGGCGTCACGATTTCTACGGTTGCAGGTTCCGAGGCGACGCTCTTGGCGTCATATTCCAGCCAAACGGTTGCGCCATCCAGGACGGACGGCGCGTCTTTTGATGCCGCGGAATAGATAGGCTTGTTCTGGATGGAGCGGGTAGCGAGGGTCTTGTCGCGTTGCTTCATGGAGATTTGGAAGTTCTGCCAAAAATTCTCGGGGCGGATGGCTTTCTTCTGGTCTTGCGTAGGAGCAGGAGCGCTCGCGGGGCCGCTTTCCTTCTTGGGAAATGCGGATGGCAACATCAGGCGCACGCGGACCACGACGGTATCGCCGCGCTGACGGTACTCTGCCGCCGCCTGTTGTTCCGAGTATCCTCCACTGGCGCGTTCGCGAGACTTATCGACGACCTGCGCGAAGGGTGTCAACACTTCGATCTCGGCCACATGCGGCCCGCCTTCCAAAGCATTGCTTGCTGGCTTGGAGTACGGAGCCAAGAACGAAGCGGTGGCCTGATCGTTGCGCTGACCCAAGACGTAGGCCTCGTGGAGTTGAGCGGGAGTTAAAGGGATGTCAAATGCCCAGATGTTGATGACCCAAGCCAGACAGAATGTGATCGTTAGAGCTGCGGACAGCAGGCTGAGGCGTGCTTTGATGGCAAAGGCCGAAGTCTGCGGAACTCGCTTCACACAGCTTAGATGTGGGAAGGAGGGAGTCGGGAACTTCGAGTTTGAGCCCAGTACTGGAACCCGGTGGCGGCCAATTTCAGCCTGCGGATTCGTACACTAAGTACTGTAACTCGTTACAGGTCTTAGTGATGCAGCTACCTGAAAGTATGCAAAAGTTGCGTGGAGGCGAAAAAAAAACATAAACCCCGCGCTCTTGAGCGTTGTAAGTGTCGTATCGATATATGGTTAGCAGAAGCCTTCTCTGGCCACCCGCGTGCGTATGTTGAGTCGACCATCGGGCGACCTGCAAGAGCCCGTAGTCGTCTGAGGCTTCGCCGGATGAGTCAGGAGAATACAGACCCAACACCGAGATGGCGCGAACGCGTTGCCGCCCTCAAAAACATCCCCCCGATCTTTCGCATTGTCTGGGAAGCGGCCCCGAAAGTCATCGTTTCCAGCGTTACCTGCCGCGTTCTTGCCGCACTGATTCCTCTCGCAGTTTTGGCAGTTACTCGGGTCATCGTCAACGACATCGTCGACTTCCGCAACGGAAAACTCGCCTCGTTGCCGGCTAATTTCTGGTATCTGGTGGCGCTGGAATTCGTGCTGGCTGGGATTATTGCGGGAATTCTGGCGCGGTTGATCCTGTTTTCGGAAGTAGTTCTGTCGGACCGCTACAGCAAGCACATCAGCACAAAGATCATGGAGCACGCCTCACGACTCGATCTGACGTCGTTCGAAGATCCATTGTTCTACGACAAGATGGAACGCGCGCGCGTTCAAGGCACGGATCGCATCGTCATGATCCAGTCCACGGGACTGCTGATCCAACAGATCGTAACGACCATCAGCCTTGCGGGCGGCATCCTCTTTTTGTCGCCGTGGATTCTGGCCGTGCTGATTGCGTGCGTGATTCCGGCGTTTCTTGGCGAAACGCATTTCGCGTTCAAGGGTTATTCGCTGAACTTCCGGCAGACGCCTGCGAAACGCGAGATGGACTACTTACGAGTGATTGGCGGAAGCAAAGAGAGCGCCAAGGAATTAAAACTTTTCGGACTACGAGACTTTCTTGTCGGCCGTTATTCCGCGTTATCTAACGCGCTGCATGAGCAAAACGTTGGCCTCGCAAAACAGCGGCTGTGGGTGGGATCAGCGTTCACGATCCTGAGCGCCGTCGGATATTACGGCAGCTACGCATTTGTGATCTACAAGACAGTGACGGGCAAGCTGGACATCGGAACGTTCACCTTCATGACCGGCGCGATCGCGCTGGCGAGCACGAATATTCAGGCGGTGTTCTCCACATTTTCCACCATCGCCGATCAGGCCATGTTCATCACCGATTTGCTGGAGTTCTTTGGCCTGAAGCCGCGAGTGTTCTCTAAGCCCGGCGCGCTGCCAGCGCCTCGACCGATTCGCAAGGGCTTCGAATTCCAGAACGTCTCGTTCTCGTATCCGGGGCAGGTGCGACAGGTATTGAGCAATGTCAGCTTCAAACTGGAGCCGACGCAGCGGATCGCGCTGGTTGGCGAGAATGGCCAGGGCAAGACCACGATCGTGAAGCTGTTGACGCGGCTCTACGATCCGACCGGCGGCCGAATCCTGCTGGATGGAGTGGATCTCCGCGAATACGAACTCGACGATCTGTGGAAGGAAGTCGGCGTGATTTTCCAGGATTTTATGCGCTACGACCTGACCGCGCGTGAAAACATCGCCATCGGCCGGATCGAGGATCAGGACAATATATTCCGGGTTCGTTCGGCGGCGCAAAAGAGCCTAGCGGAAGACGTAGTGCGCAAACTACCCAAGGGATTCGACCAGGTGCTGGGACGCCGCTTTGAAGGCGGAGTGGATCTGTCAGGCGGCGAGTGGCAGAAGATTGCGCTGGCGCGAGCGTACTTGCGCGACGCGCAGGTTTTAATACTGGACGAGCCGACCGCCGCGCTAGACGCGAGGTCCGAACACGAAGTGTTCGAGCGCTTTGCAGAGCTCACGAAGGGCAAGATGGCGCTGCTGATTTCTCACCGCTTCTCCACTGTAAAAATGGCGGACCGAATCCTGGTGCTGGAAGGCGGACGCATCGCCGAAGAGGGGCACCACAACGAACTTTTGCAAAACAAGGGGCGTTACGCGGAGATGTTCGAATTACAGGCAGCAAGTTACCGATAGACAGGGATGGGAAGACAATGGCCACGCAACAACAACCCGCTTTTGATGCAAATCTGTCGAAGTTAGCCGGAGGCTCGGTCCGCACGGCAGCTTGGGACAAAGATTTGGTTGGCGGAACCGCGCGTGCCAGCGCGAAGGTGAGCTACGACGAGTTGCGGGCTGCCGCTCTGCTGGAAGCGGAAGCGTGGAAGACGCTGGAGAAGGCAAAAAACGGATCCGCGCTGACAGAGCGCTGGGAAACAGCAAAGATCTCCATCGAAAAGAATTCGCAGTTGCTGCGCAAAATGGTTTCGAGCGGACGCAAGCTGAATCGAGACGCGGAAATTCTGCTCTCCAATTCGAACATTCTGCGGCAGGGCTTGGAAGAAACCGACAGCGTCGCTGAAAAAGCCGGCGAGTTGCCGCAGATTGAAGGCCCAGAGGGCACTTCCCTTCCCCGGGCATACGCGGCAGCAGAAAGCTATCTGCGGACGGTGAGTTACGAGTTCGACGAGCAAAGCTTCGAGCAATATTTCACGGCGATGCAGGAACACGTTGCCTTGCGAATGTTGGAAGTGTGGCAACTCCAGGCGCTGACCGAACTCGTGCTGCTGGAATCGCTGGGAAGCTTTGCCGAAAAGATGGGTGCGGCGAAAGAAGCCACGCAAGAGGCAGCGGCTGGAGTGGAAGGTGAGCCGGTACAAGCGAGCGCCACTTCGTTGGAGGCGGAGGCTACCGAATACTTCGGGGTGCCTTCACTGCTCACATTGCTGGCGAGCCTGAGGCGTGTGAAGGGCGTCGATTGGAACGAGCTGTTCGAACGCATCAACGCCATCGAACAGATTTTGCGACGCGATCCCTGCGACGCTTATGCGCAGATGGATTTTGAGAGCCGCGACACGTATCGCCGTACCATTGCGCATCTGGCGAAGCATTCGCAAGCGACCGAACAGGAAGTGGCGCGCAAGGCGCTGGAACTCGCGGGGGTTCTGCACTGCTCGCCAAACGAGCGAGTAAAGGAACGCCAATCGCATGTCGGGCATTACCTGGTGGGCGATGGTCGCGACACATTGGAACACGCGATTCAGTACAAGCCAACCGCCGCCGAGCGGGTGCGCCGACTGATCAAACGCTGGCCGGACTTCTCGTACATCCTGGGAATTGAAGTGATCACGCTGGCATTGATGGCTGCGGCGATCTTCTTCGGCGGAGTGAAGATCAGCGGACTCATGGTCATGGCGATCTTCCTGCTGCCGGCGGCAGACTGCGCTGTCGCGCTCATGAATCAGTTCGCGACGACTTTGTTCCCGCCGAAACCGATGCCGAAGCTGAATTTTTCCAAAGGCGTGCCGGTGGAATTCAGCACGATGGTGACGGTGCCCACGCTGCTGATGAGCGAAGCACAGATGGCGCGCGCGGTTCGCGATCTGGAAGTTCGATTCCTGGCCAATCGTGACGCGAACGTACACTTCGCTTTGCTGACCGATCCGCCAGACGCAGCGCAGCAGTTTGACGAGAAGGACAAGCTGGCGGGACAGTGCGCGAATCTGATTGAAGCGCTGAATGCCAAATATGCGGGTGAAAACCGCGGCTCATTTTTCCTGTTCCACCGGCATCGCTGCTACAACGAAGCCGAAGGCGTGTGGATGGGCTGGGAGCGCAAACGCGGCAAGCTACTGGACTTCAATCGGCTGCTGATGACCACGGCGGACAATTTCCCGGTGAAGGCCGGCAATTTGTCGCTGCTGCCAAACATTAAATATGTGATCACTCTGGATGCGGATACCCAACTGCCTCGCGAGGCGGCGCACCGCTTAATTGGCGCGATTGCCCATCCGCTGAACCGCGCAGTGATCGATACAGAAACGAACACCGTGGTGGAGGGCTACGGGATTCTGCAGCCGCGCGTGGACATCAGCATCCACTCCGCGAATCGTTCGCGTTTCGCGGCGATTTTTTCGTCGGACGCGGGTTTCGACATTTACGCGCGAGCAGTCTCCGATGTTTATCAGGATTTGTTCGGCGAGGGCAGCTTCACCGGAAAAGGCATCTACGAAGTGAGCGTGTTCCAACAAGTGCTGGAGCATCGCTTCCCGTGCAATACGATCCTGAGCCACGACATGATCGAAGGCTCGTATGCACGCGCCGGGCTGGTATCGGATATCGAAGTGGTGGACGACTATCCTTCGAAAATCAGCGCGTTCAGCCGCCGCAAGCATCGCTGGGTGCGTGGCGACTGGCAGATTATTTTCTGGCTGCTGCCGCGCGTGCCGGATTTCTTTGGCAAGATTGTGCCCAATCCTCTTTCGGTGATTTCGCGCTGGAAGATTCTGGACAACCTGCGCCGCAGCCTGACGGAGATTGCCACGTTCGTGATGCTGCTGTGCGCGTGGTTCTTCTTCCCGGGCAAGGCGCTCTATTGGACGCTGGCGACGCTAGCGATGATCGTACTGCCGACCTATGTGCCAGTTTGCGATGTCACTGGTGCGCTCGGGCAAGGCGCTGTTTACCGCAAACTTCTGGAAGACTTTCGGCGCTGATTTCGGAATCGCGCAAGCGAATCTGTTCCTGCGCATCGCGAATCTCTGCCATCAGAGCCTGGTGACGATCGATGCGGTGGTCCGCTCAATCGTGCGGATGACGGTGACCCATGAGCGGCTTCTGGAATGGGAGACCGCCGCAGAAGCGGAGATGAACGCGCAGAAAAAGACTCCGGTGGAGTTGTATCTGGAGATCACGCCCTGGCTTTCTCTCGGCATCGGACTGATTTTGGCCTTCGTGCGGCCGGGCGCGTTTCTTGTATCACTGCCGCTGCTGGTTCTGTGGGTTTTTCGAAGCCGATCGGCCAGTGGTTAAATCTGCCGCCCTCCGTGGAAGAGACGCAAATGGATCCTCAAGACGAAGCGCTGCTCCGGCAGTCTGCACTGCGTACCTGGCGAGTGTTTCGCGAATTCAGCACCGCGGAAGAAAACTGGCTGGTGCCTGACCTGATCCAGAATCCTGCTTCATTGATGATCCATAACATTTCAACCACGAACCTCGGCTTGCTGATGAATTCTCGCCTGGCCGCTGCGGATCTCGGCTTCCTGACCGTTTCGGAATTTGTTGCCGATACCGAGCGAACTTTCGATTCCGTGGATCGCATGCCACGGATGGAAAATGGGCAGCTCTACAACTGGTACGACACGCGAACGCTGGAGGCGGTGAAGCCGCGATTTATCTCGGCAGTGGACAACGGCAACCTGGTTTGCGCTTTGTGGACGGTGAAGCAAGGCTGCATTGGGGCGGTGCACGAACCGATCTTCCGTGCAGAACTCTGGCGCGGGCTGCGCGATCATCTGGACACGATTGAGGAGATCCTGAAGGCGGAGAGCGCGGAGGGATCGCTCGTCGACGTCATCACCGATCTTCAGTCGCGCGCGAAGTCGTTGGGCGATTCGCCCGCGGCGTGGTCTGAAGCACTGATGGGCTTCGAACGCGACGTTGTGGCGCTGGAGAAGAAGCTCTCCGCAACGCATAGCTCGAGCGAAGCGCTTTGGTGGACTCATGAGTTGAGCCTGCGCATCGTGAATCTCGAAAATCTGCTGTACGACTTTGCGCCGTGGCTGCAGCCGCAATTTGCAAAGTACCGGCCGGACCTGGGACCTCGGCTTCAGAAATTGACACTGGAATCGCTGCCGCGGTTGTGCAATGCGTTGGATCGCAAAATCCAGCGAATGCTGGAAGAGCGCGATTCGACCATCGAGATGCGTTCGGCACTGCAACTGTTGCGCTCAGCGATTGCCAGAACCACTACTGTGTCGAAAAGCGTGGCGACACGGCTGGAACGCGTGGCCGCGCGCGCCGATGCGCTGGCCAAGAGCATGGACTTCAGCTTCTTCTTCGATCCGAAAAAGAAGCTGCTGTTCACCGGCTACAACGTAGAGGAAGGCCGCATGACGCCCAGCCACTACGACCTGATCGCATCCGAGGCGCGGTCGGCGACGTTTGCCGCCATCGCGAAAGGCGATATTCCGCAAGAGAGCTGGCTGGCGATGGGACGTCCATTGACGAACTATCAAGGCGAGCGCGTGATGCTGTCGTGGACCGGTACGATGTTCGAATACTTGATGCCGCTGCTGTGGATGCGCACGTATCCGAACACGTTGCTGGATGACACGACGCAGAAGGCGGTTCGCAGCCAGCAGGTGTATGCGGAGGCGAAAAATATTCCGTGGGGAATCTCGGAAGCATCCTGCGCGAAGATCAATGGATCGGGGCACTATCATTACGAGGCGTTCGGCATTCCGGGGCTGGCGGTGAGCCGCGATTTGTCGCGCGATCTGGTAGTGTCGCCATACTCGACATTCTTGAGCTTGAATGTCGACACCAAGGCGGCGATGGAGAATATTCGCAGACTCAAAGAGTTGGGCTGGCTAGGCTCTTATGGATTTTACGAGGCCGCGGACTTCACACCTTCCCGCGTGAAGGCCGGTAATCAGTTCGAGATTGTGCGCTGCTGGCTCGCTCATCACCAGGGCATGAGCCTGATGTCCGTCGCCAACGTTCTTTGCAATGGATCGTCACGGAGGCGATTCCACTCTGAGCCGATGGTCGCGGCGACGGAGCGACTGTTGCACGAGAAAGTTTTGCGTACAACGCAGCTCGAAGAGTCTGCCGAGATGGCGGCGCTGGCGCTGGAAGCGGCCGCGAAAGAAGGCGCCGAATCGGCCAAAGAAAGCTGGGGCACGGCGCCGAAGCTTAATACCGCCGCTTAACAACTAGCGGCAGAGACTCCGCGGTAGTAACAACGCGCCATTGAGACAAGAACTTGGACTTTTACAGAACTACAGCAGTACTGAGAAAATTTGGAGGCGCGGGCGGGAATCGAACCCGCGAGTAGCAGCTTTGCAGGCTGCCGCCTTACCACTTGGCCACCGCGCCTCGGTCCGGAGCGAAATATTTCCGCTCCGGCGATGTCATAGGCTAGCTGTTCAGTTCGCTCCGGCTGCTTTGGCGGATTCCACGGTCTCATTCACCACCGGGGCGCCGATCAGATTACCCCATTCAGTCCACGAGCCGTCGTAATTCTTCACGTTTTCGTAGCCGAGCAAATATTTCAGCACGAACCAGGTGTGCGAGCTGCGTTCCCCAATACGGCAGTAGGCAATGACTTCATCGACGCCACTGCCGGTCACTCCTTTACCTTGGTACAACGCCGCCAGCGCGTCGGCAGATTTGAAAGTGCCGTCTTCGGCAGCGGCCTGCGACCACGGAATATTTGCGGCCGTCGGGATGTGTCCAGCGCGCTGCGCGGTTTCGGACATGCCCGGAGGCGCGATGATTTTGCCGGTGAATTCGTCGACGGAGCGGACGTCAACCAGCTGGCCCTTGCGTTTGCCTTCCACAACGGCGCGGACATCGTCACGGTAGGCTCGAATCGACTCATCCGGAGCGGCCGCCTTATAGCTGGTCGGCGAAAACTTCGGAGCTTCGGTCGTCAGCGGACGCTTTTCCTCCAGCCACTTTTTGCGGCCACCGTTGATCAGACGAACGTCTTTGTGACCGTAATACTTCAATTGCCAAAAGGCGTACGCGGCGAACCAGTTGTTATTGTCGCCGTAGAGCAGAATGGTGGTGTCGTTGCCGATGCCGGACTTGCCGAGCAGCGATTCCAGCGCCGCGCGCTCGATCAGATCGCGGCGAACGTTGTCCTGCAATTGCGTCTGCCAGTTCCAGCCGACGGCGCCGGGAATGTGTCCCTGATCGTACGCGCTGGTATCGACGTCCACTTCCACCAGGCGGGTGTTCGGTGCGTTCAGATTCTGGGCGACCCACTCGGTGGTCACCAAAACTTCCGGATGCTTGTAGTCAGCCATTTCGTTCTCCGTTTTCTGCAACTGATTTTTCCTGCAACTGATTTTACGCTTGCGACGCTGGGCATCGCATTCGAGCCATAAAAACAAAAAACCCACCAACCAGTGCTGCTGGCGGTGGGCTCGATCAATCTCGCTAAACTTGTTTTACAGGTTCAGCTTCCCCACGCCGAAAGACACACACGAACAACAGAGACAGCGCAGTTCGGTTCGCGTTGCGTTTTGGCGGTAAGCTGACACCACTTCATTATACGCATTCGGCGATTGTGTTCGCAATGGTTGTGCGCAGACTTTTTAAAACGCGCTGAGGCTTTGTATCGCAACAGAACTGTAACGACTTCATCCCTGTAGCCTTCCGTTTGGTTTAGGCGAGACGCGCCTTACCTTTCGGCGACAGCCTTGCTCATCACGGGAACTTCGTCGATTCCCAGCGACTTCAGATATCGCACCAACTGCCAGCGCTGCGCTTCGGGCAGCTTGGACCATACCGGCATTCCTTTTCTGATCACTCCACCTGAGAGCACCCAAAACAAAGCACCGGGAGGGGCGTTCTGTACCTCGGGCGCACGTAGACTCGGCCCATGCTTTCCGTTCTGCCCGGAAAATCCATGACACTCCTGGCAATGATCCTCGAACAGGATTTTTCCCGCCGCCACCGCTTCGGGATCCTGCTGCAGAGGATTTTGGCGGGCGCGCGCGCTTTCCGGCGCCTTGGTCAGTTCGGAGTAGGAATGCGAATGTCGCGGCTGGACTTTTTCCGCCACCTTTTGGTTTTGCGCCAAAGCGAGTGACCCGGCCATCAAAGCCACACAAACCCCCACAGCCAACGAGCACCGGGTCACGAGCGGCCTCCGAACAGATGCTTGACCATGCCTCCAAAACCAGAGATCTCATGAGCGATACCCCAGCGCAGCATGAACTGGTGACTGTTATCGTTCAGCCCAAAAGTGGGAGAGACCCGAAGCGTCCAGCCAGCAGGGATGTTCCAGGCAAGAACTGGAGCGAAGTAATGGGACGTCTCATGGAGGCCGAAGTTGTAACGGTCACCAAGTCCGCCGTACATTTCCGCTCCGGCGACAAAGTTCTGCGGGCAAAAGCTACATCGCGTGGACGAGGCCTT
Organism: uncultured Acidobacteriota bacterium; assembly: GCA_963788725.1. Lineage (GTDB taxonomy): Bacteria > Acidobacteriota > Terriglobia > Acidiferrales > UBA7541 > Acidiferrum. The sequence goes on along the minus strand of CAWBHT010000015.1, from coordinate 154,690 downwards.
CAAAGCAAGCGGTCGGCTGGCGCCGACGGCATAGCCAAACTCCCAGGGCTCGTTGGTCAAATTCTTGACGAACAGAAAATTTTCGGAAACATTCCAGCCTTTGAAATTGCTGCCGAGGATGAGCTTGAGCTCCAATTCATTGTTGATCTCGCGGCGTGCTTCGGCGTTGGGAGCTAAAGCGTCGGACTCCACGTCGTGTCCCTCGATTTCCTTGAGGATCTTGTCTGCGCCGTTCACCCGTTCGTATTCAACGTAAAGCACCGGATTGATCCAGTGCTCGCGCCGGAGCGGCCGGAAGCGGTTCTCCCAGCGGACGCCGGTGAAGACGGTGCTGTCGTGAAAGGTGGTCTGCCCGTCCAGGTAAAGCTCGGTGGTCCACCAGGCCGTCGCGCCATATTCAAATTCCATCCAGTAGGCGTGGGAGTTGTTGCCGCCGCGTTGCGTCTGGTACGTGGAAAAATATTCGACCTCGAGGTTGCCGGGTTCTTCCAGAAACTGATCGTAGGTCACGATGTAGGGATTTTCTTGCGCCTGGAGCGGATAAGGCAAAAACACAGAGTAGAAGGCCAATAAGGCGACGAAGGTAAACCAACGAGATGACCAGGACATGCTTTCCCCTAAGGATTGAGTTGCACTACGAGCAAATAAGACTAGATTAGTCCTATATATTTTGCAAGTGGTTTGCAACTAGGGACCGCCGGATAAGACGGCCTAAAATGAAGAAGCCGGATGGGGGAGAGCCCCATCCGGCCGCTTGCTGACCTTATTTACCCGTTGCTTGTACTGCGCTTACCTGTTGTTTTCTCTGTCTGGGGGGAACTTCTTGAACATCTTGTCGACCGCCTTGTCCAGGGTCTTCTCGTTTTTCTCCGGGTTCTTGGAGAGCGTGTCGGTGGCCGTACCACGGAAAATCAGTTGTTTGTTCGAGGTGTCGTAGAGATCGACGACCAGCGTGCCGACGCGGTAGGTGTCCACCGTTGTGGTGGTCTCGCCGAAACCGCGCCATCGCCAGCCGCCCATTCCGTTATAGAAGGTCCGATATTCCTGCTCATCCTTGCTCGAGCCCACGGCCGCAACGGTTACGTCACCGCCGTCCTGCACACGCTGCCAGCCCTTGGCCTGGAGTTCCTTATCCACAGCGTCCTGAATCCTTTCGCGCCACAGCGGATTCGTGGTTTGAACTTTTCCCCACGAGTAGGTGTGGTAGCGCTCGAAGGTGGCTTTCTTGTCGTAATCGCTGCGAACGTCCTGCGCCGAAGCGCTCGATGCGCACACCGCGCCCAGAAGAGCGAGGCTTAATATCAATGGTAGTTTCCGGGTCAACTGCGGTAGAGACATTTACCCTCCTATGTGATTAGCCGAGACTTTGCCCAAAATAGACTTGGAAAGTCCGTTTGCACATCGAGTCTTAATGGGACGACGCGTTGCTACGTTCTGTACGTATCCGCACTTCAGCCGATAGACGCATACAGGGCTTACGGTAACCGGATGAATACTTGACGCGTCATACTCGCAGGCGCAGTATCGGACCGACCCCGTAGCGGAGCCAAAGGAGGGCGTATGAGCCGAAAACTCTGGGCCTCGATTCTTTTCGTTGGCGCCGCCTCAATCGTCATGGCCGTGCCGCGCGGCACGGTGCCAAAGGCCGCCGTCAACCAGTATCGTTCGCATGCTGAGAGGAACGGAATTGGCGTCGGCGCTACGCTGCTTACCTCCGATCAAGTGCACAAGGCTTTCGCCGCGAATGTGAACCACTGCTGCTTCGTTGTGGAAGTTGCGTTCTATCCCAAAAAAGATGCGCCGCTGGATCTTTCGATGGACGATCTGACCATGCGAGTCAGCGGGGACTCTGTGGTAGTTCGTCCTTACAGCCCGCGTGCAGTCGCGGCTACTTTGCAGGAAAAAACCGAGCAGGGCCGGAGTGTGACGACATCTACCGGTGTTGGCGTGGGTTACGAATCGGGTACCTATATCGACCCGGTTACGGGCCAGGCAACGAAGGTGAAGGGCGTGACGACTACGACTGGAGTTGGCGTGGCCGTCGGACCTCCGGGCTCCCGGGCAGGCGGCTCAAATCAAACGCGCGATTCGATGGAAATCGAGTTGGCCGAGCAGGCGCTGCCGGAAGGCTCGATGGCAGCCCCGGTGTCCGGCTACCTATATTTCCCGAAGAGTTCGCTGAAGAAAAAGAAAGACGCGATGTTGCAACTGCATTACGAATTGAAAGACCAGACCATCATTCTTTCCCTGCCTGATAAATAGTTAGATTGTTCGATCGCATCCGAACCGATTACAACGGCAGGCCGCTATTTCATGCCGTCAAGGACTTGGGTGATCGCTCGCCCCAGATCTTTGGTGTTGGCATTCCCGCCGATGTCTGGCGTGCGCACCTGCCTTTGCGCCAGAACCTCAGCGATCGCCGATTCCACCGCATCGGCAGCCTGTGCTTCCCCGAGATGACGCAGCATCATCGCACCAGACCAGATCTGGCCGATCGGATTCGCAATTCCCTTCCCGGCGATGTCCGGCGCGGAGCCGTGCACCGGCTCGAACATCGACGGGAATTCTCGCTCGGGATTCAGATTGGCGGATGGCGCGATGCCGATCGAGCCGACGACCGCCGGACCGAGGTCGGAAAGTATGTCGCCGAAAAGATTTGAGCCGACGACCACGTCGAACCAATCGGGATGACGCACGAAATGCGCGGTGAGAATGTCGATGTGGATATTGATCGGTGCGAACGTCCGGGTATTCGGCGGCGATTTCTTTGAAGCATTCGTCCCAGAACGGCATGGTGAAGATGATGCCGTTTGATTTTGTCGCGGATGTCAGATGCTTTTTGCTTTTGCGCGCCAGCTCGAAGGCATAGCGGATCACTCGAGTGACTCCGCGCCGCGTGAAAATCGTTTGCTGAATGGCCATCTCTTCTTCGGTGCCCTGGTACATGCGGCCGCCGATGTTCGAGTACTCGCCCTCCACGTTTTCACGAACGATCTGGAAGCTGATGTCGCCGGGCTTCCAATTCTTGAGCGGCGTCTCGATGCCATCGAACAAACGCACGGGCCGAAGATTGACGTATTGCAGAAAGCTGCGGCGGATCGGGATCAGCAAACCCCACAGCGAAATGTGATCGGGCACATCGGGATGGCCGACCGCGCCAAGAAAGATCGCGTCGAACGGCCTGAGTTGCGCGATGCCGTCTTCGGGCATCATGCGACCGGTCTTGACGTAACGCTCGCAACTCCAGTCAAAGTGTCGCCACTCGAATGCAAAGCCGAAACGGTTCGCCGCGGCTTCGAGGACGCCAATACCTTCGGGCACCACTTCCTTGCCGATGCCGTCTCCGGCAATGACCGCCACACGATAGGTTTTCATCGGGCCGACTCGCCTGCGACCTGCGCTGCCTCAGTGGCGGAAAGGACTTGCGCTTGCGGAATGGGGTTCACGCCGGGAAGCAGCAGAGCGAGCGCCGCGCCCAAAAGCGTTATTCCGCCAAGAAACGCGAAGCCCGAGTAGAAATTTCCGGTGGTCTTATTAAGGTAGCCGACGATTAGGGGCGCGCAGTATGCGCCGAGATTTCCCAGCGCGTTGACCAGACCCATCACCGAGCCGACGACCTTGGCCGGAAGCGTTTCCGTTGGGATGGACCAGAAGGGACCCAGCGGACCGTAAGCGCCGATGCCGCTGAGAGAAATCAGCGCAAAAGCGAGCACTAATGAATATGGTGCGACTACGACCGCGAGCAGAATGCACGTGCCGCCGATGAGCATCGAGCCCGCAACGTGATAGCGGCGCTCTCTGCGACGATCCGACAGCCTGCCGACCACAACGAGCGCAATGCAGCCGACGATGAACGGCAGCGTGTACAAAATTCCCGTTGAGAGATTGCTCAGGCCTTTGAATTTTCCCATCGCGCTTGGCAACCAGAACAGAAGGCCCATCTGGCCGCTGACGTAACAGAAGTACACCGCGATGAGCGCGAAAACGCGAGGCTGAAACAAGGCGCGGAGAAACGGCACGGCTTGAGCACGCTCCAGCTCGTCCGACTCGCGGCGAAGCGTGGCGACCAGTTCATTGCGCTCCGCGTCGGGCAACCACTTCACGTCTGCGGGATGATCGCTGATGAAAATCAGCCACACGGCCAGCCACAGGAATGGCAACGCGCCTTCCGCAATCATCATGGCGCGCCAGCCCCAATGATCCATGACCCAGCCGGAAAACGGTGAGGACAGGACCACGGCTCCGGGCATGCACGCAAAAAAGAAAGCGTTGGCGCGGGCACGTTCCGCGCGGGAAAACCAATGCGAAAGAAGAATGATAGTGGCGGGAAAAACGCCGCTCTCGGCTACGCCCAGCGCCAGACGCAACGCGAGAAGTTCGTGATACGTGCGAGCAAAGCCGCAGCCCATCGCGCAAATGGCCCACAGCACCAGTAGGATGCTGATGAACTTTTTAGGGCTCCACCACTTCGCCAGATGGCCGCCGGGAATCTGCAGCGCGATGTAGCCCCAATAGAAAATTCCCGCGACGATTCCGGCCTGCTGGGGATCGAGGCCGAGGTCATGACTGACGCGAGGAAGCGCCAGCGAGATATTGGTGCGATCGACGAAGGCAATCGTGTACATCACGAACGCCACCGGAATGATGCGCATCCAACGCGGGGAAATTTCGCCTGCGGCCATGGTGCGTTAAGGAAGTCTCCTGAGGTTCAGCAACGATTTGAGCGTGAGAACGTAAGCGCCATCTGGTTACCTCACGCTTTCGGCTCGGCCATCGCGGGCGTTGTGGTGCGCTCAGGGTTTGGTCCGGTCGAGCCACGCACCTTCAGATGCGTCTCCATATCGTATTCGCGCCCTTTTTTGGAGCTGGAAGAGATGACGGTCGCGAGCGCGTTGAAGGCGCATTCAGCCAACTTGGTGCGTGAGAGGCGGATGGTGGTGAGCGGCGGCTGCGTGAACTGGCTGAAATCGATGTCGTCAAAGCCGACGACGGAGATTTCGTCGGGAACGCGAAGCTTGGCGTTGTAGATCGCGCGCAGCGCTCCGATGGCGGTGAGATCGTTGGAGGCCAGCACCGCGGTGGGGCGTTGCGGAAGCGCGAGCAGGCGCTGCATGGCGAGTTCGCCGCCGTCAATTTTATGATTGCCGGTCTCGATCAACTTTTTATCGCTCAGCAATCCGTAGCGTTTAAGCCACTGGAGAAAGGCGGAGCGGCGTGTCATGGCGCTGCGCAGATCGAGCGGGCCACTGATGAACGCGATGCGCACATGGCCCGAGGCCCGCCAGATGCTCGACCGCTTCGCGGATGCCGGTGCTGTAGTCGACTTTGATGTTGCTGATGCGATCGCGCACGCGCCCGGTGTCCAGAAAAACCATCGGCAAGCGGCGGCGCTCCATTTGCGCGATGAGTTCTTTTTCCATTTCCGAGGTGATCACCGCGACGCCATCCACTTTGCGCTCCAGCATGCGGCGAACGCTTTGCGACATGCGCTCGGTGTCATAGCCGGTGTTGGCGACGAGCACCTCGAAGCCGTTGCGAAGAGCGATTTCCTCGAAACTTTTCACCAGTTCCGGGAAGAATGGGTTCGCGATATCCGAAATGATTAATCCCAGTTGATGGCTTCGGCCGGAGACCAGAGCACGCGCGTTCGTGTCGGGGTGATAGCCGAGTTTGCGGACCACGCGCCAAACTTTTTCGGCGGTATCGGCGCGAACCTTGCCCGTCCGGTTGATGGTGCGCGAGACCGTGGCGGTGGAGACGCGCGCGTGGCGAGCGACTTCGGTGATCCGCATGCGGCACATTGTACACGTGGGATGTGAATCCGGCGTAAGAGATCGATGGCGCTCTGGCTTGTGCTGAAATTATGCGAATGTGACAATGCGGAGCGTTTTTGAAATCGCAATCGCGAGTATGACGGGCGTTTCGTTTCGTCTACGGGTTCCAAGGGAATATTCATGAAAATGCGTTCGCGAAAGTTTTTGTCCAGCGTGCTGGTGACGATGGCTGCGATTTGCGCGCTCTCGATGGTCGCGGAACTCGCGAGCCAAGGTGCCACGCCGACAGCACCTCCAGCACCTCCAGCACCTCCAGCACCTCCAGCACCTCCAGCGATCCTGCTGGGAACGTCATGGTATCCGGAGCAGTGGCCCGAATCGCGCTGGGAAGCCGATCTTGCGCTGATGCAGAAGGCGGGAGTTCGCGTCGCACGACTGGGCGAGTTCGCGTGGAGCCGCATGGAGCCGGCGGAAGGCCAATACGATCTGGATTGGCTGGATCGCGCGATCAGCGCGTGCGAGAAGCATGGAATTTATGTGGTGCTTTCGACACCGACGCCGGGCCCACCGGCATGGCTGACCCAGAAATATCCTGAAACTCTGCGCATACAAGAAGATGGCCGCGTGGCCGAGCATGGCAACCGACAGCACTTCAATTTTGCGAATCCGAAATATCGCGAATTCACGCGCGGAATCGCGGAGGCGCTGGCCAAGCGCTTCGGCCACAATCCGTGGGTGATCGGCTGGCAGATCGACAATGAATATGCCGAGGAATCCTACGATCCGGGGACCAAAGCACAGTTTCAGCAATGGCTGAAGGCGCGGTATGGAACGCTCGACAATCTGAATCAGCGATGGACCACCGCGTACTGGAGCGAAACATTTTTCGACTGGAGCCAGATTCCGATTCAGGTGCGCAATGGCAATCCTGGCTTGATGCTGAGCTGGAAACGATTTGTCAGCGACACCTGGCGAAGCTATCAGAAAACGCAGATCGATGTGATTCGCGCGAATTCCGATTCGAAAAAGTGGATCACCACAAACATGATGGGCTGGTTCGACGGCTTCGATCACTACACGGTGACGCAGGACGTCGACCTGGCTTCGTGGGATGACTATGTCGGCCGCGGGCATCTCGATCCCGGTGCGAACGGCGCGGCGCACGATCTGACGCGCGGCTTCAAACGCAAGAATTTCTGGGTGATCGAAACGCAACCAGGCTCGGTGAACTGGGCCAACATCAACAACTCGCTCGATAAAGGTGAAGTGCGCGCAATGGCCTGGCATGCGATCGCTCACGGCGCGGACGCGGTGTCGTATTGGCAATGGCGCAGCGCATTAAATGGGCAGGAGCAGTATCACGGCACGCTGATCGGTCCTGACGGCACGCCGGTTCCGGTCTACGCGGAGGTGCAACAGGTCGGCGCCGAGTTCGCGCAGGCTGGCTCTGCGCTGGCGGGGACTTCGCCGAAGTCGGACGTCGCGATTTTGCATTCGTACGACAGCCGCTGGGCGGTGCAATGGCAGCGGCACAACAATTTGTACGAGCCGGTGGCGGAAATCCTGAGTTACTACCGGCCACTGCGCGCCTTGAGCCAGTCCATCGATCTGGTGCCGCCGACGGCTCCGCTGGAGCAGTACAAGCTGGTCGTCGCGCCGGGATTAAATGTACTGACCGACGATGCCGCGAAAAACTTGATCGCGTATGTAAAACGCGGCGGACACTTGGTGCTCGGGCAGCGCTCCGGACTGAAAGACAACGACAACGCGTTGCAGACCGAACGGCAGCCTGGGCCGCTGGTCGATCTGTTGGGCGGTCGCGTGGAACAGTATTACGCGCTGACCGATCCGGTGCCTGTGGACGGCAAGTTCGGCCCGAGTCATAGCCGGTTGTGGGCCGAGTTGCTCAGCGTGAAGGAGCTCAGCAAGGAGCGACGCAGGGCGAAGCGAAAGCCGAGATCCTGGAAACGTATGGGACCAGCAACGGTTGGCTCGACGGACAGCCCGCGGCCATCACGCGGCAGGTCGGAAAAGGACGCATCACGTATATCGGCGCGTGGATGGATGACACCGGCATGGCCAACGCGGCGAAATGGATGGCGGATATCAGCGGCGTGAAGCCAGCTTTCGGGCCGGCGCCGGAGGGTGTCGAGGTTTCCGCGCGCTACGGACCGAAAGGGACGGTGTTTATATTGATCAATTTCTCGAAAACCGAACAGACGGTGACCCTGCCTGGAGAGCTGAAGGATGTGCTGGCTGGAGGAGCAAAGAACATCGGTGACTTTGCCGGTCTATGGAGTTGCCGTCTTACAGGCGCCGCGGCCGTAGCTCCTCCTGGGACCTTCACCGACTGTCTTTTCCACTTGGATAGCCAGGCCTTTTCGCAATTTCCTGACATAGTTTTTCGCGGCCTTCGAGGCCTTTGAAAGTGCCAGGTTTCGCCGCCATTTACCGCAACTGCTCTATACAGTGAACACTGTAGCGCCTTCCAGGCGTCGTTATGTTATTCCCAGAGCACGTAGCAATTCGCTGGTTTGTACGTATTTGCTGCCATCGACGATTCTCTCGGCGTGACGCCGAGCAGTAGTGATTGATCGCGGAGTCGGGAAGCGAAAAAATTTTGAGATTTGAGCAGTGTACGGCGGCTAGTGGCCCGAAGCAGCATGGGCCGATCGCGTAGTCGCGGAGAGACGCATGAAACGAAGTGTACCCAATGCTCCTTCGGTTGAAGAGGGCGCCAAGCCGAAAACAATTTCCGCCGGCAACGGTAGAGGCAATGGCCACGCTACAGCCGTCGCGGAAATCTCGCAAGCAGACCTGAGCGCGATTCTTGCCGGATTGCAGACCATGCGCGACGGCGATTTCTCCGTCCGTCTGCCGGGTTCCTGGACCGGAGTGGCCGGAAAACTCGCCGACACTTTCAATGAGATTGTGACCTCCAACCAGCAAATTTCGCGGAGTTAAACCGCGTCGGCCAGGTGGTGGGCAAAGAAGGACGCACGCGCGAGCGCACGCGATTTCACCAGTCCAAAGGCGCGTGGGGCGAGATGGAAGTTTCGGTCAATACGCTGGTGGACGATCTGCTGCGGCCGACGACGGAAGTAACGCGCGCGATCGCCGGCGTGGCGCAAGGAAACTTGACGCAGACGGTGCGATTGGACGTGGATGGACGCCCGCTGGAAGGCGAATTTCTGCGCTCGGCTACGATTGTGAACACGATGATCCAGCAGTTGAACGTGTTCACGTCGGAAGTCACGCGCGTGGCGCGCGAAGTCGGCACCGACGGAAAATTGGGCGGGCAGGCGCAGGTGCCCGGCGTCGCGGGAACCTGGAAAGACCTCACCGATTCCGTGAACTCGATGGCCAGCAATCTTACCGGCCAGGTGCGCAACATCGCGGAAGTCGCCACGGCGGTGGCCAGCGGCGACTTGTCGCGCAAGATCACGGTCGATGTGCGCGGCGAAATTTTGCAGCTCAAAGAAGCCATCAACACGATGGTGGATCAGCTGCGATCATTCGCGTCAGAAGTAACGCGCGTGGCGCGCGAAGTCGGTACGGACGGAAAACTGGGCGGCCAGGCGGTAGTGCCGGGCGTGGCGGGCACGTGGAAAGATTTGACCGACTCGGTCAACTCCATGGCCGGCAACCTTACGGCGCAGGTGAGAAACATCGCGGAAGTCACTACTGCGGTCGCGCGCGGCGACTTGTCGCGCAAAATCACGGTGGACGTGAAGGGCGAAATTCTCGAGTTGAAAGACACCATCAACACAATGGTGGACCAGCTCAACGCGTTTGCCGGCGAAGTGACCCGCGTGGCGCGCGAAGTCGGCACCGAAGGCAAGCTCGGCGGACAGGCGCAGGTGCCGGGCGTTGGCGGCACGTGGAAGGACCTCACCGATAACGTGAACTTCATGGCCAGCAACCTGACTGGTCAAGTGCGAAACATCGCGGAAGTCGCGACGGCGATTGCCAGCGGCGACTTGTCGCGCAAGATCACCGTGGACGTACGCGGCGAAATTTTGCAGCTTAAAGAAACGCTCAACACCATGGTGGACCAGCTGAACCGGTTCGCCGGCGAAGTCACTCGCGTGGCGCGCGAAGTGGGATCGGAAGGAAGACTCGGCGGTCAGGCCAACGTGCCGGGCGTTGCGGGCACGTGGAAAGATTTGACGGACTCGGTGAACGCGATGGCCGGCAACCTGACCGGTCAAGTGCGAAACATCGCCGAGGTCACCACGGCGGTGGCGCGCGGCGACTTGTCGCGCAAGATCACCGTCGACGTGAAGGGCGAAATTCTGGAGTTGAAGAACACCATCAACACCATGGTGGACCAGCTCAACGCGTTCGCCGGCGAAGTGACCCGCGTGGCGCGCGAAGTCGGCACCGAAGGCAAACTCGGCGGACAGGCGCAGGTACCCGGCGCCGGAACGTGGAAGGATCTCACCGACAACGTCAACTTCATGGCCAGTAACTTGACCGGCCAGGTGCGCAACATCGCGGAAGTCGCTACGGCGGTAGCGCGCGGCGACTTGTCTCGCAAGATCACCGTCGACGTGAAGGGCGAAATTCTGGAGTTGAAAGACACGCTCAACACGATGGTCGACCAGTTGCGCGCGTTCGCCTCGGAAGTCACGCGCGTGGCTCGCGAAGTCGGCACCGACGGAAAGCTCGGCGGTCAGGCGATCGTGCCCGGCGTCGCGGGCACGTGGAAGGACCTCACCGACTCCGTCAACTCCATGGCCAGCAACCTGACCGGTCAGGTGCGCAACATCGCGGAAGTTTCGACGGCCATTGCCAGCGGCGACCTCTCCAAGAAGATCACCGTAAACGTCAGCGGCGAAATTTTGCTGCTGAAAGAAACCATTAACACGACGGTGGACCAGCTCAACGCGTTCGCCGGCGAAGTCACCCGCGTGGCACGCGAAGTCGGCTCGGAAGGCCGTCTCGGCGGTCAAGCCAACGTGCCGGGAGTCGCCGGAACGTGGAAGGACCTCACGGACTCGGTCAACTCCATGGCCGGCAACTTGACGGCGCAAGTGCGCAACATCGCCGAAGTCACCACCGCAGTGGCGCGCGGCGACTTGTCGCGCAAGATCACCGTCGACGTGAAGGGCGAAATTCTGGAGCTGAAGAACACCATCAACACCATGGTGGACCAGCTCAACGCATTCGCCGGCGAAGTCACCCGCGTGGCGCGCGAAGTCGGCACCGAAGGCAAGCTTGGCGGACAGGCCGAAGTCCCCGGCGTCGGCGGCACGTGGAAGGACCTCACCGATAACGTGAACTTCATGGCCAGCAACCTGACTGGCCAGGTTCGCAACATCGCGGAAGTCGCGGCGGCGATCGCCAGCGGCGACTTGTCGCGCAAGATCACCGTCGACGTGCGCGGCGAAATCTTGCAGTTGAAAGAAACGCTCAACACGATGGTGGAGCAGCTGCGATCGTTCGCCGCGGAAGTTACTCGCGTGGCTCGCGAAGTCGGCTCGGAAGGCCGGCTCGGCGGACAGGCCAACGTCCCCGGCGTTGCGGGCACCTGGAAAGATTTGACCGACTCCGTAAACGCGATGGCCGGCAACCTCACCGGCCAGGTTCGTAACATCGCGGAAGTCACCACCGCCGTCGCTCGCGGCGACTTGTCCCGCAAAATCACCGTCGACGTGAAGGGCGAAATTCTGGAGCTAAAGAACACCATCAATACCATGGTGGACCAGCTCAACGCCTTTGCCGCCGAAGTCACGCGCGTAGCTCGCGAAGTCGGTACCGACGGAAAGCTCGGCGGACAGGCCAAAGTGCCTGGCGTCGCCGGTACGTGGAAAGATTTGACCGACAACGTCAACGTGATGGCGGCGAACCTTACCGAACAGGTTCGCGGCATCGTGAAAGTCGTCACCGCGGTGGCCAACGGCGAATTGACGCAAAAGCTCACGGTGAACGCGAAGGGCGAAGTCGCGGCTCTCGCCGAGACGATCAACAACATGACCGATACGCTGGCAACGTTCGCGGATCAGGTCACCACCGTCGCCCGCGAAGTTGGCGTCGAAGGCCGCCTCGGCGGTCAGGCCAACGTGCCGGGCGCCGCGGGAACGTGGAAGGACCTCACCGGCAACGTCAACCTGCTGGCCGACAACTTGACCAACCAGGTGCGCGCGATCGCGGAAGTCACGACCGCGGTGACCAAGGGCGACCTGACGCGATCGATTCAGGTGGAAGCCAGCGGTGAAGTCGCCGAACTCAAAGACTACATCAACACGATGATCGACAATTTGCGGCTGACCACCGACCGCAACAACGAGCAGGACTGGCTGAAGACCAACCTCGCGCGGTTCACGGGCATGTTGCAGGGCCAGCGCGACCTGACGACCGTCGGCCGCATGTTGTTGTCCGAACTGGCGCCGTTGGTGAACGCGCAGCAGGGCGTCATTTATCAGATGGGATCGGAAGATTCGTCCGAGATGCTTCTGCTGTCTGCGTTTGCGGACAGCGGAGAAAACGGGCATGGGCGATTACTGCGAGTTGGCGAAGGCCTGGTTGGTCAGTGCGCTTCGGAAAAGCGGCGCATGCTGATCAGCGACGTGCCCGAGACACGCCGTGCCAATTCGCTCCGGATTGTTCCAGGCGGTGCCCCGCAACATTATCGTGCTGCCCGTTCTGTTCGAAGATCGCGTCAAAGCGGTGATCGAGCTGGCTACATTGGGCATATTCACCGCTTCGCATCTCGCGTTCTTGGAGCAACTCACCTCCAGCATCGGCATCGTGCTGAACAGCATCGAAGCCACCATGCAGACCGAAGGCCTGCTGAAACAATCGCAGCAATTGGCGGCCGAGCTTCAGACCCAGCAGACCGAGTTGCAGCAAACCAACGAGCAATTGGCGCAGAAAGCGCAGCAGCTTGCCGAACAGAACGTCGAAGTGGAACGCAAGAACCAGGAAATCGAGCAGGCGCGCCGCGCGGTGGAAGAAAAGGCGACGGAGCTGGCGCTTACCTCCAAGTATAAATCGGAATTCCTGGCCAACATGTCGCACGAACTGCGTACGCCGCTCAACAGCATTCTGGTGTTGGGCCAGCAGCTCACCGATAACCCCGACGGCAATCTCACGCCCAAGCAAGTGGAGTTTGCGCGAACGATTCACGGCGCCGGCACCGACTTGCTCAACTTGATCTCCGACATTCTCGACCTTTCCAAGATCGAGTCCGGCACGGTTTCGGTGGAAGCCGAGGAAGTCTACTTTGCCAGCCTGCTGGAGATGATCGCGCGGCCGTTCCGCCACGAGGCCGAGCACCGCCGGCTGGATTTCGAAATCACCACCGATCCAACGCTGATGCGCAATATCGTCACCGACTCGAAGCGCTTGCAGCAGGTGCTGAAGAATCTGCTCTCGAACGCGTTCAAGTTCACCGAGCACGGAAGCGTGCGACTCTCCGTCAACGTGGCAACGGAAGGCTGGAGCGAGGATCATCCGGTATTGGATCGCGCGGCGTCGGTCATCGCCTTCGAAGTTTCCGACACCGGCATCGGTATCCCGCCCGAAAAGCAGCGCATCATCTTCGAGGCGTTTCAACAAGCGGACGCAGGGACGAGCCGCAAGTACGGCGGCACCGGTCTGGGTCTGGCTATCAGCCGCGAATTGGCGGGCCTGCTGGGTGGCGAAATCCAGCTGCGCAGCACGCCCGGCGTGGGGAGTTCGTTCACTTTGTACCTGCCGCAGGCGTATGTCGGCCCCTCAACGGGCGTGACGGTGGCGACAAATCGCCGCATACCGCAGCCCGCTGCCCCGCTCCAACTGACCTCGGCGAATGTCGCGGCGCCAGTGGTGGAGCAGGTGCCCGACGACCGCGAGAATCTGCATCCCGACGATCCAATTCTGTTGATCGTCGAAGACGATCCGCACTACGCGCGCGTGCTGTGCGATCTTGCGCACGACAAAGGCTTCAAGGTGCTGGTCGCCGCTCGTGGCAGCGAGGCGTTGATGCTGGTGCAGGAGTTCCATCCCAGCGCCGTTTCCCTGGACGTTTTCCTGCCAGACATGCTGGGCTGGACGGTGCTGAATCATCTCAAGCAGGAACCTGCCACGCGGCACATACCGGTGCAGATTCTCACCCTGGACGAAGATCGCCAGCACGGATTGTCGCGCGGCGCATTTTCATTCGTGACCAAGCCGACGACTCGCGAAGGCCTCGAGAGCGCGTTTTCGCGCATCAAGGAATATGCGACGCCGCGCTTGAAACGATTGCTGGTGGTCGAAGACGATCCTGCGGAGCAACTCAGCATCCGGGAGTTGCTGGGCTATCGCGACATTGACGTGTCCATTGCCGCGAGCGGGCAAGAGGCGCTTGAGGCCATCAACTCAGAATCGTTCGATTGCATGGTGCTCGATCTGCGCTTGCCGGACATGAGCGGCTTCGACGTTCTCGAGCGGCTGCGCGACACGCCAGCACTCAACGACTTGCCCGTGGTGGTCTTCACCGGCAAGGATTTGTCGCCAGACGAAGACGCGCGGCTCCATACGCTGGCCCGCAGCGTGGTGGTGAAAGGCGTCGAGTCCCCCGAGCGATTGCTCGACGAAACCGCGCTGTTCCTTCATCGCGTGGTTTCCGATCTGCCGGTGGAGAAGCAGAATATGTTGGAGCGGCTGCATCGCTCCGATGACGCGCTGGTCGGGAAGAAAGTGCTCGTTGTGGACGACGACGTCCGCAACATTTTCGCCTTGAGCAGCGTCCTGGAACGCCGCGGCATGGTGGTGATGACCGCCGGCACTGGACGTGAGGCGATCGCTACATTGGAATCCACGCCCGGCATTGCCATCGTACTGATGGACATCATGATGCCGGAGATGGATGGCTACGAAACGATGCAAGTGATGCGGCAAAACCCCGAGTTCCGGCGTCTGCCAATCATCGCTCTTGACCGCTAAAGCCATGAAGGGCGACCGCGAAAAATGCCTGGAAGCCGGAGCATCCGAATATTTGGCCAAGCCTGTGAATACCGAGCAGCTTCTCTCGGCATTGCGCATGTGGCTGCATCGATAACCATGCGCTACCCTACGATACAGACGAGAGTGCAGATGAGCCCACCGGAAAAAGTCAACATCCTGATGGTCGACGACCAGCCAGGAAAGTTGTTGAGCTACGAGGCCATCCTCGGAGAGCTGGGCGAAAATCTGATCAAGGCCAACTCCGGCCGCGAAGCGCTCGATCGCCTGCTGAAAACCGATATCGCGGTCGTGTTGATGGACGTCAGCATGCCGGAGCTCGATGGCTTCGAGCTAGCCGGATTGATCCGCCAGCATCCGCGCTTCCAGCACACCGCCATCATCTTCATTTCCGCGGTGCACCTCACCGATCTGGATCGTCTGCAAGGCTACCAGCGCGGCGCCGTCGACTACATCTCCGTTCCCGTGATTCCCGAGCTGCTGCGCGCGAAGGTCAGCGTATTTGCCGAACTGCATCGCAAGACGCGGCAACTCGAAGCGCTGAACAACGAATTGCGCAAGCTATCCGGCTCGCTGATCGTCACCCAGGACGAAGAACGCCGGCGCATCGCTCGCGAACTCCACGATGGCCTCGGTCAGGAACTCAGCGCCGCCAAGATGATGCTTGACGGCATCATGCGGCCTGATTTGCCAATCGATTGGAAAGAGAAAGCCGCCGCTGACAGCAGCGCCATGATCGATCGCGCCATTCAGCAGGTGCGCAGCATGTCGCACTTGCTCCATCCACCACTGCTCGACGAAGTGGGGCTGTGCTCGGCGTTGGAGCAATATCTGGAGGGCTTCACGAAACGCAGTGGGATCCAGACGATTGTGCAGTTGCCGCCGCGCGATTCGCCGCGCTTCAAACCGGAGCTGGAGACCGCTATCTTCCGCATCATTCAAGAAGCGCTGACCAACGTCTTTCGGCACTCGGGGGCGCACAAGGCCTGGGTGACCATCGCGACGTCGGACTCCCAGACCGCAGTAATGATTCGTGACGACGGCAAAGGCTTGGATGAGGATGTGATCGGCCTGCGCCCAGGCAGCGTCGGCATTGGACTTGGCGGCATGCGTCAGCGAGTGAAGGAATTTGGCGGCGAGCTGTTGCTGCAGAACATGAATCCAGGTACGGAGGTAAAGATCGTCATACCGAGCGGATCGCTGGCTTCGCCGTCTGCGCTATCCGCGCCGTACGCAAGCTCTGGAATTTCCCGCACCACCGTGGCTTCGAGTCCGGCACCAGCAGGCAGCGTACAAGAACCGGCCTAAGGTACAACCCTTAAGGACGGGACGCTTGAGTGGAGTTACTGAACCTGCGGCCCGGAAGTTGCCGACGGCTCGCCGCTGTTATCGAGGTAACCGACCGCTGTCTCGATGCTCTTCACCAAATCCCAAGCCTGAGCCTTGGACACCACCGCGCAGATCCCAGCTTCGTGCGCGACCTTCTCGATTCCTTCTAAGTCTAATATGGTAAACAGGATAAGCGGCGTTTTGGGATTCAGCACCGACATCCGCTTGGCAGCTTCGATGCCGTTGATGTCCGGCATCGCCAGATCGATCAAAACCAGATCGGGCTTCAATTTCTGAAACTGGCGAATGCCCGATCGCCCCGATTCGGCTTCACCGCAGATGGTCCATTCCCGCGAACGGATGATGGCGCGCAAAATCCGGCGCGTTGTCTCCGAATCATCGACGATCAGAATCCTGAGGTCCTTCGCCATTGTCGCTTGCATCTGCCGTTTATACCGTCCCGCCCAACCCCCGCAAATACGGGGTTATACCGAGTGAGGAGTAGTACTGCTAACCCTTACGAAACACGCCTGAATGCTGCTGCCGGCTGCGAATTGTCATCGCACTGTAAGCGCTAGATCCCAGCCGCGCTACGGCCCGATCCAATCGCGACGCTCGCGATAAGCGGTCATTCCGAGCCTTAAGGCTGTTATTCCGACCGCAGCAAGTTGGCTTTTTCTCTCGCTCGCTTTTTGCGCGCCGGCTTGCGCAGTGGAGGAACCGTGGCAAGAACCCTCCACGATACGGCTCGATCGATTACGCCACGCGAATCAGGCGCACTAACCAAATCGTCGTCCCTCCTCCCCGAACCACCTGATTGCTACGGCGATTCCCCGCGGCACAACCTAGCAATTGAAACTGGCTTTCAGCACGTAGCAAAGAAAGGAAACCCAAAATGAGTAACCAAGTTGGCGACCGCTATAGCTGCTCCGATCCAAGTTGTGGCTGTGAAATCACCATTGAGAAATCGTGCAGCATGGTTCCATCCACATCAGAGAGCGGCATGTCCGCCAGCGGTTCATCGGGCAGCGGTTCATTCTCGGGCAGCGGTTCATCATCCTCGTCCGGCAGCGACCTACCGTCGGAGAACACTCGCTTTCGTTCCGAGCCTACCTCCACGCAAGGGGACTTCGGCTCTCAAGGCAGAAGCGGCGAAGGCACCTTCGGCACTTCCGGCACCGGCGATCCCCGCACGATGGGCAGCGGAAGGTACGACAGCGCCACGTCGTCCCTGCATCGCTCCACTGAAGGTTCCTCGTCGTCGCGCTCGCAAGGCATGCAAAGCTCCAGCTCCGCGCCGACCTGCTTCTGCGGCCACAAAATGCATCAGGTAGGCACCGGCCGCGAAAGCGCCCGAGCCGCGCGCTTATAGTTCAACGGTCCGATAGAGGAAGAGTTAAGTTCCTGGAACGATTACTGAGATACGCAAGACGAGCGCCCGATCGGAAGTCGGGCGCTCTTTTTTTGCACAGCCACATGAGCAGACGACGTCATCAATCGACAAGAACCATGTTGCTTACTCTAAAAGCGACGCGACTCAGCACGAGCCACACAACTACGGCGTCTGCATTCGCAACGCCGTTCCGCAAAACATTTTTCTCGCGTCATTCCCATCTCTAACCACTCAGAACCAAAACTAAATAGCTTTCACACTCTCTTTTCAGATCGCGTACAGCCTATGCGGGATGGCCAGCTATTTAGTGCCTCATTAGCGTGGGTCACTGCGAGTGCTTCGTCATTGTAGTTGGCCGGTCCACGCAGCAAAAGGCTCAGCCATACGATGTGTTTGCTACGGCGAAGCCCTTTCAAAACTCAAGAAAGAGGCAAAATTTATGGCGACTACTGCAACAAACACGGTCATCGGTTACTTTCGTACTCGAGCACAAGCGGAAAGAACAATTGAAGAGCTCAGGAATGCAGGATTTCGTTCCGAACAGCTGGGCATCGCGGCGCATTCCGACGCGATTGGCACCACGGAAACCGGTACAGCTGCTCCGACTACATCGGGGCACACGAGTACAGCGGGACAAAAAGCGGAATCGATGTGGGACAAAATTGTCCACTTCTTCGGCGGTAGCACCGACGACGAGCAGGGCTACAACTCGGACGAATTTCGCGGCTCATTGGAATACGCCGGCGTGACCCGCGACCGAGCGCGCTATTTTGAATATCAGCTTGGCCAATCAGACAGCGGTGCGCTCGTCACTGTCAGCGCCACAGGACGCGAAAACGAAGCCGAGCGCATCATCGAGAGAAATGGCGGCGATCTTGGTCGCAATGCCTCTACGTTCCACTATCCAGCAGCATCCGCGCAAACCGCAGGAACGCAAAACACCGGCAACCAGCGCCGCAGAATGCAGCTTCTGGGAGAAGTGCTGCGCGTACACAAGGAGCGAATTCCCGCCGGTGAAGTGCGCGTCCGAAAAGAAGTGGTCACGGAAACGCAGAATGTCCAGGTCCCCGTATCGCGAGAGGAGTTGGTGGTCGAGCGGCATCCGGGTCAAGGCACGGCCGCCGGTCAAATCGGGCAAGATGCGGACATTCGCATTCCATTAAGCGAAGAGCGGGCGACCGTTCAGAAGCAGCCCGTGGTGCGCGAAGAAGTGGAAGTAGGCAAGCGCAGCGTGGAACAAACGCAGAACGTCTCCGAACAAGTACGCCGCGAAGAACTCCACGTGGACAAAGACGGCAAAGCCAAAGTCACCGAAGAAGCGCCCAAAGTACGCAAACGCGGCGCTTAGCAGACAATGACCTGATAGCCAAATGACGCGCCAAGTCCGCATGCTGGGGAAATATTGCGGGCTACTGAGCGCGCCTGAATTGCCCCTCAGCAATGCGAAACAAGGAGGGCAAACCCAACAAGGTTTGCCCTCTGTCGCATACTGCGTGTCGCAAAAATTAGCGTGCGTGCTATCGTGATCGCAGCTGCAATCGCGAAACAGCGCGAGCCGTTCCATCAATTAATTTCGTTTTAAGTGCGTTACTGGAGGAAGTTAAATCTGGAGCCGAGAGTGGGAGTTGAACCCACGACCTGCCGATTACGAATCGGCTGCTCTACCACTGAGCTACCTCGGCCCTGACTGGATAAACACTGCCGATCGGTGAACTCGGCGTGCATCGCTGGTCGCTAACTTCGCCGATTTTAACACAACGTACGAATCTTAACCGAGCTCGCGGCGCGATTGGCGGAGAATCTCTTGAATGTTCTCCAGCTGAGTTACATGAGCATTCGCTGCCGCCTTTGCAAGATCGGCTTGCATCTCAAAAAGAGCATGGCCAATTGGATGCTCAGATGCCAGAACTGTTCTAACGCCTTCCTTCACTCGGTAATCGCGGTTAAGGGCGTATTGGATTATTTTTTGCCCTCAAAGCCAGAATCTCCCGACGAGGGCTGGGAGTTGGAATGCCCCCATTGCGGCCACAAAGGTACGTATCAACGCAGTGACCTCTTCTATCAACCTTAGTGCCTTGTGGGCTAAAATCCGGTCAACGAAGTTTCCAGGCAGTGAGGTGGCAATCGTGATGAAGGAACATTCCGAAGAATGGAAGCAGTTGTGTGCGCAGGCGGCCATCGAGCAGGACCCTCAGAAGCTCCTCGAGCTCACAAGAAAGATCAACGAGCTGCTCCTAGGGAAACAAAGTCGACTCAACCGGGAAAGTTCAAGTACAGCTGAGCCGCACCGTGATTGAGCCTCGCCGAAATTGATGTCTGCCCTTTATTTTCCCTTTTTTAAATTGTTGATTAAGCGTGTGAGTAGATCGGCCGTCACGGTATAAACCCGCCGGCGACGAATGGCTAGTTGCTGCGTTGTGAAGTCCCTACAGTTGTGGAGTCGCTACAGATGTGCGAGGAGGGCTGCCAATTGTGGGACCGAAGCAATGCTGATGAACACGAAAGCGATCACGAGGAGCACATAATCCCACGCTGCAAATGGCGCAGGGGGCATGTCGGCATACGGGTCTTTGACTAAATGTTTCCTGTCCATCCAAATGTCCGTGGCAGGAAGCTTTTCATGCGAGGCAGGAGGGTGACAATCAGGGGCCTACGGTACATTGAGACGCATCGGGCCTGACTTTTCTCAGCTTATAGAGGGGGTTTAGCCCATGGCGGTGCTTAGCACATCGTAAGGGAGCAAGGCCCCTGGGCTAGTGGCTCGACCGCGCCGCGTCGCGCTTTCCGAGTAAATTCAGCGCCGCCGAAATCAGGGCCAGCCCCACAAATACGACGGCTACGCCAACCAACGCTGCCATGACAACCATGTTCGTCTCCTCTGGGGTACAACCAAGAAGAAGCACGCCATAGGCCAACGCCACAACCCTATACAAGTGAACGGATTCGCAGAAAACACCTGCCAATCGCAGGCGTAACAGTACGACGAACCTTCCACTTTCGCCGCAAACAGCAGCTTTTTTTTCTAAGGGAATGCCCGGAAGGAGCTACAGAAACCTCTGTAGCGGCCCGAAAAGCTCGTCCAAAGCCTTGATCGTCATCCCAATCAATTTGCGGTTTCGGGTCGAATTAGACCACGGATGAGCATAAGATGCCCCCGTTTATCGACCTCGGGAGTGCGTCCCTCCATCATGTCGAGCGCCCCCATTGCCGAAAGCCCGCTGCTCGTGCAGATCATGGTCGAGTTGCGCCATCGCTACGCCAATCTGAACTCGCACTACGAAGCGGAATTTACCGATAGCTTCTGTACTCGCGCCTGTGGTCACGTGCACCAAAGTTTGGCGGATGCAGAACAGTGCGCCACGTGGAATGGCACCGGCTGGTACGTAGTTGCTGTCGACCGGGATTCGCCGCTGGAGACGACAATCGATGTCCCCTCGCGTGCGACAAATGATGCTGAAGCTAATGAGCCTGCGACGAATGGCGATGATCTACCGCCGGCGCTACTCCACTAACTCTGAGAAGCGAAAACCCTGCACGTAAGATCCTGACGCATCCGATCGTTCACCGCGAAAACGGATACATCACCCACCCAATCCCGATTCCGATCAGCAAGAACAATCCCAACGACCACAAAATATATTTTAGCCGCTCCATCGGCGGTCGCCGGCTCAGAAATCCGAACGCCACCGAAATCACCAGCGCGAACAACAACATCGCTTGTAGATGGCTCAGGTGCAGAGACATTCCTGCTAAGCCTTCCGGCCGCGCGCGGCTTCATACGCATGCAGCGCCGCCAGCAGATTTAACACTCCCGCGGCTGCCAAAAATCGCGTGCCGTAATCTCCATCCGCGCGAGACACATCCGGCCCATTCGTCTCCAGCGATTTCGCCACAAAATAAAAGCTGCCCGCGCCCAAGTCCGCCAGATATCCGAGTGTCGCAAACGCGTCGCCGCCTTCGGACGTAAATAAGTTTCCGCGCATCCCGGAGCCGATGAACACCAGCGCCGCCACCGTCAGGCAACAGGCCACCGCGCGTCCCCACATTTTTTGCAGCGCATGGCCCAGCCCTGGGACGAGCCATCCAGCCAAGCCGATTCCCAACGCCAATCTTTGACGTTTGGGATCGATCGCCTCGCCGGATTCCACTGCTGCTTCTTCAGCCATAGAGTTCATTCGCGTTCTAACGTCATGCCAGAAGCGGCAGAATTTCTTTTTGTATCGCGCCGGTCACGCGAGCTTCGCGCTCACCAATGTACATATTCACTTCCGTGCGCATCCCGAATTCCTTCATGTAAATTCCTGGCTCGATCGAATTGCACGTCCGCGGAATCAGGTGGCGCACATCCTTGGTCTCCAGCCCATCCATATTCACGCCGTTTCCGTGCACCGACTCTCCAATGCTGTGTCCGGTGCGGTGAAAAAAATATTTGCCGTAGCCCGCTTTTTCCACCACCGCGCGCGCCGCCTTATCCACCTGCCAGCCTTGCAGCGGCTTCCCTGCCGACACGTGCGACTGAATCAGATCAATGGCCTTATCGCGTGATTCTCGCAGCACCGCGAAGACTTTCGCGTACTTCTCCGGAACCTTCGCGCCGAGATAACCGATCCAGGTCACGTCGTAATACACGCTGCGCGGCGTGTTCTTTTTGCCCCACACATCCATCAACAGCAGGTCGCCTTCGCGAATCGGCGAAGATTTCCCTTCCGCCGGCCCATAGTGAGGATCGCTGGCGTGCGCATTCACCGCGATGTCCGGCCCAACTTCGCGCACAATTCCTGCGGCCGCAAATTCGCGCAAAATCCATTGCTGCAAATCCCATTCGGTCATCGTCCGCTTTTCACGCACACTGGTCGCCGCCTGCTGAAAAGCGCCTTGGATCACCCGATCGATGATCACGCCGGCGTCCAGATGCGATTGCAACTGCTCCGGCGTCCAGCACGCCTCGTATTTCTGCACCAGGTCCGCCGAACTCACCACCTTCACGCCCGTGCCGCGCACCATTTCAATCGTTCCGGCATCCACCATCGACACATACGGGATCTCATTCTTCGGCGAATACTGCATCGCCACGTTTTTCGCGCGTCCCAGCGTTTTCGCCAGATTGCTTTTCAGCTCGTCCTGCGCCGCGTAGTACATCGTTTCGCCCGGCATGGCCGCCAGCGATTCCGACTCGATCTTGTGAACCAGCTTTCGTGGCGTGCCTTTCGCCGGCACAAAATAAAACCATCGCCGCGTGCGCATTCCCTCGGGCAACTTCAAAATCCGCTGCGCGATAGGATCGCGTCCGCGAAAATCGTAGAACAACCATCCATCGAGCTTCGCTGCGCGCAGATCGCTCTGTATTCCCTGCAGATCAATGCTCATGTCGTGGATGTCCTGATTCCGGCGCGCGTGGAGTGCCGTTTACGCTTCTTGCGTCAAAAGCCCGCGAACCTGTGGTTCGGTCACGCCGCGGACCGCAATTCGTTTGATGCGGCTTCGCTCGCCGCTGAGGATTCTAACAGCCGATTTCGGTGTTTTCAAAAGCTGCGCCAGAAATTCGCACAGCGCTTCGTTGGCGCGATCTTCCAGCGCCGGAGCCTGCAAACGCACCTTCATCGCGCCCCCGATAACTCCGGAGACTTCGTCACGGCTGGCGCGAGGCTGCACCCGCACCGCAAACACCACACCCTCCGCCGTCGTAACAATCTCAAGCATCCGAATGCTCAGTCACTCAAACCACCACCGCCCAAAGCGCGAATCACGAGCGTACCCAGCCGCGACCGACCGTGTGGGGGCGTCGCTTCAGCGCGCCCCGCCACGCTCATAACCTCGTCACCATGTAACCTCGAACTTCGAACCTCGATCATCTCTCAACACTTACGCCCACCAATCACCAGGCCCGCTGATACTGCTCCGGCGCCGCAATCTTCACTCCCAATTCCGCCGCCGCGCTCCGCGCCCAATACGGATCTCGCAACATTTCCCGCGCCAGAAAAACCAGATCCGCCTGTCCGGTCGACAAAATCGTTTCCGCCTGCGCGGGGCCGGTGATCATGCCGACCGCTCCCGTCGCGATCCCCGCCTCACGCCGGATCGCTGCCGCAAATTCCACCTGATAACCTGGCCCCGCCAAAATCTTCGCGTGCGGCACCGCACCGCCACTCGAAGCATCAATCAGATCGACGCCCAGCGGCTTCAACTTCCTGGCCAACTCGATCGTCTGCGCCAAATCCCAGCCGCCTTCGGCCCAATCCGACGCCGAAACACGAAAAAACAGCGGCAATCGCGGTGGCCAAACCTCACGAACTGCCTTGGCCACACGCAGCGCGAGCCGCATCCTGTTCTCCAGAGTGCCGCCGTATTCATCCGTGCGCTGATTGCACAACGGCGACAAAAACTCATGCAGCAAATATCCGTGCGCGCCGTGAATCTCCACAACTTCAAAGCCCGCCGCAAGCGCTCGCTCCGCGGCCTTCGCGAACGCCGCCACAATCTCGTCGATCTCCGCCGCGGTCAAAGCATGTGGCACGTTGTATCCTGCGTCGAATGCCAGCGCGCTGGGCCCCACCGGCTCCCATCCGCCATCTCCAATTTTGACTGGTTTGCCTCCCGTCCACGGAACCCCGGTGCTCGCCTTGCGTCCCGCGTGCGCCAACTGCATTCCCGGCACCGCGCCCTGCTCGCGAATAAATCGCGCGATCGGCCGCCACGATTCCACGTGCGCATCTTCATAAATTCCCGTGTCGCCCCCTGAAATTCGCCCGCGCGCCTCCACCGCGGTCGCTTCAGTGAACACCAGCCCCGCTCCGCCAACCGCTCGGCTGCCCAGATGCACCATATGCCACGGCTGCGGATGCCCATCTTTCGCCGAGTACTCGCACATCGGCGAAACCACAATCCGATTCTTCAATTCCACTTCGCGAATACGATAAGGACTGAATAGCTTCAACGCCGCTCCTCCGAAAAATTATCTAATCCGGCGAACCCAGACCCGAACTCGCCTGCGCCAGCTTCGGCCTCTCGCCAAAAATCGCCGTGCCCACGCGCACTTCCGTCGCGCCTTCTTCGATCGCCACCTCAAAATCGTGCGACATCCCCATCGACAGCACCGGCAAAGGCCGACTCAGCCGCTTCGCCAGCTCATCACGCAATTCTCGCAACCGCCGAAAATATGGACGCACTTGCTCCGGCATCATCCAAAAACGGCGGAATGCACATCAATCCCGCAAGCTCCAGGCGCTCCAGCAACAACACCTTCTCCGCCAGCTCCGCCACTTCCTCAGCGCGCACTCCGCTCTTGCTCTCTTCTTCCGCCACGCGCACCTCAATCAACACGCGCAAGCGCTCCGTCGCATTCATCTCCTGCCGCGCGCGATCCAACCGCTGCGCCAGCGCGAGATCGTCCACCGAGTCCACGCAATGGAACATCCGCGCCGCGCGCGCCGCCTTGTTACTTTGCAGGTGCCCGATCAGATGCCACGTACCCGCCAAATCCTCAATCGCGCCGCGTTTCCCTTCCCACTCCTGCACGCGATTCTCACCAAAGTGCCGCAATCCCGCTTCATACGCCTCGCGAATGCGCTCCGCCGGATGCGTCTTCGACACCCCGATCAGCGTGATCTCGTCCGCGCGACGCCCCGCTTTCCGCGCCGCCGTCGACACGCGCTCCTGCACCAACTTCAAGTTTTCCTGCACGAAACGATTCGCCATAGTCCGCCGTCAAAATCCTAGCACGCGCAACGTTGCAGCACTGCACCGCTCCCGTTAGACTAGATGTAACCGTAGCTCACCGCGGTGCATTCTTCTTCTCTGGATCGGATCGAGGCCGCATTGCTTTCCCGCTCCACCACAAGTTTGGGCAAGCTCATCGCCATCGAAGGCATCGACGGCAGCGGCAAGCGCACGCAACTCGATCTGCTGGCCGCCGCGCTCAACGATGCCGGCGTCAGTGTCTACTCCACTGGATTCCCGCAGTACGACTCCTGGTTCGGCAAAATGGTCGGCCAATTTCTCAATGGCGAACTGGGCTCGCTCGATTCCGTCGATCCACATTTCTCCGCTCTGCTTTACGCGGGCGACCGCTTCGAAGCCAAAAGCAAAATCGAATCCGCGCTCGCCGAAGGCAAGATCGTCCTTGTCGATCGCTACATCGGCTCCAACCTCGCGCACCAGACCGCCCGCGTCGTGCCGCCCAAACGGGAACAGTTCGCCCACTGGATTCGCCACCTCGAATACGAAATCTACGGCCTTCCTCGCGAAGATCGCGTGATCTACCTTCGCGTCCCACCCGGCGTAGCGCAGAAACTCGTCAACCAGAAATCGCAGCGCACCTACACCAACGCGAAACACGACTTGCTCGAAGCAAGCCTTCACCATCTCCAGGATGCCGCCGACATCTACGATGCACTCTCGCGCGACGTTCCCTGGATCACCATCGAGTGTTTCGACGCCGCGCGCAACGCCGTGCGCCCTCCCGACAATATCGCCGCCGATGTCTGGGCCGCCATTCAGCCCGTGATCGCCGCCCAACTCGCGTCGCCATCAAAGTCAGGAGCGCGCTGACATGGGCTTCTCCGAATTTCTCGGCAATGAACGCGTGGTCGCTGCTCTACAGGGCGCTCTCCGCAGCGGCCGCGTCCCTCACGCCTTGCTCTTTACCGGCCCGCGCGGAGTCGGCAAATACACGCTCGCGCGCATGTTCGCGCAAGCTGCCAACTGCGAGCGCCTCACCGACGATTTCTGCGGTGAGTGCCACACCTGTCAGCGCATCGCGCTCCTCGCCGATCCGCAAAAGCTCATCGAGCAAGGCATCGCCGAGCGCGGCGAAAGCGCCGACGCCGCCACCGTCGAGCGCACTCCACTGATCCTGCAATCGCATCCCGACGTCTGGGCGCTCGTTCCCGATCCCGTGCGCCTCAAAACTCCCGTCGCCCGCCCCATGCTGCGCATCGGCCAGGTTCGCGCCATTCAGCGCGCCGCGTCTTTCCAGCCCATGGGCCGCCGCCGCGTTTTTATCCTCGACGGCGCCGAAACCATGCGCAGACGATGTCGCCAACGTCTGCCTCAAGGTCCTCGAAGAGCCACCCGGCTCCGCCACCTTGATCCTCACCGCACCTTCTGCGTATTCCCTGCTCGGCACCATCATTTCTCGCTGCATGCAATTCAACTTCGCGCCGCTGCCGCAGGATCAAGTCGAAAAAATCCTGCAGGAAAAAACCGATCGCAAGCCCGCCGATCGCAAACTCGCCGCGCAGCTCGCCGAAGGCAGCCCGGGTCTCGCCATGGAAATGGACACCGAGCAAGCCGCGAATCAACGCAAAACGGCCCTGCGCATCCTTGAGCGCGCCGCCCGCGGCGAAGGTTTCACCCAGCTTTTTGCCGACACCTCCGCTCTCGCCAAAGACAAGGAATCTTCCTTCGAAGAGCAGCTTCAGGTCTTCTACGGCTTGCTTAGCGATCTTCTGGAGCTGACTTCCGGAGTACCGCAACCGGTGCTTCGCAATATCGCTCTCGCCAGGGAACTCCAGTCGCTGGCCAAGGGAATCAATTCGGACTGGGTTATGCGCGCTATCTGTGGATTTGACGAACTTTCTGCGGGTGCACGACGTAATCTAAATCGTCAGTTGGGCCTCGATGCGTTGGCCGCTTCGCTTGCGCCCAACGCGCAGCCTCGATTAGTAACGCGCTTGTAAAACCAAGCAGAAACACTCGATTTCATCAGTGCTTTTTCTCTTGCAACTGTAACCCGGTGAGGTTGAAATGCATCCTAACAAGGACTAGCAACCCCACCTCTAAGGAGTAGTCATGGTGAACCGCAGGATGTTCCGTCCTGGTTTCGGCGACGTCAAGGAACAGGCGCCCCCTCGTCCGCAGCACGGCAATGGTAATGGCGGCCCCGCCCCCAGCAAAAAGCCCGCACCGCCCGAAAGCACCCACGCGGAAAATTTTTACTGGGTCAAACAAATGCAGGGCCGTACGCCGATGGCTATCGTCCTCGATAACGGCGAAATCCTTCGCGGCACCGTCGAATGGTATGACCGCGACTGCATCAAGCTGACTCGCCAGGGCAGCCCCAATCTCCTGGTCTTCAAGCGCGTAATCAAGTACGCCTACAAAGACGGCGAAGAATCCGAAAACGGCGAAGAATAATCCCGTCTATTTCTTGCTGAAGCGACCAGTCGCCAAATTGTCGACCCGCGGAACCGAGCAGTCGCCCGAATTGTCGACCTGCGAAATCGTCGAGTGCTGAACCGCCGAGTGGCTGAAACGCCGCCATAACACAAGCTATCGGCAACTTCGTGCCGCGGATCCGATGCAGCGGCCGCCTTCCGAGGCGGGCGCCTTTGACCGTTCACCGATCTTCGCAACACGCAAATTCGCGCCAAAAAATCCCGGGTGGCCCATCCTTCGCGCCTCTTGCGAAGGGTGGGTCCCTCCGCAAACGCAAACCGCTCGCGGAGCCAGCAACTTCCAATACGCCGCCGCGCGCACCCCATCGCGCAGGCAGCAAAATTCATCAAAAACTCCCAGCCTTTTCTTTACCTCATTACTTCCCGACTTCGTTATTTTTTCTTCTTTCCC
The DNA here is from genome assembly GCA_963788725.1 of uncultured Acidobacteriota bacterium. Lineage (GTDB taxonomy): Bacteria > Acidobacteriota > Terriglobia > Acidiferrales > UBA7541 > Acidiferrum. Next base: position 126,697 of record CAWBHT010000015.1, on the reverse strand, counting down.
ATCGTATGCCCACCCGCCGCCCCAAACGTCAACAACGCCTTCGCCGCCAGCTTCCCCCGAAAATCGATTAACTCACACTCCGCCACCGCAAAATTCCGCCCCGTCCGCAGTACTCGCCCCACCGCGCGAACCCGCCCCTCCGGCACCGCCTCCAGATAATTGATCTTCAACTCCACAGTCGCGAAGGCCGTACCGCGCGGCACTGTCGTATACACTGCGATCGCCCCCGCCGTATCCGCCAACGCCGCCAAAATCCCTCCGTGCACCACGCCATGCAGTTGCCGGTGCTTCGCCTGCACCTCCATCTTCAACACCGCACGCCCATGCGTCACCGACACGGCTTCAAACCCCAACAGACTCGTCGCTGGATTCTCCCGCAAGGTCCGGTTCGCCACTTCCACATAATCCCGCGTCTTTCCTCGCCGCTTTTTAGCCATAAACGACCCGATCCCCTCTTCCCATCCAATCTGCCTTGCTAAACGCCGCATCCCAGCGCCCGAACCATCACGTCACGCTTTCCCCCTCCGCCGCGTCTAACGGGGTGCTTGCGGCAAGGTGCTGACTAAGGCTGAAATTGTCATCCTGAGCCGATCCAGCGAGGATAGGCGAAGGATCTCAGCGCCAGCTTCGAGCACCATTTCCAGCAACAAGAGTGCGAAACTATATCATCGCCGGCCAGCGACCCTGACAAAGGACCCAGACCCATGCGCATCGGCATCACCTGCTATCCCACCTACGGCGGCTCCGGCGTCGTCGCCACCGAGCTTGGTCAGGAGCTCGCCTCCCGCGGGCACGACGTCCACTTCATCTCCTACGCTCCGCCGATCCGCATGAACCGCCAACGATCCGCACATCCATTTCCACGAAGTGGAAGTCGCCTCCTACCCGCTGTTCGACCATCCGCCTTACACGCTCGCTCTCGCGACCAAAATGCTCGAGACCTTCGAAGCCGAATCACTCGACATTCTCCACGTCCACTACGCCATTCCGCATTCGGTCAGCGCGATGCTCGCCCGCAGCATGGCCGCGCCGCGCCGTCTCCCGTTCGTCACCACTCTGCACGGCACCGACATCACCCTGGTCGGCAGCAATCTCAGCTATCTCCCGATCACGCGCTTCTCCATCGAGCAAAGCGACGGCGTCACCGCCATCTCCAATTACCTGCTCACCCAAACGCTCAAAGAGTTCGACATCAAACGCCCCATCGATGTCATCCCGAATTTCGTCAACTGCGACCTCTACACCCGCCAGCCGGACGAAGCCCAACGCGCAAAATGGGCCCCTAACGGCGAGCCCATCCTCATGCACCTTTCGAATTTTCGTCCGGTAAAGCGCGTCACCGACGCCGTGGAAATCTTCGCCATCGTGCGCGCCAAAATGCCCGCGAAGCTCGTGCTGATCGGCGACGGCCCCGACCGCGGCGCCGCTGAATACCTCGTCCGCAAAAAGCGCCTGCAAAAAGACGTCTTCTTCCTGGGCAAGCAAAACGCTGTCTACGAAAAGCTAAGCTCCGCCGATCTTTTCCTGCTGCCGAGTCAGCTCGAGTCTTTCGGCCTTGCCGCGCTGGAAGCCATGGCCTGCGAAGTCCCGGTCATCGCCACCAACGTAGGCGGCCTGCCCGAAGTCGTCACCCACGGCATCGATGGATTTTTAGTGGAACCCGGCGACGTAAAATCCGCCGGACGCTACGCCCTCGACATCCTGTCCCGCGAAGACCGCGGCCGCGAAATGGGCCAACGCGCCCGCCTAAACGCCAAAAAGAATTTCTGCGCCAACGACGTAATCCCCCGCTACGAGCAGTACTACCAACGCATCCTCGACCAAGCCGCATCCAACACCGCCACGGTTTAACCACCGAGCGCCGGTCGTACTGGCCCTCACTTCGTGCGCGCCGCAGCCTCCGCCGGATGCCGCACGCTCTTGCCCTGAGCTTTCGAAGCGTCGCCTTCAAGGGTGCGGGTTTGGATCAAAATATCGGCGATACCGCGATGACGACCACACTCGATCAACCTCAGGTAGCACAGGCACTCTTGCCTGTGCACGGTGTAAGCCTTGCCCGACTGCATCAACGTGCACGAATCAATCAGCCCTCCGCCCCATTGACTGCTCCGCCTCCGTTTTAATGTGCTCCAACACCCGCATATGAATCCGATGAATGATGTAATCCGACCACACTCGCCAATAAGCCGCGGGCCAGATCGCGTCCCGATACCAAGTCGTGCCCTCCAGTCGCGTCCGGCGTCCGGGAAGTTCCGTCAACAAAAACTGCCCGCGCTCCGACACAAAATAATCATGCAAGTGCCGCGGCTCAATATGCCCGTAAGGAGTCAGCTCATTCAACGGCGCAGGATTCTCGGTAACGCCAAATCGCAGAAGTCGCGGCTCATCCCAAATCTCGATGGGCTCAACAAAGGGTCCCGTCGAAAAGATGCATCGCCGAATCGCTCCCGGTCCTCGCCCGGAAATCTCCGCGCGAATGGGATACGCAATCCCAGCCCGAAACAACATTTCTCTTGGCGGCGGAATCTCCGCAAACGCGACCACCTGCTTCCATACCGTTTCAGGCGGTGCATCGATCTCGATTGCGCTGCGCACGACATACTTCGGCGGCTGCAAGCCGACCGCTCGCTCGGCGCCAAACAATGCCGGCACTGCCAGCAACGCGATGCACATCATCGCCGGCGACGCAGTCCGCCAATGACGCGCCTGTAAGTGATAACCGATCGCCCCTCCAAACGCCGACAGCGCCAAGCTCAATGGCGCCGCCATCAGCAAGCAGATCACTCCCTCCACCGCGATCGCCATCAGCACCACCCCCAAAATTCCGATGGGGATGAGTGACATTGTCATGCATTCACCAAATTCTCGCGGCGCATGGTAGCTGTAAAACAGCACTGAAAATAATCCTAGACAAAATGGCAACGCCACGAACAGACTCCACCCGTACGCACCAATCACCGTCGCCCCAAACACGGAAAACACCAACCCGATCGCCGTGGTCGCAACAATCGCGAGCATGCCGCTTCCCAGCCGGCTCCTGGGAATGACTCCATCCAGCGGTCGCACCCCAGGCCAAGGTGCAACCTCCCTCTCGACCGCACGCTCCCGCGACGGCAACGCACACAGCATCAGAAAAAAAGCCAAGTTCACAAAAGGCACAAAGAACAATGCGACCAGCCAGAGCGGCTGCCCCGCATCTCGCAAGCGCCGCAACGTCATCGTCACCCCTACCCAAATAAACGGCAGGGATACCACCAGCATCGTCGATAGAAATTTCGCCTCGGCAGGAGACAAATGACCCAAACGTGCAGCGCTTCCCAGCGGCGCCCAATAATTGAACCAATAGCCGAAAAAATTACTCCGGCCCGTCTTGAAGAATCCGCCTGCAATCAACCGATCGATATTGTGCTTGATCGCAAAGCCAATCAGTCCGACCAGCGCGTAATTCCCACGACCGACTTTGCCGTCCCACTTCCACAGATCGACGAAGCCCATCTCGGTCTCCAGTTCCCGTCTTGTCCGCTCGAAATGTAGCTGCTTCAATCCTGCCCAGACTGACGGATCAATTTCCGGTCACGTGTGACTTCGCCGAAGGCCGCAAGCATTCCCTTTTTCGGCCGCACAACTCCGACGCGCCGCCACCCAGCGGTAACCGCGCTGCAAAATCCCCATCGCTCCCGGCACTCGCGCCAAACACACTAAGGGTCGCGCCCACCAAATCTCGCGAGCCAAAGCCACTGCCGCATCCGCCCCGCCGAATTGCGTGCCGTCCCCCATCAACACACGCATCTCGCGCATCAACTCCTCACGCGATAGTCCCAGCAACGCGCCGACTCGCGCATCCTGCAATGGCGCCACGCCGATTCCGCGCCGCGCCAAGATCGGCGCCAACCATCGCGCGATGCGGGTACAAAATCCGCACTCCGCATCAAAGAACAGCCAGCCTCGCGCATGCCGCCCTTTCCCATCCGTGAATTCCGACGCCAGCGAAATCATGATTTCCACCTTGCGCTGAGGCTTATTGCGAAATAACAGATCACGCCGTAGAACATTGCATTCCCAAGAGTCATCAAAATTCGCGCCAACATTGGATTCCAACCCAGATTCACGCCGCTCAAACCAACACTCTCATACATGAGCCACAACCCAGGAAACGCAGGATAAATCGCCAAAGCCTGCAAACCCGGCACAAATATAGCTCCACACAATCCCGACGCAATTCCTGCTCCCACCAATCCCGATATAAGTCCCCGCGTCATCTCAGTTTGTCTGTGCGTCTGCTTCTGTGGGCAATCTTCTTCAGCCACTCGCCACTCGCCACTCGCCACTCGCCACTCGCCACTCGCCACTCTCGCCACTCGCCACTTCCTACCCGGCCTTCTTCCCCAGCAGCGTCACCACTTTTCCTCGCAGCTTCCCCATGCCCTTCAGCGCCGGCATCGGCATGCGCATCACTTCCTCAAACAGTCCGCTCATCACCGTCAAAAATTCCAGCATCGACTCCAACCGCTCCCGCGCATAAGCGTCCCCACTCGGATTCGCTTTCAGCTCGGTCACGCACTCCCCAATCACCCGCAATGTCGGGTCGATCTCCCGGCGCTTTCGCTCCTCCGACACAATCCGAAAAATCTCCCACACGTCCTTGATCGACTCAAAATGATCCCGCCGGTCCCCCAGCACATGCACCACGCGCACGATTCCCCATCCCTGCAACTCCCGCAGACTCGTGCTCACATTCGACCGCGCCACCGAAAGCGTCGCCGCAATCTCATCCGCCGGCACAGGCCGCGGCGACAAATACAGAAGCGCATGCACCTGCGCCACCGTCCGGTTGATGCCCCACCGCGTCCCCATCTCCCCCCAATGCAAAATAAATTTCTGAGACACGGGAGCCAGCCCGCCTTTGCTCGTCTCGCTCATTCCAGTTCCTCCTCGCCGCCGCGCCGTTAGCTCAACCGCCCGTCCTACCTGTTATTTCTGTCATTACAGAAAATACCGTACTAACAGCCCGACGTCAATAGTACCTAGTATGTCCAGACTGCCCGCATCCTTCGTTATTAAGGTTGTTCGGTCCCGTAGAAATGCCTCCCCTCTGTACGGGAGGGGCTAGCCCCTCCCGGGCGTACGCTCCAATCACAGCTCGCCGCGGAGCCGCAAACCGGGTGCCGCACGCTCCGCTTTTGAGGGTGCGGGTTTAGATTCCACTCCGAGCGATCCCGCGGCGTCACCTCTACCTTCTCTTCCCTATCCGGCCGAAACTCTCACCCCGACTCCGAACCCAAGTTAGAATGACCGCTCACCACGTCCCAAGGACCCACACGAAGAATGCCTGCACGCTCACCCCATACTCGGAACAAAGCTCTCCTGATCGTATTAGCCGCGCTCCTCTTCGTTTTAGTCTCCAAATCCGCGACGCACCAGCCATCACCCGACGCGCCGAGCCCAACCCAGCAGACGAAAGTCGCGGGCGCCGAGCGTTGCGTCTTCTGCCACCAATCTGAAGTCGACGGCTACGCGCGCTCGGCCATGGCTCACGCGCTGCGCCGAGCCACGCCGCAGGAGCCTTCCGGCGAAGTCGCACTGCCCTCCAGCAAGATCACTGCGAGCGCCGACGCCGCCGGCTATCGCCAGCAACTCACCACTTCCGGCCAAACCGAAAGCTACAAAATCGACTACGTCGCCGGCTCGGGAAACCACGCCAGCGGCTATCTGATCGATCTCAGCGGCCATCTCTTCCAATCGCCAATTGCCTGGTACAAAAGCCGCAACGCCTACGACCTCGCTCCCGGCTACGAAAATATTGCGAATCCCGATTTCACTCGCCCCGTCGGCGAAGCTTGCGTGTTCTGCCACTCGGGCACGTCATTGCACGTGCCCAACACGCTCAACCAATTTCGCTCGCCACCGTTTTCCGCGGAAGCCATTACCTGCGAACGGTGCCACGGCCCGGTCGAGCGCCACCTCGCCGATCCGCGAGCCGGCACCATCGTGAATCCTGCAAAGCTCGCGCCTGCGGCTCGCGATTCTACATGCGAGCAATGCCATCTGTTTGGCGTAGCGCGGGTGCCGAATCCGGGCAAACAATTCAGCGATTTTCTTGCGGGCCAGCCGCTCGAACACACTTTCACGATTTACCACAATGCGGTGCCGCCAGGTTCGTCCGCAGGCAGCTTCAAAGTCATCAGCCATGTCGAGCAACTTGCGCTGAGCAAGTGCGCGCGCAGCAGCAATCAAAAACTGTGGTGCGGCACGTGTCACGATCCGCACAGCAAGCCTGCGGAACCTGTCGCTTATTACCGCGAGAAATGCCTGGCGTGTCACGCCTCGGATTTCCCAAGCAATCCTGCGACCGCATCATCAGCTTCGGTAACTTCAGCGTCGGTAACATCGGCTTCGGCAACAGTAGCTTCGGCAACGTTGGTAGAGCAAAAGCCGCTGCCTGCGTCGCATCCGGCGAAGGATTCGGACTGCATCAGTTGCCACATGCCGCGGCGCAACGCCAAGGACGGCGGACACACTGCGTTCACGGATCACCGCATCCAGCGGCGAGCCGAGCCGGAAGCTGAGCTTCCTCCCGATACCGGAATCGTTGCGTGGCGCGAGCCGAGTTCCGCTTTGCAAAAACGCAATCTTGGTATCGCTCACATCGATGCGGGAGTTGGCCGCCGTTCGCAGTCGATGGTGATTCAAGGCTTCCACGAACTCACCGAAGTGCAATCGCAATTTTCAGACGATCCAGAAATGTTTTCCTGGATGGGACAAGCGCTGCTGCTCGGCCGGCAATCTCGCGAAGCGGAAATCGCGTTTGAGCGCGCCGCGCACCTCGCGCCGACATCTCCGGTTAACGAAGGCAACGTGGCATCGGCTTACGCTCAGGCTGGTAATCTCGATGGCGCTCGCACTCACCTGGAGCGGGCGGTGTCGATCGATCCGCTTTATTTGCCCGCCTCAGGGCCGCTGGTGCAGTTGTATCGGCGGCAGGGCAAGAATGCGGAAGCCGATGAGCTGTCGTCGAAAATCGAAGCGCTTCTGCATCCGTCTGCGAGCTCAGTCGATGCGAATTCATCGAGCGCATCTGCGCGGGCTCCGTCTTCGGCAGTTCCGGCTGGGGCAGCTCGGACTGGGACAGCTGCTTCTGCGCCTGCGTCAGTTGGGTCTACGGCGAATGTGTCCGCACCAGTCGCCGGAAAAAACGCGGAGCAGGTTTTGAAAAATATTCAGGTACTGAAAGGCACGCCGTCCGATCAGATTTTTCCAGCGATGGAATTCATATCGAACTCGCTCGGTGTGAACTGCACGTTCTGTCATGTCGAAAATCATTTCGACAAAGACGATAAAAAGCCGAAGAAAACTGCGCGCGCGATGATGCGCATGACGCTGGCGCTCAACAAATCTACGTTCGATGCACGTCGCGAAGTCACCTGTTATTCCTGTCATCGTGGCGCGCAACATCCGGAAGATGTGCCACTAGTCGCCGCGCAGCCTTCTGGTTCTACGACTTTTTCACTCTCCGGCGACAGCGAGCCGTTGCCGACAAACCTGCCGACGGTTTCGGAAATTCTCGATCGCTACATTGCATCACTTGGCGGCGAGCAAGCGTTGCGACAAATCACGACGCGCGTTGAGAAAGCCACGGCAACGTTTGGCGGCGTGTCCACACCGCTTGAAATTTTCACCACGGCTTCACGGAAGCAGTCGATCGTTCGTCATCTGGGGAAAGGCGACAGCGTCACTACAATTAATACCGATGCTGGTTGGTTCGTCATGCCGGGTCGTCCCGCTCGGCCGATTGTGGGGGCCGATCTGGATGGCGCGTTGTTGGACGCCGATCTCCAGTTTCCGCTGCAAATTCGCGAAATCTTTCCCGAGCTGCGTCGTGAATATCCAGAAAAGATCGGAGATCGCGAAGCGTATGTCCTGATCGGGGTTCGCGAAAATCTTCCGAGCGTCAAGTTTTATTTCGACGAAGGTACCGGGTTGTTGATCCGGCAGATCCGCTTCGCTGAATCTCCGTTCGGCCAGAATCCGACGCAGATCGATTACTCCGATTATCGCGCCGTGGATGGCGTGCAGATTCCATTCCGCCGAACAACTTCGCAACCCGCCGCGCGTTCCGTGATTCAATTCAACCGGGTCCAGCAAAATGTTCGGATCAACGATTCCGTGTTTGCTCCTCCCGTTGTCCGGTAGTTGTTTTCCGGCTACTTACTTTCCTCGGTGAATTTCGGCACTCGTCTCATGTGTTTCCGTCGCTGCCTGTGCGTCACAGTGAGGCTAATTTCTAAATCCGGGCTGGGTCCACGATTGTGGCCATTTCGAGGTAGCGGCAGAGGGCGTTGGCCAATTGCATTTGGCGCGGGCTTTGGCAGTCGGGCTCGAAGAGGCGCGGGCTGCCGACGACGATGACGTTCGACATGGCGCGGGAAGTGGCGACGTTGAAACGATTGAGGCTGTAGAGAAATTCCATGCCGCGCGGCGCGTCTTCGGGCGATGAAGTGGTCAGCGAATAGATCACTACGGCGGCTTCCTGGCCTTGAAATTTGTCGACGGTGCCGACGCATGCGCCTTTCGGCAAGCGCGCCAGGAGATCGCTGACCTGCGCGTTGTACGGCGCGACAACGAGGACGTCTTCCAGCGCCACGGTCTTGCTGGTGGTGGCGGTGCGAAACCATTCCACATTTCCAGCGACGAGGCTTTTGACGATGCGCTCGATGGCGTCGACTTCCTCCGCCGCGGAATTGCGATTTCCCTGATGCGCTATGGGAACAAACCACAGGCCCGCTCCGCTCAGCCACGGATGATTGGCGAGCACGCGATGTTTCAAGACGTCGCGCGAGTGCAGACGGCCTTCATAAAACATTTCGGAAGTGAAATCGCAAATGTTCGGGTGCATGCGCCAGGTTTCGGGCAACAGCATGCCGAGACCTTCCGGAATGGTTTTGTGATTGCCGATGAGGTGTTCGAGAGCGGATTTTTCCGCGCCATCGGGATGGCTGCCCTTCACAGGTCGTTCCAGTTGTTGCGGATCGCCAATCAGAAAAACATTTTTGCCGGCTTGACCGAGGGCGACGACATCGGCGAGCGCCATCTGGCCGGCTTCATCGATGAACAGCGCGTCCACGGACTCGAGATATTCGGGACGCGTCCACATCCAGGAAGTGCCGCCGAGAACATTCGCAGCGCCAGATTGCAAGGAGGCTAGTGGAAGGGCGTTGTCGTCGGCGATTGCGATATCGTCGTCCTGCTCCAGACCATCATCCTCACTGCACTTTTGCATGCATTTGACGCCGCGAAGCTTATCTTCCGATGCGGCGTTTACGACTTCTTTGAGCAGCTTGCGAATGACCTTGTGACTTAGGGCGGTAACGCCGACTTTTTTGCCCTGGCTGACGAGCTTGCAGATCATGCGCGCGCCCGTGAAGGTTTTACCGGCGCCCGGTGGGCCTTGTATGGCGAAAACGGAGTGATCGAGGGCGGTGGCGATGCGGCACGCGCTGACCAGCGGCTCTTCCAGCGCCAGCAGCGTGAGCGCTTCCCGACGCGCGAGGCGCGGAATTTTTCGGAGTAGAAGATCGCGTACGCCGCGAAGCGGGCCTTCTCGAGTCTATGCCGTGCTCGCTGACCCAATCACCGAGACGCAGCAAAGCGTCGGCGTGGGCGTCGCAATTTACCGGAGAATCCCAGGCAAAGACGGCGGGTGGATGCAGGTCAGCGGTCTTGCGGGTTTTCTTGATGTCGATAGTGCGAGCGGCGAGATCCATGGTGATGACGCAGCCGACTTTTTGGCGGCGTTTTTCGGTGATGGGCTTTTCTTTAGAGTTTGCGGGGGAATTTTTTCCGAACGAGCGTTCTTTTTGCGATGCCCGCTGCGGTGGGTGGCTCGCCGGCAGGAGTGCCGGCGCTACCAGGCGCGACGCGGACGTAGACGTCTTTGCCGGCACGCACTTCGGTGTCTTGCTTGTCGAACGTGTAGCGATCGATGGGAATTTTATTTTCGATACCGACGTGCTCGACGAATTTCAGGCCTGCGAGACCCGCGCGTTCCTCGACAAGTTCGTTGTCGTCGAGTTCCTGGAGGCGATAGCCTTCCCACCAGCCAGCTTTGTTTTCGCGACGGTGCCAGTCGAGAAGATTGGCGAGCATCCAGGTAGCGGCTTGCTCGCGACTGCGATCTTCAGGTTTGAGAGGGATGCCGGACCTGAGTTTTTCAACGAGGGCGGCTACGCGCTTCTGGCGCTCATCGAGTTCTTCGGTCGGAGCGGGGTCGCCGAGCGGCGGGCGAGGGATGTTTGCGCCTGCACTGATTGCAGCACTGCGTTCGGATTCAAGCCAATCGCGCAAAACAGCGGTGGCGAGACAATCCTCGCTGTTGTAGCCCTCCATCACTTCGCGATATTTTTCGGGTAGATCGAGATCGCGACCGAGCTGCAGCTTGTGCTCGACGAAGTACATGGCTTCGCGGGAATCGGCGAGCGGAGTCTTGCGAATGAAGCCTGGCAGGGCTTCGAGTTTCTTGAGTGAATACTGCTCGACGCTGGCGAGCATGGCCTGCTTCAACACGGTGTGCAGATCGACGAATAAACCCGCGCGGAGCATGCTGTCGACTTGTTCTTCGCGGGTGGCATATCGGCCCATCAGGCGCTTGAAGGCGCCAGGCTCGTAGGCTCCGAAGTGATAGATGTGCATCGCGGGATTTTCTTTCCAGCGGCGCACTACTTCATCGACCAGCCACTCGAAGCCGGATTTTTCTTCTTCCGCGGACAAGGCCCAACGTTTTTCGTATACGCGCGCGCCGGAAACATCCGAAGCGACAAAGCCGAATAGATATTCCTGGCCGCCTCCAGCATCCTGATCGCCGGCGAAGGGATCGCCTTCCAGATCGACGAACATGTCCCCGCGATCGGGTTCCGGCAGCTTGCAAAATCCGGTGTCCGGCTCGATTTTGAGAAGTTCGTGAACAAGTTTTTCGGTTTTGCGGCCGGCAACTTGTACGCGGGCCTGTTCGCGAACGCGCTCGATGCCTTCGCGGGAGCCGTGCAGGGGTTTTTCTTGCAGGGGAATGGGCATGTCCGCGAGCTGCGCCACCGTGTTGCGATCCCAGGCTGCGAGTTGGGTGCGCTGCTGGGTGCGGATTCCCGCCACGAGAGAGAGGTGATCATCGGCACGGCGGCGTTGGTCGCATTCCTGGAACCAGCGGCAGATGTCGCAGTGCGCGCAAGGCTCGGGATAGGTGTGGACTGCGCCGTTCGATGGCGTAGACGCCTGGGCGCGGGCGGAGGAGCCCACCCTTTGCAGACTTCGCAAAGGATGGGCCACCCTCGGATCTGGCATCGCGGCGGTATTGGCCGTTGCGTGCTCCAGTTCGCGTTTGACGTAGCGGTAGTAGGCGGCGTATTCGGCTACGCGATAGGGTTGGCCGGAAAACGTGGTACCGGGGGCGATGACGCGCATTTCTTCGGGATCGACGCCCTGGATTTCGCCCAACAGTTCGGAATAGAGCGAGAGCTGAAGAATGGTGGTGGCTTTGGTTTCGCGGGCTAGCTTGCAGTCGTGGGCCTCGTAGGACCAGCTTTTGAACAGCGGGCTCGGTTTGTCGACGCGAAACAGGACGTCGGGACGGCCGAACCAGCGTCCGGTGCGCAGGGCGCCCTGGGCGATCACGGCTACGCCCCGCTGCATGGCGTCGATGGTGGCGTCAACCATGGAGGATTCGCTGCCGGTGCTGGCCAGGTTGATGACTTCAAGGCCGCGATTGGCGAGGAACTTGAGGTAGCGCGCCTCGTGCTGGAGGCCCAGTTCCTGAATGACTCGCAGGTCGGGGGCGCGCCATTCGGGCGCTTTGCGCTCGCCTCGAGCGACGGACAGCTCTAACTGGGTGAGGTGGCGGCAGGCGAGATGGTTGCTGACGTCGGTGGCAGCGAGGCGGAGTTCCCCGGAGAGAAGTTTCACGGGAGGCCCCGCACAGGATTGCGGTCGAGACAGCGGGCAATCGGGGCGACTTTCGCCTCGGCTTCGCTTTTAGACCCTGCCCCCCGGGCAGTTCATAAACATCTGAAGGTAAAGGAGTTAAGCGAAGGGCGGTTCGGAAGTGCATGAAAACAAAGGAGAAGGTGGGGCGATACAAAGGTGGGGCAGCGGTTGGGAAGGGGTTCGTTCGAGGTAACACGGCCGATGATAACATAGTGGTAACGTAAAGTCAAGGGAAAAGACGAGTTAACCGACGGCGGCCATGGTGGATACCAGCTCCGGCACGTCGATGCGAATGACCGTACCGTCGCCAGGGCGCGATTCGATGGACAGGTGGAAATCGGCGCCGTAAAGGACGCGGAGGCGTTCGCGGACATTGCTCAGGCCGATGCCTTCGACATAGACATGGGGCATCTTCTCTTCGGAGATGCCGACGCCGTTGTCTTCGATCTCGATGTGGAGGCGACCGTCGCGGTTAGTGGCGCGAAGCTGGATCTTGCCGCCTTCGAGTTTGGGGGCCAAACCATGCTTCAGGCAATTTTCGACGATGGGCTGGATGAGCATGCTGGGGACGAAGGATTCCTGGGCTTCGTCGTCAATGGATTTGAGGAATTCGAGATTGTCGCGACCGAAGCGGGCGACCTCGATGTCGAGGTAGTCGTCGATGAAGTCCAGCTCTTCGCGGAGCGGGACGAAGGTCTCATGTTTGCGCAGGAGGCGGCGCAGGATGTTGCTCAGCTTGAGGAGGACGCCGCGGGCGAGGTCGGGATCGAAACGAATCAGGGAGGAGACGGTGTTGAGGGTGTTGAAGAGGAAGTGCGGATTGATCTGGCTGGAAAGCGCGTCGATGCGCGCTTTGAGCAGCAACTGCTGGTGGCGTTCGAGGTTCATCTCGATGCGCGTGTTGTTCCAGATTTTCAGCGGGGCGGCGACGGCCATTACGGTGGCTAGCACCGACAAGATGAGCCACCAGCTCCAGTGCGAGTAGATGACGAAGAGCCATTTGGGCTTGGTGGCATCGACGAGCGCAACGCGGCCGAGTTCGAGGCCCATGCAGGCGAGCAGCGGGAGGAGTTCCCAGGACATCCGGGCGCTGCGGATAAGGCGCACGAGGTCGCGAGGAATGTTGAGGAAGGTGAAGGGGCCAAAATTCCAGAGCTCTTCTTTGTTGGGGATGGCCTGGCGCATCAAGCCGCCGATCAGTCCGGCAGTGGAAGCAGCGGGCATTCCGAGCCATTCGTGGGCCATCAGAGCCGGAATGGTGATGATAGCGCCGCCGATCGGGCCGACGACGCGGCCGCCGAGGAGGCCCATGAGGAAGGCGCCTTCGACGGAGAGATCGGCGAAACGATAGGGTTGGCCGACCAGACGGAGGGCGACGCCGACGATCAGCGGCGGAGTCATGAACAGCATGAGCTTAAGTTTCTGGTCGGGATCGCGCTCTTCGGTGAAGAGAACGCGGCGGAAGGTATTCCAGCGGGCGAGCAGCGCGGCGAAGGAGGCCGCGACGCCGACCTTGAGGAGCAGCGTGAAGAGAAAGTCGCGAACGGAGAAGACCGAGTCGATCATGAGTAGTTGGGTTAACGCTAGCCAATCGTTTGACGGATGTAAAGAGTCGCACCGTTGTAACGGCGACGTAAACAATGTGGCGAAAATGCGGGGTGCGGCATCGAATGAGGCTCGGGTGGACTATAGTCGGGGAAACATGGCACTCCTGCTAAACTCGTTGCCTCCAATGCCAGCTATTGCGAAGCGGAAGCTTGCGAATAAGAAGAATAAGAATGGCGCGGGTGAGTTGCGCGCGGTGGCGCAGGCGGTGCTGCCGTCGCGATTTGGCGATTTCCGGATTTATGGATTTGAGGGGCGCGGGCCGCAAGAAGAGGCGGTGGCGCTGGTGCGCGGAAAGTTGAACGGGAAGCTGGCGCCGCTGGTGCGCGTGCACTCGCAATGCCTGACGGGAGATGTGCTGGCGTCGCTGCGTTGCGATTGCCGCGCGCAACTGGAGCTTTCGTTGAAGAAGATTGGGGAAGCGCCGGCGGGAATTTTGCTGTATCTGCCGCAGGAAGGGCGCGGAATCGGGTTGATGAACAAGCTGCGCGCGTACGAGTTGCAGGATGCGGGGATGGATACGGTGGAGGCGAACGAAAAGCTGGGATTCGCTGCCGATCCACGCGACTACGATTTTTCGGCGCAGATTCTGAAGCAGCTGGGGGCGAATCGGATTCGGCTGCTGTCGAATAATCCTGAGAAGGTGCGCCAGCTGGAGAATGCGGGGATTCGCGTGGTGGAGCGCGTGCCGTGCCAGCCGCGGGTGTCGAAGATGTCGCGATCTTATTTGCAAACGAAGAAGAAGAAGATGGGGCATTTGCTCGACGGAGTTTGAGGCGGCAGTTCCATTCCAGACGCAGTATCACTTCTATTCACGCATTCAGGCTCTATTATAGGTATTCAGGCGCAATTCCTTCTAACGACGCAAAAATCCCGATTTAAGTTTGTGATGGCGTTCCAAAGGTAAAAACTATCGGTGCGATAGTGAATATATCTTAGACCTATGCCTGCCATGGGCCTAGATTGGGCGGGAAGGAGGCCGCTATGGCTGATAACAAGAACGTACAAGTGGTGAAAGCGGGAGACGTCACGCAGCGAGTGGGAGTGGAAGTGATTCGCGCGCGAGGCGTGGATGTGGAGAAGCTGATCAAGATGCTGATCGCAAATGCCGCCGCGGAATTTGCCAGCACGTATTATTACTACACCATTTTGAGAATGCATCTGGCGGGTCATGAGGATTACAAGGAGATCTGCGAAGATGCGCGTTTGGAGGATCGAGCCCACTGGGAGCTGATTGTTCCTCGTATTTACGAATTGGGCGGCGAACTACCGAACGATTTGCCGGAGTTCCACAATCAGGCGGGATGCCGGGCGGCGAAGCTGCCGGACCCGCCGACAGCGGTGAATATTCTGACGCTGCTGCTGGAATCGGAGCGCTGCGCGATTCGTTCGTGGATCGAGATTTGCGACTTGACGTTCGGCAAGGATCCGCGAACTTATGACATGGCTTCGCGGATTCTTAACGAGGAGATCGAGCACGAGGCGTGGTTCATCGAATTGCTGGCGCACGAGCGCGATGGCAAGAGCATACCTTCGGGGCACTTCCGGCGTGGCGAGCCGGGGCATGCGCCTTACAGCAAGAATGCGGCGTTCTACAATCCGTGATCTGGCAGCCGTGATTTGTGGCGAGTGAGATTTGGTGGCGACGTCCTGCTTGGTTCCCAGCAAGCAGGACGGTTGCGCTGAGCTTGTATGTGTGCTGATGAGAAAGCGTTTCGCGTTGTGTTGCTCTTGCCGGATGGGCAGGAGCGAACGATTTCGGTTGGAAGCGAGCAGCACATTTGGGATGCGGCTCAGGCGGCGGGGATTGCGCTGCCGGCGCTGTGTCATCAGGGGTATTGCTTGACGTGCGCGGGGCGGTTGAACGGCGGCGGCGAGGTGGATCAGAGCGATTCGTTAGTTTATTTCCCTGATGATCGCGAGGCGGGGTTCGTTTTGTTGTGTACCGGGAAGCCGCGGTCGGCGGTGCGGGTGCGGACGCATCAGCAAGATGAGTTGAGGCGATTTCGGAAGGCTCGGGGTTTGCCGGCGCCTTATTCGTGGGAGTGAGGCGAGAGAGGGTCAGCCGCCGCCGACGAAGTGGACTATCTCGTAGTGGTCGTTGGGCTGGATCTTCGTGAGCGGCCATTGTTCGCGGGGGAGGATTTCGAGGTTGCGTTCGATGGCGACGCGGCCGTGGTCCAGGCCGAGCTCGTGGAGTAGGTCGGTTACGGTGGCGCCGGGATTGGTGGAGCGAGGCTCACCGTTTACTACGATTGTGGGAGTTTCGTTGGCTTGCATTTGCGTCGGTCCTGTCGCTTTGATCCTGGAATCGCAATCCTTTATTTGCATGCACATTACATTGTAACTGCGCCGGCTTCGGAAAGCCGCCGCTACATAAAATTTTCAATTTGCAATTGAGTTGGTTTGCTTAGGCGCGCCCATTTTAGTTTAGCCGGGGGCGGGCACTTTTGGTTTGGCGCGGAGTTGGAAGCGGAGATGGCCGCGGGCTTCGCCGGCTGCGGCGTCGATGACCAGCGCGGCGTCTTCGGCGACCAGGCGTGGCATTTCGAATTGCAACTGCGCCTGGCCGTCGGCGCGGGTTGTGGTGGTGACCTCGAGCTTGTCGGCGCCGCCTTCGATGCGGGCGGAAACTTTTGCACCGCCGAGGACGGTGCCGAGAATTCTGTCGCGGACGACCAGATAGAGGGTGGCTTGCTTGCCGGTGAGCCAGGTTCGCGGATTGAGGAGGTCGACGCTGAGCATTTTGTCGTGAATGGGGACCGTGGGCGCCGGCGAGGGATTTGTTGCGACGTTTGTTGCAGGGATGGTGGGTGCGGGCGGCGGAGGAGGCGCAGGAAGTGTGATGTTTACCGGCACTTTGCCGGAGCGTAGCTCGTCGACTACCGTGGCGTGCTGCAGGTCGAGGCGAAGCTTGAGAGTTTTCTCACTTTCGGGATTGAGGGGTAGGAGATCGGAATATTTGCTGGTGCGGCGGTGGAGGACGCGGCCGCGATAGTAGACAGTGGTGTCGAGAACGGCGCTGTGCGTGCC
The DNA here is from genome assembly GCA_963788725.1 of uncultured Acidobacteriota bacterium. Classification (GTDB taxonomy): domain Bacteria; phylum Acidobacteriota; class Terriglobia; order Acidiferrales; family UBA7541; genus Acidiferrum. The sequence goes on along the minus strand of CAWBHT010000015.1, from coordinate 110,089 downwards.
GCGGTCTTCGGTCTGGACGTGGATCACCACGCCATCTACGGTTACGTTGGTGTTGTGACCGAACAACATTCGCTGATCCTCGATGTGTAACTTTACAAAAGGCCGCCCGCCCCGGAGGGCGGCCGCTACATTAGCGGCGCTTCGGCTACCACCGATCGCTACAGTGCTTGGCTCGGTGCTCGCTACATTTTGCCGCCAGGATTTTGCCGACGCATTTGACGGTGCGGCGGGTGAGTCGCTATTATAACCCTTCGCCCATGAGTGGTTCCGGTCTACATGCTTACGCTCCGCTTCTCTTACACCTGATCATCGCGGTGGTGCTGGCCAGCGCGTTGACGGGAGCGTCGATTGCGGTTGGCTGGCGACGCCCAAATCGCGCCAAACAACAAGCTTACGAATGCGGCATGGAGCCGACCGGGGATGCGCGCGAACCTTTTTCGGTAAAATTTTATTTGGTGGCGATGGTCTTTATTCTGTTCGACGTAGAGGCCATCTTTTTATACCCTTGGGCCTACATTTACCGCGACATGTTCAAAACGTCGCTGAGCTTCGGGCGATTTGGCTTTGTGGAGATGCTGATCTACATCGCCATCCTGCTGGTCGGTTACATCTATCTGTGGAAGAAGGGCGCATTCGATTGGCATAAGTAGATGCGCGCCGCGGGGATCCGGAATCCGTGACAGAAAAAGTCAGTCAAAGCAGTAATCCCGCCGTAGAGGTTCTGCGCGCGTGGAGCGCCAATGCGATCGAAGAAGTGATTGAGTTTCGCGGGGAAACCACGGTGGTGGTGCCGCGGAAGGTGCTGCTGAGCGTCGCGGAGCGATGCCGCCAGGACGAAAAGCTGCAATTCAATTTGCTCACCGATGCCACGTGTGTGGATCGCTTTCCGCTGGAGCCGCGATTCGAACTGCAATATCACCTGGTGTCGATTCCGAAGAAAAATAAATTGCGGCTGCGCGTGAAGGTGTCCGGCAATGATGCGGTTGTCGATTCGCTGGTTCCGGTGTGGCCGGGAGCGAATTGGCTGGAGCGCGAGATATTCGATTTGATGGGCATTCGGTTCAACGGGCATCCGGATTTACGGCGCATTCTGCTGCCGGATGACTGGGAAGGTTATCCACTGCGGAAGGATTATCCGGTCGAGGGTTACCGGGATATTCCGGCGATCGCGACGCGATATACGAGGAGCCGCCCGTGAGCACCGCTCCTGTGAGCACCACGACAGTCGAAACAGCTATTGGTCCAGCGAAGACGATGGTCCTGAACATGGGGCCGCAGCACCCATCCACGCACGGAGTTTTGAGAATTCTGCTGGAGCTCGATGGCGAGACGGTAGTGAAGGCGGTTCCGGATCTGGGATATCTGCACACTGGGATCGAGAAATCCTGCGAGGACAAGACGTATTCGCAGGCGATCACGCTGACTGATCGCATGGATTACTTGAATCCGCTGGGAAATAACCTGGTTTATTGTCTGGCGGTGGAGAAGCTGCTGGGGCTGGAAGTGCCCAAGCGCGCGCAATACATTCGCGTGCTGATGGTGGAGCTGCAGCGGATTTCGTCGCATCTGGTGTGGCTGGGGACGCACGCGATCGACCTCGGCGCGATGTCGGTGTTTTTGTATTGCTTCCGCGAGCGCGAAGAGATTCTGAAGATTTTCGAGTTTGTGGCGGGCCAGCGCATGATGACCAGCTATATCCGCATCGGCGGACTGGCGCTGGAGCCGCCTACCGGCTGGGTGCAACGCGTCGAGAAGTTTTTGGCGATGATGCCGAGCCGGATCGACGACTACGAAAATTTGCTTACGGGAAACCGCATCTGGCTGGGACGTACGCAAGGCGTTGGCGTGATTTCGCTGGAGGATGCGATTGCGCTGAGCATGACGGGGCCGACGCTGCGGGCGGCGGGGCTGGCGTATGACAATCGCAAGGTGTTCCCGTACTCGAGTTACGAGGAATTTGATTTTGAGGTGCCGACGCGCACGGATTCGGATTGTTTTGGCCGATATATGCTGCGCGTGGCGGAGATGCGGGAGAGCCTGAAGATTGTCCGGCAGGCGTTGGGGAAGATCACGCCGGAAGGGCCGATTCGCACAGAAGCGCCGGGCATCGTGCCGCCGGGTCGCGAGAAGATGAAGACGGAGATGGAAGCGCTCATCTACCACTTCAAGATTTTCACGGAAGGATTTGCGCCGCCACCGGGCGAGGCGTTCGTTACGGTGGAGTCACCGCGCGGGGAATTGGGTTGTTTCGTGGCTAGCGATGGTTCGCCCAAGCCGCTGCGGGTGCATTTTCGGTCGCCGTCGTTTATTAATCTACAGGCGCTGCCAAAGTTGATTGAGGGGCAGATTTTATCGGATGTGATTGCGTGCATTGGGACGATTGATATTGTGCTTGGGGATGTGGACCGGTAGTGGTGGTTGTCGTAAGCGGAGGGCGCGCGGGATTGGTTGTCGACAACTTTTGACGCTGAGATCCTGAGCCTATCCTTATCGGATAGGCTCAGGATGACAGGTGGGTGGCGGCGGATAGCTCGACGATGACGGGTTTGATGCTAGCGGCTGGGCTCAGGATGACAGTCGCGGGAGTGGGCCGCGATGCCACTGAGTCGACACACGGCTTGGGGTCGCAACTCTGGGTTGCGTGTGGCAGCAAGGTATGTGGTGGCGGGGTAGGACGGGGAATCACTAGAGGAATATGGAATTATCGGCACAACTCGCGGCTCGTTTTGACACCTTGCAAAATCGCTATCCGGTGAAGCGCAGTGCGCTGATCCCGATGATGATGTATGCGCAAGACGAATACGGTTACGTCAGCGACGAAATGATTGCGGAGATCGCGCGGCGGCTGGATTTGCGTACCGTGGCGGTGGAAGAAACGCTGGCGTACTACTCGATGCTGCACCGCAAGCCTATGGGCAAGCATCACGTGCAGATTTGCACCAACGTGGCGTGCATGCTGCGCGGCGGCGCGGAGTTGCTGGAGTCGGCCAAGAAGCGGCTGGAGATCGGACACAAAGAGACGACGGCGGACGGCGTTTTTTCGCTGGAGGAAGTGGAGTGCATCGGCGCATGCACCGGGGCGCCAGCGTTGCAGGTCAACTACGACTTCTACGAAAACGTGACGCAGATGAAGTTTGATCGGATCATCGAGGATCTGGACGCGGGGCGCAAATCGCCGCCGGAACCAGTGACCGCTGGGGCGCTGCATCCGCGCGATGCGGCGGAAACTCCGGTGATCAGCCGGCGCTGGGGCATCAAGGATTCGCACAAGATCGATGTGTACTTGCAGCACGACGGCTATAAGGCTCTGGAAAGAGCGCTGAAAGAAATGACGCCGGAGACGATCATCGATGAAGTGAAGAAATCGAATTTGCGCGGGCGCGGCGGCGCGGGATTTCCCACGGGGATGAAGTGGTCGTTCGTGCCCAAGGATTCGCCGAAGCCGAAGTATGTGATTTGCAACGCGGATGAGTCGGAGCCGGGGACGTGCAAGGACCGGCCGCTGATGGAGATGGACCCGCACCAGATGATCGAGGGCATCGCCATTGCGGGGCGTGCGATCGGCGCGAAGATGGGCTTCATTTATATCCGCGGAGAATACCGGTACGTGCTGGACATCGTGCAGACGGCGCTGGAAGAGGCTTACGGACGCGGATATCTAGGCAAAAACATTCTGGGGTCGGGATTCGATTTCGACCTGGTGGTGCATACCGGCGCGGGCGCGTACGAATGCGGCGAAGAATCGGCGCTGATGGAATCGCTGGAAGGAAAGCGCGGGTATCCGCGCATCAAGCCGCCGTTCCCTGCGGTGGTGGGCCTGTATGGCTGCCCGACGATCATTAACAATGTGGAGACGCTGAGCACGGTGCCCGCGATCATTCTGGAGGGCGGGGAAAAGTACGCGAGTCGCGGCACACCGAAAAATGGTGGAACGCGCATGCTGTGCGTCGCGGGTCACGTGAACAAACCGGGCATTTACGAGGTTCCGCTGGGGATGAACATGAAAAAGTTCATCTACGAGACAGCCGGCGGCATTCCGAATGGGAAGAAATTGAAGGCGGTTATTCCGGGCGGGAGTTCGTGCCCTTTGCTGAAGGCCGACGAAATCGATATCGCCATGGATTACGATTCGGTGGCCAAAGCCGGTTCGATGCTGGGATCGGGCGGCATGGTGGTGATGGACGAAGACACCTGCATGGTGGACATGGCGCGGCGCATCATGCATTTTTACGCGCATGAATCGTGCGGCTGGTGCATTCCGTGCCGCGAAGGCACGACCTGGCTGCGCAAGATGCTCGAGCGCTTCCACGCAGGGCTGGGCCGACCGGAAGACATCGATCTGGTTGGCGACCTGGCGAAGAATATGCTCGGCCGCACGTTCTGCCCGCTCGGCGATGCCGCGGCGCTGCCGACGATCAGCATTGTGGGCAAATGGCGCGACGAATTTGTGGATCACCTGAACGGACGCTGCGCGTACAACAAAGCCGCCGACGCCGTGCTGCTCGGCGCGCGATAAAGATTCAAGGTAAGATTCAAGCTGTAAGAATTGGGGTTCGGCCCAGGGCCGCGAGATGCCTGAACAAAACGAACAGAAACTGGTCACGCTGAAGATCAATGACCGCGACGTGCAGGTGCCGCCGGGCACGCTGGTGATCGAAGCGACGCGACGCATCGGCATCGGAAGTGCCGTCGTTCTGCTATTACCCCGGGCTTTCGCTGCAGGCCGCGTGCCGCATGTGCCTGGTGGAAGTCGAAAAAATGCCGAAGCTGCAGACCGCGTGCACGCTGGTGGCTACCGAAGGCATGGTCGTGAAGACCAACTCCGACAGGTGCGCAATGCGCGCAAGTACATGCTGGAATTTTTGCTGACCAATCACCCGCTCGATTGCCCGGTGTGCGACAAGGGTGGCGAGTGCGAACTGCAGGACATGGTGTTCCGCTACGGCGCGGACACCAGCCGCTTTGTGGAAGAGAAAATTCACCGGCCCGAAGAAAAGTGGTCGGAACTTGTTTATTACGATGCGCCGCGCTGCATTTTATGCTTCCGCTGCGTGCGTGTTTGCGATGAAGGCATGGACGTGAAGGCGCTTGGCGTGGGCATGCGCGGCGCCGCCAGCGTGATCATTCCGAATCGCGAAGATCACCTGGAGTGCGAAGAGTGCGGCATGTGCATCGATATCTGCCCGGTCGGCGCCCTCACCAGCGGTACGTATCGTTACAAGACGCGGCCGTGGGAGATGGACTACGTGTCCACGGTGTGCACGCACTGTTCGAATGGCTGCAAGACCACACTGAGCGTGCGCAATCACGAGATCATGCGGTCGAACAATCGCGATCTTTCGGGAATCAATGAAGATTTCCTGTGCGTGAAAGGCCGCTTCGGTTTCGATTTCACCAAGCATGCCGATCGCATCCGCCAGCCGCTGGTGCGCAAGGGCGACAAACTGTATCCGGTGTCGTGGGAAGAAGCGTCGCAGACACGCCGCAGCGCAGCTCAAGCAAGTGCGCGACGCATACGGACCGGATTCGATCGGATTCATCGGGTCGAATCACACTTCGAACGAAGAAAATTATCTGTTGCAGCGCATGGCGCGCGCTTCGATCGGCACCAACAACATCGATCATCACCGTACGGCCGACTATGCCGGGTTTCGCTGACCGGCACTGGGCGATCGCGCGGCCGATTCCCTACTCACGATGGAGCAGCTCTATAAGTCCAAGGCGGTGCTGGTGGTCGGCAACGATCCGACGAACCAGAATCCGCTGGTGGCGTGGAAGATTCGCAGCGGGATTCGCCATCACGGAACGCAAGCTTTTCATCGTGAATGCGCGAGAGACCAAGCTGGAACGCAAGGCTACGCAAGTTGTGAAGATTGGCGCCGGGCAGGAATTCAACGTCTTCAACTGGCTGGCGAGCGAGCAGGGAAATCTAGAGAGCGCATTGGTCGAGCAACTGCTGCAGCTGAAGGCGCAGCTCGAACAATCGAGCGATGTGGTCGATCGTGTTTGGCGCCGACGTTTCCGGCAAGGCCATCGAGCAGCTGGTGGCATTCGGGTCGAAGCTGCCGGGCAGAACGCGCTACATGGCGCTGGGCGATTACAGCAATTCGCGCGGCGCTGCCGATATGGGGTTGCTGCCGGATCGGCTGCCCGGCTACGCGTACGTTGACAACGCGGGCGCGCGCGATGCGTTTGCGCAAGCTGTGGGGCGGCGTATCGCCCACGAAAGCGGGCATGACGGCTCCGCAAATGGTCGAGGCCGCGCAAACGGGCAAGCTGCAGCGCGCTTTACGTGGTGGGCGCAAATCCGCTGACGCATTACGGCACGCTGGGCTTCGGCCGCGGCAATCTGCAATCTGCTGATCGTGCACGAATTGTTCCTTACCGATACTTCACGGCCCGCGCCGACATTGTTTTTCCGGCGGCTTCGGCCTACGAGAAAGACGGCACGGTCACCAACACCGCCGGGCGAAATCCAGCTGCTGCGCAAAGGCGCGGAAATGATGGGCACGCGCAGTGACTTCGACCTGTTGCGCATTCTGTCGCATCAACTGGCGAAAGTTGGCCTGGGCAAGGCGTTCCACTACAGGAATCCCGCAGGCGGTGTTCGAGGAAATTCGCAAAGCGGTGCCGGGCTATGACGTGCAGCCGGCGGGCTTGCTGACCGGCGGCGCGGAACCGACGCGCGTGCATGTGGCGCGCAACGGCCACGCGCCCTATGACGTTCCGGCCGGGCTGATTCGCTCCGCGCAGGATACGCTGTTCACCAGCGGCACGCTGGGCCGCATATTGCACGATGATGGATTCATCTGCAGGAGGCCGACACTCAGCCGTGACCGACTTCCTAGCCCGAAACGCTGAACATCATCATTACGCTGGTTAAAATCGCGCTGTTGCTGTTCATCGTGCTCACGGTGAATGCGTATCTCGACGTGGTTTGAGCGCAAAGTTGTGGCGCACATGCAGTCGCGATGGGGGCCGCATCGCGTCGGGCCGCACGGATTGCTGCAGCCGCTGGCCGATGGCTTGAAATTTTTGTTGAAGGAAGATCCGACGCCGGCTGGCGTCGACAAGTTCACGTATTTCCTGGCGCCGCTGATGGCGTTGGCGCTGGCGCTTACTTCGATTGCGATCATTCCGTTTGGTCCAGATCCGCTGCGCGTCTTCGGGCACGACGTCTATCTGGGCATCGTCGATCTCAACATCGGCTTCCTGGCGCTTTTTGCGATCACTGCGCTGAGCGTTTACGGCGTGGCGCTGGCGGGCTGGTCTTCGAACAGCAAATATCCGCTGCTGGGCGGGCTGCGCAGCTCGGCGCAGATGGTCAGCTATGAACTGGCGCTGACCATGTCGGTTGTGGGCGTGCTGCTGATGGCGGGCAGCTTCAGCTTGCGCGACATCATTAATGCGCAGGCCAATCATCCGGAGCTGGGTATTTTGGGCTGGAACATCTGGCCGCAGATACTTGGGTTTCTGTGTTTCTTTATCGCCGCGATCGCGGAAACCAATCGCGTGCCGTTCGATTTGCCGGAAGCGGAATCCGAACTGGTGGCGGGATTTCACACGGAATATTCGAGCTTTAAATTCGCGATGTTTTTCATTGCGGAATACACCAGCATGATCACGGTGTCGTGCCTGTGCTCGATCATGTTTTTCGGCGGCTGGCTGTCTCCCTTTCCTGCCTCGTGGACGGCGACGCATTATTTGCCGTCCTTGCTGCTGATCCCATTTGGGTTGTGGGTGATCTACGACGGCATTCGCTATGAAACGATCTTCGGGCGTGTGATTCTGCCTGGAGTGGGGACGGTAATCACGGTGCTTGGCGCGCTGTTTATCGCGCTGCCCGCGGTCAATGAGTTCATTCAAGGGCCGTTCTGGCTGCTCTCGAAGATTTTTATTTTCCTGTTCGTATATGTGTGGATGCGCGGCACGCTTCCGCGCTTCCGCTATGACCAGCTGATGGCTTTCGGATGGAAGCTGCTGTTGCCGGTGTCGCTGGCGAACGTGGTGATCACCGCGACGGGAATTCTGTTGTGGGGTGAACACTAGTGAACGCGCCGGCTGGTCGTGTTTTTTGTGCTGGCGATCATTGCGGTGCTTGGCGCGATCAGCCTGATCGTGCAGAGGCATCCGATCCACAGCGCGCTGTCGCTGATCGTGGTGATGGTCGCGCTGGCGGGACTGTATCTGCTGATGGGCGCGGAATTCGTGGCGGCGGTGCAGATCATCGTGTACGGCGGCGCGATCATGGTGCTGTTCGTGTTCGTGATCATGCTGCTGAACGCGGGGGCCGAAGAGCGCACGAGTTTTTCGAAGCTGGCGACGCTAGCGGGATTGCCGCTCACGATTGCGTTGCTGGGGTTCATCGCGGCGGCTGTGGCGCGCTCCAGCGATACGATACAGGCGGGCGCGCAGAACGGCTCTACTGCGCCGACAAAGCAAATCGCGGGGCTGCTGTTTCAGGAATTTGTGTATCCGTTCGAGCTGACGTCCTTTTTGATCCTGATCGCGATTCTGGGCGCCATCGTGCTTGCGCAGCGGGAGAAAGCCTGAGATGGTCCCGACGCATTATTTCCTGATCTTGAGCGCGATATTGTTTGGGCTGGGCGCGGTGGCGTTCGTGTTCCGGCGCAACATCATCACGATTTTCATGTCCATCGAGCTAATGCTGAACGCGGTGAACCTGGCGTTCGTGGCTTTCAGCCAGGCGTGGCAACACGTGGACGGGCAAGTTTTTGTATTGTTTGTGATTGTGGTGGCGGCCGCGGAAGCAGCCGTGGGGCTCGGAATCATCATTCTGATTGCGCGCGTAGCGGCAGTCGCTCAACGTCGAGCGCGTGGACTTGCTCAAACTTTAATGCCGATACTCGACAATCTGTGGATTATTCCGCTGCTGCCGCTGCTGGGCTCGGCCATCAATGGGCTGTTCGGCAAAAAATGGCCGAACAAAACTGTGAATTCCGTGGCGGTAGGCTCTACCGGGCTGGCGTTTTTGTGCGCGCTCGAAGCTGTTCGCGAATTCTTTCAGCTTTCACCAGAGCAGATTCCGTGGGTGAAGCAATATTTTTCGTGGATCGTGGCGGGAAATTTCCGTGCGGGTTTCGACCTGCAAATCGATCAGCTCACGGTGGTGATGTTGCTGGTGGTCACCGGCGTTGGCTGGCTGATTCACATCTACTCCACTGGGTACATGGCGCATGAGGGCGGCTACTACCGCTTTTTCTCGTATTTGAACCTGTTCATGTTCTTCATGCTGATTTTGGTTCTCGCGGCGAACTATGTGCTGCTGTTCGTTGGCTGGGAAGGTGTGGGCCTCTGCAGTTACCTGCTGGTCGGATTCTATTTCCTGAAGAAATCGGCCAGCGATGCGGGCAAGAAGGCGTTCATCGTCAATCGCATCGGCGATTTTGGATTCATGCTGGGGATGTTTTTGCTGTTCCGCACGTTCGGCACACTGGATTTCGTGCCACTGTTCGCCAAGGCGGGGCCGATGCCAGCGGATCTGATGGGCCAGTACGGCACGCTGACGATTGCTTGCCTGCTGCTGTTCGTGGGCGCGACGGGCAAGTCCGCGCAGCTTCCGCTTTATGTTTGGCTGCCGGACGCGATGGAAGGCCCGACGCCGGTCAGCGCGTTGATCCACGCGGCCACCATGGTCACAGCCGGCGTTTACGTTTGCGCGCGCTCGCACGTGTTATTCACGCATTCGCCTTCGGCAATGTTGATCGTGGCGATCATCGGCTGCGCGACGGCGCTGTTCGCGGCCACGATCGGCATGGTGCAGACGGACATCAAGCGCGTGCTGGCGTATTCCACGGTGAGCCAGCTTGGCTACATGTTTTTGGCGGTCGGCGTCGGCGCGTTTTCCGCGGGCATTTTCCATTTGATGACGCACGCATTTTTCAAGGCGCTTTTGTTCCTGGCGGCCGGCAGCGTGATCCACGCCATGGGTGGCGAGCAGGACATGAGGCATATGGGCGGCCTCAGCAAGCAAATTCCCGAAGACCTACGCGCACCATGCTGGCAGCTACGCTCGCGATTGCGGGAATCCCTCCGCTCGCAGGATTCTTCAGCAAGGATTCCATCCTGTTCAATGCATTCCAGAGCGAAAATGGCGGCCGCATTCTGTACGCGCTGGGATTGCTGACCGCGTTGCTGACGTCGTTCTATATGTTCCGGCTGGTATTCCTCACGTTTTATGGCAAGCCGCGCTTTGACGAGCATCACGTGCACGTGCATGAGTCACCGAACAGCATGACGGTTCCGCTGATGATACTGGCGCTGCTGTCCGTGATCGGAGGTTGGCTGGCGGCACCGGGACTTTGGGGCGGGACGGATTATTTCTCGAAATTTCTGGAGCCGGTGTTTGGCGGCGGTGAATCGGCGGGTACTGAGGCAGCCGCGCGTTCTACAGAACTTGGACTGGCGGGCATCGCGGTGGTGGTCGCGCTGATTGGGTGGGGACTCGCTTACTGGCTGTACAGCAAGAACACGAAGAAGCCGGATGAGTTGGCGAACTCGATGAAGGGCGTTTACAACACGCTGCTGCACAAATATTACGTGGATGAACTTTATGCCGCGGTGGTGATCAAGCCGCTGATCTGGATCTCACGCAATGTTCTGTGGCAGCGTGTCGATGTGCAGGTCATCGATGGCACGGTGAATGGAGTTGCCGCGGGCGCGTTGGGCGCCGGCGACAATGTGCGGCACGCGCAGTCTGGCAACACGCGCAGCTACGCGGTGTGGGTGGTGATCGGCGCGATCGTGGTGATCGCCGTTATTTTCTGGCCATATCTGAAGCCGGCGGCTGTCGGGATGGTGCGCTGATGCCCGGCCTGCTCTCAGTCCTGATCTTCTTCCCTGCCCTTGGCGCGTTGGCGCTGCTGCTGCTGCGCAGTGACGATCATCTGTGGATCCGGCGCCTGACCATTACCATTTCCGTGGCCGAATTTCTTTTTTCGCTGCTGCTGATTCCGCGCGTGGCGATGGGCGCTTCCGGATACAGCCTGGTGGAGAATTTCGCGTGGATCAATGACCCGCCAATTCGTTATCACCTGGGCGTTGATGGGATCAGTCTTTTTCTGGTCATCTTGACCACTTTTCTGACGCCAATTTCCGTTCTGGCTTCCTGGAAAAGCATCGAGCATCGCGTGAAGGAATTTTTCGTCATGCTGCTGTTGCTGGAAGTTGGCGTGATTGGCGTGTTCCTGTCGCTGGACCTGTTCCTGTTCTTTTTGTTCTGGGAAGTGATGCTGATCCCCATGGCATTCCTGATCGGCATCTGGGGCCATGAGCGGCGCATTTATGCTGCGATCAAGTTTGTGTTGTATACGATGGCCGGGTCGATCCTGATGCTGGTCGGCATCATCTGGCTGTACAACGTCACCGGCAGCTTCGACCTTCCCGTGATTCAGCAGGCGCTGGCCACGCGTCCGGAACTGTCTGGGCGCGACAGCGGAGATCATTCGCCGCAACGAACTGCTGCTCTTCCTGTCGTTCTTCTTTGCGTTCGCCGTTAAGGTGCCGCTGTTTCCACTGCACACCTGGCTGCCGGATGCCCACGTCGAAGCTCCCACCGCCGGATCGGTGATGCTCGCGGGCGTGCTGTTGAAGATGGGCACGTACGGCATGATGCGTTTTTGCCTGCCGCTGTTTCCGAATGCATCGCGGCGCTGCGCGGGATGGATCGCGGTCGCTGGCGATCATCGGGATTATTTACGGCGCGCTGGTTTCGCTGGTGCAGCCCAATTTGAAAAAGCTGGTGGCGTACTCCAGCGTCAGCCACTTGGGTTTCGTGGTGCTGGGCATTTTCGCGCTGCACAACATTTCGATGCAGGGCGCGGTGTACCAGATGCTGGCGCACGGCATTTCCACCGGCGCGCTCTTCTTGCTGGTGGGCATGCTGTACGATCGGCGGCACACGTTTGAGATCACGCAATTCGGCGGATTGGCGACGCCGATGCCGCAGCTCGCGGCTTTCTTTTTGTTCATCGCGCTGGCCTCGGCGGGACTTCCGATGCTCAATGGTTTCGTCGGCGAGTTCCTGATTTTGCTGGGTACGTATCACGTGCACGCAAGCTGGGCCAGTTGGGCCGCGACCGGCGTGATTCTTTCGGCGTGCTATTTGCTGTGGGCATATCAACGAGTGTTTTTCGGCGAAGTCACGGTAGAGAAAAACAAAACGCTGCCGGACGTTTCCGCTCGCGAGAAGTGGATTCTGGTGACGATGGCGGTGGTCACGCTGTGGATGGGCATCGGCTCATCGTTCTTTACGCGCCGGACCGCGGCGTCAGTGCAAAACATACTGGAGCAAATGGGCAGCCAATCGGCTCAAGAAGCGGTCACGCCGAAAGCAGCGAAGCCGGCGGTCACAATCGGCGCGCTGGCACCAACTTCTCTGGAAAGGTCCGGAACTCGCTAAATGATTCCCCGCCCCGAAGATCTGATCCGCGTGCTGCCGGAGACCATTTGGTGCATTTTCGGCGTGCTGCTGATGCTGATGCAGCCGTTTACGCGCAGCCGCGCGGCGCTGAACTTCACGGCGCTGCTTGGGACGATCCTCGGCACGAGTGCCACGATTTACGCGTACACATCGGTGGGTGCCGGATCGGCGTTCAGCGGGCTCATTCAGCTGGATGCGTATGCGATTTTCTTTCATTTGCTCGTTGGCGTAGTGGCGATTCTCGTGGTGCTCGCGGCGGGTCCGTATCTTGAGCGCGAAGGGTTGGAGACAGCGGAGTTCTACGCGCTGGTGCTGTTCGCGACGGCGGGCATGGGCGTGCTTGCCTCGGCGCAGGAGCTGCTGACTGCGTTCATCGGGCTGGAAATGAGCTCGATTTCTTCGTACGTGCTGGCGGGATATCGGCGCGAATCGCTGAAAGCCGGCGAGTCGGCGATGAAATATTTTCTGCTGGGATCGTTTGCGACGGCGTTCTTTCTGTACGGCATCGCATTTGTTTATGGCGTGACCGGTACGACGAACTTGTTGAAGATGGGGCACGCCGATACGGGCAGTACGCTGCTCAAGCTTGGGTTTGCGCTGATTTTGATCGGACTGGGTTTCAAGGTGGCCGCCGCGCCGTTCCAGATCTGGACGCCGGACGTGTACGAGGGCGCGCCGACGCCGGTGACCGCGCTGTTTTCCGCCGGACCGAAGGCTGCGGCATTCGCGCTGCTACTGCGCATTTTCGCGATGGTGCCAGCGGCGACGCATTTCTGGTTCTGGGCGTTCTGCGTGCTGGCGGCGCTCACAATGTTCGTGGGCAATCTTGGCGCGCTGGTGCAGACCAATGTGAAGCGGCTGCTGGCGTACAGTTCGATCGCGCATGCAGGCTACATTCTGGTGGCGTTCGCGGCGGTGACCTCGCTGGCGGAAGGCAATCCCGCTGGAGCTGCACCGGCATACGCGGCTGTACTTTTTTACCTGTTGAGCTATGCGCTTGTGAAACTCGGGGCGTTCACGATTGTGTCGCAGCTTGGCGGAGCCGGCGAAAAACATCTTTCGCTCGACGATTATGCCGGGCTCGGTCGACGGCAGCCGGTCGTCGCGGCTGTGTTGAGCTTGTTTCTGCTGTCGCTACTTGGGCTACCTGTGACCGCGGGATTTTTCGGGAAGTTTTACGTGTTCAAGGCAGCGGTGAACTCGCACCTGATCTGGCTAGCAGTGCTGATGGCCATTAATTCGGTGATCGGCGCTTACTATTATTTCCGCTTGATCGTGGTGATGTACATGCGCGAGCCGAATGTGCAGACGGGCCCTGCTCCGGTTGTTGTGGGCTTTCCGCTTCCAGTGAATGTTGTTCTCGCGGTTACTGCGGTGGGTACCGTTTACTTCGGGTTGTTCCCCAATCAAGTTCTCAGCTTCGTTCTTCAGACAAACCTCCTCGGCCACTAGTCACGGCGTAGCGTAAGTGGCCTGCATCCTCTTGGGGGCAGCCACGAACTCCTTGCTTCATGCAGCCAAAGGAATATAGTGGCACCGCGCAGCAGCTGGTATTCGTTCGGTAACCGGATGCTGCGGGCTCCGGTCGGCCCAGTTCCCCTCTCAATCAGTCGGTGATCAATACAAGGAGAAAGCTCGAATGATTAGAAATAAATTGGTGTGTACTTTAGGTTTTGCAGTGCTGTTTGCGGTCGCAACGCCAGCGCAGGACAAACCCGGCAACTTAGCGCCATTGGAATTTCAGAAGCTCAAGAATGGCATGGTCAAGCAGTACGAAGATGGCCGCAAACAGAAGGCCGAGTGGCACAAGCAGCAGAAAGACCCGCTTCCTCTCTACGTCTGGGAAGTCATGAGCGGAGAGGACACCGGAAGCTACGTCGTGGGGCGTTTGAACCAGCACTGGGCCGATCTAGACAAGCCCGCGGTTCCGGATCAGGCGGACCTCGATGAATTCAACAAGGTGATGGGACCGTCGGTGCAGTCGGTGGTCTCACGCTATTACGAAACCTTGCCCAAGGTGAGTAGCCCACCAGCCGACAACAAGATGAGCAAGTTCAGCGAGATCATCAGCTACCACGTACGGTACGGAAAAGACGCTGAGTTCAACACGCTGCTGGCTAAAATCACCGAGGGCATCACCAAAACCAAGTGGCCCGTGAATTTCGTCTGGCTCGCGCTGGCAAATGGCGGGCCCGGCAGTAGCTATGTGCTGGTGATACCTCACGATAGCTGGTCTGATTTTGGGGAGAAGCCCGGGATGAAGCCGTTCCGCCAGATGCTGACGGATGCGTTCGGCGAAGGGGAGTCCGATTCCATCATCAAACGCCTGGATTCGTGCGTGGACGGCACGACCAGCCAGATCGACAAATTCCGCCCGGACCTCAGCTATCTGCCAGCTAAGTAGTTGCCGTCGTTGCTGCCCTAGTTAGCGTGCAGATTCGGCCCGTCCTTTGCTTGTGCGAAGGATGGGCCGTTCTGTTGATGGTGAGAGTCCAGCAGGGGCGAGGTAATGCAAAGCGGCCCGGAGCTTTTGTTCCGGGCCGCGAATACTGATTGATGATTTTGCTTCTGAGCTGTCCCCTAGAGTTTCACGAAGATGATGACGAGGGTGAACAGCGCGAGGGTCTCGATGAACACCAAGCCGAGAATCATCGCGGTACGGACGGCGTCTGCGGCGCCGGGATTGCGCGCCATACCTTCGCACGCTGCGGATGCGACCCGCCCCTGACCGAGACCGCAGCCGAACGCTGCGATACCCATGCCGAAGGCTGCGGCGATGCCGAGCAAACCACGAGCGGCGTTATTACCGCCGGCGGCTGCGTCGGCGCCCTGCGCGAACGCTGCGGGAGCGATGAGCATCATCGTCGCGAGCGTCGTTAGAATCATGGACCACTTCTTCATACTGCCTCCTTGTATTGCGTAAATGCTGCCAGGAGGTGGTTCCCGGACACCGTGCAGCCGGGCTCACACTGTGCAGCAAAGTCGATTCTGCTTGCGGGGCTTCTGCGGCAAGACGCAGTTGCCCAGGCGGGGACTAGCCCCGCCCCTACGGGGGCATCTGATTCTCGCGCTTGGCACATCGTTAAGCGACGCACATGCGAAGCGCCGACCCCAGGAAAGGCGACTACTAGTGCTCTTCGCTGGTGGCCATGCCTAAGTAGACCGACGGGAGAATCGTGAAAATGTAGGCCTGGACGATGGCTACGAAGATGTGCAGGCCGATGAAGAGAACCGGGATCGTTGCGGGCAAAATGCCGAGTACGATGCCGGCGACCGGCGACTTTTGAAATCCCCAGAGGCTGACGCTGGCGAATAGGCTCAAGAAAATGCTGTAAATCAGGTCGCTGGCGAGAATGTTGGCCCAGAGACGAACGGTAAGCGAGAGCACGCGCGCCGACGTGCTGATGATTTCTACGGGAAAGATCAGCGGCGAGAGCCAGGGTACGGGCCCGGCGAAATTTTTCAGATAGTGCAGGGCGCCCAGCTGGCGGATGCCGGCGTAGTTGAAATAAAGGAACGTGAGCGAGGCGCAGGCTAGCGGGACGGTTTTGTTGGCTGTGGGCGCGGAGAAGGCGGGGAAAACGCTCATGAGGTTGGAGAGCAGGACGAAGATGCCGATCGAGCCGATCCAGGGAACGTAGCGCTCGGGATGATGATGGACGTTTTCTTTGACGAGATCTTTGGCGCCAAAGCCCATGGGATTGGTGATCAGCATTTCGGCGATTTGCTGAAAGGAGCCGGGTTTGTCGACGGAGAGGCGCGACCGCAGGATCAGCGCGAGGATCGTGGCGATCACCAAGACCAGGAAGGCCATGCAGACCTGTTCGGGGATGGGCCGGTCGGCGTGCTCGGGCTGGATGTGTAGGGCGTTCAGCAGCGCCAGGGCGGAGCCGCCGAGGTACTGGTTCAAGATGTGGGTGATCCAACTTACGTGTTCTTCCATCGGTCTCCGTTACCGCTGGTACCTGTAAGTGCCGCAGAATGATGCTGCTTCAGTGCTTTGGGCCCGCGATCAGTTCGTACACACTTGCCGCAATTGCGGCGGCTCCGAGAGCACACAATCCCAAGATCATGCTCACAAGGGGAACGTACAGAAACTTAAAAATAACACACACAGCCAGGGCTATCAAGGTGTAGCGGAAGACGGCGAAGAAGTAGTTGGTGATGGGGACGCGAGGTTTTTCAGCGCCGGACTGGGCGGTGGATTGGGCGACGAGGGCGTCAAGGCCTCGGGCGAGCCAGCGGAAATTGAGCCAGGCGAGGATGGTGCCGATCGTCAGGCCGGCGGCGAAGAGTGGGCGGCGTGTGAGGAGCGTCGCGACGGCGGCTGTGGCGCCGATTAGGAGCGTTAGCCAGGCGATGCGGCGTTCGGTGGCTTGGCCGATTAGCGCTGTGGATTCGGCGGCGGGGAGCGTGTTGGTTTGAGTGGTCACTTGAGTTGAAGGGACATTGTAGGGGAGTTTGTTGAATCCGAGAAAGAGTTCCGAGGTTGCTCGGATGGAGATTGCCGTCGATCTTAGGGCAAGTCGTCTGGGCTTCGCGGTCATTGAGATGGACGGGTTTCGCGCGGGAGGGGGCTAGCCCCTCCCGTACGGAGGCTGAGCTTCGAGCCGAGATCGTGCTCGAGCAGCAGTCAAGGATCGAAGTTACTTCGACTAAGGGAGGCGGCGGATGACTTCGCGGACGCCGCCTGCAAAACCTATGCCGCCCAGGATGAGGGTGAAGATCCAGCGCGTGTGGAGCCAGTGGTCCAGGAAAAAGCCGAGGACGCCGGCTACCAGGACTGCGCCGACGATGGTGAATGGGAGTTCGAGGGCCAGGGCGGTGGCGTTGGAATATTTTTTAATTTTTTGTTCTTCGGGCGTGAGTGGCTCGGGGTTGTTGGATTGTTGGTCCACGGCTGTTTGCGATTCTATCAGGGTGCGGGTGCAAATGCGCCTGACAGCAGCATGATAGGAAGCGAAGACGCCCGTCTCGGAAGGCGGCCGCTACATAAACCTGCGCATCGTCGAGTCTTTGCTTGATGCGGCGTAGGAATCCTGCGCCGTTACGACCGTGCAACTTACTTGTCGTATGACATTTACTTCTCGAAGAGGAGTTCGCCGGCGCGGTGGGTGGCTTTCACTACCGCTTTGATTAAGGTGACGCGAAGTTTGCCCTCTTCGAGTTCGAGGATGCCGTCGATGGTGCAGCCTGCGGGGGTGGTGACGGCGTCTTTCAGGAGCGCGGGGTGGTCGCCGGTTTCGAGGACAACGCTGGCGGCGCCTTTCATGGTTTGCGCGGCGAGGAGCGTGGCGACGTCGCGGGGGAGACCGACTTTTACGCCGGCTTCCGCGAGCGATTCGAGAATTATGTAGGCGAAGGCGGGACCGCTGGCGGAGAGGCCGGTGACGGCGTCCATATTCTTTTCGTCGACGACAACGGTGCGACCGACAGTGTCGAACATGCTGCGGGTGATATCGAGATGACCGGCGGTGGCGTGCGAACCCTTGCAGATGCCGGTCATGCCGCAGCCGACCGCGGACGGAGTGTTGGGCATGGCGCGAATGACGGGAACGTTGGCGCCGGCGTGCTGCTCGATGTAGTTGGTGGGAACGGAGGCGGCGACGGAGATCACCAGAGTCTTTTCGCTGAGTTCGGGCGAGATCTCTTTGAGGACATCGCCGACGACTTGCGGCTTTACGCCAAGCAGGATGATGTCGGCGCCGTGCACTGCTTTGCGGTTGTCGGTGGTGACGGAAACGCCGAGTTCTTTAGCGAGAGTGGAAGCTTTCTCGGTGTGCTTTACCGTGGCGGTGACGTTTTTTGGCGCGAAGAGATTTTGTTTGAGATAGGCGCGCAGAAGGATGCCGCCGAGCTTACCGGTGCCGAGGACGGCGAGCTTTTTGTCGGAGAGATTCTGGGTCATGGTGGAAACATTGTTGATGGGAACCGAGGATTGGTCAACCTGCGATTGCCTGAGCAAGATAAAGCTTTTTTCAGAGGCTAAAGCCCGTGTTGCACGCAATGTTTAGGTCAGGGCTGAAGCCCCAACCTCCTAAAGAGGAAATTCGGTACGGTCAGAAAGAGCGGTTCCGTGCGTTTTTGAGACCTCCTGTCTGAGCCGACGTGTTGTGCTGGCCTGAGCGCAAACGCAGTAAACTCGTGAGCCCGGATGACGGTACCGTAGTTCGCCGACTGGCCGTCGCAGGCTGGGCGTACTGAGGCGAAGAATCTAAGACATTTTGCTGGCGGCTCGGTTGTGGACTGCGGCGCGCCGCCGCTTTTGGCCTTGCGGCTGAGCTGTAGCCGTAAAAGCGGGAGCGCGCTCGCGCACTCTCAAGTTTGGCGCGCGCTTGTACAATGCTCGCACCATGGAGGATTTCTTGATGCGTTTGCGTGATGGATGGTCGCGGCGTGAGTTAGCGGCGTCTATTTTCCTGGCGCTAGTGATCAGCGCGTTCGCGGGCACGCTGCTGCTTGTCGCTCAGACGAAGATGGACGGCGACTCGAAAGGGTTGGGGAATCTTACGGAGGATGCGGCAGGCCCTCCGAACTTTGCGAAGGATGTGGCGGTGCCGATGCGAGATGGTGTGGTTTTGCGTGCGGATGTATGGCTGCCTGCGGCCAGCGGGCGATTCCCTGCCCTCGTTTATCGCACGCCTTACGGTAAACATCTCGCAACGAAGCAGACGACGTTTCAGAAGGCGGTTGAACGCGGATATGCGGTGGTGATCTGTGATGTGCGCGGGCGGTACGCATCGGATGGAGAGTTTTGGCCATATCAGCATGAGGGGCGCGACGGTTACGACACGATCGAGTGGGCGGCGAAGCAGGAGTGGTCGAACGGGGATGTGGGGACTTTCGGATTGTCCTATCCGGGCGCGGTGCAGTGGCTGGCGGCGGTGGAGAATCCACCGCATTTGAGGGCGATGGTGCCAGCGATGACGTTTTCCACGCCTCGGAATTTTTTCTACTCGGGCGGAGTGTTCGATGGCTCGTGGCTGGATTGGACGTGGTTCAACATCGCGCCGGATTTGCGGCGGAAAAAGAATCTGACGGGACCGCGCACGCACGCGGAGGCGGCGGAGGTTTGGAAGGGCGAGCACGAGCGGATGCAGAGCTTTCTGCCTCTGAGTGAATTACCGGATCTGAAAGGCGTCGCGCCTTTTTACTACGAGTGGATGAAGCATCCCCCGGCGGATCATTGGTGGGATTTCGCGGAGCTGCGCGGCAAATACGGGCAGGTGCATGCGGCGGTGCTGAATATTTCGGGGTGGTATGACGAGGCTTATGGACCGGATGGGGCGACGACAAACTTCAATGGATTGCTGGCGGCGCGGCGTGGGGAGAAGGATCCGCGCACGAGGACGATTATTGGTCCGTGGACGCATGGAGGGCAGGAGGAACATCGATCGGGAGAGCGGGAATTCGGATCGTCAGCGGCGATTGATTACGACGAATTGATTTTGCGATGGATGGATCACTATGTGCGCGGGATGGAGAACGGAGTTGGCGGCGAGAAGCCGGTACGGATTTTCGTGATGGGGAAGAATGAATGGAGGGATGAAGAGGAATGGCCGCTGAAGCGCGCTCAGGCTATGCGCTATTTCTTTCATGAGGCGGGTGATTTGGGTTCCGGAGATGAAAGAAAGCACGTTGGCAGCTTGAGCCTGGAAGCATCTAAGGAGTCGCGGACATTTTCTGAATTTGTTTCTGATCCTGCGCACCCGGTCACGAATATTTATCCAGAGTATGGGGCGCATGATTATCGCGCGCTGGCGGGTCGCGATGACATGTTGGTGTTTGAGGCGGAGCCGCTTGCGGCGGATACGGAAGTGACCGGGCCGATTCATGCGGAGGTTTATGTTTCGGCGGACGTGCCGGATTTCGATTTGTGGGTGCGGCTGATGGATGTCGCGCCGGACGGAACGGCGTTCAATTTGAACAATCCTGGGTCGGAGGTTTTGCGGGCGAGTTACCGCAACGGTGGATTGAAGCCGGAATTGCTGGAGTCTGGGCGCGTTTACAAATTGCATTTTGACCGCATGCTGACTAGCAACGTATTTCTCGCGGGACATCGGATTCGGGTGCAGATTTCGGGCTCGTTTTTTCCGCAGTTTGCGCGGAATTTGCAGACCGGGGCGTCAGAGATGACTTCCGCGGAGACGCGCGTAGGGCGGATTCGGATTTGGCATGATGCGGAGCGGGAGTCGGTGATTACTTTGCCGGTGGTGGGGAGGTGAAGCCGAATCATACGGTGGTTGGCGCGTAAGGGAGAATGCGTAGGTTCGCCGCTTTTGCGTACTGTTGGCTTGGTGCGCAGTGTGTCGGTTGAGATCCTTCACGCATCCTTGTCGGATGCGTTCAGGATGACAGCTTTGTGTGTAGATGACGGCGTCGCTGTGGTGTTGCTAGTCGTGACGGGCGCCGTGGAGGACTTGGATCGCGTGGGGGAGCAGGTGGGCGACCGCTTCGAGGGACTCGACGGCGCCTTTTGGGCTGCCGGGGAGATTGAGAATCAGAGATTTGTGGCGAGTGGCGGCGATGCCGCGGGAGAGGATGGCTGTTGGAGTCTTCTCGGCACCTTTGCGGCGCATTTCTTCGGCAATGCCGGGGATGAGGCGGTCGGCGATGGCCTGGGTGGCTTCGGGAGTGTTGTCGCGCGGGCTGATGCCGGTGCCGCCGGTAGTGGCGATCAGGTCGACGCGGCCGGAGTCGGCGAGCTCGCGAAGATTTTTGCGGATGGCGGCGGGATCATCGGGGATGCGGAGGCCGGTGGTGACTTCCCAGCCGAGGCCGCGGCAGAAGGCGACGACGGCGGGGCCGGAGGCGTCTTCGCGTTCGCCTTTGGAGACGGAGTCGGAGATGGTGAGGACGGCTACGCGCATGGACGGGCATCGTAGCTGAGGCTTGCGGTGGGCGCAAATTTTTGCGGCGGTATTTGCGTTGGGATTTGCGGCGAGGTGGTGTGTGGCCTAGTGGGCGCAGCATGCTGTGTCCCTACGATTTGTGCTGACGCTGTGTTTTGCTCGAAATTGATGACCTACTTGGCGGTTCAGGCTTTTGTAAGTGGCCACCTACATTCACAAGATCCATCTCGTAAATATTGTGCTTGGCGTTGGATCTAAACTCGGCCCTTTGACTGCGAAGGATGCGGCACCCGGCAGCGGCGCGGTTCGAGTGCACAGGCAGGAGTGCGTGTGCTACTGGGTTTCGACAGCGTCGGCGTCGCGGGTGGCTTCGTCAACTAGGCGCATGGCTTCCATCAGGAGGCCGGTGGTGGTTTTTGTGGTGGTGGTGCGCTGGCTGGCGCTGGCGGCGTTGAAGTCGATTTCGAATTCGCCATCGGTCCAGAGGATGACTTTGTAGACGGCGTCGTCACCTTCGATGTCGCCGATTTTTGCGTCGCGGCATTGGCCTCCGGCGAAGTAAAGCTCACCGCGCTCGGCGCCACGGCGGACCATTAGACGGCAGGATTTTGAGCCCATTTCCAGCGATTGCAGCAGGTCGGTCATGCTCATTTCTTCGAGATGACCTTGGATAACGCCGGGACGCGAGGCGCTCTTCTGGAGTTTTTCGAGGTGCAGGCGATCGACCACTTTTTTCGTGATGCGAATCAGATCTTTCAGCAAGAAAGGCTTGGTGATGAAATCCTCAACGCCGTCGACTAACGGGCGGAGACGTTCTTCGATGTCGGCACGACCGGCCATGAAGAGAAACGGAATATGGCGGGTCTTTTCGCGACCACGGAGTTTTTCGAAGAGCTGGCGGCCATCGAGGCCGGGCATTTTGTAGTCGCAGAGAATGCAGTCAGGCGGGTCGTCGATCACTTTGAGGAGAGCATCGCCGCCATCGCTGGCGATTTCGACTTCGCAGACGGACTCGAGGCCGTCAGTGATGAGTTTGCGGACAAGAGGATTATCTTCCACCAGGAGCAGGCGGACACTTTTGGTGCTGGCGGCGGCAGCGCTCATGGAGTGCGGCTCTTCCCCGGTTTAGGTGAATGGCCGTCGTGCCCGGTGCGATGGTAATCGCCGCTCTTTCCGCCGGTCTTTTCGAGCAGGCGGATGCCGGTGATCTCCAAGCCTTTATCGAGGGCTTTGCACATGTCGTAGACCGTGAGGGCTGCGGCAGTAACAGCGACCAAGGCTTCCATTTCAACGCCGGTCTGGGCGGTGGCCGTTACGCTGGAGCGAAGTTCAACGCCATTTTGGCATAGGGTGGGAGTCACATCAATGTGAGTGAGAGGGAGTGGATGACAAAGAGGTATCCACTCGGAAGTGCGCTTGGCAGCGGCAATTCCGGCAATTCGTGCGATTTCGAGCGGGTTACCTTTGGGGTTTTTGAGGCGACGTACGGCGCGGACGACACTGTGTGGCATGGCGACGAAGGCCTGGGCAACGGCCGTGCGCGTGGTGACGGGTTTGGCGGATACGTCGACCATCTGGACTTCGCCTTTACGGGAGTAGTGGGAAAGCTTGGGCATGGGTCTACTTTACGCTACGTCTTTGCGAAGAAGGATGCTGACGGTTTCGCCTGTCTGCAATTTGTCGCGATCGGCGGGGATAACGAGGAAGCAGTTGGCGTGGGCAAGCGTGGCGATGTCACCTGAGCCTTGCCAAGGTAGCGGATGGACTTGCGGTGTTGTGGTGTCGGCGGCCCACTCGACTTTGGCAGGCAGGAAGTGCGTGAGCCCGGGCTTTTCGGTCATGGGTTCGGCCAGCTGCGCTTGCACGAGTGGGAGCGGGCGAGGCGAGGCGCCGCTGAGGATGTCGATCGCGGGAGTGACGAAGAGCTCAAACGTAACCATCGTGGAAACGGGATTACCGGGGAGCCCGAAGACGGAGCAGTTTTGGCGGCGGGCAAAAACCGCGGGCTTGCCCGGGCGGATGGCGACGGAGTCGAAGAAAAATTCGGCGCCGAGAGCTTTGAGGACAGACTCGACGAGATCGTACTTGCCCATGGAGACGCCGCCTGAGAGGACGAGGATGTCCTCTTGGAGACCGCGCTCGATTTTTGCGCCGAGATCTTCGATCGTGTCGGGGGCGTTGCCGAGCAGGACGGGCTCGCCTCCGGCGAGGCGGACCTGCGCGGCGAGGGAAACACTGTTGGAGTTGCGGATCTGGAATGGGCCGGGCTGGGTGTCGATGGCGACGACTTCGTCACCGGTGGAGAGGATGGCGACCCGGGGCTTGGCGGCGCAGCGGAGTTCGATGGCGCCAACCTGCGCGGCGATGGCGAGTTCAGCGTAGCCCATGCGGGTGCCGGGAGCGAGGATAGTGCGGCCGGCGATGGATTCGGTGCCGCGAGGCACGATGTTTTGCCCTGCTCGGGCGTCGCGGGTGAAGGTCACTTGGTCGCCTGCGCGCTGCGTGTGTTCAATCATCACGACAGCGTCGGCACCGGTGGGAACGGCGGCGCCGGTCATGATCTGGATGCAGGTGTGTGGGGCGAGCGGAGTGGTGATGGAGTCGCCGGCTTTAATTTCGCCGACGCAACGGAGACTGACGCCTTCGTGTGCCTCGGATGCCTGGACGGCGTGGCCGTCGCGCGTGGAGCGATCAAAGGGGGGATAGTCGCGGTCGGCAATGATTTCTTGGGCGAGAACGTAGCCGAGGGCGTCGGCGATATTGATGGAGATGGCGTGCGAGCGGTGGCGCGATCGGGTCACGCTATCGATCACGAGTTGGCGGGCGGCGGTGTAGGTCAGCATGTAAGCAGTCGTGCGATGGCAGAGTATCGCGGTTGCATGGGTTTAGAAAATGGTGGGTGCGCGGCGGGGCTGTTGCTTGGGTTGTACGCAGAGATCGATGTATGACAGATGGTTTGAGGGGCGAGGTGGATGCCGTGGTGCGGACTTCGGGCGCAGTGGTGCTGCGCCCCTGCGTCATTGCGGTGTTAGTTGTCGTTCTATTTTTGCGGCGGTGGGAAATCTAAACCCTCAGGCCTGAAGGCTCTGAGCTACAGAGCCGGCCGCAGCAACCTTCCACGAGATACCGTGTGCGTTCGTTGGTGACGGATTCCTTTGGTTACGGCGCTGTTTAGAGCCAGCTGGAGAAGAGGGTGCCGGCTTGGACGATGGTGGCGTCGCGCTCAGGGCCGGTGGAGATCATGCCGATTTCGAGTTGCAGGAAATCGCTGATGAAGCGGAGATAGTCGACGGCGGCTTTGGGAAGTTTGCCAGCATCTTTTTCGCCGTACGTGGACTGGCACCAGCCCGGTAGCGATTTGTATTCGGGCGTGACCTTTTCATATTCCTCAGAGAGCGCGGGCATTTCCTGGAGAGTCTTGCCTTTGTATTTGTAGCCGATGCAGACCTGAATCTCACGCTGGGTATCGAAGACGTCGAGCTTGGTGACCACGAGCGAGTCGATACCGTTGATCATTTTGGCGTAGCGAAGGAGCGCGAGGTCGAGCCAGCCGCAGCGGCGCGGTCGTCCAGTGACGGCGCCGAACTCCTTGCCACGTTCGCGAACTTCCTGCGCATCGAGGTCGGGCATTTCGGTGGGAAACGGGCCGCCGCCGACGCGCGTAGTGTAGGCCTTGGAGATGCCGAGCACGTGCTTGATGCGAGTCGGAGGAACGCCGGTGCCCATGGTAGCTCCTCCGGATGTGGCGCTGGAAGAGGTGACGTAGGGATAGGTGCCATGGTCGATGTCGAGCATAGTGCCCTGCGCGCCTTCGAAGAGCACGGATTTGCCTTCATCGAGGGCGTGATTGACGAGCTCGGCGGTGTCGCAGATGTAGGGGCGAATTTTCTCGCCGAATTGCAGGGTCTCCTCAACTTCGTGGGAAAAATCGATGTCGGCGCCGTAAGCGCCCTTCGCCAGGCGATTTTTTTCGGCGACTACACGAGCAGCTTTTTCGCGGAAGAGCGCGGGATCGAGGAGGTCGCAGGTGCGCAGCCCGCGACGCGCCATTTTATCTTCGTAGGCCGGACCAATGCCGCGTGAAGTTGTGCCGATTTTATTTGCGCCGCGCGCGGTCTCGGCGGCTTTGTCGAGCTCGCGATGATAGGGAAAGATCAGGTGAGCGCGATTGCTGATGTGCAGGCGGCCTTTGACGTCAATACCGACCTTAGCGAGCATTTCGATTTCATTAACGAGCGCGGCGGGATCGATAACCACGCCCGTACCAATGACGGCGTGCTGTTTGGGGCGCAGAATGCCGCAAGGAATGAGCTGCAGGATGTATTTGTCTTTCCCGATGATGACGGTGTGACCGGCATTGTGGCCGCCGGCGACGCGAGCGATGTAGTCGAATGAACCCGCGAGATAATCGACGACCTTGCCTTTGCCCTCGTCACCCCACTGCGCACCAACAACAACGACCGATTTCATTCGTGACGTCTCCGAGACCGCACTTGTCCGCTCTGTTCTACTTTCAGATTGCTGCTGTGGGAGTTTCGGACACGAACAGACCACTAATCGTAAGCGGAAGAGGGTGGCAACGCAAGACAGCGCGGATTCCTTCTCGCTAGATCAAGCAACGCAGCGGAATCTCATTTTAATTTCGATAATTCCGCGTGGCGGAAGCAGGTGACGTTGTGGTCGTTGACCATGCCGGTGGCTTGCATCAGGGCGTAGCAGATGGTGGAGCCGACGAAGCGGAAGCCGCGGTTTTGCAGATCTTTGCTGAGCGTTTCGGATTCGCGAGTGGTGGCGGGAAGTTTTTTGTGGGCGGGCCAGGCGTTTTGCCTGGGCTTGCCGTCGACGAAGCGCCAGATGTAGTTGTCGAAGGAGCCGAACTCGTTTTGGATTTTCAGGAATAGCTGGGCGTTGGTGATGGTGGAGTCGATCTTGAGGCGATTGCGAATGATGCCGGGGTCGGCGAGGAGCGCGCGTTTTTTCTTCGCGTCGTAGCGCGCGACTTTGGCGGGATCGAAATTGTCGAAGACTTCGCGATAGCGGGCGCGTTTGCGGAGGATGGTGTCCCAACTGAGCCCGGCTTGGGCGCCTTCTAGGGTTAGAAATTCGAACCAGGTGCGATCATCGTGGACAGGGACGCCCCACTCTTCATCGTGATATTGGATGCTGAACTCGTTGGCGGCCCAATGGCAGCGGACGATTTGCGAGAGTGACTGTGTACCGGCTGGGGAAGCGGGTCTCGTTGCGGCTAAGTTTTTCGCGGTTGATTTTGGCGCGGCGGATTTCTTCGCGCTCACTTCTTGCGCTCCGGTAGAACTACCTCGGCTTCCATTTCGAGCAGCAAATCGGGGTGAACCAGCGCGGCTACACCCACTGTTGTGCTTGTTGGCTGATGCTGATTGGCGGCGAGATATTTTGCGCGTACTTCACGATACGCGGCGATGTTTTCGGGCATGTTCACGAGGAAGCTGTTGAGCTTTACCACGTCATTGAAATTGGCGCCGACCGCATCGAGAGCGACTTTGAGATTCTCGAATGCTTGCGTGGTTTGGGCCCGCATGTCGCCTTTGCCGACAAGGTGGCCGTCCTTGTCGAATGCAACTTGGCCTGAAACCAAGATCAAGCGTCCGCGGGTGATTTCCGCAACATGCGTGTAGGCAGGACTTGGCACGAGGCCGGGCGGGTTGATGAAACGCACTGAGTTGGATTGATCGGCTGATTTTTCTTTTTTAGTTTGCGCGGCGAGCGAGCCGACTAAAGAGAGAACAAGTGCAAGGGCAACGAGATGACGCACGATCATAAGAGGACTCCTGCCGATGAAATCGGTGACCAACGTACAGACGCAAAAACAGGACGTGCCGTTTTCAGTTTACGACATGCCCTGAGCAGGAATGCTGTGTAGATGCGGCGCCGTCTGGAGTGCGCGGTCGCGAGCCAATGGCTTCGCTTAGTGGACGCGGTTTATTGTGGCGACGATCTACTGTGCCACGTGGCGCTCGAGGGCGCGAGTGATCTGTTCTTTCGGTACGGCGCCGACGATCTGCTCGACGACCTGTCCGTTCTTGAACACCAAGATCGTCGGGATCCCGCGGATGTTGTAGCGGCCGGCGGAGTTCATCGCCTCGTCAACGTTCAGCTTCATCACCTTGAGCTTGCCCGCGTAATCGTGAGCAATTTCCGCCACGGTGGGCGCGAGCATGTGGCAGGGACGGCACCACTCAGCCCAGAAGTCGACCATCACCGGCTGGGTGTTGCTGGCGGTGAGCACTTCTGCTTCGAAGTTACCGTCTGTGACTGCCGAGATATTATTGTCAGCCATGTTCTTTGTCCTTAACGGCTTGCCGCAAGGCCGCCGTCAATGTCTCTCCTATCGACTTAATTAGATGTTGCAACAGGCTTTTGGATACGAGCCGCCTGCCTGGGTCCTCGAAGCGCCTGCGCCTGCGAGTACAGCCTGGAATATTGAGCGGCAGAAGCCTTCCATGAAAAGTCCTGCGCCATGCCATTCAATTGGATGCGCTTCCAGATGCGCTCGTCTGCAAAATACTGAAGCGCCTGGCGAACACATTGCACGAGCGCGCGGCCGGAATATTCTGCGAACTTGAAGCCCGTCCCGGTTCCCTGCTCAACGTCAAACGACTCGATCGTATCATCGAGTCCGCCGGTGGCCCTCACAATCGGCACCGTACCATACTTCAAACTGTAAATCTGATTCAAGCCGCAGGGCTCGTAGCGCGAAGGCATCAGGAACATATCGGCGCCGGCTTCTATCTTGTGTGCGACGGCTTCGTCGTAGGCGATTTTAACGCCGACGCGGCCAGGATACGCAGTGGCCAGTGAGCGGAACAGATCTTCATAACGGCGATCGCCCGTGCCGAGAACGACGAGCACCAGATCCTCCTGCATCAGTTCGTGGGCGCGCTCGGCGATGAGGTCGAAACCTTTTTGATCGGCGAAGCGCGAGACGATACCGATGACGGGATCCTTGAGATGCTCGGCCGGGATCTGGAAGAGTTCCAGAAGCCGCTGTTTGCAGGCATGTTTGCCGGTCAGATCCTTTGCGGAATACTTGGCGGGGATGAGTTTGTCTTTCTCGGGATTCCATAGAGTGTAATCAACGCCGTTGATAATTCCGACCAAGCGATCAGCGCGACCGCGGACGACGCCATCGAGGCCGTAGCCGAATTCGGGAGTCTGAATTTCCTGCGCGTACTTCCGGCTGACAGTGGTGAGGTAATCGGAATAAACCAGGCCGGCTTTCAGGAAATTAACGTTGCCGTAGAACTCGATGCCCGCCGTTGTGAATGTGGATGCTGGGATATTCGCGCGGTCGAGCACTGCCCTGCCGAACTGGCCGTGATATCCCATGTTGTGAATGGTGAATACGACGGAGAGATGTTTGAGCGCGGCGTCATCGGCGTAGGAGGTGCGCAGGAACAGCGGCACGAGGCCGGTCTGCCAATCGTGGCAATGGAGAATGTCGCACGGCCAGAAATTCTTGGCGATCTCCAGCGCCACGCGGCAGAACTCACTGTAGCGCTCGGCGTTGTCGGTGTAATCGCCACCGCGTCCACCGTAGAGGCCATCGCGATCAAAATATTCGGAATCGTCGACGAAGAAATAGCGGACCCCGCTGGTGGAACTGCCGCCGACCACAGAAGGGAAACGCAAACGCGGACCCATTGGGATGGTAAGGCTAGGGACGACGATGGCGTCAGCTTTGGTGCCGCGGTAGCGTGGCAGAACTACCGCAACTTCGTGCCCTTGGCCGACCAAGGCTTTGGGAAGGCCCTCGATCACGTCCGCCAAACCACCGGTTTTGGAGAACGGCAAGCCTTCCGAGGCTATGAACAGGATTCGCAAGTTGGGTGCTATTTTACGCTATGCCGGGATGGTTTGGAGCTTGGGGCGCAACTTCGTTGCGAACGGCGTGTTCCACGAAGGATGCAATTTAACCTCATCCCTGCGAGCAAGAGCGGCCTGGGAAGCGCGCTGGTGACACAGCCAGAGAACTTCCTGGTCGCTCTGTTCGTTCTATCCCCAACGCTGTGGCTGCTGGTGTTTCTGCTGTGTTACGCAGGGCGGAGAGTATCGTTGGCGTTCACGTCGATGCTGTGAAGGTTCTAACATAGCGTAGGCTGGCGAGTTGCTACACTGAGCCGCGATGGCAAGGCAGCGGCTCGGTCAACATTTTCTTGGTGATCCGGCGTGGCGCGAACAAATCGCGCGGGCGATTCGTGTTTCGCCACATTCTTTAGTTCCCGTAAGCACAAATCAAACAGACGTTTGCTGGATTGAGATTGGCGCAGGTCATGGCGAGATGACCTCGCATCTGGCAGAGACCGGAATGCCGGTTTACGCCATTGAGATTGACTCTGCGGTGGCACGTCGCCTGAAGCATCTGACCGAAGATTATGCGAATCTGACGATTGTTTCCGGTGATGTGTTGAAGACCGACATCGCCAATCTGGCGAGTGGGCGGCGCGTGCACGTTTATGGGAATTTACCGTACTACATTACTTCGCCGATTCTCCATCATCTTTATCGCTTCGCCGACATCATCGACGAAGTGCATATCGTCATACAGACCGAAGTGGCAGAGCGCCTGGTTGCGGAGCCGGGAGGTCGGGACTACGGATATTTGTCAGTGGCTACGCGGCTTTATTCGCGACCTGAATTTATCTTCCGTATTCCGCGGGGAGCCTTTTTGCCTCCACCGGAGGTGAGTTCGTCACTGGTGACGCTGCGGTTTCCCGGTGAACGGTTGGAGATGGACGCGGAGGAAAAAGAGGAGTTGCTGAAGTTCGTGAAGGCGTGCTTTTCACAAAAACGAAAGACGCTGGTTAACAATCTGAAGGGTAGAGTTCCGCGCGATACGGTTCAGAAAGCGCTGGCGGCGCTGAAGTTGAGGCCCGATGCTCGGGCCGAACAGTTGTCAGTGCGTGATTTCGCTGCGCTTTGCGAGCGCATCGGATCGTAAAGCCCCTTTTGCTCCTACGTTTATCTCGCTGTGATTATTACGTGAGCCGCAACCTGAGTCTTTTTCGCTTAGTCTAAATTGTGCTCGGTTTCGTGAAACGCGAGCGCGAGCATCGTGCTTCGACTTTCGAATTGCAGGAGCCGTCGATGGAAAGACGCGAATTAGGACGCAGTGGATTGAAGGTTTCGCCGCTAATGCTGGGCGGGAATGTATTCGGCTGGACCGCAGATGAGGCCGCTTCTCATCGCGTGCTGGACGCGTTTGTGGACGCTGGTGGTAATTTTGTAGATACCGCTGACGTGTATTCCATCTGGGCGCCCGGCCATCAGGGCGGCGAGTCTGAATCGGTGATCGGCAGATGGTTCGCAAAGGGCGGCAAACGCGGCGAAGTGATTCTGGCCACGAAGGTCGGGAAAAACATGGGCGCGGGTAAGAAAGGATTGAAGGCCGCGTACATCCGCCAGGCAGTGGAAGATTCGCTGCGGCGATTGCAGACCGACTATATCGATCTGTATCAGTCGCACGAGGATGATGCGTCCGTTCCATTAGCGGAGACGCTGGGCGCGTTCGGAGAGCTGATACGCGAAGGGAAGGTGCGGGCGATCGGAGCGTCCAATTACACGGCCGCTCGGCTGGTAGAAGCTCAACGCGTGGCTATCGACCACAATCTGCCACGCTACGAAAGCCTGCAACCAGAGTACAACCTGATGGAAAGGACGGACTATGAAGGCAAGCTGGAGACCGTGGTGCTGAAAGAACAACTAGGATGCATACCGTATTTTTCGCTCGCTGCAGGGTTTCTAACCGGCAAGTATCGTTCGCCGGAAGACACGAAGGGGAAATCGCGTGCGGGGATGGTGAGCAAGTACCTTGATAGCCGGGGACTTCGAGTCCTGCACGCTCTGGATGAAATTGCAGCGGCGCGCAAGGCCACGGCAGCGCAGATTTCGTTGGCCTGGCTGATGGCGCGGCCCAGCATAACCGCACCGATTGCCAGCGCCACAAGCGTGGAGCAACTGCAGGATTTGGTGGGTGCAATGCGATTAAAGCTGGATACCGCGTCCATTGAGAAGTTGGACCGGGCGAGCGCGGAAAACGCTTCGGCCGCGAACTAAAAAGGCACAGCCTACGTGTTAGGAGAAGAGGGTCAAGAGTTTGCTTTTAGTTTTGGCTGCGCGGCAACTAGGCGATCGGGATAGTCGCTCATGATGCCGTCGACGCCGGCTTCGATCAGCATGCGCATATGTGCCGGCTGATTGACGGTCCAGCAGACAACTTGCAAGTCGCGCTTGCGAGCATCGGCGATGAGCGCAGGCGTCACTAAGTCTCCACGAATAGCCAGTTGACGGGCACCCACTTCAACAGCGCGTTCTAGCGGTTGATCGATCTGGCCATCGAACAGAAGGCCGGTCATCAGCGTGGGTTCGATTTTGCGAAGCGAGCCGATGATTCCGGTATCAAACGAAATCACGATGGTGCGTGCGATCTCTCCACTGTCGCGAAGGGCGCTGATCAGCGCGTGCTCTCCGCCCCACGCTCCGGTAGGTTTCAACTCCAGATAGAAAACTACATCATTCTTTTTTGAAAACTCGAGAATTTCCTCGAGCGTGGGGATACGCTCGCCAGAGAATTCGCTGCCAAACCAGGAGCCTGCGTCGAGGCGGCGGAGATCCGCCAAGGTCAGTTCATGCACTTTGCCGTGACCGTTGGTGGTGCGATCCACAGTGTCGTCGTGGATCGCCACGAAGTGAGCGTCGCGGGAGAGGTGCAGATCGGTCTCGATGAAGGTAGCGCCCAGTGCAACTGCGCGTCTGAAGGCAGCGAGGGTATTCTCCGGCGCATGACCGGATGCTCCGCGATGAGCTATGACAAGCACGTAGGTGAGGTCTTCTCCGGAATGCCGCCGTCTAAAGCTACGGATATCATGGTAGCATCCGTGCGCCACGCGGTAGACCGAACCCTTTTGGCGGCAACAAGTATCTAAACGCAGTACCCTACGGCTCAAAAATTCTGAGGAGATCACGATGAGGAAACACACGGAAAGACTTCTAACTCTGTTCGTTTGCACGCTAGCGCTGGTTACGTTGCCGCTTCAAGCAGGAGCTGCCCCACAGAAGCAGGAGCCGAGAGGCGGAGATCTGTCAAAGGAAGTGCGGCACCAGCTTGTCCTGCTGCCCTACTACTCGGTGTTCGACAATCTGGGCTATAGGATTGAAGGCAGCAAGGTGACTTTGGTGGGACAAGTGGTGCGGCCCACTTTGAAGTCGGACGCGGAAAACGTGGTGAAAAGAGTGGAAGGCGTCTCCAGTGTCGACAATCAGATAGAAGTTTTGCCGGTGTCGCCGATGGATGACCAGATTCGGCGCGCGACGTATCGAGCGATTTACGGGGATGCGGGATTGTCGCGTTACGGATTTCAGGCGGTCCCGTCGATCCACATTATTGTAAAGAACGGCAACGTTACGCTGGAAGGCGTCGTGGATAATGAAGGCGACAAGAACCTGGCGGGTATGCGCGCGAATGGCGTTCCGAACGTGTTTTCGGTTAAGAACAACCTGGTAGTAGCTTCGTCGTAAGGATCCGAACGGCAGTTTTAGCGACAGTCGATAAGCGCCGCGTCTCACATGTACATGTACGCACGCGGCCCGATATTGCGTGATGGTGCGGTCAATTTGCTTGAGTCGCGAGGGTATGCTACACATCGTGCATGCCTGATTTTGCGGTGCCTGTCGAACGACTGATCGATGCACTGAAACATCTCCCCGGGATTGGCCAAAAGACGGCGCAGCGGCTGGCGTTTCATCTGCTGCGCGCAGCACCAGAAGATGCGCTGGCGCTGGCTGACGCCATTCGCGACGCCAAAGAAAAGATTCGACAGTGTTCGGTGTGTCATAACATCACCGACACCGATCCGTGCCTGTACTGTGTGGGGCCTACGCGAAGTCGCAAAACCATCTGCGTGGTGGAAGAAGCCCACAACATCCTGGCGATTGAAAAAACGCGGACGTTCAGCGGCATGTACCACGTCCTGGGCGGATCGCTGTCGCCGTTGCAGGGGCGTGGTCCGGAGCAATTGAAGATCAAATCGCTGATCGAGCGGCTGAAGGAAGGGTCGGTCGAGGAAATTATCATCGCCACAAACCCTACGGCGGAGGGCGAAGCCACAGCGGTGTACATGTCTAAACTGCTGAAACCGCTGGGTGTTCGGGTGACGCGCATCGGGGTGGGCATTCCGGTCGGAGCGGACCTAGAATATGCCGACGAAGTCACGATGTTGAAGGCGTTGGAAGGCCGACGCGAGCTGTAATCTGCGAATTACTCACAGCCTTTGAACGAATTTCGTGTAGTGGGGACGGGCGTCCCCTAGCCAATCCCTATACATTCGTATAAAGTGATGCTTCCGCAGGGAAGTCCCCTACCTTAGGAGCTGCGCATGCCGGGTCTGGCAAGCTACATGGCTCAGTATGACCACGAGCATTCGTCGGGATGGAACAAATTGCTTCACAGCGTCGGCATTCCTCTGATTTTAGCGGGAATTGTGCTTGCAATCCTGACCAAGTGGATTTGGGGCGCTGGCTTGTTCGTGGGCGGCTGGGCGCTTTTGCTGCTGGGGCACCGAATCGAAGGAAATCATCCCGCATTTTTGCAGGGGCCGGTGTACCTGCTGGTGGGCCCGATCTGGGTGGCGAAGGAAATGTGGATGGTCGTCACCGGATCCCATCATCGCACGCAGCACGCAGAGACTTCGGATACCACGCAGGCGAAGAAGACGTAAATGCACGGGATTTGCAGACGATAAATCAGGAACGGTGGTCTTTCCAATGGACGATCTTGGCAGCAACCTGGCGGGCGACACGACGCCGATGGAAACGCCGGTGAACCCGACGTCCGAATTGAGAAAGCGCCGCAGCACACGCATCGTACAGGCGGTGCCGCTGCAGGTCACGGGCGTGGACGCGCTCGGGCGACCATTTGTGGAACGGACTTCTTCGCTGATTCTGAATTGCCACGGCTGCCGCTATCAATCGAAACACTACGTGCTGAAAAATATGTGGGTGAAGCTGGAGATTCCCCATGCCGACTCCGATCAGCCAGCGCGCACGGTGCGAGGACGAGTGGCGTGGATCCAGCGGCCGCGAACGGTTCGGCAGCTATTCCAGGTGGCGCTAGAACTGGAGACTCCGGGAAACGTATGGGGCATCGGGTTTCCGCCGGAGGATTGGTTCGGATTCGTGGAGGAAGAAAAGGAAAAGGCCCACGCTGCGGGGGCGGGTACGTCTTCGGCGTATAGCATGCCCGCTTCTACGACGTCGCCTGCGGCGCTGCTCGGAAACCCTGCACCGCAGCCAGCGAGTGGGACTCAAACACAGCCATCCAGCTCGGAACCGGATTTTAATCTTTCGACTGGCGAAGCCGAATCTTCGCCGAGCGGCAGCCCAGACAATGTGCGGGTGTTCCCTTCCCCCGCGAGCACTACCGATGCGTCGCTACAGCTGGCGCGTCACGTCACGCGACTGCTCACCGAGGCGCGTCAGCAAATTCAAGCCACCGCGCGTGAAGCGGCCGCGCAGGCGGTGGCCGCTGAGCGCCGAATCACTGCAGAAGAATGGGATCGCCAGGTCGCCGATGCGCATGCAAAGCTCATGCAGGAACTATCAACGGCGATCGAAAAGGTGCAGGAGGAAGCCAACAGCCGCAGCCGAGCGGCGCACGAAACTGCCGCGGCTCTATTGCAGGAGGAATTGCCGAAGCGACTGGCGCCGCAGTTCGAGGAACTGACGCGCGACCTGACTACGAAGCTTTCGGAGGAAGGGCAAGCGCAACGAGCTGAGCATCAGCAACAGCTTGCGGCGATGTCGGAAACGATCGGCGCGCTCGTGCGGCAGGCTGAAGAAGCTTCGGCACGATTGCGGGCGGCGGCAACGGAATCTGAGGCGCAGATCGCTTCACATTCGGAAACAGCGCAGAAGTTGATCGAAGAGGCTGCGCGGCAGCGAGAAGAGACCGCCAGCACACATCGAGAAACGATCGAAGCAACAGCGCGCGATGTACAGGAGCAGATCACTTCTTCGATGAGTTCGGCTCAGGAACGCTGGCACTCGCATCTGAACGGCGAACTGGAAGCGGCGCAGACGCGATGGCAAGCGGCACTCGACAACAGTTTTGCGGCGGCACATGAACGTGCCGCAGGGGTGCTGGAAGAGCGGGCGAACGGACTTCGTGTAGAGCTTCAGCAGGAAGCCGACCGGCAGGCGGATACTGTTCGGCAGATCGCGGCAAGCACCCGAAATGAATCCGAACAACACGCGGGCGGTTTGCGCGACGCGTTGAATGAGCAAGCGGCACAGATGGAAGCGACGCTGGCGCGTGCGAACCAGGCTTCCGATCGACTGGAGAATTTCTCGGCACGCCTGGAAACAGTACAGCAACATGCGCTCAGCGGGTTTCAATCCCAGGTCGACGATTTGTTGAATTTGCATCGCAACGAGCTGCACCGGCGGTCCGAATCGATTTTTGAGGAGATCACTGGGCGTATTCGCGGAACGTTCGAACAAGCGAGCCACGAAGCGCTGAAGCAATTCAGCCAGCAGGTGGAGACGCTGGTGCAGCCGCACATCGAGAGGACCGATGAAGCCGTGCAACGCATGGCCGGCGGCCGTTCGTTGCTGGATGCGGCGGTTACGATGCATCAGGAGCGCATCCGCGCTACAACAGACGAAGCATTTGCAGAGGCACAGTCGCAGTTGCAGGCGAAGCTGGGCGAGATTGAAGAGTCCGTGCGACAGTCCGCAGATACAGCTACTTCGCGAAGCCTTTCGGACCTGGATTCGCGGGTGGAAGAAGTGAAGCACAAGGCGGTTGAGGATTTGATCCGGTCCGCGGAGTGGTACGAGAAAAAGGCGATGACACAGATTCAGGGACTAGCGGACAAGGTTGGCGAGCAAGCTACCGCGGGACTGCGGGAAAGGGCCACTGAAGTGGCCAACGAATTCAGCGGCGAAATAGATCAGTCCAGCCGGAATTTCATCAGCTACGCGCAGACGCAGATGGCGGAAGTGGTGGGGGATTCATTCGATCGTGTGCGTGGATTGTTCACCGAGGCAGCGGAGACCACCACGGCGGCATTCATCGACGAAATTCAACGGCACGGACGACAAGATCTGGAAGCATTCGATTCCGAGCTGCAAAAAGCAGCAATAGAGGCGCGCCTGCATCTGGATGCGGCGCACGCCGATTTGACGCAGAAGGTGAGCGCCGAGCAGGAGGATTTTCTACGGCGATTCCAAAGCCAAATGAGTGGCGCTGTTGAAGCTGAAGTCGCCAATGCCAACGAGCGAGTACAGGCAGGCTTTGAGCCGTTGCTGAAGTCGTGGAAGTCGATGACCGAGGCGCACCAGACGGAGATGTACGAAATTTATACCAAGCTGGGAGAGCAGGCGGCGCAACAGTATCGCGAGCGGCTCGACAATGTTTCGAATCAGTGGATGCTGGCGACGGTGACTTCACTGGATCATCAGTCGCGCGATGCGGTCTCCAAGATTGCGGCTTCGGCTGAAGAGCGGCTGCGCGAGACGTGCACGAACGTCTTCGCCGAGATTGGCGATTCGCTACGCGAGCGGCTAAAGGAAATTTCCTCGAATCTGAATATTCCGTCGAAGAATACGAACGGCGGCACCTCCTCCGAGCAGTGATCGAAACAAGATGATCAAAGCGGCTCTAAATGGCGGACGCACGCGCGCGGAGCATCCCGCGATTCCGACAACGCCGCAGGAGCTTGCGGAATCAGCAAAGGAATCGGTCGCGGCGGGAGCTGCGTGCATTCACTTTCATGTTCGCGGAGCCGATGGCAAAGAAAGTCTTAAGGCAGGAGATGTCGCGAAGGCGTTGGACGCCGTCCGCGCCGCGATCCCTGGGACCCCAGTAGGTCTCAGCACCGGCGCATGGATTTTGCGAAATACAGAGCTGCGATATCAGCTGATTTCGCAATGGGCGACGCTGCCCGATTTTGCTTCGGTGAACTTCAACGAAGATGGTGCAGTGGCGCTCGCGGAGTTGCTGCTGGCTCGTGGGATACCAATGGAAGCGGGGTTGTCGGACCTGTCGGGGACGAAGGTGTTTGTCACGAGCGGATTGGCAAATCGGTGCCTGCGTTTATTGATCGAGCCGATGGACCCTGAGTTGAATGCGGTATTGAAGACGCTGGATGGAATTTTGGCGTTGCTCGAGGGTGGAGGCGTGAAGCTCTCGATCGTATTGCACGGGCTGAACGAGATGGCCTGGCCGATGATCGATCAGGCGGCAGCGCGCGGCTATGACACCCGCGTGGGCTTCGAGGATATTCTGACATTGCCGGACGGGACGCGGGCGCCTGGCAACGGAGCGCTGGTAGCTGAGGCAGCCAGGCGCATGGCTCGCGTAACCCGCTAGCGTGTGATCCCACCGTGAGTCGCCTCAGCGGCGGCCGCCCGGTATACTACTGTCGAGTCTTAACCTTCATGGCTAATCATGCTTATCTGCGCGTATGGACGCGGGATTTCTCTGAATCCACGATGATCCCGGAATTCGCGCGATTTCTGACGACCGCGCCGGTCTCGACATTGCCGTCCGGCCAGGCGGACCAAGCAGGGCTACCCGCTTTCACCGAGCTCGTGGTGCAGGCTGTGGATTCGAGCGAGCCTTCGGTCTCGGAATGGGACTTGCGGCAACAGGGCTACGGTGCAGCGGAGATTGCGGCGCTCGCGACGCAGCATTTGAATGCGGACACGGCGTACATCGTCTCGGCGCAATGGGACCTGTGGCGCTTTGATGTGGACACGGTGAGCTGGAAGCTGGAACCTCAGCCGTTAATACTCACGATGCATGGCCGCGACTACGAAGACGGCTTGGCCGCGTCGGCAGGGCACTTTTCCGCCGATCTTGGTTTCGAGCATTTCTTCACCGGACATGGCGGGTTGCTGGCGCCGGGGCGGCGTCGAATCCGTTTGCTTCCTCGAACCATCCGGTGGAGCATACGTTCCGCCAGTGGATGGCGGCGCCCAACAACCTGAAGGAATATCACGCCAAGACGCGCGAAAAC
This sequence comes from uncultured Acidobacteriota bacterium, assembly GCA_963788725.1. Classification (GTDB taxonomy): domain Bacteria; phylum Acidobacteriota; class Terriglobia; order Acidiferrales; family UBA7541; genus Acidiferrum. Next base: position 71,741 of record CAWBHT010000015.1, on the reverse strand, counting down.
ATCCAACAACTGTTCCGCTGGGTGGAAGCGATCGAGAGCGCGTTGCCAGTGGAACGCAGCGAGCTGTCTTCCGAGGGAGAGGAAAATTTTGAAGCGCGTCTGGACGCCATCGCGGCGCATCGCTAGCCGGCTCGTGTTTTGTCTTGTAGGTTGCTGTGCTCTTGCCGGTGAGAGTTTTGTTGCACGTGGACAGGCATCCTTAGTGCAGACAACCGGCTCGCATCCAGTCGCGAAAACCGCATCCGCGAAGAAAATCCTGGACGATACAAGCGCAATTCGAACCCCGGAATTGAGTCTCGCTAATCTGCGCCCGGGAGTTGACGGGATCGCCAAAGCAGAACGTCTGTTCTCGAAACCGATATCGAAGGCCGACAGTGGGTCCAGTCTGTTGTGGCGTGATTCGTGCGCTAACGAAACGCTTTCGGTGATTACAGACTCCGAGGGCACGATTCAACAAGTTACCGTGGCCAAAAGCCGCGATGCTCAAGGGATCCGCTTCAGCAAAAATTGCCGTGCGGAATCGAATAGCCCGCATTGGGCCACAAGTCGCGGGCTGGTCATTAGTGATCGCGCGGATCGCGTATTAGCTCTGTATGGACAACCGGGTTCCCGCGGTCCTTCCACCAAAGCGGGGCAGACGTTAGAATTGTTCTATTACGCCTTCGATTGGGCGGGACCGGATGTGCCGCAAGTGATGACCGTACTGTGCACGCCGGATAATGACGGAAACGTGGGACGCGTAGTGGAGATTACCCTGGCTGCGCCGAGCCTCTGATGCGTTAACGACGACACAACAAGAAACGCCGGATCCTACAGCAGGATGGCTGTAGCTGCGTGGCTGCTAACAAGGCTCACGTCGAGCCGTCCTTACCTTGGTGGGGTAGCCTCAAGAATCATCGATGCCCAATCTCTCGCAGTATTGGAGCTACTCTGAAACCCCTTTTGAGTTCTGTTGCTGTCATGTGTCTTCTGGCGGGTTGTGGGTCGGAACCAACTGCAACAAAGACGGAGACGGCCACGCCAGCTGCTGCTGAAGCCGCAAAGCCCGCAGCGCCGGCGATTCCTGAAGAGATTCAGTCGGCAGCGCAGTCTTTGCTAGGGACGGAGACGCAGGTGCTCTTGTTTGGCGACTTGGCGAAAAACGGTAAACAGCAGTTTCTGGCCGCCAACGTTGTTCCAAAAACATCGAAAAACAACAATATCGTCGGGACCATCATCACGCGTGCGGTGGTGGGCGAGAATCAGGACGGCAAGTGGTCTGAAATTTTCCGATGCGACGAGCATCTGAAAAATGCAAAGGGTTTTCTTGGCTTGACGCCTTTGTCACCGGTAACGGGCTGGCGCATCCAATATGAACAAGATCCGGTGCGCGGGCTGCAGTTGTATTTCACGCCCTTGGCCAGCGCTGCTGACCCGCACGTGCTGCCGATCGGCGTGCGCTGGAATCCTCAAGTTAAGAGATATCAGACTCTTGACCGTACGTATGAACATTTCTTGAACGAAGCGCCGACGCTGGGTGGCACACCGAAATCCACGCTTAGATGAGTGCAACGACTACAACCCCAGGCTTAGCGTCACAAACGGGTGGCAAGAAGAAGGCTGCTCCGTCTTCCGCGGGGAAAAATCTGCTGGGTCTGTTTCCGTATTTGAGCCGCTACCCCGGGGCAATCGCATTAGGCATGGTGGCGCTGGTCTTGACCAGCTTGATCGGGAACATTATTCCGCTGGCAACAGGCGTCATGACCGATATCATTGCCGGCAGCGCGCATCCCTTTGAGACCAGCACGCATGGCAATGTGTTCGCGGGCTCGTGGATCAGCCGCGCAATTCCCTTCTACGCACCGCGTGATCGTCACGTGCTCGGCCTGTATTGCCTGATCCTCGTCGTATGCGTGCTGCTCAAGGGCCTAATGTCCTTCGCCACGCGCTGGATTCTTATTGGTGTTTCACGAGACATCGAGTTTGATATTCGGCGCGATCTTTTAGATCGCCTGCTGCTGATGGAGCCGGAGTTTTACGTGCGCAATCGCACGGGCGATTTGATGTCGCGCGCAACGAACGATCTGAATAATGTACGCATGGTTCTGGGTCCGGGAATCATGTACACCGGGCAGACGCTGGTCACCATGATTTTGGCGCTAGTGGTGATGGCGCGGCTGTCTGGGTCGCTGACGTTGTGGATCCTTTTACCAGTGCCGGTCGTGTTCGTGGCGGTGCGTCATTTCGGCAAAACCATTCACGATTTGTACGAAAAGATTCAGGCTTCGCTGGCCTCGCTTTCCGCGAAAGTGCAGGAAAACCTTTCGGGAATTCGCGTGGTTCGTGCCTATGCTCAGGAAGAGGCCGAAATTCGCGGCTTTGATGAGCCCAACCGCGAATACGTAACGCGCAACATCAAGCTAATTCGAACGTGGAGCATGTTTATGCCTTCGCTCCAGGCGCTGATCGGCACTTCGTTCCTGATCGTTTTGTGGCAAGGCAGCCATCAACTTCTCAACAATCAGATTTCCCTTGGCGCGCTAATTGCCTTCTATACCTATCTCGGACTCCTGGTCTGGCCGATGATCGCGCTGGGATGGGTTACAAATATTTTTCAGCGAGGCGCCGCTTCGGTGGGCCGCTTGAATTTCGTGCTGCACGCGGAGCCAAAGATTGACGATCGCGCCGCAACAATTCCGGCGACGACTCCGATCCGAGGCGACATCGAGTTCCGGAATCTCACGTTCACGTATCCGACGAATCTCGCGGGCACGGGGGCGGCAACTGCCGCTGGTTCGAATGGCAGCGGACAGCAGCATCCAGTTCTGCGAGACATCAATCTGAAGATTCCTGCGGGATCCACGCTGGCGATTGTCGGGCCGACTGGCAGCGGCAAAACCACGCTGGCGGCGCTGGTGGCACGACTGTGGGAAGCTCCCGATGATGAGCTTCTCATCGACGGCCGCCCGATTCGCGAGTGGCCCTTAGAGACGTTGCGCCGTTCCATCGGTTTCGTTCCGCAAGACACTTTTCTGTTTACCGAAACGGTGGGAGGCAATATCTGCTTCGGCCTGCCGGAGTTTGAAGCGGCGCGCGCCCGACAGGCAGCCGAAATCGCCAACTTCGAAACGGATGTGGAATCCTTCGCCCATAAGTATGAAACCGCGGTAGGCGAACGCGGTGTCACATTGTCTGGCGGACAGAAACAGCGCACCGCCATTGCGCGAGCAGTGGTACGCGATCCCCGCATTTTGATTCTGGACGATTCCCTTTCCAGCGTGGACACACAGACTGAGGAAAAGATCCTCACGCGATTACGCGGCATCATGCAGGACCGCACAACCATTTTGATCTCGCATCGCACGTCCACGGTGCAGGATGCCGATCAGATCGTGGTGTTGCGCGATGGTCGCATCATCGAGCGCGGAACGCACGACGAATTGCTCGATCGCGACGGCTATTACGCCGATTTGTATCGTAAGCAGCTGTTGGAAGAAGAGCTCGAGCGCGCATGAGCAATATTCACGAAGAAGAGGCACTCGGAAAAGCGTACGATGCGCATTTGATGCGGCGGTTGCTGCAATATCTGCGACCGTATCGCTGGCGTGTGGTCTTTGCGCTCGCGCTGGTAAGCATCGTCACGCCGCTGGAACTGGCGCCTCCTATGCTTTTCCAGCGGGCCATCGACAACTATCTGGATCCCGCTCTCAAGCATGTCGTGCCCATCTCGCTGGCGTGGCGCGGAATTGGGTTGATCAGTCTGGCTTTTCTTGGCGTCCTGATTTTCGATTTTCTGGCGCAGTACATCCAGATCCGCATCATGCAACGCGTCGGCCAGCAGACGATGTACGACATGCGCAGCGCGATCTTCGCGCACATTCAGCGCCTTCCGATGACCTACTTCGACCGCAACCCGGTCGGGCGCCTGGTCACGCGAGTCACGACAGACGTGGATGCCCTGAACGACCTGTTCGCAGCCGGTGTCGTGACGATGATCAACGATCTTTTCCTTCTCGTGGTCCTCGCCGGCTGGCTGTTTTACATCGACAAACGATTGGCGCTCGCGGCGCTCGCGGCTCTTCCTTTCATTCTCGTTGTCACCTTCGTCTTTCGACATTACGTTCGCACTGCAAACCGTGGCATCCGCACGGCGATTGCGGGGATCAATTCGTTCTTGCAGGAATATATATCCGGCATGCGCAGTGGTGCAGCTCTTCAATCGCGAACAAAAGGCCCGCGCGGAGTTCGAGAAACGGAATCGTTTTAACATGCTGGCGTGGCGCGACGCGATTCTGGCATTCGCGTTGTTTTATCCTGCCGTGGAAATTCTGAGCGTTTTCGCCACCGCGCTCATCTACTGGTCCGGCGGCAACCGGGTGTTTAACGGCAGCCTGACTCTCGGCGTTCTCACGGCTTTTACGATGTACGCGTCGCGGTTTTTCCGGCCCATCCAGGACCTCAGTGAAAAATTCAATATTCTTCAGTCCGCGATGGCCGCGTCCGAGCGCATTTTCAAGCTGCTCGACGAGCCCGCCCCTGCGGCATCGCCTGCCGACGCAATGCGGCTCACAGCACCACGCGGCGAGATCGAATTTCGCAACGTGTGGTTCAGCTATCGCAATTTACCTGAATCGGAGATTACCGAAGACGATTGGGTGCTCCGCGACGTTTCCTTCCGCGTTCTACCCGGCCAGACCATGGCTATCGTGGGGCACACCGGTGCAGGAAAGACAACTCTAATCTCCCTGCTGCTGCGTTTTTACGATGTGCAACGCGGCGAAATTCTGCTGGACGGGGTCAACATTCGCCAGATTAATATTCAGGATTTGAGGCGGCTTTTTGGCATCGTCCTGCAGGATCCATTTTTGTTTTCGGGCACGATCGAATCCAATGTGCGCCTGGGGACGCCGGGAATCGATCGGCAGACGGTCGAAAACGCGATGCGAGAAGTAGGGCTCAGCGATTTCCTGCGGTCGCTTGCGGAAGGTGTCGCCGCTACCGTCAACGAGCGCGGCTCGACTCTTTCCGTAGGCCAGCGACAGCTTATTAATTTTGCGCGCGCGCTGGCGCACAATCCACGCTTTCTCATTCTGGACGAAGCGACTTCCAGCGTCGACACCAAGACCGAACTGCAGATTCGCGAGGCTCTCAATAGACTGCTCAGCGGGCGGACCGCTCTGGTAATCGCCCATCGGCTGAGCACAATCCAGTATGCCGACCGCATTCTGGTCTTTCACAAAGGGCGCCTGCGGGAACAAGGCGCGCATCAGGAACTCCTCGCGGAGCGCGGCATCTATTACCGCTTGTATCAACTGCAGTACAAGGAGCAAGAACTGCACTTGCCGGAACAATCCGGCACTGCCGTAATCCACCCTGCCTCGCCGCTGCCGTTGCCTCTGCCTGCCACCGACTGAAGCTGTCGATTTCATTCCCAGACGATGAAGGTTGCTGCCTAATCGTCGACCCGCAAACCTATCAAATAGCGAATTCGCCGAGAAAGCGAAGCTCGAGGCAGAGGTACGTCTTTCGTGAACGCATACCTGTTTTCGGGTATCGCGCCACTTTCGTTTTTCAGCGCAAATAGAAGCTGCATGTTCAGGAACCGAAGAGAAAGTCAGGCCGCGGATCTGAAACGCACGGAACGGAGTATCCAAAATGCGAAGAACTGTTCTAGGTGTGGTTGACAACGAAGCGGAGGCCAAAGAGGTAGAGATTGAGTTGAGGAATGTAGGATTTCTAGAAGATGAAATTGAGGTGGTAAAGGCTGCGGCCGAGGAGCAGGAACACTCGGTTACTACCGTCTATAGCAAGCCGCGAGACATGAGCATGAGTGAGCGAATCGCCGAGTTTTTTCGCTCAATCACGACCGTAGGGGCCGACAAGCAAGTTGACTACACTGAGGATGAGGCTTACTACGCCGGAGAACTGGATCGCGGGCGGTGCGTGCTAATTATCCGCGCGGAGGATGAAGGTAAAGCGGATCGCGCGTCGGTGATCTTGAGTCGCTTGGGCGCCGACAACGTAGCTTTGAGTGCAGAGCAGAGTGCTGAAGGGCGAACGCCGATACCAGCTGGCGCCCACCACAAAACTGCACGAGCAGCAGTGGGAGCCAGTTCGCGCCCGCTAACCGCAAGTGAGCGAACGGAAGGGCGGGTGCGCGGCGTTCGCGTGTATGACCATTCTCCTGACCGCCCTGCTGACCTAAGCGAGCCACAACAGAGGTAATTAAGATTCCTACCACTAAAGCTGGGCGAAGCCCGTCAGCAGACGACGGGTGTGTATCTACATGGTTTATAGGATGGCTGGGAAGGATGTACTTTCTACAATTGAGGTACCTCGCCCGATACCCGTAGAGATCGGCCGGGCCACAGAGCACAGGAGATCGTGATTCAGACGGTATACGTGAAACAGCTGAGCGTTGGTTTTAACTCGGGTGATAAGCGAGAGCTGAGGGAGGGCCGCGGTTATTCGGTTCTTGTCTCGGCTTCGCAGCCAGCGACCTTTTCCGTGAAATCAGGTTCGGTGAAATCGGGCGAGAATCGCGCATGAGTTGGCACTCACGATGCCTCCTGATCTCAGTGTTCGCTTCGTTTGCGGGCATCAGTAGCCTGGCGCAATCTGCGCCCGCCACGGATCAGCCCACAGCGGCAACGTATCGTGGGTTCGAGGGGAATCCGGTTTCGCGGGTGGATATTGCGGTGCGGCCTTCGGAGGACATTCAGGAATTGCAGCGACTTGTTCGCCAAAAGGAAGGCCAGCCATTTTCGATGCAAGCGTTGAAGGAGAGCGTCGCGGATTTGCAGCACACCGGTAAATTTACGAAGGTGCAGGTGAGTCTGGAACCTGAAGTGTCAGGCCTGCATGTGACGTTTATTCTGCAGCCGGTCTATAACATCGGATTGGTGTCATTTCCGGGCGCCGCAAATCGATTTAGCTATTCGAGATTGCTGCAAGCCGTGAATGTTCCAGTGACCGCGCCCTTTGTGAAGGCTCGGTTGGCCGACAAAGAAAAGGGATTACAGGCATTCCTAGCCGATCGGGGTTATTTCACCGCGGTGATCACAACGACGACGCAGGTGGATGACCAGCACCGGCTGGTCAACATTTCATTCGAATGTCGATTGCGGGATCGCGCGAAGGTGGGAGACGTGACAGTGCAGGACGGGTCCGCCGAAGAGACGGCGGACCTAAAGAGAACTTTAGGCTCATTCCGGGCCCGGCTCGCGAGAAAGGCGCTGCGGGGAGGGACAAAGTATTCCGCGAATCAGGTCAATCGCGCGCTGGATAATTTGCGCGCGCACTTGCAGAAGCAAGATCGCCTGTCATCAAAGCTGCATATGGAACGCTCCTACGATGCGGAATCGAACCGCGTGAATTTGACGCTCTTCGCCGATCCCGGGCCTAAGGTATCGGTGAAGGTCCTGGGAGCGCACGTTTGGGGCAGAACGCTGAAGCAGCTAGTCCCGATCTTTCAGGAACATGCGGTAGATCAAGGTTTGATTGAAGAGGGCAAGCGCAACCTGATTTCTCATTTTCAGCGCAAGAGTTACTTCGATGTGTCGATCGACGCGGAGATGGAAAAACACGACGACCAGATCAACGTCCTTTATCACGTGGTGCGTGGAAAACGCGAAAAGCTGTCGGACATTCGGTTTGAAGGCAATCAGCATTTCAACGGTGATCAACTAGCCGGGCATATTTCTTTGGAGAAAGCCCGCTTCTTGAATCGAGGGAAATTCAGCCAGGAATTATTGAAGAAAAGCACAAAGTCACTCAGCGCGTTGTACCGCAATGATGGGTATCCGGATGTGACGGTAGCACCGCAGGTGACCAGGCATGGTGACAACGTCGAAGTCGTCTTCCAGATTGACGAAGGCGAACAGATAAAAATCCGCGACTTGAAAATCGTGAACATGAATGGGGAGCCTATGCGGCCAAAGGTTCGACCGCAATCGATTCGGCTAGCCGCCGGCGCCGTTTATTCGCCCTTCTTGTTGGACAGCGATCGCAACCGGATCCTTGCGCAATACCTGAACAATGGCTATCCCGACGCTACCTTCGATGCAGCGATAACTCCAGCGGGTGAACCTCACACGGTGGACGTGGTGTACAAGATCGACGAAGGGCGCCAGGTACATATCGCCGATGTGGTGATACTGGGAGCGGATCATACGCGGCCGCAATTTATCCGCGACACCGTAGATCCCAATGTGCGTGAAGGCAAACCGCTCAGCGAGCGCGACGTTCTGCAATCGGAGAGCGATTTGTATTCGCTGGGGATATTTGATTGGGCGAATACGGCACATGTAGGAGTGCCCGACGATGCTACTCAAGAGCAACTGCTGATTCGTTTGCATGAGTCCAAGCGCAATTCGGTGGACATCGGCGGAGGGCTGGAGATCATTCCACGGAGTGCGAACATTCCGGTGGGTTCAGTAGTCGTGCCCGGGCTGCCGCCAGTAAGTTTGGGTAAAAACTTTACCGTCAGTCAGAAGAGCTTTGTGGGGCCGCGAGGAACGCTGCAATATGCGAGGAAGAACATTCGCGGACGAGCGGAGACCGCGACGCTTGCGCTGGTCGGCTCCCGTCTTGATCAACGGGCCACCCTGACTTATACAGATCCTGACTTGCACGGTTCGCGATGGTCGTCTCTGTTTAACCTTTCCAGCGAGCGCACGACGCAGAATCCCATCTACACGGCATACATTCAGCAAGCATCGTTCCAGGTGGAAACGTATCTGGACAAGAAAAAGACACAGCGGCTAGTCAGTGGGTACAGCTATCAGAGAACCGATTTGAGCAACATCCTGATCCCGGAACTGGTTCTGCCGCAAGATCAGCGCGTCAAAGTGTCCTCCGTCTACGCACAATTCGTGCACGACTCGCGGGACAAGCCTTTGGATGCGCACAAAGGAGTGTACGAGACGCTCAGCCTGAGCATCGCGCCTACGGCGTTTGGATCCAGCAGCAGCTTTACGAGATTTGTGGGCCAGTTCGCATTCTATCGACCCGTAAAACCATGGTTGCTGTGGGCCAACAGCTTTCGCGTTGGACTCGCAGCGCCGTTTGGAGATCGCGGCTACGTGCCTTTGAGCGAACGATTCTTTACCGGAGGCCCCGATTCGTTGCGCGGATTCCCGATCAACGGCGCCGGGCCGCAGCGCCCTGTGCCGGTTTGCAGTAATCCGGCGGACACCTCGACGTGCACATTGATCAGCGTGCCCGGCGGCGGGTTGATGCTGGGCATTTTCAATTCCGAAGCTCGTTTCCCTATTCCGCTCAAGAAGGATCTGGGTGGTGTCGTTTTCTACGATGGCGGGAACGCCTATCAAAACATCAATGCTCACCAATTTGTTTCGAACTACACGAATTCAATCGGCTTCGGAATTCGCTATAACACTCGCGTTGGACCGGTGAGATTCGACATAGGCCGAAATCTGAATCCAATTCCGGGGATCAAAGCGACGCAATACTTTGTGACCTTGGGGCAGGCGTTCTAGACATGAACGGAAAGAAAATTGCCATCGACGCCTCTGTTCTTATCGCAATCGTGGTCTTGTTAGTCGCGGGAGTGGCCCTATATCTGCACTCGCGATCGTTCCAGGAATATGCGTTGCGCAAGATTGTCGCCGAAGCGGAACAGAAAACGGGCGCGAAGGTCGAGATTCATGATGTGAACTTCAAGTGGCGGCCGCTGATCGTTCAGGCGAACGGACTGCGAGCTTATCTGCCGAGCGCGACAAGCCCTAATGGCCAGGAAACTCTGGCGACGATCGATCGTGTGACGGTCACGATAACGTTGTGGCAGCTGCTTCACCGTCAGGTCGATATTCAAGCCCTGGACATTAAAGGTCCAGCGCTGCACCTTCGCGTTCTGGCTGACGGACGAATGAATCTGCCGACAACGCCTGCGAGCAATGCGAGTAGTTCGTCGTTTGCAGTGCAAGTAGCCTCTTTGAGGATTCGCGATGGATTAATTGATTATCGGGATCAGAAGATTCCGCTGTCCGCGGACCTGCACGGCTTTCAAGCGCAGGCGAACTTCGACCGCGCCGCGGGCTCATACCGAGGGCAGATGTCTTACGAGTCCGGCCGCATCGAAACAAGCCAACTCCGGCCGGTTGCACATCGTGCGTCTGTGAGGTTTGTCGCCGATTCACGCATATGCAAGCTGGAAAATGTTGAGTTCGCCGCGATGCACACGGCCATTACGCTCCACGGAAACCTGGAGAATTACAGCAGCCCTGTTTTTTCGGGAGAGTACTCGGGAAACGTGTCGGCCACCGATTTGCGATGGATTTTGAAGAATGACGCGATGCCTAGTGGCGATGTTGCGGTTCGTGGCGATCTGCTCTATCGAAGTTCAGCAAACTCGAGCTTTTTGCAGGATGTGCGCACGAAAGGCACGCTGAAGAGCGCACAACTTAATCTACCGGCGGGCGGCAATTCCATAGCATTGGATGGACTGGATGGGTCGTACGTACTGGAAAAAGGGATTCTGCGGATATCGTCGCTAGATGCGCAGTTGCTCGGCGGGCGAGTTACTGTGCAACCTGCCATAGTGGATTTGAACCGCAACGACGGCGACCTCCTTGTTCGCATCCGGCAAGCTTCGTTGGGGCAGGCCAGCGCGAAGATGGGGAACGCGAATCCCACGGCGCGACGACCGGCTGGAGTGGCTGACCTTCAGGCACATGCGTGGTGGAAAAATGGGATCGCAAATCTCAGGACGCAGGCAAAAATTGATATCAGTAGCTCGGGCTCGACAGCTGACCCGAAGTTAATTCCGGTGAACGGGCATCTCGAGCTGGACTATGATGCTGCGCGCAACCGAGCAGCGCTGGGCTCTTCAAACATCAGAACCGGGCAAAGTGAACTGATGTTTTCCGGGACCGTGGCGGCGAACTCCAGCGTGAAGGTACACCTGATTTCGAAAGATCTGCAGGAACTCACTGCCATGGCGGTAAGCCTCTCCTCTGCGCCTGGAGCGAACCCGCGTGCTATCCCCGATATTCACGGTGCGGCTGAATTTACGGGCGCCGTGACGGGTACAACGCAGAACCCTCATATCGATGGCCAAGTAACGGGAAACAATGTTCGATATGAGAAGACGACGATGCCATCTCTGCAGACGCACGTGGCCATCGACTCACGTTCATTCGCGTTGACCAACGGAAGAGCTTCGCTCGCTGACAAGGCGAGGCTTACGTTCGACGGGCACGCTGGACTCGTAAATTGGTCGATTGATCGCAAGGCGCCGCTCTCCCTTCACGCCAATGCATTGAATGTGCCGGCCAGCTTGGTCGAGAGCTTGACGAAATGCATCGTATCCGATCGAAGGCTTACTGAACGGCCAAATTTCGGTCAGCGGGTCAATGCAGCAACCGCAGGGGCAAGGACATGTGACGCTTGCGCAAGCGCAGATCTGGGGTGAGTCGCTAAACATATTGGCTGTGGACTTCAATGCACATGATCGGCAGATCGAGTTCAACGGCAAGGCGCAAGCGCCAGCGGGACTTCTGAATGCCCAGGGCAAGTACGAACTGAATTCACGCAAGTATGAATTTAAGGCGAACACAGATGGATTGAAGATCGAGCAGGTGCAAGTTCTGAAGGCGAAGGAGCCATCCGCTCGCGGAGTGCTAGCCGCAGATATTTCGGGCGCGGGAACGGTGGATGACCCTCAAGGGACGATCAAGCTTCGCGTACCTTGGCTCCATCTCAGCGAAGCCGACCTCACCGATCTAAATGCGGATGCGAAATTGGAACACAAACATGGCGAATTCGCGGTGCATTCCGTGGTGCAGAACAATCCCATGGACCTCAAGGGCACGGTCGAACTGAGCGCGGATTATCCGGTGAAGGCGACGCTCAATACGGGCAAAATGCCGATTGGTCCGCTGTTGGCAAGGTTTGCTCGCAAATCGCCACAAACGAACACTTTCACTGGCGAAGTGGAAGTTCACGCAGACCTAGACGGCCCCGTGAGTACGCCGGCTCGGCTGAAAGCGCACGTGGAGATTCCAACCCTTCATGTGAAGGCAGAATCTTTCGAGATTGCCAACGAGAAAAAATTAAGTATCGTGTATGAGAATGGCACCGCCAAAATAGAAAATGGCCATTTGAAGGGAACGGGCACCGACCTGGACTTGCGCGGTGACGTCTCACTACAAGGCGCAGGAGCACTCAACCTGAGTGCGAAAGGCATGCTGGACCTGAAGGCACTCGAGCCATGGACCGCCGGCGGGCAGTCGTCTGGTCAGCTGAACTTCGAAGTGAACGCGCGTGGCTCGAAAAGCAATCCTGATCTTCAGGGACGGGCGCAGATCGTAAACGCGGCGTATGCATCAGACGCGCTGCCGGCAGGCGTCGAATCGCTGAATGGCGAAATTCTGCTCCAGGGATCGAAAATCCGGTTGTCGAATGTGTCCGCCACCGCGGGTGGAGGGACTGTCGAGTTGGCGGGCTCTGCGACCTATGGGGAGAGACCGACCTTCGACCTGGCTCTGGACGCGAAGTCAGTGAGGCTTCTGCAGAACGGAATTCATGCGGTCATTAATTCGAAGCTGGCGTGGGCTGGCTCGGTTCAGGGTTCGACCATGACGGGAAACGTTTTGCTCACAAGACTTTCGTTCAATCAGGGATCAGATATCGCAGATATTGCGAGCCAGTTTTCTGACACTACTGTCTCGGGGGAGCCGCCGCTTATTGAACGCAACACCAAGCTGAATGTCACCGTACAATCCGGCGATGCTTTGAACGTTGCCAGTACGCAACTCAGCGTGGCTGGATCCGTTAATTTGACTGCGACCGGAACACTGGCGAGGCCGGTGCTGCTCGGGCGCGTCGGGCTGACCGGTGGCGAGGTGTTTTTTCTTGGCAAGCGCTTTGAGATTCAGAGCGGAACGATTGCCTTTGCCAACAGCAACCGCAACGATCCGGTCTTGAACTTGTACGTCTCCACAGTGGTGCAGCAATACAACATCACCATCAACATGACTGGAACCACAGACCGCCTGCGAACCGTTTACACGTCGGATCCGACTCTGCCGAGCGCGGACATCATTAACTTGCTAGCGTTTGGGCAAACCACTGCGGACGCTGCCTCCAATGCGACCCCAGCTTCGGTGGGAGCAGAATCCGCGGTTGCCAGCGCAGTTGGCGGGCAGGTGGCTTCTCAAGTACAAAAGCTAGCGGGCATTTCGCAGCTGACTATCAATCCGCTCGCCGGCAATAGTTCGAATCCGGGAGCGCAGATCGCCATTCAACAGCGTGTCACGGGCAACGTGCTGCTGACGTTCAGCACGAATGCGACCTCGGCGCAGAATCAGTCGGTGCAGGTGCAGTATCAACCTAAGAAAAACGTGACCGTATCAGTGCTGCGTGATGAGTATGGCGGATATGGCATCGACGTGCGCTACCACAAGGCGTTTTAACGAGAGGGCAAAGAGGAACGATACGCCGTATGCGATTCGAATCGCGGCGAATTACGTTCGGGCGGGCTCAAGCGTCGACGATGTAGCTTGGGTGCGAATCAATGCCGCGACCAGATCATGGAGAGCGGCGTTGGTGCACACTTCATAATATGCATGAGTCGCCGCGGTGCCGATCTTTCCGTCCGGCATGAGTTCCCTCGCAAGACCTTTCCGTAACACCAGGAGTTCCACCGACTCACCCATGGGAACTTCGCCATAGTACAGCGTCACATTTTCCCTGCCCCAGGGCATCTCTTGCTTCGTTTCGATAGAGCTGAGGGAAATCTCTTCGGACAATTTCTGAAAGCCTTCTTCATTGAGCTCGATTCCATTCCTGTTGAAGCGAACTAGAAATTCATCGAGTTCTTCCGCTGAGGCTCCTTCCATCGCGGTCAGGAACTGGAACAGCGAAAATTGCGTCTTCTGTCCTGCCAGGAGCCGCTTGGCGATTTTGGTGCAACCGGAAAGGCGGTCGGAGAGGTTCAGCGCCTTGGAAATCATGATGCGCGAATCGCCGTCAGTCCAGTACGACGGAGCGGAACCCTGAAAGGCGATGCCAATCCCGATTTCCAGAGCGGGAAGGTCGCTGGCAACGGCGCGATCGTTGTAAGAATTGCAGACCAAGAGAATCTGGCGCGAAAGGGCGCAAGCTTTAGCCACGGCGCGCGCATAAGCGCAGTTCGATTCGGTCTCGAAAATAGCGAGAATTACCGCATCACCCTCAATGAATACTTTTTTCGCGGAGTAGCGATCCAAAAGCTTTTTCACCGGCTCATGCAAATTCAAGCTGAAATGCGACGCGGGGCTCAGGCCACGCGATAACAGATCCTGCGTCATTTTCGTTGAGCCGCGCACGTCCGCTTTGATGATGACGTGCGAAACGACCACATCCTGAGCCGGTTTCGCTTCCTCTTGCAGCACGCATTCGTACAGGCGATTGTTCAGCCGGGAAAGTTCGCGAGCCTGCTCGGTGCGTCACCAGATGGATGCGCTCCATGCAGGTGGTGAGGTGTTCCGCATTGCGCAGGTCCCGCCGCAAGCGCAGAAAGTCCACAGCAAAGCGAGCTACGAATGCCAGTTTTTCTTCGCGCGAGTAGCGGCGAATCCTGCGCGACAGATCTTCAATGGGCTTTAGCGATAGTTGTTTAGCGGGCACCTGCTTCAAGACCGTTTCCACGCGCTTGAACTCTTCTTTCGATACCAGCGCCTTGCGCAATTGCTGCAAGTGAACAGGGGGGCTGTATTCGGCAGCAATCGAGCGGATTTCGTAGCCAGCCAGGACGTGGTAAATGATTTCGCCCTGTTCCATGCGATCCAGCAGATCGCCAAGCAACTTGCCCCGGAATGTTCCGACTGCTTCGCCAGTGACCGCCTGATCGAATAACGTTTTCGCATTTTCAGGTTCGTTCAGATAATCACCGAGGCGGCCTTTGTAGTCCTTGGTAAAGAAATCCAGCTTCTGTTTCGCCGCGTCGATCGGGGGGCCGCTCTCTTCCAGCTTGGTTTGTTGATGCTTCAAACGCGCTTCCACATCAACCAGCGACGCCTTAACGTCAGAGGGATCCTGCGATGAACTTAGGAATTTGTTGAGAAAACTGTCGCCACGTTCAAGCCGCTTGCGCAGACTTTCGCGCTGATCTTCCAAATTGGCAATCTCATCGCGCATGCCCTGCACCTGATCGAGCGCAGTCTTGTATGCCTGGTGGGCTTCGGTGTAAGCCGGATCCTGGCTCGAGGCGAGACCTGAATCCGCGAGAAACTCCTGGAACAGTTCGTCCATGGCCTCGAAGCGATCCAGGTCACGGACGTAATTTCCCAGCAGCACATAGTGCTCCAGGAAAAAGACGTCATCCTTGCCGCTGTCCAGAAAGACCAAACGATTCTTCAGCAGGTCGTAAATGGCTCCAAAATCTTCTCCGAAAAGCGCACGCCGAGCTTTGACGATGACGTTCTCTTCCACGTCGATCAGCATTTGCGCGACCTGCTGACCCACAGCGCGAATCACAACCCGGCGCGCGGACTGCAATTCCGACAGCCGCGACTTGATAACATGCGCTTGTTGGCTGCGTTCGAAACCCTCTCCCCGCTGGCGTATCCACTCCTTGCCTTCGAGGATCAGGTTGGCGAACTGATTTCCGATCTCCACAGCCAGGAATTTGAGCAACGCAACGCGAAATACCAGATCGATTTCAATGTTCTTGTGATGCTTGGCCTGCGTCAGCGAGCTTTGCAGCAGTTCGCTCAGCAGCTTGCGGAAAGCGGTGTTATCCAGGCTTTTTACGGGCCGCAGCTCGATCCCGGGAAAATAGGTAGCGCGCGTGTTCTGGCGGATCAGATCGAAAAGGTAGTCGCGTGACGCCTGAACGAATTTCGGGCTGAGGAAGACATCGTGATGAATGTTATCGACGCCGATCGCCAGCGATCCCATCGGAATCGTGACGCTATAGCTCTTAAGCTCGATTCGGGCTGCTTCCGTTAGGCTGGGAGTGAGGATTTCGTAGGCCATGGATCCGCCAAATAGGCTTTATTCAACGTATCAGCGGGGAGGGGCGCGGGCAACGATTCCCACCGGTGAGGTTGGCCAGAAAGTAAGCCGATGTGAGCAACTTACAGCACCAGAATACGCCGCTTATCGCCCCCGGCATGTTCGAGCTTCAGGCGCAACTGTGGCCAGGGCGATTGCAGCGGAAATTTCTCCGACCATTCCAGAATCACTACTGCGGGCTTCGCGAAGACATCTTCCAGGCCTAAGGTCTCGAAATCGTGGAAGCTCTCAATACGGTACAGGTCGCCATGATAGACCTTCGTCGCAGCTGCTTCCGATTCCCCGTAAACGTGGACCAGCGTAAATGTGGGGCTGGTGACTTCGTCTTCCGCAGCGGCTCCCAGCCCGGCCACAATGCCCTTGGTAAGAGTGGTTTTTCCGCTCCCGAGTTCGCCAGTGAGCAGCACAAGCAGCGGAGCGCGTAGGCGGGCGGCGAATTCCCTGCCCCAGCGCACAGTTTCTTCCGCAGAGTGGGTGATCACTTCCTCAGGCACGTCGCTGCAGCTCTCGGAGAAGTTCGCGACGCGCTTTGGGCACCGCGGCAGCGACTTCGCTGGCGAGAAGTCCGGATGGGTCCGTGCCGGCGACCGCGAGGTCCGCGGCGGCTCCGTGCAAGTAGACACCAAGAGCCAGGACGCGCAGCCAATCGTCCGTCTTGAATTGGCCCGTCATGGCAGCAAGGATGCCTGTCAGAGTATCGCCGGAGCCGCCTTTGGCGAGCCCGGGGTTACCGGTGGTGTTGACGAACATCGCGCCGCTCGGCGCCGCGATGATTGTGTGCGCACCCTTGAGGACGACATGAGCGTTCCAGCGTTTCGCGGCCTCTTGCGCAGCTTTCACACGATCCGCCTGCACGTCTTTCGTCGAGCAGTTCAGCAGGCGCGCCATTTCGCCGGGGTGCGGCGTGATCGCCAGAAATTCAGTTTTACGTTCTCGCAGTTTATCGGCTTGCCCGGCGAAGGCGTTGAGGCCATCGGCATCGAGGATGATGGGGAGATTCGTTTGTTGAACGAACGCATGAATAAATTCCCTTGTTTCCCCATCCTGGCCCAGACCCGGCCCGATCGCGACGATGGTTTTCCCTTTGGCGATGTTGCTTAAGCGATTTGCTAAATTCTCCCGCGAAATCGTGCCATCTTTCCTTCCGACGAGCGGCTCAGTCATCAGTTCGGGGTGCGCACTAGATACGATGGGCAGCACGGCATCAGGAGTCGCAATGGTGACGAGCCCTGCGCCGGCGAGAAGGGCGCCGGAACCAGCCATCACAGCGGCGCCGGATTTGCCGACCGAACCCGCGACAATGAGAATGTGGCCATATAGACCCTTGTGGCCATCCGTTTGGCGGACGAGCGGCAGCCCCGCGAATTCGCCGGCGTCACTCCAGCGCAAAGCGCCCTTGCCAAGCTCATCGACTAAAGCTGCGGGAGAGCCGATGTCTACGACAGTCAATTGCCCCGAGCGCCTCGGAGTTATTGGAAATCAATTGGCCGATCTTTGGCGCCGTGAACGTCACCGTTTGATGGGCCCTCAAGACGGCGCCTTCTGCAGGCTGGCCGTCGGATGGCAGGCCTGAAGGCGTGTCGACAGCAAGGATCAGCGCAGGACGCGCAGCGGTAGTGTCACGCGAAAGCTTGTTGATGTCCTCGATAGCCTGAGCGACCGCGCCGGACACAGCGCCGCGAAATCCTGTGCCAAAGATTGCGTCAACAATTACATCCGCAGCGAGGACGCCAGCTCTAACGGCCTCCCAACCTTTTTCGTCGGTAACCGACACTACCTCGCCCCCGCAATCGCGCCATCGTTGCAAATTTGTCGCCGCATCGCCGCGCAGCTCATCCGGATTGGCGAACAGACATACACGGACTGCCTTGACGACCGCTTTCAGGTCCCGAGCGGCGACGAATCCATCACCTCCATTGTTCCCTTTGCCGCAAAGGACGCAGATCGAACGAGTGCGCAAAGCATCGGTATACGCCGCTGCGCCGGTATAAGTCGGCGACCGCGTGCCCGGCATTCTCCATCAACTGAAGACTGGGAATTCCGAAGCCGCTCCGTGGTGAGGCGATCGACTTCGCGCATTTCCGCTGCGGTTAGCGCTTTCATGACAGGTTTGAGCTGTGGATGAACACAAGATTCACGGCAAGATCAGAGCATCCAGCCGCCACTGACGTTGACGACCTGCCCGGTGATGTACTCCGCCTCTTCCGAAGCGAAGAATGCCACGGAGGCAGCGACATCCTCGACTGTGGGCGGACGGCCGATCGGAAAACGCGCATCGCGGATGCGGCGAGCCTCGTTCAAAGTCAGTTCATTTTCGTCAATACTGGAAGGGTTGACGACATTCACGGTGATTCCATTCTTGGCTTCTTCCAAAGCGAGGGACCTGGACAGAGCGACGACTGCGGCTTTGGCGGCGGCATACGCGGAAATTTTTGCCTGGCCAAAAGCGCGTTCTGCCCCCACCGCGCCTAGATTGATGATTCGGCCCCAGCGCCCTCGGCGCATGTGCGGAAGAGCGGCACGGCTTACGTACAGCACGGTCATCAGGTTGGATGCGATGACACTCTGCCAGTCTTCAAGCGAGGATTCCGCCAAAGTCCCCCAACGGAAGTCGCCGACGTTGTTCACGAGCACGTCCAGGCGGCCAAATCGATCCACCACAGTGCGCAAAAGATCTTCCGATCGTGCAGGATCGTTGATATCCGTTTCAACAGCGACGCAATCGGCTCCGGCGGCCTGCAACTGCCGCAGACACTGCTGAGCGGCGGCTTTGTTGGAGCGGTAAGCAATGGCGACGCGCGCACCATCTTGTGCCAGCTTCACGGCGATTCCGCGGCCGATGCCCCGGCTGCCGCCTGTGACCAATGCAACGCGATTTCGAAGCGACATTCGACTCCCTGAAACGCCGAACTAAAAACAAATCAGTATAGCTTAGCTGCCTAGCCCTCAAAACGAACCTGTACGTTCTTCCCTGTTGATCGTATACCGCGCCACAAAAATGGCTCGATCCTCCGACATTGGGGTGGAGACCCGCAATTCGCTGGAACGCTATCGCAGACGCGCGACAACAACCGTCATATCGTCGGCTTGTTCGGGCGTGCCAGCCCATTCTTCCGCAGCAGCCATCAACGATTCCGCAACAACACGTGGTGGCGAACCCTGCACGTAAACTGCGGCTTGTTGCAGCCGCCGGATTCCGAACTCTTCACCGTAAACATTTTCGGGCTCCACGAGTCCGTCACTGTAACCGACCAGAATGGAATCGCGGGGGACGAACACTGTGCCTTCTTCGTAGGACAGTTCTTCCACGACGCCGAGAACCATCCCGCCCTTATCGAGATGCAGTGCGGAATCCTTGGAAATCAAAAATGATGGCAGGTGGCCCGCGTTGGTGTAACGCAATTGGCGTGTGGCGCTGTCGTACACCGCAATAAAAAACGTAGCAAAGCGGTCATCTCCAGTATTCCTGACCAGATGCTTGTTGAGCCGCGAGACCAGCTCCGCAGTACTCATGCTTTCGCTGCCCTCCACCAGCATTTGGCTGCGCAACGCCGCCTGCAGGCTGGCCATCAGCAGCGCGGCGGAAATTCCCTTCCCGGAAATATCAGCGACGGCGATCGCCAGATGCGTCGGGCTCAGCTGGATGAAATCGTAATAGTCGCCGCTGACCGAACGCGCCGCCCTACAAATTGCCTCGATTTCGACGCCGGGGACTTTCGGAATCGATTGCGGAAACAGTTCGTTCTGCACTTCCCGCGCGATCAAAATTTCATTTTCCAGCCGTTGGCGCTTTTTCTGCTCTTCGATCAGGCCGCTGATCGAGCTGGTCATCTGGTTGAACGACTCGCCCAAGACGCCGAGCTGATCGCGCCGCTCAATACGCACACGATGGGTGAGATCGCCGCTTTGCACGTACATCGTGGCGTGGTACAGGTCAGCGACGGCCTTCGTGATTTGCCTAGTCAGGACCACGCCGGCAATAAACGCCGCAACCCAGATAAGCAGGAAGGCCACTGCGAAGCTGCCGAAAAGCACCAAATAGTAGTCGCGAAGTTCGCCCAAAGTCGTAAACATTCTGCCGCTAAGCCGCGAGGGACGAGCGCTGAAAACGGCAAACACAGGGCGAGGCTTGCCAAGTGAGCCGTCGTCCGCCACAAAGGCGGCATCATCGAGGCGCGAAACTACCTCCACGGAAGGGTCGATGATGAAATCGGGAGGCTGCAGCACACGATTCCGTGCGGGAATGCGGCCTGCGGTTTCGTACTGCGCTCCCCCGGTTGAATAGATCACTCCTCGGCGAGCGCCCCCTTTATACGGTTGCATCAAATTCAACTGAATCGCCCCAAGATCAGGCGCCACAGTAGCGAGGAAATCGGATGTCACTGGCACACTAAGCCGCACGATTCGCGTACGGCTGCCTTTGTCGATCAAGTGCATGCCGACCAAAGAGAGATGATCGCCTTGTTGCAAAAGTCCGGCGAATAGCTGCTGCCGCGGTCCGGCTATTCTCTGCAACAAGCTGGCGTCGTTCGGAAAATTCGATGCTCAGCCCGGGTAGTTCCCGATCGTGAACGGCGTGTGACTGCGCTGCCAGCACGCGTTCGGCTTCGTCCTGTGTCACTCCCGAAGGCAACACCGCGTGCGCTGCACTGATGTGCTCGGAGATGTCCGCGAGCATATCGATGCGGCGATGCAAATCCTCGTAAAGAACGTAGGCGCCGAGCTGCGAATAGAGAAATTTTCCGGCGAGAACGACGAACGTACTGATCAGCAGTATGGGTACGACGGCAATGAAGACGTAGGCGACGATCAAGCGATTGCGCAAGCTCCAAAGCAATCGACTGCGGCCCCAGGCAATCACGCGAAAAATCAGATACAGCGCGGAGAGGACCGCAGAGATATTTGAGAAAGTCGAATAAACGGCCCTGAACCCGCAAAGCCGCCGCAGTCAAACCCGCCACCATCACAATCGAGGCGGCCAGCTCCGAACGGGAGAGGCGGCGATAAAATTCGCGGAGGTTGGAGCGAAGAGCGGCCATCGGTCGGAGTGCGAAATACTACTTTACCTGAAGATGGGGCACGAACGGACACGTAGCGCACAACAATCGGGTCCGTCCATCCAAGCGAGATTTATTGCAGCACTTTGATGGTATGCAGCCAAATTTCTACGCTTTGCGGCCATGTCGTGACAGGCAGCGTGGTGCGACGCAGTCCGTAGCCGTGTCCACCTTGTGCATAGATGTGCAGCTCGGCCGGCACCTTCGCATTCTTCAGCATCAGAAAGTAAGCAGTGGCGTTTTCCACGTGGACCGGATCGTCCTCGGCCATCACGATGAAAGATGGCGGCGTTTTGTCGGTCACGCTGATGTCTGGATTGTTGGCAAAATTCTGTTCGGCGAGGGCCAGGTAACCGGGATAAACGATCACCGCGAAATCCGGACGGCAGTTCTTCTGATCGGCTGCGTCAACCGGATCGTAGAGGCGTTTCTCATAGTGAGTGCTGAGAGCTGCGGCGAGATGCGCGCCGGCCGAGAAGCCGAGCACGCCGATGCGTTGCGGATCGACGTGCCACTCCGAAGCATGCGAGCGGACCACGCCGAGCGCACGCTGCGCGTCCTCAAGAGCGGCGTTCGACTTTGGGAAGGGCCCCGTGTCCGGAACCCGGTACTTCAGCAGAATGCAAGCGATTCCCTTTTCGCTGAGCCAATCGCAAACCTCGGTCCCTTCCAAATCGATTGCGAGGATGTGGTAGCCGCCTCCCGGGAAAACGACGACCGCGGCGCCCGTGTTCTTGCCCTGCGGTTGATAGACCGTCAGCGTAGGCTGTGTGACGTTGCCGAGCCGAATCAGCGGCTTACCGGCGATCAGATTGTCTTTGGCGGTGGTGGTGTCGACTTCGGGATTGGTATTGTCGGGTACACCTGGCGCTTTTTCCGGCCAGACGTTAATCGTCATAGTGCCTGGTGGCGGCTGCCACGCAGGCTTTTGCGCCGCAGCTTCAACGCAGCTCAGGGCTCCAGCCATCAGCAATAAAGAAAAATGGCGTCGCATGACGCTATTTCGACAATGCGTTGCGTACTCGGCTGTGGTGCTGGCTGTATGTGAAATAGACGACCAGGCCGATCACCAGCCACACGATCAGACGCGCCCAGTTAACCCAGCCGAGCTTGTACATCATGTAGCCGTTGAACAGGATGCCTAAAATTGGAACGACCGGCACCCACGGCGTGCGGAAGGGACGCGACTGACCTGGGTTAGTGCGGCGCAGCACCATCACCGCGATACACACGATCACGAATGCCAGCAGTGTGCCGATGTTCACCATCTTTCCGATGTCGTCGATGGGAGTGATGCTGCCGACGATGGCGGCCAGTAAGCCGACTGCTAATGTGTTCTTGTACGGCGTGCGGAACTTTGGATGGATTGCAGCGAAGAACTTTTTCGGCAGCAAGCCGTCGTTGGCCATCGAATACAAGACACGCGTTTGCCCAAGGAGCATGACCAGCATCACGCTGGTGAGACCCGCCAGGGCGCCGAGCGTAATGATGTGCGAAGCCGTGGTCATGCCGCGGTCCATGAAGGCGCGCGCGATGGGCGCTTCAATATTGACTTCCTGCCAGTGGACCATTCCGGTGAGCACTCCGGCAACGGAGATGTACAGGAGCGTGCATATCACGAGCGAGACGATGATGCCGATGGGCAGGTCACGCTGCGGATTCTTGGCTTCTTGCGCGGTGGTGGAAACGGCGTCGAAGCCAATGTACGCGAAGAAAATGTAGGCCGCGCCAGCGCCGATTCCTCCAAAGCCATAGGGAGCGAAGGTGTGCCAATCGGTGCCCCAATTTGCGGTGGACATTTTGGTGACGCCGAGGCCGATTACGAACAGGACCACGGAGACTTTGATGACCACGATCGTGGCATTGAAGCTTGCGCTCTCTTTGATGCCGATGCAGAGAATGAACGTGATGAGCAGCGCGATCAGAAATGCCGGCAGGTTGAAGCCGAATTCGAAGCCAAAGATCTTCGGCGCGGCCATCAAGTCATGCGCACGGGCAACGAGTTCCGGAGATTGAGCGGTGACGATGGCGCTTACCCGATCGAGGAAAGCCTGCGTGCCGGGGAGCAGCGCCGCATCGGAGGCCTGCGCCATCTGTCGCGCCACCAGATTTTCGGCCGTCCGCAGCGCCGTCCAGTGATCGTAGGCGAGCCACAGCGGCATTTTGACGTGGAAGATGTTTAGCAGCTCGATAAAGTGATTGGACCAACCCGATGAAACGGTGCTGGCGCCCATGGCATATTCAAGCGTCAGATCCCAGCCGATGATCCAAGCGAAAATCTCACCCAGGGTAGCGTAGGCGTAGGTATAAGCGCTGCCTGCCAGCGGAATCATGGCGGCGAATTCGGCATAGCACAACGCGGCAAAGGCGCAACCGAGCCCCGACAGTACGAACGAAAGCATCAGCGCCGGGCCGGCGTAATGTGCGCCGAGTCCAGAGAGCACGAAGATGCCTGCCCCGATAACAGCGCCTACGCCGAGCGCGGTCAGTTGGAAGGGCCCGAGCGTACGTTTCAGGCTGTGCTCGCCGGCCTCTTTGGCCTCCGCGAGCAACGCCTCCATGGGTTTCTTGGCGAACAAACCGCCGTCCGTGCGGGCCGCGTCGCCGGCTACAGCGGCTCCCAATTCGTTAGGCCTGCTGGTCATCAAGCACCTCGCAAGAACGCATAGAGCGCTTTCCTTTCCGTTCAGTGTGATGCCACGCCGTCCGGCGGAGAGGAGCGGCGAGACCACAGCAAATATACGGGAACTCCGAGTAAGACGATCACCAGGCCCGGCCAGGTTGTTTGCGTTTGATACAGCAGCAACACCACCATGATCGCGACCGCCGCCACTATATACAGCAGCGGCACGAATGGGTAGCCAAACGCGCGGTACGGGCGCTCGGCGTCGGGCCGCTTTTTACGAAGCCGGAAGATGCCTGCAATCGTCAGCACATAAAAAAAAAGCACCGCGAACACGACATAGTTGAGCAGGTCATTGTAGAGATTGCCATACGTTCCGTTGGGCTGACGCGTGCGCAATGCAATCAGGATGGCAATCCAGAAGCCCTGCAGCACCAGCGCCGTCCCGGGGACGCGTTTGCTGTTAAGTTTGCCGGTGGCGCGGAAGAAGAGACCATCATGCGCCATGGCATAAACAACCCGCGACCCGGCAAGGATCAGCCCATTGTTACAGCCAAACGTAGAAATGATGATGGCGATCGCCATCAGGACCGCGCCAACCGGGCCCAGTGCGGAGTTCAGCGCCGCGGTAGCTACGCGGTCGTCCTGCGCGTGTTGGATCTGCGACAGCGTCAGCGTACAGAGGTAGGCAATGTTCGCGACAATGTAGAGAACGGTGACGATCAACGTGCCCAGCGCCATCGATAGCGCCACGTCGCGCTTTGGATTTTTCACTTCGGCAGCGGTGAAGCCAATATTGTTCCAGGCGTCGGAAGAAAATAGCGAGCCAACTTGCGCCACTCCGAACGCGACGATAATTCCAACGAAGCCAATCGCCCCTGTGATCGTCGGAATGAGTCCGCGAAGAAAGCCGGCGCCGGGCTCGATCGGAACCGCCCCCCGGATCTGCCAAAAATGCCCGAAATTATCGGCCACAGCATCGGCGTTGCGGCCGACAAAGATGCAGATGAGAATCAGCCCAACTACTCCCAGCGTTTTGGCGCTAGTGAACACATTCTGGATGATTTTGCCCAGGCGCACGCCAAGCGTGTTGAGGAAAGTGAGCAGCGCGATCATCAAAATTCCGATCAGTTGCTGCACCGACAGACTGATCGCATATTTTGACCCCAGATTGATCGGGTGAATGATCCAGGCGCTGCCCGAGATCGACGGGAAAATTACGCCGATATAGCGAGCGAAACCGACCGCTACCGCCGCGATCGTACCGGTCTGAATGACCAGGAATAGGGTCCAGCCGTATAGAAATCCCCACAGTGGGGAGTACGCTTCTCGCAAATAAATGTACTGGCCGCCGGCTCGCGGAAACAGTGCCGCCAATTCGCCGTACGACAACGCTGCGGAGACGGTCAGCAATCCCGTAATGATCCAGGTGAGAAGTAAACCCGCGGGAGACCCCGTCTGGCGGCTGATTTCCGCGGCCACAATGAAGATTCCGGAGCCGATCATCGACCCGACGACGATCATCGTTCCATCGAACAAGCCGATCGCGCGAACGAAGCCGCGGTCTCCCGATGCAACTCGATCGGTCTGCTCAGAAATTGCTTGTGAAGTCGTATCCGCCATGATCCGGACCCTAAACTGACGCGGTGCGATTCGCACCGCCGAGTACCTCAAGATATTGTCGGGCTCGCCGGACTCGATCGGGCGCGCACAGAATGTCGCTGATCACCGAGACGCCGTCCGCTCCAGCTTCGATCACCGACACCGCTGTTTCCAATGTGATGCCGCCAATGGCGACGATTGGTTTTTCCGTCAAATCGCGCACGCGCGCGAATCAACTCCAGTCCAACCACGGGATCGGGATTCGCCTTTGAGGCTGTCGAAAAAATCGGCCCAACCGCGATGTAATCAGCGGAAGTAGCGGCCGCTTCCCGAAACTGTTCGACATTGTGCGTGGATACCCCTACCCACTTATTCGCTCCTACGAGGGAGCGGGCCTGTTCGGGCGCGAGATCTTCCTGGCCCACATGTACCCCATTTGCGCCCGCAAGGACGGCCACGTCTGGGCGGTCGTTCACGATGAAGGGAATTCCTGCGGGAGCGAGAAGCGATGGCTAAGCTGCGGGACGTCTGCAACAATTCGCGTGCGGAGGCGTTTTTGTTGCGGTACTGCATCAGCCGCACTCCGGCACCGGCGAGCTCCTGCGCGCAGTCTTGTGCAGAAATAGGTAGCAAGGTTGCGTCCAGTATTACATACAGCCTTGGAAGCACAAGCCGCATCGACCGGCTATTTCCCATTCGTACCGAGCAGGCGCTCGATGAAATGGGTATCGAATTTGCCGGCGGCGAAGTCGGGATCCGCAAGGATACGCCGCTGCAAAGGAATGGAGGTCTTGATGCCTTCGATGACGAACATGTCCAGGGCGCGCCTCATCCGGGCGATGGCTTCGGCGCGGTCGCGGCCCTTAACGACCAGCTTGGCGATCATGGAATCGTAGTAGGGCGGGATTACGGCATCGGCGTAGGCCGCGGAATCGACACGCACTCCCGTACCTCCCGGCGCCTGAAAAGTCGTGATGCGTCCGGCCGACGGCACGAACGTTACAGGATCTTCCGCGTTTATGCGGCATTCGATGGCATGGCCGGAGAAATCATCTTCGCCGACGGCGTCGTCGAGGCGTCTCACCGGCGGCCATGCGAATCTGCGCTTTGATGAGGTCCACGCCGGTGACCATTTCCGTGACCGGATGCTCCACCTGAATGCGCGTGTTCATTTCGATGAAGTAGATCGAGCCGTCTTCATCCATCAAAAATTCGACGGTGCCGGCGTTGGTGTATCCGATTTTTTCCAGCGCGTCGCACCACTCTGCGCGCCGAGTTCGCTTGCGGCGCTTGGCGTCCATCGCCGGCGACGGCGATTCTTCGAGCAGTTTCTGGTGGCGCCGCTGGATGGTGCATTCGCGCTCGCCGAGGTGAATCGACCTTGCCGTGCTTGTCGCCGAGCACCTGAAATTCGATGTGGCGCGGGTGCTCGATGAATTTCTCGACGTACACATCCGGAGTGCCGAAAGCCTGTTGCGCTTCGTTGCGGGCGGTCTGATACATCGGCGAGCAGCTCATCCTGCTTGCGCACGATGCGCATGCCCCGTCCGCCGCCTCCGGCCGACGCCTTCAGAATCAGCGGGTAGCCGATGCTTCCCGCCTGCTTCCACAGCTGCTCTTCCGCCTTCCACAATTCCGTCGCTACCGGGAACCGTAGGCAGTCACGCCGCGGCTTCCACTTCCCGGCGCGCATGGTCTTTCTCGCCCATCATCTCGAGCACTTCGGCGGTCGGCCCGATGAAAGTGATCTCCGAGGCTTCGCAAACTTTCGCGAAATTCGCATTCTCAGAAAGAAATCCATAGCCGGGATGAATCGCGTCAACATTGGTGATTTCTGCGGCGCTGATCACCTGCGGGATATTCAAGATAACTTTCGGCGCTGCGCGGCGGCCCGATGCACACGGCTTCGTCCGCGAAACGCACGTGCAGAGAGTTGCGGTCCGCCTCGGAATAAACCGCGACCGTGGAGATTCCCAGCTCCTTGCACGCGCAGATGACTCGCAGGGCGATTTCCCCGCGATTGGCGACTAGAATTTTCTGAAACATACCGGAGGGCGGGCTACTTCTTCCGGCTGGGCCGGATGCCGAACAGCGGCTGCCCGTATTCGACGGGCTGTCCATTCTCGACGAAGATGCGCAACACTTCGCCGCTCATGTCCGACTCGATCTCGTTCATCAGCTTCATCGCCTCGACAATGCACAGCGTCTGGCCGGTCTCGATGTAGCCGCCTACTTTAACGAACGGCTCCGCTCCTGGACTTGGCGATCCGTAATAGGTGCCCACAATAGGCGATTTCACCAGATGCAAATCCTCGGCTGCCCGCGTTTCCTGCGCATGCGTACCAGCGGAGGAGCTAGACGGAGGCGCAGACGTTGCACCAGATGACGCTGTTGGCTGTGCAGCATATCCACCGGAAATGATGATTTCTGGCGCCGAAACTGCCCGACCGGCTACCACCGGCGTCGCCGAAGGCTTCTTCAGCCGGATCTTCAGATCCCCTTTGGCGTACTCAAACTCTTCCAGGTTGTGCTCGCTCATAAACTTCAGCAACTGTTCGATGTGCTGAAGGTCGGAGTTCGCAAACGTCGCATTGCCGGCGGGCTTGGAGGGCTCTTTACGTTTCATGCCTGTTTTAAATCTCAATAAGGTCCCGCGGAACGCGGGTGAGCACTTCGGTTCTACTTTCGTGCACGGCTACGTCGTCCTCGATCCGGATTCCCCCGATTCCCGGCACGTAGACGCCAGGTTCGATCGTCACGACATTTCCGGGTTCGAGAATCTGCTTCTGCCCCTTCGCAACGCGAGGATCTTCGTGGACTTCCAGCCCCAACCCATGTCCGGTGCTATGCACGAAGTATTGGTCCAGTGATTGGCCGGCCAAAACTTGCCTCGCTGCCGCATCCACTTCCCCGCAGGTCGCACCCGCCTTTACGGCTGATATGGCCGCCGATTGGGCGGCCTGTACGGCGCGATGCCAATTACGGATCTTCTGGGACGCACGCCCAACAACCACGGTGCGCGTAATGTCGCTGCAATAGTGCGCGAGTATAGCACCCAGGTCCAACACGACCAATTCATTTTTCCTCAATCGCTTGGCGGTTGCTCGAGCGTGTGGGTAAGCCGACCGCACGCCGGAGGCGACGATCGTTTCAAAGGCCGGGCCCGATGCGCCCAACTGCCGCATCTGGAATTCGATCTCCGCCGCGACCTCCAACTCCCGAACGCCAGGTTTCAGGATCTTCAGAGCGTGCTCCATCACGCGATCCGCCAGAACTGCCGCCCTTCGCATCTGCGCGAGTTCTGTGGCGTCTTTGCGGCCTCGCAACCCCTCGACATGCCCGGCGGCCTCAATCCATCGTGTGTGCCGCCCGCACGCTTTCCGCAAGCCTACTAGGGTGCTCACCGCCACCTGTGACGCATCAAAGCCAACCCTCCTCAACCGCGCACTGCGCGCTAACTCCCCTACCGAACTCGCGAGTGTCCCTGCCTGCTGCACGATGCGCACTCCCGACGTTTCCTGCCGCGCCTGTGCCGTGAACCGCCCGTCAGTGACGATCACGGCGGCGCTGCGAGAAATCACCAATGCTCCGGCTTCGCCGGTGAATCCGGTCAGGTAATACCAACTGGCTGGTTTGCTGATGAGCAGCGCGCTGAGTTGGGCCGTACCCAGCTGCGCTTGCAGTACTCGTCTACGATGTGCGAATGGCGTGTTCATAAAAGGAATCGAGGAGACCGCAGTCTCCTCGATTTGGCCCTCAATTGGAAATCGATTTAGTCAGCTCAACCGCGGTATACCGCCCGGACGTATGGCCCGTGAAGTTTCACAATTAGACCGTCGGAATAATCCTGGGCGTCAGGAAGAACAACAGCTCGGAAGTGTTGACGCTTGTATTGTTGCGGCGGAACAGTCGCCCGATGACCGGCAGACTGCCTACGATGGGTACCTCGGTGATGTTTACCTGGGTGTTGGTGATGATGACGCCGCCGACCACAATCGTGGAACCATCGGCGACCGTCACTCGGCTCTCTGCGGCTTGCGTATCCAGTGCGGGTACGCCCTGAATGCGCGGGATGCCGGGATCGATCTGGGTGTTTTCGACCAAAACATCCATGAACACTGTACCATCTGCCGTAATCTGCGGAGTAACCTCCAGCTTCAGCACCGCGTCGATAAACTGCACAGAAATGGTGTTGTTGATGGTGGTCTGAATGGGGATCTTGACACCTTGCTTGACCGTCGCCTTTTCGTTGTTCTGCGTTACGACACGAGGCTTGGAAAGCAGTTTGCCGACACCCTTGGACTCCGCTGCGGATATAAAGAAGTCCACCGCAAAGTTTGGCGAACGGTGCACAAAGCCCAGTCCACTGGTCGGCACGCCCGCTCCCAGGTTTACGGCCAGCGGCAGATTGGTGATCGCTGGAGAAGCCGGCGTTATATTAGTCGAGGTTATCGTCGGATTGTTGATGGTCACTCCGGTTGTACCGGCACCCGAAGTCGTTGAAGTAGTGCTTGAGCCGGGATTAGGAGCCGGAGGCAATCCGGTAGTGGTAAATGGACTATTTCCCGCTGTCGGAGCACCCGTAAAGATCGATCGTCCGCCGGTCGTAGTCCCGCCAAAGCCCAGTTGCGTTCCGATGTCCTGCGCAAACGATCGCGTCGCCGCTACGATCCGCGCCTCGATCTCCACCTGCTGGGACTTGCGATCGAGCTGATGAAGAAGATTGTCGATTGTAGGAATTACAGACGGGATGTCGCGGATAATGAGCTGGTTCGAGCGTGGATCGGCCAGAATGTCACCCCGCGACGTCAGGAATTTCTTAAAGGTGTCCTTCAAGGTGTCCGCTTTAGCGTAGCTGAGCACGCGGGTGACGGTCACCATTTCCTGAGCATCATTCTCCGCTTTGCGAACGTCGCGCGCCGTATCCGCTTCCCTTTTGATCGTTTCGAGCGTCGCAATGCGCAACACATTTCCGTGGAGCTGCTTTTCCAAACCATTGTTTTGCAGCACGATATCCAGCGCCTGATCCCAGGGAACTTCGTCCAACACGATCGTGAGTGTGCCCTTGACATTCGGATCGAGCACCACGTTCAGGCCGCTGATTTCATGGATCAGGCGGAAGAAGTCGCGCAAGTCTACGTCCTTGAGGTTTACCGAAATCGGCTCGCCGGTGTACTTACTGGGCGCCGTTGTTGGTGTTTGTGTTCCCCCAGCAGTCGCGGCGGCATTTCCGGCCTGCTGCTGCGCGGCTTCCTGTGCTGGGCTCATGGGCCGAATTGGGGTGTCTTTTCCGCTGTACGATGCCAGTACGACTGAGGGCTGAGTCAGTTCGCGTGGCAATGCGAATCGAGGAGAAGACGATAAAGATTTCGAGACACGAGTGGCAATAACTCGCCGCGGTGTGCTCATGTCGTAAGAGGCCGGCCGCATCTTCACTATTTCGCGAGATGCAACCGTAGTGGTGGTCACCGGCGCATCCACCGGGGACTCTGGCTGAACATCGAATGCGACAACCACTGCGGTACCTTCCCGCAGAATCTCGTAGGGCGCCGCAGCCGTTAAATCCACGACAATGCGTGCCACGTCGGGACGATACTGCCCCAGGCGCACTCCTCGCACTGGGGCTGCTACGCCGGGAATCACCGTCTTCTGCACCGCCAACCGCGTGCTCCCGAAATCCAGCACCAACCGATCGGGGTTCTGCATTCGCGAGGCGTGGACTTCCAGACGTCCTTGGCCCTCCACGCGTACGCTTGCCCGCTGTGACATTTGTGTCACTGCCACGTTGGAGATCACCGAAGCCGCGGTCGATGTTCCGGCGGGCTCCTGCGTCTGGGCGATGGTCGGTATGCCACTGATTGCCGTCGCCGC
This sequence comes from uncultured Acidobacteriota bacterium, assembly GCA_963788725.1. GTDB lineage: Bacteria > Acidobacteriota > Terriglobia > Acidiferrales > UBA7541 > Acidiferrum. Next base: position 40,589 of record CAWBHT010000015.1, on the reverse strand, counting down.
GAGTATCAGGCAGCCAATTCGAAAGGCCGGCCGGTTCGTCGTCATTGCTGTTCTCCTGCACTGGCGTAAATTCGTTTATTTACCTGGCGTTCTACTGGCTTGCCAAACGCGTCCTTGCCGACTTCATGGAAGGACACGCCGTCCATGGCGATTTTTTCTACGCGACCGTCGTAAAGTTGATCGCCTTCGCGCAAGAAGTACGTCCGCGCCTGCGGATTCGAAACCACTGCGATCATTCCGTTTGAAGAGCGCACGATCCCATCCAATCGCAGCGTGCTCACCTGTAATCCGGCTTTACCCGGTGGAAGGTTTTTCACCCCTCCACTCTGTTGACGAGACACCAAAGACTCGAAAGGATCGCGGCGCGCATATTTCACTTCGGTACTGCCCGGGTTCTCGCCACCTTCGCTCGCTGCGGCTGCAGCTCCGGCCGGCTTCGATGCGGGTTTTGCACCGGAGTTTTTGGCCTTGGACTTGGTCGCGCCCTTTGTCGCATGCCCGGCAGCCTTCGCGACAGATTGCGCGGCTGCAGTGCCGCCAGTCGCGGGGGTTTGCCCGAGCACGCAGGGAACGCCTGTTGCCAGCAAGATCCCAATTACCAGAGTGTTCACAGAACGCATAGTTCGCTCATCCCGTTCACGGTCTCGGCGGAGCGGCGGACTGCGGTTTTGCCCCTGCCGGTGCTGCTGCTGTGATTCCGGAAGCGGCTCAGCGGGCTTGGTGAAGAACGTGGTTGCTGGAAATACGCCGACACCGAGGTGCCGGGCCGCAGCGTATACTTCGCGGCCTTGCCGTCCGGCGCGTCTTCGAAATCGATGTCGCCGACGTTGATGATTCGCGACAGGCGGCTCAACCGGCCGAAGAAGTCGAGCAGGTTGAAGTACGGACCGTCGGCCTGAAGTTCGAAGGGCATGTCGTAGTGGTATTCCTGCGCTACGACGGGCTTCGCGGTGAAGCGGCGAATCTGACGTTGGAAGCGGACGCTGCTCCCTGCACCAGGCGGATGAATTCGTCTTGTTCTTTTTCTTCGGGGACGATGGTCTTCAGCGTCTCGAGCTGCTTCGAGAGCGCGTCCATCTGCGATTTCAATTCGCCGTAACGCTGGCGATACACCTGAAGCTGCGTGACTTCCTGATTCAACTGCGCTCGCTGCCGGACGGCCTTATCGACTTCGTCGCGTTCCTGCGCGATCGGCGAGAACGGCAGGTAACTCCGACCAGGACGAGCACGACCGTGATGGCCACGGCCAGCAGCACTGCATGATGACGGACATATCGCGGAGTGGGTTCGCCATGTCGTTTACCCTACCTTCGGCCGAGCCGCGCGCTAGGCGCGGGCTGCCGGAGCGCTGGCTGGCTTCGCCTGCGGCGCGCCACGGTGCCGGAGTCTGCTCTGGAGGCGTGATTTGAGCCGAAATCTGGAACATTAAAATCTGGACCTCGGTGGCTTTCTCGTCCTGCTTCGATTCCTTGATTTCGATTTCGAGAAATAGCCGGAGCGCTTCAGCGCGGTGATGAAGTTGGCGACGCCGTTGACCGAGGCGGAGCCCTCGAGGGTCAGGTTGTTGTCTTTCTTGACCATCGAGATGAGCCAGAGATTTTCGGTGCGCGAAACAGTGCTGGCGATCTGGTCGAGCAATTCCTGGGCGCCGGTCGATCGCGCTGCAACTGTTCGATCGTGGAGACGCGCTGTTGCAGGACGGTCTTTTGTTTTTCGAAGGCTTCGACCTGAAGCTTGACTTGCTCGAGGTCGGTTTTTTGCGTCTGCAACTGCTTGATCTTGGCGTTTTCCTCGGTCAACTGATGCTGCCAGTTGTAATAGACGTAGCCGAGGATGAGGCGCCAGAAAGAATGCCGGCGCCGATGAAGAGAACCGGAAGGGCCGCGCCGGTATCCACGGGACGTCGCGACGCTTTAGGTTTCGCTTGTCCGAGAAGATTTATACGGATCATGACTAGTCAAAGCTCCTCAGCGCCAGGCCACCGCGATCGCAAGCCTCGGACCCATTTCGCGAATCTGGTCGTCGCTGTGCTTCCCGGGTTGACCAGCACTTTTCGGAACGGATTGAGTTCTTCCACCGGCATCGCAAACTCTTCGCGCAGCAGATCCACCAGCCCGGGGACGCGCGCGGTGCCACCGGCAACGACGATGCGCTGGATGTTTTCGCCGCTGGCGGTGGCGCGGAAAAAGTCGAAAGTCTTTTGAATTTCGAGCGTCAGGATGTCGGAGACGCTGCGCAGAATCTGTTGTTTCTGCTCGTCGGTGACGCTGGGCAGCGTTTCGCCCTTCTTGAGGCGCTCGGCGTCTTCGTAGCTGAGATCCAATTCCTTTTGCAGCGCGTCGGTAAACTGGTTGCCGCCCACGCTGACGTCGCGGGTAAACAGCGGGATGCCGCCGCGCACGATATTGATGTTCATGACGCTGGCGCCGATGTTGAGCAGCGCTACGGTCTGGCCGGCGTCGGGCTCGTAGTTCACTTCGAAGCAGTTCTGCAGGCCGAACGCATCGATATCCACGACGACCGGCGTCTTGCCGGCCTGCGCGAGCACGTTCGTGTGATTCAGAATTTTGTCTTTCTTCACCGCCACGAGCAGCACGTCCATCTGCGAGTCCATCGACTCCAGCAGTTGGTAGCTGAGGTTCACGTCGGCGATATCGAACGGAATGTGCTGGCTGGCTTCCGAAGGGATGCGCTCGTACAGCTCTTCTTCGGTCATCAGCGGAAGCGGCACGCGCTTGACGATGACGGAGTGGCCTGAAACCGAAGTGGCGACGTTCTTGGTCTTGATTTTTTCGGAGTCGAAAATCTTGCTGATGGCGTTGGCGACTTGCGGCGCGTCCATGATGGCGCCATCTACGACGGTGTCCTGCGCCAGCGTCTCGATGCCGAAACTGACCAGTTCGTATCCCGCTTTCGTGTACTTCAATTCCACGGCTTTGATCGAGCTCGAACCGATATCCAGTCCGACCAGTTGCTTGTTCTTGCTCCGCCAAATAACGCCATATTCGCGGCCTCTTTCCCTTTCGCCCCGCTAGATTACCGGCGCCTTACGTGCGCCTGGCTCATCTTGCGTTCCATCCAGCGGTCCAGGATCGTCTTGCGCAATTTCCAGCGATTGCCTAACTTGAATGCGGGAATCTCGCCTTCGGTGATGTAACGGTACAGCGTATCCGGGGAGATCCCCAGATACTGCGACGCTTGCCGCACGTTCATCACTTCACGAGATTCAATCAAGGAACGCTACCCCGGCGCTTGGACACGCCTGACATCCCGACCTTGGTGCACCCCAGCTCACAGCTCGACTCACGGGGTGCGCCCCGTGCAAAAGTTATGACATCCGGTCACTCCGAGGGTCAAAGGGATTCTGTGGGGTTGTTGCGGTAAGGATACCGGTGTCGCCGCGTTTCGTTGGGTATTTATGGTATGCCCTACTGCTTATGGGGTAGCAATGCTCTCAGTACCACAATTAGTTGAGCTTTGTCCCTACCGCCAACCTGTTCGGCGGGCCAGTAATTCTTTGCATTCATCGTCAGCACGTACGTTTGCCCTCAGCGCACCAAACATCGACCGTTCACCTTCGTTTTCCAGTTCGCCGATTGCCTTTGGATTTCTCACACGCATCCAATATTCCCGCCTCCTGTTCCGCTGAGAGTCCCACAAACTCAAAACCATACAATCGGCCCAGCTTGTGCCGGACGCGAGCACAGGCAGCTCCGCCGGCCACAGGTTCGAGGACCACGGTGTCGCCCTCGCTCAACACTCCGCTGACCATCGCCGATAACCCCTTTGTACTCAGGTCCACGCTGATACCTGGCATCGCAATGCCGTCTTTCAGTCGCACGGTCATCGACGCACTGAACAGGAATCGTGGATTTCTCCGGCGTTCCTCGCGCTCGATTGTTCCGGCCGTCGCCACATACCGTTCGCTGAGATTGCGTTTATCGCTCATCGCCGCTCCCGCATACAACCCACTATCGGCCATTCGCAACCTTTTCTTCAGGTTGAGGCAAGGCTAGCCGCGCCTGCGAACGGTGCGTGCACCACTTCAATTTTTGGGGCGGCAGTGAGCCTTATACCTATTGCATGATTGGTAGTAACATCCGGACTCACATCGGACTCACGTTCGGTCCTGAATTCTGACGAGGTCAACCTTCCGATTTGCCGGACTCTGCCTATGAAAGCCGCCGTTTACACCAAAACGAAGACCGGCAAAATCCTTGAAATCGTCGAAGTGGGCACTCCGACGCCGAAAGACGACGAAGTTCTAGTCAAGGTTCGCGCGGCTTCCGTCAATCCGCTTGACTGGCGGCTTAAGGCTCGCCGCCCGGGCGTCGATCTGGCCGGTGAGGTCGTCTCGGTGGGCAGCCGCGTCACGGCGTTCAAGCCAGGTGACTTCGTTTTCGGCGCGGGGAAAGGCGCCTTCGCCGAATGCGCCTGTGCACGTGAGTCCGCCTTGGCGCCCAAACCCCATCTCCTTACCTTCGAGCAAGCGGCCTGCATGCCTATCGCGGGACTGACCGCCTTGCAGGGTCTTCGTGATATTGGAAAGCTTCAGCCAGGTCAGAAGGTTCTCATCAACGGAGCCGCAGGCGGAGTCGGCACATTCGCCGTTCAAATTGCAAAATTTCTGGGCGCAGAAGTGACAGGGGTTTGCAGCACCAGAAATGTCGACATGGTGCGATCGCTGGGCGCGAAGCATGTCATTGACTACACCCAGGCCGACTTCACTCTCGGTGGCGCCCAATACCACCTCGTGCTTGATAATGTCGGCAACCGAACGCTCTTGGATTTTTACAAGGTCATGCTTCCCGGGGCCCGTTGCGCGATGGCTGGCGCTCCGAAGGACACCCCAGCTGTCCTGCGACGCTTGCTGGAGGCCGCGGCCCGGCGATTTCTCCTTCGCCAAAAGTTCATTTTCTTTATCGCAAAAATCAGAAAAGATGACCTGGCAAAGCTGAGTGAGCTGATGATCACGGGAGATCGCAGCGTTGTGATCGACAATTCCTATCCACTGAGCGGCGCTGCCGCCGCTATCGCCTACGTGGAATCAGGCCACGCCCGCGCAAAAGTTGTGATAGTCCCATCAACGGATGGCGGAAAAGCCTAGTGCACTGACACTCCGAGCCGAATCACTCGGCGTTCAACTTTCTGTCTCACTGCAAATCCAATCGTCCCCAAATCGCTTGAACTCTTTTCTTCGTCGCTTCATCCATCAAGATCTCATCTGGCCACGGCCGCGTGAAACCCTCGGTCGGCCACTTACGCGTCGCATCCACGCCCATTTTCGATCCATAGTCCTGCATGCGTTGCGCGTGATCCAATGTGTCCACCGGGCCTAGCGAAAACTGCACATCCCGCTCCGGATCAAGCGCGCACAACGCTTTCCACACTACTTCGCGATAGTCGTGCACGTTCACGTCGTGGTCCACCACTACAATCACTTTGGTGAACATGGCCTGCCCAAGCGACCAAATTGCGTTCATTATCTTTCGTGCGTGGCCGGGATACGATTTCCGGATGGCCACAATCATCAGATTGTGAAAAATTCCTTCCGCCGGCATCGCCACATCCACGATTTCCGGATATTGCATCTTCATGACCGGCAGAAAGACGCGCTCCACCGCATAGCCCATGAAATAATCCTCTTGTGGAGGGGGACCCACTACGGTCGTTAGATAAATCGGGTCTTTCCGGTGCGTCACGCACTCAACGTGAAATACCGGATACTCGCCTTCCAGCGAATAAAATCCGGTGTGATCTCCGAACGGTCCTTCCGTGCGCATTTCGTTCAACGAAACGTAGCCTTCCAGCACAATCTCCGCATTTGCGGGAACATCGAGATCATTTGTTTCGCATTTCACCATCTCTACCGGCTCACGCCGTAAAAATCCGGCGAACATCATCTCGTCGAGGTCCGGGGGAATCGGCAGCATTCCCGCCAAAGCCGTCGCTGGATCGGCGCCGATTGCCACCGCGACCGGAATCCGTCCGTCCGGATTCGCAGCACGCGCGCGCCGGAAATGTTCTGCCCCGTGCTTTTGCGTCTGCCAGTGCATCCCTGTCGTGCGCTCGTCGTACACCTGCATTCGGTACATGCCAACATTGCGCTTCCCCGTCTCTGGATTGCGCGTGAACACCAGCGGAAACGTGATGAACCGTCCGCCATCCTGCGGCCAGCACTTCAAAATCGGAAAATCGTACAAATTGACGTCCGCGCCCTTACGCACAATCTCTTTGCACTCGCCGGAGTTCACGCTCTTCGGGAAAAATGAACCCAGCTCCGCCAATTTCGGCAGCATTTTCAGTTTGTCAAACAATCCCTGCGGCGACTCCATGGCCAAAAATCCCTTGATGCGGTCCGCCACGTCCTCCAGCCGCGACACCTCGAACGCCAATTCCATCCGCCGCACGCTTCCAAACGTGTTCACCAGCAGCGGTACCCGCGATCCCTTGGGCTTCTCGAATAACAGCGCCGGCCCGACGCTGTTCGGCGCACGCCCCGCATCCCGCGCTACTCGTTGGGTCACCTCGGTAATCTCCAAAACCGGATCCACTTCCGCCCGAATGCGCTTCAGCTCGCCTTCCTTCTCCAGCTTGCGCACGAACTCCCGCAAATCCCGATACGCCACATTTCCTCCACGAGAAATCCGCCGGACTAGAACCTTTGGGTTCGAGCGAGCGGACGCGGCCTTCTAATAGCAATTAACCGCCACGAATGCCAAAACTCTAGCACGAACGCTCACCACCTCCATTTCGTCTCAACGCGAATCCCTCGCTCTAACCTGGTTCATCCCTCCTGCATCCAAGCCTCGCGAGGAGAACTCCGCATGCCGAAAATGAAGGTTGCCATCGTCCCCAAAGCAGGAGCCGACTTCGAGCTCATTGAGCGCGACATCCCCACCCCTGGCAGCGGGCAGGTACGCATCAAGGTCACCGCCTGCGGCGTCTGCTTCAGCGATCACATCGTTAAAGATGGATTGATGCCTTGGATTCAATATCCGCGCTCGCCTGGCCACGAGATCGCCGGCGAGATCGACGAAGTCGGCCCACACGTCACGTCGCTGAAAAAAGGTCAGAAGGTTGGTGTGGGCTGGCACGGCGGCCACGACTTCACTTGTATCCAATGCAGGCGCGGGGATTTCGTTAATTGCGCCAACGAAAAATGGACCGGCATCCACTACGACGGCGGCTACGCCGAATACATGATCGCGCCGTGGGAAGCGGTGGCGGCCATGCCGGATGGTCTCGACGCTGTTGAAGCCGCTCCGCTGCTCTGCGCCGGGATCACTACGTTCAACGCCCTGCGTCATGGTGGCGCCATGCCCGGCGATCTCGTCGCAATTCTCGGAATCGGCGGACTGGGACACCTCGGCATTCAGTTTGCGAACAAATTCGGCTATCAGGTAGCAGGCATCAGTCGTGGCAAAGACAGTGAAGCGCTCGCCAAAAAACTCGGCGCCCATGTATACATCGATAGTTCCGCGACAAACGCCGCGGAAGAATTGAAAAAACTTGGTGGTGCCCGCGTGATCCTCTCCACCGCGCCCAGCGGTAAGGCAATGTCCTCGCTGCTCGACGGCCTTGGTGCGAACGGAAGGATGCTGGTGATCGGAGTCGGCCCCGATCCCATTGAAGTTCAAGTCGGCCAGTTGATCTTCGGCAACAAAGAACTGAAGGGCTGGGCCTCAGGCATCGCGCCCGACAGCGAAGACACGCTCCGCTTTGCCGCATACACAGGTGTTCGACCGATGATCGAAAAATTCCCGCTCGAAAAGGTCAGCGACGCGTACAACCGCATGGCCAGCGGCAAAGCCCAATTTCGCGTCGTGCTCACCATGTAAAGCCGCAAAATGCCGAGCTAGAGTGCGAGCTTAGGTTCGTCCTAAGCTCCTAAGACGCATTCGAAATTACTTTTGCGCGTTGCCGAAGACTTCCTTAAGCAAGGATGTCGTCCGAGCCGCAGGATTCTTCCGGATCTGCTTTTCCTGCTCCGCCAACTCATAGAACAACCCGTCCAGCGCCCTGGTGACTACATAGTGGTCGATATCGAGATTCTGGTTCTTCGCAAAAGGAATTGATTTGTACTGATCGACGAGTGAGTTGTACTGCCGCGCTGTCCCGTTCTGCTCCATTGTTTTCTTAACAACTGGCTCAAACACATCGGTCAGATGAGCTGTAGTCTTGTCTTTAAAATACTCAGTGGCTGCGGTATCTCCGCCAGAGAAGATCCTGCGGGCGTCATCGAAACTCATCGCCAGGATCGCGTCCACAAAGATTTGCCTGGCGGCGGGTGCGGCAGCTTCGGCGGATCGATTCATGCTGAGAATGAAAGCGTCCACATTCGGACCATATCCAATCATCCGAAGGCCTCGCTCCAGAGGCCGGAGATTGCTTGGCATCAGAATTTTGATCGCGGCATTACCGAAATAGCCATCGGGCTTTCCGGTGATCTTCACTGCGTTCGTTACACCAACCTGTAACGCTTCCTTCAACCCCGAGGCCAGCTTTGACTCGCTCAGTCCCGTACCGCTGCCCAAACCGAGGCGGTTGGCAAGCTCCTCAAACTGCGCGTGGCCCGGGCTTTGAAAGAAGATCAGTCCAGCAGTCAAAATCAAAACTCGGATCATTCTGGTCTCCTCTCGAATCGCGCGCCCGATTCTCGAGGGTTGTCGAGTCTAGCGCTGACCGTCCAGTTGAAATGCCGCCGCCTGATAGTCGCCACGCATTTCAACCTGAATGCCGTGGTGCATCCACCAGGCTCCCGACGCGCTCGCCGGGGTATCGGGAGTTCCCTTGCCTTCAATCCACGCGACGCGATATTCCGTTGCCGGATCCAAGCCTAGCAGCTGCAGCGACGGGAATCCGCGCCCTTTGATGGTGGCATTCGCAAAAGCAAACACGACGGCTTGAGATTTATCCTTCGAGACGCTTTCGGTTGCCGACATCTCGCTGTTATTGCGCGGACTGATCAGCCGGTAGAGATCACCGCGCACGATCGTGGGCTGCACAGCGTGATATGCCGCGATCAGCCGCTTTGCCGTGGCGAAATCCTCATCCGTCCATTTGTTCAGATTCGCACCGATGCCCAGCGAGCCCTGCATCGAACTCAACATACGATACGCTAGCGATGTTGAACGGTGATTGCCCCAGTGCGGAGAATCCGTAACCCACGCCATCATGATTTGCGGCGTATAGGCATAAGTGAATCCGTCCTGCAGCACCAGCCGATCGAATGGATCGGTGTTGTCCGAGGGCCAGACCTCATCTACGTAGCGCAAAATTCCCAGGTCAACACGTGCGCCGCCACCAGAGCACGATTCAATTTCCACTTTCGGATGTTTCTTTCGCAATTCCGCCAGGATCGAATAGAGGTTGCGAATGAATTCGACGTATACCTTCTTCTGTTCGTCGGCCTGAACCTGATCCCAGCCAGGCTCCGACCAGTTGCGGTTGTAATCCCATTTCAAAAACGCGATGTCATTTTCGCTGAGCAGTTTGTCCAAAAATCCGGCGATATATTCGCGGACATCCGGCCGCGCGAGATTCAGCACCAGTTGGTTGCGCGATTCCGATCGTGGGCGACCGCGAAAGTTGAGCACCCAGTCGGGATGTTTGCGGTACAAATCCGAATCCGGATTTACCATTTCGGGCTCGACCCACAAACCGAAGTCCATCTTCAACGAATGCACCTTGTCGATCAGCGGTTTCAATCCATGTGGAAACTTCTGTGAGTTCACATACCAATCACCCAACCCGGCATGATCGTCCTTGCGCTGCCCGAACCAGCCGTCGTCCATCACAAAGCGATCGACGCCGATGGATGCCGCTTTCTCCGCCAGCGCCACCTGCCCCGCTTCATCGACGCGAAATTCCGTGGCTTCCCAGGAGTTGTAAATCACTGGCCGCGGCTTCGGGTCGGGAGCCTGCGGCAAAATGTGCACGTTCTCAAATCTGTGCAACAACCGCGAAGCGCCGCCCAACCCGTGTGCCGAATATCCACCGTAAAACACCGGCGTCTCCAGCTTCTCTCCGGCCTTCAACTTGTAGCCAAAATCAAATGGATTAAATCCGCCGGTCACGCGCACCCAATCGCGTTGCGTGTGCTCCACCGTAATGCGCCACGACCCCGACCACGCTAGCGCGCCAAACCAGACCTCACCATTCTCTTCCGACGCTTCTATCGGCGCGGTCGCCTCTTGACGAACGTTGCGCGAAATTGCGAACCATGGATTCGCCTGTGCTCCAGTTGTGCCGCGGCGGCTTTCGATCACCCGCGCGCCGCCCTGAATCTCTTCCTGATTAATGGTCCACTCGCCCGCCCAGCGCCCGGTCAGGTAACTCAGCACGTACCGAGCTGGCGGCAGCGACCACTGCGCAGCGGCAGCCTGCTCCACGATAATGGCGGCCTTCTCTCGATTCTCGATTGTGGCCGAACGCGCCAGGATTCCGCTCTCTGCATCCATCGCGTAGTGCAAAGTGACGAAGACCTCGCGCGAGATGTCTTTCAGCTCGATATCGAGGTTCTGCGAGTTCACTGGTGTCGCGCGCACGAAGTGGAGCACCAGGTCGCGATTGCCGTCTGCAAAAGTCACCTTCAATGCCGGCTCAGTGAACAGGCCCGCGCCCAGCTCGCGAACTCCTGCGGAGTGGTTGTATATGGCGAATCGAAGGACGCCATCTCGGGGAACGAGTGCGCAGGCGGCACGCTATCATGCGCGCCCAGGCGCCCTCCCCAATAAAGGGACTGCAGTTCGCTACGCTCGTTCACACCAAAGACATAGGTCGTATTGCCGCCGTCGAGCCTGAAGTTCTGAGGGCTTTGTGCCCGGGCGCAACACACAACGAGAGAAAAAGCCAAGAGCGACAAATATCGAGAAATTTGACTAACACGACGAACACGCATCCAGACGACCTCCTGAGTAGGGCGGTATGCTACCACCCCATGTGACAGCGGTAATGTTTGAGAACTCCGGCCTCTGCCATCTCGCTGTGCAGCAATACTGCCCGAGACCGGCCTCAGCCACTGGACAATTGTGACCGTGATGACTATAATGACCAGAATGACCAGAATGACCTAACGACGGAGGGCCGATGACACAGGGACAATGGACAGTTGCCGAGGCCAAGGCGCACCTCAGCGAAGTCATTGAGAAAGCGAAGACTGCAGGACCGCAGAAAATCACACGACACGGCAAGGATGCCGTAGTGGTCGTGTCCGCGGAAGAATGGGAGCGTAAAACTGGACGCAAAGGCACTCTCCACGAGTTCCTCATGAATTCACCACTTCGAAACTCGGAGCTGAACCTGGAGAGAATCAAGGAAGATCCTCGTGAGATTGACCTTTGAGCTTTCTGCTGGACACGAATGTGCTGTCCGAGTATGTGAAGCCGTTGCCCGAGCAACGAGTACTCGCATGGCTTAGCGCAGCCGATGAGAGTGATTTGTTTGTCAGTGTCGTTACCCTGGCGGAGTTGCGTTTCGGCATTGAGCGGCTGGTTGATGGGCGCAAGAAGGTGCATTTAGCCGAATGGTTATCACGTGAATTGATACCTCGATTCGAAGATCGAATTTTGAACGTTGATCTGGAAGTTGCCGACGCTTGGGGCCACGCCATGGCAAGCAGCGAAGCAGATGGCAGAAAAATGGACCAAATTGACTGCTTCCTCGGGGCCACTGCGCTGGTTTGGGACCTGACGCTGGTGACGCGAAATACGAGTCACTTCGCAGGCTCACGTTGGAGGATTTTCAGTCCATGGACTCAGGGGTAAGTTGACGCCACGACTGCTCGGCGCAGGGGACGTCTGCTAGATTGACTCGGATTACTGTGGATACTGGCGAATGCTGGTGACCTTGTCGCCGCGGAACCGGATGAACACGGTTTTCGAGGGCGGCTGACCGTAGATCCAGTCTTCGATGTCATTGCCATCCGAATCTCGCTCGCGAACCTTGTGTTCGGGCTTGCCTATGGCCGCAACCACTTCTTCCCTATCCATCCCAACCGTGGGCCGGCGGTCCTGAATGGCTTTCTTCAACTCCGGAGACAACGTATCTACCCAGTGCACCGCCGCGGAACGCTGCCGCGAAAAATCCATGAATGGCGTCAGCAGTTTCTTCAGATCCTCGGGCGTCATGTCCGGGATCGATTTGTCGAACTCTAGAATGAGCGTGCTGCCCATGCCGGGCCGCACTCCTGGCGGACCGTTTTCCTGCTGCGCGGTGGTCTGCGAATTCACCTGCGGCATGGTTCCACCCATGCCGATCTGAATATGATCGCGCCAGTTTTTCTTGGGCTTGCCGCCGCCGTTTACATCGACCGCGATCGAACGGCCGCGAAAATCAAGTTTCGTGATTTGCACCTGATCGCCAGTGTTAACGGCCGCGCCGTGCATCGCCACCGCTCGGGTCAACAAGTTTTCGTCAATCGGCTTGCCCACGTTAAACAGGAAACCATCTTTCCCGCTGGGCATTGGTTTCAGAGCTTTTGCGAACTCTCCGGAAACATAACGGATCAATTGCAGCTTGGATTCTTCGCTGAGCGCAGTGCTCTTAGCCGCGGTGTTGGGTGCCGACTGGGCGCTGCCCGCGTTCCCAATGGCAGCGTAGGGCGGCAAAATCGAAATATTGTCTTCCGAGGCAAAGGACTCGATGGAATTCGCAGGAGTGCGGAGACGTTCCGCACCGGGGACATCTGCTGTGGCTAGCAGAACCACCGACAAGCTGAACGCGAGCCAATTCGACATATGTACCGGACCTACCACACCGGGGCGGGGGAACGCGCCTATTCTATGATGCTTGGGCGTCCGTGAACAGATGCTCTTTTTTGCGCTGTCGAACATCACCCTGCGCGAAATAAGTAGCAGATCGGCGGGATGTAGCGGCCGCCTTCCGAGGCGGGCGCCTTTACGACTTTCGGTCAGGAAACATTGACTTGCACACCTGAACGATCGATTGTCATGGGCAACACTTGGCCGCCCGCTGCGGCGACCGCGGCTTCGACTTTCTCCCGCGCGTCCGGCTCGATCAACAGCACCACGCAGCCTCCACCGCCGGCGCCGCACACTTTGCCGGCCAGCGCTCCTTTGCGCCGCGAACCTTCAACGATGCGGTCGATGGTCTTGGTCGAAATGGTAGGCAGATTTTTTCTACGGAAGCTCCACTCCTCGCGCATCAGCCGGCCAGCTTCGCTCCAGTGCGATTTTTCCAAAGCGCCGCGCAGCGCCTGGGCGACCTCCGATATCCGCGCCAGGTTGTGATGCACTTTCTTGTTCCCGTTGATGTGCTTTTGGAAGACGTCCCAGTTATTGATGGCCGACTTCCGCGGCTTCCCGGTGTAGCAAAGCACCAACCGTCGCTCGAGTTCCGACAGGTCAACACGTAGCTCCGTCCGCCGTTCGCCCCCGGGAGGCAACTCAATCGCAGCCGCCCCGCCAAACGCCGGTGGATAGTGATCCTGCGTGCCCGTAGGAACGGAAATGACGATCGCTTCGGCATCGCGACTAATGTGGATCCAATCGGCCTTACTCTTTCCTGCCGCGGTGAAGCGGTCAAGTGCCGCGCAGATCGCGACCGCCATGGCACTCGAACCGCCGATGCCAGCACCCGCGGGTGCTTCGGAATTAGTGGCCAAGGTGAACCCACCCTGCGGCTGAAAAAATTTGGCGATTTCGGCGAGAAGCGGAAGCCGGTAGCGCTTGGCTTTAACCAGCGCATTGAACGAATCGAAGCTTTCTTCGAGCTGCGTGTCCTGAGAGACGAGCTTGATGCGGTCGTCGCCTTCAGGATGTTGATCGATCACGCAGGAGGCGTAACGTGTGATCGCCGCGTTCACCGTGACCGCGCCAGGATGAAACAGATATAACGGCCAAATGTCGAGAGTCCCCCCGGCAAGATCGACACGGGTCGGTGCTTTGGAAGAGATTCGCATGCGTTGTCCGCTGAGCCTTGGTGTTTGCGTCTATTTTTGAGGAGGAAAGCTAACGCGCAGTCAGTGTGACCCAGGTATGACGCCAGCTCAATGAAAGAACCTGTCTAGTGTAGGGAGACAGGCAACATCGGCGACAGCAGCAGGCGGCAGCTCGAATGGAAAGCTTGTCAGGAACCGCTGCCGGCAGCGGCACGATTGCGGATCAGGAGCGGGGTGTCTTTCTTTTCTTTCGCGAGTGCGGGATTGGGCTCGAAGCAACGGCGGCAGCGCGCCTCGTACATTCCGCCTGCTCCTACGACGACGAGTTCTTCGCTTTCGACTAGCCGCTGCGTGTGCACCGCGGGATTTCCGCAACGTACGCAAATGGCCAGGAGCTTGGTGATCTCTTCAGCGATGGCCAGCAGGCGCGGCATTGGTTCGAACGGGCGACCCCGAAAATCAGTATCAAGCCCGGTGACGATAACTCGCTTCCCGAGGTTTGCGAGCTTGGTGCAAACATCAACGACTTCTTCACCAAGGAATTGCGCTTCATCAATCCCGATAACTTCGGTCCGCGGCTGAACTTTTTCCATGATCTCCGCCGCTTTGGTGACATTGTCGGAGGGAATGCCCAACCCGGAGTGCGAAATGATTTCATTGGCAGCATAGCGTTCATCGATAGCCGGCTTGAAGATCTGCACGCGCTGACGGGCGATTTCCGCGCGCCGCAGCCGCCGAATCAGCTCTTCGCTCTTGCCGGAAAACATCGGGCCGACAACAACTTCAATCCAGCCCATATTGCCTTTGACTATGTCCACGATGCTCCTCTTGCTCGCTACTCGTTTTCAAATCGCCGGACTGACGACGGATACCTACGCCGATCCGTGGCGCGCCGCTGCTGCCCGGTACATTCTTGCATTGTAGAACGGAGCGAAGGCCGCGACCACTGCCACGCGAAAAGCTTCCTGGCGCGTGACCAGGTTGCTCGAGAGAACTCCCCAGGCACCTTGCGCGTCGCGAATTCCGATGGCACCGGCGAAACGGTCGATGGCCACCGAAAGTTCAACGCCAAGATCAAGGACCTCGTGCGCCAGAACGGCGGGGATTTCGATGCCGCCCGATCTGCCGAAATGTCCGCGCTCGCCGTCGCTAACGTAAGCCCAGCTTTCGAGGAATACACGGCGCAAATGTATCGCACTCATCGTTGCGGATTCAAAGGCAACGCCACTCTCCACTGACTCTTCCTGCACAACATCCAGGCCACCTTCTAATCCTACGAAGTACCGCCACGGCTGATTCCTCTCGCGAGCAAGTTCGATCAAGGACTCGGCACGCTGGCGAGCGCCCACCATCGATTCCTGCCGTGACGAAGGCGTATGACCAACACCGCTATCGACCTCCACGCCGACAACCTCGAACTCGGCAGCGTTAGCCGACGCAGGCATGATCGGGCCAAACAGTTCGAGAGCTTCGGTAACCGCATTGAGCTTGGGCCGGCGAGTGCTGCCCACTGCGATGATGATTTTTTCCATGATGCCGCACGCGAACGGACATAATCGCGAACGCACATAGTAACGAAGTGGCGGTGTGAAATTCATGGAGAAAGAGAAATGGGTTGAGGAAAAACTCGAAAGGTTCCCCGTGTATTATCTATGATTGTACGGAGGCCCCTTGCGCCCTACTTCACTCGCCTTCCTCCTTGCAGCTCTTCTTTGGCCTGCTGCCTCATGCCCGCAGGCGCCAAATTCGGCGCAACTCTCTGAGCGGAAAATCATCAAGCTCCGGCCATTACCACTCGATGCGGTGCGCCTGACGGGCGGTCCGCTGAAACATGCGCAAGAACTGGACGCGAAGTATTTGCTGGAGTTGGAGCCAGACCGCATGCTCGCATACCTGCGCATCCGAGCCGGTCTGCAGCCGAAAGCAAAGGGTTACGGCGGATGGGATGGCGGACGGTCGGCAACTGACCGGACATATCGCCGGACATTACCTGTCGGCAGTTAGCCTCATGTGGGCGGCAACCGGCGATGCTCGCTTCAAGGAACGTGCCGACTACATCGTCAACGAATTGAAACAAATTCAGGACGCCCAGGGCGACGGATACATTGGCGCGCTTCTCGATAAGGATGGCGTTGATGGCAAGGTTCACTTTCAGGAGCTTTGTCGTGGCGTAATCAATTCCGGTGGATTTGATCTGAACGGGCTGTGGTCGCCGTGGTACGTCGAACACAAGATATTTGCGGGGCTTCGCGATGCCTATCGCTACACCGGAAACCGTGCCGCACTCGATGTGGAGATAAAATTCGCCGGCTGGGCAGACACCATCCTTTCGAAGATGGATGACGACCAGATTCAGCGCATGCTGAACACCGAATTTGGCGGGATGAACGAAGTCGCCGCCGACCTTTACGCCGACACCGGCGACGCAAAGTGGCTGGCATTGTCCGGCAAATTCGAGCAGCGCGCCTTTGTTAATCCGCTGGCGAACGGCGAAGACGAGTTGGGCGGCAAGCACGGGAACACCAACGTGCCGAAAATGATCGGCGAACTAGCGCGCTATATCTATACGGGAAATGAAGCGGATGGGAAGTCCGCGAAATTCTTTTGGGATCAGGTGACCATGCATCACAGCTTCGCGACCGGCGGGCACGGCCGCAACGAATACTTTGGCCCTGCGGATCAGCTGAACGATATGGTCGACGGTCGAACCGCCGAGACCTGCAACGTCTACAACATGATCAAAATGTCGCGGACGTTATTTTCAGTGGAACCTGACGTTCGCTACGCGGACTTCCACGAACGCGCACTGTTCAATCATATTTTGGCGTCTCAAGATCCGGACGACGGTCGTGTTTGTTACATGGTGCCGGTCGGGCGCGGAGTGCAGCACGAGTACCAGGACAAGTTCGAAGACTTTACCTGCTGCGTGGGCACGGGAATGGAAAGCCACGCGCTGCATGGCTACGGGATCTACTACGAGTCAGGCGACAAGCTGTGGGTGAGTTTGTATGCCTCGACGATCGCGAAGTGGAAGTCGGCTGGCGTGCAGATCGAGACGACCACCGATTTTCCATCGGGCGAATCGGCTTCCTTAAGGATCACTCCAGAAAAGCCGAAGAAATTCACGCTCGCGCTTCGCCGGCCGTATTGGGCGGGCACAGGATTTTCTGTGAAGGTAAATGGCCACGCGCTAAAGCATGTGCCGCCCGCGGATTCCTACGTGGAAGTTACTCGGATCTGGAAGCGCGATGACGTGATCACAGTCACGCTGCCAAAAACGCTCCGCACCGAGCCACTGCCGGACAATCCGCAGCGCTTCGCGGTGATGTGGGGGCCCCTGGTGCTGGCGGGCGACCTGGGGCCGGAAGTTGTACCGTCGAAAAAGGCCGAAGAAGAAAATTTAGCGGCGCGAAGCGCTCCCGTGATGGTCGCCGACGCGATGCCGGTGGAGAAATGGCTAAAGCCCATAGCAGGAAAACCGGGAGAGTTTCTCTCCGCTAGCGTCGGACCCGCCTCCGATGTCCGCTTCGTTCCGTTTTACCAATTGCCGCGCCGCCGCTATGCAATTTATTGGGACTGGTACACTCCCGCGGAATGGGCGAAGAAATCGGCGGGGCTCACCGCCGAAGAAGAGCGGCAAAAAAGGCTCGACGCCGAGACCGTGGCTTTCGCGCAGCCCGGACAGATGCAAGCCGAGCGCGACGCGAATGAGCAAGGAGAGGAGACCTCGCCGATTCAACTCGAGGGGCATTACGGCCGTCAGGGAAAGAAGTGGTTTTCGTTTGATCTTCCCGCCGACACCACACAACCCCTGATCGTGCTGGTCACTTATAGCAACGACGCTCGGCGCGATACCTTATTTGATGTGCTTGTAGAAGGGCAAAAAATCGGCGAGCGCCGGACGGAACGCAAAAGCCCCGAGAAACCGGTGCGCTTTTTCGATGTCGAGTATGCGGTTCCTCTGGCTCTCGTGGCGGGCAAACAAAAGATTACCCTCCGCTTCGAAGCTCATGGAGAAAACGAAATTCCCGGTGTCTTTGGAGTTCGCTTGATCCGCGCCGACATCGCGCGCTGACTCAGATATCCCTACCGACGATCGTGAACACGGACGCTATTTAGCAGTCACGTGAACGGAAATTAGTTTCTTGGCGGTCTTATCTCAGCGCTTCGCGGATTCTGCCTTTTCTTCATCATCATGATGCTGTTGGGATTCATCGGAGCGACTAGCATCTGTTTTCGAAACGTTCGCGCCCTTCGCCGACGGAGGTTCTGCACCACTCCCAGCCTCTCTACCGGCGGCTTCACTCGTTGCACCTTCGCCTGCCTCCGGGTCCTTCGATGTCTTCCCTTCCGCGCTCGCGTCCTGTTGTCGCGGGACGCCACCAGTGATGGGATTCGAAGCACCCAGTTCTTGATTTTGTCCTGCACCACTATCTTTTCCTTTCTTCCCATCGGATCGCTCGCCGTGCCTCTGATTCTCTTCTTCCTTTTTACCGGGCTCGCGTTCCTTTTTGATCTCCTGCACTGCCGCAGGTATTGGCGAGAATAGATGCTCCATCCTGGCGCGGTGCGCCCGCCATTTCACGCTCGCGGCATTCCCTGCGCGATCCAGGTAAGGCGCGAGCTTTTCGTCGCTAGCCATTCCCTGTTCCTTCAAAAATTGCAGGATCGCGACATTCTGGGTTTCGAGCGATTCCAATACGCTGAACAACTCGTCGAAAATCTCTTTCACAGGATCATTTCTTTGAGTCTCATCCGCCATAGCTAAAACTCCAATCCCTAGAGTTTGTCTCTTTGCCTGCTCAGCTACTCCAAGTAAAAGCCGGCCATTGCCTATGCCGGGGGGTGAAGGACAAAATGAGAGCACCTTGATCCGCACGCATTTGTTATTGAGATGAAAGCGCGGTATGGAAAGACGCACCAGCGGCGTTAGCACAGCTACTGAGTGAATCCTCAAAAATCACATCATCGAGTAGTGAGGGACGACTGGGCTAACAGGAGGAGAGCGAGGAATATCGGAAAATTATGGAGCGGCCTATCGGAATCGAACCGACACCTGAACCTTGGCAAGGTTCGCAATCTTAACACCAAAAACGCTGGAATGGCGGCAATCTTAACGATTTTGAATCAGCCCAATTGGAAAATGGATGGAAAACGGTCACTCTGACTTTGCGTCGTTGCAGAGTGTTGCAATCACAGAACGGCAGACCGGACACACTTAGCTCTATAACGTCATCCGACAGAAGTTCTCTGACTTATCGGCTGCACTTGCTTGCAGTTTGGACAATAGGCTCTGTTGTAGGCTCAGGCCGTTTGGTGCTTCAGCCATGCTGGTTAGATGAGGTTTTCTGCAGAGGAGGGGGGAGGTTCACTGGTCGCATTTCAGGGTACCCGTCTCGACGTACTAAGTATTCTAGCCGGTCGTTCCATTGGTCTCGCAGAGCCGTACGGATATCCTGAGGGAGTCGAACGATTCACTGAAGGAGAACGGCATGGAGCGCATTGAGGTTATTACGGACGCGGTTCGCTTTACGCCAGAGAAGGACGAGCCTGAGATTGTGCAAATAACCCTGTCTTCAGAGCCTAACGGTCAAATCGGGATCGCGGTAAGCGGCGAGAGTCTGCTGATTGTGGACGCGAGCGCGATTCGGGACCTAGTAGGGTAGCCTCACCAGACCATGCTGAAAATTTCCCGCCGCAAACTAGAGGGTTGATACCTTTGTCCCAGCTTTCCGATTTTGTTGACAATGCTGTTGAAAATTGGCGCGCACAGAAGCCGAGAACCGCGAACTTGCAGAAACATCACATGCAAGTCCGTAGGTTCAAGTTCGCGCGGGTCTCAACCGGCTATTTCGAGCAGGAAAAATCAAGCCGCTTAGGAAAAACTAGCGGCTGATCCTATTCGCTTGCAGACGGCGTGAGTCGCCTTGCAGTGCAAGCCGCACCTGAGATCGCTTCCGGCCATGTAAGGTCTTCACTGTATTGCACCTGAGTTCCAAGTCGATATCCTTCTCACGACCAATTCCAAGTGCAAATGGGGGCCGTTGGGTCAAGCTCCTCCCCCGGAGCTCTCCCACCTGACGGCTCCTGTCCAACGCAGTGAGGCGGCTATGCGTGGTCTAATATTCGCCCCGCTTAATGGCATCAGCATCGTGCTATCCGTGTACTTGCTGAGCGGAATCTTGCAGCGGCCTCGTTTTTAGCGCTGACGGTTTTCCCTAAAGTTCCCGGGCGTGAGACAATGGTTACGGCTCTGGTCATGACTGCCGAAGTGCTCGGCAGCGGTTTGATTTTGTACATGATTTACATCTCCAGAAGGGTGGATGCGTGATCGGTTTGGTATTATTTGCGGGACTTCTGTTCGCTGTAGCGATCTTCGTCGGATACCTTTGGTATATGGTCCACGGCGCTCAGGAACCTGAATGATGGATTCTGGCCTTTGGCGCTAACATAGAAATTCAGACCAACCTCCGTTACAAAGTTACATTAGATGGAGTGAGCGCCGCGTCTATTGTGGCTTCGAACTCTGCTGCCCGTGTTATTGCGCAGTAAAGGTTCCCGGGCTACCTTCCCACACGGAGAAGGGGTCGCGCGATACGCTTCCAAAAAACGAAGCGCGGGGATTGGGACGCGCCGCTCTTGTCGAAAAGGCGTATATAAGTTGAGCGTAGCTCATGTACGTAGTAGTTGGGCACGCACACGGCACACCGACACATTGAGCTGCCGCGTCGCCTGTGGTACATACCTCTTAAGAGGGGTGGCTTATGCGAGAAAACGAGGAACGCTGGAAGGCTTTGTGTGCCCAAGCCGCAGTCGAGCAAGACCCGGACAAGCTTCTCGAACTGACGCAAGAAATAACTCGACTCCTGACTGAAAAGCGCAGCCGTTTGGATGGCAACACTCACCGATCATCTAGCAATTCAAACTAACCGGTTGTGAACTAACGAAAGTTATTGAAGACCCTTTTGTGGGTGGAATTTAGCCGAGCCAAGTATTCAAAATTGAAGTAGACAGCGAAAGCCAGCCGGGTTTAAGCTTCCGGCAATCCCCGCCAATTTAAGTGCTCGCACTGCTCTCGGTGTTTCTACTGTTATCGTGGAACGGAGCGAGAAATGAAATACGCATGGCAGATCGCCTACGAAAACGCGATATTTGAAAAAGACCCAGCAAAACGACCTGCACAAATTGCGTCCGCTGAGACCATCATGTATCGCCGGCAGACTATCCTTGGTCGGCAATCCGAATGCTTTCGAGGAACGGAAGGCTTTACAGACCGCAATAGCGAGGCTCGGACCTAATGAAGTGGCCTGCTCGCGCACCCGGAACTGGGTACTACAGTGATTTAGAAGACTCTGCCAAGGCTTTGCCGTATTGACAGACGCGGCTAGAGGCAACATCGCTTCAATACTTCAGCTACACCCCTAGTCATCCGACACTTGAGCCGCTCTTTAACGTAGGGCGGCTCCCTTTTTATCTACCTGAAGAGCCGATGTACCATATTTGTACAAGCGGCCGCGTGCGGCGCTATCGAGAGTGCGAAGGTACTTCACGACTGCTAGCCGGTCGCAACGACAGGTAAATTCCCTTTGAAGCCCATGAAATCGCAGACATCCGGGTGAACCACAAAAACTGGAACTTTAAAGATCCGCGCCCGTGTGGAAAGCCAGATCAGCATCCGCTTAATTGTGTGCGGCGGCTCTCAATGTTTCGCTTTCTGCCTTCTTATAGCAGGCCACTAAAAACCATCCAGCGATCCCAGAGTGAATTTAAGCAGCTCTAATTGAGCCGCGATTCCGCCGAATTGCGCGTGTGTCATTTGCAGCTTCCACATCCAATGCTGGGCGGATTTGTAGGCTTTCCGCGCGTTGCGAAGCAAGGCTGTTCGCCGCTATCGTGTGGACGAGTTTTCGCCATATTGCAGAAAACGCATCCTATCTCAATCTCTAGGATGATGAATTTGGATATCTCTTCGGTGGCTTCCGCGCATAGTCGCTTCGCTCGTGCGATGGAAGCTACGGGGGGAACGACTATCGTCTAATATTCATGCCTCCATGTCTCACTTTTCAGATGAGTGGCAGTTCAACAAAGGTGGCATGTAGTGTCACAAGGCGAAACCAAACTCCAGGAGGCACTCTCGCAGCCTCTGTTTCTTTTCTTCAAAGCTGGCGCTCGTCTGCATTCAGGGCTACGGAATTTACGTGATAGATGGCAGTCTCATACGACCGTTTGGCGTTCGTTTTGATCGGCCGATTAACTCTGAAGGTGCGCTTGAGGCCAACCTGCAGAACGTCAAGCCTCTTTCCAGTCCCAAAATGACGAATTTCACGCCTAGTTGATTTACCCGCTTATAGACGTGGACGTTATCGGGACCAGACGTCATTTGAGCTTCCTATAAGAAATCTACCTCTCAGACGAAAGCCTGTCCAACAAAGGCGGCAACACGTCATTCGTAGGATTAAGGTAAATTGTGGAAATCTTTTTAGATGGTTTTGCAACAGCTTCGGACAGCACGATACACTATTTAGCGGGTTTTTTTACGCACACATGGAGCTTTGAACGCTTCTTCGCGCTGCCGTTCATTGGGCCGCTTCATTTCATCCAGCGTGTTGCCGATCAACGGTCCTGAGGTGTCAAACTTCCAAGCGCCCGGCAGAGCACGCCCAGCCGTGGAAAGGATCCTTTTCAACCCATACCAACTCGCGGGCCATGCCGGATTCTACGCTCACATGTATGCGCTCGGCCGGACTTTTGATCGAAGATGAAGTAGATTGCCGCGCGAGGGATGGAGCGACTTTTTGATCCGGGCATTGGCCGTTTCCATTGTTCGCCGCATCTTCGCACCAGCGAAGATGTCCGAGATTGCTGTTTTGAAAATATCAAGAGAAGGAACCATGATTTGTCCCCCTCCCGTTCTGGAAACAAAACTTCAAGCCTTCTAACGTCCTTTATTTCAGCATCGCACTCAACGATGAGTGAGACCGGAGAAAAGGAAACCACAGCGAGAATTCGGATACTGACGTGCGCCTAGCTTCCAACCGGTGAGTCGGAACGCGCTGCTGTAACTACTCGCGTTGGCCGACCTTGAAAACCGCAGAATGCCTAGATCCAAACCATGCGCTCTTTCCCAAATTCGCAGCGGAAAAGGTGACAGTTTTGGTTTGAATTCATTATCTTGCAGTCAAGACGCGCTCGACACTGATCCACAGGTGGTGGCTGTGACAGCACGCCTGCCAAGCAGGTGTGCTGTTTGTAGCCTCTTATTAAAAATTCTTCAGAGTATCCCGCCGATCGTACTGGTAGCCGGGGAATACAAACGGCTTATTGAATACGAGAATCTGGGACCAGAAGCATTGCTTTCGATTCCCACACCGGATCACTACTTGCCCATGCTGTATGTCATCGAGACCAGGCGGCAAAGCGACATTATCACTTTTCACATCGAAGGTGTCGACGGCGGATCGATATCGATGCTAATCGTGCAGGTGGGTTAGCCCGCTTGTTCGGCAGAATTTCTGGGGCAGTCAACGGCGCGTCAGAGTCACATCACGTTTTTTGGCACCGATTATTATTCCGTTGCTGGGAACTTGCCGACACGGATAATAGCAATTGCCACTAAGTACCACACGGCGGCGGTCCGACGTAAGGAGACTACTTTCATGAGCGAGAACAAGCCGACAGAGATCCTTGCAAGTCTCGCCACATTGCTTCCAGAACTGGAGGCCGTCTATAAAGACATACATGCACATCCGGAATTGTCGATGCAGGAGACCCGGACGGCTGGGATTGCTGCGAATCATCTGAAGGCCGCGGGCTTTGAGGTGACCACGGAGGTCGGCAAGACTGGGGTTGTCGGTATCTTGCGTAACGGCGATGGGCCCACTGTCATGCTGCGCGCGGACATGGATGCTCTACCCATCAAAGAAGCGACCGGCCTTCCGTACGCGAGCACCGTCACGGGGACTGACCCTAGCGGCAAGACCGTACCAGTAGCCCACTCGTGCGGGCACGATATGCACGTTGCCTGCTTGATTGGCGCAACAAGTCTTTTTGCAAAGAGCCGCGACGCCTGGAGAGGGACACTGATGGCGGTCTTTCAGCCAGGCGAGGAGACCGCGCAAGGCGCTAAGGCGATGATTGATGACGGGATGTTCAAACGATTTCCAAAACCGGACGTTGTGCTAGGACAGCACGTCATGAGCTTGCCGTCCGGGAACATCGATTGGCGTGCGGGCGTTGTCACCTCCTCTGCCGATAGCCTGCAGATTCGCATGTTCGGGCGCGGTGCGCACGGCTCGATGCCCGAGTCCAGCATCGACCCCGTGGTCATGGCCGCCTCGACCGTGATGCGGCTGCAAACGATCGTCTCGCGGGAGGTCGCGCCCACGGATTCCGCCGTGGTGACAATTGGGTCGCTGCAGGCGGGCACGAAAGAGAACGTTATTCCGGACGAGGCATTGATCAAATTGAATGTGCGCACCTTTGACGAGGGTGTGCGCAAACGTGTGCTCGCGGCGATTGAACGCATTGCGAAGGCTGAGGCAGCGGCATCAGGAGCGCCAAGACCGCCAGAGATCACTCCACTCGATCAGTATTCGTCAGTAAGGAATGATGCCAACGCGACAAAGAAGCTCGTCGATGCATTTCTCCAGAACTTCCCTGCCGGTTCCATCGAACAGACGAAGCCTACCATGGCAAGCGAGGACTTCGGCTGCTTTGGAGCTGGGTGGGACGTTCCGGCAGTGTACTGGTTCTTCGGCGGAGATGATCCAGCGGTGTACGCCAAGGCAAAGAAAGAGGGAAAACTCAGCTCGCTTCCAACCAACCATAACCCCGCCTTTGCACCAGTCATTCATCCGACTCTGGAGACAGGGGTCAAGGCCCTCGTTGTTGCGGCGCATGCGTGGCTGGCCTCGTGAACAGCGTGCTGATCCACGGGCATCAACTAGCAGGTCCTTTTCTGGATGCGGTGGATCTGCTTGGCACGTTCGTTTTCGCACTCAGCGGTGCGGCAGCGGGTGTCAAAAGCCGGTTCGATCTGTTCGGTCTGATGGCACTCTCGTTCGCGGCCGGTAATGCCGGCGGGATCACACGAGATGTGCTGATTGGCGCGGTGCCACCAGCGGCCATCAGCGACTGGCGCTATCTCGGGGTCTCTCTTCTGGCAGGATTGGTGACGTTCTTCTGGTATCCCGACATCGATAAACGTCGCAGGCTGGTGTTGTTATTCGACGGCGCGGGACTCGGCCTGTTTGCCGTCGCCGGCACACAAAAGGCGCTCATCGCGGGACTCAATCCGGTGATGGCGATTTTTATGGGAGTGCTAACCGGGATTGGTGGTGGAATATTGCGCGATGTGCTTGTCAACCAAACGCCGACGGTGCTTCAGGCGGATATTTATGCTGTTGCTGCGCTAGCCGCTGGCGTCGTAGTAGTGATCGGATATGTTTTGCATTACCCGGCTTTTCTGATGATGACCGTGGGCGCACTCCTTTGCTTCTGGCTGCGAGTTATGGCGATATACCGAGGATGGCATTTGCCCAGCCGCGAGTCCTAGGCCCCGTATGGGTCTCACTCAGTCCGACGCGCATCACTTACTCGTTTCACCACCGTCTAACGCGCTTCGAGGAGAGATAAATCGGTTTCATTCACGTCCGACAAATTGCGGTAAACGACGCCATCCTTCAGAACGAAATCGACAGTTGCCGTGGCCGCGATGTCGGCCAGCGGATCACCGGGCTTTGCCACTATATCGGCGAGTTTGCCGGATGCGAGCGACGGAGGAGCTTGCGGACGAGTCCTCGGAACCCGGAATAATGCCTAGCCTTCCCCGCCACAGTGCGGGAAAACTGGCAGTTTTATTGCTGAACTCTTGCTGAACTTTAAACTGCAAATGAGGGTATTTCGGCGCGACTGAGCATCACGTAAGGCAAACAAAAGAAACGAAGGTTTGTGCGAACAGGTCAGGTTGAATTGGGAAACGTCCCTAAAGGGCTAACCCAAGGGGTTTTAGCCGACAGATTTGAGGTTCGCCAATCCCGTCCTCGGTCTCAATCGGCGGAATACCGGGAGGTGCCTTGCTGCGACGGGAGCAAGCATCCTCGAATGCCCTTCCCAGGGCGACGGCAAACTCGTTCGGGCGGAGAACTTTAGCGCCGGGCCACTTCCTGCCCTTCGCGAGTGCAGGTAGCCACAAGCAGCCGTTTTCGATTCTTGTCGAATAGAAAAGGGTGGTGGGGGATCCAATCAGCTTTTCAAGAAGCGGGTAGGCCGTGCGGTCCGGTAGCTCGAAGTAACTCAAAACAAAATCAAACTTAATACCGGAAATGAGACGGCAAGCCTCTTTACACGAGGAGGCAAAACGGCATTTGCATCCCCGCTTTTCCAACCAGTGCGTAAGTTGCAGAGAGCTCTTTGCGGTTTCGCCAACCAGCAGATTTCAGTCTGGCGTTCCATTTTCATTTCCTTTCATGACCAAAGGCTCTTGGTTCTTGCCGCGCGGCCAGTTTCGAGGAAGGGCCCGGCGTACCCTTGCATTTCGTCTTCCGCCTCTCGTCCCGGATCTTCGGAAGTCTTTCTTTCCCGGATAGACTCAATCCTCGTTCGGCGGTACGTAAGTCCCGCAATCCGCCAGGTTCAAACCAACGGGTCAGTTCATCCCAAGACATAAGAGCGGCGAATTTCTCGTGGGCGGATTCTGCCGCTCCGTCTATATCATTCATTGTCCATGACAGAGTCATTGATCAGTTCCTCAGGCGTCTCTTGCGCCGGACGTTTCGTGGCGGTTTCTCTTCTGCTGTGACTGGCAAGACTTCTTCTATTGGTTCCACTCCAGCCGTGCCGACTGGACGCCGCCTCGAATGCCATTCAATCCACACGCAGAGACCAAGGAATGCTCCGGTTATGATGAGTACTGCAATAGTTGCCGCTTCCATAGCTCTTCCTCGCTTTGATTCTGTGACTTGCAGTTGGGAGTTTTTTTTGAAACGTCTCCTCCGCGAGTGAGTAATCGCGGCTTCCGAATTTCGAACCGCATCAACCGACCGAGCCCGCTCCAGTTCCCGTTCGAATGCGCGGGCGATGCGTTCTGTCGCGAGGTGCAAGTTCCCGTCGAGGGCTCTGTTGAGATCCGCGCTTTCGATGTGAACGTCGACATTCATTTCCCTTGGCCTTTTTTTCCCCTCGCTGTCCTTTTTATAGGCCGAAAAGTAAGGTTCGGACAATTAGAAACTTTGATTGACACGATTAGAGAATTACGCAGTATGATTCGGCAATGGAATGGCTGAACTACCATCACCTCTTTTACTTTTGGACGGTGGTCCGTACGGGTAGCATCACGAAAGCCTGCGAGGAATTGCGGCTGGCGCCCCCAACCGTGAGTGCGCAATTGAAAAGCTTCGAAGACCAATTGGGCGAAAAACTGCTGAAGCGCTCCGGGCGGAATCTCGTTCCCACGGAGATCGGACTCGCGGTGTACCGCCAGGCGGAAGAGATTTTTTCCATTGGCCGGGAAATCATGGATACGGTGAAACAACGGACGACACATCGGCCGTTGCGCCTGGTGGTTGGTTTGGATGACGTTGTACCAAAGGAGATCGCATACCGGCTCATTGAGCCGGCACTTCGATTGGAGATGCCGATGCGGCTGGTGTGTCACGAAGCGAACTTGGAACGCTTGGTTGCGGAACTGGCGTTGCATGAGATCGACGTGGTGTTATCTGATTCTCCGGTGACTCCCAGCCTGAACATGCGTGTCTACAGTCACTACCTGGGAGACTGTGGCGTCGTGTGGATGGCGCCGCCACGGTTGGCGAAGCTTTACCGCAAGGGGTTCCCGAAATCGCTGAACGGTGCGCCCGTTTTGCTTCCCACGGATGACACCGCCATACGCCGGAAATTGGACCAGTGGTTCGCCGGGTTGGAGATCGAACCGAAAGTAATTGGAGAATTTGAAGACTTCGCGCTGCTCCGGGTTTTTGGGCAGGCAGGTGCGGGGATCGTTCCCGTTCCCACAACCCTTGAAAAGCAATTTCACAATCAGGACAACGTCATCCGGCTGGGCGTTGCTCGGAACGTATTTGGCCGTTTCTACGCAATCTCTGCGGAACGGAAGCTGGGGCATCCCGGAGTCATCGCGATTTGTGAAGCCGCCCGCCGTGAAGTGTTCGCGTGACCTGGGTGTTCCTTACCGCAGTCTTGGTTCCGTCTGGCGACAGCCGGCTCCAGCACTTTGGGCATTGTGTCCCGGTCTGAGTGAGCGCCAGGACCTCCTTTAGAAAATTCAGGGCGTGACCACAAAACGGACAAGTCATGTTCGCGTACTCCTTTCTCGCAGCAAAGATGCGGACGGGCATCTAAGTTGCAGAACCAGCCGGGGCCAGCACTTCGATCCCGACCTCCCTTTGGATGTCCTCCTGCGCTTTCAACCACTTCTTCAACTGATCGTGCGTGCCGAGAACGGACGGCAGCATTGAGGCCATCTTTTCGTGCTTCTGAATAACTCTGGTGAGAAGTTCGGTTGTTCCAATATCGCTACGAAGGCTGGCATTACCTGCCAGAGAGCCCCGGATGGAACGCACCAGAATCTTATGGTCGTCGTACAGATCTTCGGCCATGGTCAGCTCGCTCGGATGCACGCCTGGATGCTCTTGGAGACGGGTGCACCTCAGGAACTCCGTCATCGTGCCGAACGCATTGCCACCCAGCGCGCGGACGCGCTCCGCAATCTGGTCGATCAACACATCCACCTCGGGGTATTGGCCTCCAAACAGTGCGTGAAGATTGTGGAAATGGGGCCCGGTCACATTCCAGTGGTAATTCTTCGTTTTCGTCGAGAGAAGGTACTCATCCGACAGCAAGTTGTTGAGAACCCGGGTGACCTCCCTCCGATTGCTATGTTCTAGTTCGCTGTTGATCATGTTTATGTTCCTCCTTCATGGTGATACGACTGAAAACGAATCTCCTTCCGCTGGTTTGGGGGTGCTCGACGGCCGATCGCTGTTGATCGGGATCACCGGAATTGCTCTGCTTCGCCGGGTCGTGTCTTCCTCCTTTCCTATGGTTTAAGCGCTGAAACGGCTTGCAGCTGAAATGGCTCGACTTTCTCGTGCTTGCTTTGCGAATCGCGCCGTATCGCCACGGAATGATCCGATTCATCGCCAGCGGCCTCGGGCTGGTACAGCACCTGAATCACGTTGAGCCGCCGCCGCCCGCCCGGAGTCGGCCATTCGATCTCGTCGCCCTCGCGGTAGCCAAGCAGGGCAGTAGCTATCGGAGCGAGAATGGAAATCTTGCCTTTCGCAATGTCAGCGTCGGAGGGAAAGACGAGGGTGTAGCTGGACTCTCCGCCGGTGTTGAGATCCCTGACCAGCACCTGGGAATGCATGGTGACTGTGTCGGCGGGGACATCACTTGACTGGACGATTTCCGCACGATCGAGTTCCTGCGCCAGCATCTCCAGGTGTTGCTGGTCCCGCGTGCGCAATTTCAAGCGAGAGCCAAGCAAAGCCATCAGCTTCTCCATGTCACCTTGTGTTACCTGAATCACTTTCTCGTTCATGTCTGTTCCTCGAATTTCCACTGGGCATAATCCGAGGGTCCAGAGAGTGAGAATCCTCTAGACCCGTCCGGCCCGGCACGCCTCCGAATTTAGGATTGGCGCTGCCGGAAAAACCTTACCGTCTCGCGTTGCCGTTTGCGTTCGCGGTTCCGTCCAAGGGTCCGAGCGAAAGAACGACCGATTCCTTCCGTAGCTCGACCGATGGCGGCATAGAGATTCGCGTGGGTTGCCTGTTGAAGGAGCGTCATACCGGAGGGCAGGAGTTCCGCCGAAATATGACACGACTTGTCCGGCCCGCCACGAGGACCATTGACGTCCGTTAAGCGGACTCTCACGCGACCGACTCGCCCGCCGAAACGGCCTAAGGAAGAACGCAGCCGTCGTTCGATGTACGACTGCAAAGCCCCGGTCAGGTCTATGCTCAAGATGCGAATCTCCGTGTCCATTTAGGTCCTCGTTGTCCCGCATCACCTTTGTACAATCGTTTAAGACTTAGAGCCAGTAGAAAATATGGCACCTATAGTTAGACAAAACCTAACTATTGTACGCATGAAAGAGACTAATGCGCGTCGCCGGTTCCGCGTTAGAAACGCGTGGGGTGAACGAGTTCACGCGCGCGCTTAGGAAGCCCGACCGATGCCTGTCTTCAGTTCTTTAAGTTCGCGAGACAAATCCTGACGATTTCCACCGAACAGCAGGCGTGCCGAGCTACCGCCTCGGATACTCCGCCCATCAGAAAACGGTTGAGGCCCTTCCGTCCGTGGGAGCCAAGTACGATCAAGTCGGCATGCCACTCTTCGGCGGCGTCGAGGATTTTTGATTTCGGATCGCCCACCTCGAGAGCCGCAGTGGCCTTTAGACCTCGGACACGGAACAATTCCGCGGTCTTCGCGACGAGCGCCTCGGCATGCTGTTTCTGAAACTCCAAAGCGTCTTGGAGGGCCGGCTCATATCCTCCCAGTTCACGGGCGACCAAGAGTGGCGGCGGTTCCACAACGTGCAAAATCCGCACCTCAGTACCGTGCGGTCGAGCTTGGTCGATCACCGTCTCGACGGCGGCCTCCGAGAATGTGGAATCATCAATCGCCAGCAGAATTCTCATGATTCACCTCGTTCAGTAATGCGGCATGTTTCCGCGTCGCAACGTTCAGGACGAAACCGCACAAGGTCGACTGAGCACGAAGCGGCATGGATCAGCCTGGTCGCCACGCTACCAAACAACCAACGCTTCACTGTTGTCCGTCCGTGCCAGCCAAGCACGATTAGGTCCGCATCCCATTCTTTGGCTACGCCGACGATGGATTCGAGAACTATGTCTCTCAGAACCGTACTTTCTGTTTAAAACCCGCAGTCCGCAGAGCTTGCGCGGTCAGGTCGAGAGACGCTTGTGCCTGACGATCTTCTTCCTCTGTGACATCCAACGGAATCACCTTCAGAACCTTCACAGTCGTGTTCTCGGGCCGGCGCTGAGTGATGACGGCGTGCAAGGCCGCTTCCGAAAGTTTAGAGCCGTTGAATGCGAGGAGAATTTTCATGAGTGGTCGAGCCTAGCGTCCGGAAGACGCTGCTTGCGTCTTTTCGCGTGGCGTACTGACGGGAATGACTTTGGGCATCGTGATTTCAAGCAGTTCGCCCTTGAGCGTCGCTGTGGTCCCAGATGGATCGACTTCCGCGGGTAGCTCTTCCGTTTGGAAGATGCGTTCCATTCGTTTCTCCACGTGCGTGGGCACATCTCCCACGCATGTCACTTCCAACTCTCGTTCAGCGCTGATCGTCAAACGGCGGGGTTCCACACTGACACTGAGCTGTTCTGGTGTGAAGGAGCAGGGTAAGGCGGCCTGGAAGATGACGGCCTCAGCGGATTCTTTCAAATCGTGCCGATACGGACGCAGGAGTTCTACCTCGGCCGTGATCCAATCATCGAAATCGTGACCATGGGCGCCGCCGCGGCCCTCGAACAGTTGAAAGGCGCGACGAGCAATCATCCCCTCTAGTTCGCTTCTTCGAGTATGCAGAATCTCCGGGGTGAGCAACTGAACCGGTCTGGCGGCTTCATGCTGCTGTGCAACTAATTGTTCTCTCATGATTGATCTCCTTTGAGCTTCCTCCGGGAGGTGCAGAGCACCTCGGAAGGAGGTGATTCAATTCGGTCGAATGGGGATTCAGGTGTTGGGAAATTTCCCGGCGAGTTCGAGGTAGACACTTCCCTACCGCAGATACGGGCAAGGCCAGAAAATCAGCAGTTTCGGCGACCGACCACTTCTCCACATCACAGAGGAAGAAAATAATGCGGCAAATGGGCTTGAGAGTGTTGGTGGTCGCGGTCGCTAGCTGCCTGAGTTCGGCTTGTTTGTCGCGTTCGTAGGGATTGTCCGCACAGTACGGCAATTCGTTGCGCATCAGCTTGCTCTCGGTCTCCGTGCGTTGATCGAGGGCGGCTTCGTGGGGATACCTGCCGCGCAGCCTGAGCAAAGCCTCGATGGCGCAGATACGACAGAGCCATGCCGAGAAACGGGAACCGATTCGAAACGTCTGCAGGCGCTCGCGCGCTTTGATGAAAGTGGCTCGGGTCGCATCTTCGGCGTCGCTTGGATTTCGCGTGATGTCCGCGGCAAGGCGATAAATTCTGTCCCGACTACGGGCGACCAACTCGTCAAAAGCCAGGGTGTAGCCTGCTTGTGCCGCCAATACCCAACGAGCCTCGAGATTCGACCTGTCCGCCAGTGGCCGGCCGGGACTTGGCCCTTCTGAACTCGGACCTGGGTACCGCGGCAAGATGCCGTCCATCACTTCCTCCTTGATTTAGTTGGACTATGCGTTGGATTTACCAGCCCGAGCACTCTGACGACGCTCTGGCAGGCCCGGTACTCGGGCAGGCGATGCAACTTAGCGGAGCAGTAAAGAATGGAATGAGTCTCCGACCATTGCAGTCCAAAGAATTCCGCAGTAGAAAGCGTGGGCTATGCAACCGTACAGTGCAGGCAGAGATGCCAAAACCACATAGAGAATGGTGAGGAAGAAGAGTGCCGCAAGCAGCGCACGTACGAAATAGCTTTCATACGCCGTGAGTGCCAACAGCATCACCAAAATCCATTTCTGTTTGCGGCGATCGTCGAGCAGTGCTATCCATTTTCGGCACACATACCGAGTGGCGGAATAGAGTGATTCCCAGAAAGCCAGCCGCTCAACATGCATGATCGCTATCTGTTGTTGTAAGTTGTTTCTTGGCAACGAGTGGGGATTCGGTTGCATTGCAGCTTCATTCTTGAATGGTCCTTATTTCCCGACAATGAGTCGTTCATACCCTCTTGGGAAACAACTGTACTGTGGAAGAAAAGGAGGAATGTTCAGTCGCCATGAACCGCCGCTCTTGCCGGACGGAACCGTTATTACATCTCCGTCAGGCCCAACGGTTTCGCGTGACGGCGTGTAAATACTTTGTCGGCCGACCATGTCATTCAGCCGAACGGGCTCTCTTTGGATGCCTGGCAATCGGGTTGCGCTTCACTTTGCGCGATTCGTAATGCTTCCCTAAGGAATCGCGTGAATATCCTTGCGCATATGGATTTCAGTGCAACACATACGCAAATTGATCAGGAAGATCCCTCGCGCATATTCGGAGAGAATACCTTGGCGAGCGAGTGGGCTCGGAATCCTGGATGGGTCAATCCCTCCCGCTGGTCCTTTACGACAATGAGCATTCCGCGTTTTGCATCGCATGCGGAGCGGCAACGGCTTTTGTGTCTGCCAGGCGATCTTCGCGGGCCTCACCGTCCAGCGGTGCGGACGCCCGTCGTCGTGATGATGTCGCCGAGTACCTTCCGCGCTTTTTGCCAATCCTTCAGGAACGATGCCAGACCGACATCCGTCAGCGGATGCTTGAAAAGCTGTTCGAAAACCTTGAAAGGCATGGTGCCAATGTGCACGCCCATTCGTGCCGCCGCGACAACATGCAGCGGGCCGCGCAGGCTGGCAGCCAATACTTGGGTGGGGAACTGATAGGCCCGGTAGACATCCATGATTTCGCTGAGCACATGAAGTCCCTCCTGCGCCGTATCGTCCAACCGTCCGAGGAAAGGGCTGACGAAATAGGCTCCTGCTTTCGCCGCGAGAAGCGCTTGCGCCGCGGAAAAAACCAACGTTACATTGATCCGGATACCTTCGCCGTGCAGCACGTGGAGTGCGCTCACTCCGGCTGGCGTCATCGGTACCTTCACCACAACGTTCGAGTGCCAGCTCGCCAGTTCACGCCCTTCGCGCAGCATCCCTTCCGTGTCTGTGGATACCACTTCGGCGTTTACGATCCCATCCTTCACGATTTCGCACGCCTTGAGAATCAGCTCACGAAACGGCCGGCCCTCCCTGGCGGCAAGCGTAGGATTCGTCGTGATGCCGTCGAGCAGGCCAAAGTTTGATGCCTGTTGGATTTCGTCCAGGTTGGCGGTGTCGAGAAATATCTTCATGGTTATCTCCTTTAGGACAGACTATTCGGTGGTCATGCTTAGAGGCGTGGTGACTACAATAGGCGGACGCAGGAAGGTGACTGCAAGATTGACGGCGAACAGAAACACTGCGGTGAGTTCCATCAACGCAGAAACGGGCAAGCCGCTCCAAGCCCAAGCCGCATAACCCTGGTAGGCTAGGATTTCCGACGTGACTCGAAGCGTGCAGCCGGTCATCAACAGTATCAGCATCCACAGCATAAGCCTCGTGCTCCACAACACGCGCATCCCGCAGAACGACGGCAAGATTCTCTGCCCCACACAGAAGACCATCGCTGCGATGAATCCAACCGTCAGAGCGTGCCGGGATGCTCCCAAGATTCCGGCGGCCTCTCCAGCCAGCGACGCCCACACGCTGAGGACCGCGGCGATCGGGAGCCAACCGTAGGCAATCCGGATAAATATCGGGAAACTTGCGTGGACGTTTATCGTTTTCGCTGGTTTCGTCGCGGGCTCAAAGAAGCGGATCGCCGCAATCGCTGTCGCCGCTCCCGCGAGTAGAAGAATTCCGGCCGCGGTGAAACGCTCGAAGAACCCGGCCACGACACCCAATGTATTCAAGCCGAGCCCCGCCAGGAGTAAGGGATTCCGCAGAGGTCTGAGACCCATGAATACAGGAAGCCAACGCGAACT
Organism: uncultured Acidobacteriota bacterium; assembly: GCA_963788725.1. Lineage (GTDB taxonomy): Bacteria > Acidobacteriota > Terriglobia > Acidiferrales > UBA7541 > Acidiferrum. Next base: position 5,995 of record CAWBHT010000015.1, on the reverse strand, counting down.
GAAGCCCCAGACCATGGGAACCAAAAAGCCCCAGGTCGAAACGACCAAATAACGCTGATCGAATTCGTGGGAGAAGGCTGGCGATGCTGCGTTGCGCGCCAGTTGAATCGATGCAACTAGATTGAGCATCAATGATGTCAACAAGCCCATCGTCGCGGCGATTACTACGAAAATCCAGGGCTCCCACGGCTTCGCCGTTCCGCTCGCCGGCCGGTGACTTGCGACGGCTCTAAAGAAAATGAGAAAGGCAACGAGTTCGAGTGCCGCCGAGAGAGGCAACAGGACGCGCCAGTGCCATGGGTAAATGTTGGCGAACCAGCGGGAGGTCACCCCACCGACCCAGAGCGCCAAACACAGCCAGCCCTTTCGGAGTACAAACGGCTGCAGCTTCCGCAGCTTCGGAATGGAGTAGAAGCCGATTCCGAGGATGAACGTACCGACCCACCCGAACAATTGTGCGTGGCCATGGGCCTGAATCCAAGCCGGAGAAACGGAGTTGACCGCTTCGCGACTGCTGATCTTGATTAGATTCCACACACCAAGGAACGTGCCGGGCAAGAGCATGAAAATTAGCCCCGTAATAATGTAAGTCATCAATAGTCGCGACAGGGATTGCTCACGTGCGATTGCACAGTCCATGATGGACTTTGTCTTATCGTCCAGCCAGACAGGTCGCTGACTGCTAGCTGGAGGCACGTTTGCCATCGTATTCTCCGTTTCCGCCACGCGTTGAGGGGGCTGAACCAAAGCACGGACCGATCCAGCCAGTTACAAGCGTGAACCACTATGAAGTTACAGCCTACTCAGAGGTGTCGTTGACTCCTTTGATCGAAGCCGCCGTGTTTCACAAGGATCCGGTAATCCGGCGAGCCGATTGATCACCAGAGCCTGAGCGACGAGCAGGAACACGGCCACTTCGATGATCACGAGTTCACGGGGTTTTCGAGCTTCCGCATCAAATGTTGGGCAGCAGGTCGAAATATTCGTCATCTTCGTTTTTGCCGCCTTCTCCTTTACCGAGCAACTTCTCCGATTCGATAAACTCGATCCGCTCGATCCATTTGACCATCTTGTAGCCAAGCTGGTTCTCAACTCGCAACCGCAGCGGCGCTCCATACACCTGCGGAAGGGGTTGCCCGTTCATCCGGAAGCCAGCAAGCATTGAGGCTTTTGAACATTCTCCAGGCTTTGTGTGTCGTAATAGGGGCCGCCGTAAAGAGCTTCGCCAAAGGAGAAAAACGCAACGACTTTCGCTTCCGGCTTCGGCTGCACCAGTTCAATCAGCGTCTGCATGGGAATCCCGCCCCACTTGGCGATGCCGCTCCATCCCTGGATGCAATGATGCATCGTGATGTGTTCGGTCTCGCCCAAGCGCTCCAGATCGGCCAGAGAAAGCTCGACCGGGTTTTCGACCAATCCTCCCACTCTGAGCCGGAAATCCTTGAACCCATTCTCGGCCATGCGTTTCCAGTCGTCACGGATCGGCATTTTCCCATTGGGCCAGAAATACGGAGAGATCTGGTCCTCCGTATATTTCTGCTGCGGCATCAGCCGATTCAACGTAAGGAGCTGCATCGGATAGGTCACCGACTTGAGCGCATGCTGCACGCCGCGCGGATGGTGCCAAGAAATGTAGTGCGCCACCACCCAGGAAAGCAACGACCACGCCTATGCCCACGAATCCCAAATACATTCCGAGACGACCCTGATCATCCGTGCCCATCACGATGTGGTTCATGTTCCGCACAAATCCCGTCATCACGATCAGCGTCACGTGCACCACGAGAAATGCGAGGAAGCTGAACATGGTCAGGAAATGGATCGACCGGGCGGATTGCCTGCCCCCAAAAATTCGCGCGTACCATGGAAAGCGGTTCACCACGGCGGGAGACATGGCGATGCCGGTGGGATCGCCAAGGGGCCGAAGACAAACACGACTGTGAAATAGGCGATCTGTTGCAATGCGTTGTAGCCGTAAAAGCCGTTTGGCTCGGGCGGCAAATGAAACGTCGCGTAGTGCACGAACGTGTTCCACGCCTGCAAGAGCACGAGCGGAGAAGTCGGCACGATGCGCTTCCACTGCTCCGTACTGAAGAGCATGGCAATGAAAACGATGCCCGTTACGATGAAGCCGTGCACATTGATGAAGTGCCAAACCCGCGCAAGGCCAATGGTGTGCCGGTAGCCCGGCGTGCCAACGAGTGGCGAAATGTAGCGCGCATCATCTTTCGCGGTCCAGATGCGGTCGCGTGGGACTTTCAGTGGCGTAAATCGGATCCATTCGCTCCCCGGTGTGCAGCCGTCATTGAAATAGAGTCGCGGATGGTCCATCAGGATCGAAAGGCCGCTGCGAATCAGCATCATCACGAAAAGGAAATTGAAGAAGTGGCAGTAGCGCACCCATACGGGAAATCCGTGTGGCCCCGCGAAGTTGTTCGGATATATCTGCGGAACAGCCGGAACACGAGGCATTCCGGCTACCGCGACCTCGATCCAAGCCGCAACGATCTACGGAGAGGATTGCGATACCGGCTCCGATCAGGAGAGCAGGGCGAATCCAAATGCGGAATCGACGATCAGGTGGATAGTGAACAGCCCTGTGCGCTAAATCGAGCTGAACCATGCATTCCTCCGCAATCTACCTCTGCGCCTGGCACATTAGGCTAGAGTCAAAAATTGGTTACGCTTTCCGGCCACGCTAGGCTGAGGAGAAAAGCGCTGTCGTCAAGAGCTTCGACATCGCCCCTGAAGCGATCGAATCAAGCAGCCGATTTGCAGCCTGGGCTCCGGCTCCCGCCACGAAGATGTTTACCCATGTTGTCGCGATCTTGTCTTTCTTCTTGGTTCTCTTGCTTACGCCGCTTCGGGGGCTTTATGAGTTTCAGCGCCTGCCCTTTATGGATTGCCACGTGGTCCGTTTTGTCACTCTTGATAAAGTACTGGGGCTCGACCCTCGACGCATGGTGCACGTAGCCCTTGTACCGTACGTCTGAAACAACCTTCTTGAGAATGATGCCGCGAACTCTGCCAGCCTCGGAGTTCCATTCGACCCGGTCACCCCGCTTGAAGGTCTTGGACATCGAGCCTCTTTCGGTCCGAACTTGTTATTACTGTTGTCCCAGCTGAAAGTTGATCGTCACGATCAGCCGCACGGCGATCGGCCGATCGTTCAAATAGGTCGGTTCATACTTCCATTGCTTCAACGCATCAAGTGCGGCTTGGTATAGGAGGGGATGCCCGGAGACGATCTTCATCTCTATGACGTTCCCTTGTTCATCCAGAACCGCGTCGATCTTCACCTGGCCTTGAACATGCGTTTCTCGCGCGAGTGGTGGATATTCAGGCAGCACTTGTACCATCACTTTCGGCTGTCGCACATGTCCGCCAACACGCATCGGCCCTTTCGGTTTAACGGATGGAGGCGGGGGAACGGGCCTCGCCGCAGTATTCAACACTCCTCCAATCACGCCGGCGAGCACTCCTCCCAACTGCCCGCCGGGTACACCGCCAGGCACTCCGCCGACTACTCCACCGAGACTGTCGTGCGCCAGAGGTGGCTCCTTGATCTCTGCAATGTGTTTCGGGATCACCGTTGGTGCCAAGAGTTTCCCCGCATTGATAAAGGTGTGGTGGACAACCTTCGACTTGATCACTGCGCCGGTCGCAGGCGGCGGAGGGGGAGGAGGAGGTGGTGGTGCAACCAGCATCGTCGACGCAAATTGCTTGATGTTGAGAGGGTCTTCAAAATAAAGACCAGCGAGGATTACTCCGGCGATGACTCCCACGTGCAGCAACACCGCGATTGCGCCACTCAACGTTCGCGAGCCAGTCTTGATGTGGTTTTGTTCGAGAAGAACGGCCTTTGAAAGCTCCAAGGCTGGTTTGATTTTGCGCTGAACGTCGGGCTTCGGAGCAGGCCCTGCGAGAGTGGCGGTTTCGACCGCATGCCCAGGAGCACGATTTACCGGCACGCTGGGTTGATGCCGGTCTGCGACGGATTGTTCTCTCATGGTCCACTTCCTTTTGCTCTTCTTGCCCTGAGCAGCTTCTTCGTCGCGAACTGCATGAACGAAAAGACGGCTCCCATGGGACCGAACCCTGCAGAGGATTGCCGCGTTCTGATGGTTTCTCCATGACAATTGTTATTCTGAGCGGCAGGCAACAGATGACAATGGGTCGTTTATACCCTCAAGAGAGACCGCTGTAATGTCGTGGAATGATGAAGGATTTCGCTAGATAGGGTTCTGACAAAGATCATCCGTTAATTCTTTACCGGCGGAACTACTGCGCGAATCCCTGCGGCAAACATTGGAGGCCGATTCAGTAGTGGTTTGAAAGAGGCTCGATCGCAGGGAATTCAAAAACGATTACAGAAGTTTGCGCTGCATGGCGTGCGTCACTGCCTCTAGGCGGTTGTGGGTGTGGAGTTTCTGATTGATGTGGTGCAAATGGTTGCGCAGGGTTTGCAGTGTTATTTTCAGCCTGCGCGCAATTTCCGCCGCGTTCTTGCCTGTCGAAAACATGCGCAAAATGTCTATCTCTTGTTCGGAAAGAGGAGTGATCGGCACCGGGTTCAACGCCACTTCTTGTATGTTGGACAGTTGACGCGAAACATCAATCATTTTGTGCAGAAGGACTTCGTGCTTCTTGGCTTCGGTGATGTCGTGTGCGAGATGCACGATGAGACGCCGATGATTCCGAGAGTTTTCATAAACTAGGATGGAGACACTCACCCACAGGCGCCGCCCGGAACGGATTTTCACTTGCAAATCAAAGTTGGGGATTTCCAGGTGCTTTTCAGCGCGATGACAGATGCTGCAATTCTCGCCACACATCTCGTTTCCCAAAGGCCCCAGTCCTTGCAAGAGACTGCCGCAGGTCTTATTGATAGCTTCCCCGGCCGTATAGCCGAACAGTTTTTCTGCGGCCTTATTCCACGAACAAATCTCACCCTGATCGGTAACTGCGAAAGCGGCGTCAGACGTTCCCTCCAGCAGACTGAATAGCTCAATCTCCAACATTGTCGAACTCCTGTGACCTCTTTCGCCCTGCTTCTAGATCTCGGCCGCCCGTGGTATGGGCTTTGGCGGTGTAGAGAACACTTCCGAGATAGCCTAACGAGAATTCTCTTGCTGGCGCGAGTTGAGTCATAACGGCACATCCGATTGGATCGGTTGCGACGAAGCGATCACACCAGAAAAGGAAAGGTAAAACAATTGGACTATGGTATTGGCGATACTTTAGTAGCAAGCGCAGCCACGAGCGGCAGTCGCACGCGCACAGTCAACTACCTCGGCTCAATCCGATACTAAAGTATTATGGACACTCTCCCAACGCGAGGCGCATCCTCATGTCATGGAGTGCCGTCAAAGAAAAGGACCTTTGGGGCGGCCCTCAACACGTCATCGATGGGCATATCGGCTTCCCTAGATGAATGCGGGTACGAATACACCGGCCTCACTTTGGGCTATTGCCAACGCCCGAGTTCTTGAAGAGCGCGACCTCGCAGGTGAAGGTGAGAACGTGATCGAATCTGCTAAATCACAAAGTAATTTTCCATTGGAAACGTCTATTCCCCAGGCTTCACTGGAGTCGATCCTCTGTACCGAGGAGTTGCGGCGTCGGAGGTCACGACCGCCAGATTTCGAGAAAGAGAACCGCGCGCTCGTGGCATTAGTCAGCGCACTGGCCGACTCGCCGGGCACCATCCTTCAAACATTAGCCGAAACCATTCTGGAGATTACCGAATCTGACTCTGCTGGCCTCAGTCTGCTAACGAGGGATGACGATGGAAAAAGATTTTATTGGCCGGCGATCGCTGGCATCTGGAACCCACATGTCGGAGGCGGCACGCCGCGCAATTTTGGTCCCTGCGGAGACGTTCTTGATCGCAATTGCACTCTGTTGTTTACACACTTCGAGCGGCGCTACCCCTATCTAATACCGGTCATGCCTCCGGCCAAGGAGTGCCTGTTGGTTCCGTTTTACGTCGGAG
>CAWBHT010000014.1:0-59920 GCA_963788725.1 uncultured Acidobacteriota bacterium | reverse complement strand
AGTTCAAATCGTTCTGCAATCGGAGCAGTTGCAGCGAATCTTTGCGATTCCGATCCACCAGATCGCTTTGCAGTTTGCGCAGTCCAGAAAGTTGCACCGTGGTGTAGGCCGAGTAGGCAATAATCGCCACGAGAGTGATGATCAGACCGAGTAAAAGCCCTGTAGTCGGCGATCGCTGCGAAGAGAGCGACTTTTGCACGCCGCAAGAATACCTCAGACGCTACGTTGCCGGTGCAGCGCCGCAATGACTGCCGCCATCACTAGACATCCTGCCAAAGGCACCAGCAGCCCGATGCGCAAGCTGCCGAATCGCGTGGAGGTCACGCCCACGAGTCCCGGCAGCGCCGATCCGCCAAACGACGCCATTGAAAACACCAGGCCGCTGAATTTCCGCGCCGCCGCGCCGTACCATCGCGAAAACCATGCGATGTACAGCGGATAAATGCTCGCGCAACCCAGGCCGGCGATCGCCAGTCCCAAAACCGCTACGAGCTGCGATGGCGCTGCAATCACCATGGAAACGCCGATCACCGCGAGCGTCAATGCGCAGGTGATGACGTACGTCCCTCGAACGCGCGACAGCACCAACGTTGCCGCCGCTCGGCCGGACATCAGCCCGCTGTAGAAAAATGTTGGCGCGATCATCGCCAGACTGGTCACTTCATGCGTCAGGCGCTTGGCGTGTTCCGCGGCCCAGCCACCGATGCTCGCCTCTGTGCCTACATAAATGAAAAACAGCGATGCCACGCCCGTGGTGAACGCCACGCCTGGAACGTTGGCCGACACACCCGCTGACTTTTCCGTTTTTTGCGCACGGGCCTCGACAGGGAACTCAACAAAAAAAAGCGCCAACGCAATCACCCACGCGCACGCCGCCAGCACCAGCAGCAAGGTCGACAGCTGCCGGTGTCGCACCGCGATCATGATCAGCGGCGAGCACGCCACCGCTCCGATCCCCCACGCGAAGTTCAGCAAGCTGATGAGGCCGGCGCTGTTCTTACCGCCGACTTCCGCCGCCGTAAGATTTGTCGACGGCGACGTAAATCCGTAGCCCAGTCCGTAAGCGCTGGTTGCTGCCAGCGCCAGTGCATGTGTCGGCGCATTCAAAAACGACAATCCCGCGCCGGTGAGGACGTAACCGACGATCAGCCCAGGCCGATAACCACGCCACGAACTCAGCGCTGTGTTTAGCCACACGCCGGCAAGCGAAGTTGCGAACTGCACGGTAAAAAACAGCCCCGCTTGCGCATCGTTCAGGCCGAAGCGCGAAATGAACACCGGCAGAATCGGCCCCATGATCACCGTGGGCACGCCAGTCAATACAAATCCGGCGAACAGCAATGCGATCAATTTTGTTTGCTTCTCTGCGCGGACTGGAACTTCGGCGGCGGCCGGCATTGGATGAGTGCCATTTTGACCGAGCCGCCGAATGCAGGCAACTCGTGACTAGCGGTCGTGCAAGGAGTTACGCGGCGATCAAAATTCGGTTACGCTTTCTTTCGATGAGATCCTTCCAGCGATGACCTCGCAATCCACGAGCGAAACAATTAACGTCGGCCTGATCGGCTTCGGCCTTGCCGGACGCGCGTTCCACGCGCCGGTAATCAGCGCGGTTCCCGGCCTGCGCCTCGCGGCCATCCTGCAACGCACCGGCTCCGAGGCAGCTGAGGCGTATCCAAACGCGCGCATCGTTCGAACGCTGGACGAACTCCTCGCGATCCGCGAGATCCAGCTCATCGTTATTGCCACTCCCAATCAGACGCATTATCCGCTCGCGCATCAATGCCTCGCCGCAGGCCGCGACGTCCTCGTCGACAAGCCGTTCACCACCACCATGGCGGAGGCCCTCGATCTCATCCAATTCGCAAAAAGATGCGGCCGCCTGCTCACCGTTTACCAAAGCCGCCGCTACGACGGCGACTTCCAGGGCATCCTCCAACTCGCCGCCGCACGCACGCTCGGACGCATCGTTCGGTTCGAATCGCACTACGATCGCTTCCGCCCCAATTTCAAACCCAACGCCTGGCGCGAGCAGCAAGTTCCCGGCGCCGGAATTCTTTTCGACATCGCGCCGCACCTCATCGACCACGCTTTTCAGCTCTTTGGCCTGCCCACAGCGATCAACGCCGACGTTCGAAATGAACGTGGCGGCGCAGCCGACGATGCATTCGATATCCTTCTCCACTATCCGGACAATGTGCGCGCCGCCCTCGGCTCCAGCATTCTCGCCGCCGCACCGCGGGCTCGCTTCGTAGTGCTCGGCGACAAAGGCTCCTTCACCAAGAATTCCTTCGATCCCCAGGAAGTCCGCCTGCGCTTCGGCAACATTCCGAAAGAGGGTCCGTGGGGCGCCGAGCCCGAAGAAAACTGGGGCGTGCTCACTCAAATCAATGCTGACGGCACACCCACCAACCGTCGCGTTCCACCGGCGCCCACCGACTATCGCGATTTCTACTCCAATCTCCGCGACGCGCTGCAAGGCCGCGCCGAACCGGCAGTCAACCACAAGCAGATGCTCGACATCATGCAAGCTCTCGAACTGGCGCGCCAAAGCAGCAATCAACGCCGCACTCTCCCGTGGCACAGTCCCGAACTCTAAGCGCATCCTGGGATGCTCCCCTGTACTTCCTCATTTCTTTTCATCCTTACTTCCTTACCTCTTGTTTCATTACTCCTTCACTCCGCTTGCCCATTCCCGCGCCGCGCCAAATCTTCCGGTATACTCAAATCGTCAAATCTCCAACGCGATCTCTCAGGAGCATCCGTTGATCGAACTCGCACCCTCCATCCTCTCGGCCGACTTCTCCCAACTCGGCGCCCAGGCGCAATCCGCCATCGACGCCGGCGGCACCGTTCTCCACGTCGACATCATGGACGGCCACTTCGTCCCCAACATCACCATCGGCCCTCCGGTGGTTGCTTCTCTTCGCAAAGCCCTCCCCGACGTTCCGTTCGACTGCCATCTGATGATCGAAAATCCCGACGACTTCATCGAAGCCTTCGCGCAAGCCGGCGCCACTTGGATTTCCGTTCATCAGGAAGCCTGCGTGCACCTCAATCGCACACTGCATCTCATCAGCTCGCATGGCTGCAAGCCGGCCGTTGTCATTAATCCGGCCACTCCGGTCGACACGCTGGAGGAAGTCCTCGACATCGTCCATCACGTGCTGGTCATGTCCGTGAACCCCGGCTTCGGCGGGCAGCACTTCATCGAAGGCTCGCTGCGCAAAATCGAAGCACTCGCGCGCATTCGTCAGTCTCGCGGCCTCACATATCGCATTGAAGTGGACGGCGGCATCGATCTGACCACGGTAGCCGACGTCGTGCGCGCCGGAGCCGACCTTCTTGTCGCCGGCAACGCCGTCTTTGGCCACGGTAATATCCGCGACAACGTCGGTAAACTCCTGCAAGCCGCCCGTGCCACGACGCTGACTCGCGCCTGATTTTGCTTTAAGGGCGCACTCTCTCGCGCTGCTCCTCGCATCGAAACTTGAGGAGGCCCCGCACATGAATATCGCCATCGTCGGCACCGGCAAAATGGGTCAAGCCATCGGTGCTCTTCTCGCTAAAGCCAATCACAAAGTAATTTTCGGATCACGACAGCCAAACACGGGCAGCGACATTGCCGCCAAGGTCAGCCCTCAGGCCAGAGGCGCTTCTATCCCACAAGCTCTGAAAGACGGAGAAGTTGTCATTCTCGCCTTGCCTTATGCGGCCGCGATTGATTTGGTCGGCAACGCCGAAACCAAAGACGCCCTGAAGGTAAAACCGTGATCGACATCACCAATCCTCTTGGACCCGATCACATGAGCCTGACCGTGGGCCACACCACGTCTGCGGCTGAAGAAATCGCCCGGCGTCTTTCCGGCGCCCACGTCGTCAAAGCCTTCAACACCATCTTCGCCGACATCCTCCGCGCCCGCGCGCAAGGTCAATCGACCGAGGTGTCCGCTTTTGTTGCCGGGGACGATCCCGCCGCCAAGGAAAAGGTCCTCGGCCTTGTCACTTCGATGGGATTCCAGGCGGTGGACGCCGGCGAATTGACCAACGCGCGGTACATCGAGCCTATGACCGTTCTCCAGCTTCGGCTCGCCTACGGCAGCCGAGCCCTAGGCTCGAAAATCGGCTTCCGTTTCGTAGGCGCCGGCTCCACCGCCGCCCACGCCTAACCGCAACTCATCGAAGTATCCACATCTGGTTGGAGGGTGGTGAGTGGGCTGCCGCAAATGGGTTGGGAGCGATTGAGTAGCCGGTAAGTGCGGTAGGGTGAGTGCGGCGGGGTGACCGCCGTCCGCGTGAGTGCGCACTCTTCTCAATCCCCACCACCGAGCCAGCGATTGTCATCTTGAGGGCATCCGACAAGGATGCCCGCAAGATCTCAACTGTAACCTCTGCAAATGATTGAATTGATCAGAATTCACGCAAGCCGCTGGCTCTTGGCCGGGACTTGATCCCTCGGACCAGCAAACGCGCCCATACCCTCACCAAGTGATTGACACCCTTACGTTTAATCTGGGACGATCACTCAATCAGGTATCTTGTGCCCACAAGGCGTCGGGGATTTTTGCGCGGGAGTATCGCGCGGGATTATTGCGCCTTGTCTTCAGCCCAGCACACCCCATGAAGAAACTCGGCAAATTCGAAATTATTTCCAAAGTGGGCCAGGGCGCCATGGGTGTCGTTTACAAGGCCCGCGACCCGTTCATCGACCGCATCGTCGCGCTCAAAACTCTTACCACCGGCTTTGCCGAAGATCCTCAACATCTCAAACGCTTCTATTCCGAGGCGCGCTCGGCAGGCAATCTCCGCCACCCGAACATTGTCACCATCTTTGAGCTTGGCCACGAGGGCGACACTCCGTTCATCGCCATGCAGTTTCTCAATGGCGAAAGCCTCGACAAAATCATCGATCGCATGCCCAGTCTTCCGCTTTCTCAGAAGATTGGCTTCGTCGTCTACGTCTGCCGTGCCCTGGAATATGCGCACAAGCAAACTCCCCCGGTGATCCATCGCGACATCAAGCCCGGCAATGTCATGGTTTGCCCGATGGAGCCGTCCTTGTCGTTGATTTCGGAATCGCTCGCCTCGGCGAAAGCACCATCTCCCAATCCAAAGGCCTGCTGATCGGCACGTTTCGGTTATATGTCTCCGCAGTTGTTCCGCGGCGGCACCGCCGACGCGCGTTCCGATATTTGGGCCGACTGGCGTCATGTTTTACGAAATCCTCGCGTATCGCAGGCCGTTCAAAGGTGAAAATGCCGCGGCGCTGATGTCCAACATCATTCTGGAAGATCATCGACCCATCACCGACGCCGCTCCCGGCATTCCTGAAGACGTGCGGCACATCCTTGATCGCATGTTGACCAAAGACGTCGAGAGCCGCTACCAAACCATGGAAGAAGTCCTCGCCGACCTCGAACCGGTGTGGAAGCGTTTGTTGGAGTCCGACATTTCCGTGCTGCTGGAAAGTGGCGAGCGTTTGTATCAGGAAGGCGATCTGCTCGCCGCCAAATCTGAAATCGTGCAGATCCTCGCGTGGGATCCCACCAATAGCACTGCGCGGGGCCTTTCAGAAAAAATCAGCGCCGAGGTCCGTCGCCAGCAAATCGTTCCGCAACTGAAATCGAAAGTCGAGAACGCGCAGAAACTCCTCGCCGAAGGCCGTCCGGAAAAAGCCAGATCCGAGGCGGAATCCGCATTGCGCCTTGATTCTTCGTTTCAGCCGGCGCAGGAAATTCTTGCCCAGGCGCGCGCCGCGATCGAGCGCGCTCGCGAAATCGAGCTGGCTCTGCGCAATTCCCGGCAACACATCGCCGAGGGCGACCTGACGGACGCCGAGACGCAGCTCGAAAAAGCTCTCTCGATCGACCCGGTAAACGAAGTTGCCCAGGAGCAACGCAAGCAGATCCAGGATCAACGCGCCAATCGCGAACGCGATAAAGACTACAACTCCCTGCTCGGAGCGCGCCCGCGTTCTGCTCAGCAATCTTCAGTACGACGAATCCATCGAGGTGTTGTTTGCCGCGCGCCAGCAATTCCCCGGCGACCACGAAGTTCTGAAGCTGCTCGATAGCGCGCGCCGCGAGCAGCAGCGTGTAAAAGAAAAGCAGGATCTGCTCAAGCAGCGCACGCGCGAAGTCGAACAGATGATTGAGCGCCAGGAACTCACCGAGGCCATCGATCTCGCGCGACAGACGATCACAACCGTCGGTCCGGATGCGCGGCTGGCCGACACGCTGGTTAAAGCTGAAAGGGAAGTCGAATTCCGCGAGCACAAGAAGTGGGAGCAGAAAGAAAAGTTGGAACAGGCGCGCGCGCTACTGGATCAGAACAGGCTCCGATGACGCCGAATCGCTTGTGAAGGAAGCCATCGAAACGCATTTGCTCCCGGCGAACGATGCCCGAATCGCAAAGCTCCTGCAGGAAATCGAGGCGAAGAAGAAACAACCGCCTTCCGGACCCACCGAAATCTTCAGTGGCGGGTATTCGCCCGGCTCCAAAGCCGGCGATCCGGCGAAGGATTATGTCTACGTGCGCGGCACCGCGAATCCCAAGCCGCCTACACAGACCGACCAGAACTCTCTCTTTGCAGCCGCGAATACGCTCTCATCCGGCGCTCCCGCCGTCAGCCAGCCTCCGCAAGGTGCTGCGACCGTGCCGTTCGACTCCGGGATTTCCGCCGCGGCAAGTCCTGCGCCGCGTCCTGATTCGATGATTCTGGGATTGACTGGTTCGTCTGGCGCCGTCAGGCCGCCGGCGACCGATTCTCCTGCGGCCGACACAGAAGCCCGCTGGCAGGATCGTCACCCGCAATTTCTCTCGGCAGTCGAGAGACAACTCGCGTCATTCCTGGGGCCCATCGCCGGAATCCTGACGCGCAGATCCGCTGCGCAGGCCAAGGATCCTGTCGATCTCGTCAGCATTCTTGCCGGTTCCATTCACGTGGATTCCGACCGTCGCGCGTTCCTGACTCGCAGCCATGATCTGGTGCAGACTTTGGAAGGTCACGGATTCGCCGCGCCGCAGAAAGACCAGAAGCCCCGAACGGATACGCAGGCTCAGCCCCAAAAGCCCGCCGGGCCGCCTGCAGAACTCACGCCAGACGTAGTGCGCCGCGCCTCTGAACTTCTCGCACGCTACCTGGGTCCCGTGTCCCGCATCCTCGCCGAACGCACCGTTCCCCGTGCTGACAGCGTCAAAAACTTTTACGTCCTGCTCGCCGATCACCTGCACAACGAAACCGAGCGCTCCCGCTTCCTCCGCGAAGCCGGCTTCCCCGAGTAGCTTTTCGCGCTAATTCGACCAGCTGCCAATCGATCGAAGCAATCCAACTTTGGGAGTGCGGGAGCGCGCTCCCGCTTTCACTCAACGCAACCACAAGGGAGCGCAGCTCCGGGTGAGCGACTATCGGGACCACTTGATCTTGGCAAAGGGCGTTACAGCGTCGGCGTCAAAAATAAGTCTCAGAAACAGCGCTCAGCGTATCACCCGCCCAGTAGCACAGGCACTCCTGCCTGTGCGGCAAACGATCTCGATGGCACTGCTCGCCACAACGATGAACTCAATCGCGCCTCAACCAACCATTACGTCGTTCGCAACATCTTCATCGCTTCCACCAAACTCCGCCCCATCCGATTAAACGACTGCGACAACTCTCCAATTTCATCCTTACTCGCCGAAGGAAATTCCGCGATCTCAGAATTCCCCATGCTCACATCCGTCGCCAGTTTCGACAGCTGATTGACCGGCCGAATCACCAGCAGAATCAGCGATACGTTGATCACCACCGCCAGCAGCAGGAACACGCCCGCCAGCGACGCCATAAACGTGACAAACACACCATTCGCGCGCTGCGTAGCCAAGTGCGTGGGCACCTGCACGATTTGTGCAGTAACGATATCGTTCAATTTCCATCCGAATCCGTTAGCGCTGCCGTATTTTTCCAGCATCGTTCTGGGTGCGCCGTCCGGCGTGTCATGGCACGTCAGGCAAGCCGGGCTGGCCACCTTCATCGGCCGCGCCATGTACAGTTGCCGGCCGTTCGGAGTCTCCCGCTCGCCAACCAGCTCCGTCGTGCCCTGCGATTTGCGAAACTCTTCCACCAGATCTGCCTCCCAGTCGGTCGCGCGGTTCACCGGATTCGTCGGATTCAGCGTCGCCTCTTTGTAGGCATACTCGGGGAATTTCTTTTGCAGCTGCGCGAAGTAGGTGTTCGCAGAATATGCCGGCACGGATTGTGGCAAGAACGTGTACTTCATTTGCGTGTCCAGCAGCGGCTTGATCTGTGTCGCTGTATAAGTGCGCACCGCAAGCGCCGCTTCCATCATGATTCGCGCGTTCTCCATGATTTCGGCGCGTGCATTCTGCTGCAACAGTCGATTGCACACATATCCCGTCGTCGCGAAGCCGATCGCGAACACCACCAACAGCACCAGGTTAATCTTCATCAGCAATTTCATCGTTTTGACCCTCGAGCAAAATCAAAATTAAGGATTCGATACTGGAGCGAATTTTTCTTCCGCCTCCTTCTCTGGATGCAAAGCCTTGTCCCACTCGGGATGTTCGGCGAGGTGCGCCTCGATCTGCTTTCGAAATTCAGGATCCTTGAGCCGCGGCGAGAAGCGCTCCACAAAACCTCTGCGCCACGCCGCCGGCATCTTCAACCACGACTGAACGTCCGCATACGAAACCACGTGATCCGGCTTCGGTTCGATGTTCTTGCCCGCGAAGTGCGCCAGCCGCGAGGGCAACGTATCGCGAAAAGGATGCGGCATGGCATCCAGAAACGCAGCATTCGGACGCGTCGTCGCGCTGCTGCTCTTGCCAGCGCGCCGCGAGAAAAATTGGCCGGCCTTGGCGGCCGCAGGCGCTCGAACGCCTCCTTCGTTGCTTACTTCACCAATCGTCGCGGATCCGGATTCCACAAAAACATCGCACACACCTTCAGCGTTGTGGACCAGCACGGTTCCACCGCTGGTCATCACAGCAAGAATTGGCGTCGCATAACGATATGTTCCCGTGCCCGCGGCCGACTCACCTTTTAGCCATCCACCAAGCAAAACCAGTTCAGTCTGCTGCGCTTTCTCGCCTGACTCCCGATACACGAAGACCTGCGTCGCTGGCCCCAGCGCTACCACCCCGCCTCCAGCGAATTCCAATTGCACGAAGCCTTTCTCCGACGTCTCCAGCAGGTCGCCCTGCCGCAGGTGCATCCCTTCGGCGCCTTTCAGCACGTTGATGCCGCGGATCACGCGCAGCGACCCTTCCAGCAGCGTCACCGAGCCGCCGCCCTGCACCGCCGCCGGCGAAGGAAGCAGCCACAACGCTAGCGCCAGGCTCAGAATATTCATGTGAACGTTCACGAACTCGGGAATTGCATTGGTCCGGCACTCGACCGAGAGAGGAAGCTCGCTCATCGTAAGGAAGGCGCAATCGTTAGTCAAGCACCTCGGCTGCGTTAAACCCACGCGGATGGAAGGACTGATTTCTTTCGCTATGCGCGCTAAAGGGTAAGGATGTTGCGTGCGAGCCGGAGAATCTCCGGGTGCACCATCTGCGAGGTTGTTCCTACTTAGCGGCGGCGTGCTTTTTTAAAATAAACTGCTCCATCGCATCGGCAAACCCTTCTGCCTCATTCGAACCGGTCACATATGTCGCGGATTTTTGCACTTCCGCGCTGGCGTTGCCCATGGCGATGCTCACTCCGCTTTTAACGAACATCAGCACATCGTTGGGCATGTCGCCAATCGTCGCAATCTGCTCTGTCGGAACTTTCAGCAGATCGGACATCGCCAGAACCACTTCTCCTTTGTTCGCTTTGGGATGCGTCACGTCGAGATAGTAGGGTTGCGATCGCGCCGCGGAAGCCTTGTCGCCCAGCGCCGCTTGAACGTCCTTTTCGCAACGCGCGACCCCTTCGTAGTCGTCGCTCACTCCGACCACCTTGGCCACGCGATCAACGATCGCGACCAAATCGCGCGTAACTTCTGGCGCAAACTTCACCGTCCACTGCTCGCGTGCGACGTGCGGTGCGTTGACGTCTCGCACGAACCAGGTCGTATCCGTGTACACCCAGACGTCCAATTTATGCTGCAAGATCATTTGCACCGTCTGCTTCACAACGTCGGGCGCGAGAAAATTCTGCCGCAGCACCGTGGTCTCACCGGGCACGCTGATGACCCCGCCGTTGAACGCAGCGATCGGCTCGTCCAGCTTCAATGGCTCGACAAGCATGTCCATGCCATGCGGCGGGCGCCCGCTCGTAATCGCGAACTTGACGCCCGCTTCGCGCAGCTTGAACACCGCATCGATCGCCCGCGCTGTCAGCACTTTGTTCTGCGTGACCAGCGTGCCGTCGACGTCGGCAATCACCAACTGGATTGGTTTCGTTTCGGTGCTATCGCGCGAATCAGCCGGCATTGGCTCTCCCATGAGTGCTTCGCACATGCCTATTGCAGAGCTGACTTTGCGATTTTTAGGGCCCGAGTGTCAACGGCGATGTCTCACGTTCACTCGCTTGAGCGCTCGTTGATAGGTAGCGGCTATATGTAGCGGCCGCTTCTGAGGCGGACGGATTTCGTAAGCTGCGGCCCCAATGCGGTCGCGAAACGGCACGATCCCGGTTTCTAGGTAAATCGCTGCTCACTGCTCCTGGTAATTCCAAGTCAGGCCGCCATCCACAAAGTAAGTGGTTCCGGTGACATAGTCCGCGTCCGCGGATGCCAGAAATGCGGCCACTGATGCTACATCTTCAGGCTTGCCCAATCGCTTCAGCGGAATATTCTCGAGTAGCCCTTTCAACTTGGCTGGATCGTTGAGCAGATTCTTGTTGATCGGCGTCTCGATGGCTCCCGGCGCGATGTTGTTGACGGTGATGCCCAGCGGCGCAAGCTCGATCGACAGATTTCGCATCATCATTTTTATGCCGCCCTTGCTCGCGCAATACGACGTAAAATGCGGAAAGGGAAGCTCTTCGTGCACCGAGCTGATGTTGATGACTTTTCCGCTAGCCTTGGCCTGCATACGATGCTTCACGAAAGCCTGCGTGACGAAAAACGGCCCCTTCAGGTTGACGTCCAGCACCGTGTCATAGTCCTGCTCGGTGACATCCCAAAAATCAGCGCGCCGCTCGAGCCCGGCATTGTTCACCAGAATTTCCACGCGACCAAGAGCCGCCACCGCATCCGCGATGAATTTCTGTCCATCGGCCACTTTCCCAACGTCGCATTGAATCGCAGCTGCCTTCCTGCCCATCTTTTGCAGGATAGAGGCGACCTCGTCCGCTCCGGCCTTGTTCGAGCGGTAGCAAAGCGCGACGTCCGCGCCTTCCTGTGCCAGCCGCTCGACAATCGCGCGCCCAATCCCCTGATCTCCCCCGGTAACTGCCACCACCTTGCCATCCAGTCGATTTGCCACGTTCGCTCCTTCACTGACGTTCGCCAGATGTGATGCCGACAAGCGCCTTTTGTTTCAATTGAACGTCCAGCGAAAACCGAACGAATGCGCCGACCCTAATTAGGTCAACCAACTCAGACGGACTGGGACTCTTTGGCTAGTGGTTTGCCGATAGCGTCTTGGGATGCAGCGCCGGTCCGTCTGTTCATCCCGTCCAAACTCGCGAAGGTTTTCCTCAGTTTCGGATGGCGGGTTCGCCTCGTCGAGGCCAAAGACTGTGAGCGCTATCCATCGTTTCTTCAAGCACTTACAGGATTGACTTGACGCCTCCTTCACATTCGGGTACTAGAGCACTAGTCCTCCTGAACCTCGATCTACATGGGACCCGAGAACGTGACTACTGGTCTATTGGCCAGTAATCCCGCCGACACTAGTCTAGGCACGCGCGCCCGCTCGCGAAGAGCGGTGGCCTATATTTGAGCTCAGTCAGCGGGCCCGATTTCGGCTATTTAGCAGATTGGTTCAGGACGCGTTTGGTTTGAGACGCCGGCGAGATACCGATTCCGCGGGTTTCGATAGGAAGGGTGGAACTCCATCATGTCGTTAAGAAAACTCTTGCCTCTGGCATTGGTGGCCTTGGCTCCCCTCGCTGCCCGCGCGCAGACGATTTCAACGGTAGCCGGCGGCGGCCCCATAAATCTCACCCCCACTGCGGCCAGCGTAGGCTCCCCCGCAGCCGTACGACAAGACTCGCTTGGCAACACCTATATCCTCGACGGCTTCACCAACCGAGTCCTGAAGATCCCGGCCACTGGGCCCGATGCGGGAAAGCTCTCGGTCTTTGCCGGGAATGGAGTTGACGGTTACAACGGTAACGGTGGCCAAAGATTGAACGTAGAATTCAGCGAACCCGTCGGCATGTGCATCGACTCGCATGATAATGTCTGGGTCGCCGATTCTGACAATGCCTTAGTTCGCAAGATTTTAGTGAGCTTGACGGGTGCGAACGCCGGCGAACAGATTGATCACGTCTACGACATCGTCGGTCAGCAAAGCGGAAACACTTACACGTATGGCGGCGACGGCGGCCCCATGGCGAGCGCCAACCTGCACTTTCCGGACGGCTGCTCCTTCGACACGCGCGGCAACCTCTATATCGCGGACCGCGGTAACAATGCCATTCGCGTCGCGATTACCGGCACTCCGTTTGGCACATTTACCACCGCCGGCGACATCTATACGTTCGCGGGGGGAACGGATGGCGTCGACCACGTGTCTGCTCCGAGTCCAGGGGTCGCCGCGGATGGTGATACCGCGATCGGTGGATTGCTGAATGGTCCGTGGGATGTCTTCGTCGATTCTCAAAATAACGTCTATATGGGTTTGGTCGGCAATCCGCCTCCCTCCGTCAATCCCCCGCCAACGGCGAACCTTATCCGAGTCGTATGGGCCACTGATCACGGAGCCCAACTCGCCGGAAAAATCTACACAGTAGCCGGGTGCATCGCGTCGTGCGTCACCACGGATGGCGCTCTTGCCACCACTGTGTCTCTGAACGGACCGCTCGGCATTTCTGTAAATGCCAACGGAGACGTGTTCTTCGCGGATCCAGGAAACTTCGTTGTTCGCGAGGTTCCCAGTGCTGTGGCTCCTCCAGCGGGAATGACTGCCGGCAACCTCTACATCGTTGCAGGTGGCGGTCAGAAAGGCTTTTTCGGTGATGGGCATCCCGCGGTTGATCCGATCGTGCGCCTCGCCAACCCCCTTGGTACTTTCGTCGATTCCACCGGAGCTCTATTCATAGCCGACTTGAGCGGCAACACCATTCGCCACGTTGATGGAACACCTGCCGACTACACCCAGCGATTGATCAGCACGTTTGCCGGCAACGGCCGCACCTTGTACGGTGGCGATGGATCGCCAGCCGCCGATGGGGAGTTGCATGCACCCACCGGTATCGCCACGGATGGCACAGGTCACCTGCTGATCGCCGATACTGGCAGCAGCGTTTTGCGTGGCGTCCCTGCTCCGATCTCAACCGGTAACCTGCTGACCCTTGCCGGCCAACCCGAAAACGAAGACTCCGTTGGTGAGAACGTTCCAGCGGGCACCGCCATCGTAAACAGGCCATTGGGCGCAGCCATCGACTCTGCCGGAAATACCTATATCGCCGACACCGAAAGCTGTGTCGTGCGCAAAGTGGATACCAACGGCAACATTACGACCATCGCAGGAACGTTCCCGACGCCTACGGGCACAGATCCGCAGCCAACCGCGAAACATTGCGGCTCTGCAACCGACGGCGCTCTTGCGATCGGCGCGCTGCTGGGTAACATCAATGGTGTCGCCGTAAATTCGGTCGGTGATGTCTATTTCTCGGATGCCACCAACAATCTCATCTGGGTGCTTGCGGCGAACACTACTGTTGCTCCGGCTCGCACCGCAGGCCACATCTACATTGTTTCCACCGGCACCACCCTCAGCTTGCCAACGGGAATATTCATCGACAGCTTCGATAACGTCTACTTCGCCGACACCAATCGCCACGTAGTCCGCGAAATTCCTGCAAGCACCGGCAATGGACTGACAGCAGGAGTGCTCACCACCATCGCCGGAATCGATGGCGCGAACGGCTACGACGGCGACGGCGCGGGTGCGACTTCCGCGCACCTGAATAGCCCTTTCGGGGTTTTCGTCGACGGCGCTGGCAACGTCTTTATCTCCGATACCAACAACAACGTTATCCGTGAGGTTGCTGGGGTCACCGCCGGTGGCAAGACGAAAGGTTCGATCTACACGGTTGCTGGCACTAACGTCGCCGGTTTCAACGGTGATGGTATCGCCGCGACAACCGCACTACTCCACGCCCCCAAAGGTTTGGCGCAAGGACCTTCAGACAGCTTGCTGCTCAGCGATTCCGCCAACAATCGCATCCGCAGCATCTCCAATCTCACCACCAACCCTGCGCTAAGCGTTAACAAAGCGGCCCTGGACTTTGGCAACCAGCCCGTGCTCATTGCTTCCGCCGCTCTCACGGTGACCGTCAAGAACACCGGCGCGACTGCCATCACCCTCAACGCTCCGCAAATCAGCGGCACCAACGCCGCTGACTTCGCCTTCACCAATCACTGCGGCGCCACGTTGGCCCCCAGTGCCACTTGCACGGTGGACGTCAATTTCACGCCATCCGTCACCTCGGCTGAGAGCGCCACACTCACGCTTTCAGACACTGTTCCAGAATCGCGAACAGTCGCCCTCACCGGCACTGGCGTCCTCGGCATCCCGGGAGCCACGGTAACTCCGAACCCGCTCCCCGCGTTCGCTCTGCAAACGGTCGGCACGACCTCCGCCACGGGCAAAGACGTGACCGTGACCAACAACGGCACCGCTGTGCTGAATTTCACCGGTGGCACGCCCTTCACCTTTACAGGCGCAAACTCGGGCGACTTCACCCAAACCTCCACCTGCGGCGCCACTCTTGCCGTAAGCGCCAGCTGCATCATCACCGTCAAGTTCGCCCCGACGGCTGCAGGCTCGCGCACCGCTTCGCTCTCGATTGCAGACAACGCCGTCGGCAGCCCTCAAGTGGTTCCTGTCTCGGGCACTGCCGCAGTTCCAACCGCCGACCTCAGCGTCACAACCCTCGGCTTCCCCGATCAAACTATCAATACGCCCTCGGCGACCAAAGCCGTCACGCTGACCAACAACGGCACGGTGCCTCTGACACTAAATCCAGCAATCGCCATCACCGGCGACTTTAGCCAGACCAACGATTGCGTCAGCCCCATCGCCGCCTCTGCGCACTGCACCATTACCGTCACCTTCACTCCGACCGTCGCTGGAGCGCGCACCGGCACCATCACCATCTCAGACAACGCCTCGCCCACCGGAGTCACAACCACGCAGACCGTAGCCCTCACCGGCAACGGCCTCTCCGCGATACCCACGGCTACGCTGACCGGCTCACCGATTACCTTCGCCGATCAGGCGGTAGGCACGACTTCTGCGGCACAGGTCGTAACTCTGAAGAACACCAGTGCGACCGCTGCACTGCTCATCACCGGCATCGCAGTCGGTGGCACCAACCCTGGCGACTTCCCCCAGACCAACAACTGCCCTGTCAATCCGAGCACCTTGGCGGCGGGTGCTTCCTGCACCTTCAATATCAGTTTCAACCCAGCGGCAGTCGGTACGCGTACCGCTCTCATCACCATCGCGGACAACGTCAGCGGCGGCAACCAAATCGTCAGCCTGGGTGGCAACGGCATCTCGTCCATTCCGACGCTCGCTCTGACGGGCACCACGACGCAAACTGTTAAAGCCGGCGCGACGGCCACTTACGCCCTGCAACTCAACGCCACCGGCGGCATTCCAACCACCGCATACACGGTCACCTTTGCCTGCTCCGGCGCTCCTTCGAAGGCGACTTGCACCGCGCCCGCCAGCGTTATCGTCACACCGGGCACTCCGACGGCGGTCACGGTCACCGTCTCGACTACGGCAGCCAGCACGCTGGTCCCGTTCTCTGAGCCGAACATTCAAGGTCCGGCGGCAATGCGCTTTCTGCCTCTGACCATCGTGAGCCTGCTGCTGTGCATCGCCATGATGCTGGCCTGGATGCAGAATCCCGCAAGCCGCATGCGTCTCGTTCGGTTCGCGGTCACCGCATGCCTCGTGCTGGTTCCCATCGCGATGGGCGCCATGCTGACCGGCTGCGCCAGCACCAACGGCTCCGGATCTACGCCGCCTCCGACTCCGGTTCCGGGCACGCCCGCCGGCACTTACACCATCACTGTCACTTCCACCGTGAACGGCCAAGCTTCCAAGACGCCGCTCACCCTGATCGTGCAGTAAACCAAAAGCAGCAAGCGCGTCCCAACGATGCGCACAAATTTTCTCACGCGGCGCCCTGCGCAAACGAAGGTCGCCGTCGTTTTGGAGTGCGGGAGCGCGCTCCCGTTTTGGCAAATTCGAACCAAACAAAAATCACCCCAGCGGGCGCGCCCCGGCAACCACAATTCACGCGCACCCTATATTCCGTTAAAGCAAAACCTCGCATCATCCGGTGAAAAAGCCATCGCACCTCGCACCCGCACCACAACCCCACGCAGCTCCGAAACAATCCGAATTTCCGTAGTACCCTCTGCGCATGAATCCCAGCTTCCGCCAAGCCGCGTCCCTCTTCACCGCAATCCTGCTTTCCGCGTTCCTCATTTCTGTCGCTCATGCGCAATCCAAACCTCCCGCCTCTCCGCCACAAATCGTCATCACCCACGTCACTATCATCAATCCCGGCGAATCTTCCCTCATCCCCAACGCCACGGTAGTAATCGAAGGCCCTCGCATCACCGCAGTCTCCAGCGGCACCAGCCCAGCAGTGACTCCCGCCAAAAACGCCCGCATCATCGACGGTTCCGGTCACTTCCTGATTCCCGGCCTGTGGGACATGCACGTGCACACCGCTTTCGGTGACTGGTTTCCAGGCGGACGCGACATCATTCTCCCGCTGTTCATCGCCAACGGCGTCACCGGCGTGCGCGATATGGGCGGAGACGTTCCTGTGCTCTCCGCGTGGCACAAGGGAATTGCCGCTGGCGACATCGTCGGCCCACGCATGATGTTTTCCGGCCCGATGCTCGACGCTCCGCTGCCCGACGGCAAGCTGCGTTTTCCGAGTTCAATCTCGGTCACCACTCCAGCGAGCGCCGCAGCCGCTGTCGACTCTTTGAAAGCACAAGGCGTCGACTTCATCAAAGTGCAATCAGTGATCTCCCACGATGCCTATGTCGCGGCGGCTGCCGAAGCGCACAAAATCGGAATTCCCATCGTCGGCCATGTGCCGGACAAAGTCCGCATCAGCGAAGTCATCGCCGCCGGCCAGAAAAGCATCGAGCATCTGATGGGCAGTTTCGAAGGCTGCTCCAGCGAGGAAGAAAAATTCGTCAGCGGCCAGGGCAATCTGAAACTATTGCTGACGACCGTCGATCAGAAAAAATGCGACGCGCTGATCGCCAAGCTGGCGCAAACGCAAACCTGGGAGTGTCCCACGCTCGCATGGCAGCGCGGCGGCACCTTCCTCGATCAGCGCGATCTGAAACACGATCCGCTCGACAAATACGTTCCGGCTTATTGGCGCGACGTCACCTGGAAGCGTTTCTTCGACGAAATGATGCCGGACTTGCAGCGTGATCCGCTGGAGCTGCGCCATGAATATTTCGCGCGCAATTTACAGATGGTCGGCGCGCAGCACCGCGCCGGAGTTCCATTCCTCGCGGGCACGGACACCGCGCCAGCGATTTACGTTCTGCCGGGCTTCAGCCTGCACGACGAACTGGCCAATTTCGTCGAAGCCGGATTCTCGCCGATGGACGCGCTGCAGACCGCAACAAGCAATCCCGCAAAATTTTTCGGCACCGAGAGCGCTTCAGGCTCAATCGCGCCAGGAAAAATCGCCGACGCCGTGCTGCTCAATGCCAACCCGCTAGCCAACATTCACAACACCACAAAAATCGCAGCAGTAATCGCCAACGGCCGACTCTACGATCGCGCCGCCCTCGACAAGTTACTCTCGCAAGCCGAATCCGCCGCCAAACACCCGCAATAATTTGTCGCCCACCCGAAGCGAAGGTCCCGCACCCCATTTCAGCAGCTAGTGAAGATTCCCTGCGGCCATCTCGCGGATGCTGAATCCTAGCTCCGTAGGGGAGGGGCTAGTCCCCTCCCGGGCCGCCGCGTCTTGATGCCCAATTATCTGTGAACATCTCCAGCTTCTCTTATCGGCGCCCGTGAAGAATCGCCGTCATCCCGTATGGGAGGGGCTAGTCCCCTCCCGGGCCCTCGCGTCTTGATGCCGAATTATCTGTAAACATCTCAGCTTCTCTTAAGTCGAGCCACCGAAAATCATTCCGCCCGCAAGGCCGCCACCGGATCCACAATCGAAGCCCGCCGCGCCGGCCGCCAAGCCGCAACAAGTCCAACAACCCCCAACACGCCGACCGCGAACAAAAGCGCCACAACATCAAGAGCGCCCGAGCCATACAAAAGCGATTGTACGCCGCGGCTGGCGAATTCCGTCAAAACGATCCCCGGCACAATTCCGGCCCCAAGAATCCACATCGTCTGATGCAGCACCAGCCGCTGAACCTGCCCAGGCGTCGCGCCCATAGCCATGCGTATTCCAATCTCCGCCCTGCGTCGGCCAACATTGAACGACAGCAATCCGTAGAATCCCAGTGCGGCAAGCCCCAGCGCCAAGCCGCCGAAAATTCCTGTGAGCCTCGCTAGCAATTTCTCTCGCGAGAGGCCTTCATCATATTCATCCCGCAACGGCACAATCTTCTGAATGGGCAGATTAGCGTCCAGCGAGCGCAGTTCGCGGCCAATCGCGGCCACAACTCCGTTCGGCTGCCCACTTCCGCGCACTTCGACTGTGTCGGCGATAGCCGGACGTTGATCCAGCGAAAAGTACGCCACTGCCGGCGCGATGGAGCGCAAATCATCCACGCGCGCATCGGCCACTTCTCCCACAATTTCGTAGTCCGCGTCGTGCGGCGCAGGTTGGTAACCGATCTTGTGCCCGATCGGATTCTCCTTTCCAAAAAGCTGCCGTGCCAACGAATGATTGAGCACCGCTATTTTCCGCGACGCTGGCAGATCTCGCTCGTCGAACTCCCGGCCTCGCAGCACTGGAATTCCCATGGCGCGAAAATAGCCGGCGCTCACATGATTTTCTTCGCCGTGGAGCTGCTTTTCGGGAATTTCCGGATGCCCGCTCACATGAATGGCTGTGTTCCAAATGCAGCCCGGAATCGCACACATGCTGATGGCCGCGTCGCGCACTCCCGGCAATTGCCTCAGTCGCGCGAGCATTCGTGAATACAGTGGCGGAAGATCGCGCTCCTCATAATGTCCGTTCGAGAAATCGAGATGCACGGAGACGACGTGATCGCGATCGAGGCCGGCGTCGACATGATCCAGGTTGCGCAGCGTTTGCGCGAAAAGTCCTGCCACGCCGACCAGCAGCACCGAAAGACTGACTTGTCCGGCCAGCAGAAAAGAGGAAATTCGGCTCGACCCTTTCGTTTGCAGCGCAGGATTCGCGCGCGAAGCCAGGTTCCCTGCAAGATTGCGGCTGGTGATGCGCAGTGCGGGAAGCAGGCTGAATGCCGCAAGTGCGATCAGAAGTAGCGTAGCGGCGACCGCGAACAGCTGCCAACTGAGAGGAAGGTCCAGCGAAATGGCGCCGTCGCTTCCCGAAGCCCATCGCAGCAGCAGTGCGCTCGAGAGATAACCCACCGCTACGGCGAGAGCCGCACCAATCGCGGCGAGAATAAAATCTTCAATCAGCAACTGCCGCAGGATTCGCCAACGGCTTGCGCCCAGCGACGTGCGAACCACCAGTTCGCGTTCGCGGCTCAGCAAACGCGAAAGCTGCAGATTCGCCAGATTCACGCAGCCGACAAAAAGCACCAGCGCCGCCATCGCCATCAGAATCAGCAACGCCTGCGAATAATCTTCGCGGAGCGAGCCTTCACCGCTCGCCGCGGAAATCAAGTGCATGCGGCTCGCAAGGATTTGCTCGCGATCGCGTGCATCCTTGGAAATGCTGGCGCGCAACTCGAAGTCCGGCTGCAGGATTGCCGTCCACTGCGCGCCGACTAATGCTTTCTGCTTCTCCGGAACACGCGCCAGCAGCCAAAGCCAATAAACATTTTGCTGGATCAGGTACAACGCGCGAATGTCCGCGCCACTGCCGGGCCCCAGCGAGTCAAACCACGAACTGAACCGTTGCGTCGCCTGCGCTTCTAACGGCAACCACACATCGGGAGACTGTCCCGCTATGACCCCGAAAAAACGCTCGGGTGCAATTCCCACAATCACGATCGGTACGCCGTTCACATTGGCGCGCCGTCCGATGATCGAGCGATCTCCGCCGAATGCCTGCTGCCAATATCCGTAGCGAAGAACTGCGGGCCACTCGCCGTGCGATGCATACGTATCGCTTCCTTCAAAAAATCGGCCGACAGCGGGAGCGATGCCGGGAACATCGAAGAAATTATCGGAGACAAGCTGGTATCGCGCACGTTCCGGCGAACCACTCTGCGCCTGCAGAATTCCCTGCGACACACTCGACCGCGCGAGAATCTGCGCAGTTTGTGCCGTCGATTGCCGCAGCTTCTGATATGCCGGATACGAGAAGAACCATTGCCCATCGAACGGAGACTTGACCGCGTGCAGCGAATAGAGCTGCTCAGGCTGCGCAACCGGAAGTTTCGCGAACAGGACCGCGTGCAAAAGCTGGAAGACCGCGAGGTTTGTGCCGATTCCTAGAGCCAAAGTTAGAATGACGGTGAGCGCGAATCCCGGCGCGCGCCACATCTGCCGAAAGGCATAACGAAAATCCTGCCCGAGCCGATCGTGCAAGCTTCGTTTGCCGGAATCGCCCATGCCGGTGTTGCCGGAATCGCTTACACCAGCGCGGTCATGAGTTCGAGGCATGCGGTTCCTGCGGCCCCCGCGCCGCTGTCAATTACTGAGGGCGAGAGATGTACACGTCGAATCGTTGCGCCGCGGGCCGCACGCGGCGAATAATTTCCGTGGGCCACAACGTTTTGCTTAGCAGCGTCACCCAACCGTCTTCCGGTTCGCAAACCGCGCAAAACGTATAGCGCTCGTACGCCGTCTGATACGCCTCGAGTCCCTGGTGCGACAATTCCTTTTCCAGTGCGGCATCCGGCGTTTCGGCACTTGCTCCCACGCGCACGCCAAAAGTTTCGCCTTCAAAGCGGCCGAACAGCATTTCCAATTGAGATTCGCTGGGTTTGCTCAGCACCAGACAACGTTCCGCAGCTTCACGAAAATGAATATCGTTCATTTTGCAGAATTCGCGAACGCGATCGATGTGGCTGAAGAAATCCATCACCATGCATTCATTGGCGGAGAGCGCGGGAAGAACCGCCGACCAGATGGCCGCGGCTTCTTTTCCTTTCACCGGCTCGCGGCTTTCGGTTTCTAGCAGCTCGAGTCCGACAGCGGTCGTGCCCGGACCAAGATCAAGCGCTTCCACGTCCAATGAATACGGCGGCAGGGCGAGAGGATCGCCGCCCGCGGGAGCATTGCCGGTCGCGCTCATTCTTCGACCTCGGCTTGCGGAAACTTCGCGCGAAATTCTGCAGACTGTTTGCGCACGTCCAGCCAATCAAAAAAGGTATCCGGCATTTCCAGCCAGATACGGAACCAATTGGCGATTTCTTCTTTTTCTTCGCGCTTCGGTTTTTCTACTTTAGGATTGCGCGCAATCATTTCCGCGCGGCGCTTGCCGAGACGCGCGACGTTCAGTACGCGCTCAACCGCCGCAGTTTCGCCATGCGCCTTGAACTTGTGCATCAGCTCATCGAGACGCATGACGCTGACTTCCGCGTCTCCCAGCGTTTTAAAGTGCAACAAATCCTCGAACTCTTCTTCGTATTGATCCTCGGCTTCTTCCTGCAAACTCAGCGCAACCTTAAACCCCGCGCTCTTCAGCACGTCCGCAATGTAGTCGTTGCCGGTTTTGCCGTCTTCTCCGTGTTCAGCGATGAGCCTTCGCCGCAGCTGGTCGATTTCCGCGGGCGTGTATGTTTGTGCGCCGATCTCCCGCGCTGTTTCCAGGATCAGTTCTTTTTTCGTTCGCAGCAGATCACTCATCGAATGGCGCCCTTAGCGTGCCGTTTGACTCCCGCCGAATTTTTCGGCGCATCGGCCGCGGCTGGCGGCGGATCGCCCGGAAGCCCGGCCATCAGCCGCCGGTACTTTGTCACATTGCGATTATGTTCTTCCAGTGTCGCCGAAAAAAAGTGGCCGCCCTCGGTGTTGGCCACAAAATATAAATAGTTCGTCTTCGCGGGAGTCATGGCCGCACGCAGCGCCACTTCGCCAGGATTTCCGATGGGTCCCGGAGGAAGTCCGCCATGCGCGTACGTGTTGTACGGTGAATCGATTTGCAGATCGGCGCCGGTCAGGCTGCCTTTATATTGTCCGATCAGTTCCAACGCGTAAATCACCGTGGGATCGCACTGGAGCCGCATGCCTTTGCTCAGCCGGTTCTCGAACACGCCTGCGACCACCGGCCGCTCGTCCGGCTTGGGCGTTTCGCGCTCCACCAGCGAGGCCAGCGTCACGATGTGCCCGGAAATTGCCGGCGATGGTGCGATTGGCTGCGCTGATGCGATGCGGTTCCACTCTTCCTTGAACTTTTTCACCATTTGCGCGGTCAGTTCGTTGGCAGCCGGGTGACGCGGCAAATTATACGTCGCGGGATACAGATAGCCTTCCAGACTGGTGGCCTTCGGAGACATCTCGCGAATCAGTTCCGGATTTCGAGCGGCGGCAAGGAATTCGTTCGCGCTCATTAATTTCCCGGCTTCCAGGTTCCGCGCGATATCGAAAATAGTTTCGCCTTCGCGTACCGTGAACGGCTGCTGAAAAACGTGGCCATCCGCGATTTGCCAGAAAACATCGCGACCTGAAATCGGCTGATTGAAAAAATATTCGCCGGCTTGCAAGCGGCGCTTGGGATGGCGGCGCGCGTAGACTTCAAAAGCTGTGGAGCTGCGGATAACGCCATTTTGTTTCAGCAGGTGGGCCACGGCGCGGCTGGACGCGCCATGCGGCAAATCCACGAATACGCCCTCGGAGGGAAATCCGCGATAGGGCTGCGCAATGCCAAAGAACAGCCACGCTGCGGCAGCGCCGGCCACAAGCAGCAAGACCAAGAAAATGGCGGCAACGGCTCTCACTTTCGCTTCATTCCTTTCTGACCTTCAACCACTAAATTCGCGCTATCAGCAAACAATCTTTAGATGCTTTCCCGCGGCTCTTGCTGCTTGGCCAGATATTCTTTCAAGATTACCGCGGCAGCCATAGCGTCGATGCTTCGCTCTCCCGCGACTTTTCTCTTTCGCTCTTCATTTTTCGCTTTCTGTGCTGGGTGCAAGTTCACCTTGTGCAGAATGCGGCCCGATTGTTCTTCGATCAGGCGTTCGGCCTCCCAGCTGGTTAGTCGTTCGTCCACCATTTCCACGGGCAGGCCCAGTTGCTTGCGTACGCGTTCCGCGAATCGTGTGGCTTCTTCCGCCATCTCGCCGTGCGTGCCATCGAGCCGCAGCGGCAACCCCACTACAATTTGCTTCACGCCGTGATCGCGCGCGATCTCGCGCAGCCGCCGCATATCTTCGTTGCGATTGATGCGCTCGAACGTGTCGAGCGGATGCGGAAGCGCGGTGAGCGCATCGGCAATCGCCAGTCCGATGCGCGCGCGGCCATAGTCTATTCCCAGAATGCGCGTGCGCTGATTTTCGCTCGAATGGATTTCCTGAGAGGCACGATGGGATGGCGTCACCTTACCAGTATACCGACTTGCTCAAGCAGGAAGGTGTAGTGGGGCGAATTCGCGCGTCACGTCCTGCTGGCATTCGATTTAGTATGTTGCGATCTCCCGTCTTGGCCGCTGGTTTGATCGTTAGAGTGCGCTTCTGGTTTGCAGCCAGTCTTTTATGGGCAATGCTTGCAACTGGTAAAGGCAATGCTTGCAGCTGGTTTCTGCAGCGATCTTTTACAGGCGATTTCGCCGCTAATACTGCGGCCAGCTAAGGCTTGCGGCCGTGGATGCCGTTTTCCCAGAGCGGCCAGTAGCCTTGAAGCTTCATCTGTTCGTCGAGACCGGATTCTTTGAGTTGACGCTCGATTTCCGCGCGGGTGAAACGCTTGCCCAGTGGTTCGGCGCGATCGGCGATGCCCCAGGCGGTGACCGCGGCGATCACGGTGTTCAATTTCATTTCGCGGATGTCGACTTTGTCGAATGTGTCGGAAGCGGCGTGATAGTTCGGCAGGTAGTTGGCCTCGTCCTGCTTGCCGATCAGCGTGGGGATGCCTTCGAGCACGAAATCCCAATTGTCGGTGCCGATGTCCCCGTCAAGAGAACTGTGGCCGACGTCCCACGATGCAAGTGGCTTCAAAATTTCGTTCACGGCATCGAGCGTGTCGCACCGACCGCTGAGCTCGTAGCCACGCGTGCGGCCGGTTCCGGAGTCGAA
This sequence comes from uncultured Acidobacteriota bacterium, assembly GCA_963788725.1. Lineage (GTDB taxonomy): Bacteria > Acidobacteriota > Terriglobia > Acidiferrales > UBA7541 > Acidiferrum. The sequence continues at coordinate 35,453 of CAWBHT010000014.1, read as the reverse complement.
AGCAATCTCGGCGCGAATCTTGTCCAGCTCGGCTTGATGCGCCTTGACGTATTGCCATGAGCCGAACATGCCTTGCTCTTCGCCGCTGAAAAGCGCGAAGCGGATGGTACGGCGCGGAACGATTCCGGTGGCCTTGATGGCGCGAGCGGCTTCGATCACCAGAGCGGCGTTGCAGCCGTCGTCCAGCGCACCGGTGCCGAGATCCCAGGAATCCAAATGCGCGCCCAGGATCACAGACTCGTCTGGCTTTTCGTAGCCGCGAATTTCGCCGATGACATTGAATTGATCGACCGGGCCGCCAATTTTATTCGGCATGGTGAAGCGTGCGCGGACTTTTCCGGGATTTGCGGCGATCGCGCGGGCAATCCTGAAGGCATCTTCGCGGGCGACGACCGCTTGTGGAATCACGTCGAGAGCATCTTCGCCGACGTTGGTGTGGCGGTACATCAGCAGGCGTTCGCGCGCGCCCATCCATAGGACGGCCGCGGCGCCGGCTTTGGTGGCTCGGTCGATGATCGCCGGCGGGAGCGAATATTCCTTGAAGAGATCGCCCCAGGTCGAGCCGATTTCGCTATGGACCAGGAGGATCGCGCCTTTGATCGAGCCGGCGCGCTCGAAGGCGTCGACGGAGCCGTCGTGAAGGTCGATGAGATTCGCTTCGATGCCGCCAGCCGGTGTGGAAGGCGACCAGCCCTCGGCGACGAGGCGGACGGGAAATTTTTCCGGGCCGAGCATCTCGAGGCGAGTGTCGCCTTCGGCCCAGGTGATTGGCAGGGTGTATTTTTCCGTGTGCACATCGATACCGGCGGAGCGGAATGCGGCGACGGCCCAGTCAACCGCCTTGGCCATTTGCGGGGAGCCGGTGACGCGGCCGCCAATTTCGTCGGTGAGGCGGCGGAGATTTTCTTCGAGTGGAGAAGGGCCCATGACGATCGGAAGGATTTTGGCCGCGGCTGCGGCGCAGGAGGATTCAGTAGCGGAACAGGCGGCAGTTGCCGCCGCGGCGGACTGGCGGGCGAGCGGATCGGGAGTGGGTGCGAGTTGAGCTTGTGTTGAGAGAGGCGAAGCAAGGAAGCAAAGAAGTAATGAGGTAAAGAAGACGAATCGCGGCTGGGTCACGCTAACACCTCGCTCGGAGTGCCAAGCCGGTGAGAGCAGCGGCTTGGGTGGCGGAGTATAGCGGAAAAAGCGTGCGATTCGGAACGACGCGACTTTTGGTCGGGCCGGCTGGAGTGATAGGAATTATCATGTAAGTCTCTGATTGGCTGTGGGTTGGAGGGATTTGCGGGTTCGAGCAGCGGACGGAATATGCGTTAGTGACAGAGTCACTCCCTACGCCTCCGGCAGTTCGTAAGACTATCAATCGAAAGGAGTTTTGCGGAGGGCAATTCGTAAATTGCTGAAAAAAAAGGATGGGTAAGAGGTGCGGCAGGCGACACTGATGGCGGTTTGTGAGGTGGTCGCTCGGGCGGCATGTGCGAAGCATAGCACGGAATTAACCAGATGTTAATCGGTATCTGGGTAGTACTTTGGTAGTTACTCTGAGTTGGATATGATCGGGGCAGCGGCGATCTTAGGGAGGAATCTTGGGCACTCCGGAAAAGAAGAACGAGTTTCAGCCTCCGAATGCGATGGAGGCTTTTTTCAATCGGGCGATGGGGTTTTTGGCTGGGTTGGGGCTGGGACCGTCGTTCATTTACTTGTTGCAGGTGCGCGGGAGGAAGAGCAGGAAGATTTTCTCGACTCCGGTGAATTTGATGGAGTTTGGGGGCAGGCAGATTCTGGTGGCGCCGCGGGGGCGCACGCAGTGGGTGCGGAATGCGGAGGCGGCTGGGGAGATTACGTTGAAGCGCGGGAGTACGCGGTTGCGATTTGGTTTGCGGGAGATTGCGGATGAGGGAAAGCCGGAGATTTTGCGGGAGTATTTGGGGAGATATGCGAGCGCGGTCGGGAAGTTTTTTCCAGTGAAGGCGGGTGCGCCGGTGGAGGCGTTTCGGGGGATTGCGCGGGATTATCCGGTTTTTGAGTTGGTGGGGCGTTGAGCGTTTGTTGGGTTGGGTGCATCGTGCGATGACAGGGGACTTACGGCAGGCTTCGATGCTCACGGATGGTTTTGCGGCAAGACGCGGTGGCCGGGAGGGGACTAGCCCCTCCCGTACAGGGGCAGGAGTGCACACGGCGGCGGAGATCGGACATTTGATTCGATGGAGGAGTAAGCCAGAAATGGCGGAGTAAGCCAGAAAATGGCGGAGTAAGCGCAGAAAGACGTAGCGCGAGTGAGTTTATGGTTTGCTGACTAGGGCTGGTGCGTCCGCGACTAGGGTGGATTCGTGGAGGCGGAACTCTTGGTGGAGGGCGGTCAGGGCGCGTTGCATGGCGCTTTCGTGGACTACCAGGGAGATGTTGTATTCGGAGGAGCCTTGGGCGATGGCCATGATGTTGATGTTTTCGCGGCCCATGGCGGTGAAGGTGCGGCCGGCGACGCCTGGCGCGCCGCGCATGTTTTCTCCGACGACGGCGACGATGGCGATGTCGGGGTTGGCGGTGACGTGCTCGACGGTCTGCTCGTCGATTTCGGGAGCGAAGGCTTCGCGTAGCGTGGCCAAGGCGCGCTTTTCATCGGCGCTGGAGATGACGAAGCAGATGTCATTTTGCGAAGAAGATTGCGAGACGAGGAAAACGTTGGTGCGGGTCGCGGCAGTGGCGGCGAAGGAGCGCGCGAGCACATCGGTGAGGCCGACGATGCCGGGGCCGCCGACGGTGATCAGCGTGACATCGCGAATGGCGGTGAGCGCTTTGACGCCGCCGCCGGTAGGCACGCCGTGCGCAGTGATTTTTGTGCCGGGCTTTTCCGGCGCGAAGCTGTTGCGAATCCAGACGGGTACGCCGGCGGCGGTTACCGGGCGCAGCGTATTGGGGTGCAGAACTTTTGCGCCGAAGAAGGCGAGCTCGGCGGCTTCGTTGTAGGAAATTTCGGGAATGGTTTGCGCATCAGGAACGAGGCGCGGATCGGCGGTTTTTACGCCGTCGACGTCGGTCCAGATGATGGTTTCCTGCGCATCGAGCGCGGCGCCGAGGATGGTGGCGGAATAGTCGGAGCCGCCCCGGCCGAGTGTGGTCTGCACGCCTTCGGGAGTTGCGGCGATGAAGCCCGTGACGACGGGAACGATTCCCTTGTTCAGCAATGGGCGGAGATGCGCTTCGGCTTTCGTGCGCGTGGGAGGCATCAGCGGCTCGGCGCGGCTGTGATGCGGATCGGTGACGATGATGTCGGTGGCGGAGATCGCTACTGATTGCAGGCCGAGTTCGCTGATCGCGGCCGCAACGAGCGGCGCGGAGAGGCGTTCGCCGATGCCGGAGATGGCGTCGAGTGCGCGAGGTGTGAGTTCGCGAAGGAGTGAGGTGCCGCGGAGGAGGCGGTCGAGTTCATCGAGGACTTGCTGGAGCGCGGCGTCCACAGGGGCGCGCTTTCGCGTGTCGCGGACGAGGGCTTCGAGGGCGCGGATGTGCTGGTCGCGAAGCTCGGCGGTGAGGGTGATGAAGTCGTGCTCGCCGGCTTCGGCGCGCCTGGCGGCGTGGATCAGGCGATTGGTGACGCCACTCATGGCGGAGACCACGACTACGACCGGGCGGCGTGCGGCGGCGGATTTTACGATGTCGGCGGCGCGGCGGACGCAGTCGGCATCGCCGACGGAAGTGCCGCCGAATTTCATGACGCAGAGAGAAGTCATTGGTGCAGGTGCCCTTGGGATCGAAAGTGTCGATTGGATTAATTGTAGCTGGGGATTGGGGATTGCGCAGGGGATTGGATTGATTGCGATGCGAGTTTGTTATGACGGTGACGGGCGGTAATGTTCTCATCGATTTGAGCGCGGTTGACATCGAGCCACGGTCCCTCCGCTGCGGAGCCCGGCGCAAGAAACCGCGCGCGGGAGAAAGCCGGCGCTTCGCCTGTCTGCCGAAGGCAGGTCGGGATGACAGGAATTTTTTGCGCGGTCATGTTTCACGGATTGGTTCAGGTGGAGTTGAATCTAAACCCGCACCCTGAAGGGCGTAGGGTGCGGCACCCGTTCGAGAGGCGGTGATATTGCCGACATGGGGCGCAGCGGTGCTGCGCCCTTACGACTGCTGATTCCGGCTGGGATTTGCGCTCGGTGGATTGAGTTTGTGAGCGTTGGAGCGACAGGCGCCTCGAAGCTCAGCCCGTTCGGCGCACAGTCATCGGAGCACAGGCAGAAATCCCTGTGCTACCTGCTAGATTTGTTGGCGCTTCCAGCGGCCTTGGCGGAAGAGGATTATGCTGGCGGCGGCGATGGCGCTTTCGGCTACGGCGATGGAGATGAAGACGCCGTTGGATTTCATGTTGGCGTGGATTGCGAGGAAGTACGCCAGCGGGATTTCCAGTAGCCAGAAGCCGAAGAAGTTGACGATGGTTGGCGTGACGGTGTCACCGGCGCCGTTGAAGGCTTGCAGCATGACCATGGCGTAGGCGTAGCCGACATTGCCGTAGCTGATGATGCGCAGGCAGGCTGCGGCCAGCGGAATGACCTGCGGATCGTTGGTGAAGAGACGCACGACCGGCTCGGCGAAGATCAGGAAGATGACGCCGATGCCTCCCAGGAAAAGCATGTTGTAGAAGCCAGTTCGCCAAACGGAAGTGGCGGCGCGTTCGGGTTGTTTCGCGCCGAGATTTTGGCCGACGAGGGTAGCGGCAGCGTTGCTGAGTCCCCAGGACGGCAGAATGATGAAGATGACGATGCGGATGGCGATGGTGTAGCCGGCGAGCGCGGCCGAGCCGAAGATGCTGACGATGCGGACCAGGCCGATCCAGCTGGTGTGAGCGATGGCGAATTGCAGGATGCCGGTGACCGAAACGCGCAGGAGGCGAAGGAGCACCTGCATGTTCACGTGAATCTGGCGGCGGAGAATGCGGAGGCGTTCGGTGCCGCGCAACAAGCGATAGAACTGGTAGAGCACGCCGATGCTGCGGCCGGTAAAGGTGGCAAGCGCGGCGCCGGTGACGCCGAGCTTTGGAAATGGACCGAGGCCGAAGATGAGGCAAGGGTCGAGCACGAGATTGATGATGTTGGAGACCCAGAGCAGGCGCATGGCGATGGCGGCGTCGCCGGCTCCGCGGAAGATGGCGTTGTTGAGGAAGAGCAGCATGATCGCACCGCTGCCGCCGAGAGCGATGCGCGCGTAGCCGCTGCCGACGTCAACGATCTGCTGGGATGCGCCCATGAGATGGAGCAGCTCGGGGGCGTAGATCAAGCAAGGCACGCCGACGAGTACGGAGATGGCCAGACCGATGGCGATGGCCTGGACTCCGGCGATGGCGGCGCCTTCGGGATCTTTTTCGCCGATGCGGCGCGCGACCATGGCGGTGGTGGAGAGGCTGAGGCCCAGTCCGACAGCGAAGACCAGGCTGAGCAGCGACTCGGTGAGGCCAACGGTGGCGACGGCGTCGGCGCCGAGGCGGCCGACCCAGAAGACGTCCACGACGGCGAAGAGCGACTCCAGGACCATTTCGAGAACCATGGGAATCGCGAGGAGCAAGATCGCGCGATTGAGGTTGCCGGTGGTGAAATCCTGGTGTGAGCCGCGAAGAGCTTCGCGGATTGAGGACCAGAGCGGCGGCGGAGGCGGTTGAGGCTGTGCCTGAGCCGGAGTGAGTTCCTGCGTTTCCATATAAGCCTATATATTTCTGCGCGAGCGCGCGGAACGAAGCGGCGCTGGACGCGGTTGAAAATTAAACTTCGAAACGAACGAGGGAAAAAGGTCCGCGGGTGCGGATTAGAGAATGACGGACGGTCGTACGATGACGTTCTTCATTGAGTCACCCGGGATTGCGCGGTGTTGCGCGCAATAGACGAATTGCCTGTTGAGATTGTAGCTGTTGGTGGTGGTGTGCGCCAAGGAGGAAATTTTTTTGTTGGTGGGGAGACGGAACGACGGAGGACGGAGAAGAAGATGGAGAGGCGGATTTGTGGCAAGGCGCGATTAGCTTGCCGAGATGGGGCGCAGCGGTGCTGCATCCCTACATGGATGTTGCGCTTCGGCGATCGGATTTTGTCAGCGCGCGTGCGAAGAAAACGATGGGTTGAGGATGTGGTCGGCGGTGCTGGCTACTTGCAGCATTTCGGCCACGTCGTGGACGCGGATGATGTGGGCGCCGGCCAGGATGCTGGCGGTTACCGTGGCTGCGGTGGCCCAGAGACGCTCGGTGGCGGGGACTTTGGATTTGTTTGTGGCGCGGGCGAGAGTTTTGCCGAGGAAACCTTTGCGCGACGTGCCGACCATCAGTGGGTAGCCGAGTTCGGCTAGCTGCGGGAGTTGCGCGAGCAGTTCGTAATTTTGTTGGAAGCTTTTGCCGAAGCCGATGCCGGGGTCGAGGATGATTCGGGATTTCGCGACGCCGGCTTTGCGAGCTTTGCGGATGGAGGCGCGAAGGCCATCGGTGACATCTTTCATTACATTGCGCGCGAACGGGGCGGTTTGCATGGTGCGAGGTTCGCCACGCATGTGCATGAGGATCAGCGGGACTTTGTGGCGCGCGGCGATCTCGGCGAGCCGCTCGTCGTGATTTAGGCCCGAGACATCGTTGAGGATTTGCGCTCCGGCCTTGAGCGCGATTTCGGCTACTTCGGATTTGCGGGTGTCGATGGAGATGGGAATTTTTAGTTTGCCGCGGAGGGCTTGCAGGACTGGGAGAAGGCGGCGGAGTTCTTCGTCGCCGGTGATGGCGTCGGAGCCTGGGCGCGTGGATTCTGCGCCGATGTCGAGGATGTCGGCGCCGGATTTTTCGAGCGCGAGCGCGTGGTCGATGGCGTCGCGGGGATCGGCGAATTTGCCGCCGTCGGAGAAGCTGTCGGGGGTGACGTTGAGGACGCCCATGAGCAGCGTGCGCCGGCCGAGGACGAGGGTTTGTTTTGGGAGGCGGAGGCGGAAGGTTTTGCGGTGGATCATGGATGGGAAAGTTTAGCGCGGGACGCGGAGGAAAAAGAAAGAGGGATTTGCTGGCTGACCGAGTTGCGAAGAGAGACTAAAGCAGGAGCGCGGTACAGAGCTTCCGCGATGAGGTGGAAGTTGAGATCCTTCGCCTATCCTTATCGGATAGGCTCAGGATGACACGGTGTTTTTTTGCAGCGATCGTGTGAGAGCGGCACGAAATAGTGCAGTTCGGGATTCCGAAAGACGAACTGAGGCGAAGAAAAAGAACCGCAAAAAAGAACAGCCAAAAAGAATAGCGAAAAATAAAATAGCGGGGATCTAGTCGAGGTCGAAGTCGCGGATGGGTTTGCCGGCTGGGGCGTCTTTGGCTTTCTTCATGGCTTCGTCGAATTTTTTGGCGAGGATGTCTTCTTTGTTGGATTCCTGGAACCAGGAATCGCGGAACTTGTCTTCACGCTGACGATTTTGTTCCGCGAGGATGCCGGCGGCGTCGGTCAAATCAACGTTGGGTCCGGCTTTCGGCGGAGCGTCATGCGAAAGGACGACACCGAGAGCGGCGTCAACACTGAGTTTGGCATGGCAGCAAGGGCATGTGACCTGCAGCGCGTTTGGATCGGTCTTTGCCATGAGCACATTCTACGCCTTTTCGCGAGAAACGGCTTGGCGCACCAATAGGTTCGCTACCGGTTCCCTGAACGGCTTCGCTTACTGTTTGACTTCCGGAAATTTCGGACGTGCTGGGATGCCTTTGTATGTTTTCACTGCTTCTTTCGCGAGCTCGATGGCTTTCTCGAGTTGCGGATCGTGGCCGCTTACGACAAGGTCGGGGCGCTGGGGCACGACGTAGTCGGGATCGACACCGTGATTTTCGACGATCCACTCGCCGCCATTGTCGGTGCTCCAGAAGCCGAAGCCTGGCGCGGTCACCGCGCCGCCATCACGTAGAGGCTGAACGTTGCCGATGCCAACGAGTCCACCCCAGGTGCGCGTACCCACGATGGGGCCAATTTTTTCGCGACGGAAGAACCACGGGAAGGCGTCGCCGCCGGAGCCGGCGAGCTCGTTTACGATCATGATTTTCGGACCGTAGATCGCGACGGGTGGCCAAGGAATGTCTTTGGTGTCGCGAGGCGCAACTACGGCAAGAAGCTGGCGCTTTAATTTTTCGGTGTAGAAGTCGGGAATCTGGCCGCCGGAATTGTCGCGCTCGTCGACGATGATGCCGTCTTTATCGAGCTGGGCGTTGAAGGCTTTGTCGAACTCGATGACGCCGGGGATCGAAGTGTCGGGAACGTGCATGTAGCCGATGCGGCCACCGGTGGCTTCTTCGACGCGCTTGCGATTCGCATCCATCCATGCGAGATAGCGCACGCCAGTTTCATTGGCGGTGGGTTTCACGGTGATTTCCCAGGCTCCATCGGAGCTGGGTTTGCTGTTGAGTTTCAGCGTGGTCAGTTTGCCGGCGAGATTCTGGAAATAGGCGTAGACGTCTTGAGTGGCTTTCGCTTCCTGGCCGTTGACGGCGATCAGGTAGTCGCCGACTTTTACTTTGAGGCCCGGCTCGGTGAGCGGCGAGCGAGTGTCTTCGCCCCAATTTTCACCGGGATAAATTTTCGTGATGCGGTAGTAGCCGCGGTCGGCCTCGAAATCGGCGCCGAGCAATCCCACATTGATGTGCGGAGGTTGCGGCAAATCTCCGCCGCCGACGTAGGTGTGCGAGGTGCTGAGCTCGGCAATCATTTCACCGAGGAGATAATTCAAATCGGTGCGATGCGCGACCCAGGGCAGCAGCGCTTCGTAACGCTTACCGATCTGCTCCCAGTTGTGGCCGGTCATGGCGGGATCCCAGTAGAAGTCGCGCTCGTTGCGCCAGGCTTCGTGGAACATCTGGCGCCATTCTTCGCGAGGATCGATTTGCACTTGGAGAGCGCCGAGATCGAGTTTGCCCTCACCGGTTTTCGCTTTGCCGGGCTCGGTGTCCTGAATGCCGTACACCTGGCCGGCTTTGTAGATCACCTTCTTGCCGTCGTCGCTGAGGTTGTAGCCATCGATGGCGGTGAGGAGTTCCTTGTCTTCGCGCTTTTCGAGATCGAATACGTGAAGAATGTTGCGAGGGGCCTGGTCTTCCTCGGTGCCTTGAGCGCGCGCTTCTTCTGGCTGTTTGAGGAAGAAAATTTTGCCTTTGCGTACGGATAGGTTGCCGTAGATGCCGCCGGCGATCGGAGCGGGCGCGACGCGCTTTTCGATTCCGGCGAGATCGATCTGGAGCGGCTTGGGCGGTTCGTCTTTCTTCGCGTCTTTTTGTTCGTCTTTCTTTTCGTCCTTCTTCTCGTCTTTCTTTTCGTCTTTCTTTTCGTCTGCTTTCTGATCTTTTTTGCTTTCGTCTTTGGCGGATTTTGCGGCGTTATCGTCTTTTTGATTTTTGTCTTTGTTCTTCTCTTTTTCGGCGGCTTTTTCTTCGTCACTTTGCGGTTTGAAGGGCGAAGCTTCTTCGCTCTTCAGCGTCAGCGAGAAAATTCCGTCGGTGGTGTAGTAGCTGAAGCGCTGATCGAGCTGCCCGGTGCTGGGGAAGAAATAGCGCTGGGAGAGAAAGAAGATGTACTTGCCCTCGGGATCAAACACGGGATTCGTATCACTGTAGTAGCCGGCGGAGATCTTGGTGGATTTCTTTTGGTCGAGTGAATACAGATACATCTGACCGGCCTGGCGGCGATCGGCTTTGGAATAGGCGATCCACGCGCTGTCGGGGGACCAACTGCCATCGGAGATGTCGCCGTAATCTCCCTGATCGATCTGGACGGGCTTTTTGTCGTCGAGGCTGATCCACCAGAGCTTGTGAAGCTTGTCCCAGTACAGAAGCTTTTTGCTGTCGGGGGACCACACTGGGCCGTAGCGATAAGCGTGGCCATCGGTGGTGAGGCGCGTTTCGTCGCCGCCCATTTGCGGTCGGGTGTAAACCTCGTATTCACCGGTTTTGTCCGAGAGGTAAGCGATGGACTTGCCGTCCGGCGACCACGCGGGGTTCATTTCGTGCACCGAGGAGTGCTCGGTGGAGATGTCGCGGATGCTGCCGTGCTCGGCCGGAACAGTGAAGACGTTGCCACGCGCTTCGAGAACGGCGCGCGCGCCGGACGGCGAAAGCGCGAAAACGGCGACATTCTTGGCTACGTTCTTGAATTCGACGCGCGCTTCCAGATCTTCCGCGCGCACTTCGATGGGAATGTTGCGGGCACTGCCGCTCTGCAAATTGTATTCATAGAGAACGCCGCCGTTTTCGTAGACGATGGCGTCAGGGCCGATGCTGGGCCACTTGATGTCGTACTCCTTGTAGTCGGTTAGCTTTTTGGTTTGCTTGCTGGCGAGATCGTAGGAGAACAGATTCATCACGCCGTCGCGATCGCTGATGAAGTAGATGGCGTTGTCGTGCCACATGGGGAAGAGGTCCATGCCGCTGGACTTCGGAAGCTCTTCGTAGGTGTTCTTTTTCAGATCGTAGATGGCGATGGGCAGACTCCAGCCGCCGCGGTAGCGCTTCCAGGTGCGATTTTCCTGCGAGGTCTCGATGTAAGCGATTTTGTTCCCGTCGGGAGAAAAAGTTGTGAGATCGCCGCGAGGCACGGGGAGGACTTTGGCGGAGCCGCCCTGGACGGAAACGGTGAAGAGGCGCGTGGTGCGCTGCGGAGGAGCGGTGAGGCGATCGGAGCGAAACAGCACGCTTTTGCCATCAGGCGTCCAGCCCAGCACGATGTCGTTGGTGGGATGAAAAGTGAGGCGGCGAGGCTCGCCGCCTGCGGCGGGGATTACGTAGACTTCGGGATTGCCGTCATAGGACGCGGTGAACGCGATCCATTGGCCGTCGGGAGAAAATTTTGGGTAGAGCTTGTCGCCGGGTCCGGAGGTAAGACGATGCGCGGCGCCGCCCTGGCGTGACGCGGACCACAAGTCGCCGGCGTAGGAGAAGACCACGGCATCTTTGGAGATGTCGGCATAACGGAGGAGCTTGGTGGGGCCGGGGGGCGGCTGTTCGGCGGCAGCTTGGGTGTTGGAGATGGGCGTTGATGCAGCCGAGACTGCAAGCGTGGGCGCCTGCCAGCGCACGGCGGTCAACAGCCCGAGGCACAGTGACGCGCATACGCCTACTCGCACAAGCAGCTTGCTCATTTCATTCTCCTGGCAAATTTATCGTGATCATTAAACTAAAGGTGGTTATTAAACCAAAGGACGCCGGACACACCACCGGTACGCAAGTAGCCCCTATAAAGGACGCATTGCGCGGGAAAAAGTTTCCTGAAAGGAAAACAATCGTCGCCGCAATCGCGCGTGATTCGGCCGTGATATCATCGGCCTGCGTCCCTGTGCACGCCAAGCAAAATCCTGCCGGTATTTCGCGCGATCGCGACCAGAGGTGCTGGTCCGCGATCTGGCTCAGCTACCCAACCATGCAGTGTCAGAAAGCACGCGAGCGCGTGACGACTCTTTTGCAGAATATGCGATGGGGTTATGCTTTCTGTTCGCCTATGCAAAGTTGGTGCCAAGTCGCGCGAATGACGGGAGCTTGCCGGTGAGCTTTCGGTCGAAGGTCTTTCTGATCTTCCTGATCACCGTGCTCGCATCCGTGTCGCTGGTCGCTTATGGCGTGACGCACTACACGCGCATGGCATTCGAAGAGCGCGACCGGCAGCTTACCGAAGCGCTGGCTGCGCAGTTTCGCAAGGAATACAACCTGCGCCGCGATCAGATCGCGATGCAGGTCAAAAATATCGCCGATGCCGAGCTGACCTACCGAGTGGCCATCGATCTGGCAGCGCGGCCGAACCTGGACCAGTCGCTGTACGCGCACGAAGCGGTGGGCGCGGCGCAGGACCATGATCTGGAATTTTGCGAATTCGTGAGCTCGGATGGAACCATCATTTCCTCAACACAATTCCCGACGCATATCGGACACAAGAACGAGTGGGTGACGCAGAAAAAAGATTGGAACGAAACTCCAGCGTTTTTGCGCCGGGAAGAGTTGCCGGATAGCGTGGCGCTGGGAGTTTTCGCGGTGCGTGCGGTGAACGGCGGCAATGACAAGTACCTGTACATCATTGGCGGCAAGCCGCTGGACTCGAATTTCCTTTCGACGCTGGTGCTGCCCGCGGGATTGCGCGCGCTGTTGTATCGCAATCTCGACAATTCTTTTGTGGCCGCGAACTTGACAGACACGAAGGGCCCGGTGGAGCGGCCGGAGAAACTGCAGTCGCTGATCGACGAGGTTCGGCAGCAGAAGCAACCAGCGGCCAGCACGGTGAATTGGGACTCGGATGCCGCATCCGCGGAAACATTCCACGCAATTCCGTTGTTGGGCCGCGAGAATCAGCTGCTCGGCGTGTTGCTGGTGGGCAGTTCGCGGCGTGAACTGGTGGTGCTCACGGAACGGATTGTGGCGATCGCATCGATCGTGGCCGCGGGTGCGCTGCTGGCAGGGCTGCTGATGAGTTTCTGGCTGGCCGCGCGGATTACACGTCCTGTCGAAGAGCTCGCCGAAGGAGCGCGTGAGGTCGCCGCTGGGCGTTGGGAAACGCGGATTGATGTGAAGGGGATCGACGAAGTCGGCCAACTGGGGATTGCGTTCAATGATATGACGCGGACGCTGGCTACGCAGCGAGAGCGGCTGCTGCAGACAGAAAGAGTTGCCGCATGGCGCGAACTTGCACGACGGCTGGCGCACGAGCTGCGCAATCCATTGTTTCCGTTGCAGATTACGGTCGAGAATCTGCAGCGCGCGAAGCAGCTGGACGCAAAGCAGTTTCAGGAAGTATTTAATGAATCTACCGCGACGCTGAAGGCTGAACTCACAAACTTGAACAGCATTGTGGGGCGTTTCAGCGATTTCTCGAAAATGCCGGCGCCGCAATTCGCGCAAGTGGATGTGAACGAGGCGTTGCGCAACATCATTCGATTATTCGAGCCGCAATTTAATGTGGTTGGCAAGCCGCCCATCACTCCGCGAATATTTTTTGACCGATCCGCTGCCGATGATCGATGCGGATGCGGTGTTGCTGCATCGCGCGTTTCAGAACCTGGTGCTCAACGCGGTGGACGCGATGCCGACGGGGGGCACGCTGACGCTGCGCACTTCCGAGCACGGCAGCAATGTGCGGATCGAGATTGCCGACACGGGCAGCGGACTGAGCCGGGAAGAGTGCGCGCGGCTGTTTACGCCGTACTACACGACGAAGCATCAAGGCACCGGGCTGGGACTGGCGATCGTGCAGTCGGTGATCAGCGATCATCACGGGACCATTCGCGTTTCCAGCGAAGAAGGCCGGGGCACGACCTTTCACATCGAGTTGCCGCAGCGGCAGGCGGGCAAGCCAGCTGCGCGCACGGAAGACGCTACCGTCGCGCCGAAAACGGCGACGCAGTCTGCATCACTGGCCGCGGCGTCGGACTGAATCGAGGATTGAAGGTTGCCTCGCAAAGCGCATCTGCTGATCGTCGACGATAATCCCAACACACTGGCATCGCTATCGCGCGCGTTTCGCATGGAAGGGCATGAGGTTACCGTGTCGGACAATGCGGCCCGGGCGTTGGAGTTGTTGCGCACGGAAGCATTCGATCTGGTGCTGTCAGACGTGGTGATGCCTGGAAAAAGCGGCTTGGAGCTGCTGGAAGATCTGAAGGCGGCCGGGGTAAAGACGCCAATCGTGCTCGTTTCCGGGCAGGCCAATATCGAAATGGCGGTGAAGGCAACGAAGCTTGGCGCGTTGGATTTTCTGGAAAAGCCGGCGTCGACGGACAAGCTGCTGGTCACCATTGAGAACGCGCTGAGGTTGTCGCGGTTGCAGGCGGAAAATCGCGAACTGCGCAGCCGGTTGGGGAAACATGAGCTTGTCGGCTCTGGCCCGGCGATGACGCAACTGCTGGCGCAGATTGAACGCGTGGCAGCCAGCGAAACGCGCGTTTGCATTTTGGGCGAGACCGGAACGGGGAAAGAATTGGTGGCGCGAGCGATTCATGAAAAATCGCCGCGCCATGAGAATGCTTTCGTCACTCTCAATTGCGCGGCAGTCCCTGCCGAACTGATCGAATCGGAACTTTTCGGGCATGAAAAGGGCGCGTTCACCGGCGCGGCTGCGAAGCATCTGGGGAAATTTGAGCAGGCTGATGGCGGAACGTTGTTCCTGGATGAAATCGGCGATATGCCTGTCGCGATGCAGGCAAAACTCTTGCGCGTGCTGGAAGAAGGGGAAGTGGAACGCGTTGGCGGCGACAAGCCCATCAAGGTGAATGTGCGTGTGGTGGTAGCAACGCATCGCAATCTGGAGGATCTGGTGAAGCAGAACGCGTTTCGGCGCGATCTTTTTCATCGCATCTATGTTTTTCCGCTGATGCTGCCGGCTTTGCGTGGGCGGCTGGAAGATTTTCCGGCGCTGGTGGAGCATTTCGCGCGGCAAGTGGCGGCGCAGAACGGCTGGAAAGAGAAAGTGTTTGGCGACGAGGCTATTGCGGAGCTTCGACGGTATTCCTGGCCGGGAAATATTCGCGAGCTGCGTAATATTGTGGAGCGGTTGGTACTGTTGGCTTCGGCGGAGTCGATTGGTGCGGCGGACGTACGGCAGGTTTTGCCGGCGGGTGCGCTGACAGCGGGATCGAATGGCGCGGGGGGTTCCAGTCCGACGCAGACGGGAACGCTTGCAGAGCGTACGGAAGCATTCGAAAAGGAAACATTGCTGGAAGAAATTCGAAGGAACAACTTTCATATGACCAACGTCGCGAAGGCTTTGGGGCTGGAACGCAGTCATCTGTACAAGAAGTGTCAGCAGCTTGGGATTGATTTGCAGCAGTTGCGTAGACCGGAGTGACGGCCCGGATTTCGCGTGATGGGGTGCGTGCTAGAAGCAAGAGTTGAACGCGTGAATTGTGGATGCGGGAGCGCGCTCCCGCTATTTCGCGCGTGCGATGCGTCGCGGTCTCAAAAAGCGGCGGCGCGCCGCCGCACTCCAAAGTTCGGTGTCTCGTCGGATTCGGCTCGTTTTAGTTCTGCGCGTTAGTGATCGAACGCCGGCTACAGATTTCCGGCGACCTGGCGAGCCAGTGGAATCACTTCGTCGTTGCCGCACGGGCACTGCGTGTAAATCATACGCAGCAGCGATTCGCCTTTCGCACGAATCATCATTGATCCAACCATTGGCGAAGGCTTCGTCGCCCAGGTCAGGCACATTTTGCGTCGCCATGGCCCCGAAGGCTGCTGAACATTCCGCGTGTCAATTTCATCTGGAACTGCGCGGCATTTTCATCGACGCCCAGCAATCAGCACGACCACCTCGCCGGGATGCTCGGAGTTGCCGGCACTGTGCGCAGTGTTTCCCAGAATGCTTTTGCCGATATCCTGCATCTTTTCCTGATCCTGTTTGCTCATCTCCTTGGACTGAGCTTTGTTGAGCTGCATGGCATGCTTCATGGTGAGTTCGTTGACGTCGCCCATCACGCTATACGCACATCCTGCCTCGGATCCGGTGGTGGGCTCGGCACGTACCACGGTCATGCCGATGGCGGAGCTGACATCTTCTTTTGACAGCCACTTGCAGGCGTCGACAGGGCGACCCAGGGAATCGGCGCGGCGCTGGTGCATGTGCTCGGAGGTCAGACCCATCTCGCGCGCCTTCTGTTTTACGCGGTAGCCGATGTAAACGACGGCGCCAACGCCGACTGCGCCGAACACGAAGATTACGGCGACCACGATCAGCAAAATCTTGATGAACGCGCCGCCGCCTCCAGTGGCTGCGACGGGGGCAGGAGCGGCGCTGGCCGCGGCGGCTGGCGAATACGCTGGCGGGGCGCTTTGTACGGGGACGGATGGTGGTGTGGCCGCGGGCGCCTGGGGCGATGCCGACCGCGCGCCGCACTTGGTGCAAAATCCTTGCCCTTCATTCAGCGGCGATCCGCAGCTGGTACAAAATGCAGCCATGCTGATGTCTCCTTTGATTCGGTGTTTTGGCGCGAAAAACGGATTTCTTGCCCAGCATCCTGACAGAGAGCAGCGCGATCGGCAACCTTTTCGGCGTGCCGTGCGAGAATATGCGCGTGAATCCATGGATCGTTGCCGCGCCTGTCTTGGCCGCCGCTGGAGCGGGGCTGACCGCCTACGCGGCGCGCTATCCGCACGCGCAACTATTTGGCCCGGTGATTTCGCGCACCAACTCTGCGCGGAAGCTGGCGATTACTTTTGACGATGGCCCGAATCCATCGATGACGCCGAAATTTCTGGAGCTGCTGGCGCGGTACGACGCGCGAGCGACATTTTTTCTGATTGGTCGATACGCGCGCGAATGCCCGGAGTTGGTGCGCGAGCTGACGGCTCGAGGGCATCTGGTTGGCAATCACACGGAGTCGCATCCAAATTTGTTGCGCACCAGTCCGGCGGATACCCGGGAGGAATTGCGCGGGTGTCAGAATGCGATCGGGGATGCGCTGGGAGCGCCTCCGCGATTTTTTCGGCCGCCATTCGGATTTCGCAGCCCGTGGATGGCCAGCGCAGCCGGAGAGCTGAAGTTGCGCACCGTGATGTGGTCTTTGCTGCCGGGCGACTGGCGGGCGCCGAGCGATCAGTGGTTGATCCAGCGGGGTGCCCCGATCGCCAATCGCGCCAGGCATTCTGGCGGCGCGGGAACAGCACGTTCCAATGGCGATATTTTATGCGTTCACGACGGAAGCCACGATCGACAGAATGCAGACCGCTCGCACACGCTGGCGGCGCTGGAGTATTGGCTGCCGCGCTGGCGTGACCTCGGGCTGGAATTTGTTACAATCGAGGAAGCGGTGAGTGCTCCCGCTCTTTAATTATGGACGAGCGAGCTTTTTACACCGAACGCGAAGAGACCCGGAAGCTTAAGCTGGTATGCCCGAGCTGCCGCAAGGAATCGGAAATCCCGGTGCGCTGGAAGGTTTGCCGCAAAAAGAAAGAGTTGCCGCGCGGCGCTGGCGAGGAAGACCGGCGGAAATTTGCGAAGGCCGCCTCTTATATGGTGCGCCTGGATGATCTGGTGGCGTGCTTCAAGTGCCGCAAAAGATTTGAACTGACCGGGCAATCCACGGTGCTGATCAATGATGCGCTGGGCGATCCCAACGACGATCCGGAAAATTTCGGCAATCGTTAGCGCGGATTTTTATCGATTTCGAGGCGTTAGATTTCCGGATAGAGGTCAAAGAATGCTTCGATCGACTCGCGAAAAGTAGCCTCAATCTCTTCTTTCGTCCCTGAAATCAAATGCATCGCAACTCGCGCGCTGCGGCCGTTCTTCAGCACTACCGTCGCGTCCTTTACCTCACCTAAATCTTCTTCCGGCAACAGCCGCATTCCGTAGATCAGTGCCAACTTCGCCATTTGGCCCTCCCGCCGCTCGTCTCAGCGTAGCCTCGGCGGCCACGGTGGTCAAACCATGCTCCGGGACGGACGTACTATTAGCGGAACGTATTTAGGAGGTATACTCTGCGCACCAGGCATCCGCAGTTTCCTTCGCCGCATCGGACTGAAAACAGGAGATCACCATGGACCGTAAACATACGATCCTCTTCGCATCGGCCGCGTTGTGGATGGGCAGCGGTGTGACCGCCTTGGCGCAGCAACCTGCGGGTCCGCAAACGTCGGCGCCCGCACCTGTTCATCTGGCCCCACGGCCGCCCGACGCGCCACAAATCTATTCAGGCGAGCGCATCACCATTCCAGCAGGCACGCGATTTTCTGTGGTGCTGGAAAATGGCATCTCCACGCGCAGCGCCAAACCTGGAGACTCCGTATACTTTCGCACTTCGTTTCCGGTGACTGAAAATAATCGCATCATCGTGCCGGTGGGCTCGTACATGCGCGGGGAATTGACCGAAACCAAGCGGCCGGGCCGCATCAAAGGTAAAGGCGAATTTCGCATGAAGCTGAACTCGCTGATTTTTCCGAATGGTTATACGGTGGACCTGAATGCGGTGCCGCGCACCGCTGATAGCGGCGGCAAGGAAACGATGGACGAAGAAGGCAAAACCACTGGTGGAGGCGGCAAAGGGCACGACGTGGGTACGGTTGCCACAACGACCGCGACCGGCGCGGGCGTTGGCGCCATCGCCGGGGGCGCTAAAGGAGCGGGCATTGGAGCGGGCATTGGCGGATTGGCGGGACTGGGCGCGGTGTTGCTGACGCGCGGGCCTGAGGCGGAGCTGCCGCGGGGCTCGACGCTGGATATTGTGATCGAACGCGCGGTGTTGCTCGACGGCAGCCAGATTCAGTACACCAATGTGGGCGCGTCGTCGCCGATTACGCCACCGCCGGCGCGGCAGCAATAAATCCGCGAACGCGTTGCGGGCGAGTGTTGCGATTTCCTTACAGGTTCTTACATAACCACGAGTGTTCCCTCGGCATCTGAGCTTAGGTAGCGCGAGTTTGCCGCGTACGCGCTTCTTCTCGGCGAAGCTGACGCAACGCAGCTTGACCTTCGAACCTCGTCCACGTCAGACGACGGGCAGCTACACACCCAGCCCGAAATCGGCCCGAACCTGCAGGAAACTGAAGCGTTTCGACGCGGCGGCCCATCAATGTAAACGGCGACGGCCTTCCCGCCGTCCTGCATCGAGCCATCGAGCCATCGAGCTTCTCGCGCGAGCGTCAAGCATCGCGAAGCTCGCAAGCAAATTGGTTGATAACCAAACAGGAGACACAAAAAATGTCCGAAGCAGCTCAAGCTGTAGCTCAAAAATCGCAAACCTTCGCGGCCAAGGCTTTCGCGGCACATAGCTCCACTACGCCGCTGTCGCCGTTCGCATTTCAGCGCCGTCAGCCCGGGGCGCAAGATGTGCAGATCGAAATTCTGTTCTGCGGCGTTTGCCATTCGGACCTGCACCAGGTCCGCGACGAGTGGAGAGAAGTGATGCCGACGGTGTATCCGTTGGTCCCGGGGCACGAGATCGTCGGTCGAGTCACTAAAGTTGGCAGCGCAGTGAAGAAATTCAACGCGGGAGACACGGTGGGCGTCGGATGCATGGTGAATTCCTGCCGGCACTGCGCAAATTGCCTGGCGGGCGAAGAGCAATATTGCGAAAACACTCCGATTCTCACGTACAACGCCGAAGACAAGGTTCTCGGCGGCGTCACCTATGGCGGCTACTCTGACAGCATCGTTGTGCGACGAGGCTTTCGTGCTGCGCATCTCCGATAAGTTGAACCCGGCAGGCGCTGCTCCGCTGCTTTGTGCCGGCATCACCACGTTTTCGCCGCTGCATCATTGGAAAGTCGGCAAGGGCCAGAAGGTCGGCGTGATCGGACTCGGCGGGCTGGGGCACATGGGCGTCAAGTTCGCGAAAGCGTTAGGCGCTCACGTGGTGCTGTTCACCACATCGCCGAACAAGTCTCAGGATGCCAAGCGGCTGGGTGCTGATGAAGTTGTGATTTCTAAAAATGCCGACGAGATGCAAAAGCATGCGAAAAGCTTTCACTTCATTCTTGATACGGTCTCGGGGGATCACGACCTCAATCCGTACCTTCAGCTGCTCAACCTGAACGGCACGATGTGCCTGGTTGGCGCTCCGGAAAAGCCGGCACCGATCGCGGCGTTCAATCTGCTGATGCCTCGGCGCTCACTGGCGGGCTCCGCGATCGGAGGCATTGCGGAGACGCAGGCGATGCTCGATTTCTGCGCGGATAACGGAACCACGGCGGATATCGAGCTGATCAAGATTCAGCAGATCAATGAAGCGTACGATCGACTGCTCAAGAGCGACGTGAAGTATCGCTTTGTGATCGATATGGCGTCGCTCAAGTAGCGCGACTTCGCATGCATGGGGCTGTAGAGAGATGTATTTTACCCTGAGCGCGGGAGGTCTGCGCTTCGATACGACGCAAACATCTGAGGCATGGACGAATGCTAACCGGCTTTAAGAGTGAAGAACGCCCGGCTTCAGCCGCGCGTTCTTCTTTTCCGCGCGCTGTTCACGACACCTTGCTCGTGCTACGCTCATCGAATTCTGTACCGTGCGCTCATGAAGAAGGCAAAGCCAAAGAACGCCACCTCTCGCATGATCAGCGCAGCGACGGTGGAGGAATATTTCGACAAAATCCCGGAGCCGCAGCTGAGCCTTCTGCAGAAAGTGCGTGCCACCATCCGCAAGGCAGCCCCGGCGGAAGCGGTCGAAACCATCAGCTACGGCATGCCGGCGTTCAAATACAACGGTGCGTTGGTTTGCTACGCGGCGTTCAGTGACCACTGCAGTTTGTTTCCGATGGGGCGTGAAGCGATCGACGAATTCAAAGCTGAACTTCGCGGCTTCGAAACTGCCAAGGGCACGATCCGTTTCACCGTCGAAAAGCCGCTTCCGGCTTCGCTGATCACCAAGATCGTGAAATTTCGCGTTGCACGAAACGAAGGCAAGGCAAAGCTGAAAGCTGGAGCCAAGAAGCGGGGTTGAGGGCAGGGCCAGTCTTAAGCGCGAAAAGCTTCGCAGGCAGAATTCAGTGAAAGGCAATTCATGAGCGAAAATTCAGCAGCTGCGCAGCACGTGGCCACCTCAATCGCGCCGATGCTATCGGTGCGGAACGGCGCCAAGGCCATCGATTTCTACAAGACGGCCTTCGGCGCGACCGAAGCTTTTCGTGTTGACGCCCCGGACGGGTCAGTCGTCGCGCGCCTTTCAGTGGAAGGCGCCGAATTTTGGGTCGCGGACGAATCGCCGGAGCATCACAACTTCAGTCCCGAGTCGCTCAATGGCAGCACCGCGCGCATGGTGCTCACGGTGGCCGACCCGGACCGAGGTTTTGATCGTGCGGTGTCGGCGGGCGCAAAAATCATCGTGCCGATCGAGGACAATTACGGATGGCGGCTGGGCCGCGTGGTCGATCCCTTTGGCCATCATTGGGAAATAGGGAAGCCGCTGTAAAGCTGCCCTCCCACCTCCGAGCGGCGATCGGCTAGCGCCTACTTCGCATCCTTCGGCTGAATAGAGAGCAGTTCGATTTCGAAGACCAGCGTGGAGTTCGGACCGATGTCGGCGCCGGCACCGCGGGCGCCATAGCCCAGGTCGGGCGGCACAACGATTTGCCATTTCGATCCGACGGGCATCAACTGCAGCGCTTCAGTCCAGCCCTTGATGACGCCGCTTACCGGAAACGTCGCGGGCTGGCCGCGTTTGTACGAGCTATCGAACTCTTTGTTGTTCAGCAGCGTGCCGCGGTAATTGCAGACCACGGAGTCGGCGGCGGTCGGCTTCGGTCCTTCGCCTTCTTTCAAGATTTTGTACTGCAATCCATCCGGCAAAGTTGTGACGCCCTGCTGATTTTTGTTGGCGGCCAAAAATGCGTCGCCTTCCTGCTTGTTGGTCTGACCGACTGCGTCGGTCTGCGCTGTCTGCCTCTTTCGGACGTCGCTCTGCAGCGTCATCAAGGCCGTGCGCGCCTCTTCGTCCGTCAGCAAAGTCTTGCTGCCTGCCAAAGTGTCGGCAATGGCGCGCGCCACGATTCTCGGATCGATGTCCACGCCATCTTTCTTCAAACTTTTGCCGACATTCATGCCGAGGGCGTAACTTTCTTTGTCCTTTTCGGTCTTGAGCACGAGAGGTGTGGCGGTTCTGGGGGCGGCCGCTCCGGTTCGGGGCTTCGTGCCGGTCGCGCCTTGGGCGGGTTTCGTCCCGGTCTGCGCCGGACTTTTTGCTGCCGGAGCGGCGCCAGCCTGCCCGGATTATTTGCGGGCGCAGCCGTTCCTGTGGTGGGAGTTGCGCTCCCGGCTGGCGCCGAACTTTGCTGCCCTGACATCAGAGGCGCCGCGAGCAACGCTACGCAAATCGAAGTGACAACTCCCAATCGAACCGTGGCAATGAATTTCATCCATTTCACCTTGTTGAATTTTATTTTTAGAGCCATTCAAATATAGTGCCGACTTTTTCTCTGCAGTTCAGTTCACGCGGTCTTACTTTGTCGCTCGGCCACAAACCGCATTGGGCTGAAGCGTTCCCAATCCATGCTGACACGCTGCAATGTGATCCATTCCCGAACCAGGCGCGCGGTGATCGGAGTGAGCAGCACTCCGCTGCGAAAGTGCCCGGTGGCCATCAGTAAGCCATCGATATCAGTCGGCCCCAAAATCGGCAAATGATCCGGAGAATCCGGGCGCAATCCAGCCCAGGTTTCGTCGATGCGCGCATTGGCTAGCGTGGGCGCCAACTCGATCGCCGCAGCCAGTATCGTTTCAACGCCACCAGCGGTGACGCCCTTCTCGTATCCGACATACTCCACGGTGGCTCCGGCGACAATTCTTCCGTCATCGCGCGGCACGAGATAAACCTTATCCGACCACAGCACGCGATCGATTTTCAATCCGTCGGAGCGCAACGCGAGAATTTGTCCTTTGGCCGGACGCACCGGCGCATAACTCTGCACGCCTTCGATCTGTGACGAAAACGCACCAGCCGCTACCACGGTCCACTTCGCCGCCACCTTTTCGTCCCGCAGCCGCAACCCTGCGCATGGGCCACCTTCGCGCCAGATTCCCAAGACGCTGCTTTGCGCGAATATTTCCGCGCCGCTGCGTTGCGCGGCCGCGAGAACCGCCTTCGTGAGCAGCCGGTTGTCCACGGATGCTTCGTCCGGCCGCAGCGCAGCTGCTTCCAAGTCGGGATTCAGCGCCGGCTCCAACTCTCGAGCGTCCTCGTGTCGCAGCGGCTCGGCTTTCAACCCCAGCCCGTGGTGTAGCGCGATGATGGTGCTCAGATCGCGCACTGCGTCAGCGGAAAACAGCGCCTCGATGGTGCCCTTTGGACGGAAGCCCACGCGTTGCCCGGAAATTTCCTCCACGTTGGCTACAAAATCGGGATACAACGAGACGCTAGCTTTTCCCAGCGGCACCATCGGGATCACGCCAGGATTTTCTGGAGCCGGCGACAAAATTCCCGCGCTCGCCCAGGAGGCTTCGCGCCCAGGTTCCGCGCGATCGAAGACGCCTACGCGCAAACCAGCCTGCGCAAGTTCCAGCGCGATCGCGCCGCCGATTAATCCGCCCCCGGCGATCGCTACGTCGAAACTCTTCATGAATTAATCTTATCGCATCCGGCGGGGCGAACACGTCTTCTGCGCGCGAAGTACGCAACGAGAGAAAGGATCGGGTCGAAGTGAGAAGTTGAGGTGGATCACGGACGAGAGCGGCAGCAGTGTTACAACGAACGAGCTAATTCTTCGGAAAGTACCTGCGCTTTTTTTGCTGCATTGCTGGCACGCATCCAGTCGCCGTTGCGAGCAGCTTCGCGAGCCTCGGATACAAAGCTGCGCACTTTCGAAACCAGATCGGATTGCTGCGGATTCAGCGTGCGTCCTCGGGACGCTCCCACATTGCGTTCCGCGATGCTGAGGCTGGAGTTGGTCTGCTGCTGCGCGGCTGCCGCTTCCTCTGCGGTCAGTTGAGGAACGATCGTTGGCGGCTCGAATTTTGCCGCGGAGCTTCCACCCGAAGGAACCACCGGCACGCGCGGCCGCGGCGGCACCACATTCGCGCCGACCAGCGGCGATGGCGGCGGCTCAACATCCAGATTCATTTCAGGAGCGGTGCCGCCGGCTTCTTCGTACGATGCAGTCACTAATTGCGGAACAATCGGATGCGCTTTGGAGTTCGCGCTCCAAGGGTAGGACTTCACTCGCGCTTTCACGCCGCGCTCCGCGCATCCTCCCGCGACTACCACCGCAGCGCAAAGAGCCGCCAGCCACACTCGCGCAGGAGCGTGGCACGACCTCAGCCGGAAGCGCATGGATACGGGGATTTTCATCACGCTGCGAGCGGTAATTCGATCCGGAATGTCGTTCCCCGGCCGACCTCCGACGTAAAGTCTATCGAACCGTTATGAAGCTGTACAATTCGGAACGTGCTGGCGAGTCCGATGCCGCTGCCGCCGGGCCGCGTGGTGAAAAAAAGCTGAAATATTTTTTGGCGGTTCTCCAGCGGAATGCCCTTACCGGTATCGCCCACGCTGATTTCCGCCATTTCACCGCGCCGGCTCAGCACCAGATGTAGCTTTCCGCCATTGGGCATAGCTTCCAACGCGTTGAGAACAAGGTTGAGCAGCGCCTGTTTCAGCAATGCGCGATCGACGTAAACTTCCGGCACGTCGATGGGCAAAAGCTGCGCAACTTCCACTTTTGCTTTGCGGAGTTGCGGCTGGGCGACTTCCACGACATCGCGCAAAATGTCAGCAAGCTGCGTGGCTTCGAGGCGGACTTCCATCGGTCGCGTGAAATCGAGAAATCGCTTGACCACCGCGTCAAGGCGATCGATTTCCTTGTCGAGTACCTGCACGGCCTGCCTGGCGTTACCGTCGGTTTCATCGGGCAGCGACTCTTTCAAATTCTCCAGCCACAAACGCATGGAGTTGAGCGGGTTCTTCACCTCGTGCGCCACACCGGCCGTAATGCGGCCGAGCGCGGCGAGGCGTTCGCTGACCTGCAATTGCGTGTTGATGCTTTCGATCGAATCGAGATCGCGCAGGGTCATCAGCGCGCCCATGCGTTCGCCATCTTCCTGGATCGATTGCACGCTGACGCTCACGCGTTTTGGGCCTTCGATGGTTTGCAGATCGGTTTCCGCCGCGATTTCGCTGAGTTCGTCGCCCTCGATTTGCAGAACCTGGTGCAGCGGGTGCCCAGTCGGAAAAATCTCGTTCACGCGTCGCCCGAGGAAATGACTGGCCGGTGCGCCCAGAAATTTTTCGGCCGAAGGGCTGACCATCACCGCGCGGGCTTCACGTGTGAATAAGATCAGCCCGTCTTCCATCCCGGCCATCACGGAGTTCATGTTCTCGCGCATGGTGCTGAAGATTTCGTGCACGCCACGCAGTTGCTGCCCGACCTGCGTGATTTTACGGCTGACCAAGCCTAGTTCGTCGGATCCCGCAAATCCTTTGACTTCCGAGGAGGGCGCATCGAATTGACCCGCGGAGATGCGGTCCAGTTGGGCCGAAATGTGGCGCAGCGGTGCGAGCGTGGCGCCGCTGACCACCGCGGCCAGCACCGTGGAGATAATCAGCGCCAGCAGGACGATGGTTTCGAATTTCCTGACACTGGGGAGAATATCGTTGAGCAGTAAGCCCGACGAGAATGCCACGCGGATCTCCCCGAACGGCTGGCGATTGATGTTGAAGGGAAAATCGTATTCGTAAATTCTTGGAGGTCCCGCGAGAATTCTGACTTGATGGAGAGTGCTGTTCTGCGTCAATTGCGACAAAGGCAGGCGCCGCGCCAGAATTTTGCCAGGCAGGAATTCGTCGGTGGAAACCAGGACCAGGCCGTTCGTGTCGGTGACGGAGACTTCGTAAATCGCCGGCGTGTCTTTCGCGGCTTTCAGTTGCGAGTGCAACCCTTCATCAATTTCAAATGCATGGCGCACGTAATCGTGCAGGTCTTCCGGGTCGTTCGAAGAGGGCCGCAATCCATCGTGTGCGGCATCCGCCATTGCGCGCGAAGCCTGGTCGAAAACCTGGTGCGCAATTTCCGTGGCGCGCTTGTCGATTTGCTGCAATACCTGCGCCAGCAGCTGCGCGACGAAGACGGCCGACAACACCACGACAACGAGCAGCACGAGACCCGTCATTACCAGGGTTAATTTGGTGCGCAGCCGCAGCTGCATTGTGCGTGTCTACTCCGCGTCGGCGTTCGTTCCGCCGTATTCCTTCAGCTTATTGTGCAGGGTTTTGAGACTGATTCCCAGCAAGTCCGCGGCGCGTGTTTTGTTGTTGCCAGTGGCGTTCAGGGTTTGCAGGATCAGCTCGCGCTCCATCGCGTCCACAGTCGTACCGACTGGGAATTTAATGCCCGACAGATCGCTGGGGCCCTTCGCTTGCGATTTGCCGAATTCGTCCGGCAGGCATGCGCGCGTGATCAAATCCTTTTCGCACATGATCGTGGAGCGCTCCAGGACGTTGCGGAGCTCGCGGATGTTGCCGGGCCACGTGTGGCTCATGAAAATGTCCAGCACCTCGGCGCCTATGCCCCGAACGTGCTTGCCGTGCTTGGCGTTCACGTCGCGCAGGATGTGATCGACCAGCAGCTGAATGTCTTCCTTGTGATCGCGCAGCGGCGGCAGATGAATGTGGAAGACGTTCAATCGAAAGAAAAGATCCTGGCGCATCTGCCCGCTGCCCACGGCTTGTTCTGGATCTTTGTTGGTCGCGGCGAGCACGCGCACATCCACCGGAGTTTCCGTTTTGCTCCCGAGGCGGCGCACTTTGCGATCTTCCAGCACGCGCAGCAGCTTGGCTTGCGTGGGCGCGGGCATCTCGCCGATTTCGTCCAGCAGCAGCGTGCCGCCGTCGGCGAGCTCGAAGCATCCGATGCGGCGTTCTGCTGCGCCGGTAAACGCGCCGCGCTCATGGCCAAAAATTTCGCTCTCCATCAGGCTTTCCGGAATCGCGGAGCAGTTAATGGCCACGAATGGTCCGGAAGCACGCGGCGAAAGTTTGTGAATGCTGCGCGCCACGATTTCTTTTCCCGCGCCGGTTTCGCCGGTGATCAGCACCGAGGCCGAGCTCGGCGCGGCCATCTCAACGATGCGCATCACTTCCTGCATGGGCTTGGAGCCGCCGACCAGATCTCCCAGGCGTCCGGTTTCGCGCAACTGCCGCTGCAAAACCGCGAGCTGGCGGGTGTCCCGCGCTTTTTCCAGGCAGCGATCCAGCAGCGCGCGTAGCACGGGAGCCTTCATGGGCTTTTCGATGTACCAGAAGGCGCCGGACTCGATGGCCGCAACGGCGCGTTCATCGCTGCCTTTGCCGGTGATGATAATGCTCGGAACGTTATTCAGCTCGGAGCCGAGCTGCTTCAGCAGGTCCAGCCCGTTCATGCCCGGGAGTTCCACGTCGGCGATCAGCGAATCCGGCTGAAAGCTTGCAAATTTGGCCAGCGCGTCTTCGGCGGTGCCTACACCAAGAACTTCGTAGCCCCACTTTTGCAGCAGCTGCTCGTAGCCCTTGCGCGCGTTGTCTTCATCCTCGACGATCAGGATGCGGTCCTTGCGCTCGCCCGTTTCGACGGCGCGGACGGCGGATTTTGTGTCATCGGGCATTCGGATCGGCCTCTCCTCAACTCCGGCCGTGTCATACCGGCCACTTTGTGCGCTGGGCTGGAATTAATGAGGGTAACAAGAGCGCAGATGCTTGCCAAGCATGGCGCCGGTTTATTGATCGTATTCAGCGAACGGTTCGGAGTCATATTTCTGGAATCGCGCGGACAGCGGAGAATCGCGGTATGTTCATTGCAGGCGCGCGAGGTTCACATCAATTTGCAGTGGAACGCCTGGAACAACAATTCGTTAAATCCGCGAGGCTTCTGGTGCCCAGCAGGGAAGACTGGGTTTACACCGGAAAGCTGCTGGGCCGACTGGCCATTAAGTACGGCTATGAACAAATCGGGCGAGGGCGTTTGACCAATGACGCCCTGATCGCCACTAGCTCGGGGCGGCTTGGAATTGAAATCGTGACGACGAATAGCGCGATTTCTCGCGGCTCGCCGAGTTCACGTCGTTTCGATGGCGTGTTGAGAAGCTCTTGAACTGATCCCTTTTAGCGTTTCGCTCTGTCTAGTTCGTGAACCGTTCGACATTCTGGCTATTACTTCACGAGATACAGGGCGCGCTCGAGTTCCAGTTCGAGTTTCGCGCCTTTGGGCAGATCGAGTTCGTGACCGCGACCGGATTCCATCAGGTATGCGGCAATCGCGCCCGCCGCTGCGCCTTCGGCGGCCTCTCGCTTGTCGCGATCTTTAACTCCTTTCACCGCGCCGATGGCTGCGCCCGCAGCAGCAGCTTCGGCGGCGCTCTGTTGGGTCGTGGTGCGACCTTCGATGGCGCCTTCACGGTGCGGCCCTGTTGCGGTTCGCACGCTGTGGTCGCCGGGGACGCTGGCGACTTCCGCAACGATTGGAAGGGTGCCGAAGCGAGTGCGAATTTCGTCAAAGGTGAGCCAGATGCGTGCGCGACCGGCGACGCCTGCGGACTCCACGCGGCTGACGTGCCCCCGGATTTCCGCCCCGGGCGGCAGGTAAATGCCAGCACCAGCTTCCAGCGGCTCCAGGGTGCGCGCGCGGAATCGGCTGTTCTCCTGCGTCCGCTTAGTATCCAGTTCGTCTTCCAAGCGCACGAGGAATTTCGTGCCGGGAGTCACCGCGTAAGTCTCGATCGGCAGGTCTGAGGCGCGGCGTCCGTCCGCAGGTTTGGCGTTGTAGGCCGGTGCGTTTTCGACAGGACGATCCTGAGAGATAACTGGTGGAAGTTGTTCCTGCTGGGGATCTTGCTGGGAGGCAGCGGCCACGGACGCGGTGAGTGCCAGCGTCAGGATCGCGCCGCAGATGGCGTTGCGGGTCATGAAAGGCTCCTTTTTGGTCGCAAGTAGGAAGAGCACTTCCGAAGCCAATGGCGGGTTATAGCGCCACCCTTAATCAATTGATACGGAGTCGCTTATCTAAGTTCGAGGAAGAATCTCCGCTGCTGAGTGTCAGGATTTGACAGCCAAGAGTCGGCGAGAGCGGACACGCCGCGCTGCACACTTACTTTGTGGCTACGCTACGGTGGCGAGTTTTTGACAGCCCGGCTGAGGGACGGCTTCCACTTCCACCTTTTGCAGTACAGGTGAGCGGCCTGTTCACAAGGACAGGTGTCGCTGGTACTTCCGCGCCATTCCCATTTGCAGTTGGCGACTACATACTACGGCTATGTTTGGCGTACCTGCGAATCGTATCCGGTCAATTGTTTTGCGAACAGGAATGGCGCTGTTTCCTCGCCTGTTACTAGCCGTCGTGATCGCTACCATTTGCCACGCCCAAGAAGAACGCAAGACCCTCCAAAGCCCAGCACCTGCTTACCCAAATTTCGCCCGGCGTATTAGCCTCACCGGTACTGTAAAGGTCAAAGCCATCGTCGGCCCAGACGGACTCGTGAAACAAGTGGAAGTGGTGGGTGGACACCCGCTGTTTGTTGACGCGGCAGTCGATGCCGTCAAGAAGTGGAAGTACGCTCCCGGTAAAACGGAAACATCGATTGAGTTGGAGTTTCATTTTCGACCTTAGGGGACTCGGCGTCCAGCGGCGCCGCATTTAAGATCCGCTGCAGATAAGTTGGCAAGGGGAAATCCATTATGAAAAAGCGCCCCATGAGTGCGCATGGAAAAGATGTAGAGCGACGCAGGACCCGCCGTTTCCCCGTGGTCGTTCCCGTCGAGGTGAGCTGGCGTGGACCCGACGGCGCCCCTTTGAAGGAAGATGCAGTCGCCCGCCAAGTGAACGCCAATGGTGGGTTCCTGAAGATGGCCAATTATCCCGCGCTCGGTTCGCGTGTCACACTCGCTAACTTTCTTTCCGCACAGACCGCGGAAGCCCGAGTGCTCGCCGCACCGGATTCGCGGCCAGGCGTTGCGAATGGCATCGTCATCGAGCTGATCGTACCGAACGAAGATTTTTGGGGCGTTGACCTGCAGGTGAATAAGATTATTGTCGAGCTGCAAAATTTGGAAAAAGCGTTGAAAGGCGAAGAAATCGATCTGCGAGTCGTGCAGGAATATCGCCACGCCATGGACTACATCTGTAGTATTACCGACACGCTGCGGCGGCTCCGAACGTCCAAGCCCCATGCTTCGGATGATCAGGAACTACTTTCGCTTCCTGCTGCGGACCGGATTCGGCGGGCGACCAGCGTTTGTCTTGAAGTGAGTGCTGCCTTGGATTCAGGACATGTCCCTGAGGACTCCAAGGCGGTTGAAGAATTGGTTCGAGCGATTCAACAGCTACAACAACGCCTCAAGCAGCCCGGCAAGTTTTCGCGAACGGACTGAGTCGCAGAATTTCATCGAGGATCGCGCAATATTCACCTCTTGCTTTCTGCTTTGTCTAGAAAGCGGCGAATTCGCCCCAGCACTTTGGCGTACATCGCAGGCGTCACAACCCCAGTGGACGTATTTTGCTGGCTGGGATGGTACACGCCGAATAGCCGTGTAGCTGTGCCGGGAATATCCACTTCAGCGCCATGAGCGAACGGGTACGCTGCGCGGGAGACGACCGTGCCTTCATGTTTGAGGATGCCCAGGTAAACGTCCCAGCCGATTTTCCCCAATGCCAGGATGGCGCGAGGCTTCAAAATTTTCAGCTCACGCTCCAGGTATTCGCGGCAGTTGAGCAGCTCGGCAGGTAGCGGCTTGTTCTGCGGCGGAGCGCAACGCGCTGCGGCGGTGATGTACGTGTTGATGAGCTTAAGGCCGTCGTCGCGGCGCAAAGCGACTGGCTGGTTCGCGAATCCCGCGTCGTGTAAAGCTTTGTAGAGGAATACGCCGCTTTTGTCGCCGGTGAACGGCCGGCCAGTGCGATTCGAGCCGTGCGCGCCCGGAGCCAACCCCACGAGCATCAGCTGCGCTTTCGGATCGCCGAAGCCCGGGACCGGCTTGCCCCAGTACGTCCAGTCAAGATAAGCGCGGCGCTTCTCACGGGAGACCTGCTCGCGATACGCCACGAGGCGAGGGCAGCGCCGGCAGGCGATTACTTCCTCGCTGAGAATGTGGAGTAGTTTGGCGTCGTCGGACATTTTGTGAGCGGGCACTCGCCTTAGGCGGAGCTGTCATATTTGTAGCGGCCGTCTTCCGCTTGCCTTGAGGCACGAACGGAGGCGGGCGCAGTCGACAGTCCGACAACCGACGTCAGGAGCAACTGTGCGGCGCTGATCTTAATATTTCTTGGCTCAAAGATTCGGAGTCACACGCGCGAGATCAGTTGCATGATTTCGGCGAACGGCACTGTGCCTTCGAGCATCGCGGCGTGCGAAGCGCCTCGCAGCAATTGCTGCGCAACACGCCGCGTATGTCCCAGCGCGCTGCGCATTATGCCAGACCCGGCGCTGACGCGCGCGACACCAAGTTTCTCCATCTCATTGATGCTCGGGCAGTCGGGTGACAGCAAAATGTTCAGCGGAGCGTCGACGGCTTTCACCAGCTCGGCAATGATGGCGCCATCCTTTACTCCCGGAGCGAAGACGCAATCGGCCCCAGTCTGGCGATAAGCACGGAGGCGCGCGACGGTGCGGTCGAAGCGGGTGGCTTCCGGCCCGATCGGTAAAAGGTAAATGTCCGTGCGGGCGTTGAGCACGAGCGGTACGCCCAGGGTGGCGCGCGACACGTCGCGAATGGTTTCGATTTTTTTGATTTGCGTCGCAAGATCGACGTGGTCGGACTCGCTGCGCCCGGTGATGTCCTCGAAATTGAGGCCCACAGCGCCGGTGGAGACCAGAGCTTTGATCGATTCGGCGAGACCTTCGATGGTCGTCGAATAACCGGCTTCGAAGTCAGCGGTGACCGGCACGCCAACGGCGGCCGCAATGCGCGCGACCATGTCGAGCATCTCATCACGCGAGATCTTTTCTCCATCGGGATAGCCAAGCGCAGCTGCGATACCTGCGCTGGTGGTGGCGATAGCAGACGCGCCGAGGTCCTCGATGATACGAGCCGAGGCAACATCCCAGGCGTTAGCCAGGATCAGGATGCGCGGGCCGTGATGGAGCTGCCGAAGCGTTTCGGCTTTTTGAGCTTGCGCAGATAAGGTCACGGTAACTCCAAACTTGAGAACGTGAAAAGCTCAGGGTAGAAGGCAGAGGCCTCGCGACGATACATCCAATTTGGCTTCCGTATGTTTCACGAGATGCATGGGCGAGTTCAGTTTAAAAATCTCCTCCAAACTCTGGCAAAGGCAGAGAGGTCGCTCTTACTCAACAGCTCGCCTATCGCAAGAGGCGCAGAACTTCATCGTGAATTTTGCCGTTGGTGCTGAGGTAATCGCCGGTATAGATGGTGCGCTCGGCTGCCAGATTGGTGGAGCGGCCGCCGGCTTCTTCGACGATGATGCCGAGTGCGGCGAGGTCCCACGGCTTAGAGGTCCAGTCGAGCGCGGCGTCGATCGCGCCTTCGGCGACGAGCATGTGCTGCCAAAATCCGCCGAGCGCGCGGGAGTTGCGTGAAGCGTCGGAGAGGCGGCGGATGCGCGCGCGATCTTCGGCGTTTTTGCTCGGGCCGGTGCCGGTCGTGAAGACCATCGCTTCGCTGAGTTGCGCGGTGTCGGAGACGTGAATGCGCTGGCCGTTGCGGAACGCGCCTTCCCCGCGATACGCCCACCAGCGCGTGGCGAGCGCCGGTGCACTGGCAACACCCGCGACGATTTCACCATTGAGCTCAATCCCGAGCAACGTGCCGAAGGTGGGAATGCCGCGCGAAAATTCCTCAGTGCCATCGATGGGATCGATGATCAGGCGCGCGCGTGTACTCGAGCTGAGTGAAGATTTGGCGGCTTCAGATGCGGATTCGTCTTCGGATTTCGCGGCTTTTGCCGCGGACTTCGGCGAGCCGATGCCCATTTCTTCGCCGAGGACATCGAGTGCGACGCCGCTCGCCGCGACTTTGGCGCGAGCCATGGCTTCAATGGCGCCATCGGCTTGCGTGAGGGCGGTGCCGTCGCCTTTGCGCTCCACATGCAAATCAGCAGCGCGAAAGGCACGCATGGACATTGCATCAGCTTCGTCGGCGATGGCGGTCAGCAATGCGCCGTACTGTTGGGCGAACCCCATGACTCTCCTTGAATTGGCCGTCGCTGCGAGCGGCTCAGTGTATTTGACACGCTCTTGCGCAGCCCTCTAGCATACAAAGATACGAACATGTCTGCTGAAGCGAATACCGGCACGGTGCTCGACCGCATTCTGGAAGCGCGCCGCGCGGCGGTGGATCACCGCAAGCGGGTGCTGCCGGAGACCGCGCTCAAGTTTGGCGTCGCGGCGGCTTCGCCAATCCGCGATTTTGTCGGGGCGCTTTCGCGAACGGATCGATTGAATGTTTTGGCGGAACTGAAACCGGCATCCCCTTCGCGCGGCGTGTTGCGCGACCCGTTTGATGCGATTGCACTGGGCCGTGATCTGAACACGATGGGTGCGGCAGCGTTGTCCGTGCTGACGGAGCCGGAGTTTTTTAACGGGTCATTGAAGAATCTACGCGATGCGCGGGGGCAGATTCCATTGCCGGTGCTGCGCAAGGACTTTATTTTCGATCCGTGGCAGGTGTGGGAGTCTCGCGCCAATGATGCAGACAGTTTTTTGCTGATTGTGGCGGCGCTGAGCGATGCACGGCTTGGTGAATTGATGGCGCTGGGACGGGAATTGAAGATGGAGCCGCTGCTGGAAGTGCATAGCGGCGCGGAACTAGATCGTGCGCTGAAAGCGGGAGCAGAGATCATCGGTGTGAACAATCGGGACTTGAAGACGCTGAGTGTGGATGTGAAGACTTCGTTTGAATTGATCGAGCGGATTCCGGATCAGTGCATCGCGGTCAGCGAATCGGGATTGAAGACGCATGAGGATTTGCTGCGATTGCGTGACGCCGGGTTCGATGCGTTTTTGATTGGCGAGCAGTTGATGCAGGCGGCGGAGCCGGGCGTGGCGTTGGCGGAGTTGCTGGGCGCGAGCGCTGGCCGTGCGGTGGAGTCGTAGGCGCACGCTATGGTGCGCGTGAAAATTTGCGGGATCACGAATGCGCGAGACGCTCGCTCGGCGATAGACTTGGGCGCAGCGGCACTAGGCTTCAATTTCTACGAGAAGAGCCCGCGGGCGGTTGCGCCGGCCGAAGCGTGGCAAATCCGGCAAACGATGCCGAAGGATTTGCAGGCGGTCGGCGTTTTCGTGAGTTGGGATCCAGGGGCAGTTTTGCCATTGGCGACCGCGTTGAAGTTGTCCGCGGTGCAGTTGCATGGTGATGAATTGCCTGGCGACGCCGCCACTTGCGCGCGAACGGTTGCGGTGATCAAGGCGTTTCGCGTCGGCAGCAGATTTTCGTTCGCGGCGTTCGGTAAATTTCGTTGTGCGTCCTGGTTTTTGCTGGATGCGGCGCGGGCGGGCCAATATGGTGGAACCGGTCACACGACAAGTTGGGATGTCGCGCGCAAGGCAGCGTTGAAGCACCCTATTATTTTGGCGGGGGGCCTGTCGCCGGAAAATGTGGCTGAGGCTATTTTGGCGGTGCGGCCGTATGCCGTCGATGTGGCCAGCGGTGTGGAGTCGAAGCCAGGGAAAAAAGATCACGGCAAGATGCGGGAATTTATTCGCGAGGTGGAGCGCGCCAATCGAGAATTGGGGAAGCAAAAAAACAAAGAAGCGAAGTAATAATGAAGTAACGAAGTAAAGAGACACCAAATTTCACCACGGAGTTCGGAAAGACCGCAGATTCGGCAAGGGCCAGAACTCCATCAAACATACAATCGCGCTCTAAGTGGACAGAAGAGCAAAAGACAACGCGGGCGCGAAAGAAGACAGGACGCAGTAAAGAATATGGACAGCAGGAGATTATGAGTTCGCAAATTGTTAATCCGGCGGCGGTGCCCGGACGGTTTGGGCCTTACGGCGGGCGGTATGTCCCAGAGACGTTGATGGTGCCGCTGTTTGAGTTGGAACGTGCGTACGAACTGGCGCAAGCGGATACGAAATTCCAGGCGGAGTTTGCCGGGCTGCTGAAGAATTTTGCCGGACGCGCGACGCCGCTGCAATTTGCAGCGCGACTGACCGCGCATCTGGGCGGACCGAAGATTTATCTGAAGCGCGAGGATCTGCTGCACACCGGCGCTCACAAGATTAACAATGCGATCGGTCAGGGTTTGCTGGCGTTGAAGATGGGCAAGCCGCGTGTTGTGGCGGAAACAGGCGCGGGGCAGCACGGCGTGGCTTCAGCAACGATTGCGGCACATCTCGGACTCGAGTGCGTCGTGTACATGGGCACGGAAGATATGGCGCGGCAGTCGTTGAACGTCTCACGGATGAAAATCCTCGGGGCCCAAGTGGTTGGCGTGAATTCGGGAAGCCGCACGTTGAAGGATGCGATCAACGAAGCGATGCGCGACTGGGTCACGAACGTGCGCACGACGCACTATTTGCTCGGCTCGGTGTTGGGAGCACATCCATATCCGACGATGGTTCGCGATTTTCAATCGGTCATTGGCCGCGAGGCGCGCGAGCAGGTATTAGCGGCGGAAAAGCGCTTGCCGACACATTTATATGCGTGCGTGGGCGGAGGATCGAACGCAATTGGGTTGTTCCATGCGTTCCTGCGCGACTCGGACGTGAAGATGGTGGGCATCGAGGCTGGAGGCCGCGGGTGCGAATTGGGCGAGCACGCTGCGCGGCTGGCGGCGGCGCAAGGATTTACGGGCGCGA
The DNA here is from genome assembly GCA_963788725.1 of uncultured Acidobacteriota bacterium. Taxonomy (GTDB): domain Bacteria; phylum Acidobacteriota; class Terriglobia; order Acidiferrales; family UBA7541; genus Acidiferrum. Next base: position 294 of record CAWBHT010000014.1, on the reverse strand, counting down.
AGCCCGGCGTGTTGCAGGGTACGTACACGTACGTGCTGCAAGATGGCGACGGTCAGATTGCGGCGACGCATTCGATTTCCGCGGGGCTCGATTATCCGGCGATCGGACCGGAGCACGCATGGCTGGCGGATCAGAAGCGCGCGGAGTACGCGGCGGTGTCGGATGACGCTGCCTTGGCTGCGGCGAAATTGCTGGCGCGCACGGAAGGGATTATCCCGGCGCTGGAATCGGCGCATGCGGTGGCCGGGTTGATCGAGCGCGTCCCGAAAATGTCCAAAGATGATCTCGTAATCG
>CAWBHT010000013.1:0-316705 GCA_963788725.1 uncultured Acidobacteriota bacterium | reverse complement strand
GAAAGGAAAGCGAGAGCGACGATGAGTGCCGCGAAGCGACGAAGGCGGGTTTGCCGAACGCTGAGCTGACGGATGGCTGAGACGGTAAGGGGGCCGGTCATATTTTTCGGCTGGGACGTCCTGATCTAGACGGCTTGAAATAGCGAGCGACTTTGGATCGGGCCGCTATTTGGCGGTGCCCTTCGCTTTCTCCTGGTGCGCGCTGGAAGACTTGCCGCTGGTGGCGGTTTTCGAGCTATCACTTTTAGGAACGACGGCGTCGGGATCGGCTTCCACGGTGACTTCGACTTGCGCGCCGGGCTTGAGCTTAACCTCATTGCCCTGTTCGTCGGTCAAGGTGTTCTCAATGCGGATCTCCTTGTAAAGCTCGTCGGCGCCTTCGACCGCAATCTCCGCCTTTTCGGGCAGGGCGGGATCGTGAGACGGGATAATTTTTTGCACCGTGGCGGGCAAAGTTGTGGCGACCGGTTTTTCAGGCATAGGGCTCCCTGTGAAACATTGGGCCTGGGAAGACCCATCGTAGCATCTCAGCCGGTCTCGGGGAAAAGCTTTAGTGGGCACGGGGAGGGCCGTGACCCGCGACTTGTGGCCCGTGACCCGTGATTTGCGGGTGGTTTTCACCTGGCGATTCCAGCGGGTGAAGTTGTACCCCCACCCCGGTCGTTTGCAGACATAAATGGCATAAGCTATTGATTCTGGGGGAGTTGCTAAAAACGAGACTGCAAAAGAGTGCGCGTCCTTGCAAGTTCCTGGCGGGGTCCCTCGTCGCGATGCTCTGTCGGGACGAATATCCTCGTCGGATATTCGCAAGACACTGGAGGCGATTGATAGCAAAGTAGTTGCGCGATGTTTTGTCTGCGGAAGTTTTGGCAGGAGGCGGCACTATGCTCAGCTGGTGAGAGTTAGAGCAGGAAAGACTTTGCGTTGGGAGCCGGTCGGAAGGGCGGCGGTCGGAAGGGCGGAAAGCGCTCGACGGGGCTGAATTCGAGGCGACATGCGGAATTGTAGCATGGTGTTTACCGGATGTCAAACAAAATCGGAGTAGTACTCGAATGGTACTTCTGCGTGAAAGACGCTCGCAGGTCGGAAGGAACCGATAGACGAACGGGTCTAAAGACCCGCCACTACACTGGCGCGCTCGGCGCTTAGGGGACTTTTCGTAGAGGGATCACTGGCAGCTGGAGAAGCGGTGGCCGATCTCTCGAGCCAATGGAAGGTTTTCTCGCCCTGCTCCGGCAAGGGTAGTTCAGGGTACTGCTAAAGAGTAAGACTCAAGCTGCCGACATGGTTTCAATCGAACATTCGAGGCAAACGAAATGGGTCGGCTTGTTAGTCGATTTCACAAGATTCAGAAAGTTCCTCCAAAAATTCCGGCTTCAGGTGTCGGACAAAGAACTAACCTCCTTCAACTTCGCTCGAAGATCGGCAAACGAAATGAATCTACATACTTCCGAGAGAGGTGGATCAAGTCGGCGGAAAGTGGGACGATTGACCTCGTCAAAGACCTTCTGACGACGCTCATCGGGTGCTACTAGGTAGAGAGGGATATTGATGTTTGGCTGCATTGCAATGAGGTCGCCCATTCGGAGAAGTCCGGAATAAATGGAGGTCGTACTCTCAATTTCAAAGGCCGCTATTATGGCATTCCCCTTAAGCCACAAGACGTCAATCAGTTCTATGGTCCTGTTCGTAGCGTCATCAAATTGGAGTGGCAGCTCCACCTTCAGCTTAGGCAAGTCAGCAAATTTTTGCCCCTTAACTTGTCTGCCTCGGTCGTTACGGGCGACCCACACCTCAAAACCCATATCGATTCCCAACCTTAACAACATCCATTGAATCTCTTCATGATCCCTCGTTCCTTTGCCGTTCCGATTTTACCGTTGGCAAACGACCGTTCACTCTCTGGCACGGTTACTGGCCCTATTTTAGCTCTGAGCGCTTTGGGCCGTTTCGCAAGTTTCGCCGCATCAATAGGCCGAACCGTGGGGGTTCGTTTCGCGTCCAACACTGAATTGAGCACAGCTTCGGCATCCGAATGCGACCATTTGGATGGGGAACCGCGAAAATGTCCTGTCCACGCAATGGGACTCTTCATATTAGTAAAGGCACTCAGTCGATCACGTAATTCTGTCACCGGGACTGCAGTTTCCGGAGCGAGAACTACGACCGTCTTAACGCGGACTCGGCTAGGGAAGTCCTCATCTTTCCAAATCGGACTAGAGTCCTTGAACGGTTCAGATGTAGCTTCGAGTATTGCGATGAAGCGAGATATGCCAGTGAGATAGCACAGCAGATAGTCGCCAATTTTTATTTTCTGCACCGTCGACCACCGGCTCTCGCGAAACCCAGAAACATTGCTGCCAGCTTCAAGGAATTCTCTCCAAGTCGAACCGGTAAAGAGGTCAAGCCAATATGTACGATTGCTCATCGGACTTTCGACGTGGCGCTGCGCCAAGTAGGATTCGGCAAATAGGCTTGAGTACGAACTTGTCTGGATCGTTTCACTCGTTCGTCGACTCTCAATTAGGCAATTTATGTTGCCGCACCCATGAATTTGACCGCTGCTGATCCCTGGAGGGTACCACCATTTTACGTATCTCTTGAATAGCTAATCCGCTCGTGAATCGAGCCTAGGCTTTCGCTGATAACAGCAGAAGACTTCTTCACTCCGGATGACAGGGGCGACGAGCGAAAACGGCAGGATGGCCCAGCAAGCTCGCCAGCATATTGTGGTCGGATCAAAAATGCTTGAACGAGAATGGCGCGGACCACGGGTCGTGACATGGTGCGTGGTGATTTGTAGGCGTAGCCAGGTCCCTTCATTGCGCAGACCCTTCGTGCCCGCACGGCAAGCGGCGCTCAAGAAGCTGAGCGCAGAAAAAGCCGGCTGCTCCGGTCGGGATGACAGAGGGCGGCAACGGCAAAGGCAAGATGGCGAGGCAAGCTCGCCGCTACATTCGGATTGGGAATGCGGATGACAATTAGGGGCAACCGCAACAGCAAAGGCCAGATGGCGACGCGCCCTTCCGATGTCTGGGCAAGAGCTCGCCGCTCATTGTGGGCGGATCACAAATTTAGAACGAGGAAATGGGGCGGACATGGTTTGGTGGTGACATTGGGCGTGATGATTTGTACGCGGTTCCTCTATGCACGCATCGGGGGAGGAAGTGCGTGGAGATTTGGTGAGTGACGGGTCGGAAGACCCGCCACCACATTTTCCCGTGGGCCGGCACCGTTTCGGAGTGACGGGTCTGAAGAACCCGCCAGTACGAACCGCTGCTACATTTCGTAACTGCACGGGTCTGAAGAACCCGCCACTACATTTTCCCGTGGGCCGGCACCGTTTCGGACTGACGGGTCTGAAGAACCCGCCACTACGAACCGGCTGCTACATTTCGTAACTGCACGGGTCTAAAGACCCGCCACTACATTTTCGCGTGGGCCGGCAACCCGCCACTACATTACCTAACTGCAACCTAACTGCACGGGTCTGAAGACCCGCCACTACATTTCCGGCACTACAAATCCATTACATCTGCCTTTTTGCATCCAGGGGATGGTTTGGGAGCCGGAGAATTGGTAGGTGGCGGGATTTTCGCAGAGGTTTTTGCGGACGGGGTTTTGCCAGATGTAGGCGGCGATTTGTTCGACGGAGTCGTTGTTGCGGAGGATGCGGTCGTGGTAGCTCATTTCCCAGAGCGTGGAGTTGTGGGATTGGCGGAAGGCGAAGGCGGTGCGTTGTTTGAAGAGACGGATGAATTCGCGAAGATTGGAACTATCGCGAGTGCCTTCGGCGAGAAGATGCAGATGGTCCGGCATGAGGCAAAAGGCGTGAAGACGGAAGGAGTGTTTTGCGGCCGATTGCAAGAGTAGATCTATTACGTGAATCGCGATGGGCAAGGGTTGCAAATGTGCTAACCGTTTGTGGCAGCAGATGGTGATGAAATAGGTTTGGCAGCCGGTATAGTTTTGGGGTGGAAGGCGGGCAGGGCGGCGGTGGATCGTCATTTGTTTATTAGAACTTAAAATAACGAATTTAGTACAAGAGAAAACCCTAAAGAAAGGCAAAGGCACGGGTCTGAAGACCCGCCACTACATGGGACAGGAATTTGAGGTGGTGGTGTTGGGGGGAGGGGCGGCGGGGTTGATGTGTGCTTTGGAGGCGGGGAGGCGTGGCAAGCGCGTTGTGGTGCTTGAGCGCGCTGACAGAGTTGGCAAGAAGATTTTGATTTCGGGTGGGGGGCGGTGCAACTTCACGAATCTTTATTGCTCGGCGGAGAATTTTATTTCGGGGAATGCGGATTTTTGCCGGTCGGCATTGGCGCGGTTTACGCCGGGGGATTTTGTGGCTTTGGTGGAGCGGCACGGGATTGGCTGGCATGAGAAGAAGCCTTATGAGGGGGCGGCGGCGGGGCAGTTGTTTTGCGATCGGTCGGCGGAAGACATTGTGGGGTTGTTGGTGGAGGAGTGTCGCGCGGCGGGGGTGCGGATTTTTGTGGGAGTGCAGGTGATGGAGGTGCGGCGCGGGGTTGGTGGCGGATTTGTGGTGTCGGCGCGGGGAGGAATGGGCGGATTTACCACGGAGTTCGCTGAGGGCACGGAGATCGGAGAGGCGGAGAGGATTGGAAGGGCGGAGGGATTGCCACGGGGGGCGCGGGCGGATGAAGGTGGGAGCGCGATGCAGAAAGGGGGCGTTACAGCAGGAGACGGAGGCCCGCTTGGGAAAGCGGGTGCTACAGGAGAAGACGGAGGCCCGCTTCGGAAAGCGGGCACTACAGGAGGAGACGAAACCCGGAGTGGGAGAATGGGCGCTACCAGGGGCTCGAGGCGCGGCGCGATGTTGGCGGTCGGCAGCGCGGGGGATTGGGAGATTGCGGCTGCGGCTGTGGTCGTTGCTACTGGGGGGTTGTCGATTCCGAAGATGGGGGCGACTGGGTTTGGGTATGAGGTGGCGCGGCAATTTGGGCACTCGATTGTGGAGACGCGGCCGGGGTTGGTGCCGCTGACGTTTGGGCGCGGCGATGCGCGGGAGTGGGCGGAGTTGGCGGGCGTGTCGGCGATGGTGGAAGTGGGTTGCGGGAACGCTGGCGGCGCTGCGAGTGGACCGGCGCGCGGGCGTGCGGCGGAGACCCGTGCGGCGCGTTTGAAGCGTGGGGCGGGTGCTGGGATGGGGCCGACATTTCGGGAGAAGATGTTGTTCACTCATCGCGGGTTGAGCGGGCCGGCGATTTTGCAGGTGTCGTCGTATTGGGGGAGCGCGGCTCGGGAGCCGGTGTGGATCGATCTGGCGCCGGGAGTGGAGTGGACGACGGCGCTGCGCGAGGGCGGCGGGCCTGCCACGGCAGGCGGTTCCGCCTCAATGGGCGCGCGGCGGGATTTGGCGGCGGCGCGGACGGCTTTGCGAAGGATTTTGCCGGTGCGTTTGGCGGATGCCTGGTTGGACTGGGCGGTGAAGAGCGGGAAGGTGGGCGGCGACTGGACGAATGCGGGATTGGCGGCGGCGGAGCACGAGTTGCATCGGTGGCAGGTGCGTCCTGCGGGGACCGAGGGATACGAGAAGGCGGAAGTGACCGTCGGTGGCGTGAATACGGAGGAGCTGTCGAGCAAGACGATGGAGAGCCGGTTGGTGCCAGGGCTCTATTTTGTGGGCGAAGTCGTGGATGTGACCGGGTGGCTCGGTGGATTTAATTTTCAGTGGGCTTGGGCGTCGGGTGCGGCCGCGGGTCGAGCGGTATAGCGACTGAAAATTCAGTCGAGCCGCATCACCAGCCGTTAGCCGAACAGAGGAGTGAATGGAATGGCGGAATGGAGCGCAGCGCATGACGGCGGGTCCGCTGGTCACGCGCTGCGTCGCTGCAACAGATGAAAGAGTCCTGCCGCGCCGAATCCGTTTTGCGTTAGTGCGGTGCTGCGGCCGATTGCGCGCGCGATTCTCCATCGTCGTGGATAGCGGATTTCACCTGGGAGAGGACTTCGGGCGGCATGGTTTCCATTTGATGATCGGTCTTGGCGTGTTGGGCGGCTTTTCTTAGGACATCGTGATCTGAGTCACCATGGATGGTGGTGTTGCAACCCGGCATTACGTCGCTGCATTTCAAAACTTTAGTCATGAAAATTTCCTTTCGGCGAGAGTGAGTTCTCGTCATTAGCTTGCGAAGTGTTGATGATAGTTGTGCGAGTGCTGAGTTGCATTCGGGCGTTTGCTGTAGCGAGGAGCGGTCTAGATTTCTGTGCTCAATGTTGTTGGAGCGAGTATGCGTCGAGCTGGCGTGTGCTTCCGGCTGACTACGTGGAGACGACGAATGCGCCATCGGACGCGACATAGCCGTAGGCCATGCGCGGAGTGTTGAAGGCGAAGCCGGGATTGCCGTCGCGATCGAGGAGGATGAGTCCGCCGGTGGCTTTGGTTTTTGCGGCGAGGAGGGCGACGGCGGATTGCGCGGCTTGCGTTGCGGTGATTGCGGAGGAGGAAGCGTCTGCTGCGGACTGGGCGTGGGCAAGTTGGGGCGCAGCGTCCTGCGCCCCCCTGCCGGGCAATCGGAAAGCGCGGCATTGGATGTGCGCAGCAGATCAACCGCGTATTTGGACATGACGATTTTCATGATGGCTTCGCCGTAGCCGGTTGCGGAGGCGGCGCCGGCTTCGGAGTCGGCATAGCAGCCGCAACCGATCAGCGGGGAATCGCCGACTCGGCCGGGGAGTTTGCAGCAGGTGCCGCCAGTCGAAGTGGCGGCGAAGAGTTGGCCATGAGAGTCGAGCGCGACGGCGCCGACGGTGCCTTGTTCGTGGCCGCGATGATTGGCGGCGGCGTGCTTGTCTTTTTTGCATTGCTGCCAGGCTTCGCGTTCGCTGGGAGCGACGAGGTCTTTGGGATTGCAGAGGGCGACACCGTTTTCTTTGGCGAAGCGCTCGGCGCCTTCGGCGACCAGCATCATGTGCGGGCCGACTTCGTAGAGTTTGCGCGCGAGGCGAATGGGATTGCGGATGCGTTGGACGGCGGCAATGGATCCGGCGCGGAGCGTGGCGCCGTCCATAACGATGGCGTCGCACTCGACTCGGCCGTCGAGATTGAGATGCGAGCCGTAACCAGCGTCGAAAACGGGATCGTTTTCGAGGACCACGATGGCGGCCTCGACGGCGTCGAGCGATGAGCCGCCGCTGGTGAGGATCGACCAGCCAGCAGTGAGTGCGCGCTGGCAGCCGGATTGGCAGGCTTCGACGGCGTCGTCGGGGATGTCCCAAGCGCCACCATGAACGATGAGGGAGGGTCGCATCGAAGGATCAGGATTGCAGGGGGAAGAGTGGGAAGTAAAGGAGCGGAGTTGGAGAGTGAAGCAAAGAAGTAATGAAGTTATAAGATAACGAGATAAGGAAACGTAAAATTGCGAGGAATTGCTGAGATTTCTAGACGATCACACGGATTGCCTAATGCATTTGCACGTCGGATGAGAACGAGTTGCGCCGGTCCAGCGATGCGTTGCGGTGTGGTTTTGTTCGCGAGAGGGCGCGCTGAAGCGCAGCCCCTACAAAATCGAAGCACTGAGGAAACCGAAGAGGGGTCCCTCGCTGCGCTCGGGATGAGGGCGGCTTAGGACGATACAAGGAAGTCGAAGGCTATACGAAAGAGTCCGAGACTGATGATCGAAACGTGTAAATAGAAGTAATTTACGTAACATAATGATAACATGCGCCCTCAACTTGGGAGGCCGCCATGTCCCACCATTGCCGGCTGCGCATTATTGGAATGCTCGCTTTGCTCTTTTCAACTTTGCCTACGTACGCCGAAAAACTTCGAATCACCAGCAAACCCGCGGGCGCCACCGTCGAACTCGACGGAATTCCTGCCGGTGTCACCCCATTCGAGAAAGATTTTCCCGGGGGATATTTTCACAAAACCAGAACTGCAATAGGTTCGCGACTCGAACATCCGATCGTCGCGCGCATTACACTTGCGGGCTACGCAACGAAAGAAATCCTGCTGAGCCAAGGGCCGATGAACTGGATCGGCTTAAATGGCAGGCACCATGGAGAATATTGGCTGCTGAAGTCCGACACGTTCGATGTTGACCTCGATCCAATCGATGAAGTTTTTACCGGCAGTGTCATGGTCCGTCTTTCAAGACCTATCTCGCCGGATGAAGCTGCCGAACTTTCGCTAGAAGATCTGATCGCAAAAACGAAACCCGCAGTGGTATTCCTGCGCGGACTCGACAAAGCCGGGACTGGTTTTTTCGTAACAAGAACAGGACTGATTGCGACGAATGCGCACCTGGCTCGGGGCGAAAGATCGCTGGTGATTTTAATGTCGAATGGTCTGCAGTTGGAGGCAACAGTCGAGCATATTGAACTCGAGCTCGACATTGCGTTGCTCAAGGTCGCAGGAAGCGGGTTTCCGCATCTGATGCTGGCAGAAACTTCCACGGTTCTTCAGGGAGAGAGCGTCATTGCGGTGGGGAATCCCGGCCAAGCGATGAATTTCAGCGTAACTAAAGGCATTGTGAGCGCAGTTGGACCGCACAAAGATGCGGGCCCAGGAACCTGGATCCAAACCGATACCCCGATGAACCCAGGAAACAGCGGCGGGCCACTCCTTAATATGAGAGGTGAGGTCGTAGGAATCAGCACTCAGAGACTTGCAAAAAAGGGAATCAATGGAATTGGGTTTGCGCTCAGCGCCGGTGATCTGCTCGCAGTTCTGCGAAAATTTTATGGCCAGAACGCTTTTGTGGCTGAAAACCTTGCCACGGCCACTCACCAACCCGAAACTCCTCCATCGGAGAGATCGGCAAATTTGTCTGACGTGGGAACTGTTGTTGTGTCGGAACCGAAGAATGGCACAGTTTATGTTGATGGAAGTAAGGTTGGTCAGGTACCCGCTACACTGGCACTACCGACTGGCGATCATATAGTCAGCGTGACTTGTCCTGGGCACGTGGCAAGAACAGAAACGATTACCGTACAAAAGGGGAGCATTGTCATGTTTGGTCCCGTGCCTTGGTGCCACGACAAGAAGTAGATCGGCAATTCTTAGGATCTGTAAGCTGTTATGCCCGCGTTCGGACAACACGTGCGTAGCACTTCGTCGTGCAGGACAGGCGGGCCGGATGCGGGAAATAACAGCGCCTTTATGTTGCTTGAAGTGATATCTAAATCCGCACCCTGAAAAGCGTAGGGTGCGGCACCCGAAGAGAAGAAAGGGCGGACTTCGGTGTTGTTTCCGTCTTGCCGAGAAGGGCGCAGCGATGCTGCGCCCCTACAATCAATTTATGGAACGTCGATGGTTTGCGCGGCTAATGGTGCGTGACCGTGAATTGTATGTATGGGCTGCCGAGAGAACACCGCTACAAAGAGACGCGTACCGCGCCGGTGTGATTGCGGCGGTGTGGGTGGTGTGCTAGCATCCGCTCGCTGAAGGATGGACCAGGGAAAGAATGACCTTCGCCCTCGCGCCATGCGAGGACCCAGGTAGAGGCCCCGTCCTTCTCCCGTGTCATGTCGAATTTCGTGGACGCCGACGGCGGCGGCTGCGGAAGCGTCGACTCTTACATCAGGCGCAGGCCCGCGCCTACCCATCCGCAGGGCGGACCTTCGCCAGTTCAATCGCAACCTTGACGTTGCGACCAACCGGAAAAGGGAGGTCTGTGATGAAAAGCTATCCTACCAAGGACATACGAAACGTGGGCATTGTAGGCCACGGCGGCACCGGGAAGACGCAACTGGTGTCGTCGTTGCTGTATACCGCGGGAATGACGCCACGGTGGGGGAAGGTGGTGGAAGGAAGCACGACGACGGATTGGGATGAAGAAGAGATCGCGCGAAAAATATCGATTCAAACAGGGTTGGCTTACGCGGAATGGCCGTGCACGTTGTGCGGCGGCAGCAAAGTGAAAATCAATTTTATCGACCTGCCTGGATATTCGACGTTTATTACGGAAGCGAAGGCATCGCTGATCGCGGCGGATGCGGCGCTGATCACCGTGGACGCCCACGTGGGCTCGCAGGTGACCACCGAAAAAGTATGGGATTACTGCACGGAGTACGACATACCGCGCGCATTCGTGCTGACGTGGATGGATCGCGAATTGTCAAGCTTCGAACGATCGATGCAATCGCTGCAGGATGTTTTTGGACGCAATGTGGTGGCGCTGCAATTGCCGATCGGCACGGAACGCGGATTTCGCGGCGTGATCGATCTGGTGGGCATGAAAGCGCACATGTACAAACCGGACGGCGATGGAAAGCCGTCGATCGAGGAAATTCCCGCGGCGCTGGCCGACGAAGCGAAGGAAGCGCACGAGAAATTGGTGGAGATGATCGCGGAAGGCGATGACGAGTTGATGGAGGAATTTTTCCGCGAAGGGACGATTCCGATCGAGGATTTAATTCCCGGAGTACGCAAGGCGATCGTAGCGGAGAAGATTTTTCCGGTGTTGATGGTTTCATCGCTGCACAACGTGGGCACGGCGAGCTTGTTGACGTTTCTTGCCGACGTGTTTCCGCATCCGGACGAGCATTCGCAGATCGGATTCAAGGAGCCCGGCGGAAAAGGCGACCGCATCGAGCGAAAGTACGACGATGAGCAGCCGTTTTCGTTGTTTGTGTTCAAGACGCTGGCCGATCCCTTTGCGGGACGAATCAACTATTTCAAGGTGAAGAGCGGCGTACTGAAAAACGATGCCACGCTGCTGAACTACAACCGTTCGCTGCCGGAACGTTTTCAGCACGTGCAAGTGGTGCAGGGAAAACAGTTGAGCGAAGTGCCGGAATTGCACGCGGGAGATATCGGCGCGATCGCGAAACTGAGAGAGACCACCACCGGCGAAACTCTGGGCGACAAGGCGGGACAGATTTACTACACGCCGGCGCAGATTCCGGAACCGTCGATCACGTTTGCGATCGAACCGAAGACGCGTGCCGATGAGGACAAGATCGGGGTATCAATTCACAAGATTCTGGAAGAGGATGCCGCCTTGCGTTTTTCGCGCGATCCGCAGACGAAGGAATTTCTGCTCGCGGGATCCGGGCAACAACACATCGAGGTGGTGGTGGCGAAGCTGCACAAGCGCTATCACGTCGATCTGACGCTGAAGCCGCCCAAGGTGCCGTATCGTGAGACGATTCGCGGTAAAGCGGATGCGGAAGGCAAACACAAGAAGCAATCGGGCGGGCATGGCCAATTCGGCGTGTGCCGCGTGAAGTTCGAGCCAGTGGAGCGCGGCAAGGGCATAGAGTTTGTCGACGATGTGTTCGGCGGCGCGATTCCGCGAAACTGGATTCCGTCGGTGGAGCGCGGAATTCGTGAGGCGGCGGTTCGCGGGTATCTGGCGGGATTTCCGATGGTCGATTTCCGCGCGACGTTGTATGACGGCAAGTATCACGACGTCGATTCGTCGGATATCGCATTCAAGATTGCAGGCTCGCTGGCGTTTAAGGAAGCGATGAAGCAGGCGAAGCCGACGCTCCTGGAACCGGTGATGCATGTGGAGGTGTACGCGCCGGATCAGTATTCGGGCGATCTGATGGGTGATTTGAGCGGGCGGCGCGGGCGGATTGCCGGCAGCGAAGTACGCGGGCACAACGTGATCATCAAAGCGCAGGTGCCACTGTCAGAGATGCTGACGTACGCGAACGATTTGATTTCGAAGACGCAGGGGCGCGCGACGTACTCGATGGAGTTTTCGCACTACGATTACGTGCCGAACGAGCTGGCAGACAAAGTGATCGCGGCGCACAAGGCGGCGCATGGGGATTTGGTGCATGTGGAGGAAGAGGCGTAAACCGCGCCCGCAAGTTGGTTGAAGGCGAGTTTACGAATCTGCATGCCCGGAAACTTTTAGCGCATAGGTATGTGGTGCTTGAAGTTGAATCTAAACCCGCACCCTGAAGATCGCAGGGTGCGGCACCCAGGCCATGCGGAGTGAGGCGTCGGCGACTTCCGCTGCGCGCTAAGTGTTTACCGCGTTTTACGTTGAGATCCTTCGGCGATCCTTTTCCGATCGCCTCAGGATGACAATTTTTATTGCTGTGCGGTGGTGGTTGCCGGGCGGAGCGTGGTCCCGCTTGGCGAATTATTTTACGGCACGATCGCAGAAAGCGGCGGCGCGCCGCCGCACTCCAATCCTGGCTCCGCACTCCGACGACCCCGCACGCTCATTACACGACTCTGCGCTGACGTGTTACCGCCACGAGGCGCTCCGTTCAGGGCACGGCACGCAATGTACTGGGAACCAAGATTTATTCCTATTGAGCAGTTACTGTCACGGAACTTCTTATCAGGAGAGGCGGGGGAGGAACATGCCGGTGCGGTGTTGGTGTTCGGCAAAGCCACGGCCGAATTCTTTGGCCAGGAGCGATTCTTCGCGGGTGGCTTTGATGTAGAAGGAACCCCAGGCGATCACCACCCCGATCAGGGCGCGAACTTCACCGATGGCGATGGCGGTACCAAACAGCGCGATGAGAATACCCGTATAAATTGGATGACGAATGCTGCGATACGGACCGGTGCGAATGAGCTCGTGACCTTCTTTCAAGGTGACGGTGCCGCTCCAGTTTGCGCCGAGGTGATAGCGGGCCCAGATGGCAATGAAGACTCCCGCGGCAGTGAGCAGCACGCCGAGCGTTTGCATCGCGGAAGCGTCTGGAACAAAGCGAACGGTGAGCCAGGTGTGGCGAAGGCCGGCGTTGTCACGGAACAAGAACGTAATGGTCAGAGCCAATGGAATGACATACAGCAGGCGATGGCCGAAGGATTCGCGCTCCTTGGTGCGTTTGCGTTTGAGAGCGGAGACGAGCCAATAGAGAGCAAAGACGAGCCAGAGGCCATTGATGATCCTGCTGGAACTCATGCTCATGCCCGCGATAATCCAGAACAAGGCGCCGATAGAAAGAAGGGTGTGAGATGGCATTTATGGCTCTGTAGATTCTACGTATTGGTGAGCCAGATTGTATCGTCCTCGGATGTGTTCGAGATATGACTGATGATTCAGCGCGAGATGTTGCGGAGGTTCCGGCGGCGCGGCCTTTTTGATCGGCTGACGTGCAATGCAATGCGTTCGCCGGCCACCAAATTGGCGCTTTGCGGCTGGCGATTTGGAGGCACAATGTCGAGACCATGAAAAGAACAATCAAGCAACGAGGCTCATCATTGGGCGCACAGACATTGGCGATTCACGCGGGCGAAGGCGTGCGGCATGGGGTGGGCGTCGCGGTGGGCGCGCCGATATGCCGGACGTCGACGTTCACATTTTCGTCGACGGCGGAAATGAAGCTGTGGGCGGAAGGGAAAAGCAGCGCGTACATCTACACGCGTTACGGAAATCCGACGCTGGCAATTGCGGAGAAAAAAATCGCGGCGATGGAGGGAGCGGAAGCCGCGGTGGTGACCGCGTCGGGGATGGCGGCGATTTCGGGAGCGCTGATCGGCAATCTGCAGCAAGGCGATGAGCTGATTTCGACGGCGCAGACGTATGGCGGCACGTACCGATTGATGCGGGATATGTTTCCCGGCGTGGGAATCAAGGTGCATCACGTGGGCGTCGATCTTGAGGGGATCGAGGAGCTGGTCACGCCAAAGACGAAAGTTTTGTATGTGGAGACGCCTACGAATCCTACGGTGCGCCTGGTGGATTTGCCGAAGGCGGTCGCATTTGCGATGAAGCACAGATTGATTTCGATCATCGATAATACATTTGCGACGCCGGTGCTGCAGAACCCCATCAAGCTGGGATTCGACATTGTGGTACATAGCGCGACCAAGGGTTTGGCAGGTCACTCGGATGTGATCGCCGGCGTGGCGGTGGGAAGCGCGAAGCGCATGCAACGAATGCAGGAGATGGTGATTCATTTTGGCGGCTCGATGGATCCAGAGGCGGCGTACTTGCTGAATCGCGGGATCAAGACGGTGGCGTTGCGGGTGAAGCGGCAGTGCGAGAATGCGTTGGCGGTGGCGAAGTTTCTGGAGTCGCATCCGAAAGTCGAGCGCGTGCATTATCCGGGATTGAAGTCGCATCCGGATCATGCGCTGGCGAAGCGGCAGATGCGCGGATTCGGGTCGATGTTGGCGTTCGATATGAAAGGCGGACTGTCGGCGGCACGGCGGGTCTGCGATCGCGTGCGATTATTTTTGCTGGCGGTGAGCTTGGGAGGCGTGGAGTCGTTGGTGGTGCTGCCGGCGTACACGTCTCACTACAACATGTCGGTGGCGGAGTTGGCGAAGGCAGGGATTACCGCGGGGACGATTCGCGTGTCGATTGGGATTGAGGATGCGGATGATTTGATTGGGGATTTGCGACAGGCTTTGGCGTAGGGGCGGGCTAGTTGCGATCGGAACCTGTGTTGGTTGAATTTTGTGACAGCTCTGTACACTGAGATTCTCGCGCATCCTTGTCGGACGCCCTCAGAGTGACAGGTTGTTCTGTGCAGCGGCGATAAGAAAAAGAATCGAGGGTCATGCAGATTTCGCTGAACGGTAAAGTGGCGATTGTTACTGGCGCTTCGCGCGGGATTGGGCGGGCGATTGCAGAGAGTCTCGCGGGAGCGGGCGCGGCGGTGGTGGTGAATCATCGGGCTAGCGAGAAGCAGGCTGCAGACACGGTGGCGGCGATTGAAGCGCGCGGCGGGCGAGCGGTGGCGATCACGGCGGACATGGGAGTTGTCGCCGACGCGAAGAAGCTGATGGATGCGACCATCGAGCGATTCGGACGGCTGGATATTTTGGTGAACAACGCCGGCGTGGGAAGTCGCACACCGATGGCGGACGTGACGGAAGAGGAGTTCGATTGGACGCTGTCGGTGAATGCGCGCGGGCCGTTTTTCATGATGCAGGCGGCGGTGCCCCGGATGAGCGATGGGGGTCGCATCATTAATATATCGTCGTGCGGGTCGCATGTTGCGCAGATTACGGGATTGCTGGCGGTATATCAGATGTCGAAGGGAGCACTGGAGCAGCTGGCGCGGTGCTACATGAAGGAGCTGGGTGAACGCGGGATCACGATCAACTCGGTGCTGCCGGGATTTGTGGAGACGGAGTTGGCCAGCGACACGCCTGCGGAATATAAGGATGCGCTGGTGAAGCGGACCGCGCTGCGAAGGTTGGGAACGGCTGAGGATATCGCTGAGGTGGTGTGCTTTCTGGCTAGCGACGCGGCGCGCTGGGTCACCGGAGAAGCGATTATGGTGAGCGGTGGTTTGGCATGATAGAGGCTATTGGTGGCGATATCGTCCACGCAGACAACCCTTCGGCGAAAGACGACCGCCTCGGAAGGCGGCCACTACAATGTGTTGGGACGCATTAGTGGCGTGCGAATGATTCGCGGAGCGGTTGGCACCGCGTGCAGACAGAAGTGCCTTTGCTACTAAACAAAACGGGCGGGGCGCCGTGAAGCGCTCCGCCCGAAATTGTTGAATTGTGAAGTGGCTTAGAGGGGTTGGACGTTCGAGGCCTGCAGGCCCTTGGGGCCCTTGGTCACTTCGAATTCAACCGCTTGGCCATCGTTCAACGACTTGTAGCCATCAGCCATGATGGCGGAGAAGTGTACGAATACATCTTCGCCGCTCTGGCGCTGGATGAATCCAAAGCCCTTGCTCGCGTTGAACCACTTCACTGTTCCTTGTTCTTTACTCACTGCATCTACTCTTTTCTGTTGACCGCTTGGCGATCACACTTTGAGCCCGGCCAGGTTAGGGGTCGTGCTCGGTTTTGTTGAGCTATCTGGTGCCTCGTCTCCGAACCCCTCAACAGAGTTACGGGCCGGCCTCTCCGCATGGTTGCTGACCGTAAAACGGGCAACAAAAAAGGCCGCAAGTTTGACCTTGCGACCGCTTTCACATTGGAGAAGACGATACAAGAGCAACAAACGCATGACTAAAGTACCAGGAAAGTACCTCCGTGTCCAGCGTTATTTTTGCCGGAGTTGCGGCCGCCGACGTTGGGGCTTTGTCGGCATTTCGTAGGGGGCGAGCAGCGCACGCAGGTCGCTGCGGACCCAGCCGGCGAGGGAGCCTTCGCGGTAGACGGCCCAGGAGAGCATGGCGCCGTCATTGGTTTGCTGGATCAGACGGGCGAGCTTGGCGGTGTCGCAAGGGTGGAGCTCGCGGGCGGCAACGGCTTCGTCGAGGAGCTTCTTTGTTTCGGCACGAATGGCGCGGAACTGCGCCAGCGTGATGGCGTGGAAGTCGGGATCGGTGAGGTCGATTTGCAGGTAGGCGAGACCATTGGCGACTGCTTCGGGTGTCGGGGCGAAGCTCGAGCAGTCGGCGTAAAGCTCGATCAGGGATTTCAGCGGGGAAGTGAATTTCGCGCGACCAGCGGCGAATTGTTGCGGAACGGCGGCAGGAGCAGAGCCGCATGCCGCGAGCAGCAGGGCGCGCTTGGTGCCAAAACGCTGAATCAATGTCGCGGGGACGACACCGGCTTCCCTGGCGACCTCGGCGAGCGTGAGTTGCGCCGGGCTGAGGCGCTGCATGACGCGAGCGGTGGCGGCGAGGATTTGCTGGTCGGAGGTTTGGCGTGGTCGAGGGCTCATGCTCAGTTTTGAAGAAGTAGAAGAATAACTGAATGGCCGTTTATTTTACACTTGACATTAGTGAATGAGCGTTTAGTATCAGCAAGCTCGGCGCTCTTCGCTTGTCAGAGAGTGAAAAACTTGTTTGAGAATCATCGTTGAGGCGACTGTGGCTGCGTGAGTGGCGCGGGCCTCGCTTCAGGACTTCGCTGCTCAGCGTGAACAACGGCGTGTCTGTGCTACTCGGAGGTTGTTATGGATGCATCCCCTGCTGTTTACCATGCACCTGATCTGAGGGGTCGCGTCGCGCTGGTCGCGGGGGCTACTCGCGGTGTGGGGCGCGGAGCGGCGCTGGCTTTGGCGGAGGCTGGCGTCACCGTGTACTGCACCGGGCGCAGTACGCGAGCCAATCGTGTGGCGCGCGAGGGCGCGAAAATCTCGCCGTTCGACCATGCGCGTCGTCCGGAAACGATTGAGGAGACCGCGGAGATGGTGAGCGCTCGCGGCGGGCGGGGAATCGCGGTGGCGCTGGATCATACCGATGCAGCGCAGGTTGAAGCGTTGATTGCGCGAATCCGCAAAGAACAAGGGACGCTGCACGTTGTGGTAAACGATATTTCGGAAATTATTCCGCAGGATTTCGGGAAGACATTCTGGGAATTGAACCTGGAGAATGGCTTCGCAAATTTCCGGAACGCGATTCACACACACATCATCACGAATCATTTTGCGGCTCCGTTGATGATCGAATCGGCGAAGGACACGACATTTCCTGGGCTGATCGTGGAGATTGGCGACGGCGATACCTATACGTACCGGGGACACCTGTTTTTCGATCTGGTGAAGACTACCGTGATCCGGATGGCGTTTGCGATGGGGCGCGAACTGCGGCGAAAGAATGTTGCGGCAGTGGCGCTGACGCCGGGTTTTTGCGGTCGGAGGCCATGCTGGAGAAGTTCGGCGTGACCGAAGCCAATTGGCAAGAGGCCGTGGAGAAGGAACCAGACTACGCGATTTCGGAGACGCCGGTGTTCGCAGGCCGCGCCATTGCGGCCCTCGCATGCGATGCGAAGGTGATGAAAAAATCATGCCGCGCGTTCAGTTCGTGGGGACTGTCCGACGAATACGGATTTTGCGATATCGATGGGCGGCGTCCCCACTGGGGCCGGCACGTGGTGGCAAAGTATGGTGACTGCTTAAACCCGTGTAACGAGGCGTTCTACGAGCACTGGACAGGCGGCCCAATCGACGTGATGTTCCCCGACTGGCCCTAATCATTTTGCAATTCAGCTGAAGGCCGAGTGAGAGCGTCACGGCGCAAAAGATCTAGTTCAGATCAGGCGGGTTCTTCGAGTGCTGGCGAAGGCGCGGGTCTCGGGGAGCGTGTGGTGGTGATGACTACTACGCTGACGAGGACGAAGAGGGTGCCGATGATGGTGCGGGCGCCTATTGGTTCGCCGCCTAGAAAATAGCCAACCAGGACGGCTACCACAGGGTTGACGTATGCATAGGTGCCGACTTTTGTGGGCGACTCGTGGTGGATGAGCCAGACGTACGCGGTGAAGCCGACGATGGAGCCGGCGACGATCAGATAGGCGAGCGAGAACCAAACGGAGCGCGAGATGGTTGACGGATGAAAATTGCGGAATTCGCCGAAGGTTGCGGATGCGAGGGTGAGCATCACGCCTCCGGCGAGCATTTGTGCGGCGGCGCTCATGGGTTTGGATGGCGGAAGCGTCAGCTTGCGCGTCAGTACGGACGATATCGACCAGCTTATGGACGCGAGGATCAGAGCGATGGCGCCGAGCGTGTCGACGGGCGCGCCCCCAACGTTCAGCGTGCGGCTCATCAACACGGCGACTCCGCCGATACCAATCAGAAGAGCAATCCCGAGGCGTGCGGTGAAGGCTTGAGTACGCAGGAAGAAAATTTCAGATAGCGCCATGAACGCCGGGATAGTGGCCAGCACCACTGCGGCGATCCCTGAGGGAACTCTCTGCTCGGCCCAGAACAGCAGACCGTAATCGCAGACAAAAATAAAAAAGCCCAGGACGGAGGCGGAGAGCCATTCGCGTTTGCTTGGATTGCGCTCGCCTTTTGCGCGCATCCAGAGATACAGAACGAGCCCGGCGGTGAAGAAGCGCATGGTGGCGAACAGGAGCGGTGGAACTTCGTGGACTCCAATGCGGATGGCGAGAAAAGTGGAGCCCCAAACGAAATAGATGATGGAGAAGGCGACGAGCGTTTTCCAGGTCGGGCGATGTGCTTGGAGATTCCATTGCGGAGCGCATTGTGAACTTTAGCAAGGTTTGCGCGAGCGCGCTGCGGGTCCGGGGAAGAACGTTCAGCCAATTTGGAGGTTGGGGAAGTCTCTTGCCGATGCCCTCCAGAAAAATTTGTGCGCGGCGCTGGACGTATGTTCGTGGTCTGGCGCTGGCGTCTGGGTTGAAGTTCAGTCTAAACCCGCACCGTTAGATTCGAAGGGTGCGGCACCCGCGGAGAAAAAGTAGATCCGCTGATCGTTACACGACAATGAATACACCGAGCGGCGCGCTGGGCTGCGCGCCG
This sequence comes from uncultured Acidobacteriota bacterium, assembly GCA_963788725.1. GTDB lineage: Bacteria > Acidobacteriota > Terriglobia > Acidiferrales > UBA7541 > Acidiferrum. Next base: position 297,635 of record CAWBHT010000013.1, on the reverse strand, counting down.
CGATTTTGTTGCCGACTAAAAGACGACGCGGAAGCCGAACTCCAGGGAGCGGGGGGCGCCTAGCGCGAAGACGCCGGAGCCCAGGCCTACAAGATTGGTGCGACCGGTGCACTTGGTGGTGTCCGCGGGGCAGCCGGCTTGATCGTGCGCGGTGGTGCCGTTCAGGAAACCGGGCGCGCCGTTCAGGATGCCGCTGAGCGGCAGGCTGGGTGAGTCGTAGTTCTGATGGTTAAAGAGGTTATAGATATTGATCTGCGGAGAAATCTGCAACTGCTCCCACTTTCTGACCGGATGAATATTCCAGCCGAAGCGCAGGTCGAAACTGAAGAAGCCGGCGAGACCGACTTCACCGGGCGGGGGCGGAGCGATTGGTTGCGGAGTTGCGCCGAGGGCGAGCAATTGTGCTTTGCTGAAGAGGTTGGCGTCGACGAGTGCTTGCCCCGCGGGCGTGAGTGTCTGCCCGGCGACGTTGGTGTTGAAGTCGTTGATCAGTTTAGTGAGACCAGCAACACCGAAGTCTCGGCCGAAGGCGCCGGGCTGTGTGCCAGGCAGGAGGTCGCCAGACTGGCCGGTGGTGGATCCTGCGAAAGAGCCGTCGCCCGTGAGATCGGAAGTAAAGATGGCGCCGACACCAGAACTAGGGGTGGCGAGTTTTATGTCCGCAGGCAAAGCGCTGTTCCAGTGGGTGATGAAGCTGAGTTCAGGGCCGTACTTCATATTGAAGGTGGCACCGGCGGAGAATTGGTGCGTGCGGTCGAGGCCGTTGGGACCGGAGAGCGAAGGATTACGGAAATCATAAGCGTTTGCGATGAAGTCCACGTCTTTGACGGAAGCGACGGCGCGGGAGTACGCGTAGGAAACGACCGCATTGATGCTCTTCACGCCGGGCAATGGACTATTCAGTTGGGTGGTGAGCTTCATCTGCAGCGCGTTATACACCGAGCGGCCAATGGGAAAAAGCATCTGGTTAGTGCCGACGTTGGGATTTTGTCCGCCGAAGGCGGCGCCGGTGTCCGGCGTGCGGCCGAACAGGTAAGGCGAGAGGCCGCCATTGAAGGCGTTACCCGAATCGAGACCGCTACCGGCGTAATCAAAGATGCTCGCACCAGCGGCGATGGCGCAGTTGATCGCGGCCGCATCAGTGCCGGCCCCGCATCCTTTGGCGGTGTTCGTTGCGGAGATGGCATTCAGTGCGGCTGTGGTGTTGAGAAAACGCGAGTCGCCGAGATGATTGCTGTCGACGCCGATCAATCCATGAAGCGCCACGTTGCGCAGGTAGTCGACACTGAGGACGGTACCGGGCCGCAACTCACGCGAGACGCCGACGTTGAACTCCATGGAATACGGCGAGCGGTAGTTGGGCGCGAGCAAATCGGTGAGCGTGAGGTTGAAGGCGTCGCCGCCCAGGTTGCCGATGAAGCCTCCGTTGTTCTGCGCGCCTGCCGAGAGGGTGGCTGCGCGATAGACGCTTTCCAGTTCCTTAGCGTCTGATGCGACGCTGCCGATCGGCTGTCCGCAAACTTGCGTTGCGATGTCGTGGCCGTTGCTGGGAACCGTAGTAAGCGTTCCTCCGCCAGGCAAAGCGAGTTGGCCTGTGGGGCAGACGTTCTGGGTTACGAGGAACAAGCCTTGGGCGAGTCGGCCGTTGCGATCAAACAAGACGTTGTTGAAGAGCGCGTTTTCGTAGGCCAGGCTGAAACCGGCGCGGACTACGGTCTTGTGATTTTTCTGAGGATCCCAAGCGATGCCGATCTGCGGAGCGAAATTTTTGTTGGGCTGCTGCACGCGGCCGCCCAGACCAGCACCGAACTGATCGACGAAATTGCCTGTGCAGGTGAATAAAGTATTTGCGGAACACGGGATGGGTGCGAGGTCGCTATCGGTACGGCCGGAATCACGAACATAACGGAGACCGATGCTTAGCGTCAGGTTCGATTTCATTTTCCAGGCGTCTCCGACGTAGAATTGAATTCGGGTGTCAGAGGATTCGCCGCCCGGAAAACCGAATCCGGGGCGCTCGGTGAAGAAGCCCTGCCCGTTACCTACAGACAGTGCGGTGACGGAGTAGGCGAGGGGATCCGTCGGGTCAGCACCTGCTGGAAGGTTAAAATTGGATCCAACGATCGCGGCGCTACCGATAAAGGCGGCAAAGACGCCGCCCTGAATGCGATTGAGACCGGCTCCGAAACGAAGCGTGTGCTTGCCGAAGGTTTTGGTGCCGTCATATTTCGTTTGTTTGTTGCTTTGAAAAGTCTTTTGGGGCGCGAGGAAATTAGGGCCCGAGCAGAAGGGATCTACACCCGCGGTGAGGCAGTTGGGGTCACCACCAATTTCGACAGCGATGCCGGGAGAAGGATCAAAAACATTGCCGCCGAGAACGGCATCATCAATGCCGTTGCGGAATTTGGTGTAGCCGATGCGCAAGCTGTGAGCCCATGAGCCGTGGCTGTAGTCGACACCGATTGCCTGGACGGGCGTGTTGTCGGCGTTAGCGAAAGGCTGAAAGTTATTGGGAATGACGCCCTTCACGGTGCGATTTTGCTCGTACGAGAAGCGATAAAAAATCTGTAGGTTGGGTCGCGCCTGCCAGTCGAGGCGGCCGATATACATAGTGTCGTGGAACGGCGAATCGAACGAAGAGCTGAGCCCGTTGAACGGGGCGGGAAGGACCTGCAGAGACTGCAGGCTCTGCTGAGCGCGTTCAAAGCCCCCGAAGAAAAAAAGCTTGTCCTTGATAAGCGCGCCGCCGAGACGGGCGCCGAACTGTTTGCGATCGAACGGGGACGGCAAGGAGCCCAATTTTGCCGAAACGTTGTCGCCCCGCCAGTTGAAGAAGCCTTCACCGTGAATGTCGTTGGTGCCCGAGCGAGTGACCACGTTAACGGTGCCAGTAGAGGTCAGCTCGGTGGAGAGATCGAGACTGGATTGGCCAATCTGGAATTCACGAATGGAAATCTGCGGAATGTTTTGCGTGGTGGTGCCGACGGTTTCGTCGCTGATGTCCACGCCGTCCACCTCAATGCGAGTGGTGCGGCCGAAGTGGCCCGCGAAAGAGATGGAAGAGAAACCGTTTTTTGTGGGATCGAAGTTCGCGCCATCTTGAATCTGTACGCCGGGCTCGAGCTGCGCGAGGTCCAGGAAGTTGCGGCCATTGATCGGCAGAGCTTCGATCTGCTGACTGGTGAGCACACCTTGAACGGTGGCTTGTTCTTCGTTGACGGCAATGGCGGAAGATTCGACGGCCACGACGGTTTTCTCCGAGCCGACTTCGAGCGACAGATTGCCGGAGGAGAGGACGCCGACTTCGACGATGACCTTCAACTCGGCGGTCTTGAAGCCGGCGGCTTCCACGCGCACCTGATATTCGCCGGGCTTGAGGGAGCCGACGACGTAGACGCCGGATTCATTGACGGGCGCGTTGAGCGTCTGACCGGTGGCGCGGTTGGTGATGGTGACGTGCGCGGAGGTCACCACGCCGCCCTGATTGTCGACGATGGTTCCCTGGATGCCGCCGGTGGACGAAGTAACCTGCGCCGATGTCGTCGCAGCATTCAACAAACAGATCGCCGACAATGCGAGCGCGAAAAACACGAATACCGTACGCGTGCGGATAAACGTGGCTGCCATATTTCTCCCGTCGACCGGCTGTCGCCGGCGCTGCAGATGATTTCCGAACCGAGCGGGAAGGATCGCGTGAGCCGAACTTAGTCTCAGAGGAAGCGGGAAGCTTCTCTTCGCGCCTACACCCACCAGCTGTTGGGGACCTGTATAGACAATTGCAACGAATGTTGCAAAGACAATTTTCCGATGCGCGGCAACTGAAATCCGGGGTTAAGTATTGGTAGGGTAACCTGCGATCAAAATGACGGTGAAATAGCGGGATTTGCCTAATAGCGAAGCTTTGCGCCGCCAGCCGCAGGAGGACATCGGCGTGACATCACTTGAGAAATGCGGGCATCGAAAGCACTAGCGCGAAAACAGTTCCGTCGCTGCAACGAATGTGCCAACGCTTACCAGCTTGCGGGCGTGGAGAGCCTCTCGAACCTTCCAAAGCGGCCTAGGCGCGAAGAAGTTTCTCCAATGCATCGAAGCAGCCGGTCCAACCGCGGTTGTGGTCATCGCGAAGTTCGATGGACGAGAAGGCGGCGTGCGTCAGCACGACTTCGGTGGCATTGCCGCGCGCAAAGAACTCCACGGTGACCTGCGTGTCTTCGCTGCCGGGATGAAGATTTTTCCCGTTAGGGGTGTCTTTGGTCCAGTGCCAGGTGAAGACGATCTTTTCCGGCGGCGTCACTTCGCGGTAGACGCCCTGGCCCCAATACACCTCGTTCTTTGCTGGATCGTGGACTTCCATGCGCCAGCGGCCGCCGGTGCGAATGTCCTGCTGGTGATGAATGATTTTGTGAGACGGCACATCGCGACACATCCATTGTTCTAGCTGTTCGCGTTGCGCCCAGGCGGCGAAGACTTTTTCGCGCGGCGCTTGGAAGGTACGGCGGACCTGAAGGGTGAGGGCGGGCTCGCTTTGCGGCGTTGCCATGTTTGTTTCTCCTCTATCTCTGTGGATTTCAGGAAGTTCGCCAGCGCGTCGAACTGGTTTTCCCAGAAGGCGCGATAGTGATCGATCCAGCGGGCTGCGTCTTTCATGGGCGCGGGCGCGAGGCGGCAGCGGTGAATGCGGCCGTCGATCTCGCGGCGCAACAAGCCGGCGGATTCCAAAACTCGCAGGTGCTTGGAGATCGCGGGAAGCGAGACGTCGAATGGTTCGGCAAGTTCGCTGACGGTGGCTTGTCCCTGCGCGAGACGGGCGAGGATGGCGCGGCGCGTGGGATCGGAGAGGGCGTTGAAGACGCCATCGATAGCGGCGCTCTGCGTCGCAGAATAGTTAACCATATGGTTTAATATCATCGATGGGCCGCGTCTTGTCAAGGTTTGTGTTGCGCGCCGACGCAAATAAAAGTTAACGAAACAACGAAACAAACTCGAAGGCTGCATGTGGTGTGAACGACAACCCCTGCTGTGTGGAAACCGTTGACCCGGCTTGCGGCGCCTACTTACCATGAAGAGATGCATTCAAGGATGGCGATCGGATTTGGAACGCTTTTTCTGGCCGTAGCTGCCGGAATGGGTGCGGGCTGCGAAGAGGCCGCCAAGAAGAGCGTCCGCGTGCAGCCTCCCGCGAATGCCAAGCAAGCAGCCTCGGCGAACTCCGCAACGACAGCGACTCCGTTGCAAACGGCGGTCGTCTTGCCGTCGTTTCCGCTGCATCCTGCCGGCACACGCCCGGCGCCAAGCCTTATATATCCGAGTCGAGACGCCTCCAAGGCGCGAGTTGGTGGCCGAGGTGGAGCAGAAATTTGCGTCTGGCCAGACGAATTACAAAGCGGGACATCTGGAAGCGGCGCGCAAGGATTTCGATGACGCGGTTGACGCGATGCTGCAAAGCGGTTACGACCTGGACGCTGATCCCAAGCTGAGCGAGTTGTTCCATCGCGTTGTCGACACCGTTTACACCTATGAATTGCAGGCGTTTCGCGCGGGCGATGGCTTCCAGGAGGCACCGGCGGTGCCCGCGCCGATCGATGAAGTCGCGGAGATGACTTTTCCGGTCGATCCACGGCTGAAGGAACGCGCCGAGGAAGCCGCCAAGAATATCTCTCATGACCTGCCGTTGACGGTGAACGACGAAGTGCTGTCGTTCCTGAACTTTTTCCGCACGCCCCGGGGCCGCGCGATCGTAGAAGCTGGACTGCGACGGCAGGGCCGCTATCACGAAATGATTTCGCGGGTGCTGCAGCAAGAAGGCGTCCCGCAGGACCTTATTTATCTGGCGCAGGCGGAAAGCGCGTTTCAGCCGCTGGCTCTTTCTCGTGCCGGCGCGCGTGGAATGTGGCAGTTCGTGGCCTACCGCGGGCAGCAATATGGTTTGCGGCGCACCTGGTGGATCGACGAGCGGCAGGATCCGGAAAAAGCTACGCGTGCCGCCGCACAGCATCTGCGCGATCTCTATGGGCTTTTCGGCGACTGGTATCTGGCCATGGCGGCTTACAACTGCGGACCTGGGAACGTGCAGAAAGGCATCGAGCGCACGGGCTACGCTGATTTCTGGGAGTTGTACCGGCGCAACGTGCTGCCCAAGGAAACGAAGAATTACGTGCCGATTATTCTGGCGTTGACGCTGATCGCCAAGGACGCGCCGCACTACGGGATTGCTGTCGATCCGGAAATGCCGGTGACCACCGATATCGTGAAGCCGGGCCGCGCCATCGATTTGCGGCTGGTGGCGGAGACGATTGATGTGGATGTGGAGACGCTCCGCGCGTCTGAATCCTTCGCTGCTGCGGCTGGCGACGCCGGACGATCCAGCGTTTGAGTTGCGGCTGCCGGTGGGTTCAGCGGAGAAATTCTCCGCGGAGATCGCCGATATCCCCGCGGACAAATGGGTAAGCTGGCGTCGGCACCGTGTGGAAGCGGGAGAAACGCTGACTTCGGTCGCGAAAAAATATCATGTGACCGCTGCGGCGATTGCCTCGGCCAATAGTTTGCAGGCGCGCGCGTCTCTCGATCCCGGGGAAAAGCTGATTATTCCGGCGGCTTCGCCACAGGCGGAGGCCAAGAGGCACCTGGTCAGCTACCGGGTGCGCAAGGGCGATACGTTCCTAGGGATCGCCGATCGCTTCAGCGTCGACTCCGACGACCTGAAAAAGTGGAATCGGCTCAAGGCCAACCGCGTGAGCCGCGGGATGGTGCTGCGGATCTATACTTTCGGAGGCGCCCAGGAATCCAGCGCCGCACGATCGCGAAACAAGGCGAAAAAAGGCACGAACGTCGCGCAGCGCAACGCGGCGGCTTCGAGCAAGAATTAAGTCTTCTAAAATCAAGTGCTTACCTATTCTAATCTTGGCGCGGCGACTTACTTGTCAGTTTGCTGATCCTCGACGGCGCGCTTTTGTTGCGGCCGCGCTCACGTTCGCGCAACATTTCGGAGTCGCTGCAACGCAGAACTCTTGACAACATTCCGCGAGTACGATAACAACGGCGCAGGCTTTGGAGCGGATGAGTAACTCCGGCCGCAACCGATTCCACCCCGAAGCATGGGGGAGGATTTCCCGCTGGGGAGGATGGCATGGATCTCGAGAAGGACAATTTCGAAGAAGACAACGAGCTGTCGGGGCTGGAGGAAGACGACGAGCTTGCTGGCGGGGAAGAGGCCGTGGAGGTGGAAGAGGAAGAGCTGATCCTCGGGGACGAAGAGCCGGAGGAGAGCGCGGCTCCGGCGCCTAAGACGGCCAAAGCTGCTCCGAAAGCTGCGTCAAAGCCGGCACCCAAGGCCGCCACGAAGCCCGCCGCGAAGAAGGCAGCTGCGGCGAAGAAGCCGGCAAAAAAGGCCGCTGTCAAGAAATCGGCCAAGAAAGCCAAGCCGAAGGCCAAGAAGGCCGCGAAAAAACCGGCCAAGAAAAAGAAGCGGCGTTAAGTAATCAGCAGGGACCGGCCGCGCCGATTGTGTTTCAGCATTCGCGGCGGGCCACATAGGCCTCTCGCATGCGAGGGGCCTCTTCTTTTGCTCACTCACTGGTCGGAGACGGCGATCGCTTCACCGCGGCTACTTCAGGTGTGCACAGGCGGCGAAACTCTACCAAAGCAGATACTCGCGGCCTTTGAACCCCAGCGGTTGCCTACGCGAGGCCTCGACAACAGGTCCTTGCCTTAGTTTAAATATATCTTTATGATAACTAAGAGCCATGTTGCATGCCATGGAGCAAATCCGGAGGATGCGCGGGGGTGCGCAGTCCCATTTGATGCGTTGTTCGGACGGCTACTATTACGTCGTGAAGTTCCAAAATAATCCGCAGCACCGGCGGGTGTTGGTGAACGAGTTGCTGGGTACAAGGCTGGCGAAACGTTTGGGGTTGCCGACCACGCCGGTGGCGGTGCTGGAGGTCAGCGAGGAGCTGATCGCGCTGACGCCGGAACTGGCCATCGAAGCCCAGCGATCGCGTACGCGCTGCCAGCCCGGAAAGCAATTCGGTTCGCGATACCCGGGCGATCCCCGGTGCATGGCGCTGCACGATTTCTTGCCCGACGAACAATTGCAGCAGGTGTGGAACCTGCACGATTTTGCGGGGATGCTGGTGTTCGACAAGTGGACCTGCAACACCAATGGCCGGCAAACCTTGTTTTTCCGCAGGCTGCCGGGACTACACGGGAGGTCTACCGCTGCTGGCGGGGCCGTCCAACAAGATACTGGCGACAGCCCGGAGTCGCATTACGAGACCGTCATGATCGATCAGGGCTTCTGTTTCAATGCCGGCGAATGGAACTATCCGGACGCGCCGCTGCGCGGTTTATATACCCGGAATCGCGTTTACTCCGGGGTGATCGGAATGGAGTCATTTGGACCTTGGATTTCCCGACTGGAGAGGAGCATTAACACTTCCGCATTGGTAGAGATGATGGCCGAGATTCCGCCCGAGTGGTACGAAGACGACTACGATGCTTTGAATCGTCTGGTGGAGCAACTGGATCAGCGCCGGACCCGCATCCCGGAATTGCTGTTGCAGGCGAAACGCAGCAACCGGCAACCATTCCCGAATTGGAGATGACCCGCAGCAAACGGCAAGAGGATCCAAGGGAAACATGATCGACATTTCACCACCCGCGCCGCTCGAAACCGACCACGACCGGAATTTCGTGTACTACGTGGTGCGTTACGTTCCTGATCTGGTTCGCGGGGAGTGGATCAATATCGGTGTGCTTTTGTTCGATCCGGAAAGCAATGCGCGGCGTTTCCGGCTGATGGAAGACGAAGAGGAGTTCCGTCGAGTGCGCCGAACGCATCCGGACGTTGACCAAGGGGTGATCCGCCTTTTACAGGAAAATCTGGAAAGCCGTTTTGCGGCTGCGCTTATCGCTGGCAACAGCGGCGAATCGGAAAGGATCGTGTCGTACTGGGATACCGCGCTTTCGAACACCGTACAGTTAAGCAGCGCGAGGGCATCGCAGGGACCGGATCTGGATAGTGAAATAGACCGTTTGTACGGCGATCATGTGGCGGTGCATCGCGCAGTCGCTCGCACCGGGGTGCCCGGTAGCCGCGGCAACCTGCGCGGCTATTGCTCGGAGGTGTTCCGGCAGGCGCGCTTGTGGGATCGCCTGGAAAAGCGCGTTCCGGTGGCGGAATTTACTTTCCCCGGAGACCCTATGAGGCTGGATTTCAGCTATCGCCGCAACGGGACGCGAGGCTTCGTGCAAACCATCTCGGTATCGCATTCACCGGGCGATGCCAAGATGCTGGCTTATACTGCGCAGCGCATCCACGAAAAAGCGCGCTTTGCGTCCGAATTTACCGCGGTAACCGATCTGGCGCTTTCCGCGGACAATGCGCGCCACCGTTTCGTTCGCGAGACCTTACGGGATGCCGGCATCGAGCCCGTCGCTCGCGATGGTTTTGCGGTCTGGGTGGCCAAACTGCGCTCGCAACTGTTGTCGAATCCTGGTTAGGTTACGCAGCTCGCCATGAAGCCGGTCAAACTTATGGTCGGATCATTTCGCACCCTCGCATAATATAAATGGATGCCACCGCGCCAACGCGTGACGTGCGCATACGCATCGCGACCAGCGCTGACGCAGAGAAGCTGGTGCACCTGATCAACTCTGCCTTCATAGTCGAGCGCGTGGCCTTCGATGGCGATCGCGTGGATCTGCAAGCTATCCATGCGCTGATGAGAGACGGGAGTTTCCTGATCGCGGAATTTCCCGATCTTCGCGACCCAGCGGGATGCGTTTATCTCGAACCGCGTGGCCACCGCTGCTATCTCGGCCTGCTTTCTGTCACGCCCTCGCTACAAGGGAAAGGTCTCGCACGTCCGCTTGCCGCAGCCGCCGAGGATTTTGCACGGAACGCAGGATGCCAAGCGATGGACTTGCGAATCATCAGTCCGCGCGCCGAAGCTTTGCTGCCGCTCTACAAGCATCTTGGCTATACGGAGACCGGAACTGTTCCATTCCCAACTGACGTCACAACCAAGGTGCCCTGTCACTACGTACTGATGACGAAAACCCTGTCCTGATTTTTCGCAAATTCTTGCCAGACTTCCCCTTTACGTTTCTCTCATTTCCAAAGATTTCCGCTTCAGGCAGAATACCTGCTCATTTTCCGGGGGCCGAATGAATCGCAGGATTGCTATCGCCGCGCTGGCGGCAACGTCGATCTCTCTTGCACCTTTGGGCAGACAGGTAGCCGCCGATGACCATGTGTTTCTCGGCTATTCAGCGGATTCCTCGCGCGCCGAGCGCCAGTGGGAAGAAAAGCTTCGCGCCATCCCCAGCCCTGAGAATTTACGCGCCTACATGCAGAGGCTGTCCGCGCGTCCACACCATGTCGGCAGCCCCTACGACAAAGACAACGCCGAATGGATTGCCACAAAATTCAAAGAGTTCGGGCTCGATACGCACATCGAACAATTCGACGTTCTCTACCCCACGCCTAAAGAACGGGTTGTCGAGCTCGTCGAGGGCGGGCCGAAATTTATCGCCAAGTTGCAGGAGCCGCCCGTCAAGCAAGACCCCACATCGAATCAGACATCCGAGCAGCTCCCCACGTATCACGTGTATTCGAAAGACGGCGACGTCACCGCGCCGCTGGTGTATGTGAATTACGGCGTGCCCGAAGACTACGAGCAACTTGAGCGCATGGGCATCTCCGTCAAGGGCGCCATCGTCATCGCGCGCTATTTCCACTCCTGGCGCGGCATCAAACCCAAAGTCGCCGCCGAGCACGGCGCCGTGGGTTGCATCATTTACTCCGATCCGCACGAAGATGGCTTTGTCGAAGGCGACGTTTTCCCGGAGGGCCCGTGGCGCCCGAAAGACGGCGCGCAGCGCGGCAGCGTCGCGGATATGCCGTTCTACTCGGGCGATCCGCTGACTCCCGGCGTCGGCGCCACCAAAGATGCCAAGCGGCTGAAGATCGAAGATTCGCCGACGATCACAAAGATCCCGGTGCTGCCGATTTCTTACGCGGACGCCCAGCCGCTACTTGCCGCGCTCACCGGCCGCGTCGCGCCGGAGGGCTGGCGAGGCGGACTGGGCATCACTTATCACATCGGCCCCGGCGCCGCGAAAGTGCACCTGAAAGTGAAATCCAACTGGGAGCCGCTCAAACCGGTGTACGACGTCATCGGCAAAATTCCTGGTTCCACGAATCCGGACGAATGGGTAATCCGCGGGAATCATCACGACGCGTGGGTGAACGGCGCGGAAGATCCGGTGTCAGGAATGGTCGCGGTGCTGGAAGAGGCTCGCGCCTTCGGCGAATTACTGAAGCAAGGATGGAAGCCCAAGCGCACGATTATCCTCTGCGCCTGGGATGGCGAAGAGCCGGGACTTTTAGGTTCCACGGAATGGGCCGAAGAGCACTTCGAGGAATTGCGCACGCACGCGGTCGCTTACATCAACTCGGACGCCAACGGCCGAGGCTACCTTGGTATCAACGGCTCGCATACTCTGGAGAAATTTTCCAACGAGGTCGCGCGGGATATCGTCGATCCGGAAACGAAGCTCTCTGCCTGGAAGCGCAATCAGCTTCACGAAATCGCGGGAGCCAAATCCGCCGCTGACCGTCAGGAGATTCGCAATCGCGCTGATCTTCGCATGGAAGCGCTCGGCTCGGGATCGGATTTCACCGGCTTCCTGCAGCACGATGGCGTCGCTTCGCTGAACATCGGTTTTGGAGGCGAAGACGGCGGCGGCATCTATCATTCCATCTACGACGATTTCTACTGGTACACGCACTTCAGCGACACCGATTTCACCTACGGCCGCGCGCTGGCGCAAACTGGCGGCACCATGACCATGCGGCTGGCGGACGCCGAGTTGCTGCCATTCGAATTCAACAATTTTGCCGACACCGTGCAGACGTATGCGAAAGAGTTGAAGGCCCTGGCGGCGAAAATGCGCGACGACATCATCGAACGCAATCGCCAGATCGAGGAAGGCGTGTTCAGCGCCACCAACGACCCGAAAAAGCCGCTGGTTGCGCCGCCGAGCGAAGGCGTTCCCCGTTTCTGAATTTCGCGCCTTTCGATAACGCCGTCGAGCAATTGAATCGCAGTGCCGCCGGCTACCGGAAGGCCCTGGAGCAAGCCAATGCGAACGGAGGCGCGGCCCTCGCGTCTGCATCGTTAGCGGACGTAAATCGTCTGCTGATCGAAAGCGAACACAAACTCACCACTACGGAAGGCCTGCCGAATCGCCCATGGTACAAACACCAGCTCTACGCGCCGGGCTTCTACACTGGCTATGCGGTCAAAACGGTGCCGGCCGTGCGCGAAGCCATTGAACTAAAGCAATGGAAGCAGGCTGACGAGTCCATCGTTCGCGTGGCGCAAGTGCTGGAAGGGGAGGCCGCGCTGATCTCCTCAGCGGCATCCAAGCTGACGGCGGCTACTGCGCATTAGGCGGCGGTTTAGACGGATCGCGCTAAAAAGTTTCGTTCTGAGCCTGTCTTCCTGGCGTGCGGACGGACTTCGTGATCGGCAGTGCGCATGGCCGCAACGAACAAAATCCTGATTGCAAGGATTCGGAGGCGTCATCCCAAGCTATAACCTCGCGATCGTGGGTTTTGGCAATGTGGGCCGCGCTTTCCTGCGTCAACTTATCTCCAAAGAACTGGAACTCCGTCGCCGCTACGACGTGCGTTGGCGCCTGACCGGTGTCGCCACCCGACGCAGCGGATGGCTCGCCGATCCCGATGGCCTGAACCCATTGGCAATCCTGAACAACCGCTGGCCCTCGCCGCAACACTCACCATCTCCGCGCAATATACGCGAATGGCTCGACCGTTCGCGCGCGGATGTAGTCTTTGAAGCCAGCTCGCTGGATTTTCAGACCGGGCAACCCGCCGTCGAGCACCTCAAAGCCGCGCTCGAACATGGTGCGCACGCGATCACCGCCAACAAAGGGCCAATCGTCCACGCTTTCCAGGAACTCACCGCCATGGCGCGCGAGAAAAACAAGAAGTTCCTGTACGAAGCAACGGTGATGGATGGTGTTCCGATCTTCTCAATGTTTCCGATGGGACTGCCAGCTACGGAAATCCGTGGTTTTTCCGGCGTGCTCAACTCCACCACGAACGTGGTGCTCACTGAAATCGAGCGCGGCCGGTCCTTCGATGATGCGGTGCGCCGGGCCCAGGCCATGGGAATTGCCGAAACGGATCCCGCAGCGGACATCGACGGCTGGGACTCTGCGGTGAAAGTAGCGGTGCTAACGATTGCGCTTCTAGGTGTGCCGATTCGGCTCGATCAGGTCCAGCGTACCGGCATCCGCGAACTCAGCGAAGAAAAAATCCGCTCCGTCCGTAATGCCGGCATGCGTTACAAGCTGGTGTGTCGCGCAGAACGCCGCGGCGATGGCGTCGATTGCAGCGTCCGGCCGGAACTCCTGCTCGCCTCCGATCCGCTTGCGAATCTGGAAGGCAGCAGTTCCGCGGTCCGCTTCGACCTCGACATCTTTGGCCTGAGCATGGTCGAACATAGTCCCGGGATTGAAGCCACCGGTTACGGCCTGCTGGCCGATTTTCTCCGCGCCGTTCAGGCGTGAGGGAAAGTTAAGCCGACGTATCCGTACTTCCTATCGCTTCCATTCCGTGACATACGAAGGCAGCGGGATCGCGGCATCGCAGCGCGCATCGCGAATCGGTTCGCCAGCGGCAAGTTCGAAGGGTAAAACGCCGGCCCATACACGCAGAGCAAGATCCTCGGCGTCGTCCTCGGGCGGACCGACGCGCACCTTGGCCGAGACTTCCGTGAGTGGCAGCCGCAAAATGCTCGTCGCTTTCAATTCTTTTTCGTTCGGTTGCCGCGCCTCCGCCCATCGTCCCGGCATGATTTTTTCCGTGAAGGCATGCAGCGCCTCCAGTTTTTCGCTCTGCTTGTCCACCAGCTCGGCTTTGCCAAGCGCCACCACCGAGCGATAGTTCATCGAATGATTGAATACCGAACGGGCCAGCACGAGACCATCCGCCAGGGTCACGGTGACGCACACGGATATTCCGCCGCTGGCCCCGCGAAGCATCCTGCTGGCGGCCGAGCCGTGGAAATAAATTGCGTCGCCCACGCGCGCGAACATTGTGGGAATCACATAGGGTTGCCCGTCCATCGCAAAACCCACGTGGCAAATAAATCCTTCATCAAGGATCTGGTAGATCGTTTCGCGATCGTATTTGCCGCGCTGCGGCTCGCGAATCACACGGGTCCGCTCATTGGGCGGAAAAGTATCGGACACGATGCACCTCTTTAAGAAGCGTGGCCCTGAGTTGATAGCCGGCGCCACCGCGGCATGGATGAAGAACGATTACATCAAATGCTATCACGCCAGCAACGTATCGATGCGTCACGGGCAACCGCGTCGCGCGAGAAAAACGCACGCCAAAATGGCGTTCGATAGCAAACCGCTCTCGTCACTCTTTGTGAGAAACTATCGCTCAACCTAAACCGAGAACAACGTTAGGATGAATCTCATGAGCACACCAGCACTCCACGAATCCACGACAAAACCGCTCGACCTCGCGTGGGCTCGCGCGCAATTTCCCTCGCTTTCGCTTCAGATCAACGGCCACACCGCAGCTTTCCTGGACGGTCCCGCCGGCACCCAGGTTCCGCGGCAAGTGATGGACGCGGTGCAAAATTATTTTGCCGGGGCGAACGCCAACACCTGCGGCGCGTTTGCGACCAGCCGGCGCAATGACGCGATCCTCGCGTCCTCGCGAGCGGCGATGGCCGATTTCTTCCACTGCGATAGCGACGAAGTGGTCTTTGGTCAGAACATGACTACCATCACGTTTGCGTTGTCCCGCGCAATCGGCCGCGAATTGAAGCCTGGCGACGAAATCCTGATCACGCAGCTCGATCACGACGCCAACGTTGCTCCCTGGCGCGCCCTCGAAGAAAAAGGCGTGGTCATCCGCCAGGCGGACATCCGCGAATCGGACTGCACGCTCGATCTCGAAGATCTCAAGCGCAAACTCAACAGCAAAACGAAACTCGTTGCAGTGGGCTACGCCTCCAATGCTGTGGGCACGATCAATCCGGTCGCCGAGATTACGAAGCTGGCCCACGACGCCGGCGCGCTCATGTTCATCGATGCGGTTCACTACGCTCCCCACGGTCCTATCGATGTCGCGCGCGCTCGGCTGCGATTTCCTGGCGTGCTCTCCATATAAATTTTTCGGCCCGCACATGGGCACGCTCTACGGCAAGCGCGAACATCTCCTGCGCTTCAAGCCTTACAAAGTCCGCCCCGCGCCAGAGACGCTTCCGGATCGCTGGGAAACCGGCACGCAGGTTCAGGAGTTGATCGCGGGAATCGGCGCTGCCGTCGACTATATTGCCGAACTCGGCAGGCGCAGCGATCTCGGTGCGAAAGATCGCCGCAGCGCGCTGTTAGCCGCTTATCGCGTCACTCGCAATCATGAGATGGCGCTGCTCGCGCAACTGATTCCCGGCTTGCTGGCGATTCCCGGCCTGCGCTTTTACGGCATCACCGATCCGCAACGTTTCAGCGAGCGCTGCTCCACAGTCTCGGTGCGCCTCGGCAATCATCATCCGACCGACATCGCCAAATTCCTCGGCGACCGCGGCGTCTTCACCTGGGACGGCAACTATTATGCAATGAATCTCGCCGAACGACTCGGCGTGCAAGACAAGGGCGGCTTCCTCCGCATCGGCCTGGTCCATTACAACACTGCCGAAGAGGTCGACCGCCTGCTCTCCGCCCTCCGCGAATTCGCGAGCAAGTAGCCCCCGACGGCAAATCACATCAGAGTTTGCCGGCTTCTCCGCGTGGCGAGAATTGATCGCTCCATGTATCCTGACGAAATATGACCAAGCGACCGAAACCTATCGTGCTCACCGTGCTGGACGGCTGGGGCTACCGCGCCGAAACCAAAGGCAACGCTATCGCTCTCGCGCGCAAGCCTACCTACGACAAGCTCCTGAAAGATTTTCCCAACACGGTGATACACACGTCTGGCCCATATGTCGGATTGCCAGAAGGGCAGATGGGCAACAGCGAGGTCGGCCATCTTAATATCGGCGCCGGCCGCATCGTGCACATGGACATCACGCGCATCGAACTGCTGATCGCCAACAAACAGCTCGCATCGGTTCCGCTGTTCCAGCAGGCCATGGAGCGTGGCCGACAGCGGCAACTCCATTTCATCGGCTTGCTGAGCGACGGCGGCGTGCACTCGCACATCACGCATCTTTTCGCTCTGCTTGAGCTTGCCAAGCAGCAGAAAGTCGAGAAGGTTTTCGTCCATTGCTTCATGGACGGCCGCGACACTCCACCGCACAGCGGCCGTGATTTCGTGCGCCAGCTTCAGCAGAAAATGCGCGAGCTGCAAATCGGCGAAATCGCCACGCTCGTTGGCCGCTACTACGCCATGGACCGCGACAATCGCTGGGAGCGCATCGAGCTCGCCTACAGCGCGCTGGTCCACGGTGAAGCCGAAATCCGCACGGACGATCCGGTCAGCGCCCTTCAGCACAGCTACGAACAAGACGTCACTGACGAATTCATCAAGCCGATCGTCGTAACAAAAGGCGAGGGCTCCGACGCGAGGCCCGTCGGCATCATTCGCGACGACGATGCCGTCATCTTCTACAATTTCCGCGCCGACCGTGCCCGACAGATCACCTACGCGCTCGCCGCACCGGACTTCGACAAATTCGCCGACCCCAAACGCCCGAAAAATCTGTTCTACGTCGGCATGACGCAGTACGACAAGAACTGGCCATGGCTCAACTACGTCATCGGCCCCGAAAAACTCGAGCACATCCTTGCGCAAGTTTTCGCCGACATTCAGTACAAGAATTTACGTTGCGCGGAGACGGAGAAATACGCGCACGTCACTTACTTCTTCAACGGCGGCGTCGAAAAACCGTTCACCGGCGAAGAGCGCATTTTGGTGCCGTCGCCGAAAGTTGCCACCTACGACCTCAAGCCCGAAATGTCCGCCGCGGGTATTACCGACACGGTCGTCAAAGCCATCGAGCAAAATGAATTCGACGCAATCATCATGAATTACGCGAACGCGGACATGGTGGGCCATTCCGGCAAGCTTGAGCCCGCCATCAAAGCGGTTGAAGCGGTCGATGCAGGGCTCGCGCGCATCTACCAGGCACTTAAGCCTCGCGGCGGCGCGTGGATCATCACCGCGGATCACGGCAACGCCGAAACCATGATCGATCCCAAGACCGGTGGCGCGCACACGTATCACACCACCAATCCCGTTCCGTTCGTGCTGGTCACTGACGACGCTCACGTCACCCTGCAACCCAATGGCTCACTGCGCGACATCGCTCCCACCATGCTCGGCGTCCTCGGTCAGCCCCAACCGAACGATATGACCGGACGCGATCTTCGCGTCATCAAAAAGTAGAAGCCGTCGCTGGAGATGACTCATGTTCGAAAATGTAGGCCGGCACAATCGTCCTGAGCCACAAAGAATGGCCTTCGGCAATTTACCGGTGCCCGGCACGAAAGCCGGTGCGATCGTTTCGATCGGGCTGGTGGTCATCGCCTGGTTTGCGATTCCCGTAGCGCAGCCGTTCATCCTGGGGACGCTTGGCCTCGGCGCAATTGTGGGCCTGTTCCTGACATGGCTCCACAGTCGCAAATAGCGACCAACAATCCATCATGAACCGAACCAGCCCCGCCGAAACCAAGCTCCTGATCTGCGTTTGGCATCCCTTCGAACAGTGGCGCGCGCAGCCGATCATGCCGGACACCATCCACGCACGCTGGCCGGAGATGCGCGTCGTCCATTTGCCCGACTTCGAGCGCCTGCCGCAGGAATTGCCAGACACCGACATCTTCATCGGCGCGTCGCTCCGACCCGAACAATTTCGCCTTGCCCGCAAACTTAAATGGGTGCACTCCACCGCCGCTGGCGTTTCACAATTAATGTATCCGGAACTGCGCGAATCCGGCATCACGCTCACCAATCCCAGCGGAATCTTTTCCCCACCGATGGCCGAACACACCATCGGACTGATGGTCGCCATGGCGCGCAACTTTCCAGATTCCGTGCGCTTTCAGGATCGCTGTGAATGGGGACAGCGGCAAATCTCTGGTCCCCTTGGACCGCTCACCGAACTAAATGGCCAGATCCTGCTCATCGTCGGCTACGGCTCCATTGGCCGAGAGCTCGCTCGCCGTGCTCAGGCCTTCGATATGCATGTGTGGGGAGTCAATCGGTCAGGCAAGGGCGACGCCACGCACGTGGAAAAAATCGTGCCCGTAGCGCAGCTCGATTCCGTGTTGCCAGACGCGGACTACATCGTCATCGCCGCACCCGAAACTCACGAGACACAACATCTCATCGGGGCTACTCAAATCGCCAAAATGAAGCCGGGCGCACGCCTCATCAACATAGGTCGCGGCTCATTGCTCGATGAAGACGCGCTCGTCCGCGCGCTGCTGACAATGGCCCTGCGTGGCGCGGCGCTGGACGTAACTGGCGTGGAACCGCTTCCCGCGGACAGTCCTCTGTGGAAAGCGCCGAATTTATTCATCACGCCGCACACCAGTGGCGTCAGCGATCGCTTGTGGCAAAAACAAACCAAGTTGTTGATGGATCTGCTCGAACGCTGGTTCGACGGCCGCGAACTCTTCAACGTTGTCGATGTTTCTCGTGGCTACTGAAATCTAACAATCAGTCGGAGGCTCGAGGCGGCCCTTGCAGAGCAGAACCGGCTGCTTCACGCAACTTCGTCACGCAACTTCGTCACGCAACTTCAGTCTCCCACCCCGCCCTTCACCGCCGTGTATCCTTCGCGCGCGTACACCACGGTCTTCTGCTTCTTGCCTTTCTGATCCGTCACGGCCAGCGGGCTGCCGTCCGGTGCTACGAGCTCGATCTTCACCTTGTGAAACTTCCCATCGTTCGCGCCGGTCGTCGGCGTGTAGGAGATGCTGTACTGATTACGCAGATACGCCACAACATCATGGAAAATCCCCGGAATCTCCCCATCGAATTGCGGAAACCACGAATAGCCGCCGGTCAATGAAGCAAAAGTCTTCAGCTGGTTCTCGCCCTGCAAATAATTCATGTGCGAGCCCTGAGATCCGTGCGACTCCAGGAAGTTGAGGTACGGCTTGTCGAGCCCAACGGCAAAAATCGTCGTGTCGCTCTGCCGCAACTCTTTCATGGTTTGATCCAGCGTGTGCTTGCTGAAGGTGTCCACACCTGTTGCGAGCAGCAGAATCGACTTTTTCCCTTTCACATCCTTGAGCCGCTCGGTAGTGTCGAGCACTGCGTCAAACACGTTCGATTCACTGAATCCTGGAAAATACAAGTGATACAGCGCGTTCCGCACTTCCATCTTGTCCTGAGTGAAATCGGTCTCGGTGCGCGTCTTCATGTCGAACGTCACCAGCGCGACCCAGTCCTTTTGTCGCAGGTTGGGGAAAAACGCGTCCGCCCAATATTTCGCCTGATACGCAAACCAGTCGTAGTAGCCGCGGCTGCTGAACTCCATCAGCATCACAATGGTGATCGGTGCGTCGGTCGCGCCGAAATTGGTAATCGTTTGCGGCGCCCCGTCATCGATCACGCGGAAATTCTCTTTCTTCAGCCCGGTCAACAAATCGCCGTTCTTCGTTGTGGCCAGCACGTCCAGCGTGACCACCGGAACTTCCACCGCGATTGATGCGCCGGCATCCTGGGGCTTTTGTTGCTGCGGTGGAGCCGTGGTCGTCGCCGCCGGCGGCGGAGTCTGCTGCGCGCCGGTCCCCTGCGAGCCTCCCTGCGGCCCCGATGGCGCCTGTGCGCGCACCAGATCGGCACCCAGCGGAAGCAGCATGGCTGTCGCCATCAGCCCGAAAAAGACGCTAAGAAGCAATGCCTTCATGGTTCTCCCTCGTTATCGCTCGTTCACAGCGTTCAAAACTTGATTCTCGATAATCGCGCCTGACGATAAGCGCAAACTCGAGATACTGGTGCTCCAGTCAGGTTGGGATTACGCAACCCATGGCACCCCTGCACACGAGTCCGCCAACCCTGCATGTTAATATGAACCTGAATTGCCGCAAAACGTTGCTGCGAGGGTCCAGCCGGGCCGCGGTCATGCTGAAAACGGAGGACTTGCTTGGTGAAAGCGAATCGTCGTACGCCCATCCTGCTGGCCGCTTTTTGGGCTTTCGCTATTGCGGGACCTCTAGCAGCGCAGGTTGCGCCTCCGCCGACCAACAGTTTGCCCTCCAGCCAGTCTCCGGTGGGTGATCTTACCCCTCTGATCGCTGAAGCCAAGGTCTGGCTGCAGGATCTGATCAAGATAAACACCACCAATCCCCCCGGCAATGAACAACTCGCCGCGAAGTACATTATCGGTGTATTGCAAAAGGAAGGCATCGCCGCCGAAGAGCTGCCGACCGCTCCGGGCCGCACCTCAGTGGTCGCGCGTCTGCGCAGCTCGGCGGTTGCGGACCCTTCGAAAGCCTTGCTACTCGTCGCGCACATGGACGTCGTGGGCGTCGACCGCGCGAAATGGACCGTCGATCCTTTCGCCGCAGTAGTGAAAGACGGCTACATCTATGGCCGCGGTGCGATCGACAACAAAGCGATGCTGTCCATCAATCTCGCCAGCTTTATCGCGCTCAAGCGGGCCAACGCGCGCCTGAATCGCGATGTGATTTTCCTGGCCACCGATGATGAAGAAGCTTTCGGAGACGCGAGTATCAGATTTCTGATCAACAAATACTGGGACAAACTGGCCGCCGGCTACGCCCTCAATGAAGGTGGCAACGTTGTCACCAAAAACGGCAAAGTCCAATACGTCGCGGTGCAGGCTGGTGAAAAAGTCACCGTCAACGTTGACGTGATTGCGCGCGGCACCTCCGGTCACGCGTCCATGCCCACGAAAGACAATCCTGTCGTGCACCTGTCAGCCGCGGTAGCCAAAATCGGTGGATACGTCGCACCCATGCACTTTACCGCCATCGTGCGCCGTTACTTCGAAGGACTCGCGCCACTGGAAGATGACGAAATCGCGAAATGGATGCGTTCGCTGGATACTTCCGACCGCGGCGAGCACGCTCAGCGCGTCATCTCTGATGCGAACCCCCAATGGAACGCGATGCTCCGCGACACCATTTCTCCAACCATGCTCAGTGCCGGTGTCCGCGCCAACGTGATCCCCGCCGAAGCGCGAGCAACCCTCAATATCCGCTTGCTGCCTGGCGACACCATCGACGCGCTGCTCTTCGAACTCAACAAGCTCATTAACGATCCTTTGGTGAAGCTGGAAGTGGAACCCAACGCGGGACTCGCGGCTCCGCCTTCATCCCTGGAAAACGATTTTTACGCCACCATCACGAAAGTTGCCGCTCAGGAATTTGGCGGTGTGCCGGTGCTTCCGTATCAGTCGCCGTGGGCCACCGACTCCGCGCAGTTGCGTCTTCACAACGTTCAGTCCTATGGATTGTGGCCATTCCCGTTGGCTGATGAAGATTTGAAACGCATGCACGGTAATGACGAGAGGATCCCCATTGCGTCGTTCGAAAAGGGCCTCGCTGTCGAAGCCCATATCATCGCTGAGTTCGCGGTCACCAAGTAAACCGCCACGTAAACCGATGTAGAGGCATCGCTGAAACGAAGCAGTTTGCTCAAAGGCACCCTGCAACCATATCGTGTCACGATACGTCGTATAGATAGACGCATAACGACGGGCCCTCCTCCAGAGACGACACCCCAAACAATGTAGGGACGCCGCCTTTCGACGCGCTCGCGTTCTGTGTCCCAAGACTACGGCTCGAAATTGCAGGGTTCTTTCGAGCAGGGGAGAGAACCTTTATGCGCCCCATCGATCCCAATTCGCAGGGCTGGTATTTTGTGCCCGCCAAACCGGGAGCCGACATCCGCTTCCGCCGTGGGAATGTCATCATCATCGTTCTGCTCGGCATGCTGGTGTTTGGACTCTTTTTGACCATTGTTGTGCCCAAACCCGGAGCCGATAGCACGTTCGCGAGCAGGACGCCTGCGAAAGCCTCCACGCATCACCGGCCGTAGGACGCGCCAGTCCATCGCTCTTGCCGACGTCGGCGTGTATCCAAAAGCATGCGCGCGTGTGCGAGACCAGCCGCAATCTACTTGGCTCATTTACGCTAGCCGCAATTCCTCGCGCGTGTAAACGGTAACGCCTCCACCGCATCACTCGATTTTTCCGACGCGCAACAATTCTTCCATCGCGTAAACTCTTACCGACATGGCCTTCCGCCACTCGAAAATCGTGTGCACCATCGGGCCCGCCAGCCGTTCCGCGAAGATTATTGACCGTCTTCTACAAGCCGGTATGGACGTTGCTCGCCTCAACTTTTCTCACGGTTCACATGCCGAACACGCGCAGAGCATTGCGCTGATACGCGCCGCGGCGATCAAGCGGCAAAAGCCCGTTGCCATCCTCGCCGATTTGCAAGGTCCCAAAATTCGGACCGGGCCGTTGGCCGGAGCATCGCCGGTGCTGCTTCGCACTGGCCAGAAGTTCGTGATCACCACTGCTCGCGTCCTGGGAGATTCGACGCGCGTCAGCACCGTCTTTCGTCCGCTTCCGCGCGAAGTTCATCGCGGCGATCGCATTCTGCTCTCTGATGGACTGATCGAACTGCGCGTTGAGCAGGTCCGCGGCCAGGAAGTGATCTGTCAGGTAGTCAACGGCGGCGCCCTCGGCGAGCACAAAGGCATAAATCTCCCCGGCATTCAGTTGCGCGTTCCGGCGCTTACGCCGAAAGATCGCATCGACCTCGTTTTTGCCCTCAAGCATGGAGTCAACTACATCGCTGTCAGCTTTGTGCGCCGGCCCGAAGATGTGGTGCTTGCGAAGAATCTCGTCCGGCGCGCAGGCAAAGACACTCCCGTGATCGCCAAACTCGAAAAGCCGGAAGCCATCGAAAGTCTGGATGGCATCCTTCGTGTGGCGGACGGCGTCATGGTTGCTCGCGGCGATCTGGGTGTGGAAATGAGTCCCGAGCGCGTTCCAGTAGTACAAAAAATGATCATCAATCGCGCCCGGCAGGCGCGGCGTCCGGTGATCACCGCTACCCAGATGCTCGAGTCCATGACCGAAAATCCTCGGCCTACTCGCGCGGAAGCTTCCGATGTCGCCAACGCCATTTTCGACGGCTCCGACGCGGTGATGCTCTCGGCCGAGACCGCCTCCGGTAAATATCCCGTCGAGACTGTGAGCATGATGGCTCGCATCATTGAAGACGCCGAAGGCAGCATTGCGGAATTCCCGCGTCCTGCACCACAGGAAAAACTCAAAGTGGCGGAGACTGTTGCCGAACTCGTATGTCATGCTTCGCGCGAGTTGCACATGAAGCTCATCGCCGTTTTCACTCACAGTGGGTTCACCGCGCGACTGGTCTCGCGTTATCGCCCTCTCGTCCCTATCGTCGCGTTTTCTCCGGAGGCGGACGTGCGCCGCCGCATGGCGCTGATCTGGGGCGTTTGCCCGCGCAATATTCCTGACGTGCGCAAAATCGATGGCTTGGCTGAAGTGACAGAAAAAAGATTGCTGGAAGAAAAATTGGTGCGCAAGGGCGACGTCATCGGCATCGTCGCCGGTATGCCCATGGGCATTCGCGGCACCACGAATTTCATGAAATTTCATGTGATCGGCGGGCAGTCCTAAAATGGCTGCGCCAGCTCCTGCTCCGCCGCTTACGATGGAAAAAGTCCGCGCTGCACAAGCCCTGCTGCGCGGCATCGTTCCGGAAAGCCGGTTGATCGCCAGTGAAAAGCTCGCGAAGCTCGGCGGCGCATCGGTTCATCTGAAGCTGGAAAGTGAGGGGCCGACCGGCTCCTTCAAAGTGCGCGGCGCCTACTGCGCGATTCACATGCACAAGATGCCGTTTGGCGGGGAATTGCCCGGCGTCATTACCGCGAGCACTGGGAATCACGGCGCCGCGGTTGCCTATGCCGCATCGAAGTTACGCATTTCTGCGCGAATTTATCTGCCCAACAATCCTAACCCCGCCAAACGCGCGCGCATCGCTCAACTCGGTTCGGAGATCGTGGAAGTCGGTACCTACCTCGAAGAAACACGCGAGCATGCTCAAAAATTTTCGGAGCAATCGGGCTGGTACAACGTGGTTGATGGCATTGATCCTGACATGTTGCCCGGCCCGGCCACCATCGCCTGCGAAATCCTGGAAAAATTGCCGACGGTGGACGTGATCTTTGTGCCCGTGGGCGACAGCACGCTGATCCGTGGCTTGGCCTTCGCCGCAAAACAGCTCAAGCCAGCTATCCGCATTGTCGGCGTGCAGGCCGAGCGTGCTCCAGCGTATGCCATGGCATTCACGAAGGGGCACGCCATCTCCACCGATACCAGCGACACAATCGCCGATGGTCTCTCGGTTCGCGATGCGATGGAAGACAACGTCAAGCAGATCGCCGGCTTGGTCGATGAATTTGTTCTGGTCAGCGAAGAGGAAATGCTGGGCGCAATCCGCTTTCTCCACGAAGAAGAAAAGGTGACCGCCGAGCCCGCCGGCGCCGCCACCACCGCAGCGTTCCGCAAAACCGCCCCGAGCTACGCCAATCAAACCGTCGTACTGCTTGTGACCGGCTCCAATATCCCACCAGATCTTCTGGCCCGCGCCGTCAACCGATAAGTGGAGCGACTTGTCAGCCGATAGCCGGAATTGTCGTCAAATTAGCGTTATAGAAAAAATATGATGGAAAGTTTTATGCGGCTTCCTTGCTTCTTCTTGACTAATTCACCCAGCGATCGGGCCGCGAAGGCGGCTCCTGTTTGTGCTTGTTCATGTACACCTGAAATCTCTTCTTGTTGCGTTCCATTTTCCAGTCGGAAACCGAATTCCGCACGTTGTAGAGGAACGAACCCCGCCGCAAATAAACGTAGCCGATCAGCATCCCACCCAAATGGCAGATGTGGCTGATATCGTCTCCACCTACTCCGAATGTTCCCAGGAATTCCAGCGCCGTCATGATGATCACCAGCGTGCGCATGGTGATCTTCACCGGTATCGGAAACAGGTAAACCTGGCGATCCGGAAACAGAATTGCGCAGGCCAGCAGGATCCCAAAAATTGCGCCGGACGCTCCGATCGTGGGCACATCGGAAAGCGAATGCCCCCAGAAAATCGGAATCGTCTTCACGATTACGTTGATCAAGCCCGCGCCGACGCCCGTCAGAAAATAATATTGAAGAAAACGAGTGCGTCCCCACACCAGTTCCAGTTCCCGGCCAAACATCCACAACATGAACATGTTGGTGAGGATGTGCCAGATGGAACCGATGTCGTGCAGAAAGAGATAGGTAAAGGGCTGCCAGATTCGCAATCCATGCGTCACCGCGGAGGGCACCAGCCCGAAATGCATCAGGAACCAGCCGTACGCGCCTTTGCCCCAAAAAACCTGCAGAAAATTTTCGAGCAGAAAAACCACTACGTTCGCAATCACCAGCCACTGGATTCCAGGCGTGATGTAGAAGTTGAAGCTGAAGCGGTAGTTGCGGATTCCAGACCGGGACGCCATGGCTCCTTCAGTTTACGGCGGTCCGCCAAGGCAGTCAAAAAGCAGCAGCAAACAGCGCGGAAGCGTCAACGATAACCAGAAACTAACCGAAATCCGCGCGCGGTTGCCCTTCGTGGGCTAATCAAGCTTCTTGCGCGCAAAATAAAACAGCGACGCGGCGAGCAGAAGGAACATGCACAAGCCGAAAAGATTGTTGGTAGCCCAGGAGCCGAACAGTCTCGGACCAAACGCAAAGAGATCAGGGCTCCAGGGCAGGCGCAGCATGGAAGCGAACCAGCTCGGGACATGCGTGGGAATCTCCGGATCTTGGAATAAATTGATGACGATCCCCAACAATCCAAATACGCCGCCGGCCGCAATCAGGCCGCTGGAATAGAGCGCGCCGGGGCTGGCTTCGCTTTCATCTTTTTTCTTCGTCGTGGCGTCCACCAGCGAACGCACCAATCCTCCAGCGAACATCGCCGCGGTCGTACCCAGCGGAAGATATGAGCCCGTGGCGAACGCCAGCGATCTGACGCCGAGAATTTCCACCGCGATGACCAGCGCGACGCCCATCAACACCAGCCGCCAGGGCAGCCGCTGATTCAGGATGCCGCTGATCACCGTCGCCATCAGGCGCGCTTGCGGCGCCGGCGCTTTTGCGCTGCCAATCCCCTGCGCCCACTGATACTCGATTTGTTTGCTTGCCGGATCGTAGAGATATTCGCCATCGGGAACTTCGTGAGAACCCAGCGAATTCAGTAGTTCGTAGGTCTTACCGTGATATGTAAAAGAGTCGCGTTCAACTTTGACGCCAACCGGCAGAGACTGAACGTTCACGGGAATCTGTTGCGGCAGATAGCGCTCCAATCCTTTGTTCATCAGATTCAGAGTCGTGCCGATGGCCAGCGTGGACACGGTAACGCCGACCAGCAAACCCATCTGCTGCCAGAAGGGAGTCGCACCGACGAGGTATCCGGTTTTCAAATCCTGCGAAGTGGCGCCTGCAATGGCTGCCGCAATGCACACCACGCCGCCGATCATCAGCGCGAGCACCTGATAATTTGGTGCCGTCCACCCAGCGACGAAAAAGATCGCGCAAGTGGCCATCAGCGTGGCGATGCTCATCCCGCTAATTGGGTTTGACGAGTTTCCGAGCAAGCCGCTGATGCGCGCCGCCACTGTTACGAACAAAAATCCGAACACCGTGACGAAAACTCCCGCAAACAGGTTGTGATACCAGCGCGTTTCCGCACCCTGGATCGGATGAAACGTCAGTAGAATCCACATCATGGCGATGATCAGTACGGAGCCAACGATGACCCAGCGCATGGGCATGTCGCGATCGATGCGGCTGGTTGCTGTAGACTGTCCGGCGCCCTCAGCGCGTACATCTTTCAATCCGGCCTTCAATGCGGAAAATATAGTAGGCAAGGTGCGCAGCAGTGTGATCAACCCCGCCGCGGCAACAGCGCCTGCCCCCATGGGGCGAATGTACGTGCCCCAAATCTGATCGGGCGTCATTAGTGGAATCGGAATCGTCGATGGGTAGATGGGAACGTTGTTGGCGAGCTGACCGTAGAAGCGAATGGCCGGCATGATCACCAGCCAGGAAATAATGCCGCCGGCGAAGAGAATTCCGGATACGCGCGATCCGATGATGTATCCGACGCCGAGATATTCCGAAGTGATCGTGACGCGAAACGAAGCGCCCTGAAACCAGTTCGGCCGCGATTCCGGCTGTGAAGTCCAAGCCTGCACCGTGTTCATCAGAAACGTGTACACGCCGCCTAGGCCCAGACCCCAAAACACGCGCCCC
Organism: uncultured Acidobacteriota bacterium; assembly: GCA_963788725.1. Taxonomy (GTDB): domain Bacteria; phylum Acidobacteriota; class Terriglobia; order Acidiferrales; family UBA7541; genus Acidiferrum. The sequence continues at coordinate 270,273 of CAWBHT010000013.1, read as the reverse complement.
GCGAAGGAGCCTCCGCGTTCTCCGGCTACCAGAACGTCTGCGCATGCGGTCCCTTCGGGAAAACTCAGATTCCCATGCTCTTTCACGATGAGCTGGCGCCGCAGCGGCACCATGAACAGGACGCCCAGCCATCCGCCCAGCAGTGCCAGCGGAAAAATGCGCCAAAAGGTGAACTCCGCGCCGAAGCCCAGAAAGATCAGCGCGGGAATCGTGAACATCACGCCGGCGGCAAGCGACTCGCCCGCCGAGCCGGTGGTCTGCACGATGTTGTTTTCCAGAATGGTGGAGCGACCGAACGCTCGGAGAATGCTGATCGACAACACTGAGATCGGAATCGATGCCGAAACCGTGAGTCCGGCGCGCAACCCCACATACACCGTGATCGCCCCAAAGAGCAGGCCGAACAGCGCTCCCAGAATCACCGCGCGGACGGTGAATTCCTTGATGGTCTCGTCAGCAGAGATGTAGGTGCGGAATTCGCCTGGAGGCGCGGTGGAACTCCATGGACGATCGCTCACTGAATCCTCCCAGACGCGAGATCATGCAGACTTAGGCGCAGCATCCTGCTCCCATGCAACTCCTGGAGCGCACCCACCATGAATCGGCTCCGTGCGCCGGGGATTATGCCGCAGATCACGTGTTGGAGGTAGCTGCTTCCTTAAGACTGAGTACACTCCAGTTGCTTGGCGCGCCTTGCCCGGATCGCCGGATCCCTCATGCATCGGCTCGCGATCACAAATGGCGCACGGTAGTACGATATCCAAGCTCAATTACACCTGCCTTGACGAGAGAGAGAGAATCGTGCCTGAGGAAACAAGCAAGCCGATGATGATTCTGATCGCCGGACCATATCGTTCCGGGACCAACGACGATCCGGCCCTGATCAAGCAGAATGTGCGCGAGATGGAATCCTATGCGTTGCCGATTTTCCGCGCCGGACATATTCCGCTGCTCGGAGAGTGGCTGGCGCTCCCGCTCGTGGACCTGGCAGGATCGAAAAAGATCGGCGACGAAGCTTTCAACGAGATTTTCCACCCGATCGCCGTTCGCCTCCTGGAGAAATGCGATGCGGTACTGCGCGTGGGCGGAGCCTCCGCAGGCGCGGACGAAATGGTGCGCGTTGGCAGCAATCGGGGCCTGAAGATCTACGTCAGCCTGGCCGAAATTCCCTCCGCCGCAGCCTAGCCCGTATAGGACTGTGGTTCTCTTGACAGGTACGTTCCTGCAATATAACGTCTGCCCTCAATACGATACCAAGGTGAGTCGTAACGCCTGCGGTACGAGCTCCAGCCCTCGCGCCCTTAGGTAGGTTGCGGCGTCCGCTCTGGACGCGATGGGTCGCTGCTCTCTGTATTCCAGGTGGTTCGATTTCCCACCAGGGGGTATTTGTGTCCTATCAGCGCTCCGTCATCCTTGCTGCATGCCTGCTGCTTTGCCTTGCCATTGGTTGGGTTCGCCCGGTTAGCGGCGATGACTGGCAGCCGATTTCTCCCGCAGAACTGAAGATGACCAGCGTGCCCGAAGCACCGGGCGCACCTGCGGTCATTCTCTACCGGCAAGTGGACCGCGACGACAGCGCCACCACTGGAAATGAACGCAACTACATCCGCATTAAGGTCCTGACCGAAGAGGGGCGCAAGCGCGCGGACGTCGAAATTCCGTTTTATCGCGAACAAGCGGTGATCACCGCCATCAAGGCGCGAACGATCCGGCCGGATGGCAGCATCGCCAATTTCGAGGGCAAAGCGTTCGACAAGACCATCGCCAAAGCCAAAGGCGTGAAGTACCTGGCGAAGACCTTTACGCTTCCAGACGTGCAAGTGGGCAGCATCATCGAGTACCAATACACGCTGAACCTCGCCGAGAACAAGATTTACGACTCCCATTGGATTTTGAGCGACGAACTCTTCACGAAACACGCCAAGTTCTCGCTGCGGCCCTACCGTGAATTCTCTCTACGTTGGAACTGGCCGATGGGCCTTCCTCCAGGAAGCACGCCGTCGCAGGAACCCAGCACGCATATCGTTCGACTTGAGACGCAGAACATTCCGGCATTCGCAATCGAGGATTTCATGCCGCCGGAAAACCAGATGAAGTTCCGGGTCGATTTCGAATACACGGAAGGCACGGTCGAGACCGATGTGGATAAATTCTGGAAACAATTGGGCAAGAAACTCAATGGGAGCGTGGAAAGCTTTATCAACAAACGCAAACCCATGGAGCAGGCGGTGGCGCAAATCGTCTCCCCCGGCGATACGCCAGAAATGAAAGCGCAGAAAATTTATGCCCGGGTGCAGAAGCTGCGAAACACTTCCTACGAAGTTGCAAAAACCGCGCAGGAACAGAAGCGCGACAAGACGAAAGATTCCAACGTTGAAGATTTATGGCGGCAACAGGCCGGCGATGGCGTGCAACTGACGTGGCTGTATCTTGCGTTGGTCAGAGCCGCAGGAATCGAGGCATATCCGGTCGAGGTTTCAACCCGCAACCAATATCTTTTTTTGCCGAAAATGATGAATGCCACCCAACTCAACGCCAATGTGGTCTTGCTCAAGATCAGCGGCAAAGACGTTTACTGCGATCCAGGCACCGCGTTCGCGCCTTACAGCCTTCTCCCTTGGGGCGAGACTGGCGTCATCGGCCTGAAGCTCGACAAGGATGGTGGCAGTTGGGTTACCACCACAATGCCGGAGAGCGCCGAATCGCGCATCGTGCGTAAGGCCGATCTGAAAATGAGCGAGGACGGAACGCTGTCGGGAAAGGTGCAGGTGACTTTCTCGGGGCTGGAGGCATTGTCGCGACGTCTGGAGATGCGCCATGAGGATGATACGGACCGAAAAAAATACCTCGAGGATCAAGTGCGTGAGTACGTGCCGGTAGGCATCGACGTAGACCTGACAAACAAGCCGGATTGGTCGACTTCCGCTCCGACCTTGGTCGCCGAGTACGACTTGAAGGTTCCCGGATGGGCGTCCTCGGCGGGACATCGCGCCATCGTCCCCGTCGGATTATTTGACGCCAGCGAAAAGCAGCTGTTCGAGCATACCGCTCGCGTACATCCGATCTACTTCCACTATCCTTTCGAAAAGGAAGACGAGATCACCATTCAGCTGCCGTTGAGCTGGCAGGTGACCAGTCTGCCCAAACCCATTCTGCAAGACAAGAAAGCGCTGGTGTACACCCTCAAGGTCGACAAGGACAAAGGCGCTTTGCACATTACCCGAACGTTGAAGCAGGACATGGTCTTCGTGGAAGCGAAGCTGTACCCCACGTTGCGCGCGATCTATCAACTCGTGAGGACCGGAGATGAAGAACAAGTCATGGTGCAACCCGGTGCGGCAGCAGCGGCTAACTAACCATCGCCCGAGGCTGGTTGGTTCGGGCCTGTGGGTGTCTCTGCTCTTGCTCGCGGCGTTCGCATTGACTACGCCCGTGCCGACGCGAGAGGTCCGTGCGTCAAGCGATGCCCCACCGTGGATGCGTGCGCTCGTGAACGTACCGCTGCCCGCTCACGATGAGAAAACGGATGCGGTGAAGCTGTACTCCGAGACTATCGTATCCGTGCAGTCGGTGGACAAGATGCGCAGTCAGGTGCGCGTAGCCTACAAAATTCTTCGTCCCGGCGGACGCGACCTCGGCACTCCCGTAATTTTCTACAACGCTTCATCGAAGGTCACTGGGTTACGTGCGTGGTGCATTCCCGCGCAGGGCAAAGACTATGAAGTGAAGGATAAAGATGCCATCGAAATCGCCGTGCCTGCCATCCCTGGCGCGGAGCTGGTGAACGATGTGCGCGGGAAGGTCGTGCGAATTCCCGCGCCCGATCCCGGCAACATCATCGGATACGAATACGAGCAAGAAGATCGGCCGTTGGTCTTGCAGGACGTATGGTATTTCCAGGGTTCCTATCCGGCGCGAGAGGAGCACTACACGCTACAGCTGCCTGTCGGCTGGGAATACAAAGCATCGTGGTTGAATCATCCGGAAGTGGCAGCTACGGCCGCGGGCGCCAATCAGTGGCAGTGGGTTGTGAACGCGGTTCCCGGCATTCGCGGGGAAGACTATATGCCCCCTAGGCGTGGTCTGGAAGGGCAGATGGTTCTCTCGTTCGTGCCGGCTGGCGGCGCGGCTGGAAAAACGTTCGCGAGCTGGCGCGACATGGGCGTGTGGTACAACGAACTGACTCGCAACCGCCACGATCCCACGCCCGAAATCACGCAGAAGACCGCGGCCCTGACGTCATCAGCGGCGTCACCCCTCGAAAAAATGCAGGTCATCGCGAATTTTCTGCAGCGCGATATTCGCTATGTGGCTATTGAACTTGGAATCGGCGGTTTGCAGCCGCATCCCGCACCGGAAGTTTTCTCGCACCGTTATGGCGATTGCAAAGATAAAGTCACGTTGATGAGCGCCATGCTGAAGTCCATCGGTGTCGATTCCTACTACGTGATCATCAACACCGAGCGCGGAACGGTAACTCCGGACACTCCTGCCTACGTTGGAGGCTTCGACCACGCGGTGCTGGCGGTGAAGTTGCCGGATAGCGTGACCAGTCCTTCGATTGCCGCAGTCATTCAGCATCCCAAGCTCGGACGAATATTATTTTTCGATCCCACCGATGAGTTGACGCCATTTGGACGTTTGTCTGGCGCATTGCAAGCGAACTATGGACTTCTGGTAACGCCCGACGGGGGAGACTTGACTGAATTGCCGCAACTTCCGACGACCATGAACGGCATCCGCCGAACCGCGAAGCTTAGCCTGTCGGCCACCGGAACGCTGACGGGGGACGTAATCGAAGAGCGCGTAGGCGATGCGGCATCGCGCCAACGTTACGCGCTGAAGACGGTGACCAAGGACGAGGACCGCATCAAGCCTATCGAAAGCCTGCTGGCCAGATCGCTTTCCACCTATCGTTTGACCAAGGCATCGATTAGCAATCTGGAGCAAACCGACAAACCGTTCGTTTTTTATTATTCTCTCGCGGCAGATCATTATGCGAAATCAGCAGCAGGCATGCTGCTGGTACGCCCGCGCGTGATCGGCTATAAATCCAGCGATCTGCTGGAGACCAAGGAACCCCGGCAATATGCAGTGGTGTTCGAAGGCCCCGCTCGTGACACGGATTCCTTTGAGATCACTTTGCCCGCAGGTTTTGAAGTGGACGACCTGCCGCCGCCGGTAAATGCGGACTACAGCTTTGCAAGCTATCACAGCACCACGGAGATCAAGGCCAACGTGCTCGGCTATTCCCGCACGTTTGAGATTAAAGAACCGAGTGTCCCGTTTAGTAAGTTGAACGATCTCAAGACGCTGTACCGTATGATCGCCAGCGATGAGCGCAACACCGCTGTCCTGAAGCCAGCGCAACCTTAGAAGAAAAGACGACGAACGAGAGAGCTGTGCGCTCGCATCCACCGCGACCCTACTCCGAAGTGTCTCTTTTTCTTTCTAACAGCGATGAGACCGACCACATGGAATCCGCTCGACCGACCAGGAAAGTGACGAAGCACAGTGCCAGCACCGAATGATCGAGACTCGCGCCGAAGTATTGCCACAACGGCGCGTCCGGGCCGGGGTGATTGGAAGAAAACAGTAGCGTGAGCATGAAGACCAAGCCGCCGATGCTCGCTGGTCGCACCAGAAATCCCAGCGTCAATGCCAGACCGATCGCCAACTCACCGTATGCCACCAGAAAGGCTATAGGCGTTGCGTGGGACAGGACAAAGCCACGAAGCACCGGAACCATAAACGAGTAAGCGGAATTGTTTTCCAGGAATTGATGAATCCAGAACTGAAAACCGCCATGAAGCGTAAAGTACGGCGAAAAAATTTTGTATTGCGCGAACAGAAGGAACAAGAGGCCAACCGCAATCCGCAGGAACGCGAGCGCACGCTGATTACGAGTTCCGTCGGTCGAGGGCATGGGACCGACATGTTAGCGAGCGGCGCCAGGAAGTAAAGCGTAAGTCGTGACGAATATGCTTCGCTTTGTTGCGAACTCAGGAAAGACGCGCGCGAACCCGATCGCTTAGCGCTTTGCCGTCCACAGTCTTGCCTTCGAGCGCCGTCTTGGCTGCCTTCACCACGGCGCCCATCTGCTTGATCGATGTCGCCGACGTTTCTGCAATCGCCTTCTCAATGGCAGCGTCCATTTCGGCATCCGAGGCGCCCGCCGGCAGATACGTCTCGATGATCGCCAATTCTTTGGACTCTTTGTCGGCCAGCTCCGGTCGGTTTCCTTTTGTGAATTGATCGATGGATTCCTTGCGCTGTTTCACTAGTGTTTGCAACAGCTGAATGGATTCAGTTTCGTCCAGCTTGCGGATTTTTTCCGTCTCTTTATAAGTGATTGCAGACTTGATGCCGCGGATCACGCTGAGGCGCAGCTCGTCTTTCGCTCGCATGGCATCGACGAGGTCTTTCTGGATCTTTTCGGCAAGGGTCATGGAGAAAATATAGCAGAAGACCAAGCTGGAGGTACTCTCGTGCGCGAAGAGCAAGACAAGAGAAGAGGTGGCGTCCGCATTTCCGTCGCGTGTGGTCCTGTCATGAACTTCATCCGCGCGCGGTGCTAAGGAGTTAAGCGGAATTCAGTGTGCAGTGGAGCTGCGGAGCTGTCGCCTGCCCATACGTCAAATTGCTCGGGCTCCACCACCCAATGCTTCTTCGCGGGACTCCAGAACTGGAGTTCGGCGGGACCCAGCGTGAAATGCAAACTCTTGTGTTCGCCCGCTGCCAATGCCACCCGATCGAAGCCTTTCAGCTCTCGGACTGGACGCGAAGCACTCCCCGCCCGCTGGTGAATGTAAATCTGAGCGACCACATCGCCTTCGCGAGTTCCCGTATTGGAGACGTCTAGCGATACATTTACGGATCCACCGACCTTCGCTTCGCTTTGATCGACTTTGAGGTTGCTGAAAGAAAATCTGCTGTAGCTAAGGCCGTAGCCGAACGGATAAAGCGGAGTGCTGAGAGCATCCCAGTAGCGCGATTTGAAATCCGCAGCGTCTTCCGGATTCTGCGTGCGGTTGTGATTGTAGTAGACCGGAGCATGACCGCTGCTGCGCGGCCAGCTGACCGGCAGATGGCCGCCAGGATTCGCGTCGCCGAATAGTAGATCCGCAATACCGTTGCCGCCCTGACTGCCCGGATACCAGGCTTCCAGGATGGCGGGAACATGTTCTGCTGCCCAGGAGATGTCCAGCGGCCGGCCGTTTACAAGCACCAACACGACAGGTTTGCCGACGGATGCCACCGCTTCGAGCAATTGCTGCTGACCGCCGGAAAGCTTCAGCGACGATCGCGAAGCAGCCTCGCCGCTCATCAGATCGATCTCGCCCAAAACTACGATCGCGATGTCGGACCTTTTCGCCGCCTCGACAGCCTCATCCATGGACCTGCGCATTTCTCCCGCCGATTGTTCCGCCTGCTCCTTCATGCTCGAGAGAGGAATATTCTCAAACATGGATGGGATCACTCGCCGGATGGTCGGGCCGTGTGCGAACTCGACGCGAATGGCGCCGCCTGCTTTTTCCATGATGCCTTGCAGAATGCTTACTGTCGGTCCGGGCTTCACCAGCGAGCCCCACATCGAGAGCAGATCCTGCTCCGCGTCGGCCAGTGGGCCGATGACCGCTATCGACTTGATGTGTTGCCCGGTTTTGTCCAAAGGCAGCAATCGATTTTCGTTTCGCAACAGAACCGCCGTGCGGTGTACGGCCATTCGAGCTTGCTTCTGCGATTCGGGATCGTTCAGAACTTCGCCTATCCGCGTTTCATCTATGTATGGGTTTTCGAAGAGCCCCATGCGTGCCTTCGTTTCCAGAATGGCCCGGACAGAGTCATCGATCTGCTTCGTGGAAATTCGTCCGGCGTTTACCTCGCCGGCTAAATATTTCAAATACGTGCCGCTCGCCATATCCATGTCCACGCCGGCATAAAAGGCTTTGTAGGCGGCATCCTGCCCGTCACGCGCGTAGCCGTGTGTAATCAAGCTATGGACCGCATTGGCGTCGCTGACAACGAAGCCTTTAAAGCGCCAAGCGTCGCGCAGCACATCGTGCATCAACCAGCGATTGCCCGTAGCGGGGACGTCGTTCAGGTCCATGTAAGCGCTCATGAACGTGGCCGCGCCCGCGTCCAGCGCCGCTTTGAATGGCGGCAGGTAAACATTCCACATCAATTCCTCGGGGATGTAAGACGAATCGTAGTCGCGGCCTCCATCGGCGGCGCCGTAGCCGGCAAAATGTTTCGCGCACGCGAGAACGTGCCCGGGTCCAGCGAATTGCGGTCCCTGAAATCCACGGACTTGCGCAGCAGCCATTGCCGAGCCGAGGAAAGGATCCTCGCCTGCGCCTTCCACCATGCGTCCCCATCGTGCATCTCGTGCAATATCCACCATCGGCCCGAACGTCCACTGAATGCCCGCGGCTCGCGCTTCGCGAGCAGCAATTGTTTGCGCCGCCTCCACCAGTTTTGGATCCCACGAAGATGCCATCGCGATGGGTGCCGGAAAGATCGTGTGATACCCGTGCACTACATCGAGTCCAAACAGCGCTGGAATATGAAGTCGCGATTTTTCCACCGCAATGTGCTGCCAGCGATTGATCTCCTTGGGTTCAGAAACCCACAGAACCGAACCCGCGCCGAATTTCGCCAGAATCTCTTCAGCTTTCGCGCCGATTTGTTGCGCAAATTCGGGAACAGGGAAGCCCGGAAGTTGCGAGAGTTGCGCGATTTTTTCCTCCAGCGTCATCTGACTGAGGAGTTGGTTCGCCTTGGATTCGGGACTCTGCGAATGGACAACGGGAAGTAGCAGTTGCACGCCCCACAACAGAAGGAAAAAGCGAATCGCGGACGAGCGGCGGCAGCATCTCTCAGGCTTCATGTGAGTTCTCCGAGGCCGCGTAACTTAGCACGAACGACCCGGCTGGACGCGAACAATCGCGGAGCTTATCGGTGCGATCCAGGGTTGGGTAGTTGATGCCGATAGTCGCCAACCGCCATTTGACACCGCGGAGTCGGGCCGATACCGTTGTTGGTTTAGTTTCACCGATTTTTTGCCGCTAGGCGGCGCGTACGACAAATCGAACCGGGATGAGGGCCGATGAAAGTTATTGTGGCGGACAAGATCAGCGAGCGCGGCGTAAAGCTCCTGAAAGAGCAGGCGGGCTGGAACGTGGTGCTGACCACCAAAGACAACTTGCACGCGGAGATCGCCGATGCAGAAGCGCTGATCGTGAGGAGCGCTACCAAAGTGACGCCCGAACTCATGGACAAAGCGCCACGGCTGCGGGTCGTGGGCCGCGCAGGTGTTGGCGTCGACAACATTGATCTGGAAGAAGCCACTCGCCGCGGCGTGCTGGTGATGAGCACTCCGGGCGGGAATGCGGTCAGCGTCGCCGAACACACGTTCGCGTTGTTGCTCGGGCTAGCCCGTCAGGTCCCTCGCTTGGACAAGGCCATGCACGAAGGCAAGTGGGAGAAGGGCAGCGCGGCCGGAACCGAAGTTCGTGGCAAAATCCTGGGATTGATCGGCTTGGGCAGGATAGGCAGCGAAGTCGCCGTACGCGCCGAAGCCTTTGACATGAAGGTGCTCGGCTACGACCCCTTTATCAGCGAGGCCGCCGCTCGCGAGCTGCAGGTCGAACTGGTGCCTCTCGAAAAATTGCTCGCGGACAGCGACTTTATCTCCCTGCACACTGCCGTGAGCCCCGCCACCCAGAACATGATCGACGCAAAAGCCCTCGCGATGATGAAAAAGGGAGCTCGGCTCGTGAACGCGGCGCGCGGTGAGCTTATAGACGAAGCCGCCCTCACGGAAGCGCTCAAGAGCGGCCACCTCGGCGGAGCGGCGCTGGACGTGTTCGTCGAAGAGCCGCCCAAGACGGGCGGCCTGACCGCCTTACCGAACGTGATCGCTACTCCACACGTCGCCGGTTCAACGGCCGAGGCGCAGGAAGAGGTCGGCACGCAAGTCGCAGTGCAGGTGCGCGACTACCTCGCGGACGGCGTTATCCGTAACGCGGTGAACTTGCCGGCCCTTTCCCCCGATCAGTACCGCCGCGGTCGGCCATATCTGGCTCTAGCGGAGCGACTTGGGTCTCTCGTCGCCCAAGCCGCAGGCTCTCGCCCAGCTCGCATTCGCATTCGATACGCTGGCGAGGTCGCCGAAGTCGGAACGCATTTGCTGCGCAGCGCCGTGCTGGCCGGCCTGCTCAACGCCGTGCTCGATGAGAAGGTAAATGTGGTAAATGCACCACAAGTAGCAGCTGCCCGAGGCCTGACCGTCGAAGAGGAGACCCGCCGCCGCGAGCACGGTTTCCCCAACACGCTAGAGGTCGCTGCTCTGCCCGAAAAGGGTAAAGCCACCGCCGAAGCGGTAGCCGAATTCACAGCCGAAGGCACCGTCCTGCACGACGGCACCCCGCGGGTGCTCCAGATCGGCGGCATCCCTGTCGAGGCGCAGCTCGAAGGCACACTTTTGTATCTCCGAAACCGTGACGAGCCCGGCGTCATCGGCCAGGTTGGCGCGACTCTGGGTAAGCTGGGCGTGAACATCGCGACCTTCGCCCTGGGCCGCCGCGAAGCTCATCAAGGCGCCGAGGCCGTGTCCCTCGTGCGACTGGATGGCGACGTTTCAGCGTCAATCCTTGGCCCCATCCGCGGCATTCCAGCAATAACCGAAGCAAAATTATTGCACTTAGGCAAAAGTTAGCCGCGTTTTTCAGGCGACCACCCCCCTTTCCGCCAAGCCTTTGTAGCGGCCGCTTTCCCAAGCGGGCGCCTTTCGCGGCGCACCCAGCCGTTTTGCAGCTACATTCCAACTCGCTCCAGCACATAATTCGCGCAAAACAGCTACACCCAACCAGCCATCGCTAAAACTAATTTGTAACATCGGAAACACATTGCTTGACATACCTTCCGGCATAGCCTAAAAGTTAACGCAAAGTTGTTGAGCTTTGTGGTGGTGGGTTTTAGGTTGCCCGGAATCCAGACTAAGCAATTCTGGAATCGCGAAAGCGTTTTCACCGCGATTCGTTGTGCCCCGTCCGGGGCCCCCTCCTTGTGTCTTCAAATGCGAAAAGGTGCGCGAAAGGAGCAGTCCATGAAGTGGTCTTCATTCAAGCGCAATTTTGCCGTTGTGGTTTTCGGACTCGCGATTCTGGGGCTGGTAGTGAGCAGTGCAAACGCGCAAACGGGAACAACCTCGTTGCGTGGCGTGGTGACCGATCAAAGCGGTGCGGCTATCAATGGCGCGCGCGTCGTATTGAACAACGCGCAGCAGGGGCTGCATCGCGAAGATATTACCGGTTCGGGCGGTGAGTACGAGTTTCTCGCGTTAACTCCAGGCACTTACGTGATGGATGTCGAGGCCACCGGCTTCCGCAAGTTCGAGCAGACCAATCTCCAATTGCTCGTAAACACGCCGGCAACTTCGAACGTCAAGATGGAAATCGGCACGGCGCTGCAGACCGTCGAAGTATCAGCGCAGGCCGCGACCTTGAACACCAGCGACGCATCGCTGGGCGTAGCCTTCACGGAAACCCAGGTCAAAGAGCTTCCCCTAGAAGCGGGAAACGTTCCGGAGTTGCTCTCGCTGCAAGCTGGCGTGGCCTATACGGGCAACCGGCAGGACATTAACAAGAACACTGATACGCGCAACGGCGCGGTCAACGGGGCGCGCAGCGATCAGAGCAATATCACGCTGGACGGCGTCGATGTAAACAGAGACACCAAGGGTTATGCCTTTGATTCGGTGCTCCCGATCACGCAAGACTCGGTGCAGGAGTTTCGCGTCACCACCAGCAACTACAACGCCGACGAAGGACGCTCCTCCGGCGCGCAAGTCTCGCTGGTAACCAAGGGCGGCACGAACAACTTCCACGGTTCGGCGTTCTGGTCGCATCGCAATACCGTCACCAGCGCGAACGACTATTTCGTGAAACTTGCCGAACTCCAGAGCGGCGTGGCCAACGAACCTCCAAAGCTTCTGCGCAACAATTTTGGAGGCTCCGTAGGCGGACCGCTGATCAAGGATCGCTTCTTCTTCTTCGTGAACTATGAAGGCCATCGTCAGCGCGAAGCGCAGAGCGTGGTCCGCGTGGTACCCAGCGCGGCGATGCAGGACGGCATCATTCAATATCAGTGCGACGATCCCACCGCTTGCCCGGGCGGCCCAGTGCAGGGTTTAACAGCAACACACAATGTCCAGCCGGGATTTTTCGGTGTGAGTCCGACTCAGCTTCAGGCTATGGATCCGCAGGGCATCGGCGTGAGCAACGTGGTTCTGCCGTACCTGCAATCCTTTGCGCCCTTTGCTGCGAACGACACTTCGGTAGGCGACGGGGTCAATTTCGTCGGCTACCGCTTCAAGGGACCAGTGGCAATCAACACCGACTGGTACATCGCTCGTGCGGACTTCAAGCTGACACGCAGCGGCAATCACTCGCTCTTCTGGTCGGGCGCTCTGCGTAACGACAAGAATCCTGACGTGCCGTACCTGCCAGGCGGGGCTCCAATCCGATCCAAAGTTGACTTCAGCAAGGGCTTCTCTGTCGGTTACACCGCCGTTCTGCGCTCCAACCTCGTTAACAACTTCCGCTGGGGCTTTACCCGCGAGAGTTTTGGCCAAATCGGCAACCAGACCTCGGATGCTATTTTCTTCCGTGGTTTGAACGACAACGAAGGGCCCAACAACTCCGAACTGGCTGTCACGACCGACAACAAATATCAGGTCCCCGTGCACAACTTCGTGGACGACTTGTCTTGGGTGAAGGGCAGGCATACCCTGCAGTTTGGAGTGAACGTTAACCTGCTCCGAAATCCGCAAGCCAACAACCTGAACTCCTTCAGCGACGCATATGCGAATGCTTCCTGGTTCGATACCGCCGCACTCGCGGAATCCGGGGCGGCCGGGCACTTTGACCCCAACTTCGAAGGCCTGCCGACGATTAATTCGGGTTTCGACAACAACTATGACTACCCGTTGATGACGCTGGTAGGCATGCTTTCGCAGGTAGATGCGAAATACAACTTTACCAAAACCGGAGCGACTTTGGCGGATGGTGCGCCCGTTTCTCGCCGCTTCGCCGACGACTCCTATGAGTTTTATGCGCAGGATCAGTGGAAGCTGAAGCCCAATTTCACGCTGACGTTGGGGCTGCGGTATTCACTGTTCGGTCCGCCATGGGAAACCAACGGTTTGCAGGTTACCCCCGATCGAAGCCTCTCGGACTATTTCAACTCCCGCGGCACGGGTATGCTGAAAGGCGTGCCGTCGAATGCGCAAGCGCCGCTGAGCTTCTCGCTTGGTGGTCCGGCTAATCACGCGCCGGGCTTCTACGACTGGAATTACCATGATTTTGGTCCGCGAGTTGCGTTTGCATGGTCTCCGCGAGCGAGTTCAGGATTGTTCCATTCGCTCTTCGGGGATGGCGACAAGACCACCATCCGCGGTGGTTTCGGAGTGGTATATGACCGTCTCGGGCCTGCCTTGCTGTCCACATTCGACGCCAACGGTTCCTTTGGATTGTCGACCACACTGACCAACACCGGAGGCGTGCAGACGCCGCAGACCGCGCCTCGTGCGACGGGTCTCAATGGCTTGAACAACATCCCTACCACCGACACGACCGGCGCGACGATTTTCGCTCCGGCGCCCGCAGGCAGTTTCCCGCAGACATTTCCGAGCGGCGTGAATAACGCCGTTGGCTCCTATGCCGTGTACTGGGGCATGGACAATAAGCTGAAGACGCCGTATTCGTACACGATCGACTTTTCCGTGGGCCGCCAATTCGCGCGCGACTACACACTCGAGGTCGCTTACGTGGGGCGGCTCTCGCATCGGCTGCTGACCCAGATGGACCTCGCGATGCCTCTGAATTGGACCGATCCGAAGACGGGCATCGACTACTTCACCGCCGCCAAAGCCTTGGCGAAGATTTATCGCACAGGCGTCCCGACGGAAGGTGTCACCGACGCCATGATCGGACCAACGGCTCAATACTGGACTGATTTGATGGCTGGCACTGTATTCGAGACCGCGGCCCAAGGCGGCGGTGGAGGCTTCCGCGCCAGCCGTTGCGCCACGACACCATTCGGAACACCTGATGCCGCTATTGCCGCCTATGATCTCTTCTGCGGATTCGGCGGCAACGAAACCACCGCCCTACAAGGGATTGATCAGGGCTTTGGGTTTCGCGATTTCACCAGTCGCGATCCTTATGCACCTGCAACCGGCTTCTACACCTTCGTCGACCCGCAGTTTGCGGCACTCGACTCATGGCGCTCGATCGGCGCCGCCGCATACAACGGCTTGCAGGTTAACCTGCGCCGCAATATGAGCCACGGGGTGCAGTTCACCCTGAACTATACCTACTCCAAGTCGGTTGACCTCTCGTCCGATGCCGCGCGCATCAACGCGTACGGCGGTTTGGGAGGCCAAGTCATCAATTCGTGGGCGCCCAAGGGGCTTCGCGGCGTCTCCGACTTCGACTTGACTCACCAGATCAACGCCAACTGGATCGTAGAACTGCCGTTCGGCAAAGGAAAGTGGCTCGCGGCCAACGCAGGCCGTGGACTGGATGCCTTCATCGGTGGTTGGCAACTGAGCGGGCTTGCTCGCTGGACCAGCGGTTTCCCAATTGGAGCCAGTAACGGCGCCGAGTGGCCCACGAACTGGGAGCTCTCAGGCTTTGCTACCCAGCTTAATTCGATTAAGACTGGCAGCGCGCACAAGAATGCCGACGGCACAGTTAACCTCTTCGGCGACTCCTCCGCCGTCGCGACCGCACTTGCCTCCTTCACCAACGATCTGCCCGGCGATGTGGGAAACCGTAACACTCTCCGCGGCGACGGTTTCGCGGGTCTGGATCTCGGCTTGGCAAAGCGATGGCGCTGGAAGGAAAGCCAGAGCCTGCAATTCCGTTGGGATGTGTTCAATGCACTTAATTTGACGCGCTTTGACGTCGAGAGCTTGAACCTTTCGATCACCAACACCAGCAACTTCGGCAATTACACCGGGTTGCTGACCAACCCGCGCGTAATGCAGTTCGCATTGCGCTTCGAGTTCTAAACACCAGTCAACCTAAATGAGGCCGCCGGGAGATAACAAGTCTCCCGGCGTTTTTTTGGTGCCTCCATTACCGTCGGAATGATCGTCTCAAGCCTCAACGCACGACCTGTGAAGTCCCTGGGATACTCCGGCGGCACTCGAGCTTCAATCACTGTACCAGCTACCACCTTGTGATAAACTGGTGCCTGCGTTCGGTCCTCTGCATCGGCCGAACCTGTCAGTCGGGGCGTAGCGCAGCCTGGCTAGCGCGCCTGGTTCGGGACCAGGAGGTCGATGGTTCAAATCCATTCGCCCCGACCACTTCCTCCCTTTTTTTTCGGGTTACTCATTACGGTGCGAAGGTGCCTTCAACGATTTGTAGCCCACGTAGCCCAAGTAGCGGCGGAGGGAGTTCGAAACCAAAGCCGACTCTCTTGACTTGCTCTTGCCGGAATTCGACATCCTCCACCAGTCGTTTGAGCGTGGAATTTGATCGGGGTTTCGGTAAAGCCAACATACACAGGTCACACGCCAGGGTGACCACCGGCGCAGAAAGACCACTCAAAAGCCCACCAAGGTTATGAGCCGCCGGCCTAAGACCAAGAAGGGTTAAGGTCTTAGTCGATTTTACACTTCTGATTTCCGCGCTGCCGACCTAGTAGCCAAGCCGCCGCGCGCAATCACGCAAGATTTCAGCTTCCCAAGCCGGGCGTTGCACATTCCTCGGATGCGTATCCGCGGTGGGCGCACGCCCGATCAGATGCAGAAAAGTAGCGGCGGAGTGCTTGTACGCGGGCACCGGATCGCGGAAAGCCACGTTGCCCAGATATTGCAGCGCGTCAGAGCACGCGTAGTATCGCGGATCACCCACCTGCCACAGCCGGTCGCGTTCCGCGAATTTCTCCGGTGCGAATGCGGCCAGTCCCAACAGATAGTCCGAACCGTACTCGATCATGTCGATACCCAGATCGTTGCCGGTATAGATGATGAACTCCGGCCGCTGCTTGTCGCGCAATGCGAGCCGCTCCAATTCCACTATGCGATCCAGCGATGAGTGCTTCATTCCCGTAATCTCAGGAATGTCCATCAGCAGGCGCACCGTTTCTTCGTTGAAGATTTCGCCGTTCGGCGCAAACATCCGCCCAAGCTCGAACGCGAGCACGCGAGAATAGCCGGCGCACACTGCGCGGTAGACAGCCGCTTTCTCTTTCGCTGATTTTCCGTGTAGCCGCGCGGTTTGAAACAGAATTGGAATTCCGCCAGCGCCGACAATCGCGTCCATCTCGCGCCTGTAAAGCGCCACCACATCATCGCCAGATTCGTTCTCGATATAAGCGCCCGCGACAAACGGCACATCATTTCCCAGAGCCTCGCGAGTCCAGCGCAACACTTCTTTTTTCTCTGCGGCGCTCAAATAGTTGACGTAACCGGTGTCCATATTCACCGCGCTCATCAGCCCAGAGCGATGTGTCAGTTGCAAATGCTCCGAGAACGCGTCGACCGCGACACGTCCATCCGCTTCATACGGCAGAAGCGCAGCGGCCATTCCTTGAATCTTTCTTCGTGGTTTTTTTCGATCAAGTAAACTCCGGAGGCTCATTTCTTCGCCTTTGCCGCAGCCAACTGCACCATCATCGGAGATTGCTTGTAGTAACTGTCCAGCGGATAACATCCCGACGGCAAGCCCTTGCGCGGTGCAGTAGTGCAATCGCTGAACGTGCGACAAACCCGCTTGTGCTGCAAGCCGCGTCCCTTCGCGGCATCCATCAGAATTTCTGGATACGTCAGCGTCATGCGTCCCAGTCCGACCGCATCGATCCAGCCTTCACGCAGCACCGCTTGCGCCACGTTCGGCAGAAAATCCTGCAGATAACTGTAGGCCGTCCCCACCACAATCAGATTTGGAAAACGCTCCTTCAACTGTCGCGCCATATTGAGCTGCCGCGCGACGCTGATCAACGGATCTTCCGATGGCTGGTAACCGTCCGATGGCGGAAACAACGCCGGGCGCTGCAAGTGTGGATTGTAGTAAGGACTCCCGGCCGTGATGTTCACCAGTGGAATTTGCAATTCCTCCAGCAGCGACAAAAACCGAATCGGCTCGCTCAAATCCGGCTCGGTCGGGTGCTGCGGATCGATTCCAAATCCCCACCGATAAGGAATCAGCTGTTCGTAAGGCTCAGGAATTCCCGGCCCCAGTTTGCCTGAAGACGATCTCGAAGGATCAGGCCGGAAAGGAACGATGTCGAACGCCGACAGCCGCACGCCAATGTGCAATCCCGGCGCCACCGAGCGAATTCCAGCAACAATTTCCCGCAAAAAACGCGTGCGATTCTCGAAGTTCCCGCCATATTTACCTTCGCGAGTGTGCGCGCTCAGAAATTCATGCCCCAGATAACCGTGGCAGTGCTTTACATCGACGAAGTCGAAACCCAACTCCCTGACCGCCCGCGCGGCGGCAACAAAATTCTCGACGATTCCTTCGATTTCGCCATCCGTCAGCACCGCGTAATCGGCTGCTAGGTTCAGTTTGCGGTCCAGAATCGGATGCCGATACAGAATTTGCGGTTCCGGTTTGTCGTGCTTATACGGCCGGCAATAGCGGCCCGAATGCGTCAGCTGCAAACCGATCAACAGTCCGTCGTCGGAGTCCATCGTCCTGCGATGTTCATCGACAAGCACCGCGCGAAGTTTTGCCAAATCGGCGTGCGTTCCTGGCGCGATCACCAGTTGATTTGGATTAGCGCGTCCGCTCGTCGAGACCGCAACCGCCTCGCCCCCCCAGATCAGTTTCGCTCCGCTCTGTCCGAATTTTTGCCAACGCCGAAACGTATGCTCGCTCGGATGCCCGTCAAGCGTTCCGTCCCAGCCCTCCATCGGATTGATCGCAATCCGATTCCCGATTTTGATGCCCCCGCGATCCACGGGCCACAGAAGCGGCGACTCCGCGCCACTCTGAATCTCGGTGTCGCACGGAATATCCAGCTTCAGCGCTTGCAGATGCTCGCGAAATTGCTCCGCATTCTTCAGAGCAGCGAGCCGCACGATAGGCTTTTCGCTCACCGCGCATTCCCTCGTTTGGTCAAAGCGAACGCGTCCCTAACAACTGGCTCATCACCACACTCAGCCGCCGCATGATCGTAAGTAGCCACAAGAGTCCGAGTATTGTACATTTTTCGCGCAAATGCTTGCCGCGTCGAAAGGGAATCGATGAGAAAACTCATTTTGTTGTTTTTGCTGGCCGCAGTTTTTCTACCCATCACTGCACAGGAAACCGTGCCTTCTGGCTTCGAACTCTGGACCGCGGCGTCTCTCAAACAATTGGGACAGGAGTTGTCAGCGAAAGCTGCGACCGACGCCCACCATGCCGCCACCCACCGATTCGCCGACTATTCGAACGACTACGCATTGTTTGCCCGCCGCGAAGCCGACGGCGTCCCCGAATGGCACGAAACCGAAGCCGACATTTTCTTCGTGCAGACCGGTTCCGCCACACTCCTATTCGGCGGTACCCTCGAGGGCGCGCAAACCACCGATCCCCACGAAAAGCGCAATGGAAAAATCGTTGGAGGAATCCAACGCAAGCTGGGCGCCGGAGACATCGTTCGCATCCCCGCAAAAACTCCTCACCAATTATTGCTGGACGGTGCGCACGAATTCACCTATTTCGTAATCAAAGTAAAAGGCTACTGACGCGCGCGCGCGATGGAACGACACGCCGGTCTCAATCCGCGGTTTTAGTTGCGCAAGCAGCACGGTCATCGCGACTCGCGAGACTCAACTCTGTAACCGAGAAATCGTCGGCAGCCGAACAACGACCAACAGTCCGGAGGAGTATCTTGAAATTGTCCATTCGAACGCTCACCGCCTCAGCAGCTATGCTCGCGGCCGCGTCCCTGCCCCTTCTGTTTCCTTCATCCCACGCGCAGGACTCCACCTTTCACAACGCACCTCCAAACACGAAAAACACGAAAAATCCTTTCGCCTCCAAAGACGTGCCCGACGCCAAGCCGCTCTATCAATCTCGCTGCGCCGCCTGCCACGGCCCTAACGGCGAAGGCTCCGGCAATATTCCCTCGCTCGCTTCCGGCAAAGCGCAATCCGCGCCCGACGGCGAAGTTTTCTGGTACATCACTAAGGGCGACGTCAACAACGGCATGCCTTCCTGGCAATCCTTGCCTGATTCCGATCGCTGGAAGCTCGTAACTTTCATCAAGCATCTCAGCGCCGCAAATTCCTCCGCGAACGCGAACGCGAAAACGCCAAGCACCGCCGTGCCCGCGCCAGCCGCACCTGCGCCTGCGTCCGAACCCGCAACCCCCGCCGCACTCCCCATGCCGACTGCACCTTTCACCGACTATCGCTTCGAAGCTCCCGGCAAAATCCACAAGATCACGCTCGCCGATCTCCCCGAGCCTTTCGCCACGCAATCCGCGGGCAACAGCCCCAAGCTCGCGCCGCGTCCCGAAAACGCCTGGCCCATAGTTCCGGAAGGTTTCAAAGTCGCGCAGTACGCCACTGACCTAGGCGACGCGCGCCTGATTCGCACCGCTCCCAATGGAGATTTTTTCGTCACTGCCAGCCGCACCGGCGAAATCACCGTCTTCCGCGGCATCACCAGCGACGGCAAGCCCGAGAAAAAAGAAACCTTCGCCACCGGACTCAATCGTCCCTTCGGCATCAATTTTTATCCGCCCGGCCCGAATCCCGAATGGATTTACGTCGGCAACACCGATGCTGTCGTGCGCTTCCCCTATCGCAACGGCGATCTCAAAGCGCGCGGCCCCGCCGAAAAACTCACCGATCTTCCTACCGCCGGCAAAGGTCACTGGACGCGCGACATCCAATTCACGCCTGACGGCAAAAAAATGTTGGTCTCCGTCGGCTCAGCTTCCAACGTCGACGATCCCGACACCACTCCCGGCGAAAAAAATCGCGCCGACGTTCTCGAATTCAATCCCGATGGTTCCGGCCAGCGTGTTTTCGCCTACGGCATTCGCAACTGCGTCGGCTTAGCCATCAGTCCCGAAACTGGCGATCCCTGGTGCTCGGTCAACGAACGCGACGCGCTCGGCGACAATCTCGTTCCCGACTACATCACCCACGTTCAGCAAGGTGGCTACTATGGCTGGCCGTGGTTCTACATGGGCGGCCATCAAGATCCGCGCCACGCCGGCAAACATCCGGAGCTCAAAAACAAAGTGATCACGCCCGACGTCATCCTTCATCCGCACTTTGCCTCGCTGGAAATGACCTTCTACGAAGGCCAATCATTTCCGCACGAATACAAAGGTGATATCTTCGCCGCTGAACACGGCTCCTGGAATCGCGCCGCGCGCGTCGGATACGAGCTCATCCGCATTCCGCTCCATCAATCCGGCAAAGCCTCGGGCGAGTATGAAGACTTCATGACCGGTTTTGTGATAGATAGCGAACACGTGTGGGGCCGCCCTGTAGGCGTGACGGTCGCACCCGATGGCTCGTTGCTGGTCACCGACGACGGCTCGAAAACTATCTGGCGCATCACCTATACCGGCAAATGAAATGTCGCGCGACTCGAACATCACGGACACGCCGGCTTTAACTTCGTAAGTTCGAATGGACAGCAGCGCCGGCTTCAGTCGCGCGGAAAATTCGTTCCACCGATCGCAGGAGAAAATAATGTCGCTGTCGCTTGCAAGAATCGCAGCCTTGACGCTCGCAGGAGTCTTCGCCATGACCACGCACGCACAAAATCCCGCACCAGCCGCCACGCCCGCAGCTCCGCCGCTACCCTACGGCGCGCCCATCGCCGTCGAAGTCGCGAAGAAAGCCGCAGCCGCCGCCCTTGCCGAAGCCAAAAAGAATAATTGGTTCATGGCCATCGCCGTTGTCGATCCCAGCGGCACGCTCGTCTACTACGAAAAAATGGACAACACGCAAACCGGCAGCTCCAACGTGGCTATCAACAAAGCTAAAACTTCGGCCATGTTCAAGCGCCCCACTAAAGCTTTTCAAGACGCATTGACCGGCGGCGGCGCGGGTCTCCGCGTTCTCGGTCTGCAAGGAGTCACTCCAGTTGATGGCGGCGTTCCCATCATTGTCAACAACCAGATCATCGGCGCAATCGGCGTCTCCGGCGCCGCCTCCGATCAAGACGCCGTCTGCGCCCAAGCCGGTGCCAACGCCGCAAAATAAAGCAGCCCCGAGTTCCACTTTCCTGGGTGCCGCACCCTACGATCTTCAGGGTGCGGGTTTAGATGTCCCAGTAATCCAAATCAATCCGCGAACTAAAAATTTATTTCTGTAAGTAATTTCAGCATCGGCTGCATCGGTAGTTTTTATTCTCTCCAATCAGAAGTGTTTTCTATTTGACTCCATCTCCCATTACCATCACAATGTAGACCTAATCATGCTTGGCGAATTCGAATATCTCCTAATCACCGCCACCGCCGCTCTCGCCGACGACGCTTACGGTGCCGCCATCCGCCAGGAAATCGAGTCCACCACTGGCCGCAAATGCTCCATCGGCGCGCTCTACACCACCATCGATCGGCTCGAAAAAAAGGGCCTGCTGAAAACGTGGATGGGCGAAGCCACTCCCCAACGCGGCGGCCGCGCCAAACGCATGGTCCGCGTAACGCCCGTCGGCGTGCGCGCCGCTAAAAGCTTCTACGACTCCGTCGCGCGGATCAGCCGCGGCGCCTCGTGGGCTGTCGGCGGAGCCCGAAGCAGGAGCGCCTCATGACCAATCCGCGCTCCTGGCTGCTCAAACTCGCCGCGCATTTGCTCGAGCCTCGCGATCGCGAAGCGGTGCTCGGAGATTTGGCCGAAGCCGGCGTAAGCCACACAAAAGCGCTACTCGAAATATTGGGGCTGGTAATCCGTCGTCAAACCACGCTCTGGAAAAATTGGCGCCCCTGGCTGGCCGCATTCGGTCTGGCATTTCCGTGCAGTTTGCTCTTGATGGGCTTCTCTCTCTCCGTCACGCAAAGTTATCAGCGCCTCCTCGATCCATCCGTTTTGCACGCGGCGAAGCTCTCGCTCCCTCCCGGCCTCCTCCTTCTGTTCTGCAACGCTTTTCTCCTTGCAGCTTGGTCCTGGACCGGCGGCTTCGTCGTCGGCAATCTCTCGCGTCGCACTCTCTGGGTCAGCGCCGCTCTCTCGTTCATGCCCTGCATCTTCTGCCTCGAGCGATTTCGCATCGAGTCCGTCTCGCGCTTCTGCCTGCTGCTCTTTCTTCCTCCGGCAATCTGGGGCGTCTTCCACGGATTGCGCATCGCGCGCATCAGACTCAGCGCCGCAATCGTTCTTGCGCTGGCCATGACCGCTCTCACCGTTCCTACCTGGACGCACGCACGGTCCATGGATTCCGAATTGGGCGCTCAGTTGGCCCGCTTGGTATCTCGTCGCCACCTCATGGCGTGCGCGCCATCAAGTTTCATTCGCGCGCTAAACGCAGCGATGTACGCGCATCAGTAAAGGAAGAACATGGCCACCGAGCTCACCCTCAACGTCAACGGCTCATCGCACAAAATTCTCTCCCAGCCCGAAACGCCGCTGCTCTATGTCTTGCGCAACGAACTGAAACTCACCGGCCCGCGTCTCGGTTGCGGCATGGCCCAATGCGGATCCTGCTCCGTCCTGCTCGATGGCGAGGAAATTCGCTCGTGCATTACGCCCGTTTCGTTCGCAGCCGGCAAGCGCGTCGTCACTATCGAAGGCCTGCCCGATATCTGGGCCGAGCAAAAAGGCCTTACCGCTGCCCAAGCTGCCAACACTCTGCATCCCGTGCAGCAAGCCTGGATCGACGAGCAAGTGCCGCAATGCGGCTACTGTCAGAGCGGCATGATGATCGTCGCCGTCCAATTGCTCGCCAAAAATCCGAATCCGAGCATCGCGCAAATCAAGGATGCCTTCACCAACACTCCACCGTCGCCGCACCTCTGCCGCTGCGGCACCTACATCGCCATCATCGACGCAGTGCAACGCGCCGCCAAAATCATGCGGACGGAGGCCCGGCCCCGATGAGCGCAAAACGTGAAGTATTGGCGAAGGATGCGGCGAGCGCCTCTGTGCGGGCAGGGGCTTGCCCCTCCCGGCATGAACACGATCACAATGTATCCGCTCGGCAACACCCGCTCCCCACCAGACTAACCCGCCGCGAATTCGTGAAAATCGGCGGCGCCCTCTTCGTCTCTCTCTCGCTCCCAACAAAATTCTCCGCGCACGCGAACGCATCTTCCTCCGAAACATCCGCCGCGTCCCCAGACGCCACGCAACTCGCCTCCTGGCTAGAAATTCGCAGCGACAACTCCATCGTCGCGCGCACCGGCCGCACCGATACCGGCACCGGCATGAGCGCCTACTACGCTCAGACCATCGCCGAAGAACTCAACGTTCGTCCCGAATCCATCTCCCTCATCACCGGCGATACGGACAAAACGCCCGACGGTGGCTATTCCGCCGGCTTCCTCACCGGCATGTCGAATCTCCGCAAGGTCTCCGCCTACACTTACCAGGCGCTGCTCGCGCTCGCGGCAACCCGTCTTGGCGTGCCGATTTCTGCGCTCTCTGTTGTCAATGGCGCCGTTTCTGGTGGCGGTAAGAGCATCACCTACGGCGAACTCGTTGCCGGTCAGCAGCTCGATCTGAAAATTCCCGTCAGCGGATCGCTCGCCAAGCCCGATCCATCTCAATGGGTCGGCGTCACTACGCTCGACGGCCTCACGGTCACAGGCGATCCCCCCGCCAAGCCGGTCGCTCAATATCAAGTGATCGGCACGTCATATCCCATGCCCGCCGTGCGCGATAAAGTCATCGGAAAAACTCAATGGAGCTGTGATGTAACCCTGCCCGGTATGCTTCACGCCCGCATGATCCGCCCCGCCACTCTTGGTTCGAAACTGATCTCTGTCGGCGCGCTCGACAAAAAGCAATTTCCCACGGCCGAGATCGTCACCAAAGCGAACCTCGTCGCCGTTGTTTCTCCCGACGAATGGGAAGCCGCTAGCGCCGCACGCGCGGTCGCCGCCACTACCAAATGGACCGACTGGTCCGGTCTTCCCGGCAGCGAAAATGTCATACCAGCTCTCCGTAAATTTCCGTGGGACAAACCTGCGCAAACGCACGGCGAATCTGCAGCCATCAACGCTGCGTTGACTGCCGCGCCCAAAACAATCTCCGCCACCTACGATCAGGGCTACGTCCGTCACGCTCCCATCGGCCCATTCGTCGCCGTCGCCGACGTTCACCTTGACGCGACCACCACCATCTGGACGCACTCCGCCCAATCTCAGGGTCTCCGCGCGCGAATGTCGGAACTCCTCGGTGTCCCCACCGAAAAAATTGTTGTCCGCTGGCTCGATCATTCCGGGCAGTACGGCCGCACCACCTTCGGAGGCGATGGCGCCGATGCAGACGCCGTCATACTGTCGCTGCTGACGCACAAGCCCGTTCGCGTTCAATGGACTTTGCAGGAAGATCTCGCGTGGTCCTCGGTTTCCCCCGCGTGGGTTTCAGATCTCAAAGCTGCATGCGACTCGCGCGGCCATATCACCGCGCTGCTTTCCGAGCAGTACTCGCCAAACATGACCGACCCGCGCCCTCTCGGCGCGCTTCTCGCCGGAATGCCTTGCAGCACTTCGCCTCCTGGCAACTGGATCGCCACCGAGTGGGTCTACGACAAAATCAATCGCTTCGAGGCCGCCTACGGCATGCCGAATCTCGCCGCCGATGCTGTCAGCGGAGGTCTCCGCGGCAACATCATGCGCACGCCCGGCCAGCGCCAGCAAAATTTTGCCCTCGAATGCTTGATCAACGAAGCCGCCGCGGCCGCAAAGATCGACCCCGTCGAGTTCCGCCTCGCGCACACCACCGACGCGCGCATGATCGACATTCTCAACGCCACCGCCAAAGCCGCCGGTTGGCAGCCGCGCCCTTCTCCGCAGGAAAGCGCCCGCAAGTCCGGCGATACCGCGCTCAACGGCCGCGGCGTCTGCATCATGCGTCGCGCCAACGCCTATTGGGTCGGCATCGCCGAAATCGCAATCACTCCCGCGACGGGCGCCATCACGGTCACAAAATTCACCATCGGCGCAGAGGTCGGCAAAGTCATCAACCCTCGCCAGCTCAATCTCTGCATGAAGAGTGGAGTCGTGATGGGCTTGAGCGAAACCTTGAAAGAAGAGGTCACCTTCGACGACAGCAAGATCACCAGCACCAACTGGGACCGCTACAAAATCCTGACCATGGAAGAAACGCCCGACATACAGGTGGTTCAGCTTTCCCGTGACGACAAAGGCTTCGGCGGCGGCTCCGAAGCCGCCAACGCCATCGTCGCTCCAGCACTAGCCGCCGCCGTCCACGACGCCACCACAGTCCACCCCCGCCGCCTGCCCCTAACCCCCACCTACATCACCACTCTGCTGAAATCCTGATCGCAGGCCCCGAGATTTTCCAGGTGTACGCCTAGCGCGTAAAGCGAGTTGTGCGGCCAAATCGTCGCGCAATCCCTCGTAGGGGCGCAGCACCGCTGCGCCCCATCTCGGCAAGTTGTAAACCGCACCAACCCCGGCCGTTTCCGCGGGTGCCGCACCCTACGGTGTTCAGGGTGCGGGTTTAGACCCAACCACAACCGCGATCACCACGACGTGCAATCACCATCACCACAAAAAATCACTTCGCGCTACCAATCCCCGACACGCATACTTCAAACCACCCCCACAAATCCGCACCACCCCATCCCCCAACCGCAAAATCAACTCCCGATAATCCGGCGCCTCCCGGTAACCCATATAAAAGACCTTCTGGTCCTCATCAATATAAGTAGGCCCCTTGTGCCACCAGATCGACGAAACACTATGACTGAACGAATCGACTTCGGCTTTTAGCGAATAAATCACCCAACCGATACGCTTTCACCATTCTTCCATCGTTGCGATACAGCGCCAGAATCACCCCGTAACCCACATTGTGCCAATTATCCAAAGTAACCAGCTCACCCGCATTCGACACAAAGAACTCCACCGGTGCCACAGGGTTGGCGATCTCGATTTCCCGCTCCAACTTATAACCACGATCCACCTGCCTCCGAAAAAACGCCGCGGTAGCATGCTTCCCTACCTTAGCGGAGGCAAATCCGTAGGTTTCACCGACCGACTCTCCCGGCGTAATCCGCACAAAGTAATCGCGGTTCTTGCTGAACACCTCCCGAACAATCGGCCCAGGCCAATCGTCTGCCCGCACGCAAGGCGCAATCAGCAACCAACTCAAGCCCACGCCCAAGCCGAACAAACTCAAGCCCGGCCTGAACCTCAGCACAAAAACGCGGAAATTCTGCATAACAAGTCTCACGCCGCAATAGCCTCACACATAGAACGTTTCGACCGCGACTCCTTGCACCCACCTAAACCGTCAGCGAGACCATTGCATTCCTTTGCGCAGTCATCCCAGCCCCACCATCAGGCCAATCTTCGACGCACATTCCGACGACCTGCGTCCCACCATGCAAACGAACTACTCACATGCCGTGTTGCACTTACAAAACTGCCCTCCAAGCAAGTCTTTAAGAAAGAACAAACTGCCGGGGGTAGGTACCGCTCTCGCGACCATGCCCAAGCTGCAGCGCGCGGCGGATTGCGTGCAAGCCACTGAGTGAAAAGTAGTTAGATCGATCTGACGACTTCAGAAGCGATCCGCGCAGGTTCCAGCTTCGGCACCAGGAGATGAATGACCGCCACCGCCACCGGGTAAGCCACCGCCGCGATGACAAAAGGCACGAGGTAGCTCCCAGTCCACTGCAAGGCGTAGCCGACGATCTTGGCGATCAGCATCCCGCCAATCGCCCCGGCCATCCCGCCAATACCGACGACCGACGCGACCGCTTGCGGCGGGAACATGTCCGACGGCAGAGTGAACAGATTCGCCGAAAATCCCTGATGCGCCGCCGCGGCCAAGCCGATTACCAGCACCGCCAGCCACAGATTGTCCGTTCGGTAAGCCACGAGGATGGGCAGCACGCAGATCGCGCACACCACGAAAGCCGTCTTGCGGGCCACGTTCACCGATTTGCCGCGCTTGATCAACGTTGAGGACAGCCAGCCGCCGGCCACGCTGCCCACATCGGAAATCAGGTAGATCACCAGGATCGGCAACCCAATTTGCATCAGCGCCAATCCGTGGCGGCGCTGCAAGAAATCAGGAATCCAGAACAGGTAGAACCACCACACTGGATCGAGGAGGAACTTGCCCATCGCGAATGCCCAGGTCTGCCGGTGCGGCAGTAAGCTCGCCCATTTGATTTTGCCTGCGGGCTGCGCCGGATCGCTGCGGATGTACTCCAACTCGCGCTTTGACAATCGCGGATGCTCTTCCGGTTTGCGATACAGCAGCAGCCACAAGGCCAACCACACCAGCCCGATTCCGCCAGTGATCAGAAATGCCGCGCGCCAGCCCCAGTGCAGCGTGATCCACGGCACCGTCAGCGGCGTGATGATGGCGCCAAAATTTGTGCCGGCATTGAAAATTCCGGTGGCCAGCGCGCGCTCTTTTTTCGGAAACCACTCGGCCACGGTCTTCAGGCTCGCCGGAAAATTTCCCGCTTCGCCGAGTCCCAAAGCAAAACGCGCCGCAAAAAATCCGGTGAACGAATTGCACGCGGCGTGCGCCATCGACGCGCCGCTCCAAAAAATCATCGCCAACGCAAAACCCAATCGCGTGCCGAGCCGGTCAATCAAACCGCCCATGACCACCATGCCCACCGCGTACGCCGCTTGAAACGCAAACACAAGATTGCTGTAATCGATTTCGTTCCAACCAAGATCATGCTGCAGCGTCGTTTTCAGAACGCCGAGCACCTGCCGATCCATGTAGTTTTTCGTGGTACCAAATAGCAGCAACGCGCAAATCACCCAGCGAAAATAACCAATCCGTCCAGACGCGACCGCACGCGGTTCCGCGGGCGAAATCGATTCAACAGGCAGCGGTGCAGCGCTTTCGTGAGGTGTGGAATCCATGCAGCGGCACGATTCTACCGCCAAACCCAGGCATATCAGCTAGCAACATTCCAGCAAAGCAAAGTCAAACGCTGTTCGTAATTGATCGATAAAAAGAGAACTATGGAGTTGCAGCGCGGGTGAGGACTGGCCACTCGGCATCGCTCTCCGGCGAGTTGCCGGCGCGGATCAGGTTTACCGCTTCGTGGCGATTTTGCGCGTCTACCTGCTTCATCACGCGGTAAATGTGATTCTTGACGGTAAATTCCGACAAATTCAAATTGGCCGCTATTTCCTTATTGCTGAGGCCCATAGCTACCAGGGACATGAGCTGCCGTTGCCGGAGGGTAAGCTCGAAACGCATTCCGGCACGCTGTTCGGCGATGGCGGCGCGCTGGCTGGCTTCGCTGGAAATGGCCTGGAACAGTACCTTGCAGAACCTGGATGGGCATACGGATTCGCCCTGGGCCACGGCGCGAACGGCATCCAGCAGCTCTGTGGAGGACGCATTTTTCAGAACGTACCCGTTGATGCCGAGACGCACAGCCTGCAGGAAAATGTCGTTGTCTTCGTCCATGCCGAACAGCACGATGCGGATTTGCGGCACAGATTCGCGTATATCGCAGATCAGGTCATCGGACTTGTGGTTAGGATTCAGGCAGTCAAGCAATAACAGATCGGATTGCGAGGCGGCAATGTCCTCGGGAACTGAATTCGAATAGGAATTCTGGCCTACGACCGAGAGGTCGCTGCGCTTGCGAAACAGGCGAACCAAAGTCTCGCGGAGCAGGCGATTTTCAGCGACCACGTAAACATTGGTCGAGGACTGCTTATCAGTAGTCGGCAGCATGCAGAGCCCTCAGAGCCCCCGTCAAAAAGTTCGGTGATAAGCCGGTATCTTACGGCTGTTGAGTAATATAGCCGCTTGGTTGATACCAGTATCCCTCAAAAAATTGTTGCAGCCAAGTTAATTGACGGCTGGGTAGCATGTCAACGAAGCGACCCGGCCATATCTCAAAAGTAACCTAAGACCACCCCACACCCTTGGGAATTTCTTAGTGCTTGGGTTGCGCGGATGTGATGCTTTTTCGCTTGAGTAGGTTTGCCCGCAAAACAGGACATCTTTGAGACTCTTGTTTCCTGAACATTCTTCGATACTTACAGGACCCAGCTTACGGGACGGAGGAGCAACAACATGGACCGGTCAATTCGTATCTTGGTGGCCAACCGTCCGAAATTGATGCGCGAGCTCATCCTCGCAACTTTAGCCGACGAGCCGGGTGTAGAGCTGGTAGGCGAAGTTGCGGAGGAAGGGGACATTCGCGCGCGCGTGCAACAGACGAGCCCGGACCTGCTGGTGATTGCGCTGGATGAACCAGCGAAGCGTCCGGGAATTTGCGACACGCTGCTGCGCGACAACCCCGGGTTGCGAATCATCGCAGTGGCGTCGCAGGAAAATTGCAGCGTGTTTTATTGGGCTTCCTTCGACATTCATTCGAGCCAGATCGAAGCATCCGAGCAGGGCATTTTGAACGCGGTAAGAAATATCACGCCCGCTCGCGCTGGGGAGCGTGTGTAATGCGCCGACAGATAAAGGGAAGACTGAGGTTCGTTTTCGTTGCGGGAAGCGCACTGCTGTGGTGCAGCGCGCTGCAGGCACAGATTCAACGACAAAATCCGATGCAGAACTCGGACTTGAGCCGAGAAAACCAGAGCCGCGTGGCGGCAGCCGCCGCGGACATCAAGACCATCCTGGTGAAGGACATCGGCTTGATGGTGGAACTGAAGCGTTGGGTGGCGAAGGAGGCCACGAATCACGGGCAAATCATCACAGATCACGACCTAAGCGATGAGGCGATTTTCGACCGGCTCCAATCGGACGTGCAATTTCGTTCAGTGGCAACAGCATTGGTGCAGCGCTACGGGTATTTGGTTCCACAGCTGAATCCAGATTCTGAGGCCGCCAAGGAACAGGATTTGTTGGCCAAAGAGCGGGCAAAGTGGATGGCGCAAAGCCAGGAGCAACAGGCCACTTTGGACCATCAGCGCAACGAACAGAGGATAGAGCGGGCGGAATATTGCGCGCAGCGGAATGACGCTGACTGCGAGTCGCAAGGCAATCAAAACTTGGGACAACCGGCAGGGCGCCAAGATCAACGAGATCAAGGTCCGCAGAACCAAATGGGGCCAGGCCAATCCAATCCATCGATCCCTTCGCGGGTCGGTGGGGGACAGATCGAGCGGGCGCAATTCAGTCCAGAAGATGAATTGGAAGGCGGAGTTTCCGAGTTGCCGCTGGGGAACTCGGCGCAATCTTTAGCGATGCTCGAGGGCGCGGGCGGTGAAGGATTGGGCGGCGGCAGTATTGGAGCCGGCCGCGGTGGCGCGGGTGGCGGTAGTGCCGGATTGAGTGGCGGTGCCGGCGGGGGTGATTCGTCCGCATTTATGAGCAGGGGATTGGATGGACAGAGCGGCACGATGCTGCCGATTTCCACGCCGCAAGGCCGCAATGTTGTGGATGCACTGGCCGCATACGGAGTAGGGAACAGCCGGCCAACTCCGGTGATACCAGAAGGCACTCGAGGTAGTAGACGCGACGACGGCAACGCTTCGTATGGATCGTATGGTTCCGCGAATTCGATGACGGCGTTCAATCGGGGAGCGCGTCCGCGCCCAGCGCCGCCTGTGCCAGAGCTGGTTCGCGCTGCAAATCCATACAACGAGATTCCATCTTTGTACGACATGTATGTGCAAGCGATCCCCAAGCCAACGACACCGAAGCGCTTTGGATGGGAAGTTTTCGAGAATGGCACACGCGATTCACAGTTGATCCCGATGGATTTGCCGGCGGGTCCGGACTACGTGGTGGGCCCTGGGGATGGACTCTCGATCGATTTGTGGGGCGGAATGAGCACCA
Organism: uncultured Acidobacteriota bacterium; assembly: GCA_963788725.1. GTDB lineage: Bacteria > Acidobacteriota > Terriglobia > Acidiferrales > UBA7541 > Acidiferrum. Next base: position 239,324 of record CAWBHT010000013.1, on the reverse strand, counting down.
GGGTCTTTCGCGTAGTGGATCGCGAAGGGCGGGTCAGCCTGCCGGAAGTGGGGCCGGTGCTGGTAAGTGGCAAGAGCCTCTCCGACGTGCAGCAGACGCTGCAACAAGCGCTGCGAACGCAATTTCGCGCTGTGTCCGCGGATGTTTCGCTTGGCAAGTTACGGACGATTCGTGTTTATGAGGTTGGGGATATCGCAAATCCGGGAGCGTACGACATCAGTTCGCTTTCGACGCCGCTGAATGCGCTATTCGTCGCGGGCGGCCCGACGCAGCGCGGCTCCCTGCGTATCGTCAAGCATTATCGCGGCAAGCAGTTGGTCGAAGTGGTGGATCTATACGATCTTTTGCTACATGGCGTGAAATCAGATTTGCAGCGACTGGAAAACGGAGACAGCGTGCTGGTGCCGCCGATCGGTCCACAGGTGACTGTCGACGGAATGGTACGGCGTCCGGCAATTTACGAATTGAAGGATGAGAAAAATTTATCGTCGGTGCTGGAATTGGCGGGAGGGTTGTTGCCGACCGCGACGCTACGACACATCGAAGTGCAGCGATTGGTGGCACATCAAAATCAGACGATGCTGAGCGTGGACGTTCCGGAAACCGAAGACAAGTCCGAGGTCACGAAGACACTTGAAGCGTTTGAGATTCAAGATGGAGACCGAATTCGCGTGTTTCCGATCGCGCCGTACAACCAGGACGCGGTCTATGTGGAAGGACACGTCGTTCGGCCGGGACGTTATTCGTATCGCAAGGACATGAAGGTCACGGACGTGATCACGTCGTATAAGGATATGCTGCCGGAGCCTGCAAATCAGTATGCGGAAATCATCCGGCTGAACGCGCCGGATTTTCATCCCGAGCGTGGAGAGTTTTGATCTGGCGAGCGCGCTGGAAAACCCATCGCAGGCACCAGTGCTGCATCCCATGGATACGGTACGGATCTTCAGCCGATTCGATTTTGAAAATCCGCCGACCGTGTCAGTGTGGGGCGACGTGCGGATTCCCGGTACTTACAGAACCGCAGGGAAAGTGCATCTGAGCGACGCGGTGCACTTGGCTGGTGGAACCGCACCGGATGCCAAGATTGAAGATGCGCAGGTCTTCCGGTATTTACCCGATGGCAAGATGAAGATTTTTAGCGTGAGCTTGAACCTTGCACTAGAAGGCGACCCCACCGCGAACATCTGGCTTGAGCCGCGGGACCGATTGTTGATTCATCGGAGCCCGGATGCAATTCAGCCTGGAACTGCGCTAGTGCAGGGAGACGTGGGAAAGCCGGGGCGATATCCGCTGACAACAAATATGACGGTTGCGGATTTGATCCATGTGGGCGGCGGGCTTACACCGAGCGCAGATACGCAGACTGCGGACCTTACGCACTATGAGTGGAATCAAGGTGAGCTTACCGGTCAGCATCACGTGGTGACTATTTCCGCGGCGCTGGCGGGCGATCCAGGGTCGAATTTAGCGGTGACGAACGGCGATGTTCTGACCATTCGGCAACTGCCAGGATGGAACGACATCGGCTCGGCAATCGCGGTGAAAGGCGAAGTCGTGCACCCGGGGACATACGGAATTCGACCGGGTGAAAAACTCAGCTCAGTGCTGGAGCGCGCTGGTGGATTTGGACCGCAGGCGTATCCGTATGGAGCGGTGCTGATGCGGAGGGAAGTGCGCGAAGTGGAGTTGAGCTCGCGAACGGAAATGGTCAGGCGATTGAAGCAGGAGGAAATCAACCTGAGAGAATTGCCCGAAGCCGACGTGGAGCAAAAGAACGCGAAGATGACAGCGATCGCGGAAACGGAGACGACGATCCAACAGTTGCAATCGAATCCGCCGATCGGCCGAGTGGTTGTGCGTATTCGCTCGGAGGTGAGCGAATGGAAGAATAGCGAAGCGGACGTGCCTGTGCGCGACGGTGACACGCTGCTGATTCCAAAGAAGGCGGATTACGTTATCGTGAACGGACAGGTGTTCAATCCGACGGCGGTTGGATACCGGCCTGGACGCAGCGCGCGCTGGTATCTGAGTCAAGCCGGAGGAATGACGCAGCTCGCGAACAAGAAGGCCGTATTTGTAATTCGCGGCGACGGTTCGGTACTTGCCGCGAAGAACAATTCGGGTTTCTGGTCTGGTGATCCATTGGGGGCGACGTTGCAGCCGGGAGACGTGGTAGTAGTGCCGGAAGTGGCGCCGCGGATCGGAACGCGAAATTGGCAGACGTTGTTCCAGGCAGGACAGCTGGCAACTTCGGCGGCTATTGCGATCGCGTATCTGCATCCTTGAGATGGCTGATTGAGTTGAGGAGCGAGTATTTCAGGTTGTGTTTGCGTGTGGTTGTTGGTGGTTGCGGGCTGTGGGCAAGTAGCGCGGGCCACAGCGAGTGCCATGCCGCAGCAAGACGACACACGAAAGCAGCGCGATACAGACTCAGATCGCAAGAATATGAAGGATGCGGCCACCAGCGACGGACCGAAAGCAGCGGCGAAGCCGGACGCAGCAGAATCGGATCCACAGCGGCCCTCCGGTGGCGGCTTGAAGCGTTTAGGGAAGGATTTTTTGGAAGATCAGAAACAAATTTGGACAAGTCCCGCGCAACTGCGGATCTCTGACGCCAACTGGCTGGTGCCTGTGGGAGGATTCGCGGCGGGTTTGTTCGCAACTGATCGAGATGTGAGTACGCATCTTTCGACTGACCCGAAAACGATCAGTCACTACAAGAATCTGTCCACGGAGGGAGCCGCAGCGCTGGTAGGAGCCGCCGGGGCAATGTGGCTGCTGAGCTATCCGGCACATCGCGAACATTGGCGGGAGACGGGATTTTTGGCTGGCGAGGCGGCCATTAATAGCACGCTGGCGGTGGAAGCGTTGAAGTATACATTGCGACGCCAGCGGCCATATCAAGGCGACGGCAGCGGGCCGTTCTTTCAGGGTGGCGGAAGTTCATTTCCATCGGAACATGCCGCGGCGGCCTGGTCTGTTGCCGGTGTAATCGCGCATGAATATCCAGGCGTGCTGCCGAAAATTGCCGCGTATGGTTTGGCTTCGCTGGTGAGTTATTCGCGCATCCGGGGGCGGCAGCATTTTCCGGCTGACGTGTTCATCGGTCAGATGATGGGAAACATGATTGCGCAAGATATTTACAATCGGCGCCACGATCCCGAATTGGGCGGAGGGGAATGGCGTTCGTTGAGTGCACTGGCACGTGGCTGGGAATCAGCGGGCACGCAGAACCTGGGAACCCCGTACGTACCGCTGGATAGCTGGGTGTATCCAGCGTTGGATCGCTTGGCGGCGCTGGGATTGGTGGATAGCGGATTTGCGGGAATGCGTCCATGGACGCGCCGTGAATGCATGCGGCAGGTGATTGAGGCGGAAGACAAACTCGCTGGGTCCGATTTCGATGAGAGCGAAGGCGGAAAACTGGTGGAGGCATTGAAACGCGAATTCCGTCCGGAGGCGGATGCCAAAGGTGATGGAACGGATGGCGCGGCGTTTCGGTTGGAGACACTGTATTCCAGAACCGAGCACATCTCCGGAGCGCCGTTAACGGACGGCTACACGTTCGGACAGACTCAGTTCAACGATTTTGGGCGACCGTATGGAGAAGGTTGGAGCACGGTTAACGGATTTTCGGCGTATGCGACGAAAGGACCGTGGGTTGCTTATGTAAGGGGCGAAGCACAAACAGCGCCGGGGATTCCTGCGTATTCGCTGGCAACGCGCCAAGCGATTCAGGTGGCCGACCATTATCCCAGCACACCCCCGGAGACGAATGAGCCTTCTTCGCAGCAGGTAAGGCTTTTGGACGCATATGTGGGGCTTATGGCGTCGAACTGGCAGTTTACCTTTGGAAAGCAAAGTCTTATGTGGGCCCCTGGAGAGGGTGGGTCCACGATGATCGGTGACAATGCGGCGCCGATCAACATGTTCCGTGTAAACCGCGTCACGCCGCTTAAGCTTCCTAGTATTCTGGGTTGGCTTGGACCGATGCGGTTGGAGATGTTTCTGGGTCAAGTTTCTGGGTACGATTTTGTATTCAGTCCAACGGGTTTCGTAGGAGATTTCGGAAAGCCAGTTGACCCTCAGCCGTTTATTCATGGGCAAAGGATCAGCTTCAAACCTACGCGGAACTTAGAGTTTGGCGTATCTCGCACGACAATTTACGGTGGCCCAGGGTATCCGCTAACCACTCACACCCTGCTGCGTAGCCTGTTTTCGACAACGAATGAGAGAATCACGGCGGTGGGCGGCAGTCCTGACAAGCCCGGCGATCGGCGATCGGGATTGGATTTTTCCTATCGCCTTCCCGGTTTGCGAAAATGGGTGACGTTTTATGGCGACGGGTTCGCAGACGACCAGTTTTCGCCCATCGGATATTTCGACCGGTCCGCTTGGCGCGCGGGTCTCTATTTCCCTCAATTTCCGCATATTCCTAAGCTGGATCTGCGGGTGGAAGGTGTTTATACGGACAACCCGTTGGGCGGGAATTTGGGAAATGGCTTTTACTATTTCAATCTGACTTGGCGCAGCGGATACACGAATGCGGGGAATCTCATTGGGAATTGGATAGGCAGAGAAGGACAGGGAGCGCAAGCATGGACAAACTACTGGTTTGGTGCAAAGGATCGACTGCAACTTAATTTTCGCCACCAGAAAGTGAGTCAGGAGTTCCTTCCAGGGGGAGGAACGGTTACAGACGTGGGCGTTCGCGGAGATTACTGGCTGCGTCCTGATCTAGGGGTCACGACTTCAGTGCAGTTTGAACAATGGCTGTTTCCAATCATTCAGCCTAACGCTCAACGGAATGTCACCGCCTCGATCGAAATTGAATTTCAGCCGCAGAGAGTGTTTAGGCGCTCTATTTCGGCGTCTGTTGATACGCTGAGAGGCCTGCAATGAAATATTCTGGCGGCTCGTCGGCGCGGCATTCGATGACGGGAATCCCCGAGAACGAATTCTCGAACTCCCTCATTAAGGAAGCTGTTGAAACAAGAGATCCGCTCCTTCCGTATCTTCAATTGCTTTGGGAAAATCGCCGTTTTCTTTATCGGGTTGCGTTATATGCACTGCTGGCGAGCGCGCTTATCGCATTTCTGATCCCAAGCCGCTATGAATCGACGACGAGGCTGATGCCTCCAGACAGTCAGTCTTCATCGGGGCTGGCCATGGCTGCAGCGGCGATGGCTAACGGCGGGGGTGGCGGACTGTCGTCATTGGCGAGTGATTTCCTGGGATTAAAAAGTTCAAGCGACATTTTCGTGGGGATTTTGACCAGCCGTACCGTCCAGGATGATTTGATCCAACGATTCGAATTGAAAAAGCTATACGGCGTTCGGACGATGGAGGACGCCCGCAGAGTGTTATCGACGAAAACGAGCATAGGAGTCGATCGAAAAAGCCAGATTATTTCGATTACCGTTACTGACCGCAGTCCTCAGCGAGCGGCGGCCATAGGGCAGGCGTATGTCGAGAAACTCAATCGGCTGGTAGCAGAGCTGAGTACATCCTCAGCACGGCGTGAGCGGATGTTTTTGGAAGAGCGTCTTAGCAATGTTACGAAGGATCTGGAAAAAGCGGAGGGCGAGTTTAGTCAATTCGCCAGCAAAAATTCAGCCATTGACGTGAAGGAACAAGGCAGAGCCATGGTCGAGGCCGCTGCTGCGCTGCAGGGCCAGCTGATCGCCGCACAAGCGCAGTATCAAGGAATGCGGGAGATTTATACCGACAACAACAGTCACACGCGCGCGGTAAAGGCGCGCATTGACGAGCTGCAACGTCAGTTGGAACGTTTAGGCGGCAAAGGCGAAAGTACAACCGAGGTTGGCGGCGCGGGAGCTAACGACTCACTATATCCTTCGATACGGAAGCTGCCACTACTGGGGGTAACGTGGGCAGACCTGTATCGCCGTGCGAAGATTCAAGAAGCGGTTCTCGAGACTCTTACGAAAGAGTACGAGATGGCGAAGGTCCAAGAAGCGAAAGAAATCCCGACGGTTAAGGTTCTCGACGTAGCAAACATTCCAGATAAAAAATCATTTCCTCCGCGGTTGCTGATCATGTTCCTGGGAACAATTTGCGTGCTTGCTGGAGCGATGATCTGGATCGTTGGCAGGGAGACCTGGGCGCAAGCCGACACGGGTGATCCACGAATGATATTCGCTCAGCAGGTTTTTACGGACGTAAAGACACAGTTGCCGGGAATGTCCGTTTACGGGTCATCTAAAAAGACTTCAGCAAAGGGCTGGTTGCATTGGGGTCATCGCGATGATGATGATCAGGATGTGCGACAGAAGTAGGGTGAGCGTTAGGCGGTTAAGTGCAACAGGTTCGTCATCATTCACTTGTGAGTGACGGGGCGGAGCTACGGCCGGCCAGAAAACACACCGTGGCAAATAGCAAACTTTGGTTGCAAAGCAGCCACATTGGCGGGTCAACGCGAGGGTCCATTGTCTTGAGCACCGTTCGGTGATGTCAAAGGGAGAAAGGAGCGGTGACGCTGAACGCTTGCACTTTATTTCGCCACAAAGGCAAAAATCACTTCGACGCAGTTCTTTTATTTCAGGTGATGATGCGATCGGCAGCGGATATACACGAGAGCAACCTTAAGTGGCTGGCGAGCGTTCATCATTGCTGAATCAAATGATAGTGGCGGCGACGTTTTGAGCGACTTTCAAGCGATCCCACCGCTGGCTATAGATCAAAGTAAAATACCGGTTGAAAAGACCTCCACTGCGGCCTTGGCGCGGGACGTCCTCACAATGGGTGTGGGAACGGCGCTAGCTGCCTTGTTCAACACCGCCGTGGTTTTCCTGATTCCACGGATTGTCAGCGTGCAGGATTTCGGTTACTGGCGGCTGTTCATGTTGTACAGCGGTTATGCAGGACTGTTGCAGATGGGTTTTCTGGATGGTGCACTGCTGCGATGGGCCGGCCAGCCGTTGGAAAGCTTTCGTCCGCAGATACAAACGGGGCTAAAATTCCTGGTTGGGCAGCTCTCGATTGTCCTTATTCCTGGCGCCGCATTCGTCTGTTATGTATTTCACGGCCCGATTCGTTTCGTTGGGCTCAGCGTCTTGGCTTTCGCTTTCGTGTTTAACGTCACAGCGTTGCTGCAGTACGGTCTACAAGGGGCCCGGCAGTTCAGGCCGGTAGCGATCGCTTCCGCGACCCCGGTCGGCATATTTGTTGTGCTAACGCTGGCTTTCGGTTTCCGACGAACTCCTGGATTTCATTTACTGATTGTTCTTTACTGCCTGGCGTGGACCGGTGCACTTGTATATTTGTGGGTTCGGCTTAGACCCTTGCGAGGAGCACCGGCTGACGAATCGGCGTGGTCCGTAGGCAAGATGTACCTGTTCGTCGGTTGGCCCATTGTATTGGCTAATGTGGGTTTTGGGTTCGTGCAGACGGCCGACCGTTTGGTCGTCAGTTGGACTCTGCCGCTTCGGGAGTTTGCTCAGTACAGCCTGGCGTCCAGCGCCATGTTCGTTCCAATCACAGCTATCGCGGCGGTATATCGTGTTTTCTTCTCGCACGCGGCGGCGCTGCAGGCTGAAGGGCGAGCTAAGATTTATGGACATGCATCACGTTTCATGCTTATGGCATGGAGTTTATTGGTTCCTTATTTCTTTCTTTTGGAGGTCGTGGTCAAGCAATATCTCCCGAAGTACTCATCTAGCTTGCCTATCGCTGCGGTTCTCTTACTCGGTGTCTTTTTTATCGCCGAAATCCAGATCCTGCATGTCAGCTTCGCTTATATCTATGGCAAGCAGCGGCAGTTCTTGCTACTGACTATGGCGGCTCTGATGGTTGCCTTCGCGCTGGACATGACAATGGCACTACGGCCAGGCTCGCTGGTTGCGATCGCCATGGGGCAACTGATTGCGTTGGTGCTTTGGTGGTGCGCAAACGAGTGGATGCTTCGAAAGGAGACTGCACAGCCGTTAACGAACCAGATTGCCCTAATCGCGGTTTTCGCTTGGTCGGCTGTCAGTTATGGAATCGCTCTAAGGTCTTCGAATCAGGTGGGAATTCGAATACTAATCTACTATGCCATGGTGTTGGTTTTTCTTGCCGTCGCGTGTTCTGCCGAACTTCGCATTATTTGGAGACTGTTGACTCCGGCGCGGTCGCAGCCGGTCAGCTAACAAGGCTCATTCGTGAACAGATCTGTTAAATTATCGCACCCTGCACTGACCGTCCAGCCGAGTACGGCCGGACGTTGTGAGATTTGCGGAAATGTTGCCGGAAACAGGACGCATCCCGTCCGGGAAATGATGCTCGGAACTCGAGATACGTTCACATATTTGGAATGCGGCGAATGCGGGTCCCTTCAGCTTCTCGATGCACCAGAAAACATGCAGCAGTATTATCCGCCTGACTACACCGCATTCCGCCCAAATGAGCCAGCAGGGCCTCCCGTTCTTAAACACTTTCGAAAGGCTTTGCGCAGGAAGAGAAATAAAGGTCTTTTGGAACGTCATGGATGGCTGGAACGATTCCTCGTCCGACGTTTCGATCATCTAGCGCTGAAAGCATTTTGTCGCATCGGAGCGGATAAGGACGATCGCATTTTGGATGTGGGTTGCGGTGCTGGCATTCTCCTAGCTGACCTCAAAGAGCTAGGCTACAAACGAATTTTGGGCATTGACCGGTTTATTCCATTAACCGAGCAGCATCCGAGCGACGCCGCAACCATCATGAGGGGCGGGTTGGAAGATCTCTCCGGCTCGGTGTGGGACGTCATTATGTTTCATCACTCGTTCGAGCACATGGCCGCGCCGGCTCGAGTGCTTGAAAGCGTGTACAACCTGCTCGCTCCCGGAGGCCGGTGCCTTGTGCGAATCCCAATCGTTGGATGGGCGTGGGAACATTATGGTGCCAACTGGGTACAAATCGACGCACCGCGACACTTGTTTATTTACTCGGAGAAGAGTTTTCGAGTTTTGGCAGAAAGTGCAAACTTCGCGATAAACGAGGTGGTATACGACTCCAACGAGTTCCAGTTTTGGGTGAGCGAACTCTACGCGCGAGACGTGGATCTGGCTTCTCTGGGCCCGGAGATGGCACCGACTATGTTTTCGAAGGCGGAACTCAGGCGCTTTCGCGCAGATGCGGAGAGATTAAACGCAGAGGGGCGGGGAGATTCGGCGGTCTTTGAACTATCGAAGCGGTGAACGGTGCTTGCCGATGCGCTGGAGAATAGAGCGTCCGTAAATGATCACAAAAGTAGCCCGCTTCGCCAATGACTGTTACCACATCTGGAAAGCGCCGACGGGCTCGAAAGCCGCGATCTTTAGGGATCTTGTCTTCCCAATGGGAACAAGGATGGGATTTAAAGTCTCTCATTTTGATCGTCGGGTCGTGGACTACCTGTATAGGGAGATTTTCGTACGACAGAACTATTATTTTGATGCTGAAGATAATGCGCCAGTCGTTCTCGATTGCGGCGCTAACGTGGGAATGGCATCTGTATATTTCAAGTGGTTATATCCAAAGTGTCGGGTAAAAGCGTTTGAACCGGATCCCGCCACCTTCCAATTGTTGCAACAGAATCTTGCTCAGAATCGGCTTGACGTTGAAGCTTACAACTGTGCGCTGTGGAATGAAGATAGCGAATTGGATTTCTTCGTCGATTCCGCCAATCCGGGCGGACTCTTGATGAGCACGGACGGGTCCAGATGGTACGGCGAACCTACCAAGGTGAAGGGCCGTAAACTCTCAGATTTTATCGACGGCAATGTAGATTTTTTAAAGCTCGATGTCGAGGGAGCCGAACATCGGGTTTTATGTGATTTGACGACGAGCGGAAAACTTCGCTGCATTCGGCAAATGGTCATCGAATACCATCATCGGATTGGCAATCAGAAATCGTGCCTTGGCGATTTTCTGAACAAACTTGAAAGAGCCGGCTTTCAATACCAACTCCATGCTTCACTGTATCCGGTAATGTCGAGAAACGTTTTTCAGGATGTGCTCATTGCCGCGTACAAATGAGAACGCCACGCTATGCCTGACCAAATCTTAGTGCAAGGGTGGTGGGGCTCTAGCTCGGCGCGTAAGGTAGACCTTTTCGCCACGTTCGCGGCGGGTTCAATCGTATTTCAGGTCGCGCTACGTGAAGATCTTACGTGGCTTGGTGGTGTCACGGCCCTTGTGCTGTCGTTCTGCCTGGCATTTGGTCGATGGCCGTACGGGGCTCTGTTGCTTCTTATTGCGGCTAGCGCATCGCCCGTTTTTTTTGTAGAGGTCTTTGGCTGGAAAGCTCGCCCAGAACACTTTGCCGGGGTTATTGTTGTAATCGCTGCGGCAGTGTGGAGAATGCGATTCGAACGAGCGTGGCGAATGCGCCGATTGGACCTTTGGTTCGCGGCCTACCTGGGAATTAATTTTTTAAGTTCGGCATTTGGTTCTGTGGATCCGGCCTCAACCTTGCGGTGGGCGTTACAGAATTGCTTCGCAGTACTGTTTTATTTTCTCATCCAATTTATTGTTCGCGATGTGAAGACGCTTCAAAGAACATTTTCGATTCTTCTAGGAATTGGCTTAATCGAATCAGTATATGGAATTGCGTGTTACGCGGGTCACCAACTATTTGGCTCGTCGTTCGGGGTCCAAATTGGACAATATCTGTACGACGTGGCGGCACCATACGGCTCGATGTACGAGCCAAACCTTTTCGGTGCCTACACCGCGTGCTGCTCGATTTTATTTCTTTCACTGTATCTGTTTGACGGACACCGGCTCCAACATTTGGCTGGGTTTCTAGTTACCGGCTTTGCGGGAATACTGAGCTTTTCCCGCGCTGGGGTGTTTGCTTTGTGTGCTACCGCCACTTATGTGATCTGGAAGAGTCGCCGAATTAGTGCAAACAAGCGGACAAGCAAACTTGCACTAGTCGCCTTTGCTTGTGTGATCATTAGCCTGTTATTTGCCGGTTCTATCGGGGGGGTTATACGTGAACGGTTCACGAATCTTTACTACGAGGGCTTGGCCGACGATACCGCGATCGCTCGCGCCATTGTGATGCAAGAGGCGTTGTTGGAGATCCCAGGTCATTTGCTGATCGGCCGAGGTACGGCCAGCTTTAATCTCTCCTTTGACTGGTCCCGGTTCATGCCGGAATGGGCCGGCGACAAAACGTGGATTGGAAACGCGCCGCTGCGCGTGCTCCACGATACGGGCGTTTTTGGACTTACTGCATTCATAGGATTCTTTGTTGCCGTTTGGTTAAAGATTCGGAAAACGTGGAAGAGTCCCAGCGGCATACTTGTCGGTCTCTGGGCAGGGACTTTATTGTACGCCATCTCGTTTCAATCTACCGACGGCACCATACTCGCATTCACGTGGGTCCATCTTGGAGTTTTGGCGGCAGCAGTAAAATTATCGGTCGATTCAAAGCATGAAACAAATCTCCATACCGTCAGTGCAGGTTGATTCCCCCGAATTGCGGTTTGCCGACCGAGAATACTGATAGAGAACAATTGAGGTGCTGATCATTGAGCAACTGGAACGTATTGGCAGAACTGGATCCTCTTTGGACCATCCTCTCAGAGCCAGGAAAAAAATTTGGCAAATGGAATCCGGCCGAATTCTTTAGCACAGGCGAGCGCGAAGCACATCGGGTACTCGAGATGTGCAAATCTCACGGCATTGATGTTACGTTCGACAGACTCTTGGACTTCGGCTGCGGGGTGGGGAGAATGACCCGCGGATTTTCGCATGCTTTTCAGTCTTGTACGGGACTAGATGTCTCGGAGAAAATGATTAGCCTAGCCAAGGCTCACAACGCCGACCGGGCGAACTGTACATTCATTGCAAGCGACGCAGCCAAGCTGCCATTCGAATCGGGAACCTTCGATTTTGTATTCACAGTCCTGGTTCTTCAGCACCTGCCTACAAAGAAAGCGATTTTAGAGTATGTCGCGGAGTTCATCCGCGTCGTCAAAGATGGAGGCGTCATTTCCTTTCAACTGCCGATCGCAGTTCCAGTTCGACGACGAATCCAGCTGCGACGACGCCTGTGGGCTGTACTCGCCTTGTTGGGGGTGCCGAAATCCTGGCTATTCATGAGGGCTGGCCTCGCTCCCATTCAGATAAATGGAATCGCGCGGAACTCAGTTGAAAAGTTTATCAGCAGCCATGGTGCGGAGTTGCGCGGGGTGGAGCGATATGATCCGAACGAAGGCTCCTTTCACAGTAATTACTATTTGGTCGTGAAAAAGGGTTTTTAAGATCACGGAGCAGTCACAAATTGCTTAGGACGTCGGCAGGAAATGCGCAACATAGTTATAGCGTGCTGCAGATCCCCCTTTTCTGAGGAGAAAAATGAAAACGTCGCGGCGCTTGGGTTTGGCGTTCGCATTTATGCTGTTCGCTGTGACCCTTTCCGACGCGCAATGCGTTGAAAGTGTGTCGCCTTGTGCCTCAGGCGTTCCACATTTCGTAAGACTTAGCGGTATCGCCAAGAATGCTTTCGCAGCTGCTCGAACTGGAGTCGTGACGCTGCGATTCGTGATCTACGATCAAGCGCAGGGCGGTACGGCTCTTTGGCAAGAGGTTCAGAATACGCAAACGGATATGGAAGGACGTTACGATGTTCTCCTCGGAGCCACAGCGAGCGACGGAGTTCCGGCGTCGCTATTCGCCTCCGGCGAGCCCCGTTGGCTCGGCATTCAGGTTGTGCGTCCTGGGTCAGAGGAGGAAGCTCGCGTTTTATTGGTTAGCGTGCCCTATGCTCTAAAAGCTGGCGACGCCCAGACGCTGGGTGGGCTTCCGGCATCAGCGTTCGTTAAGGCGACACAAGAAACCACAACTGTAATTGGGACCACGTCAGGAACTGTTGCCAAACCTAATACTTTAGCACCGGCACTGGGCGACGTGATCCAACAAGGAGTGCTGGATGCCGCGACTCCCCGAACGCCTGGCGCCAACGTTGCCGCGGGCGGATCGTTCAATCAGGTGCCGAGGTTCACGTCCACGGGTCTTATCAATTCACAAATCAAAGATTCCGACGGGATGGTGAGCCTACAGAATCTCTCTAATATTCTGTTCGCGGATCGTTTTCCCAATGGCGTTCCAGACGCCGTCTCTGCGTGCCCCGCTAATGGGTGCATTATTTATGCGCTGTCGCCACAGACAAACCTTAACCTGGGCACGATTGATCCAGGGACGAAAGCGATCACCCTGTATCTGGGGCCATACACTTACACAGTAAACCAGATCGTTCTGCGTAAGGCTTTTAAGATTATCGGTATGGGCGCTTCTGGGGGCGTAAATGGAAGTCCTACCTGCAGCACCGCGTCGCCGTGCAACGGGACAAGCCTGCAGTCCGTTAACGGAAATAATCCCGTTTTCATCATTCCTCAGACGAACAATACACCGGCCACGAACGTTTTGCTTACAGGCTTTCGTGTGCTTGGTTCTGCGGGTAACACCAGTGAAGATGGCTTCCTTCTTGATACCAGCAATGCATTGAACACCGGTCTTTGGTATTCCACGGTAGATGATATCTACATGGAAGGATTCAAGGGAATTGCGATACACGTCAAAGGCAGGAACAATGATTTCGCTTCTGCCACTCAGTGGGTGCTGTTCAATAATGTAGTTGTCTTTCGAGCAGCAGGCGGAGGGAACGCGCTTCGTCTCGAAGGTGCGACATTTGAATTGCGATTTAGAAATTGCGAATTTGATGGGCAGGGACTTGGCGATGGCACCAACATTTACATGGGAGGCCTGTCTGGTGGCGTGAATGGATATCCGATCAGCATTATCTTTGAAGGATTAATATCGCAGTTGGCCGACACCGCAGTCGCGATCGACGGAGGCTTCAATCTTGCATTCTATGGCTCACACCACGAGGTTCTGTTCGGCGGCTATCGGGTAACGAATAATACGAATATTGGAACGCACGGTCTGACAATTTCCGATTCGTATTTCGCTGGCAACGTCGGAACGAATGCAGGCGCAGGCTTCGAACTGAAAGTAGACACAACCGTGGCTTCCGGTGTCATTTTCTCGCATAACCAGATGTTCGGCAATCCCGACGCCGTAATCGTGGGAACAAACCTGGCGAGTATCGTCTATCAAGATAATTTGTACGCGGGAACAGCCAGCGGGCCGCCGACGTCAGGTTTGACGCCTCAAATGTCGCCGGCAGCCTCGATTAACACTTTTGGCATTCATACTATCGGCTTAAATTCATCCGCGACGCCCATCACCACCGTGCAGAGCTCGCTTGGGCCCGGTGAAACGATGACCTTTTTTACTTTAGGCGGCTCAGTTGTATTTGGTTCCGGCGGCAATATCGATCTTATGGGAATGCCGTCGGTTACGGTCAATGGATCGATCACGTTCATCAGGTCGGATCTTGGCTCGTTACAATGGAAGCCGATCTCACAGTGGAGTCCCCATTGAGAATCATCGCTCCAATTGTCGATCAGACATATTCAGTCAACGCTTTTACGCGATAAGGCCTAACATCCGCGTAGTCTTCGGTGTTAACAGAAATCGCGAATTGTGAGTAGAACCTAAACGCAGGACACGGATGAGCCAATACGACATCGCCATTGCTTATCGAATTTACCCGAAGGTCGCCAGTCCGGCACTCGGGCTCCCTTATAGCGATGATAAATTGCACTTCGCGGAAATCTGCGTTCGTTCTTTAAAACTGTCGCTGGGAAAGCTCCGTGCCAAAGTGTGGGTTCTTTTAGATGGATGCCCGGACTCATACGCCGATATGTTCAGGCGGTATTTTGATGAAAAGGACCTCACGCTAATTGCATTGCCCGCAATCGGAAACCAGGCAACGTTTGGCAAACAAATCGACATACTCCTCCAACAGAACGACAGTGAATTCGTTTACTTTGCCGAGGACGATTACGTTTATTTGCCGAATCAATTTACCTTGATGCTCGATTTTCTACGGGCATACGACGACGTGGATTTTATTTCTCCTTACGATCATCTCGACTGCTATACTCGCGAAATCCATAATCATCCTAAATGGATCCGGGTTCATTCGAACCATCATTGGAGAACCGCCGCTTCCACCTGCTTGACTTTTCTAACTTCGAAACCCACGCTGCGAGCGGAAGCTGGGATTTTTCGCACTTATTGTCGCCGAAATTTCGACTGTAGTTTGTGGCTAAGTTTGACCAAAAAATCCCTGTACAGTCCCGTGAAGTTTCTACAGATTGCTCACCGTGAGTCCCATTTTGCCAAGATTATCGTCAAGGCTTGGATTCATGGATGGTCGCGAATTCTGTTGGGGAAACGTAGAAGGCTTTGGGTTCCGATACCCAGCATCGCGACTCACTTGGACAAGGCGGCGTTAGCACCTTCAATCGATTGGGCATCGGGGATCAGGCAATTAGCGGATGACGTGGATGTGGATCTTTTGTCGGCATCAGAATCGCCGCGCACTTACACGAACGCTATTCTTAAGAGCTAGGGATCGGCAGACATTTGCGACTGACTCTGTTAGCGAAACGCATTTTTCCGAAATTCAAAACGCGCCTGGCGATTCGCCGCGCTGCGTTTTTTCCACTGGATGTATATGACCGTGTGCGAGGTAAGCGCCACCCCCTCACTCCCCCTCGAGGACTGTGGTTTGTTGGTGGCGGACAGTTTAACGAAAACCAGTTTCTGGATGCCTTCGTTCAGCTTGGAAGCCTAAAGCCGCATCATCGTGTGTTGGAGGCTGGTTGTGGAATCGGCAAGCAAGCTGTGCCGCTAACGGGCTATCTTCATAACTCAGAGGGTGGATCCTACGAAGGGTTTGACATTGTTCGCGAAGGCATCCTATGGTGTCAGCGTGAGATTTCGGGTCGATTTCCTAACTTTAGATTTCAGCATGTCAACGTTTTCAACAAGCATTACAACCCGGACGGTAAAGTTCCAGCTTCAGAATGGAAATTCCCCTACGCAGATAACGAATTCGATTTCTGCTTTCTAATATCCGTCTTTACGCATATGCTGCCCGACTCAGTTGAGAACTATCTCCACGAGATCAGCCGCGTACTTAAGCCAAATGGGCAAGCCTTCGTCAGCTTTTTTTTGCTGAACAAAGGCACGCGAAGATCTATAGCGCAAGGTCGTGCGTCCCTCCCCATTCGACATGAATGTGGAAACTATTCTGTCCTTGACCCTGAATTTCCCGAGACCACCGTAGGGCTGGCGGAGGAATTTGTCCGAGAAGCCTATCGCAAGGCCAAGCTTGAAGTAACAAATGTGCATTATGGGTCTTGGAGTGGCGCCGAGAATCCGAAGTTTTATCAGGATATAATCCTTGCCGTGCGTCGATAATGTGCTCGAATCTTCTTTATGCCGCTGCCCACAAGTGGAGGAAAAGAGTCTCGTTGTGAACCATACTGACAGGAAGCGCTGCACCGTTATCGTTCTCAATTATAACGGTGAGCATTTATTACCGGCCTGCCTGGATAGTCTCATTAAGCAGACTGACGCAGCTATTGATACGACGGTCGTAGACAATGGATCGACAGACGGGTCGGCAGCGCTGGTAGCCTCGCGGTATCCAGAAGTTCGGTTCCTCGCTTTGAACAGCAATTTTGGTTTTAGCCGAGCCAACAATGCTGCTATTCAGGATGCACTAGAGCGTGGAAGCGACTACACACTATTGTTGAACAATGACACCTTTGCCGCTACTGATTTCGTTTCGCAGATGCTCTCGGTAATGGATGCAGATCCCACGATTGCGGCCGTGTGTCCAAAAATCTATTTTGCCCACAAGCCAACAACCCTTTGGTACGCGGGCGGGGATTTCAACCTTTGGACCAGTGCAACAAGGCATCGCGGCTGGATGCAGACGGACGAAGGGCAGTTCGACGATGATCGTGACATTACACAGGCGACCGGCTGTGCGATGTTGGTCAGGCGTAGCGCGATTGAAAAAGTGGGGCTGCTGGATGAGCAATTTTGGATCTATGCGGAGGATCTCGATTGGTCCGTGAGGTTCTGCAAGCATGGTTACCGTCTGGTCTTTGCACCAAAAGCGCACCTTTGGCATCTGGACGGCGCGACGAACGTAAAAGTATTGGCGAAGGGAAGCGAAGAGCGGCGCCAATTTCTCACCACCCGAAATATGGTCTTCGTGGCTCGCAAGCATGTGCGCGGCTGGCAGATTCCAACTCACATCGCAGGTTTCATGTTTCATCATGTGGCCTTTTACACCGCTCTTCGACTATGGCGAAGAGATTTCCGAGCTTTGTGGGCGATATATCGGGGATTGATACAGGGGCTGCGTACACCTCTGACATCGGCCAGCGATTAACTGTGATCACGCAAAACAGAGATTTAAAAATTTAACAACGTTTGCGGGCTTGGCATTCGACAGCTTTGCCCAAATCCTAGGAGCATAGAATGGTGGTGTCACTGGTCAGCGGGGGGGCTGGATTTTTAGGTTCTCATGTAGCCGAACAGTTGCTCAAATACAATCATAACGTAGTGATCTTAGATGATCTGAGTGGCGGCTTTATCGATAACGTCCCGGATGGAGCTACCTTCGTAAAGGGATCTATTCTCGACATTGACCTTATCGAGCGGATTTTCCAGGAGCATTCGATCTCTTACGTCTACCATCTGGCTGCTTACGCCGCCGAGGGCCTGAGTCATTTCATCAAACGGTTTAATTACACGAACAACTTAATTGGTTCAGTAAACCTCATTAATGCGAGCGTTAACCACAGTGTGAAATGTTTCGTCTTCACCTCTTCAATCGCCGTGTATGGAAGTGGCCAATCACCTCTAACGGAGGCAATGCTGCCTATTCCGGAGGACTCTTACGGAATCGCAAAGCTCGCAGTCGAGCAGGAGTTGAAAATTAGCCACGAGATGTTTGGTCTCGACTACATCATTTTTCGCCCTCACAACGTTTATGGTGAGCGCCAAAACATCGGCGATCGCTACCGGAACGTCGTGGGAATCTTTATGAATCAGATTCTTCGGGGTGAGCCACTAACGCTCTTTGGTGATGGATCCCAGGTGCGCGCGTTCACGCACATCGATGATGTGGCGCCCCTCATCGCCAAGAGTGTGGATGTCGTGCCCGCGAGGAATCAGATTTTCAACATCGGAGCTGACACCCCCTATTCGATAAACGATTTGGTACAGGCTGTAAATGACGCCATGGAAAGTAAATCAAAGGTTGTGCATTTACCAGCTCGAAACGAGGTTAAGGTTGCTTTTTCGGATCACACGAAAGCGCGTCTGATCTTAGGAGCCCGCCCGGAAACATCGTTGCGAGAAGGAATTCGAGCCACCGCCAGATGGGTTAAATCACATGGTGCCCGCGAAAGTAGCACCTTCGAAAACATCGAGGTGAGAAAAAACATGCCTCCTAGTTGGTCGCGCGTTGCAGGCGAACGGACTACACAATAATCAATGGTCAGAATCCATTGACTGAGCTATAGCCAGCGTGCAGTAACAGTAGGGATTATCATGCAAGAATTCATAAACGATATAGTTAAGGAAATCGAAGAGAGCATTGCCGTGAACGCCGAACTAGCCCGCAATGCGGGCGAGTCGATTTCGCAGGCTGCTCGTGCAATCGTCAAGGCTTTGCTTGGCGGCGGGAAGTTGATCGCCTTCGGTAACGGAGGCAGTGCCGCTGATGCGCAACACATGGTTGCTGAACTGGTTGGAAGGTATCGCGCGGAGCGAAAAGCGATTGCTGCTGTCGCTCTTACAGTCAATTCTTCTTCTATAACATCCATTGCGAATGACTATGGGTTTGCGAAGATATTCGCTCGCCAACTGGAAGCAATCGCGAGCCCTGAGGACATCGTTTTAGCAATTTCTACTAGTGGGAATTCTCCCAACATTTTGCGTGCTCTGGAAACGGCGAGGCAACTGCGGGTACCCTCAATCGGTCTAACCGGAAGCACCGGTGGCGACATGCGTCCCCTTCTGAACCTTTGCATCAGCGTACCCTCTGATTGCACTCCGCGAATCCAGGAAGCGCATGCGTTGATCATCCACATTCTTAGCGGCATCGTGGAAAAAAGTATGACAGTCGAACGACGGGAAGCTGAGATACCAACGCAACTTAATTCTACAGAAACCGAGCATGCTTGAACTGCTAAGCAGAACAAGAGCGTTTAGTCGTTGCCGGGTCGCTGTCATTGGCGACCTTATGCTCGACGAATATCTTTGGGGTCACATTGAGCGCATATCGCCTGAAGCTCCCGTACCCATTTTGAACCTAGTCCATCGGGACCTCACATTAGGGGGGGCTGGAAATGTTGCGGAAAATCTTCGAAACCTTGGAGTTCAAGTCACTGTATTCGGCGTCATAGGGCAAGATGAAACCGGTCGTGCAATTCGGGATTTGCTAAATACGCATGATGTGGATCCGAAAGGGCTGATCGTTGATTCCACTCGGAAGTCGACACGGAAATGTCGGTTGATGTCGATGGAGCATGGTCAACAGGTATTTCGGCTCGACGAAGAATCAACTCAACCAATATCAAGAGAGATTGAACAAGGGTTGGTTCACTCAATTCACGAGAGTCTGGGAGATCATCACGCCGTTATCTGCTCGGACTATATGAAGGGTGCATTGAGCCGAGCCGTTCTTCGTGAAACATTCACCGTTGCCAACGGCGCCGGGATGCCCTGCATCGTGGGTCCCAAGGATCCGGACTTGCGAAAGTACGAAGGTGCGCAGGTTCTGATGCCGAATGCGAAGGAGCTGGCGCAACTAGTCGGCTCACCGATGAACGGGGACCGATGGCTGAACGAGTCCGCCACCACCCTTGTAAACAGCCTCAAACTGCGGGCTCTGGTGGTGACGCGAGGATCTGAAGGGATGTCTTTGTTTGAAAGTTCCGATTGCGGCCTACAGCGAGTAGACATGCCAACCACTGCCCGCAGCGTGTACGATGTCACCGGCGCAGGCGACACAGCCATCGCAACATTTGGGGCGGCGGTGGCGTCGCAAAGCGACCGTAAGAGTGCGGTGCATCTCGCCAATTTGGCTGCTGGCATAAAGGTAGGCAAGAGAGGTTCTGCGTGCATCAGCCTGAGGGAGTTAGAACAATTTATAGAGGATGAGCATACTAGTACCGTAAAAACCATTTAGTAACTGCACGGTTTTTCTCCTGCCCGGTTCTGCTGTGTGTTTTAAACATTCGCACCTTTTTTTCGCGGCTTGGCGTCCAATTCTCAATATTGTGCCGCACTCGGCTTTTTGGAGGAAGCTATTTGATCCCGAACGCTCCGACTCGGATATCCGCTGAAAGAGTGCCTAGCTTTGCTGATGCTGCGGCTCAAGGCATTCTGTTTAAGATCAGCAGACGCAAGCGATTCATCGTGAAAGTTCTCGATGCAATGCTTAAACCTTTGGTTCGTTTAGTCGATCGCTTTCGCTCCGAACGTCACCAAGCGCCGCCAGAGACGTTTAGCATTTTGATTTTTGAGTATTGGAACTTGGGCGACATTGTAATGGAATCTCCATTTCTGGAAAACCTTCGCCTCCAATACCCCAGTGCGCACATCGTATTGATGACCAGCCCGAAGTGCGTTCCATTGCTTCAAGATCAGGGTGTAGTCGACGAGTTGATCGTAGTACGAGTTCCCTGGGCCGAGCATTATTCTCGCTGGCGAAAGTACAACCCTTTCAGTTGGCTGTGGCTTGATCTACTCCGTGTAATGCAAAGGCTTCATTCCAGGCACTTCGATCTGGCCTTTACCGCAAGGGCGGATATCCGTGAGAATTTCATGCTGTGGCTGGCAAATGTGCGGCGACGAGTGGGCTACGGTTTCGGTGGGGGATCTTTTATGCTGACCGACATCGTAAGTCCCGATCTTGTCCACCCCCATTTCTCAAACCGTTGGTTGCGACTACTCGAGCACGTAGGTAAGCCCGTTTTAGTGCGTGATCCTCACCTGCGTTTGAAGCAACATGAGCGAGATTGGGCCGCAGGATTTTTGCGCGAGAGGGGAATCGAAGAATCCGATTTTGTTGTCGCCATTCACACCGGGGCGCGCAGCAGAATTCGGCAATGGGGGGAGGAAAATTTTACTGAATTGGCAAAGCAAATCGAGTCTCAATTTCCGGTCAAAATTGTGTGGTTTCGTGATCCCGGGCAGACATCCTCTAGTGCCAATGCAAAGCAACTAGCTTTATCGTTACCATTACGTCAATTTATGGCGGTGCTTCAGCAATGTCGCGTGTTTGTTTGTAATGATAGTGGGCCGATGCACATCGCGACGGCTCTAAATGTGGCAGTCGTAGCAGTGTTCGGGCCGACTCAGCCTGCTTGGTTCGGGCCCTTGGGGCATGGACATCGCATTGTGATCCGCTCAGAATTTTGGTGCCGGCCCTGTTTTGATTACTGCCAATTTGATGAGCCATATTGTTTGCGTACCATCAGCGTCGATGCAGTGTTTAAGGCTGTAGCGGATACCTTAGGTTCACTGCTTGACGATGCGCGAACTGTGCAAGAGAAATCCGCGTGCTGAATCCGGAAGTCCCCGCCCGTGTTGTCTTGTTCGCCGAAAGATTTCTGGAAATAGAATGGACATAGCTAGATGAACTTTCGCCCACGTTTTACGAGGAAAAAGTGAAAGTCGCGATGATCGGAATCAAGGGCATCCCGGCCTGTAATGGAGGCTTTGAGACGGCCGTGGACGAAATATCCCGTGGGATCGTGGCGTCTGGCCATGATGTGACCGTTTACAACCGTTCGGGCATGACTAAGCATGAGGGCCGAGACTATCAGGGCGTACGGATCGTCACTCTGCCGACGATTAAGTCGAAAAACTTCAGCACGATCGTCCACTCATTCTTTTCCACGCTTCATCTGCTGTTTCACCCTGTTGACGTAGTCCATTATTTTATCGCTGGTACAACTCTGTGGGCTCCTATTTGTCGCTTGTTCGGTATGAAAGTGATTTGTTCAGTGGATGGCATGGATTGGCAGCGGGCCAAATGGGGACGTTTCGCACGCTGGTACCTGCGCATGTCCGAGCGTTTAGCAGTATGGTGGTGCGATGGCTTGATCTCTGATTCTAAGGAAGTTCAGCGCTACTATCGTGATGTATATCAGACGGAAACCAGCCTCATAACATACGGAATGCGTGAGGTTACGTCACAAGGGCGAGATTGGCTGGATCGTTTTCATTTGGATACTCGTGATTATGTGCTGTTCGTCGGCAGGCTGGTCCCGGAAAATAATATCCATCATTTAATTCGAGCTTTTGAGCAGACAAAAACGGACAAGAAACTCGTTATCGTGGGGGACGATCCTTGGGAAAGGGAATATGTGCGTGCCCTGAAAGGTACACGCGACCCGCGAATCATCTTTACCGGCGGCGTTTACGGAGAAGGGTATGTCCAGTTTCAGAAGAACGCATATATCTTTGTTTTGCCCGACGAGGTTGGTGGAACACATCCGGCTCTCGTCGAAGCGATGGGATTTGGCAATTGCGTTCTGGTAAATGATACAGCCTCGAACCTGGAAGTAGTTGGAGATGCGGGATTCAGCTATAAGGGCGAGGCTGGCGCAGAGGATTTGAAAAATCGGTTAGAGTTTCTTCTCGGTGCGCCCGAAATCGTCGCTCGATACCGGAGCAAGGCGGAAAACAGGGCACAAGAAAAGTATCGCTGGGAGCAAGTGATTCGGGCTCACATCGCACTTTATTCGCAGGTACTTAACGACGGTCACCTGCCCTCGGCTGCGCCAACACCGAAAGCGCTGAATTGGGCACCAACAGAATTAGATAATGAGAAGTAATTATTCACCTCAATTTGATAAGTGGGAGTTGGTTTCAAGTACCGCAGAGCGCTAATGGCCGGCTGAGGAAAATATGCCTACCGCTACGATGGCCCCAAAAAGAGTCGTTCAGTCGGCAAAGCTGCACGCACCAGTCCGCAAACCTTCAAACGGGGACATTCCGTTTCGGCAGGCCATCTGCGTTTTGTGCCTTTTACTTGCCGATTTATTGGCTATCGCCGTTTCGCTCAGACTCGCGATCTTCATCCGGGCTGCCTATCTTCCGCTTGTGGACCGTCGCATTTCCCACGCCACCCTTCCATTCGGCCATTACCTGGAGTTTGCCTGGGTCTGGCTGCCGCTGGTTGTTTTTTTAGGAGTGGAGGGTCTTTATACGCAACGCCGTACCGTCTGGAATGAAATCGCACATCTTACGAAGGCGGTGGCGCTTGGGTTAACCACAGTCTTCGCTGCTATTGCTTTGGTTCAGCGGTCGGCAATGGTGTCCCGACTCACGGTCGCCATGACGGCAGTTATCTTGTTGTTTATCTTGCCAGTCGTGCGCTACTGGACGAAGCGTTTAATGGGCGTGGCGGGGATATGGAGGAAAAGGATTTTGATTTTAGGATCTACCAGCACAGCAAAGTTAGCAATGTGTGGACTGGTTTCCGATCCGATTTTGGGCTACGAGATAACGGGCGTTCTCGATGAAGACCAGACTTTATATGGCAAGTGCGTGGCAATCTGTGGAGAAAAACCGGTATATGTGCTCGGCGGACTAAGCGATGCTTTGCGACAGATGGAGCTTACTGGCGCCAAAGATATATTGATCGCTATGCCGGAGCTCGACGAGGATCGACTGTTGTCCATCGTTCACAGTCTCCAACAAAAATGCGAGAGCATTTACCTCGTCCCACAGCTCTGGTGCTTGCCTCTGATGAACCTGCGCGTTGATGGCTTTCTTCGTGAACGTCTAATGATGTTGAAGCTATCGAACAACCTGGCGAAGCCGTGGAACATTTGGTTCAAACGCGGATTTGACCTGATCTTCGGATTCCTCATTGCCTGCCTTGCTCTTCCATTGTGTTTGTTTTTAGCTCTAGTGGTCAGACTGGATTCCGCCGGTCCAGCATTCTTTGTGCAAGAACGTCTCGGCTATCGCGGAGTCCCATTTCGTTGCATTAAGTTTCGGACGATGCACATCGAAGGTGACGAAATGCTGGTGCGACACCTGGAGCAAAATCCGGAGGCAGCTGACGAATGGCAACGCTATGCTAAATTACGAGGTCATGACCCTCGACTGACACAATTCGGAACCTTCCTCCGAAAGACCAGTCTGGACGAGCTTCCACAGCTCTGGAATGTGCTAAGAGGCCAGATGAGCCTGGTTGGGCCTCGCCCCTATATGTTGCAAGAACGAGCACGTCTTGGCGAGGAACTGGTTACCATCCTCTCGGCACGACCTGGAATGACGGGTTTTTGGCAGGTGAGTGGCCGCAACGAATTGACTATGGACGACCGCGTGCAGCTCGAAGCTTGGTACATCCGGAACTGGACCGTCTGGTTTGACTGTATTATCTTGGCTAAGACTTTTCGCACCGTCTTCTTTCCATGGGGTAGATCGGAAAGTGCAATAGAGGCATTTCCTGACCTGAATGCACGGCTGGTTGATCTCCCTTCGGCTTTTGCAAGAACACACCGTGACTCTGCCAGGAGCGCTGCTGCCGGCTCCCCGCTTGGGGACTGATCCGCACTCCATAACCAGCACCTGATTTCACGGAAGTTCAGTGGAATGAATTTAGTAGGATGGTCAGGAGCATTCTGTGCACTCGAGGAATCTATGAAGGGTATTGTTCTTGCTGGCGGCACCGGAAGCCGCCTTTTCCCAATCACGAGGGTCACGAATAAGCATCTGATTCCTGTCTACGATAAGCCGATGATTTATTATCCGATCCAGACGCTCGTTGATGCGGGTATCCAAGAGATTATGATCGTGACGGGTGGAAAAAATGCAGGGGACTTTCTCCGTCTCCTGGGCAACGGGCGCGATTTCGGGCTGAAACACCTCAACTACACGTACCAGGAAGGAGAGGGCGGTATCGCCGACGCCTTGGGTCTTGCGGAACATTTTGCCGACGGTGAGCCAGTGTGCGTCATATTGGGCGACAACATCATTGAGAACAACATTTACCAATCGGTTGCCAGTTTCAAAGAGCAGAAGAGTGGAGCAAAACTTCTACTGAAGCAAGTTCCGGATGCAGAACGCTTTGGAGTTCCTGAAATTCTGGGTAAACACATTCTTAGTATTGAGGAAAAACCGAAATTCCCTAAATCCCAGTACGCAGTGATTGGTATATATCTTTACGATGCCACCGTGTTTAAAAAAATCTGCGGCCTAAAACCCTCGGACCGCGGGGAGCTGGAAATTACAGACGTCAACAACCTTTTTATACAAGAGGGTGCACTGACTTTTGATATCTTGGATGGTTGGTGGACCGACGCCGGCACCTTTGATTCTCTTTTGCGAGCGAGCAATCTTGTGGCGAAAACTGGTGCCAACAAGATGAATGGCCATGCGAATCCCGCCGTGTTCGTGTCCCGGAATACAGCACCATGAAAATCTTCGTTACCGGTGGAGCGGGGTTCATCGGCTCTAACTTTATTCGCCTTCTGCTCGCAGAGGAACCTGCTTGTTCAGTCGTAAATTTCGACAAGCTAACCTATGCAGGCAACCTCAGTAATCTGGAATCGGTTGCCCTGAGTCCTCGTTACAAATTCATAAAGGGCGACATTTGCGATCGTCAGGCGATCGATTCTGCAATGGCTGGTTGCTCGCATGTCGTTCACTTTGCGGCCGAATCCCATGTAGATCGCAGTATCTACGACCCTGCTCCGTTCATACAAACAAATGTGACCGGGACGTTTTTCCTATTAGAAGCCGCTCGCAGTCTCGGTGTAAAACGTTTCGTTCATATCTCGACTGATGAGGTATATGGCGATATCGCTGCCCCGCAATTTGCGGATGAAAACTTTCCGCTGCGGCCGAGCAGTCCATATTCTTCAGCAAAGGCTGCTTCAGATCTTCTGGTTAACTCGTATATCCGGACGTATGCTTTTCCTGCGATCCTCACTCGCTCTGCAAACAACTACGGTCCGTATCAATTTCCTGAAAAGTTCATTCCGCTGATGATTTCGAATGCGTTGCAAGGTAAATGCCTGCCCGTGTACGGAGACGGCAAGCAACAGCGCGACTGGTTGCACGTAGAAGACAACTGCCACGCAATCCTGCAAGTCTTGAAAAACGGCACAGTGGGAGAGATTTACAATATCGGAGGAGCGGGTATACATGAGAACCTCGAAATCGTACGGGAAGTGCTGCAACTTACGGGGGCAAATGACGCTTTAGTTTCGCACGTACAAGATCGGCCGGGGCACGATCGTAGATATGCACTTGATTGCACGAAGATTAATGCGGAATTGGGATGGAAACCGCGAATTTTGTTGAAAGACGGTCTCCGTAGGACAATTGACTGGTACAAGTCAAATCCGACTTGGCTAGAGAGCGTTCGAGGAGGAGATTATCTTTCTTATTACGAAAAGTACTACGAAAATCGGGACCCTTCTCTTCGGGCGCTCAGCTCTTCGGCGCTAACCGCCTCTACTTGATGCAATTTGCTAATTCCTGCACATGCGACGGGCTGACAATTCCCTCCTGGGCGTCTTTGAAGTGACTCCCGTGGTGCACAATGACGGGCGTGGATTCTTTTTGGAAACGTATCATCAGGAAAAATTCAAGAAAATCGGCATTGCCGATACGTTTGTCCAAGACAACCATTCTTGTTCCTCTCAAGGGACACTCCGAGGTCTGCACTACCAACTGCCTCACTCTCAAGCGAAGCTTTGTCGGGTAATAGAAGGTGCGGCACTCGATGTTGTTGTCGACATACGCGTTGGCTCACCGCAATTTGGTCAATGGACGAAAGTAGTGTTGGCGGCCGATTCCAAGAACCAGCTCTACGTCCCGGCGGGCTTCGCTCACGGCTTCCTCGCTCTCACTCCCACCGTGCAGTTCCTCTATAAGTGCAGTGATTTCTATTCCCCTTCCGACGAACGTGGCGTTCTTTGGAGCGATCCAGACTTGGGTATTGCATGGGGTTCCGTCACTCCCGTCCTGTCGCCTCGCGACGCACGACATCCGAGGTTGCGTGATGTCCCTCCGGAACTTCTGCCGAAATACGAAGCGCCGTGAAACCCGTCATCCTCCTGCTTGGGAGATCCGGCCAGGTCGGTTCAGAGCTATTTGGTCGCTTGCAAGCGATCGGTGAGGTCGTCGCGCCCAGCCATCAAGAACTCGACCTGCGCGATCTAGAGAACACTGGGCGACTGATTCGTTCTCTTAGGCCAGACATTATTGTTAACGCTGCTGCATACACAGCCGTAGACGCAGCCGAAACCGATGAACCGTCGGCGCATACCCTTAACGCTGAGGTGCCACGCGTCTTGGCTGAAGAAGCAAGGAAGTATGGCGCTGCCCTCGTTCATTATTCCACCGACTATGTCTTTGATGGGGCGAAAGATTTACCCTACAACGAATCGGATCCTGCCAATCCGCTCAACAACTATGGAAAAACCAAGTTGGCTGGGGAACGCGGTATTCGCAGTACGAACGTCTCCCACTTGATCTTCAGGACATCTTGGGTATATGCGACACATGGCAAAAACTTTCTGCGCACGATCTTGCGTCTCGCCACCGAGCGTAAAGAGCTGACCATCGTCTCCGATCAAATCGGCGCGCCCACGTCCGCTTCGGAGATTGCGCACAGCACCGCAACAATACTGAAGGACGTATTGGCATCAGAAAACCCACGAGCAAATTTCGCCGACGCCAGCGGGACTTATCACATGACCGCCGGTGGCTCAACCACTTGGTTTGAGTTTGCATCCGTCATACTCGAATTTGCGGCAACCGCGCCCACAACTCTACGTTGGTTGGCCGAAGCAATGGGTAACCGACCTATGATCACTAATCGCGTAATCCCCGTTTCGAGTGCTGCATTTGGTTCACTCGTACGTCGTCCGGTCCATTCGCTACTTTCGAATAATAAACTTAACCAAAAGTTTGGCATCCGTCTGAGCGATTGGCGCGTCGAGCTCCAACGATACTTTTATGGGGGTTAGCAGGGCTGTGGTTCACACGCGGCTAGCCTAGCGCCTAATCGCAAGCAGCTGGCAATGTCAGTAACTGGCGACTCAGTAGGACTTAACTTCGCTCAACGAGTAAAATTGCGTGAGAACTTCAATTCTTTAGTTAATTGAAATTTGACCTTCCACCCGAATATCCCGCGAAGAAGAACCCACCATTATTTCATACGTCCCCGGAACCACGGCCCATCTGCTGCTGTTCACATCCCAGTAAGAAAAGGAACGCTCGTTGAGCGTTAGTTGCACTTGGCCAGTTTCTCCTGGAGCCAGGGATAACTTTTGAAATCCCTTCAGCCATTTGGGTGGCTCGGGCACAGCCGTTGACGGCATCCCCACGTAAAGCTGCACCACTTCCGCGCCAAGCGCGGTCCCGGTGTTGGTAACGTTGAGGCTAACGGTCACGTTCTGGTCTTCACCGTTGTTGTTGGAGAAGTTGACGCTGGCAGGAGTGATTGCCAGGTTTGTGAATGAAAAACTCGTGTAGGAGAGGCCAAAACCGAAAGGAAACAGAGGTGTGATGTTGTTTTCGTCATAATGGCGGTAACCGACGAAAATTCCTTCGTTGTAAGACACCACCCCGTTGACTCCGGGGTATTGAATGGGCGTATTCGCCGGAACATCCGATAGACTCGCCGGAAAAGTCAGCGGCAGTTTTCCTGAGGGATTCACATCCCCAAAGAGTACCGCAGCAACAGCATTGCCATCTTCCTCGCCGGCATACCATGCTTCCAGAATCGCAGGCACCTCGCTCGCCCACGGCATCAGGATGGCTGTGCCGCTCTTCAACACTACGATCGTTTTCGGATTGGCGGCTACAATCGCTTGCACCAACGAGTCCTGATTGCCGGCAAGCGAAATCGAATTGTCTGAGCCTTCGCTTTCGCTATCGCCCACCATTACAATCGCTACATCGGAAGCTTGAGCTAGCGTTACGGCCGCGGAAATCGTGCCCCCGTCATCGTAAGAAACAGTAACGGCGGAACCGGCACGCTCTTGGATGCCGGTTACAGGAGCCACAGTGTAGGCGGGAATGACCATGGAGCTGCCTCCGCCTCCGGTCTTAGCGACGCTCGCGTAAGGTCCGATCACCGCAATGGTGCGCAAATTACCGGCATTGAGAGGCAGGATTGCGCCTTCGTTTCGAAGGAGCACCATTCCTGCTTCCGCGATTTGCCGTGCGATGACGCCATCCTGCTGGCTGTTCATGACACCTATCCTTGGTGGATCGGTGAAAAGTCCAAGCTTCATCATGGTATTAAAGCGACGGATCAGATGTTCGTTCAAGACGCTCTGCGCCACCTGGCTGGCTGTAACAGCGGATTGCAATGCACTGCCGAAATACACTCCGGTAGGCATCTCCAGATCTAGCCCTGCATTTGCCGAAGCCACAGTTGAGTGTGTGGCTCCAAAATCCGATGTGACGAACCCTTGGAAGCCCCATTCGTGCTTGAGGATTTGGTTCAACAGCTTGTCGTTCTCACACATATATATGCCGTTAACCTTGTTGTAAGCGCACATCACCGCGCCGACATCAGCGTGCTTTATTGTCGCTTCGAACGCTGGCAGATAGATTTCCCGCAACGTGCGCTCATCAATTATTTCGTTGATGGTCGTCCGGTCTGCCTCCTGATTATTGGCGGCGAAATGTTTGGATTCAGCGATTACTCCCTGCGACTGGATACCGCGGATATTCGCTACTGCCATCTCGCCCACCAAATACGGATCTTCTCCATAAGTCTCAAAAGTGCGGCCACCCTGCGGCACACGGGTGATATTGATGTCCGGCCCTTCTACAAGGCCGTTGGCCAAGGCTTTCGCCTCTGATCCAAGCACCGTTCCGTACCGATTTGCCAGATTCACATCCCACGTTGCCGCCAATGAAATGGGTGCTGGAAGAGCAGTTGCTGCCCCTTGATGGACGGGACCGCCATTGGTAGCTCCGGCGGGTCCATTGGTGATGTTTAATGGGGGGATGCCCAAGCTGGAAATGCCCGGCACCACTCGAAAATTGTCCGCGTCCTGAATCCCGTGCAACTCTTGAATCTTCTGCTCCACGCTCATCTGCTCGACAATGTGCTCCGCAGTGATGGTAAGGAGCGTCACCGAGGTGGTGTGAATTAGACGGCCACTAGTCCCGGTGATGGTGATGGTGGAGTTCGCGCTTGGCGTGGAGCTTGTGGTCGCGATTGTCAGGATGCATGTTCCAGATCCGACAACCGAACTGGGCGCAAAGCTCGATGTCGCTCCGGCTGGCAGACCTCTGGCACTGAGTACGACGGTTCCCGCAAAGCCACCCATATCGCCGATATCCACGCTAAATGCTGTGCTCCCTTCCCCGCCTGCAGTCTGCCTGGACGGCGTCGCCGAGATCGAAAAATCGGCGTTTACCGCTTCACTTCCAGCGCCTCCACTGCAAGACGACAGTGCGAGGATCACGAGCAAGCACGATAGAAAAAAGCCCAGGCGCATCTTTGATTTGCCGATCCGTGTCCGTCGATCCGAACGTCGAGGGACCCCTGCCTTCGTTCGCAACATTGATACTGCGTTCTGCAAAACTCGATTCGTAGCTACGCGAGCTAGATGAAGTGTCTGGCTCAGCGAGACAACTTCATCCTAGGCAGCGCGTGACGTTATGTCCAGCGAGGACGATTGTGGGAAAAAAACAGCAGGCGTTCTGACAATCTGGGAGTCGTGTTCGTTTCGGACTAATTTTATTAGAGCAATCAGTGACACGATTGTTTCGGCGTTCCGGGTTATTAATGAGGAACGAATCGCGCCGGTAGGCTGTTGGTCTAACCTTCAGATAGCTTCCCTTGGGCGGCGCATGGGTACTATAGGTTTAATCGTCAAATATGTAATGATACTCGCCTCTCGTCGCTAGTCCCACCGACGCAGCGCATACAGGTTGGGAGGCACTATGCCCCGTAAGCCTATCGGTACTTTGTTTTTTCTACTCTTCGTTGCTTCCGCGGACGCACAAACTCAAAGCATCTTCTTTAAGCCGCCTACCCTTTCGCCTACAAGCGGCGCTACCTCTGGCGCCATCGTTGCCGATTTTAGTGGCGACGGAAAGCTCGATGTGGCGTATCCCGACGGAACGGTGCTGCTCGCGAAAGCGGACGGTACCTATCAATCGGGCACGCCATGGTGCACGAATGCACAGGCCTACTGCTCGCTCACTGCCGTCCGTTCGATCGCTACGGCGGATTTCAACCACGATGGCAAACCAGATCTATTGGTTACAACGCCCAATTTTCTGTGGGTTTTGCTGGGCAACGGCGATGGGACCTTTCAGGCGGCAGTGAACTCAGCCAGCGGAGCCGCGTCAACGGCAGCAGTAGTCGCCGACGTCAACGGAGATGGCAAGGCTGATGTAATGCTGGACCCCGGTGGAAGCGGGGCTCTCGCGATCTCCCTTGGAACGGGGGACGGAACCTTTCAGGCCGCACAAGCTGGGCCAAACCTGTCGGGTGCATTCTTTATCGGTGCGGCGGATTTTAATGGTGACGGCAAGGTAGACCTGCTGGCGAGGACTTCAGGTGCCACCCCCCAGTTCATAGTTTTCACCGGTCACGGGGACGGTACCTTCGCGACCACGCCGATCATGACAAATATCCCGCCGCCTCTGACAGCCAATTCCTACGTCGATTTCTATATCGGGGATTTAAACGCGGACGGAAAGCCAGACGTGATCGTATCGTACTTCGGTAATGGTTCGTTTCCCTCCGTACTGTTCGACGCATCCCAGCCGGAAATCACGCTGGCCCTTTTTGGGAAAGGCGACGGTACTTTCGACGCCGCCAAGCAGGTCGCGTCCCGAGGCGGGTTAGTCGCAATCGCCGACGTAAACGGTGATGGAAGGACCGACCTGATACTTGCGGAAGGTCCTTTTCTTGACGTGTTGCTAGGCAATGGGGATGGCACTGCGACTCTTAAGGATATGTACTTCGTCGATTTTGAGGCAGGTGCTCGGCCGATTCTCGCGGACTTCAACGGAGACGGCCACCTAGACGTGTTTACGTCGGGCGTCCTGTTCTACGGCAACGGTGATGGCACGCTGAAGGGAAATTTGGCGACCGTTTTCAGCGCCGGCAGTTTGCCACCCGGAGTCGTGGCTGATTTTAACCAAGACGGGAAGCCGGACGTTGCTGCAGTCACATTCAAGGGCGCGATCAGTATCGCGTTAGGGGATGGGTCGGGGCGTTTTGCACCCGCATTTACGACGGCAGTGATTTCAACCAATTCGACCGTCATTGATATATGGGCCGTAGACCTGAACGGAGACGGCAAACTGGATCTGCTGGTTGCTGCGACGACCAACAGCCCGGACGCTTGGACCACGTATTTCCTGCAAGGCAATGGAGATGGCACGTTTGGAACGCCACTGGCTGTCGCTCAGTCTTCACAATTTGGCGCGAGCTCAGTAGCGCTGGCGGATCTGAACAACGATCACAAGCCCGATTTGATCGTCAGCGACGGCTCCGGGGCAATCAATATATTCATGGGGAATGGAGACGGGAACTTCACGGCTTCGACGGTGTTCTTCGGTGGACTCCAAGGAGGAGAAACGCTGGTCGCAGGTGATTTCAATGGCGACGGAAAGACGGACCTGGTTGTGGGAGTTCAGACGGGACTGAATTTCCTCCCAGGGAAGGGTGATGGCACATTTGGAACCGCAGTTCCCGCGGCGCCTTCGCCTGGCGGAGTCACTCTATCCGGGGATTTCAATGGTGACGGAATAATGGACGTGTATGGTCCAAACGTCATCGCGCTCGGAAACGGCGACGGTACGTTTCGAGCGGGTCCGGCACTTCCGAACGATCAACCTTTGACGGGTTTCACGATAGCAACGGACCTGAACGCCGACGGAAAAGTCGATCTTGTTGGGGGATCGGGTTTTCAACCGCAATTAATGCAATATACGCTTGGAAATGGCGATGGGAGCTTCGGTGCTCCCGTGACATTGCAGACCTCGTTTGCAAGGGCGATCTTCGGTGGCCCTTACATCGCTGATGCGAATGGTGACGGGCGACCGGACATTCTCTTCTTTCACTCCGGCGCGGTGGTTACTATGCTGAACACCTTGCCGCCACCCACTCCCGATTTCTTCGAAACCATCACTTCTCCGGCTAGCGCCACGGTCAGTAAAGGCCAAAGTGCCACCTTCGGCTTCAACGTCGCTCCTATGGCCGGTTTCCAGCAGACCGTGACCTTCATTTGCTCCGGTGCGCCGGCTAATTCGATGTGCACCGTGTCACCGAGTTCCGCGATGGTGAGCGGTTCAACTTCAATTCCAATAGCCGTCACCGTTTCTACAACCGCCATCGCCGGGTTTGTGCCGATTTCCATTCGAAAATTACCCACTGCTTCGACCGGACCCTCCATGCCACTACTGATGATGCTGATTTCACTGGCGATTCTGCTCGCAGTGACAATGATTCTTGCAACCTTCGATCAGGGGTTTTCCGGAGCACGATTACGATGGGCGAGTTCTCTTTGCTGTTTGTTGCTGGTCGCCTCGACCTTGTTGCTGGTTTCTTGCGGCGGGGGTTCGTCCCCAGGCAGTACGCCGACCTCAAATTCGGGAACTGCGGCCGGGACGTACTCGATCAAGGTCACTGGCGCGTCTGGCTCCGGCGCCTCGGCCGTAAGTCACGCCGTCACTTTCACTTTGATTGTGCAGTAAGCTCGCAACTCCGCTAATTGAAGCGTCTAAGGTACGACCTTGCGGCTGTAACATCTTTCGTTCGGATGGCGTCTAAGTTTTACGTTTGCTGCATGCGTGAGCTCAGGTTAGTCTGCTCATTATTTTTGGTTATGATTATTTTCAGATAATCGGCTCGTCAATCGTGGTTTCCAGCATGGATGATGCCGGGGCACATCTCTCAGGCAACTCCGAGGATACGCAGTGTCCATCCGGCTAGCGCCCCGCCGATCAGCGGTCCGATTATTGCGATTATTCCGTAGCTCCAGTCGGATCCGCCTTTTCCTGCTACCGGCAAAATGCCGTGCGCTAGTCGCGGGCCGAAATCGCGCGCGGGATTGATCGCGTAGCCCGTTGTTCCGCCGAGTGACAGGCCGATTCCCCACACCAGCGATCCCACCAGGTAGGGTCCCATTGCACCTGGGCCGCTCGCCGCGACACTCCGCGAGAAAATTGCGCCCACCACAAACACCAAAACGAACGTTGCAATTGTTTCGCTCACGAGGTTCGCCGCGAAGTTGCGAATCGCCGGCGCAGTACAAAAGCAAGCCAGCTTTGCAGCAGGATCCGGCGTTTCTCTCCAGTGCGGCGCATAGTGCAGCCACACCAGCACCGCTCCCACGAACGCTCCGAGCATTTGCGCCGCAAAATAGGGCGCCACTTTCGAGAAATTCCCCGCACGCACCGCAAATCCCAGCGTCACCGCCGGATTCAGATGCGCGTCGCTGCTGCCGCATGCGATCGACGTAAACACTCCGGCCATCACCGCGAATGCCCACCCGGAGGTGATGACCATCCATCCGCTGCCTTCGGCCTTCGATTTCTTCAGTAACACTCCCGCCACAACGCCGTTTCCCAGCAAAATCAATATCATCGTGCCCAGGAATTCACCCAGGAATGCAGATGCCATCACCTGTCCCCCCGCGAAACGTCAAGGTTTAAACGCCCCAATCAATCGGCCCAATTAATCAGTCCAATCAAACGACCGCGTCACTGCCTTCTTCCACTTTGCGTACAATTCTTCGCGCTGCGCCTCGCCCAGGCTCGGCTTCCAAGTCCGATCGACCGCCCAGTTCGCGCGCAGTTCGTCCAAGCCCGAGAAAAATCTCACTGCAAGTCCCGCCGCATAGGCAGCTCCCAACGCGGTCGTCTCCTGAATCACCGGCCGCACCACTTCGCGATTCAAAATGTCAGCTTGAAATTGCATCAGCAGATCATTCACAACCATCCCACCGTCCACGCGCAACGACGCCAGTGAAATGTGGGAATCCATTTCCATCGCCTCCACAACTTCGCGGCTCTGAAAGGCGGTAGCCTCCAGCACCGCGCGCGCCAAGTGTCCCTTATTGGCATAACGTGTGAGCCCCGCGATTACGCCGCGCGCGCTTTCTTTCCAGTACGGCGCGTACAAGCCCGAAAACGCCGGCACAAAATAAACTCCGCCGTTGTCTTCCACGCTCCCCGCGAGCGATTCAATGTCGGAACTTTTCTGAATGATGCCGAGATTATCGCGAACCCATTGCACCAGCGCTCCCGTGATGGCGATGCTGCCCTCGAGTGCGTAGTGAACCGGCTGGCCTCCAAATTTATAGGCAACGGTGGTCAGCAGGCCGAATTTAGAACTGACACGCTTTTCGCCTGTGTTCATCAACAAAAAACATCCGGTACCGTATGTGTTTTTCACCTCGCCAGGGCGAAAGCACGTTTGCCCGACGAGCGCCGCTTGTTGATCGCCCAGGATTCCGGCGATAGGTACGCCCGCAATCACGGGAAGTTTGGCTTCTCCATACACTTCACTGCTGGATCGCACTTTCGGCAACATCACTCGTGGAATGTCGAACGCAGCCAGCAAGTTTTCATCCCAGTCCAAAGTGCCCAGATCGAGCAGTTGTGTCCGGCTCGCATTGGTCACGTCGGTGACATGCACACCGCCTTTCGGTCCACCAGTCAGGTTCCATACGAGAAAGGTGTCGATGTTTCCGAAGAGCAGTTCACCGGCCTCCGCCCGCTCCTTGGCGCGCGCCACGTTGCGCAAAATCCAGCGCAGTTTCAGGCCGCTGAAATAAGTGCTCAGCGGCAATCCGGTCTGCGCCCGAAAACGATCCTGTCCTCCATCTTTCGCAAACGCGGCTACATCGTCGCCGACGCGCGTGTCCTGCCACACGATGGCATTCGCAATCGGCTTGCCGGTGTTGCGTTCCCAAACGAGAGTGGTCTCACGTTGGTTGGTTATCCCGATTGCCGCCAGATCAGCCGCGGTTAGACCGCGCTTCTGCAGCGCTTCGGCAATCACTTGATCCGTTCGCTGCCAGATCTCCGCGGCATTGTGCTCCACCCAGCCGGGCTTCGGGAAAATCTGCTGATGTTCTTTTTGCGCCGCGGAAATAATACTGCCCGCTTTGTCGAACACCATGAACCGCGTGCTGGTGGTGCCTTGATCGATCGCCCCGATGTATCTGCTCACCTGCAACCTCGCTATGCTGTCTATGCCGCGTTTTCGGCCAATCCCAGCGTTCTCAAATAGCTGGCGATTTTCCCGATATAGCTAGCAACGGCTTCATCGCGCTGTTTCGCCGCCCATCCGAGCTCTGCCGCCAACAGATCTCCGACCATCGGCGCCGCTTCCATGGACTTTCGCCAATCGAACATCTGAAGTCCCAAACGGCGTGCAAGTATATCCTCAATGGTCTGCGCCATCTCGTGGCGAATGGTGTAGACGACCTCCGCCCGCAGATATGACAACCCAGTCACGAGAAATTTGCCGAGTTCGGCATCCGTGCCCGTAAGCTCCAAAACATCCGGCGCGCGCGTTCCAAATTTTTCCGCCAGGTGCCGAGCTGTCGCTTCCTCCAACGCATACCTGGCAGCGAGCGTCTTCCAGTAATCCGCGGAGAAACCATCCGCGCCAACTAGCAAATGACCTCTGGTCACAGCTTCGGTAATTCCGCTGCCCGTCGACTTCTGCACGGTGTTAATGGTGTCTTCCGCCATCAATCGGTGGGTGGTCCACTTGCCGCCCAAAATGCTGATCAACCCGCTTGCTTCATCAACCTCCACCTCATGATCGCGGATCAGTTCCTTCGTTCCGTGCGCCTCACCTGCCGCCACTAACGGCCGCAATCCCGCAAGTCCGCTTACCACTTGTTCGAGGCGAAATGGTTTTGCCAAATAAGGATTAAGTTGGCGCAGCAAATATTCCGCTTCTTCTCGCAACACGACCATTTTCGTTTCGGGCGTGGCCTCATCATCCGTGGTTCCCACCAATAGACGCCCCATCCACGGCACGGCAAAGATCACGCGCCCATCTTCGGTTTTTGGAACCAGCAGCGCGTCGGCGCTGCGAAATTCTTCAAGTGGAAACAAGATGTGAGCGCCCTTGCTTGGTCGCAGGCGCCGCTTAGCAGCCGACGTAGCCATCAAACGAATGGCATCCGAAGCTGGCCCGGTCGCATTTACAAACGATCGAGCTTGAATCGTGAACTCGCCGCCGGACAGCGAATCCCGCAGAGTTGCGCTTGCCAACTTGCCGTTTTTATCTTTTGCGAAACCAATCACCTTCGCATAGTTCAGCGCTTCGCCATCCGCTTCTGTAAACGTTTGCACCAGCGACAAATCGTAACGTGAATCGTCGAACTGCCCATCCGAATACGAGACCGCGCCGTGCAGCCGTTCTGCGCGCAGCGCAGGCATCCGTCGCAGCGCCTCTTCACGCGGCAAAAACCTGCTCGGAAACAGGTTATTTTTGCCCGCGATCCAGTCATACATTTTCATACCGATCTGGTAGTAGATCGCCTGCGCGCGGCTGAACACCGGCACCAGAAACTCCGCTGCGTGCGCCAGATGCGGAGCGTTCTTCAACATGTGAATCCGCTCGCGCAGGGCCGCCTGCACCATGCGGTATTCGCCGACATCCAATTTCTTCACCGCTTGCTCAAGGTATCGCACGCCGCCGTGAACCAGCTTCGTTGAAGCACTCGACGCTGCGGATGCAAAATCCCCTCCGTCCACGAGCACCGTTTTGAGTCCACGGAGTTGCGCGTCCAGCGCGCAACCCGCGCCGGTAGCCCCTCCGCCGATGACGCACAAATCGAAAGAGTTGCCTGCAATCTTCTGCAAAGCCTGTGATCGAGCTCTCATTTTAGTTCTGGTACCTACTGCCGCGAGCGCCCGAAAGTGTACGCGGTTTGGATCATTACTGCATCTAATGGATAGGGATGAAAGAGAGGAAGTCAGCACCATGAATGTTAAAAACCAGTCGAGGCGGGCGCTGCGGTATTTAGCCGCGTCCGTTATTACAGGAGCTTTTGCACTTGTTGCAGCATCAGCCGTTGCGGCAGCGACCAACCCGGTAACCATGACTATTACCGCGGTAGGGAAAAAGCAAACACCGCCGGCTATCAACAAAAACGACGTAGATCTTTTCCAGAACAAGGAGCGCACGCAGGTCGCAAACTTGCGTCGCGGAGATTCGCTGTTCCTTGGCATTCTCATCGATGATTCTTTGCAGCAGACCGTGGCAACTGATTGGTCGGCCTTGCGCTCCTTCATCATGTCGCAAACGCCGGACACTTATGTTGCCGTGGCCTACAACCGTAACGGCTCCGCGATGGTCGTTCAGGATTTCACCAACGATCACCAGCAAGCCGCCAAGGCGCTGCGCATTCCGACAGGCTCTTTCGGCGCATTCACCAGCCCGTATCTCGCAGTTCAGGACTGGATGAAGCGCTGGCCTGACAATGGCGGCGATCGCCGCTCCATCATCATGATTTCTTCGGGCGTGGATTATATCCACGGAGGCTTCGGACCATTCAGTGCGGATCTTGATCCGTCGATCGGGCAAGCTCAGAAGAAAAACATCAACCTCTGGACGATCTATTATCCAGATGCGAATCGGCGTGGACGCCGAGGTTTCCGTACCTTCAACGCGCAATCTAATCTTGAGCGATTGTCTGCGGAGACCGGCGCGGAATCTTACTATCTGGGCTTTGGACGGCCGGTTTCGATCGCGCCCTACCTCGACCAGATCAAGGAACACCTCGACAACCAGTACTTGCTATCGTTCGTCGGAGGCGACGCCGGCAAGAAGGGCCGTTTCGCTCCGGTTCGTGTGGCCACTGAAGTACCGAACGTCAAGTTTTTGACGCCGACGGAAGTCTTCGTGCCCGCGAGCAGCGGTCGATAAACCAAATCACGAGAACAAACATAAAGGGCGCCCGACACGGGCGCCCTTTGTTTTTTCAGAGCGTTGGGGTGCTATAAAGGTCGCGCTTTGGCAGAAGTGTTGATCCTGCAGGGTTTAAAGCTCTTTGTTTTGTTGCAACTTTTGAACTGTTGATTCTAAGCGGCTTAGCGGACATTGCTGAATGGCAGGCAATTCACTCAATCATCGGCTCCGGCGTGGGATACAGCTCTGGTCGAATCACGGATTACCAGCTCCGGATTCATCTTGTGGCTGACGATTTTCCAGTCACGCTTCTCGAGCGACGCGTTGATGCCTTCCATGATGATGTTGACGGCCATTGCGCCCATCGCCTCCATCGGTTGCCGGACGGTGGTCAGAGCAGGCACTGCCAGCGAAGATAGCGCCACATCGTCGAAGCCCGTGACCGAACACTGTTCCGGCACTTTGACCCCGTGCTTGGTGAGCGCGCGGATGGCGCCCAGCGCCGCGAGATCGTCGAAGGCCATCAGCGCGGTGAACTTTTTCTTTTTCTCCAGCCACTCCTCGGCGAACCGGAATCCGCTATCGAAACTCGAATTTGGATCCAGGGACTCGGGGAGCTGCTGCACCAGCAGCGGATCGATCTCCAAGCCGGCGCCCTGGGCGAATTTCTGAATGCCGCGCCATCGAGGTCCGCTGTCGATCAGCATTTTCGGCCCACGAATGTACGCAATTTTCCGATGCCCGAGTTGATGCAAATGCTCGAGTGCCAAGCGCGCGCCGGTCTCGTTGTCGACCATTACGGAGCTGATGGTGTCTCCCGGCAATTCCCAGCCGATCGTCGCGGCCGGGATATTGCGCTTGCTGAGATCGCCGAGCAGTTGAATATCGACGAAGAGCCAGTTCGCCACGACGATCAAAGCCTCGACATGGCGCTCCATCAACATCTCGAGGTATCGCTCGAACCGTGCGCGCTGATTGTGGGCGTCAGCAAAAATCGGGACGTACGAAGCCTGGTACAGAGTGTTCTCGATGCCGCGCATGACCAGGGTGCAGAATGGATCGGTGATGTCGAAAAACATGACGCCGATACTGTGGGTGCGCTTACTGCGTAAAAAGCGCGCCATGGCGTTC
Source organism: uncultured Acidobacteriota bacterium (assembly GCA_963788725.1). Taxonomy (GTDB): domain Bacteria; phylum Acidobacteriota; class Terriglobia; order Acidiferrales; family UBA7541; genus Acidiferrum. The sequence continues at coordinate 199,384 of CAWBHT010000013.1, read as the reverse complement.
GGGCGATAGCCGAGCTTGCGCGCGACGTCTTCAATGCGTTTTTTTGTGGCCGGGGCGATGTAGCGGGCGAGAGGCGCGTTGTTCAGCACGATCGAAACCGTGGCGGGAGAAAATCCGCTTTGCGTCGCGACTTCCCGCATGGTTACCGCGGTGTCTTTGCCTATTGGGCGCTTCACCAGCTGAGTGTCCTCCGAGGGCACCATCATCCTGCCAGCGTCACCCACTTTGCAATGTCTCCCGAGTTGGCATTTGCATCCGCTTGCCCGGCGTCCTTACTCGGCCGGCAGTTCAAACGAAAGCGGCTCGCGGAATCCACGCGTCTTCCACACGCCGAAAGCAATTCCCGTGATCATCCAAATGGCTCCGACAACCATCGCCGGAGTACTCAAGCTCAGCCACAGACCGAGGCAAATCAGAAAACCGAGCAGTGGCGGCAGAAGATTCCAGACCTTCTTGTCCTCGGCGCGCACGAAATAGCGCAGCAGCGCCGCTATGTTCACGCCCATGAAGGCGATCAATGCGCCGAAGTTCAGCAATTCCGCGCCGCGGCCATAGGACAGGAAAAATGCACCGATCAGCACAATGGCGCCCACAAAAAACACGTTGTTGCGCGGCACGTGATGCTTCGGATCCACGGCGCCGAAGAATGATTTCGGCAGCGCGTTGCTGCGCCCCATACCGTACAAAAGGCGGGCTGCGCCAAGTTGTGCGCCCATTCCTGAGCCGAAATTCGCCAGCAGGAGCGTGCCGCCGACGATCGGGAACAGCGGCTTCCAGGCTCGGCCGACAGCGTACACGTACCCAGTATCGACGTCGGGAAAATGCTCGGACGCGGGCCAAATCAGTTGCGCAATGTAAACTTCCACGGCTGAGAGCAGACCGATCACCACGCAGGTCAGCACCGTGGCGATCAGGATATTGCGTCGCGGGTTTTCGGCTTCCTCGGAAAGCGTGGAAATCCCGTCGAACCCGATATAGGTCAACACGGCGATTGAGGTGCAGCCGAAGAGCGCCTTCATATCGAATGTCGCGGGATCGTAAAACGGCCTGGTGAAAAATCCGGGTTCGTCGTGGGGATGACCGAAAATGAATCGCGCGGCAGCGACGAAAATCATCGCAATCACCACGCCCATAAAAACGGCCATACACCGTATTGATCCGCGCCGAAGTCTTCACACCGCGAATATTCAGCAGCGTAAACACCACGGCGAAGAAAATCTTCCAGCCCCACACGGGAACTCCAGGAGCAAACGCATGCGCCTGCTGCGCGCACCAGATGGTGCAGATCAGCGGGTTGAGCATGTAATCCATCACCATGCTCCAACCAGTTACATAGCCGGCAGCCGGATGGATCTCCTGGGCCACATAGGTGAACGCCGAACCCGCACTCGGGTAGGCTCGCGCCATGCGGCCGTAGGAAATGCCGGTGAAGAGCATAGCCACCATGGCGATCAGGATGGCGGTCACCACGTGCCCGTGCCCGCGCTCGCTGAGCACGCCGAAAACCGACATGGGCGCGACCGGTTGAATGACGATCACGCCGTAGAGAATCAGATCCCACAGCGTCAGCGTCCGCCGCAGGCGCGGCGCAGCGTCGGTCATTACCGCAGCATCACTGCTCAAGGAAGGTCCTTTCGGCTTCGTTCGAATGCACAGGATGTGAGTTGCCGAATCTTATCAGCAATTGACGCCACGCACACGCCCAACAGCTTCCACCAATCCATGGATTTCGATGCCGGACGAAAGTCTAAGGTTTGAATCGTTTCAATTGCGGGCATTCTGATAAAAACTGGCGTGCGCCGCAAGATCAATCTTTATGCCGAACGAACTCAATCAGGCGTTATGGAACCGTCGCCTCGGATGGATGGGGGAGGGGTGCTTCTTCGCGCGCTTTGCTTTCTCCGCGTATAGGTGCTGGTCGGCTTCGGACAGCAGCTTCTCGATACGTTCGCCGTCGCCGCTGTAGATCGAGATACCGATACTCGCCGAAAGATGTGGCTGCTCCTCATCTTTCGCCATCACTTCACGAATACGGCTAGCGACCAACTCCGCCTCCCCTTCCTGCGATTCCGGCAGCACGAGAGCGAATTCGTCGCCGCCGTAACGTGCGGCAGTGTCGATCGACCGGCAATGGATGCGCAGAATATCGGCGAGGCGGCAGAGCGCGCGGCTGCCAACCAGATGCCCGTAGGTGTCGTTGATTTTTTTCAGCCCGTCCAGATCGAGGAGCAAAACCGCGAAAGGGCGTCCGTTGCGGTTGGTGCGTTCGGTTTCGCTCTCCAGCACATCCAGAAGCCGCCGATAGTTCGCGAGCCCAGTAAGCGGGTCGCTGACTGCCAAGTGTTGCACCTGCTCGAACAGCCGTGCGTTATCGAGCAGCGCGCCGCCCAACGCGACACCGTAGCTGGTCACCGTCAACGCCTGCGCCAGTACAAAAGGTGAATCCAGTAGACGCGCCGATTGCGAAGCGGCTAACTGCGCGGCCACATTCATCCACGCAGCCGAATAGATCGCGCGATCGAATGCGGAATCCTCAATCTGCAAGCGCCGTCGAAACCCAATGAGCCCGATCAAGAAAAGTATCGCGGGGAGCAGCTGCTGCGGACTGGGGATAAATGCCAGCGGATGCGGGGACGATTCTGCCGGCAATCGGCGCAATGCCGCGGTGATCGCATAGGTCAATACGACGACGGTGAGTAGTGCTCCCGCGATTTCCAGGCGCGGATGACGCGAACGGGGGAGAAAATGTTCGACCAACAGCGCGACCACCAGCAATAAACCCAACACGATGCGCCCGACCCACAAGGAAACTGGAGCCCAACGCAGGTGCACTGGCGTTTCTTGCAGGAACTGGAAAAACAGGACGCTCGATGCCGTCAACAACGTGCCGGAAAGCAAAAATCCCGAACCGAGGATGAGCGATATGCGATCCTGCGTGCCTTGGAACCGCACCAACGTAACGGCGGCGAAAACGAAGGCCAGCAGCCCGGTGGTAACCTGCAAATATCCCTGTAAAACGGCGTCCGATTGCAACGGAACGGCGCGCAACCACATGGCGAGGAAAAATACCACCACGAACCCTGACGCATGCGACAGGATTGGGAAAGCGTGACTACGATCGGTGATACCTGGGCCTTTGCCCATACGTCCTGGCCTTTTCGCAGTTTGCGCCGCGGCTGGGACCGGGCTCACTTCTAGTAATTAGACTCCCGATACCGCTTCGCTGATGCCGACCAATGTAAGTTTCTTTTAACTAAGAGACACCGTCCGTTCGGCATTGCCAACCTGTACAACAGACCAGTCTGTGGAAATGCTTTTGAAAGCGACACGCGACCGAGTGTTGCTGCGCTCAGCTCTGATCAGGCCGCTGGTGCTGGCGCGCGAAAATCTCCGCCAGGCGTTGGATTGTGTCGATCTCGGCTACCGGCTTATCCGGCCGCAGCCGGACGATACGCGGGAATCGCAGCGCATATCCGCTGTTGTGACGTTTCGATTTCTGGACATTATTGAAGGCCACTTCAATCACAATTGTTGGATCGACGGAGCGCTGAAATCCACGGTCTTCGGTAGTGTGGGCAAGGAAATATTCGGTCATCTCGCGAATCTCCACGTCCGTGAGTCCTGAATACGCCTTGCCAATATTCAGCAGTTCGCCCCCAGCTCCGCGCACGGCAAACGTGTAATCGGAAAGCAGGCCGCGGCGCTTCCCATGTCCGTACTCCACGGCAGTCACCACCACGTCCAGAGTCGCGAGTGGCCGCTTCAATTTCAGCCAGAACTGCCCGCGCCGCCCGGGAACATATGGCGACTGTGGCGCTTTCGCCAGCAGACCTTCGTTTCCGCTGGCCAACGCTGCCGTGAAGGCATCGTCGACCTCATCGGCGGTCGTACACAGATTGGCACGCGTGAATTGCAGTTGCGGCGATTCCGCTGCTGCCAATAAATTCGTAAGTTTCACGCGTCTCTCCATCAACGGCTCTTCCATCAAATCTGCCCCATCGAGAAACAGCAGGTCGAATGCGACAAAGCTCACGGGCACCAGCGTGGACGTAAATAGATCGATCTGCTTGCGTCCTAGCCGTTGCTGCAATTCGGTGAAGGGAAGCGCGCGTCCATCGAGCCACGCTATGATCTCTCCGTCCAGAATGAAGTCGCCGGGAGCGCGGCGAATTGCTTCATACAGTTCAGGAAATTCCGTGACTCGATCGAGCGTGCGCGAATAAATCTCCACTTGTGAGCCGCGTTTGTGTGCCTGCGCTCGAATACCATCGAATTTTTCTTCCACCAAGGCACCGGACAGAAACGAGGCGATTAAATCGGCGGGCGTTTCCACCGGGCTGGCCAGCATCACCGACACTGGTCGAAATAGTTGCAAGTGTACGTCGGCCAGACGGCCGGCGGCGGCGAGCCTCAAGGTTTCGCTGATGTCTCCGATCAGCATGTTGGCTCGCTGTACCGACACCAAAGGGCGGTCGTATGCCGCAGCGATCCCTTCTTCGACGAGACTTTCTTTCAAACCGATCCGTAGTTCGCTGGTGGCAATCTTGATGAAGTATTTCGCTTCAAGCGGCACCATGCGGCGCAGAAGCTGCTCCAGTAAAGTTTGTTTCGCAGCCGGGCCGCGCTGACGCGCTAGAGATTCGAACACCGTAGCCATCTCCGGCAAGGTGACCGGCGGCAATGAGGACGATCCGCGCGAAACCTGACTGAGGATTTCCTCGGCGCCTGCTCCTAAATCGCCGTGATGACGCAGAGCCGGCGCTAATTCTTGTGGCTGTTTCTGCGAGATGCTCGCCACCGCGCGAAGTAACAGCGAAAACCCGATCGACAGCACGCGTTCTTCTCTTCGCGGGAACACGCGCCCGCATAGATACAGAGCCGCCAGCGCTGCTTCTTCTAACTCTGTGTTGCGCAGGAACTCGGCAACCAGACGCACCTTCTCGGTCTTTTTGGTAGTCGCCGCAATGGATTCGCACAATTGGCTGAAGCGGAGCATTTGAAATCACTATAGCCGCCGTCGTCGGCAGGCGGGGGTTAGATGCTGCGTGGAGATACCGAGTACGTTACGAAAAACTAGAAGCGCTGAGAGTTGCGTTCCTAGAATGCGATTTCGCTTGCTTCAGAATTCAGACGCTTGCGCGAACTAATACACAGCTCTCCGTTGCACCACATCTTTTGTGGCCAGCGAAAATCGCGGTTCGCCGGCGGCATCGTCCAGCATACGCGCCGCTACATATTCACCTATCGCCGGTCCGTGCTTGAAACCGTGGCCGGAGCCTCCGCCTACGAACCAGACATTGTCCATTTCTGGATGGAGGTCGATCAGGAAATCGCCGCTTGAAGTATTTTCGTATTGGCAGACGCGAGTCTCGACGATCGGCGCATTGCGCAGCGCCGGAAATCTGCGGACTACATGCGCGCGAATTTTGTCAATGGCTTTTGGTGAAACGATGCGCGACTGCGTGTCCGGATCAACGCATTCGCCGTGCGCATCGAGGGCAATTTTCAGTCCGCGGCTCTCGAGATCTGGCATTCCGTAACTGAGCTCTTCCTGGAACAAAAAGGTAGGTAAAGCGGGAGGAGAAAATCGCACGTCACCCGGCGGAATGCCGAAGAAAAATACTTCCTGGCGGCTGGGAAAAATGCGCCCCCCAAGGACGTCAGGAAAAAGTTTGCCAAGCCACGCGCCGCATGCAAATACAAATGTATTCGCGATAATAGACTCACCGGAGGAAGTCTTCAGCGACACGACTTTTCCGCCGCTGCTGCGCGGCGTAGCCACCGCCGCAGTTCGATACTCGGCGCCCGACCGCATCGCGTCTTCGACCACGGCCGCCACCGCGCGCCGGGCCATCAGTACGCCACTTTCAGACTCCAACAGGCCACCCGCGATTTCGCCCAAGCCAATCTGCGGGTAGCGCGCTTCGAGTGCGGAACGGTCCAACTGTTCGAACGGGACGTCGCAGCGCTTCAGCGTTATGGCGGAGTCGCGAACTCTTTGGTCGTGTTCCGCCGCGAGCCACAGCACTCCCGTTTTGTAAAACAAATCACGATGCCCGCTGGATGCGAAGAACTTCTGCCATTGCGCGTACGCATTTTGCGACCACCGCGTATAAATTTCGTCCGCTCCGTAACCCATGCGAATGATGCGCGACTCACCACCGGAACTGGCGCGCGAATTCGCTGGACCGTAGGCATCGAGCAGCAGCACTCGTTGCCCGCGCCGCGCGAGATGCCAGGCGGTCCACGCGCCGAAAACGCCTGCGCCGATCACCGCGATGTCGAAGGATTTCGTCACGTGTTCTGGAACGCGTTAGCGATCGGCTCGGCCCATCGCGAAAGATGATTCAACGATTCCGTGTGCGTGGGGTCGAGATGCAGTGGCGTAATAGATACTGCGCCGTCGAAGATCGCCGCGTAGTCGCTATCGGGCGCTACATCTTTGTCGATGCGCTGTTCGAATAGCCAAAAATATATCCGGCCGCGCGGATCTTTGCCCTCGCTTAACTGGTTGCGAGTAATCTTTTTGGATTGTCGCGTCAGTTTCACGGCGCCGCTCCACGGCTCGGGAACGTTAATGTTGAGCAACACCTGATCGGGCAATCGTTCCTTCAAAATTAATTCCGCCGCGGCTCGCGCCACGCGGGCTGCTGGTTCGAACTTTACATTTGCGGCCTTCGAGCACAACGACATCGCGACCGCGGGGATGTGGTGCAAAGCCGCTTCTCGCGCCGCCCCAACGGTTCCGGAGTAATACACGTTCTCACCCAGATTGGCGCCGAAATTTATGCCGGAGACTACCATGTCCGGTCTTTCGGGCAACAGCTTGTGCAATGCCACAATTACGCAGTCGGCCGGCGTTCCGTCGACCGCCCACTCGCGCTCGCCCAGCGCATGACAAATGATCGGCTGCCGCAACGTGAGCGACTGTGCCGCGCCACTCTGCTCTCGACTCGGTGCCACGATGCTGATTTTCGCGAATCCCTGGAAAGCAGCGGCTAACGTTCGTAATCCTGTAGCGAGCACTCCGTCATCGTTCGTCAATAAAATGTGTGGCAAGCTCATCAAATGATCGTAGCAGTAGCGCAGGACTCGCACCAAGGAAGCACGCCATTGTAGAGGAGCGCGGCATTCGCCTTTCGTTCGTGGCGTTCCGGTAGGACGTGCGCGAATGCGCAGCTTATGATGGTTGTCCTGATGATCGTCGATGATGGACGTGGCAAGAAGGGTGGCTGTGAGTCCCCTGAATAAGTTAAGCCTGGGCAAGATGTCGCCGAGGAAAAAAGCGCGACTGGTTTTTACGTCAGCGCTCTTGCTTCTCCTCGTGAGCGGCACGGCTGCGACGATCACCATCGTTCAGCTGCTGCGCAGCGCGAAACGGATTGCTCACACTTACGATGTACAGGTGAAGCTGGGAGATCTGCTGTCTGAATTTTCCGCTGCCGCGCGTGCTCGTACGGAATATCTGAACTCCGGCGACACAGCAGTGCTGCCCGATTACGAGACGGCGAAAACGCATCTTCATCGAGAGTTCACAGAGCTGTGCCAATTGGTGGTCGACAATGCCAAGCAAGGGGCACGGTGTCTTCGAATCGAAGATCTGGGGCTGCGCAGGCTCGAACTGCTCGACACGTCGATTGAGCTTCGCAGGTCCGGACCGCTGGACGAAACCACGTTGCTTCGGCTGAGCCGGCAGAATATCGCCACCGCCTCGGACTTCGCGGACGTGGTGGACGAGATGATGCGAGCTGAGCGCAACCTTCTAGCCGAGCGCCGCGAAATCTCCAGCAATCTTTTCCTCACCACTCTAGGAATCCTGATCGGCATGTTCGCGCTGGCGATATTCCTGTTCTGGATACATTTTCGTCTCCTGGAAGTTGAACTCGCCCAACGCGAGCGCATGGAGATCAACGCCCGCCGCCTGAGCGGCCGCATCCTGCAGCTTCAGGACGAAGAACGCCGCAAATTCTCCCGCGAGTTGCACGACAGCCTGGGCCAAATCCTCTCCGTGGCGAAGATGCATCTTGCGGAATTGCTGGAGAAAAACCCGCAGGACAATCTGCTGGCGCAAATCAACACGCTGCTGGATCAATCCATCACCGAGACGCGCACGATTTCGCATCTGCTGCATCCGCCGCTGCTTGATGAAGTAGGACTCGCCTCGGCGTTTCGTTGGTATCTCGAAGGATTCGCGCAGCGCAGTGGCATTCAGGTGTCCACAGAAATTGCCGCCGGGCTGGAGCGCCTGCCGCGCCCCGTGGAACTGGCATTGTTTCGCGTGTTGCAGGAATCGCTTACGAACATTCACCGGCATTCGAAAAGTAGCCGAGCGGAGGTCGCGCTGCTCCAGGGCCCGCAGGGAACGGTGTTGCGCGTACGGGATTTCGGCAAAGGGATGAATCGCGAGATGCTGAACAGTTTCGTCAACACCGGAGCGCGCCTGGGAGTAGGACTCGCCGGCATGCGCGAACGCATTCGCGAGCAAGGCGGCAAGCTCGACGTGCAATCCGACGGAACTGGCACGACGATCACAGTCACCATGCCGCTGATGCTTGCCGAAGATATCAGTCGGATGGAAGCCACCTCGCCCGCTGACTGAGCGCACGCCGGAACACCGGCACGCCGGGAACAAAACGAAACAACGCCATGATGGAACTGGAAGGAAATGGTCGGGACGACTGGATTTGAACCAGCGACCTCACGCACCCCAAGCGTGCGCGCTACCAGGCTGCGCTACGTCCCGACCGAGTAGAAGGGGCTGACCGGCTGGTGAGCCGATCGTCCGCGACGGCGAACCCGCTTGCCATCGCGTTTACCACAACTGCAAGGCTATCACCGGCGTTCGAGAAGGGTCAAGAACGCGCGCAGCGAATCGCGCAGATCCAGAAGCATTTTGCGGCTCAGCAGTTCGGTGGCATTTTCGGGATGTGGCTGTCCGTGGGTGACGCCAGTCGCCGCATGACCTTCTAAGCCCGCTGCGCCGGAGCCGGCCGCGCCATTTTGCTCGCGCAAATGACGTCGCGCCCCCGCTATAGTGAAACCTTCGTCGTAGAGCAGGCGCTTGATCTTCAGCACCATGTCCACGTCTTCCTGACGATACATGCGGTGGCCGCTGATACTTTTCACCGGCTCCAGCATGGGGAATTCGGTCTCCCAATAGCGCAGGACAAAGGGTTTTACTTCCGCCATGCGAGCGACGTCACCAATGCGGTAAAGGCGTTCCTCATTGGCGGTTTGTGTTGCGGCTCCAGTGCTATTCATCATTTTTCACGGCATCCAGACGGGGCTTGGGGCCGGGGACTTCCTTCATCGTAGGCCAAATTTGCGCCGTGTCAATGCGGCGGTGTCGGCTAGGGCTGAAGACCGATGGATCGCATCGATCAAATGTAGCCAGCTTCATGCTTTCGGCAACCGCGAGGCTGTCGCGCGGCTTCGAGGGCTAAAACTATTCGCTCTCTGGTCGGTCGCGGTCGCGATCCCGCTTTCGCAATCTCTGCACAAATCGCACCGGCGTGCCGATGAACTCGAACTTCGCGCGCAGCTGATTCTCCAGAAAGCGCTCGTAGCTGAAATGCAGCGGCGTCTTCTGATTAGTGAAAATCAGGAACGTTGGCGGCGCGGTCTTCGCCTGCGTCATGTAGTAAATCCGCACCGGCCGCGCTTTCGGCGTGGTTCCGCGCTGCAAGTCCACATCTTCCTTGAGCCAGCGGTTAAGCTCCGGCGTCGAAATGCGTTTTCGGCGTGCGGCGGCAACCTGATCGATCAGCGGGTAAAGTTTGGTAGCTCGTTCGCCAGTTTTTGCCGACAGAAACACAATTGGCGCGTAGCTGAGGAATTTCAGCTTGTCGCGTACCATCTTCTCGTAATCGAACAGCAGCCGGCCTTTGTCGATTTCGCTGAACGGCCGAGCCGTGACAGACGCAGTGCGAGCGGCGCCGGCGCGTTTGTCGCTCACGCGGGCGCGTTCGTCTTCTTCATGCTGACGCGCGGTGCGGCGCGCCTTGCCTTTTGTTGTTGCCGCGTCCCGCTCGGCCGCTTTGCCGGCTGCTTCCACGGCCAAATCCCATTTGTTCATCACGATCACCACCGAGCGACCGGACTGCTCGGCATAATTCGCGATTTGCGCGTCGCCCTGGGTCACGCCCTGCTCGGCATCGACAACCAGCAGCGCCACGTCGGCGCGCTCCAGCCCGCGTCGCGCCATCACCACGCTGAGTTTCTCCGCCACCAGATTGGTTTTGCCTTTACGCCGGATGCCCGCGGTGTCCACAAATCGATACAGGCGGCCCTCGCGCGTGACTTCGGTGTCGACCGTGTCCATCGTCGTCCCCGGCACCGGCGAAACGATGGAGCGTTCCTCTCCCACCATGCGATTCAGCAACGTGGATTTGCCGACGTTCGGCCGGCCGATGATCGCGACCTCCACGGCATCGGGTTCCGCCTGCTCCTCTTCAACATCGCCAGCCTCGGTCTCCGCCAGTGCCGCATCCAGTAGATCATCGACGCCGGTGCCGTGCTCTGCCGCAATCGGAAAGACCGGTACGCCGAGCCGATGAAACACCGCGGCGTTAGCCTCCTGCGAAGCAGAATCGACTTTGTTCACGGCAACAACGAATGGTTTGCCGGTCCCCCGAAGCAAGCGCGCCAATTCTTCGTCGAGCGGCGTGAGCCCCGCAAAGCTGTCAGCCACGAGCACCAGCAGATCGGCTTTCGCAATCGCCACATGCGCTTGCCGCAGAATTTCCTGCGGGATCAGCGCCTTGTCATCGGGAACGATGCCGCCGGTATCCACAATTTGCATGCCGCGTCCACGCCATTCGGCAGTGCCATAGATGCGATCTCGAGTGATCCCCGGCTCATTGGTGACAATCGACCGGCGTGTGCCGGTAAGGCGATTGAATAGCGTAGACTTGCCCACATTGGGCCGCCCGACGATGACGAGCGATGGAAGTTTTTGCGTCATAGAATGATGTGGAGCGACATACCGCGCCTCGCATCCACAGATGAATCTTCCACTCTATCGCATCGGGTAGATACCGGTATAGGGCACGCAGGCCAGCCAAATCGCCGGAGCGGTCGCCGAGGTGCATTGGTTCTGTTAAATCGGGCCACGGATTAGGGCGGAAATTCCGACGAGCAGCAGGAAGACGCCCAAGGCCAGGATGGGCGACCAGGGCAACCAGTTCCACACGCGTCGATCAATCATGGCCACTAACGGGTTCGCAGGATCATACAGGACGTTTACCGGAATATTGATCGCGCCGGCCAACGGCTTGCCGAGCCAATCCTGAAATCGCACGCTGTGATCGTCGATCCGATATTCGACAACGGGTATGTAGCCTGTCGATCGGAAGCTCTGGCTGCGACTGCTTGGAAATTGCTCCTGGTGGTAACCGATGATGCGTCCTTGCGTTCGGATTCCAGCGCGAATGAGATGAAAGTGAGTGTGCCCCATATAGAAACCGAGCGCCATCATCACCAGCCCAGCGATCACTTGCAGCCCATGGCTGCAGCGCAAGACTTTTGGCTTGTTGTTGAGCAGCCATTCGACTTGTTCGTCGGGGAAGGGCATCTTTGCCACTCAGGGCATGGAATCTTCCGCTCCAGCCCAGCGCAGGGCTTCGTGCCGGTCAGCGAACGCGCGCATCTGAATCGCTTTGCCCTCCCGAATGGTATACACATCCGCGAGGCGCACGTCCTGCCATTGCGTGCCGTCCTTGGGCCTGACTCTGGCATGAACGAACACCACAATACGGTTACCAGCGGTAATGAATCGCTCTGGTTCGCTGACGACTTCGGCCCAGGCGGCTCGTGATTGCGTCAAGTAGCGCTTGGCCTGCTCGCGGCCGTGGTACGTGCCACCGCCTGGAAATTCGGTGGGCTCGATCCACTCAATCCGTGGGTCAAGTGACTCTACCGCAGCATCCATATCGCCGCGATTGAATGCCACGTAAGCGCTGCGTAGGGCAGCGATGGCTTGTGTCAGATCAGGCGAGTTTCCCATTTTCATTTCCTTCCGCGAACCGGAGCATCCGCTGAAGAACAGTGCAGCGATACACGTGAGAGTGGCTACGCGGAGCATTTTCGGGCCGCCTGCGATGCAACGAGGTTTACAAGCAGCATGATATCCGAATATCGATCAGGGAATCCTCGATGAACAGCGCGAGAAGAATTCCGCGGCGGCTTGCTTGACGCAGTCGAGAGGCAGGGGTTAGTGTCAATCTCAACATTCGAGGTTAGTAGCGGCAAGGTGCGTCGCGGGCGCTTCGCGGGGGAATGCCCTAAAAATTAGTTCTCGGGGGATCACATGAAATCGAAATCTGCAAATTGTGGCTGCCAACCGGTAGCTGAGCCGCTGGGGCCTGCCGGGAAGAGCTTCTTACGCTTCTTACGCGGGCACAGGGCAGCCGCAGCGATCCTTTGCACTGCGACGCTGGTGCTGATGCTGTTCTCTCCGCTGACGCAGGCGCAAACGTTCCGCGGCTCCATTCTCGGCACCGTGACTGATGCCAGCGGCGCGGCCATTGGCGGCGCGACCGTCGTGGTGAAAAATGTCGATACCGGCCTATCCCGCACCGTCACCACCAGCACCGATGGCAGCTACTCGGTCCCCGAATTGCCCATCGGAAATTACACCGTCACGGTAGAGAACCAGGGCTTCAAAACCTCCGTAGTCAGCGGCATTCACGTGGAAGTTTCCACCGAGCGCCGCGCCGATGTCGCTTTGCAGACCGGCGAAGTAGCACAAAGAATCGAAGTCACCGGAGATTCTCTCCCGCAGGTGGAGTCCACCAGCAACACGCTGGGCGGCATCATCGAATCTAAAATCGTCACCAATCTTCCGGTCAATGGCCGCGACTATCAGAAGCTGATTTTCCTCGTTCCCGGCGTCGCCGGTTCGCCCGACGAAATTTCCGATTCCCCCGGTTCCTACGGTTCTTTTTCGGTGAACGGCGCTCGCGGACGTTCGAATAATTTCCTGCTAGACGGCACGGACATGAACGACGGATATCGCAACGACCCGGCCATCAACGAAGCAGGTGTATTTGGAACGCCGGCGACGATCCTGCCGGTGGAAGCCGTTGCGGAATTGCGCGTGGCTTCGAACTTTGAAGCCGAATACGGCCGCAGCGCCGGTGCGGTCATCAACATCGTCACTAAGAGCGGCACCAACGAATGGCACGGCTCGGGTCTGGAATTTCTCCGCAACACCGTGCTGAACGCGCGAAATTATTTCGACTCCCAAGCGAATGGGCCGCAGCAGCCGTTCCACAATAACCAGTTCGGCGGTTCCTTGGGCGGAGCGCTGCTCAAAGACAAGACCTTCCTCTTTGTCGACTACGAGGGCATGCGCGAGAAAGGCTCGGAGAGCGGGCTTGCGTGCGTTCCGACAGCTGCAAATATCGCGTCGAATACGCCGGCTGGCGGAATCAATCCCGTGATCGCAAGTCTTTTGGCGTCCGGCAAGGCCTGGCCTGCTCCCACTGACTCCACCGTGGACTGCTATGACAATGGCGGCACGAACGCTTCAGTGGCCACGCCATTTTCCAATCGAGTGGATAGCGCGATCATCAAGCTCGATCAAAACATCAGCAAAAATAATCTGCTCACCGGACGTTACTACATCGGGGACAGCGATCAGAGCTTCCCGCTGGCGTTAACCGGAGGCGGTTTGCTGCCCGGTTACAACACCGCAGTGCCTACCCGCGTCCAGTTGGTTTCCATCTCCTTCGTCAGCACCATCAACCCGTCGATCGTCAACGAAGCGCGCATAGGCTGGAATCGTTTCGCCGAAGGATTCTTTCCTGAAGATCGCAGCTTTGATCCCAGCTCCATTGGACTGGACACCGTGGGACCTGGCACCGTCAACAACAGCAAGTACAATTTCGGCTTGCCGGTGTTCAACGTCAGCAGCCCCACAGGCAGCGGACTTGCGCAGCTCGGCGCCGATAAAGCCGATCCGCGTCAGCGCGTCGATTCCAATTGGCACTTCATCGACAATATTTCGTGGAAGGCCGGCAAGCACGATATCAAGTTCGGCTATGAATTTCAGGCGCACGAGCATCTCGCAAATTTTCAATCGCGGATTCCGCGGCCGGCTGCGTTTCGACTCGCTGGCCGATTTTCTTGCTGGCTTGCCCGCCAGCAACAGCGTGCAGGGCACCGGCGAAACCAACCGCAACACGTTGGAAAATTCCCACGCGGGCTACATTCAGGACAGTTGGCGAGTGTCGCGGCGCTTCACTGTGAACCTGGGAATGCGTTACGACTATTTTGGGCTGGTACAGGAGAAGCACAACCTGTTCAACAATGTCGATCCCACTACGGGGCTTCCTTCGCCCATCGGCAATGCCCGCTTGTATCAGCCGGACTGGAATAACTGGGCGCCGCGCGTCAGTGCGGCCTGGGACCTCACAGGTCACGGTAAAACCGTTCTCCGTGCCGGCTACGGCATTTTCTACGACGCCGTCTCGCAGGACATGTTCCTGGGTCATCTGCCCTTCAGCAGCAGCTTCGATCCCGGCCCGGCGTATTCCGGCTCCGGCGTGAACCCGATCTCCTTTGGCGCTCCCACCGGCTTACCCTTGGCAGCCGGCGTGCCAGTTTTCGGCGGCTACTCGCCGATGACCGATGCGTTTGGATTCGATCCCAACATCCGTACCCCTTACATCCAGAATTTCAACCTGAATTTACAGCAGGAACTTTCGCGCCATTCGGTCGTGCAAATCGGGTATGTCGGCTCGACGGGACACAAGCTGTGGGATTTCCGCGACATCAACCAGCCGTCCGGCAGCGCAAATTACTGCGGCGGATTTGGCCTGCAATTGTATCAATGACAATTTTGTTTTTCCCGCAGTGCCGCGTGCTCTGACTGGCGGCTTCTTCAGCTACGTGTATTGGGAAGAAAGCGCGGCGAACTCCAACTACCACTCCTTGCAGGCGAGTTGGCGCGTGAACGATTGGCACGGCCTGACCTCCACCCTGAATTACACGTGGTCGCACTCCATCGACACTGCCAGTGATGGCGAAGACTATGTACCCAATGCCGCGCAGCCTACCGACAGCACAAATCTTACGTTCTAATCGCGGCAACTCGAATTTCGACGTGCGCAATCGCATTACCTGGAACTTCATCTACGAGTTCCCCAATCACAATGGCAGCTGGAAGCGTCTGACCGATGGCTGGGGCATAAATGGCATCGTCACCGTCCAGGCAGGGCAGCCATTCCACATGGTTTACAGCGGAAGACGATTTCGACGGCACCGACACGTTCTTTCCCGAAACCTGACGTGGTCGGGCCCATCAAGTACAACTACAGCGACCCAAATAATTTTCTGGACCTCAGCTCTTTCGCTGTTCCGTGCAGCTACCCTGCGGGAGGCGGCGACGGTTTTGCCGACACCTGCATCCCGGGTACGCGTCACTTCGGCAATCTGGGACGCAATTCGCTGCTGGGCCCGCACTTCCGCCAGTTCGATTTTTCGATCTTCAAGAACACCGCCATCACCGAACGCGTGAAGCTCGAACTTCGCTTCGAAGCCTACAACTTGCTGAACCACCCTAATTTTGCGAATCCGCTGTGGCCTAACTTCTTCACCGACGCCGCGCCGAACGGCATCAGCACCGGCGACGCGACCGCCTGTGGCGGACTGGCCGCCGGCCGAAGCTGCGGCTCTCTGCCAATCACGGTAACCGCCGACACCGGAATCGGCTACCCCTTCCTGGGTGGCGGTGGGCCCCGCAGTATGCAGGTAGCGGCCAAGATCACCTTCTGATCCACAGTCCTTAGCAACCTGTGCCAAATGGATGGGACTGCTGAAGTCCATCGGTACTCCGGCATCTTGTTCGTTCTCAATGGTCTACAGCGAGGTGCCCAGATAAAGCCCAGCCCCACAGTGAACCTAACTTCCATGAAATGATATTCTTGCGCCGAGCCGCCAACTAAGTACCGTGGATTGATACTCTTGCCTGAAAACCGGGGGAGGGGGGCATCGTCTCTACAAAGCGTTTTCTCGCTTCTCCCTGACCGGATTCTCTGACGTTACACGAATTTTTCGGCTGGCGCCAGAGATTCTGATAAAGTCTGCGTTTTGCAAAATCCACACACGCCACTAGGCAGCGGCGCCCACACGCCGCCGCCGTCTGTGTAAGTTTTTCGTGATGGGCTGCGTACTAGTCTATGGATGCGCCGAGACCAGAGCGGATGAGCGCGCCGGGAAAGATCGAGGCGATCGAGGCCATTGCGCGAGCCCGGGCAGGGGATGCCGAGGCTTGGGGTGACCTCTACCGCGAGTATGCTCCCGCGATTTTCCGCTTTTGCCGCAGGGCTCTGCCTACCCGCGAGGATGCGGAAGACGCCACCATGGAAATCTTCATGAAGTTACGCGACAAGTTGAGCCAGTACGACGAATCCCGTTCGTTTTCCGCGTGGCTGTACAAAGTCGCTGCCAATCATTGCTGGGACTTGCTCAGACGCCGCAAGATTCGCCAGGACAAAGAGACCGATGATCTGGAGAACGTGCCACTGGCGCATCCCGATCCCAGCCAACTGGATCGCATGATTGAGCAGAAGAGCAGCGAAGAGGTGCGCCACGCTCTGGATAAGCTGGGCTCGCGCGCGCGCATGGCGCTGGTGATGCGCTACTACTCCGATATGAGCTATGACGAGATTGCCGATGCGTTGGGAGTGCGGCGCGCCTTTGTAGGCGTGGTGCTGCTCCGTGCGCGGCATGAATTACGGCAAGCGCTGGGGGATACGGGCGCGTTTGCGGCGGGAGGGGCGTAGTGAACGAGGACAGAACAACGCCAGGCGCGATGCCCGAGCGAGGGATGCCACATCTGGACGAAATGACCTGCATGCTCTATATCGAGCGGCAACTGGATCGCGCACGCGCCCAGGATGTATCGGCGCACATACAGGAATGTGATTCGTGCCGGACATTGCTGCGCGCGCTGGAGCGCGAGTCACGGCTGCTGACGCGCGCCATGCTGGAGGAAGAGGAACCGCTGCCCGCTCGCTTGGCGCAATTTCAGCAGCGTGCTCATCGCTCCATGCAGTGGATCTGGGGAATCGCGTTCGGTTTGGCGGCCACTGGTATATACGCGCTTTACACGACATACATCGTGCCTTGGGAAGCACAGTTGGATCAGGCGGGCTTTGGCAGTACGCAACCTGGTGAGCCTGCTAGTGTTTCAAGGCGCTTTCTGGAAAGGATGGCAATCCATGGTCACTTTGCTGGAGGTAGTGGCGATGCTGACACTCGGAGGTTTCGGCCTGGCGTACTTCCGCAGGCGCCTGCGTCGCGGCGCCATGATGGCGATCCTGCTGGCGGGAGTCTGCAGCTTCGCGGCTATGACTGTGCCGCCAGCTTCGGCCTCGGATATGCGCAAAGGCGACTTTGTCGAGGTCGCGCAGGGGGAAAACATCAAAGGCGACGTCTTCCTGTTTGGCCACCGCGCCCGCGTCAATGGCACTGTGGAAGGCGACGTTTACATGTTCTCCGAGGATGCGGTCGTGAATGGCACCGTGAAGGGCGACGTGATCGCCTTCGCACAATCCCTCCACGTCAACGGGCATGTGGACGGAAACATTCGCTCCTGCTCCAACAACGTTACCGTCACCGGTGAGGTCACGCGCAACATTCTCACCTTCGATGAGGTTGTAAACATCGATCAAGCCGCGAAAGTCGGCGGAAGTATCACCGTCTTCGCCAAGAGTCTGAGCCTGGATGGGCAGCTGGGCCGCGATCTGACGGTTTTTTCCGAACACGCCGGTCTCTCCGGAAAAATCGGCGGAAGTGTAAAAGCCAAGGGGAATAGCCTGGACATCAGCAGTTCTGCTCAAGTGGATGGCCCGGTGCGCTTTGAAGGAAATCACGAGCCACAAGTAGCCTCCGGCGCCAAATTGGCGTCCGCCGTGGAGTTTCACAAGGCAGAGCACAAGCCGAAGTACATGGAAGGTCATTACTACCTCTGGCAGGTCATCTGGCTCGCGGCCTTTGTTCTCTTCGGACTGGTCCTGTTCGTGCTGATGCCGCAATTTGCGCAGGAAGCGGTGAACAACGTGGAAAGGTATGGCGCCTCATTTGGGCTCGGCGTGTTGGTCTTTTTCGGCGTGCCGATAGCGGCTCTGATCGCGTGCGCCACCGTCGTGGGCCTGTTCATTGGCTTGACCACCGGCTTCTTGTGGTACGCGTCGCTGTATTTTGCCCAGCTGGTGGTCGGCGCCATGGTCGGCCAGTGGCTCATGGGCCGCACCCGGGAACTCTGGCCGCTGATCGGGCGCATGGTCGTGGGCATCGCCATTGTGCGGCTGGCCACCACGATTCCGGAGCTTGGCGGATGGATTAAATTCGGCACCATTTTGTGGGGCCTCGGCGCCATCTCTCTGGCGGTGTATCGCCGATTCCAGCCGACCATTTCCGCTGGCGTTCCCGTGGGCGGCTACGTAACGTCGCCGCTGCCACCGAATACCACCATCGGCGGAGCGCAGCCAGCCTAAGTGTGCAGTTGCGAGCGCGCCGCGCGCCCGGGTTCAGTTCACCGTCAATGATACGGTGCTGGAATGCGTCAGTGTTCCAGAGGTGCCGGTAATCGTCAGCGTATAGACTCCTGCCGGAGTGCCACCGCCACCCGGCGTATGGTTGCCAGAGTTTACGTTGCTGCAGCTGCTGAACGTCAGGGCCACAAGCGCCGCTCCAACCCACGCCAGCTTCCGCAGCTTATGTCGTGACGCCATCCATACGACCAAGCCAAGCAGACTGCACGCGAGCAGAATCCCGAGACGCTGTGTATCGCCCGAATTGATCCGCAACGAGAACGGTACAGTGAGACTTCGCGCAGTCGTGGTGACCGTCGCAGTCGATGTCGCCGGATTGGTCCCGCTGATCGACACGCTGCCCGGTGAAAGCGTGCAGGTGGAACCTATCGGTGCGCCTGTGCAGCTGAGCAATACCGAGCCGCTGAAGCCGTTCAGCCCCGTCACGGTCGCGGTAATGGTGGTGTTGCTCCCCGCGGTAACCGAAGCCGTCGTCGGCGTTGCGAGCGAGAAATCCGGAGTCGTGCCCCCGCCTCCACCGCCAACGCCGGTGAGCGAAACCGTCTGCGGACTGGAGGCGCCGCTGTCGGCGATGCTGAACGTCGCCGATTCCGAGCCAGACGCGGTGGGCTTGAAGAAAATGTCATAGGTGCATGACGCTCCCGCCGCCAGCGTAGCTCCGCAGGTGCCGGATGGCTGCCCGAAATCGGTGACGTTCGCGCCGGTAAAAGTCGGTCCTGTGATCGTAATAGCCGAAGCGGTGAGGTTGAACAGCGTCACGGTCTTGGTCGGGCTGGTGGTATTCAGCGCTACCGAACCGAAGTTGAGAGTAGTTGGCGATGCGAACACTCCAGTTACCGCGCCGGGCGAGATCTTGGCTACGAAGCCGTCGCTATTGCTGGAGCCACTCACGTGATCCACAGTCTGAAACGCGCCAGCAGTCGTAGGAAAATTGCCCCCGGTAATGCCGGCGATATACGCATTAACAGGCGTCGCGTGATCCAGTGCCAGCCCGTTCGCGGCTTCCAAGCTGCCGCCGAGGAAGGTGCCGAAAAGTACGCCGCTGCCAGTCGGATTCAGCTCAGCCAAGAATGCGTTTTGCGTGCCCACGATGCCGATCTGCGGCGCCCCCGGCGTGGCAGGAAAATCCGCGCTGCGACTCGTTCCCGCAAGATAGATGTTGCCCGCGCCATCCACAGCGATGCCGAAGCCAAGGTCCACGCCAGGCGCCGAGCCTCCGAGCGTAAGAAGGGTCCCGCCGAAATAGCTGGAGTACACCAGCGACGGAGCGCCCGATTTTGTCGTGTCGATGCGCGAAACGATGGTCTTTTGATTTGGCGTATTGCTGATGGTGTCCAGCGCGCCCACCAGTGGGTAGTCGGTAGCGTAAGAGAATCCGGTGATATACGCGTCGCCTGTTGGGCCAAGCGCGATGGAGCTGCCAACATCACCCGGATTGCTGCCGAAACCGTTCGGTCCGCCGCCCAGATAAGTGGAGTACGCCAGCAGGTTCGGCTGCGAGGTATCGATTCTGGCGACGAAGGCATTCCCGCCGGTCGTATTTTTCAGTGTGGTCTGAAAGCCAGTGTTGGTTGTCCCCATCGGAAAGTCAGGGGACTTTGTATAGCCGGTGATGAATGCGGTATTACTGCTGTTCACCGCCACGCCCAATCCTGAATCCTCCTTGCTGCCGCCAAGGAATGTCGAATAAACCAGCGAGCCCAAACCCACCGATGCGGGATTGATGCGCGACAGAAAAGCCGTGCCGATCTGGCTGCCGACGCTGTTGTTCGTCGTCTGAATCGCAGTGGCAGAGACCAGCGGGAAATCGGTGGACGTCGTCGCGCCCGTAATGTACGCGTTCCCGGTAGCGTCCACCGCGATGGCTTGCAGACGATCGACGCCGGTGCCGCTCAGATATGTGGAGTAGACCAGATTCGCGCCGGCCGGATCGATCTCAGTGAAGAACCCGCCGCCGCCGCGATTGATGGTCTGATACGCGGTGCCCGAAATGATCGGGAAATCGGTGGAGCTCGTAAAACCGACGATGTAGGCGTTGCCAGTGCTGTCGACCGCGATGGCGCGCCCCGAATCTCCTTGCGCTCCCGTGCCTCCCAGCAGCGTGGAGTAGACCAGGCCGGTGCCGTCCTGCTTGAGCTTGGTGACGAAGGCTACGCCTTTGGTATTTGCGGGCGTGGTCTGCAACACGCCGGCGGTCACGGGAAAATCGCTGGACGAAGTAAATCCGGTGACGTAGGCGAAGCCTGTCGCATCCACCGCGATGCCCGAAATGGTTTGATTGGTCGAGCCGCCAAGATACGTGGAGTAGCTGAGCACCGGATCAATGATCAGCGGCTGCATCGTGTCGTAGGGGCCGAGCTGGATTCGCACGGTGTCTTCTTGATTTTCAGCGGTGAGCACGTAATTTGCGGCGACTTCTTGCGTGCCGGAGCCGGCGTTCTGGTAGGCGTGTGGTCTGCGCAGCAAAATGTCGCCGGCAGCCGTCGTAAGCGCCAGATCGCCCTGCGCGTCCACGGCCAGCCTTTCGGCTCCAGAAATCTTCAGCGCGATCTTCGCCGGGTCGGCGCCCGGCGCCACGACGTAGTCTGATTCCAGTTGGCCCTGATTGCCGTAGTAGATCAAATCCACGCCGGGGTACACGTCACGATATTTCACCCTGCTGAATTGAGGGACTGTCGCGATGCCAGTTGGCGGGATTATCGCCGATCAAGTAGTTGCTTCGGCCATCTTGCGGTTCCAATTCTTCGGTCGCGGCGTTGGGGTTGGAGTTCGCCAAAGCCAGGCGAACCACTGCGCTGCTGGTGACCGCAGCGGTATCACTTTTGCTGCTGTCTTTGCTTATTGCTTCCACGCGAATCACAGCGTCGTCTTTGGTCAGAAATACCGAATAGCCCGCACCACGCGCTAGAAATTTTACGCGTGGATCGCTTTGTCCCTGATTGCGCTCGAAACTAAGCGGCAGCTTCCCGTAAGCTTTCGCCGCATGCGCGCGAACCACTGCCGCCGACGTGGTGGCGCCTGGCTGGGTCGCGAATTTTGTTTTCGCCGAAGGAGAATCCGCGCTTTTTGTTTCAGCGAATTCCACGGAATGCCGCTGCCGCGCCACGTGTATCGTCAACAGCGCGAGAATCGCCACAGGAATCACAACTGAGAAGCGTTTCATTCGATCCCCCACTGGACACACGCGGCGCTTGTTGCAGGTAGAGAGGTCGGACGCCGGGCAGTCCCCCGAACGAATGGTAGACCCGGGGAGCGCGCAAGCTGAGAGAAACACAGCATCCATTGCCCAAAACTCAAACCATCTGAGCTGGTCTCGGCCCTGTAATCGTCATGTCATTCGGTGTGCTATCGTAAATGCATAGCCAACCTGTACATGCGTACAGGTGTGCGGGGCGGATTTGGCGAAACGCGTAATCTCCATTGCAGAGCGGCGTGAACGGCGCGACCCATCGGCGAAGCTCGCGAATATTGCGAAGCTCGCACCGATTTCCGCGACTCATTCGAATTCCGATCGCGTGTACGTTCCCGTGGAAGATGATCCGACGGTGGGCCACGAATTCGCAGCGCAAGACGTCGCGGAGAGCACGGGCTCCGCTTCCACAATTCTAGCCGGAAAAGTTTCCATGCACGACGTCTTCGGACCGGGCGGATTGCTGGAGCGCTGCATGATCGGCGGATACGAGCATCGCCGCGCGCAGCTCGAGATGGCCGAGCTGGTCCACGATGCTTTCGAGAAGCACCATCATGCCATCGTGGAAGCCGGCACCGGGACCGGCAAAACTCTCGCCTATCTGCTTCCCGCGATTTGCAGCGGACGCCGTGTGGTCATTTCCACCGCGACAAAATCGCTGCAGGAGCAGCTATTCCAGAAAGACATTCCGTTTTTGCAAAAACATTTCGCACCCGATCTGAAAGTCGCGGTCATGAAGGGCCGCTCCAATTTTTTGTGTCGCATCAAGGCGCATCAGATGGTCGATCAGCCGATGCTCAAGGGCATGGACGAAATCGACGCCTTCCGCCAAATTCAGGATTGGTCGAAGCTGACCGAAACCGGCGATCGCGCGGAGCTGACCTTTTTGCCGGACGATTCCGACCTGTGGGCGCGGCTGGACGCGCGACGCGATACCTGCACCGGTCAGAAATGCGCGCAATTCAACGAATGCTTCGTGACCGCCATGCATCAGCGCGCCAAAGAAGCCGATCTGATCATCGTCAACCATCATCTGTTTTTTGCGGACCTCGCGCTCAAGCAGGACGATTTTGGCAGCATTCTGCCGGAATATTCCGCGGTGGTCTTCGATGAAGCTCACGAGATGGAAGATACCGCCAGCGATTATTTCGGCCGGCAGATATCGAATTACCGCTTCGAAGAGCTGGCGCGCGATGCCGATCAGATGCTGCGCCTCCTCAAGCTCGGCTCGGCAGCATTGCTGCGGCGGACTCAGCGCATTCGCGAAAAATCGCGCGCTTTCTTTGACTCTTTTCCCGCTCGGGACGGCCGCTTTCCATTTTCTCGCAACGAGCGCGAGGCTTTTCTCGAGCAGCATCGCGAGGCCTACGACGCGTTAACCACCGCTTTGAAGGGCCTCGAAACCGAATTTGCAGCGCTCACCTCCAAGCCCGAAGAATTGACGCGCCTGGCACGCCGCAGTTTCGAAATTCGCCAGGAGATGACTTTCCTCTTTGAATCCAACGAGCGGAATTTCGTCTACTGGTTCGAACGCCGGAATAAAGGCGTGTTCCTCGCCGCGACGCCGATTGATGTCAGCCAGATTTTGCGCGAGCGGCTTTTCGAGCAGTTCGACACTGTGGTGCTGACTTCCGCGACGCTCACGGTTGGCGGCCGCTTCGAATACATTCGCCACCGCGTTGGGCTTGACCACTCCAAGGAAAGCGCCTTGCCTCCGGAGTTTGACTGGGCGCACCAGGCGCTGCTCTATTTGCCGCGGTTGTTGCCGGATGTGCGCAGCCCGGGTTTCGCCGCATCCGCCGCGGACGAAATCGTGACATTGCTGGAGCTGAGCCAGGGGCGCGCTTTTTGTCTTTTCACCAGCTATGCGCAGATGAAGGATTTGTTCGAACGTGTTCGTCTGCGCGTGAAGTTTCCTTTGCTGCTGCAAGGCACCGCGCCGCGATCGGTGTTGCTGGAGCGCTTCAAGAACACTCCCGGTGCGGTCTTGTTCGCCACTTCCAGCTTCTGGCAAGGCGTCGATGTTCCTGGCGACCAGCTCTCCTGCGTGATCGTAGATCGTTTGCCATTCGCAGTGCCCAGCGATCCTATCGTCGCCGCGCGCGTCAACGCCCTCAACGAGGAGGGCCGCAACGCCTTTTCCGAATTCCAGGTGCCCCAGGCAGTCCTCGCGCTTGAAGCAGGGTTTCGGGCGCCTGATCCGCACCAAAACCGATCGCGGCGTTCTGGCGCTGCTGGATAGCCGGATTGAACGCATGCCCTATGGTAAAATTTTCCTGGAATCGCTACCGCCTTATGGGCTAACTCGAGACTTGGCGGACGTAGAGCGGTTCCTGAGCCAGGGTGAATCGGGCAACTAGTAGCAAACGGCAGGCGCCATTCCCCAACCTGCGGAACGTGAGTTCATAGAGAATCCGATGTTTCAAGTCAGCGTGGAAGAAACGTTTTCGGCTGGGCACGCTTTGCGCGGCTATCGCGGCAAATGCGAGAACCCGCACGGCCACAACTATCGCGTGAGGGTAACTCTGGAAGGCCCGCAACTCGATTCCATCGGTCTGCTTTGCGATTTCACGCAGCTTAAACACGTAATGCGCGAGATCATCGGCGGTCTCGACCACCAGTTCATGAATGATCTGGAAGCCTTTCGCACCGTGAATCCGTCTGCGGAAAATATGGCCAAATACTTTTATGACCAGATCACCCAGAATCTAAAAGATCTACCTGCGGGAGCTCGGGTCACCGACACCGTCGTTTGGGAAACCGATACTACCAGCGCGCAGTATCGGCCAGGCACTTAGAGCGGATCAGGGTGCCACCCTATGTTTTTATACGATCAATATCAGAATGAATCGTGAGACAGCGTAGCGGTCATATTTGCACTGCGCTGACCTCAAGTTCTTCATAGTTTGGATCTGCTTCATGTTCATCACCGAAATCTTCAAATCGATTCAGGGAGAAGGCACTCGCGCAGGCCTGCCCTGTATCTTTGTGCGGCTGACCGGCTGCAACTTGCGCTGTACCTGGTGCGATACCGCATACGCATTTCACGGCGGCAAGAAGATGGCCATCGAGGAAGTCATGGCTCAAGTCGATGAACTTGCGGGCCGGCGTGAGGACGCATTGGCGTCCACATCGGCCGCTGTTCCGCTAGTAGAGCTGACCGGAGGCGAGCCGCTGCTGCAGGAAGAGATTTATCCGCTGGCTGAGAAACTACTGGCCGCGGGTTACACAGTGATGATCGAAACTAGCGGTGAGCGTTTCATTGGCCGCCTGCCGAAAAAAGTCATCAAGATCGTGGATGTGAAATGCCCGGATTCAGGCGAGGCGAATACTTTCGACATGAACAACCTGGATGCACTGACCCTCGAGGACGAAGTGAAATTTGTTTTATCTTCGCGGCGCGACTACGAATTTGCGCGTGAATTCACGGCCAAACATCAGCTCGCCGCACGGGTGCGCCAGGTCTTGTTCTCGCCGGTTTTCGACGATCCGGATGGCAAATGGCAGGGCCTCGAACCGCGCCAACTGGTGGAGTGGATCCTGGCGGATGAATTGCCGGTGCGCCTGGGATTGCAGTTACACAAATTTGTGTGGCATCCCGCCACGAAAGGCGTTTAGACAAGAATGGTGGATGCACGCAAAGCGGTAGTGCTGTTGAGCGGCGGCATGGACTCGTGCGTCAGCGCCGCGATTGCGCGTGAAGACCACGGACCTGCGAATGTCGCATTTCTTCATGCTGGCTATGGGCAACGTACACAGGATCGGGAACGCCGCGCCTTCGGCGAGATCGCTGATTTTTACAACGTTGCAGCCCACGATCGTTTGATTGTGCACCTCGATCACTTTCGTGCGATCGGTGGTTCCGCGCTCACGGACGAGAGCATCGCCGTTCCGGAAAATGATTTGAACTCAGCCGGAACCCACGGCACCAGCATTCCAGTCACCTACGTTCCGTTCCGCAATGCGCATTTCCTGTCGGTGGCGGTCAGTTGGGCGGAGGCCATCGGTGCCGGCGCGATTTACATTGGAGCGGTCGCGGAAGACAGCTCCGGGTATCCGGATTGCCGGCCGGAATACTACCAAGCATTTCAGGAAGTGGTTCGAGTTGGCACTCGGCCGGAAACCAAAATCGAGATAGTCACGCCGGTTATCACCTTGAAGAAAAGCGAGATAATCCGCCACGGCATCGCATTGAGCGCGCCGTTGCATCTAACTTGGTCGTGCTACCAGGGGCAGGATTTAGCCTGCGGAGTCTGTGACAGTTGCTTGTTGCGGCTGCGGGCATTCGCCGAAGCGGGCATCCCCGATCCAATTCCGTACCAACGCGTCGCTTCGGTGCGGCCCTGAAGGCTTGGAATCCGCCTGAAAATGGGGATAATAGGCGCGTGCCAGCAGGGCGACTTCCGGGTAGAAGTTTCCTGTAACAAAGGAGAGTGGAGTATGAAGCCAATGGACTTGACCGCTTCGCGGTCCAACGGGAACAGGATTGTCGTATTGGCTGTGATGTTTGTGATGGCATTGGCATTCGCCTTTGCGCCGCGCGCTTCCGCGCAGCTCGACGGCGTCATTAACGGCCAGCTTCTGGACGTCGCCGGCAAGCCGTGGGCGGATATGACGATCGAAGCCGTCAGCGATCAGGGAAGCAAGACCACGACGAAATCCGATAAAGACGGCAACTTTACAATTCGCGGGCCTGCGTTCCGGGATTTACTCGCTGATCGTTGATCTTCCAGCGCCGAACCAGCCCTATAAGGCGGCGCAGGTTCAAGTGCGCGGCGCTGACACGCCGAAAGTCACGCTGAATTTCAAGGACCTGGTCGGCAAAGAGAGCGCAGCAGCAGCCGAGCAGCAGAAAAAAGCAGCTGAGGATAAAGCAAAATTCACCGGCATGAAGCAACACTTCGACGCCGGTATTGCTCTGCTTGGGCAAGTCGGTCAGGCCAAGGCTGATTTGGCCAAAGCTCCGGCCGACCAGCGCGACGCTTTGAAAACGCAGGTGACCGATCTTTCCGGCAAAGCCGTAACTGAATTGGAAGCCGCAAAGGCGGGCGCTCCGGAGAAAGATCCCAACATGCATCTGATCTTGGCTCGCTTGGGTGACGCCTACGAAGCGGCGGGTCGTCCCGACGATGCCGCCAACGCGTACAAGCAAGCCGTGGCGCTCAAGCCGACCGCCGCCTACTACAATAATCTCGGCGGAATTTTGGGTCGCGCTGGAAAAACGCAGGAAGCGATGGACGCCTATCAGAAAAGCGCGGAACTAGAACCTGCGAACGCAGCGCAGGCGTGGCGCAATGCCGGCATCACCCTCTACAACGCCGGCAAGATGAAGGAAGCCGTCGAGCCGCTGAAGAAAGCTACCGAGATCGATCCCAAGAGTGCGCAGGCGTGGTATCTGCTTGGAGCTTCGCTGGTCGGCGCGATGGAGTACAAGCAGGTCGGCGACAAAATGCAGGTCACTGTGTTGCCCGGCACACTGGAAGCGTATCAGAAGGCCGTCGAACTCGATCCCAATGGGCCTTATGGGCAGCAGGCGAAGCAGGGAATCGAGGCTCTCGCGGCAATGGACAAGGGCATCGAAACCAAGGTGAAGGCAGGCAAGAAGAAGTCTTGACCGGCGGCAGAAAGAATCGCATCAGGCCAGCCTCACGAGGTGGAGCTGGCCTTTTGCTTTCCTGTGAGCACGATCGCCGAGTCTTGGTCGCATCGTGGCGTGAGGAGCAATGATCGTATTTACCGATCGAGTGGAAGTTCCGGCGCACGTGATGGTGCGTTTTCTCGATAACGAATCCGTGTTTCTCAATCTGGACACCGAACGCTACTTCGGCTTGGATCAAACCGGCACGCGTATGTGGCAGGTGATTACCGGTTCTTCGAACATTGAGGCCGCTTTCCAGCAATTGCTGAGCGAATTTGAAGTGGAACCGGATACTCTGCGCAACGATCTTTTGAGTCTGCTCGACAAGCTGGTTGAGAATGATCTGCTGCAAATGGTCCGAGTTGATGTGGGAACGCCTTCGACGATTTAAAGCACTTGATCCTGCTTCACGCGCATTGTTCTTGCGTGCGTGGATACTGCTGCGGCTCGTTTCCATTGGTCTGACCATACGTGGATTTACGGGCACGCAAACGGCCTTACAGAAATTGCTCCCTGCTGCTGATAGAGCATCTCAAATGGAACAGGAGTTCAGTTCGGTCGCGATCGCGCGAACTGTGCGCATGGTGCGAGCGGCGGCGAGATATGGAATTGGATCCCCGACTTGTCTGGAAAAGTCGCTCACATTGTGGTGGTTGCTGGAACGGCAGCACATTCCGGTGGCGCTGCGGATCGGAACGCGCATGAACAATGGCGTGTTTGAAGCTCACGCCTGGGTAGAGCGTGATGGCGCGGTTCTCGATGATCAGGAAGACTCATATTCGCGGTATGCAGCATTCGAAGGATCCTTCTCCGCTTTGCCGCCAAAAACCGGCTGACATCTTCTCCGACCTAGCAATCACTTCAAATCAAGTTCACATCGATTATTGAGTTCCCATCGGCCTGCTGCTCCCCCCGGCAATGGTTCAGCGAATTGAATCAAATCGCTTCGTGCCTGAGGGAAGCAGTCGCGCTGGTGCGCTCGGTGTGTCTTGCGTATGCTTCGAGAGTACGGTAAAGCCTAACAGGACGCGAATTCCCGGTCTTGCGCGCCAAGCGAAACTGCTCTGCAAAAACTGTCTACAAATCGTGCTGAAAATGCGGGTATCACACCGGAATGGCTGGCACTGCTTGCGTGTGCTCGGCCCAGTGTCGATGCGAGCAACCTGGCAGAAGCGTTTGGCCAAGCGCTGAACTGGACTCGCCTTCTGGCGCTGGCGGATGAGCACGGCTTGCAGCCCCTCTTGAGCACACGCTTGCGCGCCGCAGATATTGATCCGCCGGAGGAAATATCGCAGCAGCTGCAGGACGCGCAACGCTCGCAAATCATTTTTACGTTGAGCCTTACCGCCGAATTATTTCGCGTTCTCGAGCGATTTGCCTCCGCGAGCACGCAGATTCTCTTGACGAAGGGCCCGGCTCTGGCCGCCCGCTGCTACGGAGATCCCGGAAGCCGGCAATACTCCGATCTGGATTTTGTGGCACGAAGCGCGGATATCCGGCGAGCGACCGAAACCATGATCGCGCTGGGCTACGAATCCAAAGTGCCGGTCAAATCGATCGAAGTGGGGAAATTTCCGGGAGAGTACGTTTTCGTGCGGCCGGACACGAAATTGATGGTCGAATTCCATACTGAAAAGACTTTTCGATACCATCCACAACCACTTCCCGTCGAGAAACTGTTCTTGCGGCACACCAGCGTGCGTTTTGACGGGCGCGAAGTTCCCGTTTTGTCCGTTGAAGATGAGCTGCTGTTGATCAGCATTCACGCGGCGAAGCATTTCTGGACGCGACTGATGTGGGTTGCTGATGTTGCGGCGCTGATCTCCCGGCAAAACGTGGAATGGGACGGCGCGATTTCGGTCGCGGGCGAGGTCCGCGCGGAGCGCATGCTGCGGATCGCGCTATTGCTGGCGGTGAATGTTCTGGGGGCGCGTGTTCCGGTTAAGGTCAGGAATTTTCTGCGATCTGATTCCGCAGCTATTCGTAGCGCTGCGAGAATCGCGCGACGCCTGCATCTAGGCGAAACTGCGCGGTTCGGAATATTGGGACGCGCCGCTTTTCGCATGCGGATGCGAGGAGGTCTGCTGCAAGCGCCTGCGTATCTAGTGCGGCTTTCGCTTTCGCCAACCGAAGAAGACTGGGTTGCGGGAGCGGAAGAGAGGCGTTCGTGGATCGTGGATGCGGCCGCGCGACCGTTTCGCTTGATGCGGAAGTACGGGCGCGACGAGCGACCGGATTGAGGATGATGAGGCAATGAGCTTGACGGCAGCCGCCGCGATGATCGTCCCTATCGTCGCTGGTGCGGCTCACGTTGAGATCCTTCTGCTACCCTCGTCGGGTAGCCTCAGGATGACAATGTTGCGAACTTGATTCCAGATCCGGGGATGATCGTCGCTGTTGTTCGTGGCGCAGCTTACGACGAAATCCTTCGGCTGCCATCATCGCGGCAGCCTCAGGGATGACAATGCATGGTGAGGTTGACGCCAGCGGCAGAAAAATTGTCGCTCTCGTCGTTCGCGCACTTGGACAACGATACTTCGTCAGATTTTGGTGCTATGCGAAAGCTTGTGAGCCGGTTTTGCTTTTTGCGCAGGGAGTTCAACGGTCAGCGTTAAGTTGCTCTTATTACGGAGCACGCCCAGCTTCGCCGGCTTGTCGTCGTTCTGGGCCGATAGCTTCTGACGAAGATCACCAAGGGAGCGCAGACGTTCGCCGTTGAAGGAAGTGATGACATCGCCGGCCTTCAGTCCGGCTTTTTCCGCCGCTGAACCGGGATTCACATTGCGAACCAGAATGCCTTCGCCGTCAGGCGCGCCAAAGTAAGCGCCGAGCTGCCCGTTAATATCTTCAGCATCGATTCCCAAGCGCGGCCGAAGTCCCGGCATCACGCCGGGCATCACCAGATTTCCGCCATCCCATTCCATTGATGGCAGATCCGCGACATCGGGTAGATCGAGAGCGTGCATGTCGGGAATCTCCACTTCGGGCATGTTCAGCGCGAACGCGCCGGGTTGGGTATTGAACCAGCCACGATGGACCTGCTCGGCTTCGCCGAGAGTCGCGCTGAGTGTCTGCGATTTTGCATCACGCCAGATGGTCAGCTGAATGGTTCGGCCGGAAGGAATTTCGTGAATAATGCGGCTGAACTGCGCCGCACCTTCCACGCGTTGCCCTTCCACTTCGGTGATGACGTCGTTTTCTTTCAGTCCAGCTTTCGCGGCGGGACTGTCTGGCGCGACTCGCCCCACCACCACGCCTCGTTCAGCAGGAAGTTTGAATTCTTTGACTTTGTCAGCGGTGACTTCCTGTGTTTCGATGCCCAGCCAGCTGGGGCCTTCGTCGCTGATGAACGTGACGGAGTCAACATTTGCTGGAAGTTTTTGAAGTGGGCGAACCTTTTGTCCGGCCCCGTTTGCCACGACTCCCTGGGTGCTGCTCTCCTGGGAATTTTTCTGGTAGGCAGGGGCCGAATGACCCGGTAGCGCCATCAAGACCGGCGCGATCAGTGCGACTCCGATGCCTCCGACCCAAATATTTCTGTTCATGTCGTCCTTCTCCTTACGGAGTTAGACGCGGCAAACGCTAAACCGTCGACCGGAGAGCGACAACTCGGATGCCGCCATTCACAGTGTGAAGTTTTATGGGCGATCCACCTTTGCCCAGACGTCCATGCGTTTCGCGCGGACGCTGTGAGCTGGCCAGCGATAGAGGCAGCTCGGAGGAAAAACTGCCGTTAAGACAGCGGGCCTCGACGTCGGCCTGGGTGTCGGCGGGGACGGCAATCAGCAAGGAGCCGTTGGTGGTTTCCGCGGTCGCGCCGGTCTTGTCCTGCACGTGCAGCAACTCCAGATGCACGTTGCCGTTGGTGGTGTGCGCGTGCACCGATCCGCCACCTTCGTACACCTCGATGTTGCCGTTCACGGTGCGCAGGTCTTCGACACGCTCGACGCCGGCGATACGCAGGGTGCCGTTGACGGTGCCGAGATGTTCCACGTGGGCGCAGTGGGGAACGTGCACGACGTATTCGACCGCCACTTCGACGCCTTCATTTTGCGGATAGCGCGTGGTGACGGAGACCGAACTTCGCCTTGGCGTCTACGTCGATAGCGACTAGTTCGAGGTCGGATTCCTTGCGCTTGGCGGTCTTCACCGCGCGCACTTCCACTTCATCGCGATCCCAGACCTGAACGTCGACGGTGCCGTTGACATTTTGCAGCTCGAAAGTTCCGCCAGGTTGCAGCGGATAGGTTTGGTTGAATTCCTTGCTGATGGCAAAACAGGGCGCGGCCGAAGCGAACGCCAGGATCAAGCCGAAGAATGCAGCGAGAACCACTGAGGAACGGCGCAACATAGGTTTTACCCCCATCGAGAAACTTTGCTGTTGACCGAAAAACTTCAGGACCCGGGACCTGAAGAAAATTTCTTGCTCGCGTTACTTACCGCCTTGAGAGCCCGCAAAGCGCCCGCTTCGGAAAGCGGCCGCTACAACAGCCTCCTTCAGGGGCTGAAGCCCGATCTCCTGAAGAAAGGATCCACAACTTTGCTGATGCCTCGGCCGAAATGCTCCTTAGTGCTGCAACTGAAAATTGAACGTGATGGTGGAGATGACATCACCCTTTTTTGCACTGATCCAAGAGGGACTGACGCGCCACAGCTTCATCGTGGAGATGGCCGCATCGGCCAACGTGGGCGAACCTTCGATGAGCTTCAACACCTCGACGCGACCGTCTTTCATGCCGCGCACTTCCAGCTTGACGACGCCTTGTACACCGGCGCGTTGCGCGATCTCCGGATACGGCGGAGTCGGCCAGCTGGTCAGGTGCTTGCGAAACTCTTCGGAGTCTTCGCGCGTGCCGCCCCAGAAAGCGATTTCCATGCGGCTGATCCAGTTTTCCAGCCAATCGCCCTTCTCTTCGGCTGCCTGCACTTCGGGCTGTGGCATTTCGGGAAGGTCGAAGCCAGCAGGCAGCAATTGCACTCCGTATTGTGTAAGGCGTTCGCGCTGTTCGCGGATGAGCGATTCACGCAGCGCGACTTCGGAATCGAGAAATTGCAAGCGGATGGTGCCCGAGTTGGTGCGGAGTTTCAGGGGAGGGCCGCCGCCATTCAGCTTGGCTGCGGCGTGCAGCGAGCTGCCGTGCGTCCCGGGCATCTGCTGTACCGTCAGCGCCAGGGCAGGATCGGCGTCAATCTTGCGGTCACCGCCGGATTCCACGACAGCGTCAATATCTGCGGCCAGATTGCGCGGTAGAAAAACGACGATGTCGCCCTTGCCGGAAGTCAATTGCGAAGAGCCTGCCAGATGCACGGTGCCGCCGGGAGAAGACGGCGCGTCAGGATTGATCCACGCGCGAATGGTGCCCCCCGCGGTAGCGGCGCGAACGGTACCTGCCACGCGCGTGAGGCAAATGCTCCCGGCGCTGGATTCCACTTCCAGCGGCCCGGAGACGTACATGATGCGAATGCCACCGCCGCCAGTCTGCGCGCGAACGGAGCCGCGAACTTCGCCGAAATCGATTTGGCCGCCGCCGGTGCGCACGGTCACAAAGCTGCCCGCCTGACCGATGGTGATGTTGCCGCCATCAGTCTCCAGATCGGCGCGACCGTGAATCTGGCCGGCGCGGATGTGCCCGCCGCCGCTATGCAGATGTGCGTCGCCGGCGATGTTTCCGGCATTGATGTGGCCGCCAGCGGTGAAGGCATTCAGATCGCCGGCGACGTCCGCGACCTGAATGTGTCCGCCTTCGGTTTCGAGTTTAGCAGCGAGAGTCGTGGAGGCATTGCGCGAGCGCTCCGTACCAATCCGCCCGGTGCGAATGTTGCCGCCTTGCGTAACGAGCTGCGCGGTGCCGCCGATGTCCTGCGTTTCGATGTCACCGGCATCGGTCTTTACTTCAACGTTGTAGCCGCGCGGCACCGCTACTTCGAACTCGACCCAAAATTGCGCTCCGTTCGAGGAAGCGCGCGCGAGCTGAGGAGGCAGAGTGCCGGAAATTTCAACGCCATCAGGAACGTTGCGAGCGTTCAGTGCGTAGCGATCTAGCAAATGCTCGGCGAGCGGGCTGCGCGCGTCCGTTTCAATGTGAACGGAGTAGCGCACTTCAGGCGCGACGCCCGGCGGGAGCGCGATTACTCGAACGGAACCGAGATCGGCGGTCAAATGCAGGGTAGCGATGTCTTTCGTGGGAAGGGCACCAGTGCGGTCGGCAGCAACGTGCGGAAGGTTGATGTCGTTATTTTTTACCGGATCGTTGCCAAGCGTTTCGGCAGCGCACGTGGCTGGAGCAACTGCAGCGACAAACGCGGCGGACAGCGAAAGAGCGATGATCGCGGCGCTGCGAAGAACGCAGAGCGGAGGGCTCGAGAACGCGTTAGTGGATTGCGGATTCATTTTCGGTTATGAATTTCATTTGAAGCGCAGCGATGCATTGAAAGCGCATTTTGAGCGATCGTCATTGCAAATCGCGCGCGTTGATCTGCCGCAGTGCGGCCGCGCTACGCAACCGCACGTAGCGGTTGGGATCACTGTGGCGCAAATCTTCCAGAGCGCGAACCACGCGTCCGACGGAATCTTCGCCTAGCTCGGCGGGGAGTGGTGGCACGCCGGGAGTAAGTGTCAACTCGGGAGTCGGAGCAGAGAGCGGGGCGCTGAAACCGATATTTCCGTGGGCGAAGTCGTCGCCATCCAGAGAGCGCACCAGCAAATTCACCGCTTCGACGCGCACACCCGGGTTGGGATCATGTTGCAACGCCTGGAGGAGCGTTTCGCGGACGGATTCATCAGAAGTCGAATCGCGGAGCGCTTCCAGCGCCTTCATGCGCACTGCGGGATTCTGGTCCTTTCGGGCTGCGGTTACCAGGGCGCGCCGAACTTGCGCATCTGCGGCGCGGGCACGAAGCGCATCGAGACAATCCAGGCGCACGCCAGGATCGAAGCGCTCGCCGTTGGCGACGACGTAGGTGAGCACACGACGCATGTCGGCATCATCGACATTGCCAACCATCTGGATGGGCTGCTCGGTGCGCACTTGCACCTGCAAGGTTCCCGGCCCGGCATCGGAAGAGGGTGCGAAATTGATTCCCGCCACGGCCATCTTCGCCAGATCTTCGTCGGTTAAGCGCGGCGAGGCGGTAACGTTCACGGCTTCGTCGGTGCCGTCGCCAGAATGCCCGCGCGAAAACAACGGCGACATCTGAATACCGACTCCGAGTCCGAGGAGCACAAGCGCGCCGGCACTTAGCGCGGGGCGCAGCGCCATCCAGTGGCGCAACCAGCCGAATGGCATCCATTGGTCGCGGACAGGTGGCGCCTGCAGGTCGTCAAGTTTTTCGGCGAGTTCACTGCGGCACTGAGCGAGCAACGCGCCGGAAGGATCGAGTTGATCGGCGGGCTGGGAGGCTTCGCACAACGCGGTCTGAAATGTGCTCTCTTCGTTGAGCTGCCTCGCGCAGGTTTCGCAGGTCGCGAGGTGCGCATCAATCTCAGTCCGTTCGCGCTCGTCAACTTCAAAGCAGGCGTAGAAGACCAGCAGGGGAGCGATATCTTCGCAGCGAGTCAGGCGGCGGGCGCTCACAGCAATTCCCCCAGCTGACTACGGAGCTTACGGGTAGCGCGGAACAGCGAGTTCTTCACCGTCTCTTCGGTCGTACCGAGGGCATCGCCGATGGCGCGAAGCTTCAGGCCCTGATAGTGCTTCATTTCAAAAACGACTCGCTCGCGCGGTGAGAGCAGCTCCATGGCGACCGCGAGGCGGAACTGAATTTCCTTGCCGAAAAGCTGGCGCTCGGGGTCGAGTGTCGGGCGGTGCTCGCGTTGTCGCTCGAAAAAGTCAGTGATGCCTTCTTCGTGGTGATTGGAGTTCAGCTCGGGAGCCTGATCTTCGGGACGCGCCTGGCGGCGGCGCAGGTGATCGAGGCAGACATTCGTAACGATACGGTAGAGCCAGGTATAGAAGCTGCACTCGAAGCGGAAGCGGTGAAGGTTGCGGTAGACCTTGAGGAAGGCTTCCTGATAAACGTCGCGGGCGTCCTCGGGACGCTTCATGAGGTTGAGCGCGAGCCGAAGGACATCGCGGTCGTAGCGGCGCACGAGTTCCTCGAAGGCAGTGCGGCAGCCCGCCTGCGCTTCGGCTACGATCGCCCGCTCGTCGAGTTGGGGCAACGGAGTCACCGTGGCCAAAGCAGCCTCAGAAGAGGAAGCCTGGCCGAAGACGTTTGCCAAAGCCAATCGAGGAAGCGGCATTTTCGCTTTCTGTTCGAGCTTGCCAGGTGTTAGGTCTTTAGCCATAACACGTTGCGGCAAGCTTAGCCTGTTGGTCCGCGAGGCGCCAGCACAGGACCACCCATTTTGACGCGTGAAGGTTGGGTGGGTAAGCAGCCACTCCCTGGTGGGTATAACGATGGAGGTGGGATGGTTGTTTCGGAATTTTATTTTGGGCTTGGGAATGTCGAGGTTGAGGCTCGGATAAAGAAAAAAGGCGCCGACCTCCCTTCGAAGCTCAGGACGAGCAGAAGGTGGCCGCTACAGGATTGGGGCAGGTGGCGATTTACGCCAGGCTGCGAGCGGCCAGAGCAGGAGGGCTAGCATCGCGGCGACGACTGCGTAGCCGTTGAGGCGATAGAAATGGTCGGGCTGACCGAGGAGGTCGGCGGCTTGTTCAATCAGGGTGAGCAGGGCGATGGCGAGAAAGCAGCCTAGGATGTTGAACCGCATGATGCGGCTCACGCCGAATGCGATTGCGCCGAGCAGGATCAGCTGCGCCACCCATTGCTTCGCGAGATCTGTGGGAGTGCCCCAGTTCGATCCAGTAATGGCCAGGGCAGCGAGAAGGAAGATGAGGGCTCGCTGCCAGGGGGCTCGCAGGAATCCGGCCACGAAGCAGGCGATGACCGCGACGATTGCGGTGAGCAGCAGACTGTGATTGACCATGCCTGCGATGATCGCGCCGGCGGGTGACACGGCATCGAAGTTCGCACCGAAGGAAGCGTCCACGGAGCGATGCGCGGTGTGTAAGTGCTGTGACGCGGTGAGGATCAATGTGCGCAAGGCAAGAATGGCAGCCGCTCCGCCGAGTCCGATGAAAAATGCGTCGCGATAGTAAGGCGCCGGCATGCCTGACCACGCGGGAAGATCTTCGCGGCCATCGAAAGCGCGCTTGGCGAAATACCACGCGACCGCGAAGGTCACGGCGACGAGACCTAGATTGAACGGTCCACCCAGCAAGGCGCTGATTCCTAACACGCCGTAGATCGTTTTGATGGGAACGGCGGTGTCATAGGCATTCAGTGCCGCGGCGATGCGATCGCCCAGGAAAAATGAAACGTAGAAAGCTGCGAAAGCCCAGAGTGCCCACCTGGAAAGCCGCTTCCAGGGGATGGAGCGCGCTGTTTCTGAGCGCAGATTCTTGAGAAAAATAATGAGGATAGTAATTGCGCCGCCTCCCAGCACCAGCAGAGGCAAGACGTAATTGAAGATCGTGCGCATGGGTGTCAGTTCTTGCTGGTGCCGCCGCCATTCGTCGGGGATTTTTATGTACGTGCCATAAGTGGCATCGGTATCGCGGGATTCCGGGTAGTAGGACTGGCGATAGTCGCTAACCTCATCGCCGAGGACGACGACTTTGACGCGTGCGAAGGCGTGGCCGCCGAGGTCAGGCGCTTTCGAATCGGCCGCCTCCTGCACCGAGTCCAGAGGTGCATTCTGCTGCCATGTCAGGACGTGATCGATACGATGCGGGCGCTTGTCAGAGTTTGATTCGACGAGAGTCCACTGGCTGAGGTCGAGTTTCTTTTCGTCGCGAAGGTATTTTTCGGCGCGCGCCACGGCCTCGTCCTTGGTCAGGGAAGCGCCGGGCGCGTCTTCGGCCAGCTTGTGATTGACGGCAAAAAGGGCGCCGTCGGGTTTGAGCTTGACGGAATATTCTTCGGGCTGGCCGTCGCGAAAGTAGCGGACCTGCCAGATCGCGCCCGGAACTTGCGTGGCGTAGATCTCGTTCAGTCGAGCGACGCCGATTCGTTGTCGGAGGAATTCGTTTACGAGCGGGTCGGTGACATTGGCGAAGATAGTGGCGCTGCGATACGAATTTGGATCGAGCCCGCGTTGCCGCATCACCTGGTCGGCGAGAGTATGAACAGTTTTCGGGTGCACCGACAATTTCAAGTAATCGCCAATCGAGTCGGGTTTGAGACGCCAGAGAATCAGGCCAGATGCGAGCACGCAGACCGCGAGGAATGTGAGCATGCCTGGAGCGAGCGCGGTGTAACGATTCGTCGCTACGACTGTGGCAGCCGGCGCAGGCTCTTCAATCAGCCTGATTTGTGGCGTTGGCGCGGCGCTGTTGAGCAAATCTTCGTCAGCCTCGAAGCGGCCACGCGTGAGGTAGGAAACTCCAGAAAAGAGCAACGGCGCCACGGCGGCAGCAGCCACCACCGCGCCGGAAACTTTGAAGTACAAGTTATTCGAACGGATAAGGAACAGCCCGACCAGCGATGCATCGACGGTGTAGTGCCAGATCAACGTAGAGAGAATGCCCCAGCGCAGCATCACCAAGCCGGCAACTATGCCGAATAGTCCAATTTCGATACCGCGGATGTAGGGCGGCTCCTGCGGATAGTTACTGTGCAGGAAGCTCCAAAGAAATGCTGGGACGATGACCGCGATCCAGCGCGAGCTCGTGACCCGTTCGAAGAAAGGGATGGCGAAGAGGCGGAAGGTGAATTCTTCGTTGGTGGAAGCCAGCAAGCCGATCGCAGCGCCCGAGATCCACGGAAAAAGTGTGTTCACGGATTCTTCGTAGTTCAATTCCTGTGGCGCCCAGGCTCCCAGTCGGCTGGCGATCACGTAGAAAGCAACAACGTAGCCGATGTGCACCGCTGCGAGTGAGAGTCCGACTACTGCCGCGGAGAAAAATTCCTTCGAACGCAGTCCGCGTGCTGTGAAAATTCTGGAAAGCTGCAGGCGCGTGGGCTGCGAAACACGATACAGCGGCTCCGCGGCGGGCAAGACCAGGGTGATGGTCAACGCCGTCAAGATGGAAACGAGGATTGCCGAGCCAATTCGAAGAACGATGAAGCTGCCATACGATTGATTCGTATCGTAAGTCGAGCCCCATAGCGGCCAGTTATTGAGATTCTGAAGAAACAGCAACGCGGCGACGAGAATTCCAAGAACAATCGCGCCGCGCCAGGAAGTTTGCCCGCGCTGCGTCAGCTTGATGCCCAACCACAATGCCGCGCCGAGCAGTATTACGTAAGGAACGATGAAGACCAGCGCCAGCGTGTCATTGCCAGAGCGAAGGCGCGCGAAGCTGCGCTTCCAGGCCTCTGGAATCTGCAGATATTCGTTGGCATCGCCAATGCGATCCCCTTGCAGCGTCACGCCTAGCCGGTATGGCGCGTCTTTGGCGCGGAAGCCGTGCTTCTCCCACGTGAAAGACCAATCCATGCGGTTCGGTTTTTTGTTGGAGTTGGATTCCTCGGCCAGGAAATCCCAATTGTTCAGATCGATTCCGAGCGTACCGATAAGAAAGGACTGCGCAGCGGCCTGCGCTTGTTGCCGATCGATGCTTGGCCCTGCGCGAGCCTCCGGAATCTTGTGTTCGTAACCGACGACTTTTCCTCCCGGACTGATGCGAACGTGGTATTCCTCTTCCTGCTGCGGGCGAAAAAAGCGCACATCCCAATACCAGATGTCGAGCTGCGAGGACATCATCTGGTTGGCTTGCTGAAGGCCGAGTTCGCGTTCCAGATAAGTTTTTGCTTCATCGTCGAGATCGAAAGCGACAGCCGTGCGGTAACCACTGACGTCTTCGTGCATGCCAGCGAGGAAACGCTGTGCCTGTCGCAGCGCTTCTCCACGCGAGACGTGAAAATTGACCGACGCTTCTGGGAAGGCGCGGAAAAAGTAATGATGCGCAAAAATCACGCCGACGATGCCGGCGATCACCCAAAGGATCAGCGCGCGCTTGTCGGAACCTGTTAGTCGGTCACTAGGCAAGCCGGCCCTCCTTGGGTCGCTGGTGTGGAACGCTCACTGTATCGGTAGGGATGCTGCGTACGCAAGTTTGGACGCGAGGAACGTACTCACGAAGCCAGCCTCTGCAACGTCGGAAGTGACGCTGCCGGTGATGGTATAAAGGAAGAAGCGTCGACCCGCCACGGTTTGCGCAGACGAATGGCGCTTACCCTCTCAACTGAAGTACGCATGATCAAAGGCGTTGGCCCGCAGCGCGCAGAATTGCTCGCGAAACGCGGCCTGCACACGCTGGAAGACCTGCTCACTTATCTTCCGTTCCGCTACGAAGACCGCATTCATTTCACGGATATCAAGAATATTCAGCCAAATGGCGTGTATACCATCCGCGCCACGGTGCTCAGCGGCCAGGCCATTCGTGGGATGCGGCGCTACGACGCCGTGTATCACATGCTGGTAAAGGATGAGACCGGGTCGCTGCCAGTCAAATTTTTTCACGGCGGGTACCTGGAAGGGCGCATCAAGGCCGGACAAACGCTGGTGCTGCACGGCAAGGCTGATGTGGACAAGTTGCGGCCCGCGCGCATCGAGATGGTCAATCCACAGATGGAGATGCTCGGCGCCGGGACGGAAGACGCCGCCGACTCCACTGAAGTTGGGCGCATCGTGCCGATCTACGAGGCCATCGGGACTTTCGGTTCGCGCGCGATTCGCCGCGCCATCTATGCGGCGTTGCAATTGATTGATCGCACGCATGCCGGAGGTTCTGCCGGAAGAACTCCGCATACGCCTGGGATTTCCGCCGCGAGCGCAGGCTGTCGCGTTTACACATTTTCCGCCACCGGGAGAATCGGTTGACGCGCTGAATGAATATCGCTTCTCCGGCGCAACGCCGGCTGATTTTCGAGGAATTTTTTCTGTTTCAGCTCAGCCTGGCGCTGGAACGCCGCGAAGTTCGCAAAGAAAATGCGATTGCATTTCGCGTGCGTGAAGAGAACGTGCGCGAGGCGATGAAGCGGATTCTTCCATTCAAGCCAACCGCCGCACAAAAACGCGTACTCGCCGAAATTGCCGGTGACCTGGAAAAGCCGTCAC
This sequence comes from uncultured Acidobacteriota bacterium, assembly GCA_963788725.1. Classification (GTDB taxonomy): domain Bacteria; phylum Acidobacteriota; class Terriglobia; order Acidiferrales; family UBA7541; genus Acidiferrum. The sequence goes on along the minus strand of CAWBHT010000013.1, from coordinate 158,930 downwards.
CGATGAACCGGCTGCTGCAAGGCGATGTCGGCAGCGGTAAAACGATCGTTGCGCTGCAGGCGGCGGTGATTGCCATCGAAAACGGCACGCAGGCGGCGTTGATGGCGCCGACGGAAATTCTTGCCGTGCAGCACTATCTTTCCGCAAAGCGGATTCTCGAGCCCGGCGGCTACCATGTCGAGCTGCTGATCAGCGGAATGAAATTGCCGACAAAAGCGGCGGCGCTGGAGCGCATCCGTGCGGCGAAGCGAAGCTTGTGAGTCGGAACGCATGCGCTGATCGAAGATAACGTGGAGTTCGCGCGGCTTGGCTTTGTCGCTGTCGATGAGCAGCATCGCTTCGGCGTTCTGCAGCGCAAGCAACTGATCGACAAAGCTGCGACGCACGGCCATGCTCCGCATGTGCTGGTGCTGACCGCTACGCCGATTCCGCGCACGCTTTCGCTGACTTTTTACGGCGATCTGGATCGTGAGCGTGATCGACGAACTTCCGCCTGGCCGCACGCCGATCGAAACGCATCTTACGAGCGAGCCGCATCTCGCCGGCGTCTGGAATTGCATCCGCCGCGAGGTCGAGGCCGGACATCAGGCTTACATCGTTTATCCCGGTGATCGAGGAGTCGAAACTCGAGCTCAAGGCGGCGATGGAAGAGTACGAGCGGCTTGGACATGAAGATTTTCCCGAAATTTAATACTCGGCTTGTTGCACGGCCGCCTGTCGAGCGAAGAAAAAGACGAAGTGATGCAGCGCTTCCGAAAAAACGAAGTGAACATTCTGGTTTCGACTACGGTCGTTGAGGTTGGCGTCGATGTTCCGAACGCTTCGGTGATGGTGATCGAGCACGCCGAGCGCTTTGGGCTGTCGCAGCTACACCAGCTTCGTGGGCGCATCGGACGCGGCGCGGCAGAAATCGCATTGCGTGCTGGTCGGCCCGATGCGGATGACCGAAGAAGCCCGCGCGCGTCTGGAAACGATGGTGCGCACGTCTAACGGATTCGAGATTGCCGAGACCGATCTGGAACTTCGCGGTCCGGGCGAATTCTTCGGCACGCGGCAGTCCGGTGCTCCTCGGCTTTCAGATTGCGAATCCGCTGCGCGATCGCGAGATTCTGGAGCTCGCACGTCGCGAAGCTTTCACGTTGGCTGAAGACCCAGCCCGCAGCGCCGAACTTGACCGCGTGCTCCGCCGTTTGCCGGGCGAATGGCAGCGTCGCTACCATCTGGCGCGCGTCGGCTGACGGTAAATCACAAACCCATGCGCATCATCGCCGGAATCTATCGCAGCCGAATCCTGAAGAGCCTGAAGGGCATGGCGCTGCGCCCCACCAGCGACTACCTGCGCGAGACGCTGTTCAACGTGCTCGGTCCAGGCGTGGAAGGCTCGCGATTTATCGACATCTTTGCCGGAACCGGGGCGATCGGCATCGAGGCGCTCAGCCGCGGCGCGGTCGAAGCAGTGTTCATCGAGAATCACGGGCCCGCGGTCACGCTGATTCGCAAAAATCTCGAATCGCTCGGCATTCGTGAAGGCACCAAAATACTGGCTCTCGATGCCGCGAACGCGCTAGCAAAAATACAAGCCATGCACAAGCCGCAAGATGCGGGCTTCGATTTCGTCTACGTGGACCCGCCGTATGCCGCCGCCGAACAATACGATCGCGTGCTGCACCTTCTGGGTGCGGCGATATTTCTGTCGAACGGAGCGAAGGTAATTGCCGAGCATCATCGCGCTATGGATCTCGGGGAGCAGTTTGGCGCGCTGCGGCGGTATCGAGTGCTGCGCCAGGGCGATGCGGCGCTTTCTTTTTACGCGCAGGATAACTGAGAAATTTCATACTGCTGAAACCACAGAGGGACGCCCGCTTCGGAAAGCGGCCGCTACATGATGTTAACGTTGCGGACGATGCGCGACCAATTGCATGCGACCGGCCAACTCTCGTTCGCGGTCCCTGCATCTTTTCCAGGGTTGACCTCATTTACTCAATCCCGCAACCTAGTAGCGATACCTGATGGCCTCTGATCGTTTCCAAGGTGGACTGAATCTGCTGGGGCAGGCTCTGTCCGCGCCAGCATCCCCAGTTTCCGGCAACTCCAAGCAGGAAGAGCCTGTTCGCGCAGGTACGCTGTTGCCAAGCACTTTGCTGACAGCGAACGCAGCCGAGCCCAGCCGGTGGACCACAACTCGCCGTGCCCTGGGGCGACTTCCGGCAAGGAATTGGCAGCAGCATTCGCGCGCTATTCACCCGCACAAGAGCGCTGACCGAACGCAGGCGACAATTTCTTCAAAGACTCGCGGATCGAGCGGCGCATTCCACGCCAGGCCATTGTGCGCGGCGGCGCTGTGGCACATCGCGTTCATCATTCTTCCGCCATTTCCCGGCATGTCGATGACGCCGCGACGTAATCCGGCGCTCGACCAATTTTCAGCTCACGTGGTCCGGCCCGATTGAAGATCTGCCGCTGCTGAAAATTCCGAAACAAGGGCCGAAGCCCGTGCAGCACCCGCTAAAAAGAGCGGCGCTGGACCAGCCCGCGGTTGATGCGTTTCATCCGCGGCAGCGAATTTTCACCGATCCGGTGAAACCCACGCATCTGCGACAGACGCTGATCAATCCAAAAGCACCTTTCGAGCCGCCCAAGCTACTCCCTGATTTGCCGAATATGGTGCAACTGGAAGCGGTGGCGCCGCCGCGGCCCGTTTGCTGATCAGCGAAGAAACCCTTAAGAAGTTGCGTCCGAAAGAGCGCCGCGTAAAAACAGTGACCGCCGCGCCGCCGCTGGACGCTCCCAACATGGAGCAGCACGTCACGCGCCGATCTCAGCTTGCCCGCCACGCAGAGTGGCCCGGCTCGGCCTAAGCTGGAAATTAATTCCGGCGCAGCGCCTCGGGTTGCGCAGCGCGCGCAAAGTGGTGATGCCGGGCCCGCACCCGATGTAGCCGCGGGACTGCCCAACCCCGGCCGGGAGCAGCGCGTCCACATTGATCGCGCTTTCCGCCACGCCTGGCCCGCCCGCTCCTGTCGCGCCGCCGCAGGGAAATCTCGCAGCGCGAGTAGCCATTTCTCCGGAAGGGCCGAGCCCTGGCGGCTCCGATTCGACTAGTGGAGGCGGAAAGAGCCCAGTCGGTGTAAGCATCAGCGGCGGAAATCCTAAGTCCGACACTGCGGTATCTGGTCTCGGTACTCCAGCGCCGAAAATCACGCTGCCGTCGAGCGCACGCGCTGATGAGCAAGCCTCAGCCGAAAATAGACGACGATGTGACCGACCGAGTCAGGCCCGCCGAACTTCGCCGCGCTACCGCCAGGGGCGAAACCTGAGGTGATTTTTTCGACGAAGCGCGTCTACAGCATGAATGTGAACATGCCGAATCTGAACAGCTCCACCGGAAGCTGGATTCTGAATTTCAGTGAACTGCGCAGCAATCCGGACGCGCCACACGTCGCGTCTTCCGATCTGGGAGGACCCGTCCCGTTGAAAAAAGTCGATCCCAAATATCCGCCTGCGCTGATCAGCGAACGCGTGGAAGGCGAAGTGATCTTGTATGCGGTGATCCGCCGCGACGGCAGCGTGGACAGCATTCAAATAGTGAAGGGAATTGACGAGCAACTGGACGCCAATTCCATGAGCGCGCTGGCGCAGTGGAAATTCCGTCCTGCCACGAAGCAGGGAGAGCCGGTAGAACTCGAAGCGATCGTACACATCCCGTTCCGGCTGCCCTCGGCGCAGTAAGGCAGCTATCGCTAGTTACACCAGTGCTGCCGCTGTGCGGTTTGTTTTACGAGCGGCCTTCGGCGAGTTTCACCAAAGCGTAGAGTGCGTGGTTGACCGGCGTGGGCACGCCAAGCTCAGCGCCGCGACCCGCGATGTAGCCGTTGAGCGAATCAATCTCCGTGCGTTTGCCGCGCTGCATGTCCTGCCCCGTTGAAGAAAACGCCTCCGACATTTGTTGCGCGATCTTCAGCGCACCCGCCAGCGCCACCTTCGGATCTTCCAGTCCCGGTGGATGAATGTTTGCGGCACGCGCTACGGCGAGCACTTCGTACACGACATCTTCGACGACCTTCCACGCGTCAGCGCTGGCGGCGATCTGTCCGTACTTCGCTCGGCCCAATCCGGAGACCGCATTCAGGGCGCAGTTCCACACCAGTTTGGTCCACAGCTCGCCTTCGAGGTTGTCAGAGATGCGGCAGGGAATGCCTGCACGCTCAAAGAGCGTCGCGAGCCGCTCGGTGCGCTCGTTGCGTGGTCCAACAACAAGATCGCCGCGACCAACATGCTTCACGGTGCCGGGTTGCGGCACGGAAGCGGCAACGTACACAACGCATCCGAGTGCGTCGATTCCGCTCGCTTCGCGGATGCGCTCCACGTTGTCAACGCCATTCTGCATTGCTACGACGATTGCGTCGGGAGCCAGCAGCGGCACTAGCGAGCGCGCAGTCTCGGCGGTATCTGTGGTCTTGACGCAGAACAGAACGATGTCGGCGCCGCGTGCAGCTTCGATATCGGTGGACGCTTCCACGCGGACCGTTTCGTTAAATTGCAAAGTGTCCAGCGTGATGCCCGCGTTCTTCACCGCGTCGACGAATACAGGCCGTCCAATCATCACCACCGGTGCTCCGGCGCGCGCCAGCATCCCACCGAAGTAGCCGCCGACGGCTCCGGCTCCGACGACCGCAACCTTCGGCCAGTCAGTGCGTCGTGGTCATGCGGTGATCACGGAAATCAGGCGGTCGATGTCGCGCTCCGTATTGTAAAGATAAGGCGAAACGCGAATATTCCCTTCGCGCAGGCTGGTGATGACGTTCTCCTTGCGTAGCCGCTCGTACAGTGCAGCGGTGCCTTCCGGTTTACGCGCTGTAAAGCAGCCATATGGGCCGCGAAGGGAATGCTCGAGCGGGCTGGCCGGAACGCAGCGATCTTTCGGCAAACGCTCGAACATGAAATCGATGAGATTGTGATTGTGCGCGAGCACGGTGTCAGGTCCAGCGCGCAAGACAAATTCCAGCGACGCGTCAACCGCCGCATTGTTCAAGTAGTTCGCGGTTTCCGCGGCGTCCCAGCGCTTGGCATCGCGCCCGGGTTTGGGATCGTTGGTTGCGAGTGCGGCGAAATTGTCAGCGCCACCGGTCGCCATCCAATAGAAAGGGCCGGAGCGAATGCGGGCGATGTGTTCACTCTTGGCCCAGAAAAATCCGGTGCCAAATGGACCGAGCAGCCACTTATACCCGGCGCAGACAAGAAAATCCGCGCCGAGCGCATCAACGCTCATGGGCACTGCGCCGCAGGATTGGCTAACGTCCAGCAGCAGCAGCGCGCCTTGTGCATGGCACGCGGCGGCGATTTTTGCGGCATCGATCATGCCGCCGGTGTCGAAGCGCACGTGGCTGATGGATACCACGCGCGTTTTTGGCGTCATCGCAGCGATGATGTCCTCTGCCGCGATATAGCGATCGCGCGGCGCGACAATCTTCACCTTGATGCCTTCGCGCGCTTCCATCGGTTTCCACGTGGTGTATTGCATCGGGAATTCGCCCTTGGCGGTGACCACCTCGTCGCCAGGCTCCCAGTTCAGCCCGTATGCGACGGCGGACATGCCGGTGCTCGCGCCGGTGGTCAGCGCGATTTCTTCCGCCTTGCGCGCCGATCAGTTTTGCGATCGACGCGCGAATGCGATTCGGCACGTCGAAAAATGCGGAGTCTGGAATACGGTGAGGAAATTTCTTTAATTCGAGCGCCGCGATCACAGCACGATGCGAAACCTTGGGCATCGGGCTCTGCCCGGCGAGATTCAGGTATGTCGGCGTCTTCAATCTCGAACCATTCCTGGCGCCAATCGGTGTGAACGGGAATCGGGATGAGATCTGGATAGCCATTGGCGGGGAATTCGTCCACAGCCAATTAGAGAAGCTATTCAAGGTTTTCATCGCGCGCGCGTGCCGGGTAGCAACGGCCAGTAATTGGACGACGTGCGATGACACCTAAAATTCGCGAATGGCCGCAGCTCGCGAAAAGCCGGCAGGATGACCAATTTGCCGGCGCCGGCGATCACAGGTTCATGCTCCAGTTGCCAGGTGTGCTGGTGCGGGATGTACACGGCGTTGAGCCCGATCTTCATTGCGGGATTGATGTCGCTGCGCGGGCTGTTGCCGATCATCCAGGCGTGCGTTTTCACGATTTTGTGTTTGTGGATCAGCGTGCCGTAGGTTTCGTGATCTTTCTCGCTGACACAATTTCGATGAACTCGAAAAATCCCTGCAGGCCGGAGCGCTCCACTTTCGCTGCCTGCTCTGCCGGCTCGCCTTTGGTAAAGAGAATCAGGCGATGCCGCTCGGTAAGGTACGCGAGCGTTTCCGGCACTCCATCCAGAATCTTTGGCGGCGTGCGCTCCAGATCCACGACGCGATCGTGAATCTGCGCCAGTGTCTCGCGCTTCGCCTGATGCTCGGCCAGCTTCATGTACGTTTCTTCCAGGGAGCGTCCGAAGCTGCGCACGCCATAGCCATACTGGCGGATATTTTTGCGCTCGGTTTCGTTCAGGATGTGACGGACGTACTGCCGCGTATAGCCGACCGATTCCACCAGCGTGATGAAATCTTCGATCAGCTTCTCGAAGAAAACATTGTTTTCCCAGAGCGTGTCGTCGGCGTCGATCAGCAGTGTGTGGCGTCGCATCTATTCAGACCGCGCCGGGGCAGGCGGGGCTTAATAGTCTACCAGCGTCAGCGCATCATACGCGATGGCAGCGGCCGCGCCCGGGCGAGCCATGGCTCGCGCAGCTTCCTGCATACGTTCCAAACGTGCTGGATCATCGAGCAGTGCGCCGATTTTCCACGCCGCCGCGGGAAGATTGTTGCAGCGAATCGCTGCGCCTGCTTCGAGCAAGTGATCGGAGTTGCGCTCTTCCTGTCCTGGTATCGGTTCGACCAAAACCATCGGCAGCGCACGCGCCAACGCTTCCGACGTCGTAAGCCCGCCCGCTTTGCCGACGAGCAGATCCGCGGCCGCCATGTATTGATCCATCTCGGCGGTGAAGCCAATGGCGACAAGACGCGGAGCTCCGCTCGACAATGTCCCAGCGGTACGCGCGATCTCTTCCAGACAATGCCGCGTTTTCTCGGACTTCCCCGCAATCGCGACGATCTGCCAGGGCTTTCGCATCGCTAGCAGGTCGCCAACAATCGCCGCGATTGGCCCGACACCTTCGCCCCCCGCGGACACGAGAACGATCACAGCCTCCGCATCGAGCTTGAGATGCTGGCGCGCAGAGGCGCGATCCACAGGAACCGCAAAAACGGGATCGACCGGAATACCCGTGATGCGCAATTTCTCTCGAGGCACTCCGATGCGTGCGATGTATTCGGCGGACTCGGGCAGCGCGACATAGTAGCGATCCACCGTGCGGCAAAGCCACAGCGCGTGAACGTCGTAGTCCGTCACCACGATGGCGTGTCGCGCACGCAGTTTTTCTTTCGTAATTAGCCAGGCGATGATTTCTGCGGGAAGAAAATGCGTGGCTACGCAGAGATCCGGCTGCATCCGCTTCAACATTCGAATCATCGGCTGCGTATTCAGGCGATCCATCGCCAGCCGCCGTCGCGGATGGTTCCATGGCTGGTCCGTGCGGTCGTAGATCACGCCCATCAATTCCGGAACTCGCCGCACCATGGAGATGTAAGCTTTTTCGTAGACCCGTTGGAACAGCTTGCTGACGTAGCGCATGGTATCGATGTGCTCGATCACGCAGTCACCGCGGGCGGTGAATGCCTTTTCAAGCGCCTGCGCGGCGCGAACGTGTCCGGCGCCCGAAGACGCTGAAAGCAGCAACACGCGCGGTTTCGTTGTCATGCTGGGAGGAGGAGCGTACTGTGTAGGAACGAGCTCACATCACGCGGACTTGCGATTCCCGGCGGCGAGTTTTTCGAGAATGCCGCGAGCCACGCGCTGGATTTCTCCAAAACGCGTCAGATATTCCTGGAATTCCTGATTCAAAACCTGCGCCTCCTGCGGACCAAGCTTGTTGCGCAGGATCATGTCCCGAAGCTTGACGGGATGTGGCAGCAGGGCTTCTTCCTGCAGTTCTTCCAGAGCGATAATTGGATCGTAGTGATACATAAAGTTCCTCAGCGCATTCTGAAACGGCAATCGCATTGTACTCGCTTGCATTCCGGTGAGCGAGCAGCGTCGCCGACGATAAGTCGGGTATGAGCGGGAACAAACGTGAACAAATACTTCGGCATCCTCACTGCGCGGGCGAATCTTCAGGCGGCGGATGCCGCTGTGGCGGGAAGAAATTCGTAACGATCGATTTTCGCTGCTACTCCGAGGCGCCCCTCGGAAACGGACTCGACACGTACGATTTGGCCGCGGCAACGAATGTCCACGTCACCGGTTTGCGCGATTTGCTGCGGCAGGGTGATTACAAACTCGATTTCGCTGCCGACTTCAAACGCCTCTTCGGCAAGAAAATAAAGTCCTTGATAGCTGACGTCGCGGGTTTGTGCCCGGAACTCGGAACCATGCGGTTCACGACCAAGCACCCGGAGCGGAAGGCTCATCGTGAAGCGCCGAGCTACACGCCGTTCGGAAACGTCGCCCATCAAATCTCCTGGAAGCGGGGAGCCCGACTGGAAATTAACATCCAGGTAGTGAAGTTGCAACGCGAAAGATCATCAATTATGTCCTAGTACGAGGGAGTAGCCGTTTGCATAACTGCAAGATATAAATGGAGTTATTCAGCGGTGAATGTTCGTACCATCGAAGCATCATGGACCGGCGCGAGCACCATCGCGTTCAGCTCCGCATTCCTGCCCGCCTTCGCTGGACGACGCCGCTCGGTCAAACCACGGAAATCTGCGAAACGTTGAATGTTTCGCGCGGCGGCCTGCTGGTCCCCTGCAAGGAAAATCATGCACCCGGAACGTCGTTGTGGATCACCTTCCCTTACGATGCCACGCTGCCGTTCGGCCAGCCGGAAGTCCTGGCGCACGTGGTGCGGTGCGAGTTGGTGGCGATGCGCGTTGGCGCTGCACATGGTGATGCCGCCACAACTGAGGCCCCTGACGTCGAGAGCACAACAGCGCTCGATTACTCGATGAGATCTGGGGAAATGGTTTTCGCGGCGTTTGTGGCGATGCAACTGGAAGTCAAAGCTCGCACGCATAAAAGCACGAATGGAAACGGTCATGGCCACGGCAATGCAAGTGGCGATCACCGCGAAGTAGAACGCCGCACCAGCATTAGGCGCAAAGTCGCGGTGCTGATTCGTGTTCGCCTCGAGCATGTTCCGTGGTTCGAGGAAACCATGACCATGGATGTTTCAAACGAGGGCCTGCGGTTTGTCAGTTGCCGCGAGTATGAGCCCGGCCAATATCTGGCGGTGTCGTTCGTGGATGCGGGATTGTCTGCATGGCCGATGGCTGCGGAGTTTCGCTCTTTGGTTGTTCGCATCGATCCGCTGCTGCAGGGTGCGTCCTTGGCGGTCACCATCTATCGTTTGCAGTGAACTCCACGCGCCACAAACATTCACGCCATCAGCAATCCGTTTCAACAAACCGCCCGCAGGATTTGTTCTCGTCCGCTCGTTGGGATAGATATGTTGAGATAAACTTCCATCGCAGCTTTCTTTAGCCATCTCCAATGACGAGCGCTCACGAATCGCGCAATTTCTTTCTCACCGGGCCGGCCGGACGCCTCGAGGCCATTCTCTGGAAGCCGGTGACGAACGATGCGCCACCCGTGGCGGCATTGGTTTGTCATCCGCATCCGCTTTTCGGCGGCACCATGCACAACAAAGTGGTGTACCAGGCCGCGAAATCGCTCGATGCGCTAGGCCTGCCTGTCTTGCGCTTCAATTTTCGCGGAGCCGGCACCAGCGCGGGTCAGCACGACAAAGGAGATGGAGAACAGGATGACGTCCGCGCCGCGCTCGATTTTCTCGCCGATCAATTCCCGCGCACACCCGTGCTCCTGGCGGGATTCAGCTTCGGCTGTTGGGTGGGCTTACGCGTCGGCTGTGGCGACGAACGCGTGAGCAAACTGATCGGGCTCGGCACTCCGGTAAACAGCACCGATTTTTCCTTCCTGCAAAAATGCACGAAACCCAAATTGTTCGTCCACGGAGCCAACGATAAGTTCGGTGATGTGAAGAAAGTCGAATCCCTCGTGCAATCTCTCCCTGGCGAGAAGCATTTGATCGTAGTCCCCGACGCCGATCATTTCTTCGTCGGCAAACTCGATCAGCTCGACCGCGCGATCACCGCATGGGTAAAGGATCCGCCGCCACGCTAAACCGCGCACAGCCTCATTGTGAAGCGGACTCGCCGCGTGTGAAAAGCTTGCTGAATTCATCGATTCCTGCGGGCTTAACACCGACGAGTCGCGTGTTCGCCGTCACGTGCTCCGGCTTGGACATGCCCACCAGCGCCGTGGTGATTCCCGGCGACGATCGCACAAATTGCAGCGCGCGCTCAGCGTCGCTTTGCAAGCCCAGCGCTTGCGCCACGAATGCCGGCAAATTGCGCGTCACCTGACCTTGCAGCAAAGAGCCGCTGGCTATCAGCGTGATGCCCAGTTCGCTGGCGGCTTCCATCACTGTCTTTGACACGCCGTTGACGGATTGATTGCCAAGCGTGAGCGCTTCGGTCATGCCCAGATTGAAAGGCAATTGCACGAAGCGAAAACGATGTTTGTCGCCGGCAACGTCGTGAGCCAGCTGCGCAATATCAGATAACGATAGCGAGTCGCGAGCCTTCGCATCTTGCCGGAAGCCGTTCCACGTGGCCATGCCGTAGTATTGAATTTTCCCCGCGGCAGCGACCGACTCCAAATGTGCGAACGCGTCGCGCACGCGTTCCAGAAAATCCGGCCGCGAAATTTCCCCCAGCTGTGTTTCCGGATTATGCAGGTAGTAGACGTCAACGCAATCAACGCCCAGATTGCGCAAGCTGCGGCCCAGTTGATCGTCTAGAAAGCGCGGCGTCATGCAGTGACTTCCGGCAACGATATCGTCCGGCCGGAAGACGCCAGGCTGAATATATTCACGATAAAAATAATCATTGGGATCGGATGGCATCTTGCCGTCTGGCGTGAGGTAGCCCGCCTTGGTGCAAAGAATCAGCTCGTCGCGGGAAAAGCCGCGTACCGCAAGCTCCTTGATAGCCGCTCCGATGTTGCGTTCGCTGCGTTGGAAACGATAGTTGATAGCCGCATCGATAAAATTGATGCCGTTCTCGACCGCGGCAATGATCGAAGCGGTATAACCCTGATCGGTTTTGTCGTCCGGCTGCCCGAGATACGTGCCAATACCCAGCGAAGAAACGACCAGCCCCTGAGCTTCGCGGAAATGGCCTTCCGCAGCTCGCCCTGCGAATCGTTCCGCATAACGCCGGGTCCCTTCCATCGTGGCGGATGTGGTCATGAAGTGCCTTTCTCCTTCGGCGGCGCTCCGTTTAGCTTATCCGGAGCTGTGGCGTTTGGCTTTGCATTCGCTTTCGCATTCGGATCCATGACTTTCGGATTCAGCAGCCGCGAACAGGCACGCATAATCCTGCGATACGGCCAGTCTTTTTCATGGAAGAAAATTTCGCCTTCACGGGGATTACTGTAATACCAGCGCGCCAGCAGGAACAAATGTTCTCCCAGGTCGCCGCCGAAGATCGCGGCATTAGCGGCATTCGTGGCGGCGCTACTAGCTGACGACTTCGTGTCCGCCGCTATCGTCGGAGTCGCCACATCCATCTTCGGTTCCAGGTAATCGCGAAAAATTTGTTCCGCCGAACGCGGCTGCCCCGCGATTTCCGCGAAACGGATGAAGCAAGGCTCGAACAGCCGCCCGGCACGCACGCGGTAAGCCGCGATCGTCTGATCCTCGGCCGCACGCTGTAGGATCACCGCGTTAACGTCGTTGATGCTGCGGGCGAGCTCCGGTTGACCGCGGAGTGCGCTGTCCAGCTTTTCGATTCGTTTGTGAATTGCAGCTGCGCGTTCGAAATCGAGATCGTCACTGGCACGCTCACGCTCCTGCTCGATCGCCGCACGCAGCGAATTGCCGCCGGTGTCCAGAAACTGCACCAGCTTTTGCACTTCGGCGGCGTATTCCTCTTTCGAGCATCCCGCGAAACACGGCGCCAGGCACATCTTCATCTCCGAATACAGGCAGCCGGGAAAAGTCGGGTCGCGACGAATCTTGATCTGACAGCGGCGCACCTTGAAGAAATCAAGCGCTCCGTTGGCAAAATCATGCGCGAACTTTCGCGAGGCGAACGGACCGTAGTAAGCACCATGGATCGGAGTCCCGTTGCCGTCGACAGGGATGCGTCGCGTAACAAAGCATCGCGGATACGCGTTGCGCAAGCTGACTTTCAGGAGCGCGGCTGGTCGGAGCCGCATCATCTTCGCGTAGCGCTCCGGAAATCGCTGGCGCGCTTGCTGGTAATACGTAAGCGTTTGTTCGAAAGCCGAGCCTGTGAGCCGGTAGCGCACTCCCGCCGCAAATTCGCGCAAATTCAGCCGCTTGCTCGCGGGATCGAGGGGGCCAAGCAACCGCTGCATTCGCCGCCGCAGGTCCTGCGTTCGAATCAACAGAGGCTGCGCGGCAGCAGAGCGAGGCTCGACCAGGCATACCGCCGGCCGCATCGGCAGCCCCGCGAAGAAATCCTCGTCACGCGCGGGATCGAATTCCTGTCCGCAATCCAGTTCCAGCACACAAACAGAATACAACGAGGCACCGGTAGCACAGACACTCCTGTCTGTGCCGAGTTCAACACAAAAACGGCTGCTGCTGGATCGAAGGGAACCTTTTTGACAGGGAGCTTCTACGAGCGCAAAGCCCACGAAGCGATCACCAGCCGCTGAATCTCACTGGTGCCTTCGTAAATTTCCGTGATGCGCGCGTCGCGATAATTCCGCTCCACCGGATATTCGCGGCTGTAACCGTTGCCGCCATGAATCTGAATGGCTTTGTGCGTCACGCGTGTCGCCATTTCGCTGGCGAAAAGTTTGGCGATCGCCGCGTCCATGCTGAATCGCCCGCCGGTGTCCTGCTTCCAGGCGGCTTTGCGGATCAACAACCGCGCCGCGTCGATTTCCGTGGACATGTCCGCCAGCATGAACTGAATGGCCTGGAATTGTGAAATGGGATGGCCAAACGCCAGGCGTTCTTTCGAATAGGCCAGGGCAGCTTCGAATGCGCCCTGCGCAATGCCGCAGGCCTGAGCCGCAATACCAATGCGGCCGCCATCTAGTGTAGACAGCGCGATCTTATAGCCTTCGCCTTCGTTGCCGATGCGATTCGCCGCGGACACTTCGCAATCCGTGAAGACCAATTCGCTGCAAGCGGTCGCGCTGATGCCGAGTTTCTTCTCTTCTTTACCAACCTTGAAGCCGGGCGTGCCTTTTTCTACGACCAACGCCGTGATGCCTTTTTCGCCCTTCGGCGGATCGGTGTTCACGTAAACGATCGCGGCATCCGCAGCTCCGCCATTGGTGATCCACGCTTTCGTGCCGTTAAGCACGTAAGTGTTGTCTTTTTTCACCGCCTTGGTTTGGAGCGCCGCAGCGTTCGAGCCCGCTTGCGGCTCGGTCAACGCATAGCAGCCGATTTTTTCGCCGCGCGCGAACGGCAGCAGGAATTTCTTCTTCTGTTCGTCAGTACCAAAGCGATGAATCGGATCGCAGTAAAGCGAATTCTGCACGGAAAGAATCACACCCGTAGAAGCACAGCAGCGCGAAATCTCCTCGATCACGATGCTGTAAGCGATGTGATCGAACCCTGCGCCACCTTCCGAATCCGGAAGCGCGACGCCGGTAAGCCCAAGTTCGGCAGCTTTCTTGAACGTCTCGCGCGGGAAGTGCCCGGTCTCGTCGAGTTCCTTCGCCAGCGGCTTCACTTCCGATTCGGCAAACTCCCGCACCGTCTTCTGCAACAGCTTCTGATCGTCAGTGAGAGCAAAATTCATCGATGCTCGTAGCTACTTGGCGCGCGCTCGTGCCGCCGTTCAAGCATTCAACGCCGCCCGCAACCGCTGATACGTCGTCGCCAACTCTTCCGGATGCACGCGCGTCTCTCCGGTCACCGTCATGAAGTTAGCGTCGCCAAACCATCGAGGCAACACATGCATGTGAATATGTCCGGCTACACCAGCGCCGGCGGCGCGCCCAATATTCATCCCGATGTTCATGCCGTCTGGATTGTAATTCTGTCGAAATGCTGCTTCGACGCGCTGCGCGAGCCGCATCATTTCGTCCAACGCTTCCGGCTCGCACTCGCCGAGACTGGGCACGTGCGCGTACGGCACCACCATCACATGCCCGGACGTATAAGGAAATCGATTCAGAATGATGAAGCTTTTGGCCCCGCGATAAACAACCAGCGTCTCCGCGTCATCGGTGCGCGCCACCGCGTCGCAGAAGAAACACTTGACCTGCTTTCCGCTGGCCGCTTCCTTCATGTACTGGTAGCGCCACGGCGTCCAGATGTAGTCCATCGATTTTGTGGAATTAACCGGCGTGGTGGCCGTCGGTGTTGACGAAGTCTTTCAGCTCTTTGCTGGGCTTGAAAAAGGGGATCTTCTTCGGCGGCACTTCTACCTTCGCGCCGGTCTTGGGGTTGCGTCCTACTCGTCCGCGCCGCTGCCGCGTGCGAAAACTTCCAAACCCGCGAATCTCGATCTTCTCGCCCTTCTGCAGCGAGCCGATAATGCTCTCGAAGATCGTTTCGACGATGGTCTCAGACTCCTTGCGCGGCAATTCCGTCACGCGCAGCACGTCCTCGATCAGGTCCGCCTTCGTCAATGTGGGTGGCTTCGTCATCGTCCCCTTGCCTCAGCACTGCCAGTGAGATAGTCGCCGCAGCTATGTGATGCGAAACGGTTTAGAGGGGCAGCATCGCCCAGATTGCTCCTCTTCCTATCATTAAACCGACCCGATGGTAAACGAAATTATGGTTGTCGACCGCGCTTCCACCGCTCCCACCGATTCCGGGAAGCTGCGCTCGACTTACGCGAACTACCGCGACGCCAGCTTCTGCTTCATCACGTCGCCGATCGTCGCCGTCGAAGACGACTTCGTCGTCGAGCGATACTGCTCGATTTCTTTCCGCTCGATCTGCTTTACGGCCGCGCGATAGCTCAACCCAATCCGCCGCGTCTCCGGGCTGATCTTGACGATCTTGAAGTCGTATTCCTTACCCGGCTCCAGCGGTCCCGCGCTCTTCAGCGGTCCGGTCGAAGTTCGATGCATCGAAGCCGCCGGGCCCTCGTCGCGTCTGCGGCGATCTTCAATTTCCGTGTTGTGGCAAAGCGCCTCGATGTTGTCGCCCAGTTCCACGAATGCGCCGAACGTGGCGATCCGCGAAACCTTGCCCTTCACGATCTGCCCGACCTTATGCTGCTTGAACCAGTCACCCCAAATGTCGTTGACCTGCTTGATGCCCAGCGACACCCTGCGATTCTCCGGATCGATCTTCAGCACCTTCGCGGTGATCGGCTCGCCCTTCTTGAACACCTCATGCGGATTCTTCACCCGGCCGGTCCAGCTCACATCCCCGACATGCACCAGCCCGTCGAATCCGTCCTCGATCTCAATGAACGCACCAAACTCGGCAATGTTCCGCACTTTTCCGGTAACGACAGTCCCCACCGGATATTTCTCCGCCGTCTGCAGCCATGGATCCGGCAGCGCCTGCTTGATACCCAGCGAAACGCGCCGGTCGCTCGGCTTGATGTCCAGCACCACTACATCCACTTCATCGCCCACCTTCGCGATCTTTGACGGATGCTGCACCTTCTTGTTCCAGCTCATTTCCGAAACGTGCACGAGCCCTTCAATCCCTTGTTCCAGCTCCACGAACACGCCGTAGTCCACCACGCCGACGATCTTGCCCTTCACCTTGCCGCCCGCCGGATATTTCTCCGCCGCGTTCACCCATGGATCGGGCATCAGCTGCTTGAGCCCCAGCGACACGCGCTGCTTCTCTTTGTCAAACTTCAAAATGATGACGTCGAGTTCCTGATCCGGCTTCACGATGTCCGAAGGATGCTTCACGCGGCCCCAGCTCAGGTCCGTCAGATGCAGTAGCCCGTCGATTCCGCCCAGGTCCACGAACGCGCCGTACTCCGTCACATTCTTCACGTGCCCGTGTACCGTCTGGCCTTCGTGCAGACTCTCCATCAACTGCGCGCGCTTGGCGTGCAGCTCTTCTTCCAGCAACGCGCGACGGCTGACCACCACATTCCCGCGTCGCCGATTGAGCTTGGTAATGCGGACTTGCACCTCCTGCCCCAGCAGATTGTCCAGGTTTTGCGTCGGACGCAGATCGTACTGCGATCCCGGCAGGAACGAACGCACGCCGCCCACATCCACCACCAGCCCGCCCTTGATGCGATCAACTACTTTTCCGGTGATCGTCTCTTTCGCCTTGTACACCGCGTCGATCTTTTCCCACATGCGGCGCCGCAGCACCTTCTGATACGATAAAATTACGTAGCCTTCTTTGTGCTCGCCAGTACGCTGCACTTCAATTGTCGCGTTCGGCTCCGGACGCGGAATATCGCTCTCCGCAAACTCCACCGCCGGAATCAGCCCTTCGGATTTTCCTCCCAGGTCCACCACCACGCCTTGTTCCGTGTACGCCACCACTTTCACTTCAATAATTTCGTTCTGCGTCGTGCCTTCTTGCGGCTCGCTGTACTGGTCGATCAGCTTGCTCATTTCCTCGGAGCCGGCCGCTTCTTCCGCTGCCGCGGCTGCCTCTGGATCGAGCGGAGCTGCCGCGGAAGCCGTCGCCGCGGTCGCCGCCGCATCGCTCGCGCCTTCAGAAGACTGCTGCGGGCGAGGATCGCCGTCACCCTGCGGCACCGGGGCCGCCGTGGCTTCTTGCTTATGCTCGTTTACGCTTGCAGCGGTTTCGTTCGCCTGTGGACTTGCGTCTGGCGTCTGAGGACTTGCAGCTTGTGGTGGTACCCCTTGCGTCGATCCAGCTTCGCTTCCTGCTTGCGTCTTTTCAGATTCGGTGGCCGGCGCTGCCGCTGCCGACGACGGGTTGTCATGGTCAGAAAACATGGTTGATGGCCTCCACGAAGATGACTTCTTGTAGTGGTTGCCGGCCCTGCCGGTCCCACTCGTCTATACGCCAAAGATCCTTGCGAGTTCCCAGTCCGACTTTCCAATCGGTGTGAAGCAAGGAGGTGACCGCAAGCTACATGCTGGAATGCCGGCCGCTTAAGCCGCCATTCCCACCATCACTCTGCGATCATCGAGGACAATGCTGCGGGCGTCGATAACGCTGCAACGTTGAAAAGGATACTCGCCGCCTCTACTCGGTGTCAACGAATCGTCAATGAAACCGCGGTGGCCCCTGCCCGCCTCAATAAAATTGCGCCCCACCCCGCTCGCGCGAGGCCTAATGAAATTGCCCCCTGCCGCGGTCCTGCTGAAACTGCGGCGCGCGCCGCACGATTTTTCCGAATGTAGGGGCGCACTTTACGTGCGACCTGCCACCAATCGCACCATGCTAAAAACGAAAACTCGTTAGCCGCCAGCCGATCTTCATACATGGCGTATCGTGGGGTTGGACGTTGGGTGGCCCATCCTTTGCGCTTTTGCAAAGGGTGGGGACGCTTTTTCTCTTCCCTGAAGCATCTACGCCCTTGCGCGTCCGATTTGCCGCACTTCCCGCCGAAAATCCGGCGCAAACACCTCGACTGTCCGGCACATTTCGTACAACCGTGACCTCATCCGCGCGCCAATCCGATCGCCCAGCGAATCCTCTTTCACCACAACGCGCTGACCGCCCGGCGTTCTCGGCGCCGGCTCCGCCGCAGGCACCTCGTCCAGATAATTGGTCGTCAAAATCGTTACGCGCCGCTCGTTATACCGCGCGTTCAGCACCAATCCGATGATATCCAGCACCCACGCCGAAGGCTTGCTTGCCCCAACGTCGTCCATCACAAGAATTTCCGCAGTCCGTACCGGCTCCAGAATCCCCATCTCCGTCGATTCGCTCGCCGCGTTGTAACTCCCCTGGATCTCTTTCAGCAATTCGCGATAATCGCAAAATAATCCCGAATGCCCCCGCCGGATCAACTCTTTCAATGCCGCCACGGCCAAATGAGTCTTCCCCACGCCGGAGTTCCCCATCAACAGCAATCCCTTTTCGCTCGACCCCGGATAATCGCGAACAAATCCCTGCGCCACCAGCTTGACCTGCTTCAACGACTGCGCCTGCTGTGCCGTCCACGTTTTTCCGTCCGCGAGATCCGTCACATAGCTCTCGAAATCGCAATGCTCGTACCGCTTCGGCACCCGCGCGCGCTCCATCACCCGCCCCGCGCGTTCCTCCATCCCGCAATCGCAAGCCACCGCGTGCGACCCCGCGCCGTCCGCGCGCGCCACCATCTTCCACCCAGTCCCCCGGCACAACCTGCAATTTTCCAGAGCCATCAGAATGTTCCGATTCCGTAGTGTACCGCCGAACTGCCGCAACGCAATCGTTGCGTCCACCGCCCTACGCCATTCACAATTCGCCACCGCGCTAAACCAGTCCCGGAAAGTTTTCTTGGGTGTCCCATCCTTCGCGTCTTTGATTTATGCGAAGGGTGGGCTCCTCCGGCCGCGACTACCCGTCCCTACGAAGCAAGAAAATGGATCCACTCCTCCCTAATACCAAAAAAAACGCCGGCTAAAAAACCGGCGCCAAGAACTTCTTTGAAAATGAACTAGCTTTCTCGGATCCCCCGCACCACCCGCGGCATCGACCGCACAATCGCGTGCCTGGGCGCGGCCTCCACCCGCATCCCCGCCACTCGCGACAATTCCTGCTGTACCACCGTCGCGAACTCCGTCATCTGCTTTTCCATCTCCACCATGCGCTCGCGCATA
Organism: uncultured Acidobacteriota bacterium; assembly: GCA_963788725.1. Taxonomy (GTDB): domain Bacteria; phylum Acidobacteriota; class Terriglobia; order Acidiferrales; family UBA7541; genus Acidiferrum. The sequence continues at coordinate 140,054 of CAWBHT010000013.1, read as the reverse complement.
TTCAAAATAATTTCGATCCCCGCCAGGTTCACGCCCATGTCGCGCGCCAAAGTTAAAATCACATCCAGCCGTTCCAGGTCCTGATCCGTATAAAGCCTCGTATTCCCCTGCGACCTCGAAGGCTTCAATAATCCCACGCGCTCGTACAGTCGCAGTGTCTGCGGGTGCAGCTTGTAAAGCTCCGCGACCGCGCTGATCATGTATCCCGCTTTGGCTCTTTTTCTTCCCCGTGGTGGCATGTTTCGTTCCTTCTCGCCAGAAACTTGCAATCTCAGTAGCCCGTGGCCTTCGCAAACAAATCCTTGCGCGGATCGTCCGGCTCCAGGCTCTCCAGTTCCTTCATCAGATTCCGCACTCGCTCATCCGTCGGCTTCGGCACAATCACCTGAATCTCCACGTACTGGTCGCCGCGCGAACCGTTCCGTGCGCTCGGCACGCCCTTTTCTCGCAAACGCAGCGTGCTGCCGCTGTTCGTAGCCGGCGGAATTCGCACCAGTGCGCGTCCATCAATCGTCGGCACCTCCACTTTCGCGCCCAGCGTCGCCTCGCTCACTTTCACCGGCACCTTCACATAAATATCGTTGCCGCGTCGTTCGAACACTTCGTGCGGTTTCACTTCCACGTGCAAATACAAATCTCCCGCCGGAGCGCCCATCGTCCCCGCGTTGCCTTTGCCCGGCACACGCACGCGCGAACCGCTCGCCACGCCGGCGGGGATGCGCACCTCGATCGTCTCCGTTTTTCGTAAACGCCCTTCGCCGCCGCACGTCTTGCACGGCGTCCGCAACTTGCCGGTGCCTCCGCAGCGCGGGCACGCCACGTTGAATCGCATTTTCCCGGCGTTCTGCTGAATCGTCCCGCTGCCATTGCACGTCGGGCATGTCTGCGGCGATCCGATCGCGCCCGTGCCGTGGCACGTCTCGCACGTATCCATCCGCGTGATCTGCAATCTTCTTTACTGCGCCGCGCACTGCGTCCCAGAAATCGATCTCGATCTGATATTCCAGGTCTCCGCCCGGCTCGTGCTCCACTTCCACTTCCGCGCCGCTGCGCCCGCGAAAGAACTGGCTGAACAAATCGCGGAAACTCGCTCCCCCGCCCGCGCCGCCAGGTGCACCCGGTGCGCCCTGGCCGCCCCCGAAATCAAATCCGCCAAAATCAAAATTGATGTCCGCGCCGCCGTTATCGCCGCCCGCCGCTGGACCACCCGCGCCTGGTTGGAAATTGTCGCTGTAGAATCCGTGCTGGTCATACATCTGTCGCTTCTTCGAGTCCGACAGCACGTCGTACGCTTCCTGCAGTTGCTTGAATTTCTCTTCCGCGCCTTTGTCCCCCGGATTAAGGTCCGGATGATACTTCCGCGCCAGCTTACGAAACGCCGCACGAATATCCTTCGCGCTCGCCTTTCGCGAAACTCCCAGCAATTCGTAAAAATCTTGTTTTGTCGTAGTAGCCATGACTTTCGCGCCGCCAATGGCGCCGACCTATTCCTCGAAAACTTTACTGTAGCTCTTCAGTGGCACAGCCATTTCTGGCTGTGCGTCCCACCGAAGTCTCCACAACTTCCTACCACCAAAAAAGGGGCGCCGCTTCACCGTCGACTGTCAACTCGCGACCTTCGACCTGCTTCACGGCGCCCCCTCTGCGTCTTGCCTTTTTAATTCGGGCGCTTGTTCTCGTCTACGTCGACGTATTCAGCGTCGATCACATCGCCCTGTTTTTTGCTGTCTTGGCCGCCGCCGCTGCTGTCGCTGCCGCCGCTTGAGCCCGCACTGGGCCCGGCTCCCGCAGCTCCTGCTCCAGCCGCGCCGGCTTGCGCTGCTCCCGCCGCCTGACCAGTCTTGTACAGCGTCTCGGCGATCTTGTGCAGCGAGCGTTCGATGTTCTCGGTCGCCGTGCGCAGTCGCGCCGTTCCGCCTTCATTCATCGCCTTCTTCGCGTCTTCGATCGTCTCTTCGGCGGTCTTCAAGTCCGCCGCGTCGATCTTGTCCTTGTTCTCGCGAATCATCTTTTCGGACTGGTAGACCATGCCGTCCAACCGGTTGCGAGCTTCCACTTCCTCCATTCGCCGCCGATCGTCTTCCGAGTGCGACTCGGCTTCCGTGCGCATCTTCTCGGCCTCTTCTTTCGTCAAGCCGGTCGAAGACTGAATGGTGATCTTCTGCTCCTTGTTGGTCGCTTTGTCTTTCGCGCTCACATTCAGGATGCCGTTCGCATCAATGTCGAACGTCACCTCGATCTGCGGCACGCCTCGCGGAGCCGGTGGGATCCCGTCCAGCTTGAAGGTACCCAGCGAGCGATTATCTTTCGCGAACTTTCGCTCACCTTGCATCACGTGGATTTCCACGCCCGACTGGTTATCCGACGCCGTCGAATACGTCTCCACCTTGCGTGTCGGAATAGTTGTGTTGCGCGGGATCTGTACGGTCATCACTCCGCCCAACGTTTCTACGCCCAGCGAAAGCGGCGTCACGTCGAGCAGCAGGATGTCCTTCACCTCGCCGCCCAGCACCGCGCCCTGTACCGCTGCGCCAACCGCCACCACTTCGTCCGGGTTTACGCCCTTGTGGGGTTCCTTCCCGCCGAAATAGTTGCGCACCAGCGCCAGCACCTTCGGGATTCGCGTTGACCCGCCGACCAGCACAACTTCCTGGATGTCGTTCGGCGACATCTTCGCGTCTTCCAGTGCCAGCTGCACCGGCTTCATGGTGCGGTCCAGTAAATCGCCCATTAGCTGTTCCAGCCGCATGCGCGTCAGCTTCACCTGCATATGGATCGGCCCCGACGCGCCAGCCGTTATAAACGGCAGGTTGATGTCGGTTTCCATCATCTGCGACAGCTCGATCTTGGCCTTTTCCGCGGCTTCCTTCAGGCGCTGCAGAGCCATGCGGTCTTTGCCCAAATCGATCGAGTGCTCTTTCTTGAACTCATCGATCAGCCAGTTCACGATCCGCTGGTCTACGTCGTCGCCGCCCAAGTGCGTGTCGCCGTTCGTGGACTTCACTTCCACTACGCCCGCGCCAACTTCCAGCACCGAGATGTCGAAAGTGCCGCCGCCGAAGTCGTACACCGCGATCGTTTCGTCGCTCTTCTTGTCCAACCCATACGCCAGCGCTGCCGCTGTCGGCTCGTTGATGATGCGGACTACTTCCATGCCCGCAATCTCGCCGGCCTGTTTCGTCGCTTGCCGCTGCGCGTCGTTGAAATATGCCGGAACGGTGATGACCGCCTTTTGCACCTTCTCGCCTAGGAAGTCTTCCGCCGCCGCCTTCAGCTTGCCTAGGATCATCGCGGAAATTTCCGGTGGGCTATACACCTTGTCGAAAATCTCAATTCGCGCGTCATCGTGCGGACCCTTCACAACTTTGTACGGCACCCGCTTGGTCTCTTCGGTTACTTCATCGAAGCGCCGGCCCATGAAACGCTTGATCGAATAAATCGTGTTTTCCGGATTCGTGACCGCTTGCCGCTTGGCCACTTGCCCCACAAGTCGCTCGCCGCTCTTTGTAATCGCCACCACCGAAGGCGTCGTGCGCGCGCCTTCTTGGTTCGGGATCACCACCGGTTCGCCGCCCTGCATTACCGAGACAACCGAGTTCGTCGTCCCCAAGTCGATACCAATAATCTTGCTCATACCCGCCATTCCTCCATTCACCTTCTTGCGTAGTGGCGGGTTCTTTAGACCCGCCCGTCCGAGGACTTTCTTTCACTCCAGAGCTAGCACCACGAACTCACTCGCAACCAAGGGTAGCTCCGTGCCAAAGCTCTCGATCACTCTCGCGTGACGAGCCCTACTATATAGGTTGAGTGCGTCCTTGTCAAGTTATTTGATAGTGGGTATAAGTCCATTGCTTCGTTCGAATTACAACCATTCTTCTTGACTTCTCCTCCATTTCTGCTATCCTATACCTGCCTCGCCGCCACCCTCTCACTTCAGGGCTTGGCGCCTGTTTACCGCTTCTGAAGGTCGGCTATCCATGCTTCTTCCGGTTCCATTATCGCCGCTATCAGTTCAATCCCGTCTATTGGATGCCCCACATAACGAGCGGCTTCCTTCGACTGCCGTGGTTTAGCCGCTCAAGGCGCATGTCTCGCCTGCATTTCTCCGCACTTTATTGCGTTTTGCTGCGCTCTATCGCGGAAGTCTTCGAGTCAAAGTCCCTAAAATCAGCAGCTTCCGCACTCTTTGCACAAAACACCCGGGGTGGAGGGTACCACCCGGGAGCAACCAGCCAACCAGTAGGGGAGGGGCTAACCCCCTCCCGGGCCGATCGGTCTTGGCAAAGAACCTACGCGGAGCCACCTTCCCAGCTTCACCCAGCCTGGCAACGCCGTGTGCGCCTCTCGAATCTCTACTCCCTGGCACCTGTGATAGCCTGTCGAATTCGGCCCCATCTCCAGCACGCCGTCTCGGAGGGTATTTCGTGAACCGCGCCATCATCGCCATCGCCGCCGTTGTGTTGCTCGCCTCCACCTATGTTCTGACGCGCGGCACGCACTCCACCTCGGCCGACCGCAGTGCCTCGGCGGCAGGCGACGCGACGCCTGCAAATCCTGTCAATTCCCCTGCATCGAATGCCGCAACATCGACAAATTCGGCATCAAACTCGTCAGCTTCTGCAGCACCGCAGCCGCCCGCGACGCCGGAACCTGCCGGGAACGCCGCTCCCGCCACTGCGCCGCCTCTGCCCACTCCGCAGGTCGGTGCAGGAATCCCGGACCTCGACCCCAAAGAAGCTGTTGGCTCCAAAACCGCGCCCATCGTCATGGAAGTTTTTAGCGACTATCAGTGTCCGGCCTGCAAAGTTCTATACACCTCGACCAATCGCCTGCTGATGGACAATTACGTCAGCACTGGCAAGGTTTACCTGATTCATCGCGACTTTCCTCTTCCGATGCACGCGCACTCCAGAGTTGCCGCGCAGTATTCCCGCGCTGCGGCGCAAATCGGGAAACTCGAGCCCGTCGCTGACGCTCTCTTCCAGAACCAGGAAAAATGGGAGCAGAACGGCGACGTGGATGGCACGGTAGCTGCCGTGCTTTCGTCGGCGGAAATGACTAAAGTCCGCGCCCTGGTCAAAAGCGGAACTCTCGATGCCGCCATAGAAAAAGACAAGGCGCTTGGTCAGACCTATCGCGTCAACCAGACTCCCACGACCGTCTTTCACTCCAAGGGTCAGACATTTCCATACGCCGGCGTAATGAGCTGGGAAATCTTGAAACAGTTTCTGGATCAGCTTCTCAGCAAGTAGGTAGCAACCGATAAAACGCCGCGCGGAAAATGGAAGCAGCAACTACGAATTGATGATGGAATCCAGTCCAATTAATTTTCGCCGCGCCGTTATCTGGATTGGCCGTCTCATCCTCGGCCCGATCTTTATCTACGCGGGGTATTCCAAAGCGTTTTTGCCGAACACTCATTTCTGGCCCTGGTTTTTCCTGAAATTTTCTGTTGCCACCAACATCGCGAATTTCGCTTTTCAGGTCGATGCATTCCAGATGCTGCCGCCTTGGGGAGTCCAATTCGTCGCGCACGCGTTGCCCTTCACGGAAATTTTTCTCGGCGTCATGCTGCTGATCGGCTGGCGCCTCCGCATCTGGGCGCCCATTCTCACCATAATCATGATCGGCTTCACTTTCGTCGTTCTGCGCGCCTATCTGCTGCACATGAACATCAACTGCGGCTGCTTCGCCACTCCCGAGCCAATCGGCCTGAAAAAGATTCTGGAAGACGCCGCCATGTCGATTCTCGCGATCTTGATGACTTGGTTCGTGTTCATCGAGGCTCGCCAGCCGCATCCCTGGAACGCGCCACAGGAAGTGCCGTCCGCATAGTGCCGATCTCAAAATAGATCGCGCGCAAATAGAAGGTGCTGTGAAAACGCTGGATGAATATCTAAAACTCGCCGAGATCGCACACGGCCATCTCTGTGCCGGGCAGGTTCTCGGCGTGCGCATGGCGATGCTCGGCTTGCGTGAACTCGGCATCGAAGATCCGATCGCCGAACGCAAACGCATCGTCACTTACGTGGAAATCGACCGCTGTCTCACTGACGCTGTCGCGCTGGTCGCAAATTGCCGGCTAGGCAAGCGCGCGCTCAAAGTTCGCGACTGGGGCAAAGTCGCAGCCACCTTCGTCGATCTGAAAACCGGACGCGCCGTGCGCATCGCTGCCAAAGAATCCTCCAAGCAAGCCGCCCGCGAAATGTTCCCCGAAATGGAGAAAGATCCCGGTCAGCAAAAAGCCTACGCCCACCTCTCCGACGAGATTTTATTCGACAAAAAATTTGTGAAAGTTGACGTCCGGCCGGAAGATCTACCCGGCTTCAAAGGCCTACGCGTGGTCTGCCAGCAATGCGGCGAAGGCATCAACTTCAAACGCGAACTGTTGCAAAACGGACGCACACTGTGTCGCTCCTGCGCCGGCGAAAGCTACTACAGCGAGGTTTGACGCACAGCAATGTGGAATCTCAACTGCACACACAATCCGTCCGCTGATGGAAACCCACTCTTCGGCAGGCGGGAATTATGAAAATGTTCTGCGGTAAAATTGGGGATTGATGCTTAGTTTGCCTCCGATTACGTTGCGGTTGCGCGGTTGGAAGTTGATCGACCGCGTGGCGCTGGCATTTTTGCTGCTGTGCGCGATTTCGCTTGGCGCCGCGGGTGGACTGCTTTTTGTGTACGCCAGCGATTTGCCGGAGATTCGTGCGCTGGAAACGTACCGGCCCAACGTTGTCACTGAAATTTACGCTGACGACGGGCAGATGGTCGGCAGCTTTGCGCTGCAACGTCGCATTTTGATGACCTACGAGCAGTGCCCGCGTGTTTTGTACAACGCAGTGACCTCGATCGAAGATCAGCACTATGAAGAGCATTGGGGCATCGATTTTCCGCGCATGTTCACGGCGGCGTTGCGCCATTTGACCAAAGGCCGCAAAGCCGGCGGCGCCAGCACCATCACCATGCAGCTGGCCGGCAATCTTTTTCTGGATCGCAGCGACATCAGCTTTCGCCGCAAAGCACAGGAAACGCTTCTCGCGCTGCAAATCGAACGGCGCTACACCAAGCCGCAGATTTTCACCATGTATGGCAACCAGGTGTACCTGGCGCACGGTAATTATGGATTTGCCGCCGCCGCCGAATTTTATTTCGGCAAGCCCATCGGAGATTTAAAGCTGCAGGAAGCGGCACTTATCGCCGGCATGGTGAACGGGCCGAAATTTTCTCCGCTCACGAATCCCGCCGGATCGCTGTCACGGCGCAATCTGGTGCTGACGCGCATGGAAGAGGCCGGCAAGATCACGCCAAGCGAAGCGGAAGCTGCGAAAAAGACCCCACTCGGTTTGCACGTTTCCTATCCGCGCAACGATCTCGCCCCGTACTTTTTTGAAGATGTCCGGAAATATCTGGAATCGACTTACGGAACCGAAGCCGTTCACGAGCGCGGCCTGCGCGTGTACACGACGCTGAACATTGCGATGCAACGAGCCGCGAATCAATCCATCCGCGACGGTCTGCATGCGTATGACCGGCGCCACGGCTGGCGCGGCGACCTTCCGAACATTCTGCGCGACAACCTGGGCAAGCTGGATACCTATGAGGATGACGACTGGCGTCATGCCATTGAGAAGGGCAGCTACGTCACCGGCCTGGTTATGGCCGTCGACGACAAGAACGCCACGATCAAGATCGGTCCCTATCGCGGGGTGCTTGTCGCTTCCGATTTCGCCTGGACCGGGCGGAAAAAGCCTTCCGAGCTGCTGAAAGTAGGTGACCTGGCGCAGTTCTCGATCCAGGAAAAAGGTGAAGCCACCGTTCGCGTGCAATTGGAACAGCAGCCTGCGCCACAAGCCGCCATGATCGCCATCGACAATCCCACCGGCGAAATCAAATCTATGGTCGGCGGCTATAGCTTTGAAGATTCTAAATTCAATCGCGCCACGCAGGCCTTTCGCCAGGTAGGCAGCTCGTTCAAGGTTTACGTCTATGCCGACGCCCTGGAAAAAGGGGCGACCCCGTTCGACACCATTCTGGATGCGCCGTTCACGGTCATCAGCGGCGGACAGCCGTACTCGCCCAAGAACTACGACGAAAAATTTGAAGGAACGATCACGCTGCGCCGCGCGTTAGCCGGTTCGCGCAACGTGCCCGCGGTGAAACTAGCGGAAAAAGTCGGCATCAACTCGGTGGTGGACGTGACCCGCCGCTTCGGAATCACCACCTCGCTGCCGCCGTATCTTCCGCTGGCACTGGGCGCCGCAGACATGAAACTGCTCGAGCACGTCTCGGCGTTCACAGTTTTCCCGAACGATGGCATCCGCATCGATCCGCACATGATTCGGCGCGTCACCAGCTACGACGGCGCATTGCTCGAAGAGGCGCACCCGGAGGTGCACGATGTGGTCTCTCCGGAAGTGGCGCGCACGATGACGGCCATGCTGGAGGAAGTGATTCAGTTCGGCACCGGTATCGCGGCCAAGCAATTGGGCCGGCCAGCGGCGGGTAAAACCGGCACCACACAGGACTACACGGACGCCTGGTTCGTCGGCTTCACCCCGCAGGTCACTTCGGGAGTATGGGTCGGCTTCGACGACAAGCAAATTTCTTTGGGCAAAAAAGAAACCGGAGCTCGCGCGGCGCTGCCGATCTGGCTGGAGTTCATGCAGAAATCCATGAGCGGACTGCCGGAGATCGAGTTTGCAAACGTCACACCGCTGGAGCAAGTAGCGCGCGATCATCGCGTGAATGTCGACACGCCAGACACCGCGCCGACCGAAGATGAACCGCGCGCACCAAAACCCAAACCGGATCTGCCCGCGACAACCGCGCCCGCAAAAACGACGGCGGTGAATGCACCGGCAACTCCGCCGGCTCGTTAGCTACGGCATGGACGAATCCCTCGTATATCCGATCTACTTCATCGTGAAGTATCTGTCGTACTGTTTGTGGTCGTACTATGGACTGAAGCTGCTGCGCAATCAGTCCGGCGTCGGCGCCGCCGTTGGTTTTGGTTCCGCTCGATTGGGTCTTGGTATGTTGTTTGGCGTCAGCGTGTTTTTCGTAGGTGCGATGATGCACTTGAACGTGCCTGCCCATCCGTGGACTTTATATCTGTCGATCTATGCGCCATTGCGGTATGTGGAGTGGACGATTCTGGCGGCGCTGATGATTTCGAGTGGGAATGCAGTACGGCGAATCAGCGAAGGCGTGACGCAGCGATGGATTTTAGGCGGGATTGTGATTTCGCACCTGGCGGACCTGCCTTTGATTTTATTTACGTATGAAGGAGCCAAAGGATTTTTGCCGGTGGGAAGATTTCTATGTTGATGACTTGGAGTGGCACAGGCTGACTAGCCACACATCGTTTGCCACTGTTGGGAAGCGGATCGAGATGTGACTGCAGTTGGCTCTAAACCCGCACCCTGAAAAGCGCAGGGTGCGGCACCCCGGCACCCGGTCGGGCGGACACAGACTGAAGTCTATGCCACATTTTGTTTCACGTTCTGAAGGGATCCCAGCCGGCCGACTCGAGCGGTTTGGTCTTGCCGTCTGGCTGAGCGAGCTGGATGGAACGGCCAGCGGTGATTTTGCCGATGGCAGTCAGCGGCAAGCCTTTGAAAGCGCGCGGAAGAAGATTAGTTTTCCTCGCCGGCACGGTGAATAAGAGTTCGTAGTCATCACCGCCGTCGAGTGCGAGTTCGAGCGAATCAGGCGTTTTCCTGCTGCTCCGTTCTGGAACTGAGACTTTGGGGATTTTAGCGGCTTCTAAGATCGCCCCTGCTTTGCTGGCTTCACAGAGGCGGGGGAGATCGGTCGAGAGGCCGTCAGACAGATCCATCATGGCGGTGGGTATGCGGGATTCGGCTAACCATTGCGCCAATGCTAGGCGCGGCTCCGGATAGAGATGTTTCCTCAGCGCTGGGTCAGACTTCGCTATTTGGGTCTTGCGCCGAAGGAGTTGGAGGCCTAATTCGGCCTCACCTAGGCGGCCACTGACGTAGATAAGATCGCCGGGTTTTGCTCCGCTGCGGAGGATGGCTTGGTTTCGGCGGACTTCGCCTACCACCGTGATATTGATAAGGATCTTTTTCTGGCGGGTAGTGTCGCCGCCTGCCAGCGCGCAGTGCAGTTTGCGGCTGGCCCGGCGCAGGCTGCCGAGAAATTCATCGAGCCAGCGGCCGGTGAGATCTTCCGGCAAAGCCAGGCTGAGCAGGAAGCACCGCGGCTGGCCACCCATGGCGGCGATGTCGCTCACGGCTCGGGCAAGGCTTTTCCAGCCGACGGAATCAGGAGGATGCAGGCGGCGAACGAAGTGAGTTTCTTCCAGGAACCAGTCGCAGGTTAGAATGGTTTGGTAGCCTACGCGGGGAGCGAACAGGGCGGCATCGTCGCCGATGCCGAGCGCGATTCCCGATTTGAAACCGGGCTTTGACGCCGCATGCCTAAGCTTCTGGATCAACTGGGCTTCTGTCGTCTTCATTGCAATTTCAAGATCAGCAAGGCTTCAAGGCTTGATGCGGAGCCTAGGAAGCGATTTTACAGCGATTCCCTGAGTTACGTTTTGGTCGGGAAATGCGTCTAGTTTACCGTGTTCTTCCGATGAAGGCCCGGTTACCTGACCTTCGGCGCAGGTGACCAGTTTTTGCGAACTGTTCTTTGGACAGCAAAATACAGGATTGACGAAAGAACCTACAGAATTTAGTATGGCGACGCTTCCGAGATCTGAGTTTCCCAATTCGGAAGATCCACAAGCGCGATTGAGCGGTTTTGCGCGGCGGGCCCAGAGTACATGGCTCGCGTCTAATAAAGAGGCCTGAGGGGCCCTTTACCGATATGAAGGGTAAGTCATACACATTTTATATCGCGTCGACACCAGGTAAGTTGAAGAAGCTGATTGTGTCGGCGTACCTGCTGCACGGCATCGCGGTGCTTGCCCTGATCGGCGGGATCACGGTGATCGCCGCGGCGGGCTCGTATACGCGGATGCTGTGGAAGGTTGGAAATTACAACGCACTGCGTCATGATCAGGAAACTTTAAAGAAGCAGTACCGGCAGCTGCAGAGCACGGTAAACGACACGAATCAGCGACTCGACTCTTTGCAGTCCCTGGCCACTGAAGTGGCGATGACCTATGGCGTGCTGCGCTACCATCCGGCGGCGTTCGATTCCAGCGACAATCCAGTGACGCCTGCCGATGCGTTTGACCGCTCGGTGCAGCAATACACATTCTTGAAGCGCAATGCCGCCGCCATCGCGGTTTCGAGCGGCGGGCTGCGGTTGATGCCGGTGATGAGTTTCGCGGATTCGACATATACGCCGGCGATCTGGCCCGTGCTGGGGCACATCACAGATAGCTTTGGCGAGCGGCTGGATCCGTTTAGCGGTGAAGGCGCCTTCCATACGGGCGTAGACGTTTCGGCCGACTACGGCGCCCCGGTTCATGCGACCGCGGATGGGATCATCACCATCGCGGAGAATCATGCCGGGTACGGGCGACTGGTAGTGATCGATCACGGGTTTGGAATCACTACTTGGTACGCGCATTTGTCTTCGTTTTCGGCAATTTCCGGAGCGCGAGTGAAGCGCGGCGAAGTTGTGGGATATACCGGCATCAGCGGCCGCTCAACTGGACCGCACGTGCATTATGAAGTGCGGGTGAATAATGCGCCGGTGAATCCTTGGCGGTATATGCGGAGTACACCGGCTGGGGATTAGTTTTTTGAAGTTTGTTGGTTAGGTCTTCCTGACGTTTTCCTTATCTTTTTAAATTCAAATCCAATTTTGGTGGAAGGTGGTTTTGAGATTGCGGATGCGTTGTGGTGTGGGCAGCCGTGTGCACAGCCAGGAGTGGCTGTGCTACTGGGACGGCGTCGCTGCTTTGCTTTCTGCTTACTTTTTTCGCGGTGCGGCGGCGGGTTGCGGAGCGATCGGAGCGGCTATGGGGAGCGTGGTGCGGGCGGCGGTGAGGAACCTCGGAGAGAGGTCAAAGACGAGGCGGACAGACTTGGTTTCGCGGCGATCGATGCGGGAGACGTCAGCGGTTTTGAGGAGTTCCAGGTAGGCATCGCGGGATTGTGGGTCAAGCTGCGAGCGGATTTTGGGACCGTTCAGGCCGGCCTGCGCCATCAGCAAAATGCCGTTCAGCATGTCGGAGAGCTGGCGTGCGGACGCGTCATCGGCGGATTCGCCTTCTGTGACGACGCGAAGGTGATCGCCCTCGGGCTTGCCGGCGATGGTGATCCATTGAAGATGATCGAGAAGCGAGGCAAGTTGCGGGGACTGCAAGCCGCCGGGCGCGTGCAACGTGAGCGCAGAGCCGGGTGCGGCGTCCTGTCGGAGCACGGCGAAAATCGGAGAACCGGCGAGGCGGTCGAAACGTTCGCGCCAATCCGCGGAATCCTGGTTTGTGGTGGGCTTGGTGAGGAACGCGCCGAGATTTGAACTGGTGGCGATGGCGATGCGCGTGTTGCTGAGGAAAGTGATGGAGATTTTCTTGGCGGCAGCATCGCGTAGTGCGCTGGAGTTGGCGTTGGAATCGGAAGGAGCGGGCGTCGCGCTGCCTGGCGCGGTGGTCGGCGCAGTGATGGGAATGGAGAAAACTTCGTGGCCGGCTTGCTTTTCATGCGAGCCGGACTGGGAAGCGTAGACCACAATTTTTTTACGATTGAAACGGCCGTCGGCGATCGCAAACAAAACGGATTGCTGCGGAGTCTTGATCGAAGCGATAGCGATGCGGTCGAGGTCGCGTTCGTAATCAAAGCCGGTGTCGCGGAGGAATTGCGCGTATTCGGGGTCGATCTGCGGTTTGGGCGCCCAGGCGTAGAGTTGCGCGAGGAAGGGAGATTGGCGCAGTTCGGCAAGGTCGGCGAACAAAATAGTGCTGGCGGTCGACGGCATGGCGGCGAGCATCGCGGACCGGTCGGAGATTTCATTGCGGTGCCATATTTGGTAGGCGAGGACGGCGATGATTGCGAGAAGCAGCAGCGCGGCAGTTGCGATGATGGTGGTGCGTTTGGTCATTGCGTGAGAGAAAACTTCTTTTTGGCAAACTGTTTTGTCAACCAGTCGTTCGCGAACGTTTGGACGATGTCAGCGAATTTGGATTTCATTGTGGCATCTCGATGATGTGGTGGGAACATCAAATCAATTGGATCGGTCAGTGGTCGGCGTTAGCTTTGCTTCTCCTTGTTATTGGATCTAAACCCGCACCCTGAAATGCGCAGGGTGCGGCACCCACGGAAAAGACTGCGGTCGTTGGCGGGTAGGTGTGGAGATCAGCTTCTCGCCTCGGTGGAGAGATTTGAAGGGCTGAGGAAAGTTGGAAGTTAGGGGTAAGTTGTACAAGGTAAGAGGGATGGGATTGGCTGAGAGGTCACGGGAGGATGCCTTTTCCACAAGGCTGGCCCCCAGCTTGCTGGGAATTTTCGGGCACCCCTTGCAATTCCCGGACCCTGTCTGCTATTCTTGCTCGGTTTGAGAGTGCTGGCGTAGCTCAGCTGGTAGAGCATCTGATTTGTAATCAGAGGGTCGGGGGTTCAATTCCCTCCGCCAGCTCCACCAGAAAGTTCGCGGGGAATGAGGCGGAGCAAATCCTCAGCAAGAAAATAGACGGGCTGGTGTCTCTTGACACGAGTCCGTTTTGTGTTTTCCCGAAGCGTGCGCTGGATCCAAAGTTAAAAGATTTCGCCACAATCAGTTGAAGACTTTAGGGCAGTTGAAGAAATTTGCAGGACGAATTTTTTAGGACGGGTGGGTGAGTGGCTAAAACCAGCAGACTGTAAATCTGCCGCTCCTTGCGGGCTACGGAGGTTCGAATCCTCCCCCGTCCACCAGTCACCAAGGCGCTGCTGAAGTAAGACAAGGCTGGTTGAAGCGGCAATCGGAAACGAGATTGAAGTAGAGGGCGACTCCGAATCGGGGCGGCGAGAGTCGGCAGCAAAAGTGGTAGGCGGTTCGCGGAAAATCGCAGGGCAATCGCACAACGAGTAATCGCGACAGCGATTACGGTGACGATGTTCGAGCGTGGTCGACTCGCGGCAAAGGCGCCGCCAAGTACGAGGGAAAGTGCGCCGCGAAGCAGGACGCGGGAGTGCGCGTGAGGCGGACGAGCCGAAGCAGTTAAGCAGCAACGAGATCCTGAAGGGGGAGCGGGTTAGGCCTGGGTAGCTCAGTTGGTAGAGCGCGTCCTTGGTAAGGACGAGGTCACCGGTTCAATCCCGGTCCCAGGCTCCAGAGATTCGAGAAGCGAGCGGCCGACGCGAATACGAAAGTTTGATGGCGCAGCGCTGCAAAAGGATTTGGGGGAATTGGGCGGGGGTAACTCAACGGTAGAGTCTCACTCTTCCAAGGTGATGGTTGCGGGTTCAAATCCCGTCCCCCGCTCCAGAGTTTGCAGGGAATAGCGGTCGAAGTAGAAACGGATTTCAGTTAGATCTGAACGCTGAGGGCAAAGGAATATGGCCAAGGAGAAATTCGAGCGGAATAAGCCGCACGTGAACATAGGGACGATCGGGCACATCGATCATGGCAAGACGACGCTGACGGCGGCGATCACCAAGGTGTTGAGCAAGCACAACCCTAAGGTGGCGTTCCGGGCGTTCGACACCATCGACAATGCGCCGGAAGAGCGCGAGCGCGGCATCACCATTGCGGTATCGCACGTGGAGTATGAGACGGCGAACCGGCACTACGCGCACATGGATTGCCCGGGTCACGCGGACTACATCAAGAACATGATCACCGGAGCGGCGCAGATGGACGGCGCGATTCTGGTGGTGGCGGCGACGGACGGACCGATGCCGCAGACGCGCGAGCACATTCTGCTGGCTCGTCAGGTGGGCGTGCCGGCCATCGTCGTGTTTTTGAACAAGTGCGACATGGTGGAAGACGCGGAGTTGCTCGAGTTGGTGGAGTTGGAAGTACGCGAGCTGCTGAAGACTTATCAGTTTCCTGGCGACACGATCGCCGATGGTGCGCGGCTCAGCGCATTGCAGGCGCTTGAACGGCGATGCCAAGTGGGAAAAGTCGATCTGACGATTTGATGGATGCGGTGGACAAGAACGTGCCGCAGCCGGTGCGCGATATCGATAAGCCGTTCGCGATGCCGATCGAAGATATTTTCTCGATTTCGGGTCGCGGCACGGTGGTCACGGCCGAGTGGAACGCGGCAAGGTAAAGGTTGGCGAGGAAATCGAGATTGTGGGTTTCCGCCCGACGCAGAAGAAAGTGGTAACCGGCGTGGAAATGTTCCGCAAGCTGCTGGATGAAGGTCTTGGCGGGCGACAACGTGGGATTGCTGCTGCGCGGCACGGAAAAAGAAGATGTGGAGCGCGGTCAGGTGGTGTGCAAGCCAGGATCGATCACGCCGCACACCAAGTTCAAGGCTGAAGCATACGTGCTGACCAAGGAAGAAGGCGGGCGGCACACGCCGTTTTTCACCGGCTATCGTCCACAGTTTTATTTCCGGACGACGGACGTCACTGGTGACGTGAAGCTGCCGCAGGGCGTGGAGATGGTCATGCCCGGGGACAACGTAAGCTGCGAAGTAAGCCTGATCACTCCGGTAGCGCTGGAGAAGGGTTTGCGGTTCGCGATTCGCGAAGGCGGCCACACCGTGGGCGCCGGCGCGGTAACTGAGATTATCGAGTAGTTGAATCTTTAGCCGGCGCTTCGGCGCTGCATTTGTCAGAAGGGAATTGGGATCATGCGGGAAATCATTACGTTGCAGTGCGGCGATTGCAAGAACCGGAACTATACGACGACGAAGAACAAGAAGAAGCACTCGGAACGCGTGGAGACGAGGAAGTTTTGCAATTCTTGCCGGAAGCATACGGCGCATAAGGAAGTGAAGTAAGGGTTGGAGACGGGAGAAGAAATTGAGGCTCCTGTTGGATTTTGGCGATACGCAGTACCCTTCGGCCGCAAAAAGCGTGGCCTCAGGGTGAATCGCCAAAAGCAGGCGATTCAGGGGAGTCGTCCAACGGCTAGGACTCCGGTCTCCAAAACCGGGTATGGGGGTTCGAGTCCCTCCTCCCCTGCCAGAGATTCATGGGCCGGATTCGAGTGCGGCCCGGTATGACAAGAAGATTAGTTGGAACGAACGAGGAATGATGGCAACACAGGCTATAAAAGCGAAAAACGAAGAGTCGCACGGAATAGTCGGGACGGCTTCGGGGATTGGCGGCAAGATTTCCGGTACGGTGCAGGATTCGCGCGAATTTCTGCACGATGTGCGGCTGGAAATGAAGCAGGTGACCTGGCCGAGTCGGGAAGATGTTATCTCGACGACCGGGATTGTGATTGCGACGGTGTTTTTCTTTGGCGTGTTTCTGGCCACGGTGGATTGGCTGGTGCAGCGCGGAGTGACGTACGTGTTCAAGGTATTCGGAGTTTAAGTTTCGGAAAGCGTTTGTGGTTTGAGGGGATTAGAAATCGATGGGAATGCAGTGGTACATCATCCATACCTATTCAGGCTTTGAGAAGAAAGTGAAAGAGAGCCTGGAAAGCCGCGTGGCCGCGTTCACGTTGCAGGACAAGATCGGGCGCGTGCTGATCCCGATGGAAGACACCGTCGAGGTGCGCGGCGGGAAGAAAGTAGTGTCGTCGCGGATGTCATATCCGGGCTACGTGCTGGTGGAGATGGATCTGGACGAGAACACCTGGCACATCGTGCGGAACACGCCGCGAGTGACCGGATTCGTGGGTTCGGCGACTTCGCCTTCGCCGCTGTCGGACGCGGAAGTGGACGCCATCATCAATCGCGTGCACACGCCGACGGACCGGCCGAAGCCGAAGGTGGTATTCGAGCGCAACGAGCAGGTACGGATTGTGGATGGGCCGTTCGCGAACTTTAATGGCACAGTGGAAGAGATCGACGGCGATCACAGCCGGTTGAAAGTTTCGGTAACGATTTTCGGGCGCTCGACGCCGGTGGAATTGGATTTTGCCAGCGTAGAGAAGCTGGGTAGATCGGGATGCTTTTGCTTGAAGCGTACGCCCGGGAGGGACAAGCCCCTCCGGTAGAGAAGCCCGATGGCGAACCTTTTATCGATTCGCAGTAAATGACGGAAGGGGACTTGAGGCGGGAATATGGCTAAGAAGATTCAGACAACGATCAAGTTGCAACTTCCAGCGGGCAAGGCGACGCCTGCGCCGCCAGTGGGCACGGCGCTCGGTCCGCACGGCTTGAACATCATGGATTTCTGCAAGCAGTTCAACGCGAAGACGTCGAAGGAACCGGACGGGATGATCTTCCCGGTACTAGTAACGGTTTATACAGACAGAACGTTCACGTTCATTCTGAAGACGCCGCCAGCTTCGATTTTGTTGCTGCGCGCGGCAGGGATCGTGAAGGGTTCGGCGGAACCGAATCGCAACAAAGTCGGCAAAGTGACCAAGAAACAGGTCGAGGAAATTGCGAAGACCAAGCTTGTCGATCTCAACACCACGAATCTGGACTCAGCGATGCGCACGGTGATGGGCACGGCGCGGAATATGGGTCTGGAAGTAGTGGAAGCCTAGGAATTCAGGCGCTACGAGATCGAGTTGGAGAGTAAATGAAGAAGTCGGGCAAACATGTGGAGAACGCGCGCAAGAAGGTGGAAGCGCGTCCGTACAAGTTGTCGGAAGGCACGGAGCTGATCAAGAAGACGCATCACACCAAGTTCAACGAGACGGTTGAGCTGGCCATAAATTTGGGCGTTGATCCGAAGCATTCGGATCAGGTGGTGCGAGGCACGGTGGTTCTGCCGCATGGATTGGGCAAAGCCGTACGTGTGCTGGTGATCGCGGGCGGCGACAAGGTTCGCGAAGCTCAGGAAGCGGGCGCGGACTTCGTGGGCGGCGACGATATCGTGACAAAGATCATGGGTGGCTGGACCGATTATGACGCGGTGATCGCGACGCCGGACATGATGCGATCGGCCGGCAAGCTGGGCAAAGTGCTTGGTCCTCGCGGGCTGATGCCGAATCCGAAAACGGGCACGGTGACCGCTGATGTTGCCAAGGCAATTCGCGAAACGAAGGCCGGCAAAGTGGAGTTTCGCGTGGACAAAGCCGGAATCGTGCATTGCGCGATCGGCAAAATCAATTTCGACGCCGCGAAGCTGGCGGAAAACGGTCATGCGGTAATCGGCGCGGTGATCAAGGCCAAGCCGGCGGCAGCAAAAGGCAAATACGTGAAGCGCATTACGCTGACGTCCACGATGGGACCGGGAATCAACATCGACCTGGCGGAAGCGGAAGTGCTGGCAGCCGCGGCGTAAGGGGAACTCGAGCGACATTATGAAAAAGCGCAGCGAAAAACAGGAAGATCTGGACAAGTTGAAAGTGGAGCTGGCGAAAGTTTCCACGGTGATCCTGACCACGTTTCAGGGGATCACGGTGGAGGACGATACCAAGCTCCGCCGCGCGGTGCAGGCAGCCGGCGGCACATATCAGGTAGTCAAGAACACGCTGGCGGAGCGCGCCGGCTCCGGCACGCCAGCCGAGGGGCTGCTGAAGAATCTGAAGGGCACCAACTCGATTGCGTACACGAACACGGACCCCGTGGCGCTGGCCAAGGCGCTCACCAAGGTTGCCAAAGACGTTCCGGCGTTTCAGTTTCGCGCGGGATTGGTCCAAGGCCGAGTAATCAATATCGCGGAGATTCAGCAGCTGGCGAGTCTGCCGTCGAAGGAAGAGTTGCTCAGCAAGATCATGTTCCTGCTGAACGCTCCGGCACAGCGCATTGCGGTGGCACTAAACGCGTTGTCGCGGAATATGGCCGTGGTGGTCAGCGAAGCAGTGAAGGCCGAAAAGTTTGGGTCCAGTGGGGACAAGGCGGAAGCACCTCCCGAGCCGACTCCCGCGCCGGTCCAGTAAAAATTCTTTAATTTTGAGAGGAGAAGCAAGAATCATGGCGAAAGTAGATACGATCCTGGAAGAAATCAAGGGGCTGACGTTGCTCGAAGCGTCGGACCTTGTAAAAAAGATGGAAGAAACGTTCGGCGTGTCCGCAGCCGCGGCAACAGTCGTGGCAGGCGGAGGCGGCGGGGCTGCAGCCGGCGGCGCGGCACCCGCGGAAGAGAAGACGGAATTCACCGTCGTTCTCACCGACGTGGGCGGGAACAAAATCAACGTCATCAAGGCGGTTCGCGAAGTCACCAGCCTGGGCTTGAAAGAAGCCAAGGACCTAGTCGACGGCGCACCCAAGACCGTCAAAGAAGGCGTCAACAAGGACGAGGCAGCGGCCATCAAGAAGAAGTTCGAAGAGGCCGGAGCCAAAGTCGACATCAAGTAGTTTTTCACGGGCTTCGAGAAGGGGCGCGGCTAAGCGGGGCACCGCGTCAAAGGACTTCATCACGCAAGCCGAGGCTGGGTACTACCACAACTTCAGGCGCCTTGATTGGGCGTCCTGCCGCCGTGTGCGCGCTGTCTTTAATGGTGCCGGTAAAACCGGGATCAACGGGCGGGACGCGCTGCACAGGGCTGGCTGTCTTCACACAATGGTTTCCGCGCGTTTGTCACAAGGGATGAGGTAATCAATGCCGAATACGAATCATCATGTCCGGGAACGCGAGCGTCTGGATTTCGCGAAGATCCAGGGCTCGATTCAAATTCCGAACCTGATTGAAGTACAGATGAAGTCGTATCAGCGCTTTCTGCAGATGGATTTGCTGCCGAGCGAGCGCGATGACGGCGGATTGCAGTCGGTGTTTACGTCGGTGTTTCCGATCAAGGATTTCCGCGAGATGTCGCAGCTGGAGTTCGTGGATTATGCGATCGGCAACTGGGAGTGCAAGTGCGGCAACCTGAAAGGGCTGCACCACCTCCGCGCGACGTGCCGGAATTGCGGCGCATCAGTGGTCACCAATCCGTACCAGACCGGCGACGTGATCTGCCACAAGTGCGGCACGTTCAACAAGAACACGCCGACGTTCTGCAACAAGTGCGGCGATCCGGTGGCGATGCAGTTGAAGTATGACGTGAATGAGTGTCAGGAGCGCGGCATGACGTACTCCGCGCCACTGAAGGTCACCATTCGACTTACGATTTACGACAAGGATCCGGACTCCGGCGCGAAAACCATTCGCGACATCAAGGAGCAGGAAGTTTTCTACGGCGACATTCCGCTGATGACCGAGAACGGTACCTTCATCATCAACGGTACCGAGCGCGTGATCGTCAGCCAGTTGCACCGCTCGCCGGGCGTGTTTTTCGAGAGCGCCAATAACCGCAGCTACTTTCTGGGCAAGATCATTCCGTACCGCGGATCGTGGGTAGAGTTCGAATACGACACGAAGAACATTCTGTACGTGCGTATCGATCGCAAGCGCAAGTTCCTCGGATCGATTTTTCTGCGCGCGTTGGGAATGAAGTCCAACGAAGACATTCTGCGCACTTTTTACCAGGTGGAGCGGATTTCGCTGCGCGATAAGGACCTGTACTGGAATATTTCGCCGGGCATCGTCGATCGCAAGCTGACGCACGAGATCAAGAACCCCAAGACCGAAGAAGTGATCGTCGGCGCGCACAAGCGCATCACCGAAAATCTCTTCAAGGAATTGATCAAAGCGAAGATTTCGCAGGTGCGCTCGACTCTGGCGGACCTGGAAGGCGCATACAGCGTCGCTGACGTGGTGAATCGCCAGACCGGCGAAGTCCTGCTGGAAGCGAACAAGCCGCTAACCGGCGAGCTGTGGCAGGCATTTGCCGAAGGCGGCATCACTGAAGTTGACGTGTTCTTTCCAGAGCGCGACGACATCGGCCTGGTGCTTTCGCGAACGCTTGATAAGGATGGGATCCGCTCTTCGAAGGAAGCGCTGATTGAAATCTACCGCAAGCTGCGCCCGGGCGATCCTCCAACCCTGGAGACGGCGACGAACTTGTTCCGCGGCATGTTCTTCGATCCGCGCAAGTACGATTTCAGCCGCGTCGGCCGCCTGAAGTTCAACATCAAGATGGGGCTGGACACGCCGCTCGACAACCGCACGCTGGACACGCCGGACTTTGTTTCGGCAATCAAGTACCTGTTCAAGCTGCGCAAGAGCATCGGCGTCGTCGATGACATCGATCACCTGGGCAACCGCCGCGTCCGCGCGGTGGGCGAACTGCTCGAGAACCAGTTCCGCATCGGCCTGGTCCGTATGGAACGCGCCATCAAGGAAAAGATGAGCGTGTACCAGGAAATGTCTACGGCCATGCCGCACGACCTGGTGAACGCGAAGCCAGTTATGGCGGCGATCCGAGAATTTTTCGGATCATCGCAGCTCAGCCAGTTCATGGACCAGACCAACCCCTTGAGCGAAATCACGCACAAGCGGCGTCTGTCGGCCCTTGGACCTGGCGGGTTATCGCGAGAGCGTGCGGGATTCGAAGTCCGCGACGTTCACCCGACGCACTACGGCCGCATCTGCCCGATTGAAACGCCGGAAGGCCCGAACATCGGCTTGATCAGCTCGCTGTCGTGCTTTGCGCGGATCAACGACTACGGCTTCATCGAGTCGCCGTACCGCAAGGTCAAGGGCGGGCGAATCATCGACTACGTGCACATCGTGAATGCCGGAGACAGCGAATTCAAAGCCGGCGAGATCGTGGAGAAGGACCGCGTCGAAGAGCTGAACGAAGAACTCAAGCGGCGCAAGGTCACCTACGAGCCATATTGCTTCTATCTGTCGGCGTGGGAAGAGGACAAGTACGTCGTGGCGCAGGCTAACGTCTCGATCGACGAGCGCTTGAAAATCACGACGGAACTGGTGAACTGCCGGCAGGCCGGCAACTTCGTGCTGAAGAGTCGCGACGAAGTCGATTACGTGGACGTTTCGCCAAAGCAGCTCGTCTCCGTGGCCGCCAGCTTGATTCCGTTCCTGGAAAACGACGACGCGAACCGTGCGTTGATGGGTTCGAACATGCAGCGTCAGGCGGTGCCATTGATCCGCGGCGAAGCGCCGCTGGTCGGCACGGGCATGGAACGCGTCACCGCTCGCGATTCGGGCGCGGTGGTGCTCTGCAAACGCGATGGCATCGTCGATCAGGTCGACTCCGAGCGCATCATCGTACGCGTAGAGTCCGATCACTCCGGCGTACTCAGCCGCGAAGTGGGCGCGGACATCTATCAGCTGATCAAGTTCAAGCGTTCGAACCAGAACACCTGCATCAGCCAGAAGCCGTTGGTGCGCGTGGGCGACCGCGTGAAGAAGGGGCAGGTCCTTGCGGACGGTCCTTGCACGGAACGCGGCGAACTCGCTCTCGGGCGCAACGTGCTGGTCGCGTTCGTTCCGTGGCGCGGGTACAACTTCGAAGACGCGATCCTGGTCAGCGAAAAGCTGGTGAAGGACGACTACTACACGTCGATTCATATCGAGGAGTATGAAATCGAAGCGCGCGACACCAAGCTGGGACCCGAGGAAGTCACTCGCGACATCCCCAACATCAGCGAATCGTTCCTGCGCAACCTCGACGAAAGCGGAGTGATCCGCATCGGCGCGGTGGTGAAGCCGGGCGACATTCTGGTGGGCAAGGTTACGCCCAAGGGTGAAACCACGCTGACGCCAGAAGAAAAGCTGCTGCGCGCGATCTTCGGCGAAAAGGCCGGAGACGTTCGCGACGCTTCGCTCTACTGCCCGCCGGGCATCGAAGGCACCATCGTCGACGTGAAGATCTTCACCCGCAAGGGCGGAGAAAAAGACGAGCGGCACAAGGCCATCGAAGCCACGCAGGTGTTCAAGCTGGAAAAAAACCTGGCGGACGAAATCCGCATCCTGACGGACGAGCGGCTGAAGCGTTTGAACGATCTGCTCGGCGGCAAGATTCTGCAAGCGGACCTGCACGACGAGAAGACCAACAAGCGCCTGTTGATCAAGGGCGTCGAGCTGACGCGTGAGGTGATCGAGAAGATCTCCACGCGCAACTTGAAGCGCTTGAAGCTCAACGAGAAAGATCCTCTGCTGATCGAAAAGATCGAAGAGATCGAGGAGATGACTTCGCGGCAGATCGATGTGCTGCGGAAGATCACCGAAGAGCGCAAGGAAAAACTGAAGAAGGGCGACGAACTGCCGCCGGGCGTCATCAAGCTGGTGAAGGTCTATATCGCGATGAAGCGCAAGCTTTCCATCGGCGACAAAATGGCCGGACGTCACGGGAACAAGGGCGTGATCGCTCGCATCGTGCCGCAAGAAGATATGCCGTACATGCCGGATGGCACTCCGGTCGAGATCGTTCTGAACCCGCTGGGCGTTCCGTCACGTATGAACGTCGGTCAGGTTCTGGAAACGCACCTCGGCTGGGCTGCGAAAGAACTCGGCAACAGCTTGAAGCGTTTGCTAAGCAAGGAAGTTCGCGCCGAAGCATTGCGTCGCTGGTTCAAGGAAGTTTTCTCGGACACGACGATCTGGCGCCTGCTTTCGAAGCTAGACGACGACGAGCTGTTGGAGTATGCCGAAGGCTTCCGCGAAGGAATTCCATTCGCCACGCCGGTGTTCGACGGCGCGCGTGAAACGGAAATTCGCCACCTGCTGGAAGTGGCGGGCTTGCCGCAAGCCGGCAAGATCAACCTGTTCGACGGCATGACCGGCGAACAGTTCGATCAGCCCGTTACCGTCGGCTACATCTATATGCTCAAGCTGTCGCACTTGGTCGATGACAAGATTCACGCTCGCTCGATCGGACCGTACTCGCTGATCACGCAGCAGCCGCTGGGCGGCAAGGCGCAGTTTGGCGGACAGCGCTTCGGGGAAATGGAAGTGTGGGCGCTGGAAGCGTATGGAGCGGCGCACATCCTGCAAGAGCTGCTCACGGCAAAGTCGGACGACGTGTATGGCCGCGCGAAGATCTACGAGGCCATCGTGAAGGGCGAGCCGGGCATCGAGCCTGGCGTGCCGGAGTCGTTCAACGTGCTGGTGCGCGAATTGCAGTCCTTGTGCCTGGACGTTGAGTTGATGAAGCGGCAGAAACCGCCGACCGAGAAGGCAGCCGATTAGTGCTGGTTCGAGTGGGGCGCAGTTCGCTGCGTCCCTGCTCAGCAACCAGCGAAAGTGCTTGAGCAGTTTTGAGATTTTAGTTTTTAGGGTTCTCAGCCGGTCTGATGCTTCCCCATCGGACCGCAGCCCGCAGCCGCGAGGCGGCGGGAGGAGGAAATCACCTTGTATCGAAGCAGCCCCTATGATCGCGCCAGTTTGATCGCGGATTTCGATTCCATTCGCATCAGCCTGGCGAGTCCGGAAAAAATCCGTTCATGGTCGCACGGTGAAGTCACCAAGCCGGAGACCATCAATTACCGCACGTTCAAGCCCGAGCGGGACGGTTTGTTCTGCGCCAAGATTTTTGGCCCCGTCACCGACTGGGAGTGCTTGTGCGGCAAGTACAAGCGCATGAAGCATCGTGGCGTGATTTGCGACAAGTGCGGCGTCGAAGTCACTCTCAGCAAAGTTCGCCGTGAGCGATTGGGACACATCGAGCTGGCTTCGCCGTGCTCGCATGTGTGGTTCTTCAAGGGCCTGCCCAGCCGCATCGGCTACCTGCTGGATATCTCCATGCGCGACCTCGAACGCATTCTGTACTTCGAGGCGTTCGTGGTTGTCGATCCCAACGAAGTAGCGGTTTTGCGCGAGCGCGAAGTTCTGCTCGAAGATAAATACCGCGAATTGCAGAAGGAATATCCCGGCCAGTTCGTGGCCAAGATGGGCGCGGAAGCCATCAAGGAATTGCTGCGCCGCGTCGAAGTGGAAAAATTGTCGGAAGAGCTTCGCGAAAAGATGAAGGTGGATCCGTCGTTGCAAAAGCGGATCAAATTCGCCAAGCGCCTGAAAGTGCTGGAAGCATTCCGCAAGAGCGGCAACAAGCCGGAATGGATGATCCTGGACGTGATCCCGGTTCTTCCGCCGGAGCTGCGCCCACTGGTGCCTCTGGACGGCGGCCGCTTCGCCACCTCGGACCTCAACGATCTGTATCGCCGCGTGATCAACCGCAACAACCGGTTGAAGAAGCTGATGGAGCTGCGCGCGCCAGACGTCATCGTCCGCAACGAAAAGCGCATGCTGCAGGAGGCCGTCGACGCGCTGTTCGACAACGGCCGCCGTGGCCGGGTGCTGCGCGGAACCAACAATCGCCCGCTGAAGTCGCTCTCCGACACTTTGAAGGGCAAGCAGGGGCGCTTCCGCCAGAACCTGTTGGGCAAGCGCGTTGACTATTCCGGCCGCTCGGTCATCGTCGTTGGGCCGGAACTCAAGCTCAACCAGTGCGGTCTGCCGAAGAAGATGGCGCTCGAGCTGTTCAAGCCGTTCATCTATCACAAGCTGGAAGCGCAAGGACACTGCACGACCATCAAGCAAGCGAAGGAGATGGTGGAGCAACAGGAGTCAGTGGTTTGGGACATTCTAGAAGATGTAATTCGCGAACATCCTGTGCTGCTCAACCGCGCTCCCACGCTGCATCGGCTCGGCATTCAGGCGTTCGAGCCGGTGTTGGTCGAAGGCAAGGCCATCCGCATTCACCCGCTGGTTTGCACGGCGTTCAACGCGGACTTTGACGGCGACCAGATGGCGGTTCACATTCCGCTGTCGCCGGAATCACAGGTGGAAGCGACGGTGCTGATGCTCAGTTCGCGCAACATCCTGTCTCCGGCGCACGGTCTGCCGCTGGCAGTCCCGTCGCAGGACATGGTCCTCGGCATCTACTATCTGACCAAGTCGCGTCCGGGAGCCAAGGGTGAAGGCCGCGTATTCGGCGCGCCGGAAGAAGTGGTGCTCGCGCTGGAAGCAGGCGAAGTGGAACTGCTCACACCGATCCGGTTGCGTTACACCGGCGAGGTCATCGACCTGACCACCGCGTATGACGATCAAGACGTGCCGCACACCGTTCCCGTAAAAATGGAGCGGCAATTCATTCAGACCACCGTGGGGCGCGTGATCTTCAACACGCACTTGCCGAGCAATTTTCCGTTTGTCAACGGATTGCTGAAGAAGAAGGGCGTGCAGCAACTGGTTTATTACGCCTACTTGCGCTTTGGCCTAGAAAGCACTGTCGTGCTGCTCGATCATTTGAAGGAACTTGGCTTTACATACGCGACCAAGTCCGGCATTTCGATCGGCATCGATGACATGCTCATCCCCGGCGATAAGCCGAAACTTGTGGAGAACGCCGAAAAGGAAGTGGTCAAGGTCATCCAGCAATATCTGGACGGCGCGATCACCAACGGCGAACGCTACAACAAGGTCATCGCCATCTGGGGCGACGTCACCGAAAAGGTGGCCGACGAACTCTTCAAGTCGCTCGAGCGGCAGGACAAGGAAGGCGTCATCAACCCGGTCTACGTTATGGCCGACTCTGGCGCTCGCGGATCGAAACAGCAGATTCGTCAGCTTTCGGGTATGCGCGGTTTGATGGCCAAGCCTTCCGGCGAAGTCATCGAGCAGCCGATTACCTCTAACTTCCGCGAAGGCCTCAACGTGCTGCAGTACTTCATCTCGACGCACGGGGCGCGCAAGGGCTTGGCCGATACGGCGCTCAAGACCGCCGATTCGGGCTACCTGACCCGCCGCCTAGTGGACGTCGCGCAAGACGTGATCATCAACGAGCGCGATTGCGGCACCAGCGATGGCATCTACGTCGAACCCATCATCGAAGCCGGAGTCGAAGTCGAGCCGCTGCGCGACCGCATTGTCGGCCGCGTTTCGCTCGACAAGATCAAGGACTTCGAAGGTCACGTGATCGTGGATGTGAACCAGGAAATCACCGAAGAGCTCGCCAACTCGGTTCAGGGCGCGGGCATCGAGCGAGTTCGCATTCGCTCCGTGCTTACCTGCGAATCGCGTCGCGGAGTCTGCGCGCTGTGCTACGGCCGCAACCTCGCGTCAGGCCGCATGGTCGAATTGGGCGAAGCGGTCGGCGTCATCGCCGCGCAGTCCATCGGCGAACCTGGCACGCAGCTCACGATGCGCACGTTCCACATCGGCGGAACGGCGACCCGCGTTTCCGAACGCTCGACGCTGGAAGCGCGCAACAACGGCGTGGTGAAGTTTGTGGACCTCAAATATGTTGAGGGCCGCGGCGGTACATCCATCGCGATGAATCGCGCAGGCTTGATCGCTATCGTCGACGAAAAGGGCCGAGAGAAGGAGCGCTATCACGTGGTATACGGCGCGCGCCTCCGCGTTGTCGAAGGCGAAACCGTCAACCATGGCCAGATCCTTGCCGAATGGGATCCGTTCACCTTCTCGATCCTCACTGAGACTGCAGGTTCCGTGAAATTTGATGACCTGCGTCCCGGCCTGACGATCGAAGAACAAGTGGACGACGTTACCGGCCTCTCGCAGTTGGTGGTCACGTTGCCACCGGGTGACGAAAAACATCAGCCGGCCATCCTGGTCCGCGATTCCGCAGGCAAGGTTCGCAAGAAGTACCTCATGCCGTCACGCGCGCACTTGATGGTGCAAGATGGCGATGAGGTGCAAGCCGGAGACGTGCTCGCGAAGATTCCTCGCGAAACCACGAAGACCAAGGACATCACCGGCGGTCTGCCGCGCGTTGTCGAACTCTTTGAGACACGCAAGCCGAAGGATCCAGCCGTCATCAGCGAAATCGACGGCAATGTCCGCTATGGCGATATCGCCAAGGGCATGCGCAAGATTTACGTCGAGAGCGAAGACAAGAAGACCACCAAGGAATATTCGATTCCTCGCGGCGTGCACATCAACGTTCAGGAAGGCGACCACGTTCGAGCCGGTGAGGCGCTGATCGATGGTCCACTCAACCTGCACGATTTGCTGGCCGTGCTGGGCGAAAAGTTCACCCAGAGCTACCTGGTCAACGCCATTCAAGAGGTCTATCGCCTTCAGGGCGTCAACATCAACGACAAGCACATTGAGACGATCTCCCGGCAGATGATGCGCTGGGTCAAAGTGGAAGACGTTGGCGACACCACGTTCCTTCTGGAAGAGCAGGTCGATAAGTTCCGCTTCCGCGAAGAGAACGACCGGATTATCGCCGACGGTGGCCGCCCCGCAACGGGTCGCCCGCTGCTCCTTGGTATCACCAAGGCGTCGCTCTCCACCGACTCGTTCATCTCGGCCGCCAGCTTCCAGGAGACCACTCGCGTGCTCACCGAAGCGGCAGTCGCCGGCAAGGTGGACTACCTCCGCGGCCTGAAGGAAAACGTCATCATGGGCCGCCTCATCCCGGCAGGCACGGGTCTCGAGCACTACCGCAGCATTCAGTTGCTGACGGAAATGCCCGCGCCGGCTCCGGTGGAGGAGATTCCCGAGGCCGCCGAACTCACGGCCGAAGAAGCGGCAGCGCTCGACTTCCTGCAGAAGGACACGGAAGCGGACGCCGCCACGGAAGGCTAAGGCTCAAGACAGACAACCCCGACGGGCACAGCGATAAGGCTGGTCGGGATGGAAACCAAACGGCGCCTCTGATCTCTGGAGGCGCCGTTTTTCTTTATGTGCAATAGGACAGGTATCGTTCGAGCACCGTCGTGCCGCGCCATTTCTTGCGGGTGTTGGCCATCGCTCTAGAATATTGAATAGGTAACGTACGATTCGCCCGGCGCGGTTGCCGGATTACCCGGGGCTTATGCCGGAAATCAAAAAACAGGGCGTCGAGAATGGGCCATCGGGTGGCGAACGCGGCCCAGCCGTTTCCGAACGCCTGGAGCAATTTGAAAAGCGTCAAGGCGAGCTGTGGCGACTAACGTTTTTTCTGCTATTCGTTCTCTCCGTCGTTTTTGCTGTCACATCCTGGAACACCATTCGCACCTTCACAGAACGTTTCGAAGCGCTGCCGTTCGGGCTGGTGGTGCTCGTCATACTGTTTGGGATCTATGCGTGGAAGCGCACGCAGGAGATTTCCGAGCTTCGGGGACTTGTTCGAGGGATTGAACAGCGGCAGCCGGCTCCGGCGAGCAACAAGCAGATGGATCAGCTTTTCGCGGTCATCGAGCGCTCGCAGCAAGGCTATCGGGACCTTATCGATTCATTCGATGATGTTCTGCTTTCTGTAACCCTGGATGGCGAGCTTCGTGCTGTCAACCGCAGGTTTGCCGACCTTGTGGGGCTATCGTTTCAGCAGATCATCGGCCGGCCGCTTACCGATTTCGTGGAGGAGGCCAGCGGTGGCGCACGCGAACTGATCGATTCGGTTTTGCCGCGCTTCCTGGAACGCCGCCACTGGACTGGCGTAGTGCAGATCCGGCTGAAAAATCAGAACGCGGTGTACTACTTCGATTGCGTGGCGCATGCCATGCTTCGCGACGATCAGGTTCACGGCGTCACGATTCTAGCCAGGGATATAAGCTCCTCACGAAAGAACGAAGCGCGCTTCACCGAACTTTTCGAAACTTTGCAGGAAGGCATTTACATTGTTACG
Organism: uncultured Acidobacteriota bacterium; assembly: GCA_963788725.1. Taxonomy (GTDB): domain Bacteria; phylum Acidobacteriota; class Terriglobia; order Acidiferrales; family UBA7541; genus Acidiferrum. Next base: position 110,708 of record CAWBHT010000013.1, on the reverse strand, counting down.
CCGGACGATCGCATCCTCGATGCCAATCCGGCTTTGGTTCGCATGCTTGGTTACAGCTCCAAGGATGATCTTCTGGCGCACAGCGTGGCCGATATTTTGCCGGATCTTGATCAACGGCGCCTGTTGCGGCAGGAAGTCGATTCGCAGCCGATGCTGCAGGGTAGAGAACTCACGCTAACCCGTAAAGATGGCAACGCGATCGTGTGCCTGAACACCGCGGCGGTGGTGCGCGACGGAAGCGGCAAGGCGGTTCGCTATCACGGCGCGCTGATGGACATTACCGAGCGTCGCGAAATGGAACGCCGACTGTACCAGCAGCAGGAATTTGCACGGCGATTGGTCGACAGTTTTCCGGATCTGATTTTGGTCCTCGATGCGGCTGGGCGTTACACCTTCACGAGTCCGAGAGTGAAAGATGTGCTGGGCTATGAGCCCGAAGAATACGATATGAAGGAGCTGGGTGAACGCACCCACGTGGAAGACCGCGCGCCGCTGCAAGCGCTGTTTGGCGAATTTCTCGCCGGCCGCAAATCATTCGCTTCGCTGGAAATTCGCGTGCGTCACAAACAGGGCGAGTGGCGCCGCATTCGTTGCCACTTCAGTCCGCTGTTCGCGGAAACCGGAAAGATCGATGGTGTGATCATTTCCGGCCGCGACGTCACTGAACTGAAGCGCTTGGAAGAGCAGCTTATCCAAGCGGAAAAACTTGCCGCCATGGGTCAGATGCTGGCCGGTGTGGCGCATGAACTGAACAATCCGCTCACCGCCATTCTTGGCGTGACAGAACTGTTGCGCGAACGGGCGGGCATCGATGAAAGCACCAAGCGCCAGCTGGATCTGACGCATCGTCAGGCTCGACGCGCCGCGCGCATCGTACAAAATTTGCTGGAATTTTCGCGTCCGGCGGCTCCACAGAAACTTTCGCTGGACGTCAACAGTTTGATCGAGCGGACGTTGCAGCTGCATGAGCACTCGCTTCGCCGCAATAATGTGGAAGTCGAATTTACATCGCAGCCGGGTTTGCAGCAGGTGGTGGGGGACGCCAACCAGTTGATTCAGGTTTTCCTGAATCTGATCACCAATGCCGAGCATGCGATTCGCGAAGCGCGCGAATCCGGGCGGATTAGCATTCGGCTTGGCCAGATGGGGAGCCACGTTTCCGTTACCGTGCAAGACGACGGCATCGGCATTCCCAGTGAAGCGCTGCCGCGCATCTTTGATCCGTTTTACACCACCAAACGTCCGGGAGGCGGCACGGGGCTGGGTTTGAGCATCTGCATGTCCATCGTGAAGGAGCATGGGGGCTCCATCGATGTCGAAACGCTTCCCGCAGGCGGCTCGGCATTCACGGTTTTTCTTCCAATGGCGAGCGTTGCAGGCGATCGCAGCCCTTTCGATACGCCGGTGCTGGGAACGAAGATCAGTTCCATCGGATCAGGCGGCGACTCATTGAAGGGACGTTCCGTTCTTGTTCTCGATGACGAAGAAAGTTTGCGCCAGCTATTGGAAGAAGGGCTGTCGGTGCATGGCTTGCGTGTCGATACCGCCGCTACGCCCGCGGAGGCGCTCGCGCTGGTCAGCCGGCGAAGCTATGACGTTTTGCTGTGCGACCTGAATCTGTCCGCTGGTGGAGTTCCGGCCGATGGCCGCCAGGTGACCGAGCACTTGCTGGCTGCCTCTGGAACTATCCGGCCAACTGTGATCTTCATGAGCGGGGAACTGCTTGAGGCCAGTGACACCGGGGCCGGCGGGCCGCGACGGCTGCAAAAGCCCTTCCGGATCTCGGAAGTAGCGGCGATGCTCCGGGAGATCCTAGTGGGCGTGCCGGTAGGAAAAGGCTAAAAGGGCCGCTATTTACCTGCTTTTTGTGGGTTACTTCGCTTCTAAGTACCATCTGTGTAAGCAATTATACTTACGTAACACCTTGCATTTTGCTTCGGATTCCAACCACCTCTCGTAAGACACTGACAACCAATTCGCTGCGGCGAAAAACTCATGGCCAACCCCCTTTCTTGGCACAAGCGCGTCCCGCTGCTCGTAGTGTTCATTGGTTGCGTGCTGCCATTGTTGCTGGCGGAGCAACGAGGCTCCGCGCCTATTTCCGGGCTGCGAACGCACGAACGGCAGCCTCAATTCCAGGATTGGAGCACACGTCACGCGCTGTATTCGCGATTCGGGACGATGGCGGCGCTGGAAGCGGCGCGGCGAGATCCGCGCGCACAGTTTCAATGGCGTCAGACGGAACAATGGCAACAGATCCATCGCTTTCCGGATGGTGAAGGGCAGTTGCGCAACCTCTTACTGTTCCGCTTCCCCGGGAAATGGAGCGGTCATTTACCCAATCGTGGCCCCAGTGACCTTCAGTCTGACTGGAACATCACTCTTGGTTCAGGCGCGACGGCGGCCGGTCAATTTCCGGCGAAATTCAGTTTCGACACAACCGTCACACCTAGCTGTACTGACGATTTTGTCGTATTTCCCGTGAACGTTGACGGCACGGCGACTCAGCCCAACTTAGTCGCTTTCAGAAATCTTTATACCGGGACGGCGGGTGGTAATGGAATCTGCAATCGTGCAGTCAGCGGAACCGATGCGGGCACCTCAGCTCCACCGTCTACTGGGCATACAACATACAAGCTATTGCCGGCGGCACGATTCCGACATCGCCAGTACTGTCTTTGAGCGGCACTAAAGTCGCGTTTGTGGAGTCTGCTGCAGGCAACGCAGCTGTTTTTCACGTGCTCGCCTGGAAAGCGTCGGATGGTACCGGCGCGAACGCCCAAAGCATAGCGTCACCGGTACAGATCACCACTTTTTCTGGCTCAGCACCATCAGCTGGAGCCGCAACGAAGCTAACACTCGGCTCTGCCACCAATACGCTTTCTTCCCCCTACGTTGACTACGCCGCAGATACCGCTTACGTTGGCAACGATGCGGGTGTCCTCTTCCGCATCAAGAACGTGTTCTGCACCAATGCATCCTGTGGGACGGCCGCCCCGAGCCTGGATACCACCTGGGGAACCGGTGGTTCCGGTTTCGTATCTGTTTGTTCAGGCAAGCTGACGGGACCTGTTCAGGACGTTACCACCAATAATGTTTACGTCGGATGTGCGGATGGCAAGGTCTACGGGTTCAATTCTGCAGGTGTTCCATTGGCCACGCCGACGCTTGTGGTAGGCAATGGCTCCGCCACCGGTGGTGTGGTCGAATCCCCCATTGTGGATGGCAGTGGGTTCATTTACGCGGTGAGTGGCACGGGCGCGGTGCCCAACACTGCCAACGCCGTCCTTGTGCAAGCGAAGGTCAATCTTTCGTCGCCTCGTGTAGCGCTCGTGGGCGTAGGTGGTTTTCGAAGCCTTCATGCACCGGCGTTCAACGACGCCTACTTTTCTAGCGCCACTTCGGGTAATTGGTTGATCTATACAGCTGCCTTTGACGCGACTGCTGCCAATCTAACGCTCTACGGGTCGACCTTCGATGCTAGCCGCAATATGGCTACAGGAACGCCAACGAACATTCGCAACGTTGGGTCCAGACCTGAAGAATGGGCTCCCCTGACCGAATTTAAAAATGGAGCCAACGATTACCTTTTTATAGGAATCCTGATCGCTCCTCCCAATTTTGCAAGGTCGACCATCACTACCTTTCCTGCCGGGGCTCCGACGCAACCCGGTACAGGACTGCCAGCAACAAGCACCGGAACTTCGGGAATGATCGTGGACAATGTCAGCGCCAGCAATCAGGCATCTAGTCTCTATTTCGCCTCGTTGGGCAACAACACGGCCGTAAAGTACACGCAAGTGGGGCTGCAATGAGCGAAACTCATACTGATCGGCCTTCATGCAAGTCGCAAGCCCTGTCGAGCTCCAAATCCAAACGCGCGTACCAAAAACCCGAGTTCCAGCACGAAAAAGTTTTCGAGACCATGGCTCTTGCATGTGGCAAGTTGGCGCCTACCCAACGCCAGTGCCGTTTTAACCGGAGGAATTCGTGACTCCGGGGCAAATTTTGGTGAATGCTGCGGTGTCGTTGCCGGAGATCCGCGTTGACCTTGCTGCTGAGGTTTTGCGACGCTTTGGCGAGATTCGATTTGTCGCGCGCGGCAGCAGCATGATTCCTGCGATCTATCCTGGGGACCTGCTTACTGTGCGAAGTCATCGCATTGCGGATGCGCGCAGCGGCCAGATCGTGCTTTGCTTGCGCGAGGGGAGATTCTGGGCTCATCGCGTCATGCGCAAATGGCGGGATGGAAATCGCTTTCTCTTTTCCACGCGTGGCGACGCCCTTGCGCATGAAGATCCGTCGCTGGACGAGAGCCAATTGCTCGGAAGCGTTGCGTCGATCATTCGCTACGGCAGGCCGGTCGAAGTCGCGCACATCGTAGGTCCGTGGATGAAGATTCTTCGAATGGGCGTGCGCCATTCGAGCGCGCTGGCGAGAACGCTGCTCTCCAGTCATCTGCTGCGCATGCGGCTGCTGGGTGGATCGAACGATCTGCTCGGCCAGCCCAAGCCGCAAATTTTGGAGTGCCTGTGATGGCTTCGGCTCTTTCCACGCTGGAAAGCGCGTCAGCTACACCTCACATCGTGAATTCAGCGACCGTGAACGTCGAAATCGGCGAGATTCCGATTCTCCTGCAGCCGGATCATTCCGATTTTTGCGAACTTCTCGAGCGGCGCTACCTTGGCTTCATAAGTCCACATTCGGAATCCGCTTATCGCTTCGACATCCATCTCGATTCTACTGGAAGACCGTCGGACGAAGATGCGCGCGTGTTCCGCAGCGGCGAACTGTGGAATTTTCAGCGCGGCGACTTCCACGCGCAATGGAATCCGCAAACGCGTCGCGGCTGGATTCGTCAGTGCCCGAATCCTTACGCGATCGATACGGTCTTGCGCATCACGCACTCGCTGGTTCTTGCCGAGCAAGGTGGCTTCCTGGTTCACGCGGCCAGCGCAATTCGCAACGGCGCAGCTTATTTGTTTGCGGGCGTGTCTGGCGCCGGGAAGACGACCATGTCTCGACTCGCTCCGCCAGACGCCACGGTCCTGACCGACGAAATTTCCTACGTGCGCAAATTTGACAATTCGTATCGTGCTTACGGCACGCCTTTTGCCGGCGAACTCGCGCGTTCCGGCGCGAACACGTCAGCTCCGCTGCGCGCCTTGTATTTACTCGAGCAGGGGCCGGAGAATCGAGTCGAAAGCGTGCCGCAGGCGGATGCCGCGCGTGCGCTGATGCGGCACATTCTATTCTTCGCGCACGAGAAGGAACTCGTCTCGCGCGTATTCGACTCCGTTGTCGATTTTGTGTCGCGGGTGGAAGTCTCGCGGCTGATCTTTACGCCCGGACGCCCGGGCTTGGGAGCTGATCGGATGAACGACGTGTATATCTCCCGCAGTACCGCGGTAGCTGCGCGCGAGCTTGGCGGCGAAATGGTCATCATGTCGGCTGTAGATTCGACGCTTTTCAGTCTCAACGAAACGGCGTCGCTGATCTGGCAGGCGGCGGACGGCAAAACTCCGCTGTCCGAAATTGTCGAGCTGCGGATATGTAATGAATTCGATGTCGTTCCTGAAGATGCCTACCGCGACGCCGTGGCGCTGGTCGAAGAGCTCGCAGGTTACGGCATCTTGCAGCTATCCGATCAACCCGTCGCGGAATCCACTCTGGAAGTTGCAAAAATCGCATGAGCCTGATGGCCGAGCTGAACCAACGTGCGCTGCATCGCGGCGTTCCGCTGAGCGTGCATCTGGACGTCACCTATCGGTGCAACGAACGGTGCGAGCATTGCTATCTGGAGCACGACGGCGATGGAGAAATGACCACCGCCGAGATCAAGAACATTCTCGATCAGCTTGCGGCCGCCGGCGTCTTCTTTTTGACCATCAGCGGGGGAGAGCCGCTGATCCGGCGCGACTGCTTTGAAATTATCGAACACGCGCGCGCGCTTCGATTCAATGTGAAGCTCAAAACCAACGCTGTTCTGATTCGCGAGAAGGAAGCACGCCGCCTGCGCGAGTTGAACGTCGAGCAGGTGCAGATCAGCGTGTATTCGCATCGGGCGGAAGTTCACGACGGCATCTCCAAGCTCCCCGGCTCGCTGAAGCGCACAATCGCGGGCATCCGACTGCTGCGCGCTCAGGGGCTGAAGGTTACGCTCGCGAACGTGCTGATGAAGGGGAATCTTCAGGATAGTGAAGGCGTGCGGCAACTGGCGGCAGAAGTCGGCGCGCATTACACGCTCGATCCTACGATCACGCCGATGATGAGCGGCGATACCTCTGTGCTGCGCCTACGGCTTCCATCCAATCAATTGCGCAGCGTATTCGAAGATTCCAATCTGGTGGGAGATGTTGCCGAATTCTGCGCGCCGCCACCACCGGTTGACGATGACGCGCGCGAGGGTTATCCGTGCAGCGCCGGCCACACGGCGTGCTACGTCTCGCCGCGCGGCGAAGTTTATCCATGTGTGCAGTTCCCGATCACCTGCGGCAATCTGCGCGAGCAGAGCTTCCGCGAGATCTGGGAAAATTCGCCACAATTTCTGGAAGTGCGCTCAATTCGCGGGAAGGATCTGACGACGTGCTCGTCGTGCAATCACCTGGGCACCTGCACGCGCTGCCCGGGCTTGGCGTGGATGGAAGGCAACATGCGGGGTCCATCCAGTGCCGACTGCGAAAAATCCTATGTGCGCACCGGAATCGCCTCTGCCGCGATGCTCGCCAGAAGCGGATCGTCGTTCAGTTCAGTAGGGTCGGGTCTGGTACAGATTCAGCCTTTTGCGGCTCACGCCTAAACGTATTACTTGGCGGGTTTCACGTTACCCGCACCATCGATTCCAAAATCCCAGACAAATAAATTCAAACCGTCTGGCAAAATTTCTGCCAGCGCATATTCGCCGGGCATCAGCGGCTCACTTAACGTAAAGCGGTACACCGTGCGGGCTACTTCCCACTGCTGAATGGAAACGGTGTTGCGCTCCTGTCCAACTTTTTCACCGAACATGCTCCTAATGGATTCCAGTAAACGCTTGTTGCCTTTTACTGTGGCACGAATAAGTTCCACCTCCGGTCCTGATGTTCCGGGGCGGTGGCTTCGCTCGATGGTTGAGCTCTCGCCATCAGGAGGCGCTTCACGCAGGTAAAACTCCAGATTTTGCGCATTGAACCGCAGTTTGGCTTTGGGTCCAGGGATCACAATATTTTGCTTTGCGGCGACGATGGGAATCGGCGTCAGCACGCGCTTGATCGTATTTACGCGATCCTTCTTCACTTCCGAATCCACTTGCGGGATCGGCGTCACAGATTTTCCTTCAACGGCAAACATTCCCTCGCCGCCAGGGAGAAACACTCCGGGCCCGACTTGCAGACTGGCGTCCACGTCCAACACGGTTTCAATCTTCGTGGCCTCTTCCTGGGTATGGACTTTGCTCAGTAGCGCCGCGTCGGCCTTCTCCGCAGCGGCTTCCGCCTTCTTCGTTGCTTCCCAATCCACCATCGCTGATGGAATTTCTTCCCAAGCGCCCCGCTCCACGCTGTAATACCGCACTCGGTCGCCCTTGCGGTCATAGCTCCGCACCAACTGGAAGCCGCCATCTTTCAGCATCAAGCGCTTGCCGCGACTCAGCCGAGCCTCCGCGCCGGAATCTTGCGTCGCGCCTACTGGATTTTCGGCGGCAATTTCGCGATCGCCGCGGGCATGCGCGGGCAACACTGCTGCGATCGCGCATAGCAAGAAACATGCGGCGCTAACGCCTGACAAAAATAGTCGCGACCTTTGTTGGAGGATCATCGGAGTCCCGGAAGTGCGATGCAACGGCACCAGACAAGTTTGCCCTGCTCCCGAGAATAACGCTGTGAAGGGTCAGCAGCAACACTGCGCACTGAATGGTCAGCGGCTTTGAAGCGACCCTAGCGATATCAACGATGGTTATCAGCGATCGTAGAACTGCACCGGGGTTGGATTCATCTGGCGAAATTGCCGCTGGTGCCAGTAAGGATACGGTGGGGTCGTTTCGCTGGCACGGTCGAGCTTTTCCACTTGCGCCGCAGTCAGATTCCACCCTAAGGCTTCCAGATTTTGCTTCAACTGCTGCTCGTTTCGCGCTCCGATGACAATGTTCGACACCGTGGGTCGTTGCAGCAACCAGTTCAGCGCAACTACGGGAACGGTCTTCCCGGTTTCCTTTGCTACTTCATCGAGTGCGTCGACCACTCGATACAAATATTCATCTTCTACGGGCGGCCCTTGCTCGGCGGTCTTGTGCAGCCGACTGGTTTCCGGCAACGGGTGCCCGCGGCGCAGCTTTCCTGTCAGCCGCCCCCATCCCAGTGGACTCCATACGATCGTGGCCACTTTTTGGTCGATCCCCAGCGGCATCAACTCCCATTCGAAATCGCGCCCAATCAAGGAATAGTACGCTTGATGCGCTACATATCTTGCCCAACCGTATTTCTCCGAAATTGCCAGCGACTTCATCAGATGCCAGCCGGAAAAATTCGAACAGGCGATGTAGCGAACTTTGCCGCTGCGCACCAGGCCGTCCAGAGTTTGCAATGTCTCTTCGACAGGCGTCAGCGCGTCAAATCCATGCAGGTGATAAACGTCGATGTAGTCCGTCCCCAACCGCCGCAGACTCGCTTCGCAGGCATTAAGTAAATGAAATCGCGACGAGCCCACGTCGTTTGGACCGTCTCCCATGGGAAACGTCGCTTTCGTGGAAATCAAAACCCGCTCGCGCCGCCCGGCGATGGCTTTCCCAAGAATTTCTTCCGCCGCCCCTTCCGAGTAAATGTCGGCGGTGTCGAAAAAGTTCAACCCGGCATCGAGGCAAACATCGACGAGCCGGGTAGCTTCCTCCACGCCGCTGCCGCCCCAGGCTTTGAAGAATTCATTCGTTCCGCCAAATGTTCCAGTGCCAAAGCTGAGCACCGGCACCTTCAAACCGCCAAGTTGTCGATATTCCATGTCCAAATAGATGCATCAGGTCGCGCGTGAGTATCAAGCGGATTCTTTAAGGCTGGCAAGTCAGCACGCGGGTCATCCGTCGTAGTCGGCGTGTTACCATCCCGCATGCCCATGCGCAGAACTATTTTCCTTACATCATTCGCCGCTCTGGTTTTCGCAGCGCCCACAATCGCGCAAGCTCCATCAGCGCCATCATCGTCAGCCTCGCAACGCCCCTCGTACCAGGATCGACTCGCACGCCTGGTCAATCCTTCGGCGGGTGCCTGGACGGCCGACCAACTCGCCACCATGGCGCGCCTTCGGGACGCCGCCCTGAAAGATCCGTACGCCCTGGACCAACTTCGCCACTTGACCGACAACATTGGCCCGCGCATCAGCGGCTCACCGCAAGCGCAACACGCCGTGGAATACGTGGCTGCGGAAATGAAGGCGCTCGGCGCCGAGGTGCAGCTCGAAAAAACCATGGTTCCACACTGGGTACGCGGCGTGGAAACTTCCGAGCTTATCGCGTGGCCCGGCCAAACTCCGGGCACGACACAAAAGATTGTGCTGACCGCATTAGGGGGCAGTGGAGCCACGGCTTCCGAAGGCGTGCAAGCGGAAGTTGTGGTCGTAAATTCATTCGAGGAATTCCGCCAACTGCCGGCCGAGGCGGTGCGCGGAAAAATCCTGCTCTTTAACGAACGCTTCGACAAACAGCTGGCGATGCAGGGCGATGGTGGCGCCGCGTACGGCAAAGCAGTGGTCTACCGTGGGGCAGCGCCCGCGGTCGGCAAGAATGCCGGAGCTGTCGCGGTCTTGGTTCGTTCCGTGGGTGGCGCGGACTATCGACTCCCCCACACTGGGGCGACCTTCTCCACGCCGGAAACTCCGCACATCCCTTGCGCAGCGGTGACCGCTGAAGATGCCGATCTGCTCGCAAACCTCACGCATCAAGGACCGGTTCGTATGCGCCTCATCCTCACTCCACAAACTCTGCCGCCTGCGGAAAGCTACAACGTCATCGCCGACTGGAAGGGCAGCGAACATCCCGAGCAAATCGTTATCGTGTCGGGACATCTCGATTCCTGGGATCTTGGGACGGGAGCAATCGACGACGGAGCAGGGATTGTGGTATCGATGCAGGCGATCCATCTGCTGAAGGAACTTGGCATCCATCCCAAGCGCACAGTCCGTTTTGTCGGCTGGATGGACGAGGAGCAGGGTGCGGAGGGCAGCCAGACCTACGCCGCAGAGCATTCTTCTGGCGCCGATCTGCAAAACCATGTCGGTGCGATAGAGTCCGATCTGGGTGCAGGCCATCCGGCGGGGATTCACTTTGTGGGCAAGCCGGAGCTGGAGGAATTCCTTCGACCGGTCGCGCAAGTTTTGGATGCATTTGGAGCGGGATCACTGGTGCCTAGCAGGGAAGCCGGCTCCGACGTGGACGCGCTGAATCGCAAGGGCATTCCGGGCTTCAGCCCGATCCAAGATAGCCGCTTCTACTTCAATTACCATCACACCGCCGCCGATACGTTCGACAAAGTAGATCCGCGCGAAGTAGCAGAAAATGCAGCGGTAATGACGGTGTTGTCGTACGCGCTGGCGGATTCCGCGACGCCAGCCCCGCGCTGATCGGCGCTGGAGTCCGCGCGAGCACCGCAATTGCGTTCCGATTCCTGTAGCTCAGGCCTGCATGCCTGAGGGTTTAGAGTCTAGGCCCGCCAAATACGAGCTAGGCGAGCGCCGGAGTGACTCGTCTACCACCATCGATGTCGGCGCCGATCGGACGAACCTCACCCCTAAAGGGGTGAGCTACAATGCGCTACGCGCCATGCAATCTGTAGCTCACGGCCTACAGGCACGAGCGTTTCGATTTCACTCGCGCGTCTAACTGTCGCGCTGGCCCTATAAACAAAAAAGCTCTCCGGCTAAGCCGGAGAGCGCAGAAATCTTCCGTCCAGTTGTGACTGCTGCGGCCTCGCCGCAGATTTAACGCAAATTTAATGTGTGCAGCGCGGAAACAACGTAACCAGCACCATCAGATCGGACAGCGTAAACAACCATTGATCCGCCTGAATCCCCGCGCGCTCTGCGGCTCGGGCAATAAATCCCAGATGCCGGCTCTTTGCGAAGTTACGCAAATGATCCACGCAAATGCCGGTCAAACTGGCGACTTCCGAGTCGGTGAAGATTTTCTGGCTCGCTTTGACGGTAACCATGGCAGTGGCCCTCTTTCTGTCCGCCTGGGTTCGGCCCTAATGCTTAATCTTTCGACTCACACTGCATTGGATGCTGTGTGAATCCTAATAGCTGCATGAACTCCGAGCAATAGTCGTTCCGTTCTGAAAACTAAAAACGATCCGGCTAGTACTTTTCACAAAAAGTCCGGCAAAAACGGCTATTTGCGGTTGAAATCCGGCAAAGTACGGTGTTCACAGTAGGTGCCGTTTTGGGCTACGCGGGTGTAAAAACGTCCTAATTTTGCAAAGTTGCTATGGCTTTCGGTAGGCGCTCCGCAATTTCTCGCATTTGCTTTTCGTGTCGCGATTCATGCGCCGCCACAAATTGAAACCAGCCGTAGATATCGAAAGACCCCAGGAATGGATGCCGCCAACGATATTCGCTTAAGTTGCGTCCTTTGGTTTCGTCCAGAAATGCGAGTGTACGCTCGCGCACCTCACGCAAGGCCGCGAGCATGGACTCTTTTTCTTTTATCATCTCTGGATCTAGAGGCACGGGACTTTTCTGCCGGACGATGCGGGCCTCCACAAGTTGAATTGGAAGGTGCAGCCGCTCGAAAAACGAGAATCGCTTGGGAGTTTTCTGCTGGATGCGATCCGCTTTACCGACTATGCCGCGCTCGACGGTAATCAAGTGCGCCACTAATTCACCAGCGGACCATGCGTTTTTGTGGGGCCGCGTTTTCCATTGGTCCGCAGGTACGGAGTCGGCGCAGCGCAACAGGCGCCGGTGACTGATCGCGAGCTTCTCGAGAATAAGGTCGAGTTTCGCCACGCTGCTAGACTGCTATGTTGATCAAGCTCAAGCTCCCCGTGGTCCCTGGAAGGCGCTCGCTGCGTGTTAAGTCCCGCCTTTTCCCGCTTCTGCCTTTAAACCACGCTGCCGCCGGCCTGTTCAAAAGCGTGAGCCAGTTGCAAGACTCGCGCCTCCCCAAACGCCGGTCCAAAAATCTGCAAACCGACCGGGAGCTTACCGCAAATCTTGCCGCAGGGTACCGAAATGCCCGGGACTCCGGCCAGCGAACCGGTAACGGTATAAATATCAGCGAGATACATTTGCAACGGATCCGCCGTGCGCTCGCCGAGCTTAAATGCTGGCACGGGTGAAGTTGGAGTTACGATCACATCCACCTTCGTATATGCGTCACGGAAGTCTTGCGCAATCAGCGCCCGCACTTTCTGACCCTTTAAGTAGTAGGCGTTGTAGTAGCCGGCGGATAGTACGTACGTGCCGAGCACGATGCGGCGTTTCACTTCCGGTCCGAAGCCTGCACCGCGCGTTTTTCGGTACATCGAGAGCAGAGAATTGTCATCCACTCGCAATCCATAACGCACGCCGTCGTAGCGCGCCAGGTTAGAGCTGGCTTCTGCCGTCGCGATGATGTAGTAAGTCGCGATCGCGTAATCGGTGTGCGGCATCGCGATCTCCACGATTTTGCACCCGATCTTCTTCAAAACCTCGATGCCGGCCTCGATCTTTTTGCGAACTTCTCCGTCCATGCCCGCGCCAAAATATTCCTTGGGTATTCCCACGCGCAGCCCGGAGACGGGTTTACCGATTTCGGCAAGGTATGCGGGAACCGGCGCGGTTGCGGAAGTGGAATCATTCGCATCGCGTCCGGCGATGATCTGCAGGACGGTGGCAATATCCTTGACATTGTTTGCAAGCGGTCCGATGCGATCCAGCGAAGAGGCAAAGGCGATCAGCCCGTACCGTGAGACCCGTCCGTAGCTGCCCATCATCGCGGGAATTCCGCAGAAGGAGCCGGGCTGCCGAATCGAACCGCCTGTGTCGGTACCCAAGGCGGCGACAGCCAAGCCCGCGGCAACGGCGGCCGCCGATCCGCCGCTTGATCCTCCCGGCACGCGATCGGTGGCCTCGGGGTTGCGCACCGGACCGAAAGCGGAGTTCTCGTTCGAGCTGCCCATCGCGAATTCGTCGCAGTTGGTCTTGCCGAGGATCACCGCGCCGGCAGCTTCAAGCCGCGAGACGGCCGTGGCGTCGTAAGGCGGGATGTAGTGCTCGAGGATCTTTGATCCGCAGGTCGTGGTCGTGCCACGCGTGCTGATGGTGTCCTTGATGGCCATCGGCACACCGGCCATGGCAGGCAAAGGTTCCCCCGCAGCTACGAGGGCATCCATTTTGTCAGCTTGCGCAAAGGCGCGTTCTGGCGACTTGGCCAAGAATGCGTTCAACTCTGGATTGCGCGCTTCGATCCGTCTGTAATGCTCCGACGCAAGTTCGCGAGCCGAAATTTTCTTTCCGGCGATCGCCTCCCGAACTCCGTCGATCGTCCACTTTTCCGTCATTTCCGGCTGTCCGTCTCTTACCCGCAGCTTCGACTTATCTTTCAATCACCTTGGGGACGCGAAAGTAGGGCGGCTCCGGATCAGGCGCCTGCTTCAACAACTCCGCTGCCGCATGAACTGGAATTTCTACATCCTCGCGCAATGTGGCATCGGCGGTCTGGTCCTCGGCCAACACCTGGGCCATTGGCTCAACACTCGCGGTGTCCAGTTCATTCAGCTTCCCGATATATTCCAAAACCTCATCGAGCTGTGCCCGGTACGTCTCCAGCTCACTCTCGCTCAAATCCAGATAGGCCAGCTCCGCCACTCGCAGCACATCATCCCGGCTGATTTTCACAGTGAGTTCCGTATTCTCCAGATGAAAAGCTGAAGGATTTTAGCATATTGAATCCGCGGCTCCGCCACTTGCACGATGAAACGTATATTCGGTTTTGAATTGTGGCCGTATCGACTGCTCAGTGCCCGTCGGACTCTAAAAATCCAGAGTTATTCGAGCAAGGTAACAGCGCCGCTGGCCAAGTCGTAGTATGCGGAGACGATCTTCAGCTTACCTTCCTTGATCAAACCACCCAGCACTGGCGATGCCTTGCGGAGCAACGCGGCCTGGATCTTGGCGTTGGCTTTAATCGTGCCTTCCAGATCTGGCCCGGCTTGATCGATGGCAGCTCGTATCGGCGTATACAGAGTGCTGATTTGTCCGGGCACCTCTTTGCCCTGAATCGCGGCCTTCACCGCTCCGCAACTGCCATGGCCCAGCACCATGAGAGCTTTCACTCCCAGCACGGCTGCTCCATATTCCAGGCTGCCGATAATTTCCGGCGTCACGATATTTCCCGCAACGCGCGTCACGAATACATGTCCGATGGTCTGATCGAACGCCAGCTCAACGGGAACGCGGGAGTCCGCGCAGGACAGTACCGCCGCGAACGGCTCCTGCTTTTCGGCGGTGTGCTGCTTCAGCATCGCAAGATCGTGTTCGAATGAAGTCATCGAACCGGAGGTGAAGCGGCGGTTCCCGTCCATTAGCTCTTTCAATGCTTCGTCGGGATTCAGCTTGGATTGCGCGGCCAGCGGTGATGGCGCGATCGTCAGCGCGCTTAGCGCCGATCCGGCGATCGCCGCTGCCGTCGTGCCCTCCAGAAAACGCCGCCGCGATACCGCTTTGCTGCGGACATCGGATTCGGAGTCAACTGCTCGCGGCGCCACAATCGGCGCGGTCTCGGGCCCGGCATGATTGTTCCTGACGATGTTCTCCAGCCGATCGAAAAGGCTCATGATTAATTTTTCCCCCTCAGACGGGTCGCGGCTTCACGCAGCCGTTCCTTAGGCGAAGGCTGGGTGGCAACGCCGGGGGCATTGTGCTCGTGCAAGGCGTCAAGCGCCAGTTTATTGTGCGGAAATTTCGACGGTCTTCCGAGGGTACTTGCCGGCGATATAGTTGTCGACCAATGCCTGGAAGGCAGCGGCAAGTTCATCGTAAGTGCCTTCCAGAGTGACATCCTTCTTGCCATCGATGTAAACGGGGCAACGAGGCGCCTCGCCGGTTCCTGGCAAGCTGATTCCGATGTTCGCGGCCTTCGATTCTCCCGGCCCGTTCACGATGCAGCCCATCACCGCAAGCGTCATGGTTTCGACGCCGTCGTACTGCGTCTTCCAGATCGGCATCATGTTGCGAATGTAGTCCTGAATCCGCTCTGCCAATTCCTGAAATGTAGAACTCGTGGTACGCCCGCATCCGGGGCATGCCGTCACGCTCGGCGAAAACGATCGCAACCCCAGCGCTTGCAAAAGCTCACACGCGGCGTAAACCTCTTCGCGCCGGTCGCCGCCCGGCCGCGGCGTCAGCGAAATGCGAATCGTATCGCCGATGCCTTCATACAGCAGCACGCCCAGCGAGGCCGCTGACCAGATCTGGCCCTTCATCCCCATGCCAGCTTCGGTCAACCCCAGATGCAGAGGCTGCTCGGTCTTGGCCGACAAATCCCGATAAACGGTAATCAGATCGCGTGGCCGCGAAGTCTTGCACGAAATAATGATCTGATCGTTCCGCAGTCCCGATTCCAGGGCCAGCTCCGTGGACTGTAGCGCGCTCAGCACCATGCACTCGTTAATGATGTCTTCGGACTCTTTTCCCAAATTCTGATCGGTGTTCTCTTGCATCCTGCGCATCACCAGCTCTTGATTTAGTGAGCCGCCGTTCACGCCGATGCGCACGGGCTTGCCGTTGTCTCGCGCGATATGACAAATGGTGGAAAACTGCTCGTCTCGCCGCTGACCTGCGCCCACATTGCCCGGATTGATCCGGTACTTATCCAGCGCAACCGCGCACGCGGGATACTTCGTCAGCAAAATGTGTCCGTTGTAGTGAAAATCGCCGATGATTGGCACATTGCAGCCGGCGCCCAGCAAACGCTTCTTGATTTCGGGCACGGCGGCAGCCGCTTCGGGAATATTGACGGTCCAGCGGACGATCTCCGAGCCCGCTTCGGCCAGCTCCAACGTTTGCTTAAAGGTAGACTCGACGTCTACCGTGTCGGTGTTGGTCATCGATTGCACAACAATCGGCGCACCACCACCTACACGCACGTGGCCAACGGATACTGCGTACGTCTTGCGCCGAGGCCGCCCGTTGCCGGTAACATCCACTCCAGCGATTTGCGTGAGCATCTTTATTATTTTACCAGAGGTCTGCAGCACTGGCTGATTCGCGTCTGAAAAGAGACTAGGAGGAAGTCAATTCCGAGACGGGCGTTTGCCAGCAGGGGATTGGCACGCTTAGTCGGCTAAGCTTCAAGCGCAACAAGCATTCCGGGCCAGCTATTCGCTGGACCAGCTATTGGCCCGCACTGATCCGGTAAACGACCTTCGCGCCGTCATCGCTGACCAGTAGCGCACCGTCGGGCGCCACCGCCACTCCTACCGGCCTGCCGTTTACGTTGCTTTTGGAAGGATCGCTTACAAATCCGGTGAGGAAAGGCTGCGGATCGCCCGACGGCTTACCATTCTTGAAGGGAATGAAGACCACCTGATATCCGGCGCGACTCGCGCGATTCCATGACCCGTGCTCCGCCAGGAACACGCCGCCCTGGTAAGTCGCTGGAAACTGCTTTCCGGTGTAAAACGCAAACTGTAGTGGAGCCCGATGCGCCCCAAGCAGCACGTCCGGCACGATCGCTTTGGCCACCAACTCCGGCTTCTGTGGATTCACTCGCGGATCGACATTGTTTCCGATGTAGCTGAACGGCCATCCATAAAATCCACCATCCTTCACGGAGGTGAAGTAATCCGGTGGCAGGTCGTCACCAAGTCCATCGCGCTCATTCACGCTGGTGTATAGCGTACCGGTGCTCGGGTCCAGCGCGATGCCCACAGGATTGCGCAGGCCGGTCGCATACAGCCGCGCATTCTTCCCGTCGGGGTCGCAGATGGTAATAGCCGCGCGCCGCGAATCGCTCTCGATGTCGATGTTCGATTCCGAGCCGATGCTGACGAACAGATGCTTGCCATCCGCGCTGAAGACCAGCGCACGAGTAGAGTGGCCGCCACGCGGCAAGTCCATCAGCTTTTCGGCGTCACTCAAATGTTTAGGAAGCTTCGCGTCATTTTTGAAGCGCAGCACCGCATTGGTGTCGCCTACGTAAACGTAGTCATCGTGGAAGACAATTCCGAACGGTTGATCCAACCCCTCGGCCCAAGTCACCCGCTCCTCTGCGCCACCGGTGTTTTTCGGATCGCGCAGAATATAAATTTTGCCGCCGTGAGTGTCCGCTAGGAAGATGTCGTTGTTCGGGGCCACAATCAGCCAGCGGGGCTCGTCGAACTGCTCCGCGAAGACATTGACCTTGAACCCTACGGGCGCCTTGGGCAGAAAGCCTTTCGGCGGAGTGCTCTCCTCCGGCGCATTCGTGGCCGACTTGGTCGAAAACGGAGGCGGCAATTTCGGCTTCTTTCCGTCGGTAACCTGGGCGGGCAAAATCGACGGGACGAAAAGCAAGGCTCCGAACACGATACCGCTGCGCATGCGCGACATGAAATCTCCTCAGAAAGTGGCGTCTTGGAACGCCCACTAGGATGCCTTAAAGCTCAGTAAGGTTCTAGCGCGCACAGGTCGGATCCGTTAGATGGAGCCGCAGATCTATCTCACATAGAATCCTGTCCGTAATGGCGCCGCAGACCTCCAACTGAAAGCGGCTAGTAGCTGAATAGCTACACCGTGTTTCGCCGCACGTCTGGCCTTCTGTAAAGTTATTACGACCGTTCCGGCCATCGCCGGAGCATCAAGTGACAAAAGCGAGGGGCCATGCGAACGATTGTGAGTCTGGTGTGTCTGTGCTTTCTGATTTGGGCTGGCTGGATGCCCGAAACCTATGCGGCGCGCGCGGCCAAACCGGTGACCGTCGACCTCAAGAATGCCGAAGGACAAAGTGTTGGAACCGCCACGCTTTCGCAGGTGCCTCACGGCGTTCGCATCAAATTGGACATCAAGAGTCTCCCTCCCGGTGACCATTCACTGCACATTCACCAGGTTCCAAAATGCGAAGCGCCGGATTTCAAGTCCGCGGGGCCGCATTTCGGAATGCACATGGGCCATGGTGGCGCGCCAGCGGGTGATATCCCCGATTTTTCGCTTGTGGTGGGCGCCGATGGCACGGCTCACGCGACAGTGGTCGCCCCTGACGTCACGCTCGGCAGCGATGAACACTCCGTTTTCAGCAACGGTGGCACCGCCATCGTCATCCACGCAGTAGCCGGCACTGCCTCGAGCACTGCGCCGCCGCGTATCGCCTGCGGCGTGATCACGAAGCCCGAATAGATTCGATTTGCTTGGAGAAAAAACTTCGCAGGAAGTTACAGTCGGGCCGGCCACGCGCCAGCCGACGTTTTGTTCTTGGCGGATTTCTTATACCGCGCTGCTTCCGACGCGCATCCAACCAAAACGACGAGCCGTATATCTTAAAGTAGCGATTAGCGATCACTGCTTCGAATTTGGTTCGGAGAAACGTCATGCGCAGTCCGTTCATCGGCAGAGGGCTCGCCCTCCTTTGTATCGTCGCTTTCTTTACCTGGACAGCCGTCCGTTCCATCGGTGCTGGACCGGCATCGCCCAAATTGCCGTTCCCCAAGCCCGATGTCGACTCTCCCTTGGCGGAAGCCAAAGGCCAGGAAACAGTCGTACTCGCGGGAGGCTGCTTCTGGGGAGTTCAGGGCGTGTTCGAGCACTTGAAGGGCGTGAACTCAGCGGTATCCGGCTACGCCGGCGGGCACATCGAGTCGCCCGGCTACGAAACCGTGAGCACCGGCCTCACGGGGCACGCTGAATCCGTCAACGTCACTTTTGATCCGTCGCAAGTCTCGTTCGGCACCATCCTAATGGTCTATTTTTCCGTGGCCCACGATCCCACGCAGTTGAATCGTCAGGGACCGGACACCGGCTCGCAATATCGCTCAGCGATCTTCTACTCGAACGATAAGCAGAAGGACATCGCCATCGCTTACGTGAAGCAGTTGGACGCCGCTCAAGTTTATCCGCGCAAGATAGTTACTCAGATTGCGCCGCTGAAAGCTTTTTATCGCGCCGAGGAGTATCACCAGGACTATCTGACGAACCATCCAAACGACCCATACATCGTCTATAACGACCTTCCCAAAATCTCCAATTTCAAAAAGAATTTCCCTCAGCTTTATCAGTAGTAACGGCAAGCAAGCTCATGTGGCGGCCGCCTTTCGAGGCCGCCACTTGATTCCAGCGCCTCAGCGACTCTCAGCCGCTACTTCCCATCGGGCCGCTCCGTCACAGGTTTGCCGCCGCTATGCGGCAAAGGCGCTTTCGCTCCACCCGCAACTTCGCCGCGAAACAATTCAGCCAAATCTGGATACGCATAGATCGTCGGCGCATGGTTCTGCATCAGCCCTCCCGTGTCCGCCGTCGGACCATAATTGCTGTGCAGATGACGGCCTAGCATCCGCAGCATGGCCATCTGTTGCCCTCGATGGTGCGATGTGTGCGTCAGGCGCCGAGTTAATACCCACGCGCGCGATCGCTGCACGTCGAAGAAGGTCGTGTTCTCTTCCCACCAGTCCTCGGACTTGCTCTTTAACACCGCCAGCCTCTTGCCGCTGTCCTCGGCATAGCGCGTCATAAATTCCAGCCGGACCTCTTGCGGCGGCAGCGGCGGCACGCCGACGTCAATCCCTAGCATGGTACGAAACCACAGATCTTCGCTGACGCACTGGTGGATCATTTGCTCGCGCACGCTGCGGCCCCGCGGGTCGCCCGCTCGCGGACGCATCGGCAAATCTTCGTCGCGAAATTCACTCCACACACTCACTACCTTCACCCGTTCGGTGGCGTAGGTTTCTAGAAGGAAGTCATATCGCATGGTGGGAGTCCTGATAGCAGGAAGCTAACTCGCGTATATTCCGGCAACCGGCGGAAACCGTCAACTGAACCCGACTTGGGGTACGGGCGCGCCAAAAAAAGGGAGGAAAGGCCGGAGCCTTTCCTCCCTGGTTTACGTAATCGATCGTAGGGCGGCTTTACTGCTTACAGCTCTCACTGACCATCTTGACGTTTGTGACCGTCAAGTGGCCGTGTTCATTCGGGTTGTCCATGGTCTTATCTTTCGCTTTTTCCTTCGCCCCGTGGGCCATAGCATTGTTGACGGTGCCGGTCACGGTCACGGTGTGGCCGACGTGCGACGCGAGGTCAACCGCATCGCTCTTGACCTCCCAGGTCGCTCCGTTAGGCGCATTCACCTGGTATTCGTTGCTGCTGTCGCCTTTCGACAGGCATCCGGTTATTTTCCTTACCTTGGAGCTTTTTTCGGCCGTGTCGTTTTGATTGGCTTTGCCCGCTACGCCGACGGCGGGAAGCAACAGCATTCCGGTCAAGGCCCAGTAGGTGAGTATCGACTTGCTTGTCATCGGCTTCTCTCCTTAAGGAGTTGGGTGGGTTTGCTCCTGTATACCTATTTTCCCCTGTGGAACAGTGGCAGCCATCGGGTGATGCCCTCATCCTCGAAGTGGAAATCTCCGTATTCCGCCTCAGGAGTAAAAAGGGCTCCAAGCTCCTACTCTGTCGGCGCGTCGCCAATCTTTAACAAAGCCGCGATTGACATGTGTTCCCTAACGGAGTATTTACAGGCCTTACCTGTCGGCCGATCCCCAGCTTGGCCGGTTTTACTCCGAGCCACATGTGCTCACTTCAATCTTCAGAGGAGGATCAATGTCCGCTTCCGTCCGTCCTATCCCCGAGGGCTATCATTCCATTACGCCGCAACTCACTTGCCGCGATGCTGCCGGCGCTATCGAATTCTATAAAAAGGTTTTTGGCGCCAAGGTGCTTGTAAATATGCCTGGCCCCAACGGCAAAGTCGCGCACGCTGAATTACAGATTGGCGACTCCAAGCTGATGGTTAACGACGAGTTCCCCGGGATGGCAGTCGCCCCGGAACCGTCGGCGCTGCATTCGTCTTCGCTATTCGTGTACTCCGAAGATGTCGATGCACTTTTCAAGCGCGCTACGGATGCCGGCGGCCATGTAGACATGCCGCTGGAAAACATGTTCTGGGGTGATCGCTACGGAAAATTCACGGATCCCTTCGGCCATCAGTGGGGCACAGCAACGCATGTGGAAGACGTATCTCCGGAAGAAATGAAGAAGCGTTCCGAAGAGATGAACAAACAGATGGCCAAAGCGGCCGGTCAGAACGGCTAACAGTAAGGCTTCAACTCGATATCTGTGACGCAAAACGTGTGCCCCGTTCCCGGAACTCCGGAACGGGGCAATTTTTATTCTCGTGCAACTTAACCGTGCTAACCGGGTTAGTTCATTAGGCAAGGTCGCAATCGCGCCAGTTGCTGGCACTCGAACTTCGGCAATATAGTTTTTTCGGTAGAAGCTCGCTACGGAAAACGACCAATGGAGGAGAGCATGTTGAAGAGACAACTTGTTCTGGCAGTAGGCGCCTTGTTCATGCTGATGCTCAGCGCTTCGGCCTATGCGCAATACGGCGAACGTTGGGACTACCTGGGCGACGCGCATGTTGATGCGGCCAGGATCACGACGATATTCACGTCGGGCATCACGACGGGCGGTTCCGCGCCATTCAGCTGCGCGTCAGCGGCGGCGAAATTTTCTTCGAACGCGTGGTTGTACACTACGGCAACGGCCAGAATGAAGAACTGATCATTCGTGACCGCATCCCGGCGGGCGGGCGCACCCGTGCCATCGATCTGCCCGGTGATCGCCGCGTTATCCAAAGTGTCGAGCTCTGGTATGGCAAAGGCCGCTGGGAGCATCGTCCCAAAGTGAGCTTGTTTGGGCTTCGCTAACCCGAGCCATTCAAGCATCCGTTTCAAACAGCAGCGCCCATTTTGATGGAATGGGCGCTGCTTTGTTTTCAGTGTTTGTGCGTAGGTCTACGACGCTCGTTCGATGCGAAATGTGAAGCAGCCCGCGGTCGTGCTGTTCACCTGAATGTAGTCCACCTCTTCGTTGCCAAATAAAACTTCGATCGCCGTTTCGAATTTGCCGTCGGAGACATACTCCTGCGCAACCAGCCGCCGCCCGCGCGCGTACGCTTCCAGCGTTCGCGGACTACCGCGCAGTGCTTCCGGAAATCCGGAATCAGCCGAGTAGCGCTGGCAATTTGCTGCGTGGATGTACACCGGCCCCGGCTGTGGCAGTTCTTCGATCCCGGCGAATCGATCGTAGGTGAAGAGAATCGCTTCGTCCTTGCCGGGGTCCAGCGTTCGCAGGCAGTGGCGGCAAGGCGCGGCCTCACTTGCGACTTCCGAGTGCGCCGCGAACCCGTACGTTGGCGCTTTCATAGTGGTGCGCACCAGATTTGCTACTTCGCTTGGAATTGCCACTACACGCATCGCGGTCATAAGCTCGATCCCCTCAGGTTTTTTAAGTGTGACGCTCATCATGTGCTCTATTGTCGCGGCCTGGCGCGCGTACTTCTATCCGCTTTGTGCCTGCAAACTAAAAAGGTTTCGTTTGTTGCCGCTGGGATAATCTAAACATCGAAGTAGTGTAGCGGCGGCCTTCTAAGGCCGGAGCCTTTTGCGCAAGTGAAGGACGAACGCAGCTGAGAGAGCGACCAACACGACTGCCACGAAAGCAGACTCACCGCATGGCCAAAATGAGCGCTGGTCTGATCATGTTCCGCAGGACAAACGCAAAGCTTGAAGTACTGCTGGCACATCTGGGCGGCCCTTTCTGGGCAAAGAAGGATGCCGGCGCCTGGTTCATTCCGAAAGGCGAGATCAATCGGGGCGAGGACGAACTCGCCGCCGCGCAACGCGAGTTTGAAGAGGAGACCGGGGTGAAGCCCACTGCACCCTTCCTCTCCTTGGGCCAGGTCAAGCATAAGAGCGGAAAGGCAGTGACTGCCTGGGCATTCGAGGGCGATTGCAACCCAGCGGTCCTTCGCAGCAACACATTCCAGATGGAATGGCCCCCGCATTCCGGCAAAATGCGCGAATTCCCTGAGATCGATCGCGCGCAATTCTTCACCGTCGAGACCGCCCGCGAAAAGATGCATCCGGCGGAGTTCGACTTCCTCCCGCGCCTGACCAAGCTCCTCGACGCGACCTAGCGCAAATCGACTTACAACTCGATTCCATAGCCGTGACGGTATGCTGATTTTGCCTCGAGGGCCGACAATTTCATCGTCCTCTACTCCGCTTCAGCCTGCTAAACTCCTGCTGAGTGTTCGCGTCTCGCGAAATCTGCAGAGGAGCAGATATGTCCGTAGCTAAGCACGCCCCCGTGCCCGGCCCTACCCGCACCGAGTCCGACAGCATGGGCAAAATTGAGGTGCCCGTAGATCGCTACTACGGCGCGCAAACGGCTCGCTCGCTGATTCACTTCGACATCGGCAAAGACACTATGCCTCCGGAGCTGATCCGTGCATTCGGCATCCTGAAAAAAGCCGCGGCGCTCGTGAACCAGGACCTAGGCAAGCTCCCTCACGAAAAAGCCGCTCTTATTTCGCAAGCTGCCGACGAAGTCATCTCCGGTAAGCTGAATTCGCATTTTCCGTTGCGCGTATGGCAGACCGGCAGCGGCACGCAGACC
Organism: uncultured Acidobacteriota bacterium; assembly: GCA_963788725.1. Taxonomy (GTDB): domain Bacteria; phylum Acidobacteriota; class Terriglobia; order Acidiferrales; family UBA7541; genus Acidiferrum. Next base: position 87,119 of record CAWBHT010000013.1, on the reverse strand, counting down.
AACATGAACGTGAACGAGGTGATCTCCAACCGCGCCATTGAGATCGCAGGCGGGCGAGATGGGCAGCAAAAAGCCCATTCATCCCAACGATGATGTGAACATGTCGCAATCGTCTAACGACACTTTTCCCACCGCGATGCACATCGCCGCAGCGGCGGAAACGGGGCGGCGCCTGCTGCCCGCGGTTAAGAAATTGCGCGACGCTCTGGACGCCAAGGGCAAAGAATTTGCCGGAATCGTAAAGATCGGGCGCACCCATTTACAGGACGCCACGCCTCTGACTCTAGGCCAGGAATTCTCCGGCTGGGTCAGTTTGCTCGATCGCGATGGCGCGCGGGTGGCAATGGCCCTCGATGGGCTTTATGATCTCGCGATCGGCGGCACCGCCGTAGGCACCGGGCTGAACGCGCATCCGGAATTTGCCGAACGCGCCGCGAGCAAAATTTCCGAGCTGACCGGCTTGCCCTTCCGTTCGCATCCCAACAAATTCGCGAGTCTGTCCGCGCACGACGAAGTCGTCTTTGCTTCCGGTGCGCTGAAAACTCTGGCTGCCTCGCTGATGAAAATCGCCAACGATATCCGCTGGCTGGCTTCCGGCCCGCGCTGCGGTTTAGGCGAACTGACACTGCCAGAGAACGAACCGGGATCCTCGATCATGCCTGGAAAAGTGAATCCCACGCAGTGCGAAGCTGTCACCATGGTCGCCGTACAAGTGATGGGCAACGATGCTGCGATTGGCATTGCCGGCTCGCAGGGTAATTTCGAGCTAAACGTCTTCAAGCCGGTGATGATTTTCAATTATCTGCACTCTGTCGAACTTCTTGCCGATGCCTGCAACAGCTTCGTCGACCATTGCATCACCGGCATCGAAGTAGAACCGCGAACAGATCGACAAATATGTGCGCAACTCTCTCATGCTGGTAACCGCGCTCGCGCCGACGATCGGTTATGACAACGCCGCCAAAGTTGCCAAGACCGCCCACCACGACGGCACCAATCTCCGCGAAGCCGCCCTAAAGCTCGGCCTGATCTCCGCCGACGACTTCGACGCCCTCGTCCGCGCCGAAGATATGACTCACTCATGACACTGATGAACTGGATGTGTGAGAGTTGCGGCGCACCGAGGTCCGACAAATCATGAGTGCGCAACTCACCGATGCCTCAATCGCAGCGGCGTTTCTACTTGTCGGTGTTTTAATTCTGATGAATCGGGATGTGCTGACCGAGTTTGATCAACGTTCTGGTGTGAGGATGCATTCTTGGTTCAAGAGGAAACTTGGTCCGGACTCGATGTGGAATCGTGAAATCTATTCCGTTGGTACGATGACTGGTCACAAGCGATCGAAGGTAGCATTTACAATAGTGGGCGTTCTTTGCCTTTCGACTGGATTTATTTCATTCGTCCTCGCGCTGACGAGGTACTTGCGCTAGGCAGTGCTCGGCGTCAGCGCGGCCGCGACATGCTTCACCGATTTACCTCTTTTGGTCAATGGAGCCCGAATGACTCGTCGTGCGATTTTCGTGGGCCTTGGACTTGTATTCTGCCCAACCGTTATCTCTGCGCAACAGACTAACGCGCTGGCCACACAGACACTGAAGGCGACGCCGAAGACTGTGGCGGTTGGCTACTACGATGCGAAGGCTGCGCCGGTGTTGCGGGTGAAGTCGGGTGATGCCGTCGAAATTCAAACGCTCATCACTTCCAACCCGAAACGCCTGGAGGATGCCGGATTGCCTGCCGATCAGGTGGAGCAATCGCTGCGTGACATTACCGATCAAGTGAAAGAAAAGGGTCCCGGAGGCCACATTCTAACAGGCCCTGTCTACATCGAAGACGCGCAGCCCGGCGACGTGCTCGAAGTGCGCATCCAGAAGATTCAACTGGCGATCCCGTATGCCTACAACGCCTTTGGGCCGGGACGCGGCTACATCCCCGACGATTTTCCTTACACGAAGATGAAACTGATTCCGCTGGACGAAAAGCGGATGGTCGCGCACTTTGGTCCCGGCATCGAAATTCCGCTCCATCCGTTCTTCGGCAGCATGGGCGTCGCGCCGCCCGAGAGCGCCGGCCGATTCAGCAGCAATCCGCCATGGATCATGGGCGGCAACATGGACAACAAGGATCTCGTCGCCGGGACCACGCTGTATTTGCCAGTGCACGCGGCTGGCGCGCTGTTCGAAGTCGGCGACGGGCACGCCGCACAGGGCGACGGCGAAGTGGACATCACCGCGATTGAAACGTCGCTGATCGGCACCTTTCAGTTCATCGTGCGCAAAGACATGCACCTGAAATGGCCGCGCGCCGAGACTCCAACCCACTACATGACTATGGGTTTCAACGACGATCTAAACGCCTGCGCAACGCTCGCCGTGCGCGAGATGATCGATTTCCTCGTGAACGAGAAACATCTCTCGCGCGACGATGCCTATCAACTCTCCAGCGTTGCCGCCGATCTGCACATAACTGAACTCGTGGACGGCAACAAGGGCGTGCACATGATGATTCCCAAAAGTATTTTTGTGACGCCCCCGAAATAGTTTGTAGCAAACGCCTGCCCCTCACCGTGTGTCGCATCGTGCATTTGTGCCGACGAAACAACCTCGCGACATCCGCGAATTCACCTTTCGCACCGCTGATAAAATGTAACGCGAGGAACCATGCGACGACTTTTCGTCCTAACGGCGACAATCCTCTTTTGCCTTCCGTGCGCGTCGATTCTGCGCGCCCAATCCGCCATTCCCCCCGACTGGTGCAAGGCTCTGCCGCGCCCCGAATACAAATCCCTCGAACGCGTTTTCGTTCACGAGCCCTGGTTTGAGGTCTACAAAATCCAGCCCGGCGTCTTTGCCATCTACGAACCGCACCAGGCGGAAGAAACCATCTCGTATCTGATCGTCGGCACCAAGCAGGCCCTCCTCTTCGACACCGGAATGGGCATCGGCGATCTGCACAGCCTGGTGTCGCGCCTCACATCGCGCCCCATCGTGGTTCTGAATTCGCATACGCACAACGATCACGTCGGTGACAACTGGCAATTTCCCTTCATCTTCGGAATGGACACGGCGTTCACGCGCAACAACGCCAAAGGTTCACGCACTGACGCGCAATCCGAGCTCGGCAAGGGTATGGTGTGCGGCGATCTGCCGAAAAATTTCAATCCCGCAACATACGCCACCAAACCGTGGAAGATTTCGCTCGCCGTCCACGATGGCTTCAAAATTAATCTCGGCGCTGGCCAGGTTCTGGAAATCATCGCCACGCCCGGCCATACTCCGGATGCTATCTGCCTACTCGACCGCGCGAACGGACTGCTCTTCACCGGCGACACCTACTATCCCGCGCCCATCTGGCTTTATCGACCCGAAACCGATCTCGATGCTTACGTCGCTTCCGTCAAGCGTATCGCCGCCTTGCAGCCTCAAGTGAAGATCGTCCTCGGGGCGCACAATATTCCCGTCGCCGATCCTTCTGTCCTTCCGCGCCTGGTAGCGGCCATCGAGTCGGTCCGTGCCGGCAAGGGGGAAGTCACGCCGGGAGGCGAAGGCCAAGAGATACACACGCTTGACGGAATTTCCTTTCTGCTCCGCGCCCGCTGACCTCCCAAGCATCGGTGCGGATGTTCTGGCTACAATTATCTCGCGGCTGAAAATACACCAAAATTTTCCGCGAATTTTCTTGCGCCCACCGATGATCTTTCTCACAATCGCTTTGTCCCGCCAGGTCAGGGGAGAAGTTGCCTAGGATCTTCAGAGGTTCGCGCTCATTTGCCGTACGCATGACGCTGTCGTGCCTGACGCTTGTCGCGCTGTCTCCGTTCTTCGCCGAAGCTCAAGTGCCGTCCGCCGCGCCACTCGCTCCAGAACCGCCCCCAAATTCACAAGTCTCTGTCCGCCAGCTGGAAATTCCAGCCAAGGCGCAGGACGCTTTCAAGAGCGGCACCAGCCTGCTGCTCCAAAATCAGCCCGCGGCCAGCATCGCCGAATTCCAGCGCGCCCTGAAGGTATTCCCCAATTTTTACGAAGCGCACTACAAAATCGGCCTTGCCAACCTGAACCTGCGTCGGTACCCGGAAGCACAAGCTGCTTTCGAGTCCTCCATCGAGGTGAGCAAAGGCCGCTATCCTCCCGCCAATTTCGGCTTGGGCGTTGCCCTTTGCACGCAGAAGCAACACTCCGAAGCCGAAGAAGCCGTTCGGGCCGGGCTCGATCAGGTTCCTGCCGATGCTGCCGGCAATTTCACCTTGGCGTGGATTCTGTTCAGTGCCGGTAGGCTGCCGGAGGCCGACAAAGCCGCACGGCAAGCGGTTGTATCCAACTCCAACCTAGCCAGTGCTTATTTGTTGCTCGCGCAAATTCATCTCCGTCAAAGCAACCTAACAGCTGTGGTGTCCGAGCTTGACGCTTACCTCCGCCTCGATCCTGAAGGTCCACACAACGTTGAGGCCCACGCGCTTCGCACCGAGGCTCAGCAGTTGTTAGCGAAGCGCCCGAGCGCTGGACCTGTGCTCGCCGAAACTCCTGTTAAAAACAACGATCGCTAAGCAATCCCGTTTTCACCGTACTCCCAGCTAAAGCTCCCTGGCGGTGATTCTCCTTCCGATTCAGAGTTAAACTATTTCGGGTGGGCAAAGTGCATTCGCTCTTTCCGGTCAAAGTTCCGCTGGCGAGTTTTCTCGCCGCACTCCTTGCTTGCTTGCCCCTCGCCTCAGCTGCGCCTGCGCACGATAAGTCCGTCTGGAACTATGACGGCGGAGTCATGCTACTGACCGATGGATCCATTGCCGACGGCCCTTGCTTCCGAATCTCTGGCCGCCTTACCGCTCCGAAATTCTTCGACAATCTCAAGCGCGTGGACACCAATGACGGCGCACTCTTTCGGCGCGGTGCTGAAACGGTCGACACCTTTCCCGATCAATTGCTTCTCGCCTTCGTGGTCTATGATCATCCTTGTTCCGTCAAAATGGAACACACCGAAAGTCATGGGTATCTCACCCGACCGCTGATGAAGTCGCTGAATATGTTTTTGTACTGGAAGCGAGGCGTCGAACTTCGTCCCGTCTCCAAGATAGAACCCAAGTTTTTTGCTGTTGATCCGGTGACGACCCATGCTGTGGGCCGTTCGGAAGATCTGCCGGAAAAGTTTGTCTGGTCCTACGAGTTCGAAATTCCCGGCGCTGGCGTTCCGCTGACGGATAGCCTGGTTTTGATTCTGCGTGAGCCGAACGGCCGCATTGCCGCGCGTGTCGCTGCACGCATGTAAAGCCCTGCATTTGTTGAACGCAAGGCCACGCGACCTGCCCAAGTCTAATTCGTTCCATTCCTGATACTAGTACTTCGACTGAACTAAATCTGGCCCCATGGACAGTTGCCCGTCTATGCACCCAAGGCTATCTTTCTCGCAGAAAGGCAAGCGGAGCCCTCCTCTCGGCTCTCCTCGCTTGACTTGAGACAACTGAATGGCTAACACCCGAGGAGGATTCGTGAGGAAATTGTTAGGGCTTTTGTTTGTGATTGTTTTTACCAGTGGCTCAGCCGCTGCCCAGACTCAGCAGCCGGTGCGCGTGAAGTGCGGCGGACCCGCTTTAACGGACTCGAAAGGTCAGTTCTGGGCTGCGGACTTCGGTTTTGATGGCGGCATGGTCAGCCTGATGAAGGGGCCGGTCGCCGGCACGTCAGATCCGGCGCTTTATCAAGGTGGCCGCATGGCGCCCGATTCTGGCGTACTCCACTACAATTTTCCGGTCTCCAATGGCACCTATCACGTCAACTTGTACTTCGCCGAACTCGCCGACCGATAATTACAATGTGGGCGGCCGCGTGTTCAACGTTCTACTCGAGAACAATCAGCTTCTCAACAACTTCGACATCTTTGCGGCCGTAGGCGCCGGCACTGCTCTAATCAAAGGCTCGGATGTGACCGTGACCAACGGTGCCGTAAACCTGGAGTTCGATACCGTCCCGGGACATGATCGCGCCAAGGTCGTGGCTATCGAGATCATTCCCGGTTCCGGCTCAGCGCCAGCTCCGCAGATGGCCCTGAACTTCGTCTATCCGGACGGCACGCCTGTCTCCGGTACGCTCAATTATACTGTCACGACTCCTCAGACCAAGATCAGTGGCAATACTCCGCTTACAAATGGCCAGGCAACCGCGGTTCTCTATGCCGCTCCTCAGATCTTGGGTTTAGCTGGCCAAGTCCAATTGAATCTTAGTCTTACAGACACCGCGGGGCACGTTCTGTGGCAGGTTGGGATGACGTTTGATTCCAGCAGCGCTAACATCAATGGAGTACAGGGTTCCGCCCTCAGCGTAGTGGTGCAGAAGGCTGCGTAGAACTAGATAAAGCTACGTACGCCATTTCTGTAATTACTTTCTCGTCGTTAAAGGTGCCTATCTCGGCTCGTTGCGACGCGAAAGTGCCTTTCAGTTAGCCATCTGAACCTGAGGAAAACTGTGGATTTCTTGTTTTCTCAGTAAAGAGATGTTGACATGGTCGCCGTTGCTCCCTATACTCATCAGGTTGTTCGTAAGCTTTCCTGCTGGACAGGAGGCTCTTGCTCTTTGACAATCGATACGATGTGCCAGAATCCGTTCGAAACTATTCGGCTTTCGAGCCCGAATAGTATGAGTTAATCAAGCGACAATAATTCGCTTGGCAGGCTGGCTCTCTGATGCAAATCAGAGGGCATTTTTTTTCGCCAAGCAACAGGTTTCAAACGAGAGTTTGATCCTGGCTCAGAACGAACGCTGGCGGCGTGCTTAACACATGCAAGTCGAGTGCGCGCCTGTAGCAATACAGGTGGCGCACGGCGCACGGGTGCGTAACACGTGGGTAATCTGCCCTCTGATGGGGAATAACTCGCCGAAAGGCGAGCTAATTCCGCATAACATTCCGAAGACCTTGGTTTTTGGATTCAAAGGCGTAAGTCGTCGGAGGAGGAGCCCGCGCACGATTAGCTAGTTGGTGAGGTAATGGCTCACCAAGGCTATGATCGTTAGCTGGTCTGAGAGGATGGCCAGCCACACTGGAACTGAGACACGGTCCAGACTCCTACGGGAGGCAGCAGTGGGGAATCTTGCACAATGGGCGAAAGCCTGATGCAGCGACGCCGCGTGGGGGATGAAGCTTCTCGGAGTGTAAACCCCTTTCGACCCGGACGAATACCTCGCAAGAGGGGTGACGGTACGGGTATAAGAAGCCCCGGCTAACTACGTGCCAGCAGCCGCGGTAAGACGTAGGGGGCCAGCGTTGTTCGGAATTACTGGGTGTAAAGGGTTCGTAGGCGGTGTGGCAAGTCGGGAGTGAAATCTCTGGGCTCAACTCAGAGACTGCTTCCGAAACTGCTGTGCTGGAGTGTGGGAGAGGCGCGTGGAATTGCAGGTGTAGCGGTGAAATGCGTAGATATCTGCAGGAACACCCGTGGCGAAAGCGGCGCGCTGGACCACTACTGACGCTGAGGAACGAAAGCTAGGGGAGCAAACAGGATTAGATACCCTGGTAGTCCTAGCCCTAAACGATCAGGACTTGGGGTGCCACCCGTTCGGGTGTCGTCCCGGAGCTAACGCGTTAAGTCCTGCACCTGGGGAGTACGGTCGCAAGACTGAAACTCAAAGGAATTGACGGGGGCCCGCACAAGCGGTGGAACATGTGGTTCAATTCGACGCTACGCGAGGAACCTTACCTGGGCTCGAAATGCTTCTGACAAGCTGTAGAAATACGGCCTTCCCGCAAGGGACAGGAGTATAGGCGCTGCATGGCTGTCGTCAGCTCGTGCCGTGAGGTGTTGGGTTAAGTCCCGCAACGAGCGCAACCCCTGCACGTAGTTGCCACTCCGCAAGGAGGGAACTCTACGTGGACTGCTCCGGATAACGGAGAGGAAGGTGGGGATGACGTCAAGTCCGCATGGCCTTTATGTCCAGGGCTACACACGTGTTACAATGCAGGGCACAAACCGTTGCCAACCCGCGAGGGGGAGCTAATCGGAAAAAACTCTGCTCAGTTCGGATTGCAGTCTGCAACTCGACTGCATGAAGCCGGAATCGCTAGTAATGGCGTATCAGATCGACGCCGTGAATACGTTCCCGGGCCTTGTACACACCGCCCGTCACATCACGAAAGTGAGTTGTACTAGAAGTCGTCACGCTGACCGCAAGGAGGCAGACGCCCAAGGTATGACTCATGATTGGGGTGAAGTCGTAACAAGGTAGCCGTAGGAGAACCTGCGGCTGGATCACCTCCTTTCTAAAGTAGTCGTGGCTCAACCCGCTATGGTGTGCGGGTCATGCCACGCAATGCATCCAAAGCCCTCACGAGCTTTGTTTGCACGCTTCGATTAACTCGCCTTCGGGCGGATTCTGTCAGATCGTATCGAGTCAAAGAGAAAACACCTTTATGAGTGTGCCCAGGGCCGCTGAGAAATCAGCGGCCTTTTTTGTTTTCCGCTTAGATTGACGCGTCATTTTGGAACCACGAAAGGGTTTGGCTATGGTGCCCGTTCAAGCTCTGCTCCCGGCGAGAAAAGGATCAGCCGCCCCGCGTAACATTCGCTATAGCTTCGCCTTAACTGCAGTTTAAAATCGCGAAACACCTTTCACCAATCAGCGGGGCGCCTCCGACTTTCGTGAATCAGTTCCGGAATGGGATCCCCACCTCTCGGAATTCCCAAGACAGCATGATCTCGCACGCCTCCGATTGGCTAAGTATTAGAAAACACTCAGAATAGTCTCTCGACTATAAGGTCGTCGGCATGCCTTTGACATCCGCGCTCCTTCGAGGAGCTACTTAACAAAATAGAACGCGGTACGTAGGAAGGGAGGTGAAAAAATGACTACGATACTAGATGTGTGTCTGCAGAAGTGGAAGCCGGCCGGCAAGACCGAAAGACGTGTCTCTGCTACAGCAATGATGATAAGGATCCGATTGTCGGTCGAGATGTTGCTCGCGCCAATTTTGCTGCGAGCTATTCTCAACGCCATGAAATAGCAAATCGGAACGTTTGCAGCGGAGCGAAGAACGACCCTCCCAACCGCTGCATCGTTCTGATAAGCAGATGAAATGCGTGTTTGCTTATACCAGGACTTGCTTTAGTTTCCTCGGAACGTTAACCGTCGGAGACAAAGGTCTGCAATTTCTCTGCGTTGAACCGTGATCGTACCTGTTGTTTGACACGCCTTGCACCGCCAACTATAGTTTCCATCGAGACTCCTACCTTCCGGGAGATCTTGGGCAGCCAGCCGGTCATCGGCGATGCGACAGAATTCGGCTGCTGAATCCGGCCGCCACGCGGTCGTTCCAGCGGTTACCGCTCGACACCAGCCGCGGCATCCAGTCCGCAGAGCTAGTCGGGAACAGGTTCACGATCCATGGCCAAGGGAAGCTTCGGTGAGCTGTTGAAGCGCGAGCGCGAGCTGCGCGAGATCTCCTTGAATGAGCTCACCCTTGCCACACGCGTCGCTCCAAAATTTCTGGAAGCGCTGGAAAATGAAGATTGGGCCAAGCTCCCTGGCGGTGTTTTCAACCGCGGATTCGTGCGTGCCATCGCCCGGTACCTCGGCCTGAGCGAGGAGCACTTCCTTGCTGAATACGACTTGGCGCACGGTGAGCTCGCGGCTCCGCCGCCAATTGCCACTCGTAACCCAATCCCATCGCCTCCGAAATGGATTCTTGCCGCCGGTGTTCTGGCGGTGCTCCTTGTCGTCGCTGCGCTTATCAGCGGCGGTATGTACGGCTGGCGACGCTACGCCGCTCGCCGAGCAGCCAAGCATGCGCTCGCTGCGACAAACCAGGCGCCGTCCACGTTGCCCGCCGTGCTTCCCAACCTGATTCCTGAGACTAGTTCGGAGGTCGGCGGCGCGGCTGCCTCATCTTCCCGCGTGCTCGACCTAGCCATGTCGACGTCTGCCCCCGTACATGTTCGCATCGTTGCGGATGGCAAGCTGCTCCTTGACGACTCCGTCCCGGCCGGCACTACGCGTCACTTCTCCGCCGTAAACCAATTTGAAGTCACCACCGGCGATTCAACCGGGGTGTTGCTGGAATTGAACGGGCAGCTAATACACACGCCTGGAGGGCCCGGTGCCTCCGGTACAATCGTGCTTAGCCAACGAGAGTTGAGGCAGGCACGCAGTGGAAACCCTTAGCCCCGAAATTGTCGACGACCTTCGTCACGGCCGCGCTACCCGCGAACGCAAGATCGCCGTGTGCTCCAACGGTGCGCACCTGCCCGCCGCGGATCGCGCCGAGATTCTCTCGATCCTCGCCGTAGACACGGATCAAGTGGTCTCCGAACGCGCCAAGGAAGCGATCATGGATCTTCCGATCGAGAATTTTCTCGAAGCCATTCAGCGCCAGCAAGCTCTGGAGTCGCTGTTCACGTTCGCCGCAAGGAATCTCTCGGCGAAGCCCGCGGTCTGCAACGCGCTCATTGATAACAAGAGCTGCGACGGCGATCACCTCGCGCCCGCAGCCAAACATTTTTCGACTTCGAACGTTCAAAAACTGATGGATGATCTGGACCGTGTCAGCGCGTCGCCGGCTCTCACCGTCGCGCTCGTCAACACCACATCGGTTACCGCCGATCAGAAGCAACTACTGCACGAACTGCTCAGCGATGCGCATATTGATGAAGCCGCACTGGCCGAGGCTGCCAGCGAAGCCGAACCCGACGTCGCCAAACGCGAAACGCTGCTGCAACGCCTGTCGAAGATGAGCGTCGCGCAGCGCGTGCAGTTCGCCGTCAAAGGCGGCTCGGAAGCGCGCCGCACGCTGATACGCGACAACAGCAAGGTGGTGCAACGCGCCGTCCTGCAATCGCCGCGTCTTACCGATCAGGAGGTCGAGCAATTCGCCTCCATGTCCACGCTCACCGATGAAATCCTGCGCCTGATCGCCAACAATCGCGTCTTTCGGAAGAACTACAGCGTCGTGCGCAATCTGCTTAACAATCCCAAAACGCCGCTGGACGTTAGCCTGCACATGCTTCCATTGATCAATCCCATAGACCTGAAGCGCCTCACCACCAACAAAAACATCCCTGAAACTTTGCGCACTACAGCGCACAAACTCCATCGCCAGCGCCAGGAATTCAAGAAGTAGCGCGGGGAGCAACCGCAACATTTTGAGCTCAGACTTTTTCCGGCACTTGCCCCACCGTACTACACCCGCTGCAGCCGTTTTCAGTGTTCTCGGTACCGGTGGATCCGACAAAATGAAGAGCCGGCTCATCGGTCGAGATGAGCCGGCTTCGGGGGTGGTCCGGGGGGAGCTCTTTGAAACTATTTCTTGCCGCTCTGCTTTCCGTTCGCTTTCTTTGGGGCCGCAGAATCCGAACTCACCGCGGGCTTCGTAATTGCGAGCCGCATATCCTTCGCCGCGTTCAAATGCCCTTTGAGCGTCGGCAGCGTTTCCGCGGCAAACTCCTTGATCGCATCGCGCTGCCCGGTCCGCGCCTCGGTACCAAACTCCGCGATGTCATCCTGATGATCCTGCACCATGTCGCGCACGTAAGCTTTGTCGAACTCCGCGCCAGATAATTTCGCGAGCGCGTCGTAGGTCGCCTGATCTTTCTTATCCATCTCTTTCGGCAGCGAAATCTTTTCCTTCAGCGCCGCTTCCTTCAATTTATGATTCGCCTTGGAGTGATCCTCCACCATGCGCTGCGCAAATTTGCGTACGGCTTCGTTCTTCGCCCGCTCTTGTGCCAACTCTCCCAGCCTGACTTCGGCGATGCCGCCCTGCGCCGCCTTCGTTGCGAACTTCTCATCACCGGTCGAGCGCGCGTGCGGAGCCGGCTTATCTTGATAGGCCAGCACTGCCCAACATCCCAAAAATGTGAATATAGTGGTAACCGCCGCCACGTACACGGCCTTCGCGGCCGGCGTTTTCAATTGAGGCACGCGCACTCGTGCCAAGCGTTCCTTGACTTGCTCTCGTATCTGCTTGGCATCTACGCGCGAGACTTCCATGATCGCGGCCCCCGCTCTGATTTTTGAGCCTAGCGAACGTACCCTCGGGGCACCCGCTCCACCATCAGGTGATGGCTGTAGCGAGTGCACCTAGGTTATGTATCGTATTCAGGCTGTCAGGTGTTTAGTTGGCGAGGACAAATTAAAATTGCGGCTTGCGCAACACCAGCGTACCCACGATCATGTCGTGAATCGCCTGCCGCTTCTCCGTGAATCCAGCCATGATGTAGCCGATCCCCAGCGGGATCATTCCGGTAATAAATTTTGCGAAGTATCGGCCTGTCGCGCGCGCGAACGAGATCCGCGCTCCCTCAAGGTCCGTCACCTTAATCCCGACGATTTTCTTTCCCGCTGTCCCCTGCCATTCCGAACTTTCCAGCAGCGCGTTGTACATCCAGCCGCCGACAAATACCACCAGAACAAATGCGCCGAGGAACAACGCAAACACCGGCGGGAATCCGTTCTCGAACGGGTCTCCGCCTCGCGGAAGATTGGACAGCGCCGCGCCGAGTCCCATCATCATTGCTAATCCGAATAGGATCGGCAGCGAAAACGCTCCCAGGATCACTGCGTCTAGCACGTACGCCACAAATCGCAGCCAAAATCCCGCATACACGGGGCGAATCTCGTACGCAGGCACGGGCATGGCATTCGCAACGGAGGCGACGCTCGTTGCAGCAGGCATTGCCACGGCGACGTTCGCCGCGGGAGCCGCCGTCATTGCCGACGACCCCGCATACGTTGCCTGCCCACACTTCATGCAATACGTCGACTCATCCGGAATTGTGTTCCCGCATTTTGAACAAAACAAATTCGCCCCCAATAGCGTGCTAAGACTTTGCAGTTGGCAGACTGCTGGTTCGCCATCCTACGTCGCAGCCTTCGGCACGGTCAATGCGCCTTTTCCGGCGCCGACATAATTAACGGCGTCCACCGCGCGGGAAATGCTCGGTTTATTTTCAAGCGCTTGGGTCGTTGCACGAACATTCTCCGTGTCTGGATCATCCGCGCATCACCTGCTATGCTTCTCCGCCCGAACCATGATTTGGAGGCTCTTGCCGTGACCAGGAGATCCTTAGCCGCTGGAGTAATCGCCGCGATCGCGCTGTCCATCACTGCTCTTGCACAGCAGCCCGCCAAAATCTTCGACGGCAACGCCTGGTGGGCGCACATTAAATTCCTCGCTGACGACAAACTCGAAGGCCGCGAAACCGGCAGCGCAGGTTTGCGCACCGCCGAATCGTATGTAGTCGATCATCTAACGAAAGCCGGCCTGCAACCCGCCGGCACCAATGGATTTTATCAGCCGGTCAAATTTGTCTCTCGCCAGATTGTCGAAGATCAATCCTCGGTCGCGCTGGTTCGCGACGGCAAAACCGAGCCGCTTTCCTTCAGCGAAGACACCTTCTTCAACACGCGCGTCGATCTCGCGCAGGAAGAAATCACCGCACCGCTGCTCTTCGCAGGCTACGGACTGAAAATCCCCGAAAAAAATCATGACGACCTCGCCGGCCTCGATCTCAAAGGAAAGGTCGTCGTGTATCTCGCGGGTTCGCCTGAAGAGATCCCCACCGCGCTCTCGTCGCATTATCAAACTGCCGGCGAACGCTGGAAGCCGCTGAAGCAAGCTGGCGCCATCGGCGTAATCGCCATTCCCAATCCTGCTTCGATGGATATTCCCTGGTCCCGCATCTCCTTGAACCGCAACCACGCCTCCATGGAACTCGTCGGCCCTGAGTTCAACGAGACTCCTGGACTCAAGCTCGCGCTCACCTTCAATCCTGCGCAAGCCGAAAAATTATTTGCCAGCTCGGGTCACACCTTCGCGGAAGTCGCCGCGCTCGGCAAAGACCGCAAACTTTTGCCGCATTTTCCTCTCGCGGTCTCTCTCAAAGCGCACGCCACCCTGAAAACCGGCGAGGTCGAAGCCGCCAACGTCGTAGCCAAACTGCCCGCCAGCGACCCGAAGCTGAAAGAGGAATACGTCGCGCTGTCCGCTCACGTCGATCACATCGGCATCGGCGAGCCCGTCAACGGCGATCGCATCTACAACGGAGCGCTCGACAACGGCTCCGGCACCGCCGCACTGATCGAGCTGGCCTCCTCATTCAAGGCTCATCCCGAGAAACTGCGCCGCTCTTTGCTATTCGTTTTTGTTTGCGCGGAAGAAAAGGGCCTGCTCGGTTCAAAATATTTCGCGACGCATCCAACTGTCCCGGCAAAATCCATCGTCGCCGACGTTAACATCGACATGTTCCTGCCGATTGTTCCGCTGAAAGTGCTGAAGGTGCAGGGCCTCGCCGAATCCGATTTAGGCGATCGTGCCCGCGAAGCCGCTCAGGCTTACGGCGTTCGCGTCCAACCTGATCCCGAGCCGCTGCGCAACTCTTTCATCCGCAGCGATCAATACAGCTTCGTCCGTCACGGCATTCCCGCCGTGAAACTCGACACCGGCTTCGATCCCGGCACGCCCGAACAAAAAATCTTCAAGGAGTGGCTGACGACTCGCTACCACGCCCCGTCCGACGACCTCAGCCAACCAGTCAACCTGGACACCGCGGCCCTCTACGAAGAAATCATCCGCCATCTTCTAATGTCTGTAGCCAACGCCGACGCCAGCCCACAATGGAAAGCAGACTCCTTCTTCCGCCGCTACGCCACCCAGTAGCTCAGCCACTCCTGGCTGTGCGCCGCGCAAAGGAGACTAAACTCGGCCCGATTCGGCGCAAATACAAAGTCGAACAGAACTTGGACTAACAGCGCCGCTACCCCAACCACTGCGGATTGTTCGCCGTCCCATCGAAACTAGTTGTCGTCTTATAACCTTCAAACTGCCCGTTCTTCGCCGCTTCCACCGTCTTCCCCAGCAGCGTCGCCACTTCCGACTCGCTCAGTGGCTTGAACGTCCGCGCCGCATTCAGCGATGACTCCAGAATCGCCATCGAATCACACCCGGTAATCACCACGCTGGTCGGCAGATTCATCGCGTAGTGCAGGCACTCTACTGGCTGCACGGTCTTGCTCTGCAAAATAATTCCCGAGCCCATCGGCTTCATGCCCAGCACGCCGATCTGTTTTTTTACTAGCACCGGCAGCACCTTTTTCCCGAAACTGTTGAAGTGTGCATCCATCACATTCAAGGGCATCTGCACGGTGTCGAAATGGAAGTTGTGCTTGTCGGCCGTCTCTAGCATCTTCAAATGAATGTCCGGATTCTTGTGCCCCGTGAATCCGATATAGCGAATTTTCCCCGCCTTCTTCGCCTCCAGAGCCGCTTCCAGGCTCCCGCCGGGCGCAAAAATCTTATCGGGATCTTCAAATCGGATCACCTCATGAAACTGCATCAGATCGATGTGATCGGTCTGCAATCGCTTCAATGATTCGTCGATCTGCGACGCTGCCGTCTTCTTGTCGTGTCCATCGAGCTTGGTCATCAAGAACACACGCTGCCGGTAACCATCGCGGAGCGCCTTGCCCATGCGCACTTCGCTTTCGCCGCCGTTGTAATCCCAGCAGTTGTCCAGAAAATTGATCCCATTATCCACCGCCGCGCGAACAATTTGGATGCTTTCCTTCTCATCCTTCTGCGTGCCGATATGAAATCCGCCCAATCCCATCATCGAAACTTTTTCGCCAGTCTTCCCCAGTGCGCGATAAGCAATGCCCGACTTCGTCTCCGCTGCCCGCGCGAAATTCTCCGTGCTCGTCACGCCCGCAGCCCCAGCGACGCCCGCAACGACAGCCATCCCCAAAAATTCCCGCCGCGAAACTCCGCTATCCTTGCCCTTCATCTCGCTCGCGTCCGACATCGCTCACCTCCTGAAATATGGCCGAGAGGCCTAGCCTACACCCGCCGTCTTGAATCCGTATACTTCCGCGTTCCACGATCGGCAATGATCCCGCCCGCACATCGCTCCGAGGGTGCCGCACCCTTTCACCCTGAGCCCCGAAGGGGCGAAGTTCAGGGTGAGGTTTAGATCCAACTCCTCGCGTCCCGCCAATCCGCACCCATTCACCCAAACTCCCCAATCACCAAACATAGCAACCAACCCAAGCCTCCGCTATAATCCCGGCATTCGTCGCCAACAAAAGGCGCAATGCGAGGCCAGCAATGCTTCTCCGTCTCTCCGCAATCCTGGGTTCTCTGTCACTCATCCTACTCACAGGAATATCTTTGATGCACTCCGCACCGCCAAGCTCCCACGGCATCCTCGTCGTCGCCAATCAAAGGGAACACACCGCGCTGCTCATCGACCCTGACAGCCACAAAGAAATCGCCAAAATTCCCGTGGGCATCAACGGCCACGAAGTCACCGTCGACAAAGCCGGCAAATTCGCCTATGTCCCCATCTACGGCGACTCCGGAGTCGGCAAGCCCGGTAGTAATGGCAGCACCATCGACGTCATCGACATCGCCGCGCGCAAGCTCGCCTACACCATCGATCTCGGCAAGCCGCTCCGCCCGCACGATCCGCACTTCGGACCTGACGGCCTGCTCTACGTCACCGCCGAGCTTTCGCAATCCATCGATGCCATCGATCCCAGCACGCGCAAAATCGTCGCCGAAGTTCCCACCGGCCAGGACGAATCCCACATGTTCGTCATCCGTCCGGGACCCGATCGCGTCACCGCCTACACCGCGAACGTCCACGCAGGCACTGTCAGCGTTTTGGATCTCAGCAAGCGCACGTTGGTCAAAACCATTCCCGTCTCAAAAATGGTGCAGCGCATTTCCATCCAGCCTGACGGCCTTTACGTTTTCACTCACGATCAGGAATCGCCGCGTATCGTCATCATCGATCCGCTCTCCAATGCCGTGTCCACATACATCGATCTTCCAGAGACGGTCTACAGTTCCGAGCCCACACCAGACGGCCACTACCTCGTCGCCGGCGGCATGAAGGGCCACATCTTCGTCATCGATCTGCACACCCGTAAGATCTTCAAGACCTTCGACGCCCCAACCGCGCTCGCCAAAACTTTGGTCCGCCCCGACGGGAACGTCGCGTACATCTCGTTCCTTACCGCCGGCAAAATCATCGTCCTCGACCTAAAAAATTGGAAGCTGCTGCCGTCGATCGACCTAACCCCGGGCGTCGACGGCATGGACTGGGCCGCCGCCAGCTGATCGGGCTCTCAATTCTAATTTCCCTTTTTCATTTTCCAGTCACGAGACATGCGCTAAACTGCGCATTTCCGTAGTATTTTCCGGCCAATTTCTTTCTCGTGGAGGCTTCATGCCGCGCCAATCAGCACTGCGAATCTGGGTCGGCACCCGAAAAGGCGCATTCGCTTTTTCCTCGAAGGATCGCAAGAAATGGATCGCCGAAGGCCCTTTCCTCACCGGCGAAGAAGTGCACCACGTCGCCCAAGACCCGCGTGATCCGAAGCATCTCTACGCCACCGGCGGTAATGCCTGGATCGGCCCGCACCTTTACGCTAGCCGCGACGCCGGTAAAACGTGGAAACTTTCTGAGAACGGCCTCGCCCTCAAGGATTTTCCCGGCGAGATGACGCTAAAGCGCATCTGGCACATTGCCCCGGCAGCCTCCGATGAACCGGGTGTCGTCTACGTAGGCGCCGATCCCGGCGTGCTCTTCCGCAGCGGCGACAACGGTGCAAACTGGAAAATGGTGACTGGCCTCTCGCTTCATCCCACGCGAGAAAAGTGGACGCCCGGCGCCGGCGGCATGATGGTGCATTCCATTCAGTGCCTCGGCAAAGGTCACCTCATCGTTGGTATCTCCGCCGCAGGCGCATTTCGCTCCAGTGATTCGGGCAAGACCTGGGAGCCGTTCAACGGTAATGTTCGCGCCGACTTTCTTCCCAACAAATTCCCCGAAGTCGGCCAGTGCGTCCATAAACTGAAGGCCCATCCGCACCGTCCCAATGTGCTGTTTCAGCAGAACCACTGCGGCATTTACGCCACCAATTTCGACGCCGACAAATGGACCGACATCTCCAAGGGGCTCCCGAGCCGTTTCGGCTTCGGCCTTGCTGTTCCCGCCGCCGAAGAAAACACTCTATTCACCATTCCGATTGAATCTGCCGAGCATCGCTTCGTTCCGAAGGGCAAGCTCTGCGTTGCCCGCAGCCGCGACGGTGGCCGCACCTGGAAACTGCTCAACAAGGGCTTGCCACAATCCAACGCACACGTCCTGGTCTTACGCGAAGCCATGACTTCTGACGATCGCGATCCCGCCGGCATCTACTTTGGTACGTCCACCGGCACTCTGTTCTACTCCCGCGACGCCGGCGACTCCTGGCAAGTCCTGGCGCAATATCTCCCGCCGGTCTATGCCGTTTCCGCCGCAGCACACTAAGCGATTATTGCTCTCTCAAGGCAGGCGCTGGCCAAGACGCAACGTGCTTTTTTCGAGCTGAGATCGATCTCACTGCTCAATCCCGCGCCCAAGCCGGCCATCGTGAAGCGGAGGGTGCCCCACCCTTGGCTTGTAAGGATAGGTCTTGGTTTTCTCCTTCCTTCACCTTTCATTCCAGAACCTGTACCTGAGGCTCCTGGACGGCATGGACTGGGCCGCCGCGTAGAAAATCAGTGCGTCGGCCCTTGGTCTTTCATCAGATCTCGAAACAGTGCTGTTTGAGCCAAGCCTCAAAGGCGAGCAGGTCGGCAAGGTGTTCGGCAAGTATGAAATGAAAATCTGAAGCGTAACTCCACGATAAGGCAAAATGTTCCTCGTTTTCGGGTGACCTTGCGCGCCTATCCGCATGAAATCGAGCAAGAACCCTTTCGCCGCCGACGTGTCCGGTGGCATCTATTTCCGGGCTGCGGCGAAGGATCTTCGCAGAGCGACTGGAGAATCGTTGTAGCTTGCGAAGCCATTGCTAGTGTGGCGATGCTGTATGCAGTTAGCGGCCATCTTCGATGGATACGACGCGAAGGTGCATAGTGCTCCCTGCCGACGATACGGGATTACTTCTCCATGGGCCGTTTTTCCGTTCCGCAACCTGCCCAAGCGCCGTATAATCAATAGTCCGTCTCCCATACCTACGCGGACGTCCCAGAACCTGTATCTGAGGCCCTCAACCGTGCACGCGCAGTTTCCGTTACAGTTCTTGTTGGCCGCTCACTCGATTTCCCTCGGCCAATACTGGCACAAAATCACCGACCGCACCTTCGTCGGCCTCTATCACGCGAATTTCTTCGACTTGGCGATGATGATCCCTTATTTCATCGTCCTGTTTGTGCTAGCCCTTTATGGAATGCACCGCTACTGGCTGGTCTACGACTACTACAAGTACGCGCGAAACGTGCCCGGGCCGCCGCCACCCGCCTCACGCTGGCCTCGCGTCACCATTCAGCTGCCAATTTTCAACGAGCGCTACGTCATCGAGCGCCTGGTCGAAGCCGTTTCACGCTTCGATTATCCTCGCGAGCTTCTCGATATCCAGGTCCTTGACGATTCCACCGACGAGACCCAGCAGGTCGCCAGCGGCTGCGTCGACCGTTTCGCCGCGCAAGGCCTGCCCATCGCCTACATTCACCGCAGCAATCGCTCCGGCTTCAAAGCCGGCGCGCTGGAAAACGGCCTGAAGACCGCAAAGGGCGAATTCATTTGCATCTTCGACGCTGACTTCCTACCCGAACCCAACTTCCTCCGCCGCACCATCCCGTACTTCCAAAATGCTGCCATCGGCATGGTCCAAACACGCTGGACCTATCTGAATCGCGACTATTCGCTGCTTACGCAGGTGGAAACCATCCTCCTCGATGGCCATTTCGTCGTCGAGCATGGCGCGCGTTCCCGTCGCGGCACCTTCTTCAATTTCAATGGCACCGCCGGAGTCTGGCGCCGCCAGGCCATCGAAGATGCCGGCGGCTGGCAGCACGACACGCTCACCGAGGACACTGATCTCTCGTATCGCGCACAACTCCACGGCTGGAAATTTCTCTATCTACCCGACATCGAGTGCGCTTCCGAGCTGCCCATCGACATGAACGGCTTCAAAGCGCAGCAAGCTCGCTGGGCCAAGGGCCTCATGCAGACGGCGAAAAAAATCCTGCCGCAAGTATTCGCTTCCAAAGTCCCGTGGCACATCAAGGCCGAAGCTTTCTTCCATCTCACCGCGAACATCAGCTATCCGTTAATGGTGCTGCTCTCCACCATGCTGCTTCCCGCCATGATTGTTCGCTTCTATCAGGGCTGGCTTCAGATGGTCATCATCGACTTGCCGCTCTTCCTGGCTTCCACTTGTTCCATCTCCAGCTTCTATCTTGTCGCGCAAAAAGAGCTTCGCCCCAAAAGCTGGTGGCGCACCATCATTTACATGCCCTTCGTGATGGCGACGGGAATCGGAATCTCGGTTCGCAACGCGCAAGCGGTCATCGAAGCGATCGTCGGCAAGAAAAGCGAATTCGCCCGCACGCCGAAGTACAAGATCGAAGGCAAGCGCGACACCTTCGTCACCAAGAAATACCGCAACAAAGCTGGCTGGATGCCCTACGCCGAAATTTTTCTGGGCTTGTACTTCGCGCTGACGGTGGTCTACGCCATCGTGAACGAGAACTATGCCACCGTCCCGTTCCTGCTTCTCTTCGTCTGGGGCTACCTCTACACCGGTTTCATGTCCTTAGGCCAAACCTACCTGGCCCATCTGCGCCTCGATGTCGAAGCCCCCGAGATGCGCGCAGCCGCCTCCGGCGCCCCCGGCTTTTGACATCTGCGTAGCTATCCCGGGTCTCCAGCCCGAGTTACTAAAGCACTCGGCGCCGATAAAACCATCACAAACAGGGATGTCGATTTAAAGTTTTCCTGCACACAAAAAGCTCCGGGAATCGCTGGCGGGTGCTTTGCGATTCCCGGAGCTCTGTGGCGCGCGAAACTGTTCAGCGAATCGTCGCGCCAGTGGCTGGGCCAAAGGAAACTTGCTGCAGCCGATCATGCAATATCGGGTCAAGCGTTCGGTTGCGTCGGGTCGCGGCCATTGCGTACATCGCGATGGCTGCGATTCCCGCCATCAAAATCGCCAGCATAACCAGGTCGGCGATCATCACTCGTGCCAACTCCGTTTCCTGCTGGGTCGCCTCCCCGCCGCCAAGAGCCATCTTTACCATGTTCTCGCTTCCGTCGCTCTCAATCACCGGCACCATCGCGGTCTTCTCCGCTTGCTGGGCCGCGGCGGCGGAATAAGAGCCGGCGGGGTTCATGTTCTGCTGGGCACTAGCGGAGCTCGCTAGCAAAAGCGCGGCTCCCAATCCCATCAGCATTTGCATCCGAACTAGCGTTTGCATCCTCATGAACCCCTCCAGCTTGGTGGCATATCGCGTTGCTTAGTGCAGAAGAGAAATGCAAGCGCGGTGCCACAGCTGACCGCAGCGCCGTGCGAATCAACAGATCGCTTCAGGCAACTGAAATTGAGGAGGTTAACCGGAGAGACTGTGGAGTCGTGTGCCGGATCAATGCATCTTCCAGCGGGCAGGTCGCTAACCTGACGGATAGTCGTCTATCCGCTCGGATAGCTGACCGTGGTCAACTCAGGATTGGTATAGAGGCGGGATTTCAGACGCAAGCGCCAGATTTCTGGCGCAATGATCATTCAAACTCGATCAACACGATTTCGGGGCTCGAACCGACTCGCAACGGAGGTCCCCAGGTGCCGGCTCCGCTCGAGGTGTACACCAGCATCTTGCCTACGCGATTGAGACCATAGACGAGGTCGCGGTAAATTCGGCGCGCGAGCCACGTCCATGGAACAAACTGACCAAGATGCGTGTGCCCGGAAACCTGCAAGCCGATTCCAGCGGCCTCCGCGACACCCACCTGATCTGGCGCATGGGTCAGCAGCACACTGGCTCGCTCGCGATCGACGCCGATTTTCTCCAGCACCGACTTGAAATGGCCTGCGTGCGTCGCATGGCGATAAGGCACGCCAAGAATCTGCAAACCATCGACTTCGGTTTTTTCATTGTCTAGCACGCGCACGCCTGCAGCGCGGATGGCGTGCAGATATTTCGCGGGATCGCGAAATTCCTCGTGATTGCCTTCGACGAAATACGTTCCCAGCGGCGCGTTCAAGCCTTGTAACGGCGCGGCTACAAAATCAGCGTCGACAGCAGTGCCGTCGTATAAGTCGCCGGAGATCCACACGATCGCCGGGTTGAGTTTTGCAATCGTGCGGACCATCCGCCGAATGAAGCCGGAGTTCCAGACGTGGCCGAGATGCAGATCGCTGATCAATGCCGCGGTTCTGCCCCGCCAAGACTCAGGCAAGTTCGGCAGTTTCACCTTGATGTGGCGGACCCGGGTTGCCAGCGCATTGACCACACCGAATGCGCTTACTAGGGCGGCAGCGCCAAAGAAAATGTCCGCCAGCAGCCGTCCATCGAGATTGAATCCCGCCAGTTGAGCAGGCACATAAACCAGCCAACACCCTAGAGCCGCAAATAGGAAGAAACTTGCCATGCCCAGCCACACTGCGGCCGCTTTGTAGAACCAGCGCACCAGCACGTTGTGATAACGGAATGCCAAGAACGACGCCGCTACGAAACTCAGCGAAAGAACGGCCACAATCCAGGCAAGCGCCGACATTGCCGGAGCATTGCCGCCACGAAAGAACTTCCAGGTCTCGTACAGAAACGCATGCCCGGCGAACATCACGATCTGGAACACAGCAACAAATACAGCGAACCTAGTACGCATGGTTCATTAGATGAGCCTTTATCCCGTTCGGCTACAAAGCACTTTTACGGGCGACGTTTAAACTTCGGCGGCGCAACACTTTACGATGTGCTACAGTGCCGCCGGCATACCGGTCGGCATCGCGACATCCTAGCATGGAGGTGTATTGTGGACGGAAACGCAACGGCCATGAGTTCTGATCCGAGCAGCGCCGGCGCGCTGATTCGGCGCTGGTTTGACGAAGTATGGAATCAGGGGCGAACCGAAACCATTGACGAACTTCTCTCGGATCACGCAACCATGTGGGGGGTAGGCCGTCCCGAGCAATCGTCACGCGGCGCAGCTGAATTCAAGGATTTTCATCAAGCGATGCGGGCGGCTTGTCCTGACACCAAAATCGTGCTCGATCATGTAGTGGAGCAAGGCGATACGGCGTTCGCGCGCTGGACGGTCACCGCCACGCACACTGGCGAAGGCTTGGGTATTCCTGCCACAAATCGCAAAGTGAAAATTCTAGGTATGTCCGCGTGCCGAGTCCAGGACGGCAAGATTGCCGAAGCCTGGAATCTTTGGGATCAGATCGGCATGGCGCGCCAGCTGGGAATTCTGGAAGGAAAGGCCGCCCAACTATTCAGCTGACTCCACACTCGCTATCGATCAGTTGAGTTAATAAATCAGTTGGGTTGACAGTAGGTGTGCAACGCTCCCCATCTAGACAGGCGACAAACAAGGGAGTACATTCCGCCCTAGGTCCCCGCCTGAACTGGCCTCGCGTGGAGGTTTCATGCGTCTGCAAAACGCTCCGAAATTTGTCGCTCACGAATTCAAGCTGATCTACGGAAAAGTTGCGCATCACAAAAAATCCAGCGACCCTTCCGATGAGCATCTATTCGACTCGGGTCTCAGCGTAGTCGGCGACTGGATCCTGGATCTTGCCGTCGTAGCGCTAATCGCAGTAGTGGCTGGCGCCGTCTTGAAGTGGGCCTATCTGGCGCTCTTCCACCGTTAGAAACTACAAGGCGGACCGCTTCCGTCGACTTCGATCAACAAGGTTAATCTGACTTTTTGCGGCTCGCTGGTGGGACGATTCCGTTCATGCGTAGGTACTCGACCAGCTGACCGTAGTGGTCGTATGCGTGCGCTACGGCGAAGGTGGCCAGGTAGAGGCGGGGCGATTTGCTGTGCTCAGGGATCTGCAGCATGTTTTCCGTCGTCAGAGTAGCGGCGGCTTTGTGACCTAGAGCAAACGAATCCTTCAGGAATTTTAGGATTTCGGCTTTGGTTTTCAGGTTTTCGGGTCCGTTGCCGTCTTTAATGTCTTCGGGGACTTTATCGCCGGTTACCGGTGACCAAAGGAAATAGTTGGAGGCGCCGATGTGCCTGACTTCTACGGCAAAGGTGCGTACGCCCTGGTAGTCGCTTCCTGGAATTTTTAAGTTTTCGGGCGAAAAGCTGAATTTGTCGTCGGGCATGGCTTCGGCGATGTCCAAGATTTGTTTTTCGATAGCGGTGATCTGGCGATCTACGATTGAAGCCACTGTTGCCGGAGCTTGCGACGGTTGTGCCTGAGGTGGAGTCGCGGCTTTGGCGGTCTGCGTACTCGGTCCCAAGATGTTCGCAGCAAAGATCAGTGCCGCTGAGAGCAAGAAGATTTGTGTTTGTTTCACTTGCGTATCCTCCTTGACGTTTTGCGATTTACAGGCGAAAACTTCAAAAGCTCGCCGGCAGTGCCGAATAATGGAGGCGCATCGTGCGTCGCGAGCGTTGCTACTGGTTAGACCAGGGCGGGGCGACACCGGTCATGCGAGAATAGGCGATGAGTTGGCCCATGTGCTCGTTGGCATGAACGATGATGCGCAGGTACATCCCATCGACAGTAGCGTCACGATCGGCGATGTGAACTTTGCGACTGAGGTCCGCAGGTTTTACCGCGAGGTGCGCTTGCTTCACGGCCTCTTGTGAGCGCTTGAGCCAGTTTATGACGTCAGCCTTCTTGGTGACGCTCTTTTCCATTTCCTCCTTCAGCTCCGCGGGCATGGCGGGGCCGGTGACGCTCAGCAGATAGAAATTGGCGATAGCAATGTGCATGTACACCTCACTGGTCGAGCGCACTCCAGGCGCGGGACGCCAAGTGAATTTATCTTGCGGCGTAGCCTCGGCTAGCACGACGAGTTGCTGCGATACGTGGAGCCACTCTCCGTCATAACCCTGCCAGATGCCTTCGGGCGCTTTCTGCGCGAACACAGGACATGCGCTGAATAGAACGAGGAGTAGAAGTAGTTTTCTCATCGCTGTTCCTCCATTTGCAGCCGCATCATACCGGTTCCCAGCACGTGCTTGCACGAGCGTCCGAGAAACTCGCGACAATACGTTGCCGAGCCACAACGCGTTCGCGAGTCACCTTCACTCGTCGCGTAAGGCGACCAGCGGGTTGACTCGCGTCGCGCGTTGCGCCGGGAGGTAGCAAGCCAACAGCGCAACCGCGGCAAGAAGCCCGGATACGGAGAAGAAGGTGACGGGATCCGCGGGGCTGACGCCGAAAAGCATCGACTGGAAAACGCGCGTGACGATTGCGGCACCTGCCAATCCCGAGGCGAGGCCAACGATCACGAGTCGCCCACCTTCCCTCATGGCCATTCGCAGGATATCCAGCCGTTGTGCGCCGAGCGCGATGCGGATGCCGACTTCTTGCCTGCGCTGGCTGAAGGAGTGAGACATCACCCCGTAAATGCCGATGGCGGCAAGCAGCAACGCGACGGTAGCGAAAATGCCGAGAAGTTCGAGCGCGAAACGGCGCTCCGCCACTGAACGCGCGATGATCTGATCCATGGAGCTGATGCTGTGCACTGGAACATTGGGATCCACTTTTTCGACTTCCTGGCGCACGGCTTCGCCGAGATATTGCACATCATTGCCGCTACGCAAAAAAACGACGGCGTTGACGGGCGCGAACTGCCCAAGCGGGACATATATATGGGGCACGCCGGGAGACTCGAACCCGTCGGACTTGATATCTCCCACGATGCCGACGATCGTGAGTCCCTTGAGACCCCTGCCAAATCCAAACTTGACCAGTTGCCCCACGGGATTCGCGTTCGACCAATAGCGTTTCGCGAGGGTCTGGTCGATCACCGCAACGGGCTGCGTGTTTTCCGTGTCGCTGGCGGAGAAAATTCGTCCTGAGAGCAGAGGCACTTCCATGGTGGGAAAGTATTGCGCGTCGACCACGGCGATGTCCGCTACTGGGCCGCGCTCCGATTCGGTGGCGCGCCCTTGAATGGTGAACGGAGAGTAATTCCTGCCGGAGTTCATCGGAAGAGCGTCGTTGCCGCAAATAGACGCTTGCTGCACGCCGGGCAGCACGGATACGCGGCGATAGATATCGCGAAGAAGATCGGCGCGCTTCTCTTCAATGTTGTAAGGATCGGTGCCTGGACTGTTGGAGATCGGAATCCAGATTTGAACGGTGGTCAGATGAGCCGAATTGAAACCCGGGCGGACCTGCAGAACGTGCCAGAAGCTGCGCAGCAGCAAGCCCGCGCTTGCCAGCAATACGATGGAGAGCGCGATTTCGGAGACGACAAGAACTCGCGAGACTCGCGAGTGCCGCCGGCCGGTGCTCGAACCGCGCGAGCCTTCGCGGAGATTTTCCATCTGATCGGGGGTCGCGGCTTGCAACGCGGGCACGAGTCCAAAGAAGACGCCGGTGACGATCGAGAGCAGGAAGGTGAAGAACAGCACTCCGGCGTTAACGTCGACTTCGCTCAGGCGCGGAATATCCGCAGGCGCGAGGCTGAGAATGACATTCTTCAGCAAGAAAACAGCGATGAGCGCGACCACGCCGGAAAGCAGAGAGAGCAGCGTGCTTTCTGTGAGCAGCTGACTCACCAGCCTTGCGCGGCTTGCGCCCAAGGTAAGCCGGATGGCGATTTCGCGCCGCCGCCCAGACGCGCGCGCCAACAGAAGATTGGCGATGTTCACGCATGCGATCAGCAGCACGAAGCCCACAGCTCCCAACAGGATGAGCAGCTCGGTGCGCTGTGGCCCGACGAGATCCTCCTTCACGGAGACTAAACGCAGGCGCCACGAAGCGGCCGCGGGGTATTCGGTCGGATACTGAAGACTGAGCTGCACGGTGTAAGCGTCGAGCCGAGCCTGCGCCTGCGCCAGCGTCATGCCCGGTTTCAAGCGCGCAATCGCAGCGGGAAGCATGCGCATGGACCTTACAGCAGGAACCGGGAACGGTTGACCGTTGAATCCGCTGGCTAACCAGACTTCCACGTCGGTGTCCAGCGTGCGGCCCGGATGACGGAAGCCGGGAGGCATTACACCTACGATGGTGTACATATCCTTATCGAGGTGAATTTTGCGCCCGACGATATTTGGATCTGCGCCGAAATTGCCGCGCCAGAAGGCGTCGCTGATCACCAGCGGCTCAAGAAATCCAGGCACGGCGTCCTGCTTGGTGTAGACGCGGCCGAGTTGCGGCTTCGCTCCCAGCAAGATGAAATAGTCGGGGCTGGTGACGAGGCTTTCGGCGCGAACGGTCCGATCTCCGCCTCCGACTGCCGAACTGCTCGGCGCCACGGCGGAAATTTCCTGGAACACGCCGGAGCGGTCCTGCAAATCCCAAAGCTCGGGGACGGACATGCCGACGTCCTGTTCGCTGGTGCCGCGAAGGTCGTCGAAGACGCGCACGAGCTGTTCGGGACGCGGGAAGGGAAGCGGCTTAAGCAGGACGCCATAGACGACGCTGAAAGTGGCGACGTTCGCGCCAATGCCTAACGCGAGAGTCAGGACCGCAACGATGGTGAATGCCCGGTTTTTGGCCAGCATTCGCAGCGCATAGCGCAAGTCTTGGACGAATGAGAGCACGAGTCCCCCTTGGCGCACCTGTCCGACACCTCGCGGACGTAAGCGGGCCGTTTGGCCATAGGACGGTCTGCGTGACGCGCTGTTAGCAGGAGGCTAGGCGTTGTGCGGCTACGAGGCGGATATACTCCATTTGGCTGGAAACGGGTTGGCCCGCCGGGCGTCTAGCTGTGTGTAAAGCTGTGCGCCCAGCGCACGGAGGTCTGCTGTGAACGCTCTCCTCAACGATATTCGCTATGCGCTGCGGCTGCTGGCCAAGAGCCCGGGCTTCACCATCGTTGCGGTGCTGACGCTTGCGCTGGGCATCGGCGCAAATACGGCGATGTTCTCGGTGATTCACGCGGTACTGCTGCGGCCTCTGCCGTTTGCCGATTCCGAACGGCTGATCAGCGTATGGAACGACTACGGATCGGGCGGGCAGTCGCTGCCGGCGGTATCGCCGCCTGATTTTCGCGACTACCAGCAGCGCTGCCGTTTGTTCGAACAGATCGCCGCCGCGACTGGTGGAGGCGGCGCAGCCGTTGATTTCGGCACGATGGAGGGCGACGAACGCCCGCAGCAAGTCACGGTAGGTTTCGTGACTGACAATTTTTTCCCGCTCTTTGGCGTGCAGCCGATTCTGGGCCGCAATTTTCTGCCGCAGGAAACCGTCCTGAACGGGCCCGCTGTCGTGATCCTCAGCTATGGATTCTGGCAGCGTCGTTTTGGTGGAGATCCGTATATCGTTGGCAAGAATATCCGCTACAACCGCCAGGACGTCACCATCGTTGGAGTTTTGCCGCAGGATTTTCATCTGCTGCTACCGCCGGAGACGCTGCTGCTTCGGGATTCCGAATTGTGGCGCCCGGCGCAGATTCCCTACGACAATTTTCCGCGGAATCTCACAACACTGGCGGTGTTCGGCAAGCTGAAGCCGGGAGTCACAGTCGCGCAGGCGCAGAGCGAAATGGATGGCATCGCCGCGCAATTGCGCAGCGAACACGAGGTGCACCGCACCAGCGGACTGCGCATTCGCGTGGTGCCGCTGCAATTCGACATCGTAAAGAACGCGCGCACGTCGCTGCTGATTTTGCTGGGCGCGGTCACGCTGGTGCTGCTGATTGCTTGCGCAAATGTTGCGAATCTGTTGTTGGCTCGGGCCAGTGCACGCGAACGCGAAGTAGCGATGCGCGCGGCCTTGGGCGCAGGTCGCGGACGGCTGGTGCGCCAGGTTCTGACCGAAGCGTTGGTGTTAGCGATGATGGGCGGAGTCGCAGGAATTTTCGTGGGCTCCACCGCGTTGGAGCTGCTGCTGCGATTGAATCCCGGCAACCTGCCGCGGCTTGCGGAAGTTCACCTCGACGGCACCGTGCTGGCTTTTTCTTTTGCAGCTTGTGCGCTGACTGGCGTGCTCTTCGGTATTTTGCCGGCGCTGCAACTTGGGCGGCCGAACCTCTCCGATGTTTTGAAGGAGGGCAGCAAGTCCACTGGAAGTATGGGACGCAGCAGGATCCGCCGCATCCTGGTAATTTCAGAAATCGCGGTGTCGTTGATGCTGCTCTTGGGCGCCGGGTTGCTGATTCGCAGCTTCTTTCGACTGGAAAGCGCGCGTCCTGGGTACGATACGCAGAACATTCTGACGATGCGGATGAACATTCCGGGTAACCGCTACCCGAAATTCGACGATGTGATCGAATTCAGCAAAAAAGTACGGAACACCGTGCAGGCGGTTCCCGGCGTGGAATCTGTCGGCATCATCAATCGCCTGCCGCTCAGCGGGAGCGGTCCGCAGACTCCCTACGCGTATGACGCCGCTACCGAGCAGGCTTGGGAAAGCATCTCCGCCGACTGGCGCTGGGTCACGCCGGGATATTTCGAGACCATGGGCATGCAACTGGCTCGTGGAAGGTTCTTCACCGAGCAGGACGACCTGAAGCATCCCTACGTGGTGATTGTGGACGAGCTTTTGGCGAACCGCGCGTGGCCGAACCAAAATCCGATCGGCAAACGCTTGCAGCTCCTGTATTTCCCGAGTTTCAATTCGCCAGGAATCAATCGCTCTTACGCTGAGGTTGTCGGCGTGTTGAAGCATCCGCGCGTGCACGATCTGACCCGCGATGTTCGCGAGCAGGTCTATGTATCACAGTACCAACAGCCGGGCGGGCAGCTCGGGCTGGTGATTCGCACCAAGAGCGACGCGGCAGGCATGTCAAAAACGATTGAGGATGCGCTTCGCACTTTGGATGCGGGCATTCCAGTGTACGAAATCAAGACCATTGAACAGTCGGTGTCGGAGGCTCTCGGTGCCCGGCGGTTCAGCCTCTTTCTGTTGATGATTTTTGGCGGATTGGCCACCGGTCTCGCGGTCGTTGGGCTTTACGGAACGATCGCGTTTTCCGTCACGCAGCGCACGCAGGAAATCGGCATTCGCATGGCCATGGGCGCGACCACCTACGAGGTTTCGCATATGGTATTGCGTGAGGCGCTCCGGCTCATCGGGACGGGGATAATTGCCGGGTTGATAGGAACGCTGCTGCTCGGCCGCATCTTGAACTCGCTGCTGTTTGAGGTCTCTTCCATCGATCCGCTGACCTACGTGGCGGGCGCACTGGTAATCGCACTGGTAAGCCTGCTCGCTTGCTGGTTGCCGGCGCGCCGCGCCACGCGCGTGGATCCAATCGTTGCGCTGCGATACGAGTAATCCAGCTAGCGAGGTTCAGCTCCCGATGCCTCCACTTTGTGCTGGCCAAGTGCATTAGAAGCTTGTCTGACAGCTGCCCCGCCGTGATTGAATCTCCGCTGATGGCGACATGGCAACGCCTGTACTACGAGCATGTTGCGCCCCTTTTTCGGCGGCGCTTATACTGGCGTAGGTTCGCGCTTTTTGCGTCGAATTGCGTCTGCCAGAAGTTCTACCGAACCGATTCAGGGGCGCCCGCTGGATGCATCTCAAGGAACAGGTTGGACCGACCGTGGAAGACGGCAAACAATTTCCTGCCGTAGAGCGCCGCCGCAACTCTGGCGTTTCCGACGAACAACGTGAAGCCGGCGAAGTCGCGGTTTTCCAGGAACTTGGGAAGGCGCTGACGTCGTCGCTGCAGCTCGATCAGGTTCTCCGCACCATCATGGAGAAGATCGACGAATTTCTGCGGCCAGACAACTGGTCGTTGCTCCTGTTGGATGAAGCCAAGCAGGAACTCTACTTCGAACTAGCCGTGGGCAGCGCATCCCAGGCATTGAAAGATGTTCGCGTAAAAATGGGCCAGGGCATCGCCGGGTGGGTGGCGCAAAGCGGCGAGACCGTGGTCGTGCCCGACACCTCCAAAGACACGCGCTTTTTCGGCCAAGGTCGACGAAAAAACCAAGATGGAGACGCAATCCATCGTCGCCGTGCCGGTTAAATTTCGCGATACCTGCCTGGGCGTGATCGAGCTGATCAATTGCATTGGGCCGGAAGGATTCGATTCGCGCGACCTGAAACTGCTGGAAGCGCTGTCCGATTTCGCGGCTATTGCGCTCGAAAACGCGCGTCACGTGAAGCGTATCCATGAGCTGACCATCACCGACGATTGCACTTCGCTGTACAACGCGCGGCACATGGGCTTCATTCTCGAAACCGAAATTTACCGATCGCAGCGCTACAACTACGAATTTTCGCTGGTTTTCATCGATCTCGACCACTTCAAACAGGTCAACGACACGCATGGGCATCTGGTGGGATCGAAGCTGCTGGCCGAAATCGGCAACGCGCTCAAGGGGCATTGCCGGCTGATCGATTTTGCGTTCCGCTATGGCGGCGACGAATTTGTGATTCTGCTTCCGCAAACCTCCAAGGATAATGCGTTGAACGTGGCCCGCCGGCTTCACAAGCTGGTGCGCGAAACGGTATGGCTCAATGACGCCGGACTTCAGGTCAAGCTCACGCCCAGCGTCGGCGTGGCTTCTTACCCCATCGATTCGCGCACCAAAGAGGGCCTGTTGCATCTCGCCGACGAAGCCATGTATCTGGTCAAGAACACCAGCCGCGACTGCGTGGCCGCCGCAAATATCGGCATCTTGGCCGACACCGCTCCCGCCGCCACAAAATCCAAAAGCTAACCATCCGTCGGTAGTAAATCAGCTTCCGATTACACGAGTAGCCATTTGCCTACGGAAGGTCTATATCAACGTAGGAATCCGTTCCGATGACCTCAAATTCCGACCGAGGCAAAGTGCGTTCGATTGCGCTTATGAGTCTGCCTGCTTTTTCAGCAGATTCTGCGTCGATTATCTGCACGTTAGGGTCTTCCCAATGAAAGGATTTGATGTGGCCCGTTAACATTTCACGAAAAGTTTGGCCACTTATTGCAGCAACATCCTTCTTTGAGCGAAAGAACGTCTTCTTTCGTACGACTATAAAGACCCATTCGCATTCAGGAATAATCGTCGGAAGGCCTTCCGTATAAACGGTGGCCCGGCCAGCCCTCGTGTCGCCTTTCCTTTGAACAAGGACCAAACTAGGTACGAAAACACCTTCTCCACACGTCCGCTCCAATTCCTCCTTGGCCTTTCCATATCGCCACAGATAGAGAGAGGCCGCAGCTGGCATGGTCAACGGTCTGGAAAAATCGGATTGCTCAATCATCACGAGAATTGCGCGTTGGTTATGATGGACCCATGACTCGGTCAACACATTGCTGTTTGCAGCCACTACTGATTCGGGCCCCTCGAAATCTCCCTGAGGGTTGACCACACCGAGGCCGAATCTAGTAGCGATCTTCTCTACGATGGGCATAGCCTCAAAAGCGAAATAGCTGGGACGGTTATAGTTCAAATTGAACGACAAACCGGAATCGAAGTAGCCATTCGGTATATCAGGACCATCCTCCGGCGAGTCTGGCACTTTTGCCTCGAAATCAAAACTGAAATAGACGCCTGTCTTGGGATTCGAGTACCAGAGCTGACCATCCTTTCGCGCGAAGCATTCAATACCTTTAGCCCATGCCTTAACTTCCTCGAAGTTCAATCTCTCGGGTTTGCGCCAGCAGAAATAGAGGTCGAAGCTCATAAGCCCTTGCCTGGATTCTAGCGCAAATTTCGCCAGCGCTTAATAAACGCGTTACCGGACACTCACCCACTGCCGCCGATTTCCTTGCCTGTACACTTTCCGCGCCATTCCCATACACTGAAGTCATGCTGAGAAGTGAAGCGGCGCGATACGCGCGCTGGTCGGCGGCCATCGCTGTACTCCTGGCCAGCATCACCACATTTGTATACCTCAAGCGCGGATGGACGAGTCACGTCGAGCGCAAAAACGCCCCGCCCTCGGCTCCTGTCGATGTGAGCCGCCAGTCCGCGGGCATTTCCTTCAAGAAATTCGACGAGCAGAACCGCATCATCTTCACCGTCGATGCCTCCAAATCCACCGATTTCAAAGGTGAAGACGCGACCTTGCTTGAGGATGTAAGAATCACAATTTTCGGCAAGGCCGGCGACCGCGATGACGTGGTTCACACCAAGAGTTGCCGCTACGGCAAATCCAGCGGCAGCATCACGTGCAGCGGCGATGTGCGACTCGACCTGCGGAGCGCCGCCGACGCCAAGCGCATCGAGAGCAATCCTGCATTAGCCAACGCGGTAACGACTCGCGTGGAGACTCGCGGTGTCACCTTCGATCGCTCCACCGGAGTCGCGCGCACCGACGAACGCGTCCTCTTTGGATTCCCGAACGGCAGCGGCGAAGCTATCGGCATGGAATACGACTCCGACGAAGGCGCGGTTCGGCTGATGAAAGAAGTGCGCCTCAAGCTGGTGCAGCTCGCGGCAGCAACGGCGGCTAGCACAGGTCGTAAGGGGAAGGGCTCAGCCGCGCTGCCTGCAAACGCCTCGGGACAGGAAATAAATGTTAAAGGCAGCAGCCTCGACTTCGCGCGCGACTCTCGACTGATGCGCCTGCATGGTCCCGCGGAAGCGGTAACTTCCGCCGAGCGCCTGACCGCCGGGGAAATCTCGCTGGCACTCGACGAAGATTTCCACGCGCAGAGGCTCGTCGCCGCGAGTGCTCCGGGCGGCACCCGCCCGCAACTATCGACTAACGGCGGCGATCCGATCCAGCTCGAGGCGGACAAACTCACGGCCCGTTTCACGTCTGAAGGCTCGGTAACGCAAGTGGTTGCATCGGGAGCGGTGCACGGTCTACGCGGCGGCACCGGCAGCGCCGAAGAGGACGAAATCAGCGCCGACGCTGGCACGTTGGATTTCTGGCCGCGGCTCAGCGAACCAAAGGAACTCAACCTGACGGGTAACGTTGCCTTGCACAGCAGCATGAAGCACACCGGCGAAGCGCGAATGCTGCAGACCAGCTCTTTTCGCATGGAGTTCAGCGAAGCCAAGTCGCATATGGCGGGCAAGCCGGTGAAGGCCGAGACCCTCGCCGCGGGAACGATGGAGTGGACCGACCTCGCGAATGGCGCCGCGAGCGGCACCGCGACAAAAACGAAACTGCAAGCCGACAGATTGATCATCGAGTTTGCCGATCAAGGAAAAGCGCGCCACTTGCAGGCCGTCGGAAATGTTCGAACGGAACGCAGCGTCGCTGGGCATTCTGTACAGACCGCGACGGCGCACAATGGCGACGCGCAGATGTCTCCGGCGGGCGGATGGTCGCAGATGGATTTGCAGGGAGACGTAAAGCTCAAAGAAGGGGATCGCGCTGCGGAAGCCGATCGCGCCACATTCGTGCGCGCTTCGCAAACGGCGGTGCTCAGTGGCAAGGCCATCGCACGAGACGCCACCACCGAGACGCACGCTTCGCGCATCACCTTCGCCCAAACAACTGGCGACATTTCCGCGGACGGCGGCGTGCGCTCCACCGACTATTCGTCGAAAACGAGCGTCGTGCAGCTGGCGCCGGCACCCGCCAATATCACTGGCGACACGCTACAAGCGAACTCCAAAACTGGACGTGCGCTTTACACCGGTCACGCACGATTGTGGCAAGGCGATTCCGTGGTGGAAGCCAATTGGATCGAGCTACTGCGTGACACGCGAGTCCTGAATGCCACCGGCAATGTCCGCGCCGTTTTCCCGCAATCGGCAGCGCCGTCGGCGCAACACTCCACCGAGCAAGCACGCGATTCGGGTGGGCGCACCGTCAATGCTGCAGCGCAAGTGGGTGTCAGTAAGCCGCAGCTTTGGCGCGTCAGCGCCGGCTCCCTGAGCTATCAGGACAAGGAAGGTCGCGGGCACCTGCAGCAAAATGTCTTTGTGCAATCTACGGACCAGAAAATTCATGCACCAGTGCTTGATTTGTACTTCACTCGCGCTGGAGACGCCGCGGCGGACAGTTCAACGACCGAAAACCAGAGCAACGGCGCGCGGCAGATCAGCCGGGCAGTCGGAACGGGCGGCGTCACCATTGAGCAGGGCGGTCGCAAAGCGGTTGCTGAGCGCGGCGAGTACACCGCGGCCGGGGGGAAATTCGTCATGAGCGGCGGAACTCCCACGATCTACGATGGTTCCGCGGGTACCACAACCGGCCGTCAATTGACCTTCTTTTTAGCGGATGATACGATCATCGTCGATTCGGAAAATGGTTCGCGCATCTTGACCAAACACCGAGTCGAGTAGCAGAACGGCCTTTAACTTGCTGGCCGCATCGAACCTTGGCTGCTTCGCGGTAGGTCGATTCAGACCGCAGGGTGGTCGCAAATGACGAGGTATGCTGAAGCTCCAGGCCGTCGAACTTAGTAAGTCGTACCGTGGCCGTAAGGTCGTGGACAACGTCGAACTGGAGATCGGTCAGGGTGAAGTCGTTGGGCTACTCGGGCCGAACGGCGCAGGAAAAACCACAACGTTTTACATTATCGTGGGTCTTGCCCGCCCCGACTCCGGCCGCGTCTTACTGAACGGCGACGAAATCACGGACCTTCCTATGTATCTCCGGGCCCGCAGTGGAATCAGCTACCTCCCTCAGGAACCCTCGGTCTTTCGTCAACTGACCAGCGAACAGAACCTGCTCGCGGTGCTGGAGACTTTGCCGCTTACTCCCGAGCAGCAGCGCGACCGTTTGGAGGAATTGCTGGTGCAGATGGGGCTCGAAACCGTAAGACAAAGCAAGGCTTACACGCTTTCTGGTGGCGAGCGCCGCCGTTTGGAAATTGCCAGGTCTCTGACTCTGCAGCCTTCCTTTATATTGCTGGACGAGCCATTCTCGGGAATCGATCCTTTGACCGTGAAGGATTTGCAGGAGATCATCAGGGATCTAAGCCGTTCGGGCATAGGCGTCCTGATCACCGACCATAACGTACGGGAAACACTCAGCGTCACCGATCGCGCATACATCCTCAGAAATGGCAAAATCTTCAGGAAGGGCCGGCCTGACGAGTTGAGCAGCGACCCTGAAGTTCGGCGGGTGTATCTGGGCGATCACTTCCGCCTCAACTGAGGCAGCTTTGTAGCGAAGGCCGTTTGTAGCGGCCGCCTTCCGAGGCGGGCGGCTATTAAGTGGCAGGTTACGAATCTCGGCGACTAGATACAGAAAGGGAATAGAAACAACCGACCATGGCGTGGCAAGGACTCAAACTCAATCTCAAGGTGTCGCAGAAGCAGATTCTGACGCCTGGTTTGGTCCAGATGGTGAGCGTGCTCGCGCTCAATCGTCTCGAACTCCGCGAGATGATTAACCAGGAGATGATCGCCAATCCCGTCCTGGAAGAGCAAAGTGAAGAGCCCACGCAGACCGATAATTACGCTGACGAAAATTTCCTGAAGAACGAAACCGAGAAAGTCCCCGAGAAGCCGGAGCCAAATCCGTTCGACGAATTCGATGTCGGTACCTTCTTCAATCAATATCTGGATTCGGGTGGCGATGGCGGCCAGTCGCAAGAGCGCGAGATTTCCGAGCGTCCATCATTCGAGAAGTTCCTGTCGTCCGCTACTGGCTTAACAGATCACCTCGCCTGGCAGCTGAGCGTCACAATTTGCTCGGACGCGGTGCGCGAACTCGCGGAAAGCATCATCGGCAATCTTGACGAGAACGGTTATCTCACTGCGTCGATGGAAGAACTGGCCCAGGGCGGAAAATATTCGCAGGACGATCTCGATGACGCGCTTGCAGTCGTGCAGGACTTCGATCCCATCGGAGTCGGCGCACGCGATCTGCGCGAATGCCTGCTGCTTCAGTTGAAAGCGTTCGATCCGCAGAATACGCTGGCGCAGCAGATCGTCGCCGAACATCTGAAGCAGGTGCAGTCTAATCAGCTGAAAGATGTTGCGCGTGCGTTGAATCGCCCGCTGGACGTTGTGAAACGCGCACTGGATGTCATCAAGAAACTCGATCCGCGCCCGGGCCTGCGCTACAACAAAACCGAGCCGCGCCTGGTCGAGCCTGACGTTTACTTCCGCAAAGTGGACGACCAGTGGCAGGCTTTTCTGAACGAAGACGACATGCCGCAGTTGCGTTTGAGTCCGACCTACCGCCGCCTTCTGGTGAAAGACGCCTCCGACCGCGATGTCCGCAACTACGTGAAAGAACGTTTCACCGCCGCCATCCAGCTAATGAAAAATATCGAGCAGCGCAAGCACACCATTCTTCGCGTCTGCCAGTCCATCATCGCGCGACAGGGTGATTTCCTCAGTCACGGGCAGGATGCGCTCAAGCCCATGATGATCAAGGAAGTCGCCGAAGAAGTTGGCGTGCATCCTTCGACGGTAAGCCGCGCGGTTGCGAGTAAGTACGCGCATACGTCGCAGGGCGTGCTCGAACTGCGTTCGTTCTTCAGCGAATCCGTCAACGGTCCCGAGGGCGGCGGCATGTCGCTGCTTACGCTCAAGCGTCTAGTGAAGAAAATGATCGAAGAAGAAGACGGCGCCAAGCCGCTGACCGACGATCAGATCGCCAAGAAACTCGATGAAGCCGGTATTCATGTCACACGCCGCACCGTCGCCAAGTATCGCGAAGACATGCGCATCCCCAGCACGCACCAGCGTAGGGTAAAAAGCTGAGCGCGCCTCGCAAAATGAAGTTGCCGGCTGTTGAATCACGCCAACTCGTCATCCTCACAGGGCTCTCCGGCGCCGGAAAAAGCACCATTCTCAAGGCGTTCGAGGACATGGGCTTTTACTGCGTAGACAATCTTCCTGTTGAACTGATTCCCATTTTTGCGGAATTGAATGCTGTCGGTGACAGCGATTTTGCTCGTGCGGCGCTCCTGGTGGATGCCCGCGAGGGCGCGCAGTTGGAAAAATTGCCGCCGCTCCTCAAGCTGCTACGAACCCAACATCCCATCGAGCTTGTTTTTATCGAGGCCGGTGAAGACGCGTTGCTGCGCCGCTATAGCGAGACTCGGCGTCCTCATCCAGTAGGGCAGCATTTGTCCGTGCGCGAAAGCCTCAACCACGAGCGCAAATTGCTGGAGCCGATTCGCAAGCTTGCTGATGTGGTCATCGACACTTCAAAGTTCAACGTTCACGAACTGCGCCACTTCATCACCGAACGTTTCAAAAATCCGCAAAAGCGCCCGATGCTCGTGTCCGTTGTCAGCTTCGGTTATCGCTATGGCGTGCCCAGCGATGCCGACCTGGTTTTCGATGTGCGCTTTCTGCCGAATCCGCATTTTGTGCCCAAGCTCCGTAAATACACGGGGCTTGACGCCAAAGTTCGCAAGTACATTCGATCATTTCCGCAAACCGGCGAATTTCTGAAGCGCATTGAGGGCCTGCTCGCATACCTGATTCCACATTACATCGGTGAAGGGAAAAGTTATCTGACCATCGCCATCGGCTGCACCGGCGGACGTCATCGCTCCGTGATGCTCACCGAAGAAATGAAAAAAGCTCTAGAAAAACACGGCTATTCCACCAAAGCCGTGCACCGCGATATTGATAAATAAAACGGCCATGCCACGCCGCTTACTGCACTACCCAGATTGCTCCGCAAACTTGACACACCGCACACCCGCGAATAGCGTACCAACAGCGGTCGGCAGGGGAGCCTGACGCGTGGCCTCACTGTTCTCATCACAACTCAAACGTCTGCTGAGTTATGTTCTGCCGTATTCTTTCCGGCTGGTTTTCGGCATTGTGCTGCTCGCGGTAGTAGCATTCGCCGAAGGCCTGGTCGCGCTGATGATTCGCCCGGCCGTCGACTATGTTCTCGATCCGTCGGTGGTTGGCTCAAAATTACCTCTCGGCAAAATCCCATTCACCGAGCATGTGGTTTTCCTGAATACGTTCCTCCCCTCTGGCTTCCACAACGTAAAAACAATTTTCTTTTTTACTCTCCTGATGATTCTCGGCATCAAGGCGGTCGCCGAATATCTCGGTACGACGCAGATCCAATATGTGGGACACGCCGCGGTCACCAATCTGCGCAACGCGGTGTACGCCAAGCTGATCCGCCAGCCGATCGGATTCTTCCAACATCACCCCACCGGCCGCCTTCTCTCGGTCACTATCAACGACGTCGAGCGCACGCGCATTGCGCTCTCCGAGCACCTTGCCGATCTCTTCCGCGAAGGGTTCACGCTCATCGTCTTTGTTGCCGTGGTTTTCGCATTGAATTGGAGAATGGCGCTGGGCTCGATCGTGCTCCTGCCGATGGTCATTCTTCCGGTGAACAAGTTCGGTCGCAAGATTCGCCGCTCTGCCGAAAACAGCCAGTCGCGCCTTGGCGAACTCGGCCAGATCCTTCAGGAAACCGTCACCGGCAATCGTGTGGTGAAAGCTTTCGGCATGGAGGCATTCGAAATCGCCAAGTTCCGTGAATCGGCGCGGCGCTTGCTTCGTGAAAACATGCGCTGGGTGCGCGCTGCGGTCATCACTTCGCCAGTGATGGATCTTCTCGGCGCCATCGTCATCCCCGTGCTTATCCTCGTCGCGCGAGATCAGATCCATCACGGTGTCATGACGCTAGGCGCTTTCTTCACCTTCATCTTCGCGCTTCTCAAGGCCTACACGCCTCTCAAGCGAATCGGCACTGTCTACCAGCAATTCCAGGCTGCACAGGGCGCCAGCATTCAGGTGTTTGCTTATCTCGATCTGCCCGAAGAACAGGCCGATCAACCGGGCGCAAAAATCCTGCCGCCGTTTTCGAAGGAAATTGCGTTCGAAAACGTCAACTTTTCCTACGCCGCCGATTCTACCCCCGTGCTTCAGAATATTCGGCTCGCCGCGCTCAAAGGCGAAGTCATCGCGCTGGTCGGCTCCAGCGGAGCCGGAAAAACCACGCTGGTCAACCTGATTCCGCGTTTTTACGAAGTTACATCCGGCCAGATTTGCATCGACGGCGTCGACATCGCGGGCGTCACCATTCGTTCTTTACGCGAACAGATTGCCATGGTCGCTCAAGAAAATATTCTTTTCCACGACACCGTGTGGAACAACATCTGCTACGGACTCTCCAATGTGCCCAGCGAACGCGTCGAAGCCGCAGCCAAAGCAGCTCTCGCTCACGATTTCATCATGAGCCTTCCGCAAGGCTACGGCACCGTGCTCGGCGAGCGCGGCACGCGTCTGAGTGGCGGGCAGCGTCAGCGCATCGCCATCGCTCGCGCCCTGCTCAAAAATTCTCCTATCCTGATTCTCGACGAGGCCACCTCTGAACTCGACGCCGAGTCCGAGATGTACGTGCAGAAAGCGCTCGCTAACCTCATGGTTGGACGTACCACTTTCGTTATTGCCCACCGCTTGGCGACGATCCGTCGTGCGGATAAAATCCTAGTGCTGGAAGAGGGCCAGATCCGCGAGAGCGGCACGCACGGCGAACTCCTGGCCCGAGGCGGAATCTATGCTCGCTTGCACGAACTGCAATTCGCAGACGATCATGTACTCGCTCCAGCGGCAGCGTCCGCGGACGATGTGACCGAGTCCGGCGAACCTCTGTGAGTCAGCACTCTGTGAGTTACGACCTATGACCCAAAAAAGCTCGGCGACGCAAAGCAAAAAAGTCGAATGTGTATCGATGACCGGATATGCGCAGGCGCGAGCCGAAAATGCCGGATGGGCAATTCGCGTCAGCGTGAAGAGCGTGAATCATCGCTTTCTCGATATTCGCTTTCGCTTGCCCGAAGGTTTCGATGTCTACGAACTCCGCCTTCGCCAGATCATTCGGGAGAAAATTCATCGCGGCCACTTGGACATCAATCTCAACGTGCAGCCCGGCGCCGCCTCCCCCGTACAGGTCAATCGCGAATTACTCCAGGCCTACCGCTACGCTGCCGAAGATCTGAAAACGCAGATGGGTTCGAACGCCGAGCTGGATGTCGTGTCGCTGCTTCGCCTTCCCGGTGTCATCGGCGGCTTGGCGCCGGCGCTGCCGGAAACCGAAGAAGAACAGGAACAACTGGGCCGCGCCCTCGATAATTGCCTGCGCGAAGCCCTCACCAAGCTCGACGACATGCGCCACGCCGAAGGCCGCCATCTTGCCGAAGAGCTGCGCATGCGTGTTGCGCGCATCGGCGATCAAGCCGATCAGGTACGCAATCTTGCGATCGCCCTGACGCCAGCGTTCGCGCGCCGTTTGCAGAATCGGCTAAAGGAATTGCTCGGCGACACGGGCATCGAGCCTGCGCGCCTTGCACAAGAAGCCGCGCTGCTCGCCGAACGCAGCGACATCAGCGAGGAACTCGATCGCTTACGCAGCCACCTTCAGCAATTCGCGAAGCTTCTCGATGGCGCCGGCGAACTCGGCAAGAAGCTCGATTTTCTTTTGCAGGAAATGCATCGCGAAGCCAACACCATGCTTTCCAAAACCCCAGGTGTGGAAGCCGAAGCCCTGGCCATCACCGGTCTTTCCCTGGAAATTCGCGCCGAGATTGAAAAGTTGCGTGAGCAGGTACAGAACATCGAATGAGCGAAGCCAACGCTAGTGCTCCGCTCGTGTTGATCGTTTCGGGGCCTTCGGGTTCGGGAAAGTCCACGCTGGTTCAGAAAATTCTCGAGCTTCCCGGTACCATGCAATCCATCTCATGTACTACCAGGCCGCGTCGCGCGACCGAGGCCAGCGGGAAATGCTATGCTTACGTGACCGAAGCCGAATTCGACGCCATGGTCGCTCGCGGCGACTTTTTGGAGTATGCCCGGGTTTTCGGCAAGCATTCGTACGGCTCGCCGAAGAAGTGGCTCGAGGAAGCCCGCACCAAAAATCTCGATCTCGTTCTCGAGATCGATGTGCAGGGCGCGGCTCAGGTTAAAGAGAAGATTCCTGAGTCCGTGGCGATTTTTATCGTGCCGCCTTCGCCCGAAGAACTCGAGCGCCGGCTGCGCAGCCGCGGTCAGGATGCGGACGACGAAATCAAACGGCGCCTGGCCCGGGCGCGTGACGAGATTGCAGCTTTTGGTAAATACTACGATTATTGTGTCGTGAATAACGACGTGGAAAGCGCGGGCCGCGAAGCCCAGGCCATCGTTATGGCCCTGCGCTGCCAAAGCAGTCGCCGCCGTCATTGGGTCGAACAACTTCTGGCATCGTTTGGAGGGAAAAACTGAAATGGTGAATGTGCTGACAAAAGCTCCGGAGAGCCAGTTTGCTTATGTAGTCCTCGCCGCGCGCCGTGCGCGCCAGATCATGGCGGGTGCGCCGCCGCTGTTCGAAAATCCGCGGACGCTTAAGCCGACGCGCATCGCCTGCGAAGAGATGGATCACGGTCTCATCGAATACGACTTTACAGAGCCCGACTCCATCGACGAAGACAAAGACGGCAACAAGCGCCGCAAGTAGCGCGTGTGACACAGGCTTCAGCCTGTGACGGGTGCCGCACCCTACGTATTTCAGGGTGCGGGTTTAGATCTAACAAGACGAGCGCCATAACCAAATCACCTAAATTGGACTCACAGCAACAAGAGCTGCACCGGCTACTCGCGGCCTGAAACAACCGTCATATACTGTTAGTAGCTGACGCGGCTCCCGTCCCGTCACGCGAAACGCATATGCGAATCACTCTAGGAGTCACCGGCGGCGTCGC
This sequence comes from uncultured Acidobacteriota bacterium, assembly GCA_963788725.1. Lineage (GTDB taxonomy): Bacteria > Acidobacteriota > Terriglobia > Acidiferrales > UBA7541 > Acidiferrum. Next base: position 44,719 of record CAWBHT010000013.1, on the reverse strand, counting down.
GGCCTACAAGGCCGCCGAACTCGTCCGCCGCCTGCAAACCGACGGCTTCACCGTCCAAGTCGTTATGACCAAGGGCGCCCGCGAATTCATCACCCCGCTGACCTTCGCCTCGCTCTCGGGTCAAAAAGTAATCACCGATATCTTCGCCTCCGAATCCGGCGGCGAAGCCAATCTCGATTCCGCTATCGAACACATCGCTGTGGCTCAGCGCACCGATCTCCTGCTCGTCGCTCCCGCAACCGCAGACATTCTCGCGAAGTTCGCCCGAGGCATCGCTGACGATTTCCTCACCACGCTCTATCTCGCCAGCACCGCGCCCGTCGTCGTCGCGCCGGCGATGAACGTGAACATGTGGAATCACGCGGTAACACAAGAAAATATCGAGATGCTGCGCGCTCGCGGCGTCCACATTGTCGATCCCGACGAAGGGTACCTCGCCTGCGGCATGACTGGATCAGGCCGCCTCGCCGGTCAGGAACAGATCGTCGCCGCTGTCCGCGACGTACTGCATATGAAGCGCGACCTCGAAGGCCAAACAGTTCTCGTGACCGCTGGCCCCACTTGCGAAGATTTGGACCCGGTTCGTTACATCACCAATCGCTCTTCTGGGAAAATGGGCTACGCCGTCGCCGAAGCAGCGGCCCAGCGTGGCGCGCGCGTATTTCTGATCACCGGGCCGACCGCGCTGGAGACGCCTGCAAACGTTCAATGTGTCGACGTGCGCACGGCCGAAGAAATGTACCGCGCCGTCTTCAGCAGAATTTCTGACGCCTCGATCGCAATTTTCGCCGCTGCCGTCGCCGACTATCGCCCCGCGCAGGTGCTGGATCAAAAGATCAAGCGCAACAAAGATCCATTCACGCTGTCACTCGAGCCGACACCCGACATTCTCGCGAGCGTCACAAAAAACAAAGGTGATCGCTTGATTGTCGGCTTCGCTGCGGAAACCGAGCACGTCGCGGAAAACGCACGCAAAAAGCTCGCCGCTAAGAATGCCGATCTCATCGTCGCCAACGATGTCACCGCCGAGGGCGCCGGCTTCGACCTCGACACCAACATCGTCACCCTGTTCGCCCGGGATGGCCGCGATCTCCCGCTCCCGCGCATGACCAAGCGCGAAGTCGCTCAGCGCATCCTCGACGAAGTCGCACGCCTGCGCGCTGTGCTAAGCTCAGGCGTTCCCCAGCGATCTAACAAAGGTTCCTGACGAAAAAATGCCCGAGCGCCTCCCCGCCGCCATCGCCGATAAAATCACGCAGCGCCTCACGTATTATCAAGATCTCGGCATCCAGCTTTTCTATCGCACGCGGACCGACAATGGCACAGACATTTCTGGCTGTGCGAACCCGAACTCGAATCCACAAGAAGCCATGGAAGCGCATTCATATTCTGTAGCGACTGATTTCCCAGAGGAACCTTTGCCCAAATCTCCAGCTAAAACCGCCCTCCCCGCAACTCCGCGCGTGATCGCAACACCCGCGCCGCCTAAAATCGAAATTCTCCCTAAAGCGTCTGGCGTCTCACTGTTCGACTCCGTGAATCGCATTCCAAACGATACGCTCCTCAAGGTCCGCGAAGATCTCGGAGAATGCACCCGCTGCAAACTTCACAGCACCCGTAAGACCATCGTCTTCGCCGACGGTAATCCCAAAGCCGAATTGGTTTTTGTCGGCGAAGGCCCGGGTCACGATGAGGACATACAAGGCCTGCCGTTCGTCGGGCGCGCCGGAAAATTGCTGAATCAGATGATCGAGGCCATGGGCCTGCAACGCAAAGACGTTTACATTTGCAACGTTGTGAAGTGCCGCCCACCCGAGAATCGCCTGCCGGAGCGTGACGAAGTCGAATGCTGCTCGCCATTCCTGCTGCGCCAGCTTGACGTCATCTCTCCGAAAGTGATCGTTTGCCTCGGCGCCTGCTCTGCGCAGACGCTGCTGCAAACCAATCGCGGCATCTCGCACTTCCGCGGCCAATGGCTGGAGTTTCGCGGGCACAAACTAATGGCCACCTATCACCCCGCATATCTGTTGCGCAATCCCGCCGCCAAAAGTGAAGTGTGGAAGGATCTGCAAAAAGTGATGGGCGTGCTTGGACTCGAGGTAAAGCGCGGCAAACCTGCCGATTCCACGAAGCCGTCCTGATTCGCATGGTTCTTAAAGATATCGGACCAGGATGCCCGGGCGCAGTAGCCAGCACAACAAAATCCACAATCAGTCCCGCCCGAAATTCTCCGCGACCTCTGTGCTCCGACCTCCGCATTCTCTGCTTAAGCGTCTTGGCTCTTCTTCAACCAAATGGGTCTGACCCTAGGTCTGCTCACGGCCGTAGCGTGGGGCGCTTCCGATTTCCTCGCGCGATTCGTCGCTCGGCGCATCGGCTCCTTTCGCACCACGCTGTACATGCAATTCATCGGGCTCGTGCTGCTAACGATTTTTCTGCCGCGAGTCGGCGGCTTTGGACACCTCTTCGACGGCTCCGGGTGGCAGCCATGGGTGTGGGGCGTTCTCGCGGGTATGTTCAACGCCGTGGCTTCGTTGGCTCTCTACCGCTCCTTCGAATTCGGCAAAATGTCCATCGTTGCTCCGATCTCGGCCAGCTACCCGGCCCTAACCATCATTCTTTCTTTTTTCTCGGGCGAGCGTCTGACTCCGGCGCGCTTCGCAGGAGTCGCGCTGATCGTCATCGGAGTGGTGCTGGTTGCCCGCGGAGAGGCCTCCGGCATCACTGCCGAAGCTGCAAGCCACGGCGATGCTGGAAATCCGACGGTCCGCGCAGTTCGAAACAACGGAATCGGCTGGGCTTTTGCATCAGCCGTCGGATTCGGCATTTTGTTCTGGCTGCTGGGTACACGCGTAGTCCCAGCAGTAGGATATGCCGCCACTGTGTGGATGATCCGTCTCACATCATCGATTTTCACGGTTGGCGTAATCCTCACGGCCCGGCAACAACTCGCACCATCGAAAGATATGTCGATCACCGGGCTGCTGCTCGCGATGGGAATCCTCGACACCGGCGCCTTCGTCCTGAACAATCGCGGCATGCAACTCGAGCAAGTCTCCGTGGTCAGCGTACTCGCGTCTTTGTACGGCGCGATCACCGTGCTGCTTGCGGCGGCATTTCTGCGCGAGCGCCTCACGCGCTGGCAATGGCTAGGTGTCGCGGCAATTTTTACCGGCATAGTCGCCATCAGCCGCTGACTTGTCCGCCGAACCGCCGACCTCCTAAAAGTGTGCTGATACACTACTCGCACGCATGAACCCGTCCTTCTGCAACGTGGCGCTTCCCGTCCCTTTACGCACCACGTTCACGTACGGTTTGCCACAAGCGCTCCGCGAGGTTGTGGAGCCCGGCATGCGCGTACTGGTTCCGTTCCGCAACAAATCGCTGGTTGGCGTTGTGGTGGAGCTTGCTGAAGAGGCGCCCGCCGATACGAAGATCCGCGATATCACAAAGGTATTGGACTCTCGCGCGGCGCTGACTCCGAAATTGATTGAGCTGGCGGGTTGGATTGCCGGCTACTACCTGGCGCCGGTTGGCGAAGTGTTTCGCGCGATGCTGCCACCGCTGACCGAAGTGCGCACGCAACGCGACATTCTGATCACGGAACTGGGGCGCGATGTAGCGTCGAGTCTCAGCGGCGGTGAATTGCAGTACGGCCTCTCGCGCGTGGAAGTGGAGTTTCTCGCGAAGCTGAGTGAAAAGAAAGCTCCGCTTCGCGCTGAGGCGGTGTCGAAACTGCGCGTCGATGCCGCTGCATTGGAGCGCTTGCGACGCCGGCGTTTGATCGAACTGCGTGAAACGGTACTTGGCCGGACACAAAAGACGCAGCGTGTAATCACCTGGAAGGCCAATGCCGAATCAACGCAGCCCACAACACTTTCATCTGCCTCATCGCTGGATGAAAAAGGCGCGCGCGTCAGGGCAGAACTGGAAGCTCGTGGACCTTTACCCTTGCCACAGCTTTTAAAACTGGCGCACGTCTCTCGCGCTGTCATCGAACGCATGTTGCGCGATGGCCTTCTCGAAAGCTGGGAAGAACGAACCGATCCTGCAGAGGATCCCTTCGATGTCGGTTATGAGCCGCCGGCGCACACGCTGAACGCCGAACAGGAGAGCGCGTTCGGGTCGATTCGCGCGCGATTCGAGCTGGGCGAGTTCGGCGTGCTGCTGCTGCACGGCGTGACCGGCAGTGGCAAAACCGAAGTGTACATGCGCGCGGTGCAGGAAACGCTGGCGCGCAGCAAGACCGCGATCGTGCTGGTACCGGAGATTGCGCTGACTTTGTGGGTCGGCCGCCAGTGCCGCGCCTGGTTCGGCGCTCGCTTTGAGGGCGTCGCAGTCCTGCATTCGGCGCTAAGCGACATTGAGCGCGCGCGCGAATGGTGGCGCGTGCGTAACGGCGAAGCTCGCGTGGTCGTCGGCACGCGTTCGGCGGTGTTTGCGCCGCTGGAAAATGTCGGGCTCATCATCGTCGATGAAGAGCAGGAGAACAGCTACAAGCAGGAAGAAACGCCCCGCTACCACGGTCGTGATGTCGCGATTGTTCGCGCCAAAATGGAGAACGCCGTCGCACTACTCGGTTCGGCGACGCCATCAATGGAAACGTTCCATCATGCGCGCATTGGCAAGTACGAATTGCTGACGCTAGCTTCACGCGTGGCGAACCGCGCGATGGCGAGCGTAGAAATTGTTGATCTTCGACAGGATTTTGCACAGACGCACAAGACCAGCCCGATCAGCGGGGCGCTGCATGCTGGAATTGCCGAATGCCTGGCGAACAAAACGCAGGCGCTTGTGCTGATCAATCGTCGCGGATATTCCTGGTCGGTGCTGTGCCGAAGTTGCGGCGCTTCGGTGCAGTGCGAGAACTGCAGCATTTCGATGACCTATCACAAGCATCGCAATCGGCTCGAATGCCACTACTGCGGGTCCGTTCAACAGGTGCCGAAGCAGTGCCCGAAGTGCCAGTCGAAGTTTGTCTATTTTTTTGGCGAAGGCTCGGAGCACCTGGAAGAGCGGCTGCGCAAGGAATTTCCCGGCGCACGCATCGCGCGGCTGGACCGCGACACCGCGCGGACCAAGCGGCAGTACCAGGAAACACTCGGAGCGTTTGCCGGCGGCGCGCTGGATATTCTGGTCGGCACGCAAATGTTGGCGAAGGGCCACGACTTCCAGCGTGTGACTCTTGTTGGAGTGATCAGCGCCGATTCGTCGCTCAGCCTTCCGGATTTTCGCGCCGCGGAGCGCACGTTTCAGTTGCTGACGCAGGTGGCGGGTCGCGCCGGCCGCGGTGAATTGCCCGGACGAGTGCTGATCCAGACATTTTATCCCGAGCACTATGCGATTCACGATGCGGTGCGGCAGGATTACGCTTCCTTTTTTGAACGCGAGCTGCATTTCCGGCGCATGATGCAATATCCGCCATTCACCTCCCTCGCAAACATCATCGTGCGCGACGCCAGTTTGGATAAAGCGATCCGCTGGTCCCGAGCACTGTCCGAGTATTTTTCGCCGCACGACGGCAAAGGTGTGCGAGTGCTGGGTCCGGCGACCGCTCCGCTGGCGCGCCTGAAAAAGGAGCACCGCTTCCAGTTCCTGCTGAAATCGCCGAAGCGCTCGGTGATGACGAAGTTGTTGGGCGGCGCAATGGCGTACGCCGAAGCCAAAGAAATCCCACAGACCGCCGTCCTGGTCGATATGGATCCATTGAGTCTGCTGTAAGCTGTCCTTCACGTCGAACAAATGCGAAAGTCTCAATTCCATTCCGACGTGGCGAGTTGAGCCCCCTGCCTTCTCGTCGACCACCTTGTAGCGGCGAGGACGGCGTCGCCATTTCGCTATTAAGTCGTAGCTAAACGCGCAGTCACAAAACCGGAGGCGCGGCACCCTACAGAGGCCCATCGTCCCCAGGCTGAACAGCAGTCGCTGTGCTACTGGTGGTTCGTTGTGAGGCGCTCCCAGGGTGGCGGGATTTTTACGCTGGGCATGCCGGCTGCGGTCGCGGCTTGGATGCCGAGATCGGTGTCCTCGAAAACGAGGCAGTCGGCAGGCGAGACATTCAGTCGTTCGGCGGCGAGCAGGAAGGCTTCAGGATCTGGTTTGCCTTTTTTGTAGTCTTCGGCGCAGACCAGAAAGTCGAAGCGGTCAAGGATGTTGAGGGTCGAGAGTGATGCGGTCACGGCTTCGCGGGTGCCGCCGGAGACAATCGCGAAGGGAATTTGTCCATGTTGCGCGTGGATATGCTCCAGCACTTCGGGGATGACTTTCAGCTGCGGTAACAGCTCGTAGTAGAGCTGCTCTTTGCGCGAGCAGACGGCTTCGACCGGCATGCTGAGGTCGTGCTGTTTGTTGAGCAACGAGACGATTTCGGCGATGGGTGTGCCGCCTAGAGAGTAGAAATGGTGCTCGTCAAAGTGGCAATTCCATTCGGCGAGGATTTTGTTCCACGCAATGTAGTGCAGGGGCATCGAATCAGCGATGGTGCCGTCGCAGTCAAACAGGTAGGCGGCGTGCCGGCCAGGAGGAAGTTGGAGTTTCACTGGTGTCCTTTGGTGGTCATTTATTTTAGCGCAGGTTGAGCGAGAGAGAAGAAGCGTCGCGCGACAGGACGCAACCACTAAGGTTTAATTATTGCGCTCGCGTTGCCAATCGGGAGCGCCGGCGCCAGAGATAGTACGCGGGGATGCCCAAGGCGAAGAGCCCCAGAGCGGCAATCAAATGTTGGAATTGGTTGGGATCGCGATAGGCCAGAAAGATTGGGTTCGCGACGATGGCAGCGGCGGCGAGGACGAAAAGAAATGGCGTGATCGGGTAGCCCAGCACTTTGTAGGGGAGCGTGACCGCGCTGGCGCCGAGGCGCCGATGCGCACGGCGGAGCGGAAAAATGGCCGCGGCTCCCAAACCGTAAAAAATCCAGCCTATGAATATTACGCCACCGATAAGTTCGGCGAATTTTCCGGCGGAAACCAGGACGCACGACCATACGCCGAGCGCGATTACAGCGGCGGCAGGAGTTTGAAATCGTGGGTGAACTTCCGCCAGTTTTTTGAAGAAGAGATTATCGTTGGCCATGGCGTAGAAAACGCGCGGCGCGGTAAGCACAACGCTGTTGGTGGAGCTGAAGGTGGAGATAAGGATCGTGAGCGCCACGATTTTGCCGGCCCATGCGCCGAGGACCGCGCGAATGGCGGTCGCCGCGATGGCATCGCTGGCGGTAGCGGCTGTGGGGCCTAGCGCAACGAGGTATGCGCAAACCGCGGAAAGATACAGCACCACCAGCACGAGCGATCCCAGCAGGAACGCGCGTGGAAATGATTTTTGCGGATTCAGAACTTCGCCGGCGCTGTAAGTGCCGAACTGCCACCCTTCGTAGGCCCAAAGAACAGCGATCATCGCCAATCCAAAATTAGAAAATAGATGGAAGCCATGTTGCCTGGTGCCGAGCGCCGGCGGTACGTCTGACGCATGTGTGCCCAGCGAAAGCAGAACGGCGCTGAGCAGCACTACAAGGCCCGCTTTGATGAGCGTGGTCCAGTTTTGCAGATTCGAACTCTTGCGTGTGCCCCAGACATTGACCGCGGTGATGACAGCGATCATCACCAGCGACACGATCGTGGCTCCGATTGCGGATAGCGGGATGATCTCGGTAAGGTAACGCGTGAACGCGCGAGCTAGCGCGGCAATCGTGCCGCTGGCGATTACCGCGAACAGGCACCAGCCGTAAAGGAAGGCCGGGAGCCGTCCGAATCCGTCGCGGATGTAGCAGTAGAGCCCGCCGGCTTCGGGATTGCACGCCGCGAGTTCGGCGTAGGTGAGTGCACCGAGAAGAGAGAGAACGCCGCCGACGATCCAGACGAGCAGCGCGAATCCAACGGAGCCGTCGAGCTGGCGAAAGATCAAGCCGGGAGTAAGGAAGATGCCCGAGCCAATCACGGAGCCTACGAAGAGCAGGAAGAGATCGCGCTGCGTGAGAGTGCGTATGAGTGGAGGCATTTTTCTCGTTTCGTGAGGAGGATGATAAACGGGTTTGCGGCTGGCGGTGGGAAAAAGAAGCGACAGAATTTACATCGACGAAAAGGAATGGCGCTAGAGGGCGGCAGACGAGAAATGATTTGCGTCGATCCCTAGACGAGTTAGGTAAAGAACGGGCTCGGCATAAAGCAGAGAAGAAAAATGATGAGGGTGAGCGCTGCAGCAAAACGCCGCGTGGGATCGAGCGGCTCAGAATCGAAGATGGGGATGAAACGGAAGAAGCGAATGACCAGAAGCAGCGCTCCCCAGACGTACCAGCCGGGCCAGAAGTGAAATACGCCGAGCAGGATGAGCGCAGCGGGTAGAATCCACGACGAATACCGGTGTGCGCGAGGACTGAGCGAGCGCAGGATATGCCCGCCGTCGAGTTGCGCGGCGGGCAGCAGGTTCAGTGAAGTGGCGAACAGGCCGACCCACGCTGCCCGGCCCACGGGATCGAGGAGCAAGTCGCCAGCTTTGACGCCGGGATGCAGGACGGCGGCGATGACGTGAAGGATTAGTGGCGTGCCTAGGACGAGTCCGGCGTGCGCGGGATCGCTGAGACCCGGTATCAGCTTGGCGTGAAGCACGCCATAGATCAATGCCGGCAACGCGATGACAAAGCCAACCAACGGGCCGGATGCACCGACATCGAGCAGTGCGCGATTCGTGCGGATCGGCGAGCGAATCAGAATAAACGCTCCCAGCGTGCCAATCAGCGTGGGAAAGGGAATGAAGAACGGATAGCTGGAGTGAATGTGATGATGGCGGCAGGCGAAGAAGTGCGCCAGCTCATGCATCAGCAGAATAGCCAGCAGCGTAAGCGCGAATGGCAGCCCGGCGGCGAGAGCAGTCGGGTGCTGATATAGCAACGTAAAATCGTGAAGAAATTCTTCAAACGAGAGGGCCTCGCCGTGAGCATAGGCGACCGCGAACTGCGTGCCGGCAACAAGACACGTGCAGAGGGTCACCAGGAATAAACCGAACGCGAGAAAAAGAGTCTTGAGCGGTGGAGGCGGATGAACGAGACGATAGTAAGCAGGCGCGAATGATTGCGTGCGCCAATCGGGCGGCAATGAAGCGACGGTTGTTGCGCTATCTGGAAGCGAGCTGGTCACGATGCTGTCGGCGGCTGGCGCAAGTCGGGCGCTCAGCGGCCAAAACAGTACAGCACAGGCCGACGGTTTTGTGCAAAAGCGACTTTGCAGCCCTGACCTGTGCCGGAGCCTATTTGTGAGTTCCCCAGTCGGCAGGAGGGAAGGCGATCTTCCAGAAAAGTGGCGAGGGCGCCAGAAATTCCACCGCGATTTCGGCTTTTCCCTCTTTCGTAGTGCCGCTGTGTACGACGCGGCAAGCGACCTCTTCTCCCGAACTGAGATTGGCGATCGAGAGCGTTTGGCCCTGCGCCACTTTGGTGGCCAACTCGATCAGTGCTCCGTGTGCATTGACCACCAGGGTGATCGTCGGTTCAGAAAAAGGCGTGTGCTGCGGCGTCTCGCCCATCACTACGATTGGAACACGCAGCAGCACTCGATAGCTGCGGCGATGCTCCTTGAACTTGGCGGGCTGAGATGATGCGTCCTGTTTGTCCAAAGCTGTAGACATTCCACCAGGTATATCGGCTGTGTGGTACCCGAACTTTAAGTCTTCCGACAAAAAGAGGCGTGCTTACAGATGCGTGGTACGAAATTGAACGGCTTTCAGGGAAGGGACGGTGACAGGTCGAATTCGCGGCTGGAAAGCTTTCAGCTTGCCTTGGCGGGAGCTTCAATGCCTTGCAATTCTTTGCCAGGCTTGAAGCGCACGGCTTTGCCCGGCGGAATATTGACCTCTTCGCCGGTTCGCGGGTTGCGGCCTATGCCAGTCTTGCGTGGCTTAACGCTGAAAACGCCGAAGCGGCGGAGTTCGATGCGTTGACCGCGCCCAAGGGCATTCTTTAGCGACTCAAACACGGTCTCCACAGCCTGCTCGGCTTTCGTGCGGCTTATGTTCGTCGTGGTGACGACAGCGTTCACGATGTCCAGCTTGATCACACAACCCTCCACTTATCCGTTGGCAGATGCTAGAGGCTAAGATGCGGGTTGTCAAGACGATAGGGGTGCTCTAGACTGGCACGTTTTCCAAAGTAAAATACGCACGGCGATGCTGCTGCAGTAGGGGAAACGTGCGGCGCTATGAGCAAGCGTGAGGTCCTTCAGACTACGCTCGCCGGTCAGCTTTCAGGATGATGAGTCATTTCATATTCGGATAGGGGAGGAATGGATGTCGGTTAAGCCAGATAAGTGGATCCGCCGCATGGCGCTCGACCATAAGATGATCGAGCCGTACACGGATCGCCAAGTGCGGCAAGGCGTGATCAGCTATGGAGTCTCGTCGTACGGATACGACATCCGCGTGGCCGACGAGTTTCAGATCTTTACGAATGTGAATTCGACGATCGTGGATCCCAAGAATTTCGATTCCAAGTCGCTGGTGGCATTTAAGGGCGATTCCTGCCTGATCCCGCCGAATTCTTTTGCGTTGGCGCGTTCGGTCGAATATTTCCGCATTCCGCGCAACGTGCTGACCATCTGCCTTGGGAAATCGACGTATGCTCGCTGCGGAATCATCGTGAACGTGACACCGTTTGAGCCCGAGTGGGAAGGATTCGTGACGCTGGAGATCAGCAACACCACGCCGCTGCCTGCGAAGATCTACGCGAACGAGGGATTGTGCCAGGTGCTGTTCTTCGAGTCCGATGAGGATTGCGAAGTCAGCTACAAGGACAAAAAGGGCAAGTACCAAGCGCAGGTAGGAATCGTCCCGCCGCGAATGTAGCCTAAGCTACTCGTTCGTCGTAACGCGAACGTCGGTGGCGACCTTCAACGATGTCGACGAAATTTGCGTCAGCGTGGCGTTGTGAACGGGATAGCCGTGTTCGCGCCAGGCGTCCAAGCCGCCTTGCAGTGGGCGAATGTGCTGGATGCCTTGCTTGCGCAGCAGGATCGCCAGCTGCGCGCTGGTAGCTTCGTTGGGACAGGTGCAATACAGAATGATCTGGCGATCGCGTGGGAGCTTGTCATTTTTCTCGCGCAGCTCCTTGGCGTCCATGCGAAAAGCGCCCGGGATGGTTTCGGGATCAGCCTCAAAATCGAGGGCATGGCGCAGGTCGACGATCACCATGTCTTCGCCCTTGTCGATTTGAGACTTCAGTTCCTCCACCGTGATGCGGGAAATGCGCAGCTCGCGGATGAATCGCTGGCGGTTGTAATATTTGTAGCCGATGTAGCCGACCAACGCGCCGATGAGCAGCACCAGAAGGCCGCCACCCAGCGCCGCCGCGTGATCCGCGATGCGCTCGATTTGCTCACTGAATAGGTAGCCAAGCCCCAGGAATGTCCCCGCCCACAGCCCGGCACCCGCGGAATCGAACAGCATGAATCGCCCGAACCGCATGTGAAATATTCCCGCCAGCGGCGGCGCTACTGCGCCCAGGCCCGGCAAAAATTTTGCGAGCAGCAGCGACCGCGCACCTTCCTTGGCGAAGATGCCTTCAGTGCGGCGAACGCACGAATCAGGCTCCAAAGAAATCTTGCACAGGAATTGCAGGACCTTGATGCCCTTGAGACGCCCAAGCTGGAACCAGATGGTGTCCGCGGTGAGCGACGCGATGATCGCGATCACCAGCGAGCCGACAAAACTAATGCGACCTGTTCCCGCGAGCGCGCCGGCGGCCAGCAAAATCGGCAAAGAGGGAATCGGCAGTCCGATCTGTTCCGCAAACACCCATCCCAGCAGAACGACGTAGCCGTGACGTACGAGAAATTCAAGGGTGCTATGCATGACGCGGAGCTGGGATTGCCTCGTTAACCGGCTGCTGCAGCCGCAAACCGGCTATTTGGATGCGAAACTAGGAGTATGCCCCCAAGCGCCCGCCATGACAAATTCGCTCAACGGCTTGCGACTGCGCGGAGCGAGCTCACGTTCGCGCAGCTTTTCCGGCAGCGTCTGTGGATCGCCAGGATAGCCAATGGCCATCACCGCGACCGGCTCCCACCCGTCGGGAATGGCAAACACTTCGCGCGCCTTGTTGACATCGAACCCAGCCATCTGGTGCACGAGCAGGCCGCGTGCATTAGCCTCAAACGTGAGCTGCGCCGTCGCGCTTCCCACATCGTGAAATGCGTGGCGATTGGTCGAGCCGTCCTTCGGCAATTTCGTCTGTGCGACGGACATAACCAGAACCGGCGCATGCTTCGCCCAGCCCGCATTGAATTCCACCAGCGTGCTGAGCACCTTCGCGAAATCGTCCGGTTGATCTTTGGTGCCGACTATATAAGCCCACGGTTGGTAGTTGCTGCTGGAGGGCGCCCAGCGCGCGGCTTCAAATAGTGCGTGCAACAGCTCAGGCGTGACCGCCTTGTCACTGAATGCCCGAGGGCTCCAGCGGTGTTGCAAGAGTTCATGGATAGGCACTGCTGTCGGAGCGGGTCTCTTCATGGCTCTTTCCTCTCGTTTGCAGGAGCAGACGGCTGAACACGAGGGCCGCCGCACCCAGCCCTGCCACTCGTGTTCGCGCGATCCTGTTTGTTAGTTTCCAGCCTTCGCGACCTGCTGCACCAACTCGACATCAATAATGATATTGACGTCATCGCCGACCACGACGCCCCCGTTGTCCAGCTTGGCGTTCCATTTCACGCCGTAGTCCTGACGATTCACCTTCGTTGTGGCCGAAGCCGCGACTCGGCTGTTGCCCCAAGGATCCCTGACCGGCGCCGTAGGTCCTTCGACGTCCAGCACCACCGACTTGGTGGTGCCGCGAATCGTCAAATCGCCGGTAACCTTGAGCTTTCCCACACCAGCCTGGTCGACCTTCGTCGATTTGAAAGTGATGTTGGGATAGGTCGCGGTATCGAAAAACTTGTCGCTCTTCAGATCCTTGTCGCGGTCTGGCTGCCGCGTGTCCACGCTGTTGACGTCGATGGTTACATCGATTGTGGATTTGCTCACATCCTTATCATCGTAGTTGACCGAGCCGTTGACGGAGCTAAACGCGCCGCGCACCGTGGAAATCGCCAGGTGCCTCACGGAAAACTGAGCCGAGGAATGCGCGGGATCGATTTTCCATGTGGAAGCTGACGTAGATGCCGGGAGCGAAAATGCCACCGCGAGTGCGCTGCTGACTACAATGCGACCGATAGAATGGCCCATCATTATTTCTCCTTTTTATTTTTGTTTGAATTTTTTCGCGACAATCGGGTGTGCTTCAACAACCGTCGTGTTTCTCTGCCGCTGCAATTTGATCGAGGATTTCGATCAAATTCTTCAATTGCGCGCCGGAAATCTCCCGGAACTGGCGCTTATGTAGTTCACGAATCGGATGGTCGAGGCGTTTCAACATCGTTAGACCTTCGGAAGTGATCCGAGTCTTCACCACGCGGCGGTCGTCTTTCTGGCGTTCGCGCGTGATCAGCGCGCGCTTTTCCATGCGGTCCAGCAGTCGCGTTATGTCCGGATCGTGCGAAATCATGCGCTCGCCGATGCTGCTGCAGCCCAACCCGTCCGGTTCCGCTCCGCGCAAGATGCGCAGCACGTTGTATTGTGCGCCGGTAAGGCCGTTGGCTTTCAACAGTTGTTCGGCCTGCTGGCCCAGACCATCGGCGGCCTTCTGCAAGGCGATGAAGGCCTGATCTTCCAGCGGCAAGGAAGCGCGAATGGCGCGCGGGCGCGAACTCATGGTGTAACCATAGTCGTTGTAACGACCATTGTCAATAGAAAAGGACTGGAAGTGCAGCGATGAGTGCCGAGATCAGCTCTTGCGCAGCGGTCGCAACTGCACTTCGCTCACAAAGCTCTGCGGCCCTTGTGTCACGATCATCGCCACCGCATGGGCTACGTCTTCCGCCCTCAACACCTTGGTGGAATCCTTCGGCCCGCGGCCTCCGAACTCCGTCGCCACGCTTCCCGGTGCCACCACGCTCACTCGAATCCCGTGCTCGCGCAGATCCTCCGCCATACATCCGGACAAACCGTAAACGCCCCACTTCGACGCGCAATACAGTCCGCCGCCGGCGAAAGTGTTTCGCCCCGCCAGCGAAGCGATATTAACGATGTCTCCGCCGCCACGACGAATCATGGAGGGCACCACCGCATGCGATACCAGGAACAAGCTCTTCAGATTGGTGTCTAATACTTTATCCCAGTCTTCTTCGGACTTCTCTTGGACCGGTCCGAAGCCGCCGATGCCTGCATTGTTGACCAGGATCGAGATAGACCCGAGGGCTTGCTGGGCCGCCTCCACCAGCGAGATGACCTCGGCTGAGCGCGTGACATCCGCGGCGTGTGAGAAGACCCGCTCCGTGCGCGTTTTCAGATCGGCCGTGGTCGCCGCCAGCGCCTTGGCATCCCGCCCGCATATCGCGACACTAGCGCCCATCTCCGCCAGCCGCAAAGCAATGGCGCGGCCGATGCCGCGGCTGCCTCCAGTAACCAAGGCTACCGCAGCGGTAAGTGGTGATGAGCCGGATTGTGTCATGAGATTTTTTGCCTGCGTCCGTGTTCTATTATCGAAGGTTCAGGAGCGCGCGATTTGATTTCTTCCTCGTGCGACCAACTGATTTATGCGACACTGATCTTAACAACATTCGGGGCATACCTGTTTTCCACCGGGTTTGCGCACTCCGGATGTCGATGCGTGGGCATTCTGCAACTCACAGGTCGATGGACAAATACCCGTAGGTACATAGTTCCCTGTAGGGCAACGCCTTGCGGATGCTACCCGGCTTTCCCTATAATCCCGAAGTTTTACAAAAGATGAAATCCCGGGCGTGAGCCCGGTGCATCACAGATACGATCCCGGCTTGGAACTCGAGGAGAAATCGGAATGAACGGAACACGTACACTGGCGGGCCTCGCGATTGTAGCGGCGCTTTGCCTGATGATCGGCGCCCCAAACGCGATGGCACAGGCAGCCGCTGCGCCCGCAGCGCAAGGCCAGGACGCCGCGAAGCCTCAGTACACCATGGCGGAATACAATTCTTTTACCGCCGCGCAGCAAATCAAGGATCCCACGCAGCAAATCAAGGCGCTCGATGATTTCGTGGCCAAGTATCCGAATTCCGCTCTTCTGATTTACGTTTATCCGCTTTATTACAACGCTTACAGCCAACTGAAAAACTATCCGAAAGTGATCGAAAACGCGGACAAGTTGCTCGCGCTCGGCGACAAGGTCGAAGCGCCGGTCCGATATCAGGCGTATTACGCGCGTGCGTTTGCATACAGCAACATGAATCCGCCGCCCACCGATCCCGAGGTAAACAGAAAAGCACACCAGGCCGCGCTCGACGGCTTGAAGACGCTGAACGATCTGAAGAAGCCTGACAACATGAGCCAAGCGGACTTTGACAAGCAGAAGCAGCAGCCAACGATCCTCTTCAACTACACCGCCGCCAATTCCGCCACGCAGATGAAGGATTATCAGGCGGCCATCCAGTCGTACAAGGAAGTGCTGAAGCTGACGCCGGACGATGCCATCACCAGCTATCGCATCGGTCAGGCCTACATGGCCATGCAACCGCCGCAAACGCTCGACGCCTTCTGGTATTTCGCGCGCGCGATCACCGCAAAAGGTGCGAACCAGCAGCAGGCCACGCAGGTGAAGACCTATCTGCGCAAGCTCATCGTCAATTATCAGCAAGCGGCTTGCGACAATCTCACCGACGCCGAGATGAACGAACTTCTGCAGCTCGCGTCTACCTCGCCGGAACGTCCTTCGAGCTACACCTTGCCGAGTGCACAGGATCTGGACGCGGCTCGCAAAGATATGACCATCGCCTCCGTGATCACCGATCTGAAAGCCGGTGGCGACAAGAGTAAGGTGACATGGCTCGCAGCCTGCGGCTTGGAATTTCCTGACGTGCCTGGAAAGCTGATCGAAGTGACCCCGGGCACCGATACCACCCAGCTGAAAGTTGCGTTCGTCACCAGCGATGCGGAATTCGATGCCAAGACCACGCCGGACATGGACGTCAAGGTGGTTGGTCAACCCGACGCCGCCAAACTGGAGAAGGACAATCCGGTGCGCTTCACCGCTACCCTTGTCGCTTACGATCCCGATCCCAACTTCATGTTGCATTGGGATAAAGCGAAGGTGAACGAGGAAGACATTCCGAAGGAAAAGGGCAAAAAAGTGCCGGCGAAGCGGACCAACAAGAAGCCAAGCCGTAGCCCTACTCGCTAACGAACATCAATCAAAGCAGGAACGGCTCTCCGGTGCTTCCGGGGAGCCGTTTTATTTCCAGACGCCGCGCAAGATCAGAGGCGGGCTGATAAAGTTGCGAAGGTTTTTGCGAGTGGTCAGCGATCAGCGACCAACGTGCCGGCGCCCGTCCAGCTTGTACTCCGTGATCTTTCGGCTCAGCGTATTGCGATGAATGCCTAAAAGTTCCGCCGCCCGCGACTGATTCCCCTTCACCCGGTCCAGCACTCCCTTGATAAAACGCTTCTCAAATTCGCCGATGGCCTCGTCGAAAAGAATTCCACGCTCCACCATTTGGCTTACGAGGCCTTCCAATTGATCCTTCACGTCTGCACGCTCCAGAGAATGCGCGAGTCAGTACTCGGGCCCTTTGTCGCAACCAGCTAGTCCAACTCTTTTCCAGTCAAGATACGAAACGCTTCGCGATATTTGGCGCATGTCGCGGCCACTACGTCTGTCGGCAGCTCCGGTCCGGGCGGGGTCTTGTTCCACCGGATGCGCTCTAGATAATCGCGGACGTATTGTTTGTCGAACGAAGGCTGCGCGCCTCCAGGTTTATATTCGGCCGCGGGCCAGAAGCGCGAGGAATCGGGAGTCAGCGCTTCGTCGATCCAGATCAGTTCGCTGCCTTCGTGAGCGCTGGTGAGAATTCCAAATTCGAACTTCGTGTCCGCCAGAATAATTCCGCGCGGCTCGGCATATGCGGCTGCGCGGCGATAAATCTCCACGCTGACTTGACGCACGCGCTCGGCGACATCCTTGCCCACCAGCGACGCGGCTTGTTCGAACGAAATATTTTCGTCGTGACCGCTGACCGCTTTGGTCGCCGGAGTAAAAATCGGTTCCGGCAGGCGATCGGACTCCTGCAATCCCGCGGGCAGCGCGATGCCGCAGATTTTTCCGGTCGCGCGATAATCTTTCCATCCGGAGCCCGAAACGTAGCCGCGCACCACACATTCGATCGGCAGCGGCTGCGTCTTGCGCACGACCATGGAGCGATCTATGAGCTCGTCATAATGCGCGTCAAATGGAGGCGGGAACTCAGAGTCACTGATCACGTGATTGGGAATCACGTCACGCAGCAAATCGAACCAGAACAGCGAAAGCTGCGTCAGCACGCGGCCTTTGTCAGGTATTCCAGTGGGCAGCACCACATCGAACGCCGACAGCCGGTCAGACGCGACGATCAGCAGCCTGTCGCCGAGATCGTAAATGTCGCGCACCTTGCCGCGGGCGGCAGGTGATATGCCGGCAAAATTTGTTTCGCGAACGACGCGCATTGCTGCACCAGAAGGCAAGACGAAATTTCCTCGACAGCTACTCCCCTGAGAAAGTGCAACGCATTCTAGCGCAGCGCCCCGCGATGTCAAATGCGTGTGCGGTGGATTTTATTGGAAAAAATCTTTGGTACTTGACAGAAACTTCACAACGCGCTGCATCGGAAAAATATTTGTAACTTTTTGCGCACGCGTCGAGAAAAGAAAAGGCGAGCATCGCTGCTCGCCCTTGTTCCTGCTTCTTATTGAAGAAATCCCTTTACCAAAGACTACGCTGCAGACGCCGTGGCTGCACGCCGCTTCGGTGCCGGCGCTTCATCGCCTTCCCAGCGCACGCTGACGATCTTGGACACGCCCGGCTCCTGCATGGTTACGCCGTACAGCACGCTGCCCGTCTCCATCGTCTTGCGATTGTGCGTGACGATAATGAATTGCGTCTGATCGCTCATCCCGCTGACCAGCCGCGTGAATCTCCCGACGTTGGCTTCATCCAGCGGTGCGTCGACTTCGTCCAGGATGCAGAACGGGCTCGGCTGATATTTGAAGATGGCGATCAGCAGCGCCAGTGCGGTCATCGCTTTCTCCCCGCCCGACAGCAGCAGCACGTTCTGCAGCCGCTTCCCTGGAGGCGACGCCACGATGTCGATGCCTGCATCGCCGGAGCTATCAGGCTCGGTCAGTCGCATCTCCGCGGTGCCCCCGCCGAAGATGGTGTGAAACGCGTCCGAGAAATTGTGGTTGATCGCCGCGAACGCCTGCTCGAATTTCTCGCGCGACACCAGGTCCAGCTCCGCAATCGCTTGCTGCGTGTCCGCGATAGACTGCAACAGATCATCGCGCTCCCGCGTCATGAACGTGAAGCGCTGCTCGCACTCGTTGAATTCCTCCAGCGCCATCATGTTCACCGCGCCTATGGACTCGATCCGCGACTTCATCTCTCGATAATTGGCTTCAGCGACCGCCAGCTCTTCGCCGGTGATGAACGCCGTCTCCGTGGCAATCAGATCTTCCGGCTGCGCATTGACTTCGGACATGCAGGTCTCGCGCAGATGCTGCCGATCGGAATCGTTGCGCGCCTTCTCCACTTCCACGTGGCTGCGCTGATCGCGCAACTCCTGAAGGGATTGGCGGCCCATGCGCAGGTGATCTTCCATCTCCACCACGCGCGTTCGTCCGGACTCCCATTCGCGTTCGACTTCGCTTTGCCGCGCCTCCAGCCGAATTTTTTCCGTGCGCAGCCCCTCCAGTTGCTGCGCCAGCTCCGTGCTTTGCGTTTCCAGCGTCGATGTCTCGTCGCTGATCGAAGCTCGCTGCTGTCGCAATGCTGTTTCACGTCGCGCCAGCTCCGCGCGTTCTTGTTCCAGACGCGCCGCCAACGATTCCGCCGCCGTCAACCGCTCGTTCAATGCCGCGAGTTCCGCCCGCGCGCCGCCCAACTCGTTCTGCTCCGATTCAATCGAGCCGCGGAGCTGCACCAGCTCCTCCGTCAATCTCGAACTCTCCGCATCGGCGTCCGCGCGTGAGGTGTTCGCCGCCGCGAGTTGATGCTTCGCGCCTTCCGCCCGGGTCTTCGCGGACTCCACTGCATTGCGTACGTGACTGAGTTCGTTTTGGCAGACCGTCAGATCCAGCCCCAGCCTGGCCAGATTGGCCTGCGTCTGTTCGTGCCGATGCTTCGCTGAGTACACTTCGCGCTCAGCCGTGTGCTGCTGCGCCGTCAACTCTTCCAGCGATTGCTCGGTGCTACGCAATTCTCCGAGCACCGATTCCAGAATCGCTCGCGTCGCGTCAGCGCGCTCTTCAAGTTGCATCACTTCTGCGTCCAGCGCGCGTAGTTCGCGCTTCATCACCAACGGCCCAGCTTCATCCGCCCGGCCGCCCGTGACCATGCGCCCTTGATAGCAGGTGCCGTCTGGCGTCAGAAACGCGAATTGTGGATTGTCATTCGCCAATTTTTCAGCGGCCGACGCATTTTCAGTCAGGTATGCCGCTCGCAACCGTGGCAGAAATTGTTTGGCCGCTGCGCCCAGCGGATCGCGGAATCCCACCAGCTTGTCCAGGCGCGAAATTACACCCTCTTCCGCGCGGAAGTGCACGATCGGCTCGTACTCGTTCAGCCGCAGATTGCGCAGTGAATCCACAAAGAACGTGGCGCGCCCGCCGACCTCTTCGCGCAGCAGCGAAACGCCCGCACGCGCATGATCGAACGTCTCCACCACTACATACTCCAGCTCATCGCGCAAATATTGTTCGATGGCCGCTTCGTGCTGTTCTTCCACTTCGGCATAGTCCGCCAGCACGCCCACTGCTCGGAAGTCATGTCCGCCGCCGCGTTCGTTGGCGGCAAACAGCTTCTGCACCGCATCCGCGGTATACGAACGATCGTTCAATACTTGCGTAAGCGTGGCATGACGCGACCGGATGGCCGACAGTTCATCTCGCAAACCATCCGCGTCTTTCGTCGTGGCTTCACGTTGTACGCGCAGTTCCGAGAGCCGCCCCTGCACTTCCCCCATCTGCTTGGTCAGCGTGCCCAGCTTTTCGTTGGCTGCTTCCCATTCGAACGCCGAGCGTTCCGCGTCATCTCGAATCTGGATCGAAGATTCCAGCAGCGCCGATTCGTTGTTCTCCAGTTTTTGCAGCATCGCGGACTGATGCACCAGCGCTTCTTCCGCCTGCTTTTGCTCGCCGTGCAGCCGTAGCAAGCTCTCCCCGGCCTCGGCCGAACGCTGACGCAATGCCTCAATCCGCAATTCCGAATCGTGAATCTGTGTGGCCCGTTCAGCGGCTCGTTGCGACAGCGTCGCAACGCGTTCACCCAGCGAACCTGATTCAACGCGCAGGGAAACCACCGCACGAGTTTGGTCGGAGTTGCGCAGCGTCCATTCCGCCGCGTGCGACTCCGCCTTGGCAATCTCTTCCGCGATCTGACCGCTGCGTCCGGCCAGTTCCGACGCGCGCTGTCGATTGAAGGCGATCTTGTTCTCGTTACGATCCACCTCCAGCGCCGTCAGGTTCAGGTGATTCTGATTTTGCCGGATCGCGGCATCCAGTTCGTAAATCCGCTGGTTCAGCTGATCGTGTTCGCTTTCCTGTTCGTGGATGCTTTGCGCGTGCTGCGCTTCCGACGCCGACAATTCTTCGAGCCGCTTGGCGATGCGCTCGGCTTCGCCATCCAGTTCGCGCGCTTTGCCGGCCAGCATCTGCCGCACGATGCCGCGCATCTGGTCGCGAATTTCCGAATAGCGCCGCGCCTTGGCCGCCTGCCGCTTCAGCGAACCGAGCTGCTTCTCGACTTCCACCACAATGTCATTGACGCGATTCAGATTGACCTTCGAGGACTCCAGCTTGGCTTCTGCCAAGCGCTTCTTGGTCTTGAACTTGGTCACGCCCGCGGCTTCTTCGATAATCGCCCGGCGTTCGTGCGGCTTCGTGGACAAGATTTGTCCGATACGCCCCTGCTCGATGATGGCGTACGAATCCGGGCCCAGTCCCACGCCCATGAACATTTCTTGAATGTCGCGCAGCCGCGCCACGCGCCCATTGATCAAGTATTCGCTTTGCCCCGAGCGATACAAACGCCTGCTCACCACCACTTCGCCAGGCTTGCTCGCCAGCACCGGCTTGTCGCCACCCTTTTTCTTCCGCTTGCCCTTCAGAAATTCCGATTCGGGTGGCGCATTGATCGCATCGGTAATTGCACCGCTCTTCTCGCCAGACACCCCATCGACACCTTCCGGTCCAACACCAGCTTCCGACTCTGCCACCAGCATAGGTGTCGCGCCGCCCTCAACCGCTGGAACGCTCGCGCCGTTTTCATCCACCGGAGCCATCAATACCGTCGGATTCCCGTTAGCAGCTGCGTCCGTGCCACCTTCCAGCACAAACCGCGCGGCTTCCGCCAGTTCCGGATCCTCCATCGTGATGGTTACTTCGGCCAGACCCATCGGCGGCCGCTTTACGGTGCCATTAAAAATGCAGTCCGCCATGCGCTCCGCGCGCAGGGACTTGTGGCTCTGTTCGCCCAACACCCACGAAATCGCGTCCACCACATTGGACTTGCCGCACCCATTGGGGCCCACAATGCAAGTCGTACCGGTGCCGCTGAAGGTCACCACGGTGCGCTCGCAAAATGACTTAAATCCGATAATTTCGACTTTTCTAAGCTTCAGCAAGGTATCCCCTTTGACCAGGTCCCCCAACTGCACGGCAAACAGCATTGCTCTGGGCGCAAAACGGCGAAGAGGGACGGCGATGTATGACTCGAGGGAAGGGGTTTCGAGCGACAACTCGACCAGGTTCGGTCGCCCGACAAAACGATTGGCAGGTTCTCGATCAGAGGCCCAGCCGCCTGGCGCAAGGATGGCGGTTCCGGAAAAAAACAGTAGCATGAGCCTATACCGCTGTAAAGCCCCCGCTAAATCTGGTGGTGGAAATCGTCAACACTACAAGTCAAGCCCCCCCGTTCCTTCTATTCCTGTAGCGGCCGCCTTCCGAGGCGGGCGATTGCAAGCACGCCATCAGGCTGCCGTGAGCCTAATAAAGGGAGGCGGGCGCCGTGTCGCGAGCACCCAGTGTTGTCCGAACTTACTTCGTAGGCAGATACTTCGCGTACCACGCCAAAATGCGATTCAGGCGATCCAACAGATGCTGCTGTTCCTGGAAGCCGTGCGGCTCCCGGGGATAGATGACGAAGTCTGACTCCACGCCATACCTCTTTAATCCCCGATATAGCTCCTGGCTTTGCCCCAGCGGATCAATCGTGTCGGCATCCCCTTGCAGGATCAGCGTCGGCGTCTTGGCGTCCTTCAGATGCAGGAATGGCGAGCTGTTCAGAAATCCTTCCGGCTTCTCCCACGGCACGCCATAGAACCATTCATCGCCTTCCGGATGATCCTCCGTGCCGAATTCAGAAATCAGGTCGGCCATGCCCGCTCCCGAAACCGCGGCCTTGAAGTCGTTGGTCTGCGTGATCGCCCACTCCGCCATGTAGCCGCCGTACGACCAGCCGCCAATCCCCAGCCGATTCGGATCGGCGATCCCGCGATCGGTCAGGTCCTTCACTCCAGCCATCACATCCTTGAAGTCGCCGCCACCCCAATCGCCGCGATTGGACTCCACGAATTTCTGGCCGTAGCCCATCGATCCGCGGATGTTGGGATAAAAAACGGCGTACCCGTGCGCCGCCAACAGTTGACCCCAAGGCTCGATGGATTCGGACCAGCGTCCAGTTGGCCCACCATGGATCAGCGCGATCAGCGGCAATTTCGTTTTCGCATCGACTCCCTGAGGCTTAAGCAGCGCCGCTTCAATCTCCGTGCCATCGAACGATTTGTATTTGTAGTATTCCGGCGCGCTTAGGGTGAACTGCTTCCATTCCTCATTGAAGTGCGAAAGTTGTTGCGGTGAAGTCTTCTGATCCCATAACCAGACTTCCTGCTGCCGCGTGCCGTTCTGCGAAACGAACGCAATATCTCCGTCTTCACTCACACTCATGCTTCCGGTGGGTGCAGGAGACACCGCAAGATTGTGGCGCGACGCGTCCGCGGCGTAGGACACCAGCGAAGTCGCAAATCCGGTTTCCGCCACCATCAGCACCGTATTTTTCACCCAGTGATATTCCTGGACGGGTCGGTCCAGACTTGCTCCGGTCAAATTTCTGGCCGCGCGTGCTCCGACCGGCAAGACCATTAAGTCGTGCGCCGCGGGACCATCGTCGCGCGCTCCCACATAACTGATGCCTTTTCCGTCAGGCGAAATCTTGATCCCAAAAAATGGTCCGCGCGGCGTCACCAGTGCTTTCAGCGCGCCATCTGAAGTCTGCATGCTGTAGATCTTGTCGGTGAGTTGATCCGACTCCGGACGATCGGTGGCCTGCAAAATCAGTTGGTCACCCGTGGGCATCCATGCGAGAGAGCTGACGTTCCAGGTCCCCTTGGTCAT
Organism: uncultured Acidobacteriota bacterium; assembly: GCA_963788725.1. Classification (GTDB taxonomy): domain Bacteria; phylum Acidobacteriota; class Terriglobia; order Acidiferrales; family UBA7541; genus Acidiferrum. Next base: position 21,253 of record CAWBHT010000013.1, on the reverse strand, counting down.
CGCGCGTGGATCGGTGGAGACGCCGTCCGCGCCGGTAACGTCCAGCAGCCAAACACGAGCGTGCTTATCGTCTTTATCCACCACGCGCTCGTCATTCTTATCCTTCTCTTTCTTCTCTTCCGCCTCGGTCTTCGCGTCCGGCGCCAGGAATGCTATCTGCTTCCCATTGGGTGACCATTCAAATGCGGAGACGCTGCGCTTGCCTTTGGTGACCGCCGCACCTTCGCCGCCGTTCATCTGCGCGACATATATCTGCTGCTGATCGCCTTCGCGATTGGAGAGAAACGCCAGCCGCGTGCCGTCCGGCGACCATCGTGGCGCCGATTCCGACTTGGCCGAAAACGTGAACTGCCTCACCAAGCCATTTCCTTTTTCGTAGATCCAGATGTGCCGGAAGCGCCCCTTTTCTTTCGGAGGTTCGGCGACCACAAACGCGAGCCGCGAGCCGTCCGGCGAAAACTGCAGATCGGAGATCGAGCGCACATTCAGCGAGGCTTCCGGCGTCAGGAGTTTGCCTGTTACGGCTGACGAATTTTCCTGCGCGCCACTCACCGGCGCAACTATCATCGCGCCAAAGACGAGTCCAGCGATCCAGCAAAGACGAGAAGCGGCAACATGCATTTGGTTGACTCCCGCAATTTCAATGGAGCGGTAACTCTAGGAGGCGCGGCTAATTTCGTCAACTGTGCAGCATCATCTAGCTGTCACACGCGAAAGACGCTCGTTCACCGTTAGGCGGAGCCCAGAACAGGCGTTTAATTCGAATCCAAAATCTCATCAACAAATGTTCGGCACCAAACGAAAGTTGTCGCACTTCCTGACGACCGGCGCTAGTCAACTCAACTTTCCGGCAGGATGATTTGGCCTTGACAGCCATTGAGTACGACAGTACTCTTTCATCATGCGCTACTCGCTCGAACACAAAGCACGGAACCACGAGAACATTCTTTTCGTGGCCGCTCGCTCTTTCCGTGAGCACGGCGGCGACAGCAGCGGCATCGGCACGGTAATGAAGAAAGTAGGTCTTACCAAAGGTGGCTTCTACCGGCATTTTAAGAGCAAGGACGACCTGTTCGTAGACGCGGTGGCGCGGGCATTCGAGCAGATGGGAAGCGGCATGATAGAAGTTGCGAAGTCCGCGCCGGAGGGCCAGGCTCTGCGAGCCATGATCGAATACTACCTAAGCATGGGCCACGCGGATTCGCTGGGAAGCGGTTGCGTGCTCTCAGCCCTGGGGCCGGAGCTCGCGCGGAAACCCATAAGCGTGCGGAGACGCATCGAGGCGTCGCTGGAAGCCTATCGTGAGCGGTTATTGCCATTTGTTCCCGGTCGCACGCGAGAAGAAAAACTGGAGAAGGTCCGATTGTTGTTCTCCAGTATGGCGGGAGTGTTGATGATGGCTCGCCTCTCTTCGGATGCTAAAAAACGCGAACAGCGGCTGATGGAAGCGAGGAACTTTTTCATTAAGTCTTTCGCCGCAGGATAAATTTTTTTGCCGCGTAAGAGTACGCACGTACTCTTACGGTGGCGAACAATGCAACAAAACTCAGTCGAAAGGATAACAGATGAAATTTATGCTCCCACTTCTCATGGCAATGCTCCCGATAGCGTCCGCTGCGCAATCACAGCCCGGGGCCGCACCAGATGTGCCCAGCGTGGCTATACCTAAAACCACCGCAGTGCTGGTCATGCTGACTCCCAAGCAGGGCATAACCGCTCAAGAAATCATGGCCGTCATCCCCGCAGAGATTCGCGCAACTGTGAAGTTCTACCTCGACGGGAAAATCCTTCAGTGGTATTCGCGCGGCGATGGCAAAGGCGTCATCTTCCTGCTCGACGTGAAGACCGAGGACGAGGCACGAGCCATTATGGAAACGCTGCCGCTCGCGAAAGAACAGTTGATGGATCACCAGTACATTCCCGTCGGACCCTTGATGCCGCTGCGGGCATTGCTGGGAGCAGCAGCGCAGTAATAACTCTTGTCGCGAAATAATTTGGAGGCGGCCCACTAGGAAGCCGCCAGAAAAGCCAGAAAAGCGAGAAAGGCCACAAGGCTAGAAAGGATCCATATGCCATTTCCAGTTTTGTTCGGAATCAGTGTAACGTTCGGCTTGGTTGCTTGGGGGGCCGTCGCGTGGCAGTACATTTGGCCAGCACTAAAGGAACTCCCCAGCCCAGACAATCTGAAACCCATCCTGCTGCTAAATGCGTTCAGGTTCTTGGGATTGACATTTTTAGTGCCCGGTGTTGTGTCTCCAGACTTGCCTTCCACATTTGCGCAGCCAGTAGCTTACGGCGATCTTATAACCGCCGTGCTGGCTTTGCTTGCCCTGACCACCCTGGGAACCCGCACGGGAACCGTGCTGACTTGGGTTTTCAATGCCTTCGGAACTGCCGACCTGTTCTTCGCCTTTTATCTGGGAAGCCGCATAGCACTCCCAGATACGCCAGGCTTGTTAGGCGCTTCTTATTTCATCCTCATCGCCTACGTGCCTCTTCTCCTCATAACGCATGGCTTGGTGTTCCGAATGCTTCTGCGATCGAATATTGTCGTGGCGTCACGAAAGAACCTAAGCGCCGCGTGATTGCCCATTCACGGCTCTAAACACTGGAAAAACCGAGGGCCAAGGCCGTGCTCGCGCACTCAAAGTGCATAGAGCAACTGGACTTGGCCCATCGCACAACTATGTCGAGCAAATCATTCATCGGTTCACCGAAATGCTCGCTGCTGCCGTCATCATCCGATAAAGGCCAGCCCGGTGATCCCGCCACTACTTCCGAGTTGTCGACCACCAGAACGAATCGACTTTTGTTGTGTCTCCATATCGACGCACGTTCAGCTTTTCTGCGATATCGCTGCTGCGGTTTGATTCCTCAGCGATTGCGTCCACACCTTGGGAGTCGTGCCAAACACATTGCGGAACATCTCCACGAATCCGCTGGGCTGCAGGTATCCGACCTCCAAAGCCGTTTGCTTAACGGAATTTCCTGCTATCAGTAGTTCAATGGCTTTCATAAGGCGAACCTGCCGTCGCCAAGACTCGAAGTCTATTCCCACCTCTTTCCGGAAAAATCGCTGAATGGTTCTGACACTTACCCCTGCCTCAGCGCACAGACCCGCCAGCGGTTGCCTTGCGCCTGGTTCCGACAGTACCGCGTGAGCCACTTTCAGCGTACGTTCATCACTTGGCAGGGTCACCATGGTTGGCAGTGGTGATGCCGTCTCCAAGCAATGAGTCAGGACTCTGCACAGCGCACGTTCATATTCGTTCCGCTTTCGCAACTGACCCGATGCCACAACTTCAAGGATGACTTCCCGCAACAGTTTGGTCACATGTAGAACGCAGCAGCCATTGCCAATCCTGCGAACCAGTCCAGGTGCAAGATAGAGAGTGCGCATCGAAACCTCGGAGGGCATTGCCAGTCGATGACGCTTTCGGGCGGGTATCCACAGCGCGAATTGCGGCGGAATGAACCACGAGCGGTTTCCTGACCATACGTGTATCAACCCGCGGATAGCGTAGATCAGTTGGTCCGCTCCATGGGCGTGCTCTGACACTTGATACCCTTTTGGGTATTCATACGCGAGCGTAGCTACCGAAGCGCCGCGTTTCGGGTCGTACTCTCTAAGAGTGTGGCCCTGTCGCATGAGCGATATTTTATGACGCTACAGCATGCTTGCGCCATTCCCTGAACACACTCAAGATGGCGCTATGACAACGCAAAAAAAACTCACCAACTTCGACATCGTTGCATTTGTTTCGATCGTAGATGTGGCTCGCGCTAAACACTTTTACGCCGAGACGTTAGGCCTGCAACTGCTCAGCGAAGAGCCCCCATTTGCGCTCGTCTTTAACGCACATGGAATCATGCTGCGTCTCGTGATGGCGAACGAACTTCCGCCCAGATTTGGCACCGCACTGGGCTGGCGCGTGATGGATATCGCATCTGTGGTCGCTGACCTGGCAGCGGCGGGCGTCACGTTCGAGCGTTATCCCAACATGGCGCAGGACCAACTTGGCGTCTGGACCACCCCGACGGGAGCCAAAGTCGCCTGGTTTAAAGATGCGGACGGAAACCTCCTCAGCGTTTCAGAACATCCGGAGGTCACACTATAATCTTCCGCACCGCTCCCTTTGTGCGTCCACTCTGGAAAGTGAAGTCCAAAACTAGCCGCAGTCCGGCATCGGCCGGGCGGCGAACAGCATGCGACACGGCTTGGCCATTAATCGCGCCCAGCGTATCGAACGGTTTACACGCGCGCTGTCGATGGCAATTCCGGTGTTTGCATACATCTGCCGATAAAGTTTTGAAATCAACACAAACGCCAGCCGCGACTTGAGCGACTTCACGCAGTGGGAGCGCCCCCATATCGATTTCAAGCTGTAAAACTTATCCCAAACGCTCTGCGTCCGCTGGCGAATTTCATCGCCGGACATTGCCGGATGAGGGGAATATATTTTTGGCCGCTGCGCAGACGGAATAAGCCAATGGCGAGTAACAGGAATTCCAGCAATGCGCGTTTGATCCTGCTGCATGGACTTTTCCCAACGTTCGAAGTCGACCGTCCCTGGAAAGGGCATCAGCATGACAAATTGAGCGAACGCCAGATCCGCGCGTTCCGCAACCGAAAGGGTAGCCTCAAACGTTTCGGGCCGGTCGCTGGGCAAGCCAAAGATGAACGAACCCAGTACCTGCACGCCATGAGCAGGGAACAGCCGCAACCTGGTTACAAGATCTTCTCCCGCGGCATTAAAGTCCTTATAAATATCTTTGAGTCCCTGCGGCGTAACCGCCTCAACCCCAACCAGCGCCCCTTTAATCTTTGCCTTACTCATGGCATCAAGAAATGCGGGGTCTTCCGCGGCTTCCATGGTGATCTGCGTAAAGAACACCATGTCTGACGGAAGATCCGTTGCCAAGCGCGCCATCAGTTCGAAACGTTCCGCGCGAATCGCATTCAACTCATTCAGTTTTTGTGTGTTCCCTTGGCGAGTCGCCAGCTGCAAATCGGTAAGCGACACTGGATAGAAATTGTCGTCCGCCAGCAACACGAATCGAAATCCCAGGCGCCGCAACGCCTGCAGTTCCTGAACAACCGCGTCAGACGCGCGGATGCGCGGTCGTTGACCATCGGTCCGCCATACCGAGCAGAAAGAGCAATGCTTGGGGCATCCTCGAACGGTTTGTACCGAAGCCCACATATATCGATTGCGTGGCATCAAATCCCAGCGCGCCGACCGAAATGCAGAAGCTTCGATGCGTCCTACTGCATACTCACTTTTTATTAAATTATTTTTACAATCCTCCAGCACTCCTGCCCACGCGGTATCACCATCTCCCTTAACCACGGCGTGCGCGCCTCCGAGTTTGTGCGCCTCCTCGGGAAAAAGCGTGGCGTGAACTCCGCCGAAAACCACAAATGCCCCTTGCTTGCGCGCCAGACTACCGATTTCATAGCCACGCAGGGCATTGCCGGTGTGAATTCCGATTCCAACGACGTCCCCCGCGGCAATGGATGCGATATCCAACTGCTCCAAGGTCTCGTCAACGATCACGGGATCGCCAAATTTTGCGGGTGTCGCAGCAGCCAGCACGTACAGCCAACGCGGTGTGATGACGCCGATGCCAAAGGATCGGTCACTCGGATTAACAAGGTAAACTTTCAAGGCGATTCCTTCCTCGAAGCACCTGCAGTTAATGGGTCAGGGTTACCCGGCGTGCGTGATCCTGAATCCACGTCTCATGCTTGATTCTAAGGCGGCGAGATTGTAGTCGAAGTGCCCTCGGCGCACAATCAAGCCCATAGGGGATGCCGAACGCAGCTTCTATGTAGATTTATGCTGGGATGAGTCCCCACCGCTCCGCACCTTCTGAATTGGGCCCGCCTAGCTAGTGAATCGCGCATTTCCAGTGCAGTGCGGTGCTGCGCCGCAAAATGGACGAACTCAGAATTCTTTAACAAACGACAACTCTCGCAGCGCTTCCACACTAATTCACAATGTTTCCACTTCTTTTCCACATACCGAGTACTGTAACTGTACCTCTTCTTCCCGAAACCTGTCCTTGGTACAAGTTGTCCGCTTTTCACTCCTCTCACTAGCATGCCCACCTCCTGGTTGTGATCCCCGCCGGGTTGTTGGTCCCTTAGTTTTTGGATCCCGTAAGACCGCAGTTCGCAATACCCAAATTTTAGTTCGAGGGAGAAGTCGACGATCATGCCATCCTCGCGCAACGCACGAGGCACTGTGTTGGTGTTCCTTTTTGTCATTCTCGCTGTCTCGGTCGCGACTTCCGGCTGTGCCGGCACGGTCAGCAGCGCATCTACTCCAGTCTCCGCGCCGCCTCCAGCAGCCGGCGCCCCAGAGATTTCCGTGAATCCAAACAGCGTCACCGTGAACGCCTCGGTGGGCGTAATGGGTTCGCAAGCGGTCACCGCCAGTAATACCGGAACGGCGGCGCTGAACGTCAGCCAGATGCAGGTATCAGGTACGGGCTTTGCAGTCACCGGTTTGACCACGCCTCTATCCCTAGCGCCCGGAGCCGCTCAAAATTTTATGGTCACGTTTGACGCCGCAACTTCCGGCTCGGTGGACGGCACGCTGACGCTGATGACTAATGCCAGCGCCACCCCGGTCATCATCCCGCTGCATGGCAGCGCCATCGCCAGCCCTCCAGTGACCTCCATAACGATTTCCCCCGCGGCCCCTCAGGCCATCGTCGGCAGCACTCTGCCGTTCAACGCATCGATCCAGGGTACAACTACCAATACATCGGTGACCTGGAAAGCGACGCGAGGGACCATTACCGCGGCCGGCGTCTACACCGCGCCCGCCACCGCAGGTGCGGATACCATCACCGCAACCAGCGTTGCCGACGCCACAAAATCGGCGTCCGCTACGGTGACCGTGATCGCGGCGCCAACGACGCCCACGGTTACGTCCGTTACGCTGACTCCGGCCTCGCCCTCGGCCACTACCGGCGGCTCGGTGCAGTTCGCCGCGTCCGTGCAGGGTACCGTGACCGACAAGTCGGTCACCTGGACCGCTGCTTCAGGATCGATCACCGCCGCAGGTCTTTACACCTCGCCAACAACCGCAGGCACAGACACAGTCACCGCGACCAGCAATGCCGACAACACGAAATCCGCCTCAGTTGCCGTCACCATCGCGGCGCCGGTGGTCAACTCCGTCAGCATTTCTCCCGCGACGGCTTCGATCCTAACCAGCGGCGCGCAGCAGTTCTCCGCCACCGTGGCCGGAACGATTGCGGACAAGTCCGTCACGTGGAAAGCTTCGGCCGGCACGATCACGAAGGGCGGCGCCTACACAGCGGCTGCCACTGCAGGCACCGTGACAATCACGGCCACAAGCAACGCCGACGCTACAAAATCCGCCTCCGCAACCGTCACCCTCGCAGACCCGGTCGTGAATTCTGTAACTGTGTCGCCGGGCACCAGCTCGTTATCTACGGGCGACACCGCGCAGTTTTCTGCGGCGGTCAGTGGCACCAATGCAAACAAGTCGGTCACCTGGAAAGCCGCGCTCGGCAAAATCACTTCAGTGGGAGCTTACACCGCGCCAACAAGCGCCGGCACCGACACGATCACCGCCACCAGCGCGGCCGACACCACAAAATTGGGCACCGCCAGCGTCACGGTCTCCGCGCCGGCGGTCAGTTCCGTAAGTATTTCGCCATCCTCAACCTCGGTGACCACCGGCGGCACCTTGCAATTTTCCGCCAAAGTGTCCGGCAGTGTTTCGGACAAGTCCGTAACGTGGTCGGCGGCGAGCGGCACCATCAGCGCCGGTGGCGTGTACGTCGCGCCCAACAAAGCTGGCACCGACAAAGTCACCGCCACCAGCGATTCCGACGATACCAAGTCCGCTACGGCTACCATCGCGGTGTCCGCTCCCGCAAACAATGGCGCGATCCCGGCATTTCCCGGTGCGCAGGGCGGCGGCGCCTCATCTGTCGGCGGGCGCGGCGGCCAGGTCATCGAGGTAACCAATCTCAACGATTCAGGCGACGGTTCGCTCCGCAATTGCTTGTCACACAACGGCCCACGCACCTGCGTCTTCCGTGTGGCGGGCATCATCACGCCGAAGAGCATGCTCAGAGTTGACAACCCCTACATCACCATCGCGTGCCAGACTGCTCCCGGAGAGGTGATCATCGGCGGTCCTGAAACCGTCATGGATTCTCTGTTCATCACCACACACGACGTAATCGTGCGCTACTGCACTTTCAGTTCCGACAACATCAACGTCGCCTCGGGCCCCCAGACTGGCACCATGAACGTCGAGATCGCCAACGGCGACAACTACAACATCATCTTGGACCACATCACCACGCGCTGGGCCAGCAACAAGCTTTGGGCCTCGCTCAGCAATTATGTTGGCCCCAATCGCCTCATCACCACGCAATGGTCGATGTTCTACGAGCCGCACGTTAACCATCCCGTCGGCCCTGGCAGCGGCACCAATGCCGGCTGCTCAGCTACTTCTTCCAGTCCGTGTTTCAGCGCGGGCGAACACGACATTGATTTTCACCACAACATGTTTGCGAACATGAACCATCGCATTCCCGAGAGCACCAACTACTCGTCGCGCTGGACGAACAACATCGTTTTCAACTGGGGCTACTATGCCAGCGCGTGGCTAGGCGCCATGCACGTGGACGAGATTGGCAACAAATACGTGGCCGGTAATCTGAACTCCAATGCGCAGAACAAGGAGATGCATTTCACCAGCGACAGCCCTCCGCTGCCAGGAAATCCTTCCGTCTATCTTTCGGGAAATATAGGGCCCAATCAGTCCAATCCCAACGGTGATCAATCGGTTCTCGCCGGCGAGATCAACGGCGAAAACGGCAAGGAGATCGGTCCGCTGCCGTCTAGCTGGATGCGCGGCAGCCCTATGAGTAACACCACGTTCCCCATCCACGCCGATTCCGCCAGCGATCTCGACGGCCTATTGCTTTCCTCCGTGGGCAACTCACAGCACGTGGATTGCAGCGGCAATTGGATCAGCCATCGCGATTCCGCCGATTCGCGCATCGTCAATCAATACAAGAACCGCGCGTCCGGCGGCTTCTGGCCCAACGGGGTCACCGATGCCGGCAGCTCTTCGGTGCCCAGTCCGACCTCCAGCTGGACCGACCATCCAGTCACAGGTTTCTCCGTCTGCACGGAATCGTTGCACGATGGAATCCCCGATCAGTGGAAGTCGGATCAGGGATTCAGCACGACGGACCCCAAGCTATTCAAAACCGTGGCGCCCAACGGCTACACCTATCTGGAGAATTATCTCAACGGCAATCAGTGAGGCGCGGTAAGTGAGCGCGACCGCAAAGAGTCGTTGACGTGGCCGCACGAACCAGCCCGCCGCATTAACCGAGCGTTAACGATGACCTACCGCGCGCGAGGAATCGCGCTCGGAAAGCCCGCAAAGAGCCTCCCACTGAACAATCCGTGCGGGGCTCTCGCTTTTTGATCGCGCCACCTCTGTGGCCGATTCTCGCAAACCTCGACTAGCTCGCAGAGTAGTCAAGCCGCCAGCGGCAACCCGGCCCGACGGCAAGCTCCGCGATATCGAACTTGACAATCCCTATAAAAATATGGTAAACTATATGTCGGGAGCACTGCTCCATCCACTCGCGGCCCCCGCTGTACGCCCCGCGAATGTGATCAGAGCCTGCTCTACATCGTCCCAGAGGCCAACTCATGACCACAATGCGTCCATCCGCCGCCGCACCGAAAAAGCTCTATCTCTTCCAGCTTTCCGCCACCACCGTACCCATCGCGCCGGATCGCACCATCGAAATGATTCTCCCCTGCTATCTCGTCCAGACTTCCGACAGCCGTAACATCCTCATCGACACCGGCATGGCTCCTGACTTCCTCAGGCCCGCCGGTTTCCCTCCGTCGCGCGACGTATCCACCGTTCTCGACCAGCTCGCCAGGCTCAACCTTCGCCCTGCCGACATCGACACCGTCATCTGCACGCACTTCGACGTCGACCACATCGGCTTCAACGAGTACTTCTCTCACGCCGAATTCGTCGTTCAGCGCGAACACTTTGCCATCGCGCGCGACGGCCATCCACGCTTCGCTTCAACGCGTGCCCACTGGGATCGTCCCGGCCTTCGCTGGCATCTGCTTGATGGCGACACCGAGTTTTCACCTGGTCTCACTCTGCTCGAAACCAGCGGTCATGTCGCCGGCCATCAATCCGTCCTCGTCCGCCTGCCGCAATGCGGCAATATTCTGCTCGCCATCGACGCGGTCATGATGCAAAGCCAATTCACTCCCGACCGCAAGCCCGGGCCCAAGGACGACGATGCCGAAAAAACGCGCGCCAGCACGTCGAAGCTCCTCGATATCGTTAAGAACGCAAACGTCGCCCTAACCGTCTTCGGCCACGACGGCGCCCAATGGCCACACCTCAAGCGCTCCCCCGACTGCTACATCTGAATCTTGCGTATATGCCTGAATCCTCGGCGAGATGCGACACTCGTTCTGTACGGGAGGGGCTTGCCCCCTCCCTGGGCGTCAACTTCAAGCACGAATTTTCCAGGATGGCGAACGCCGCGGATGCCCGAAGAACCTCGACGTAAATCTCAGCGTGACAAGCTATGTGCCAGCGGTGCGACCCCGAACTCCAATCGCAGCGTGTCTCCGCCGCACGCAACTCCTCATTCCCCGCTCTGCTTCTTCAACTCCTCCCGAAACGCCGTCTCCCGCTCAGCGATGTAACTCCTATATCCGTCCGGATCCACAAACGGGTTCGGCCCGCCTTCTTTCAAGCGCTCAAATTTTTCGGCCATCCCGTAGTAAGCCCCATGCGCACCCAAAAACACGTCGCACTTCAAGCCCTTCCAAACCGCGAACGCATGCTCGTAATCCTTCGCAATCCCTGGATAACTCTCCGTGCCCACCAGCTTGTATCCCGGATTCACATTCGGGCTGCCGACCACAACTATGTTGTACGTTTTGCCGCCATCTTTAATCTTCATCGTCCAGGTCGTGCAGCCGCGCGTATGCCCCGCGGTCTTGTGCGCCACCAGCACCGTGCCGCCCACTTTCACTTCGTCGCCATCATGCAGCACGCGATCCACTTTCGTCGCCGGATACAAATTTTCCGGCACGTTCCCATACTGAAAATCCTTCTTCCCGCCCGATTCGACCACCGGCACATCCGCATCCATCACCATGTATTTCGCGCCCGTCAATTCCTTAATCTTCGCGCTGCCCGCGCAATGATCGAAATGCGCGTGGCTGATCAGCAATATCTTGATGTCCGCAAACTTGAAGCCCAGTTTCTCCATGCTCTCCTGAATCTGCGGCACGCTCCATTCCAGATTGCTGTTGATCAAAATATGTCCCGAGGGCGTAGTGATCAGATACGCGGCCAATCCGGCGCTCCCCACGTAGTACACGTTGCCCACGACGTGATGCGGAGCGAACGGAGCCTTCCACTCCGCCGTTGAGCTCGCAAACGTCGGATCAGCGGCAGGAGCCTGCCCGAGCGCATCGTGCGAGCAAAGCCCAGCGATAACGATTGCAACAGCAAGGCCTAAATTTCGTGAACGCACCAATCTCGCCTCCAGATCCTCTACATAACTGAATTTCCGGTAGCCATTTCCGATCTTTGCGCTCTCCGTGGTCTCTGTGGTGAAATCCCCTTCCTGCTTTGTCTTGCTACTTCGCCACCACCGGCAAAATCAAAACCGACGCATGCTCCGTATCGTGCAAAACTGCATTGCGTGCCGCGATCCCGGCCGTTTCCTGCCCGACATAACTCATCGCTCCCAAATTCAAATTCCGATCGAACCGCGGAAAATTGCTGCTCGAAACGTCCAGCCGGATCACATGACCCTTCTTGAACACGTTGCTCGTCGCCCACAAATCGATCTTCAACTTGTAAGCCTGTCCCGGCGTAATCAAAGTCGGCGCTTCCTGCGAATCACGAAACCTCGCCCGCAAAATCCCCTCCGTCAGATTGCGAGCGAATCCATCCGGTTCCACGTCCACCAGCTTCGCCGTGAAGTCCGTGTCCGCCGCGGAAGACTTCGCCCACAGCTCCAGCGTCACCGATCCAGTCACTTCCATATCCGCGGCCATTGGCGCACTTGAATACACCAGCACATCGTCGCGCGCTTCCACGCCGCGTTGATCGCGCGGCCCCGGCGGCCAATGCTGCGAGTCGCAGCACAATGGACCGCCCACCGTCGGCACCGGCTTCGCCGGATCGTACACATAAGAATCTTCGTTCTCGCGTGCCGGCGCCGAACTCGTCAGCGTGCCATTTCCTCGCACCGAATTCGCTTTTCCGCTCGAATGCAAAAAGTATTTCGACTCTTTCGCTCGCGCCAGCGGCCAATCATCCTCTTCCCGCCAGACGTTCGCTCCCATCACGAAAATCTTCACCGGCTTGCCCGCAAACTCGTTCTTCACGTCCTTGAATAGAAAGTCGTACCAATCCAGCGTCATGTTGTCTTCACTGAATGGTGCGTTCGTTCCAAAATCGACATCGCCCACTCTCTGCCCGAATCCTGAATGCCCTCCGATGGTGACCATCAGGTGCTGGCCTTTGCGCGCCGCGTCGCTCCCGCCATGATCGCGAATGCCCATGTAATTCTTCAGCGACCCGCCCAGGAAAATGTCGTACCACGCCGGAATGTGCAGCGCCGGCACCTGAATCTCGCCGAAATGTTCCTCGATCGCGATCTTCTTCCAGTACGCGTCGTAGTTCGGATGCGCCAGCCAGTCCAGGTAGTAAGGCGCCAGTTCTGCCGCCGAATTTCCCTCCGTCTCATTCACGGGAAATAACGGATACATTGAGAGCGGCGACTTCCACATTCCATTGACCGCATTCGTGCTCTTCGTCACTTTGCGGTTCAACGTGTCTTGCGCCAGCCCCGACGTCCACGACTGGTTGAACCACTGTTCGAACGCGCCGCCCTGATACGTCCAGCTATCGTGATAATTCGAACTGGTCACCACCGGACAAAATCCGGCGAGATGTGGCGGATGCGTAATGGCCGCCAGCATCTGCGTCGCGCCCACATAAGAACCGCCGAACATTCCCACCTTGCCGTTGGAATAGGGGAGCGCCGCCGCCCACTCGACGGTATCGTACCCGTCGTTCGGCTCGTTCACGAACGTGTAGAACTCTCCATCCGATGCGTAGCGCCCGCGCACGTCCTGAATGATCACCACAAATCCGTGCTGCGCGCCCTTCAACCCAAAATCGAAATTCCGCCTGTCGTACGGCGTGCGCTGCAACAAGACTGGAAATTTGCCGTCCGCGGCCGGCCGGTAAATATCGGCACGCAGCACCACGCTATCTCGCATCACCACTTTCACATTGTGCTCAAACACCACGCCGTAAGCGTCGGCCGCCCAACCAGGCGCTACCCACATCGCCAACGCAATCGCCGTCCCACCAAGCACCCGCCACACCATCGCTACCATCTTCATTCGCCTCTCCAGTAGCACAGGCACTCCTGCCTGTGCTCCGACGATCTCCACTGACCTAAGACCAGCAACCGATGTCGGATTGATGATTCAATCCGACTAGTCTCGAACTTTTTCCCCGAGCTTCTATCCTGCCTTTTCCCCCACAATCAAAAATCGCGACAAGCGCCCTTCCTTCGCAATGCGGCTGGCCACCGACAGATATTCCTGCTGCGCCAGGTACGCCTGATCGCCTTCAATCTTCCGCAGCGCGTCTTCCCGCTTTTCCCTCGCCGCTCTTCGATGCTCGGCCACGTCGGCCATATTTTGCGTCACGTTCTCGCAAGTCAGCAATCGCATCCCGCTCTGCGACACTATCTGCGCATCGTAACCGTCCGGAACCAGCAGATAAAATCCCGCTGACGTTCGGATCGCGATCTCCGCATTCGTCAGCGGGCCGGTCATCACGATCGGGCTCGTGAACAGCACGCGTCCTCGCGCCTTCAGCACCCGCCGCCACTCCGTCAACACGCCCACGCGATCCTGAAAATGATTGATCGCGTCGATGCACGTGACCACGTCAAAGCTGCCATCCGAAAAGGGAAGCTCCTGCGATGCATCGAGCGCACGGAACTCCACCGTGGATGCCAGCCCGCGATCCCTCGCCAACTGGTTTCCGGTCGCAACCGCCTGCTCGTGCGCATCGATCCCAATCACCGAACATCCCGTGCGCGCGGCAATCCGTAATGCCGGTCCCCCAGTTCCGCAGCCGACATCCAGCAACACTTTGCCCGCCGATAATGCCAGCCAGCTCAGAAACTTGTCCTGTTCGTCCGCGGTCAGCCAGCTGTTCTGCCCAATGTCTTCGCCAAACGCCTCGCGGCGCACTTCTTCATAAACGCTCTGCCCAAAATTGTCGTAATTGGAATCGTAGTGCGTGCGGGCGCCGGATTTTGGGGGTGAATTCAAAGTTGTGTCCCCGCAAGCGCAGGCATCATATCCTGTCGCCGCCGTCGTGCCTTCATTTTCCGGCCTCCTTCATTCGAATGATAACTAATTCTATATAATATAAACTTCGTTAACATATATGTTATGCTGCCGCTCAATCTGACCCTTGTCCTTCCTCCCCATAGCCCACCTCGCATCCACCTCCTCCAAGCTCGCCCAAATTTGCGTACAAGTAAGTATTTTCCGGCCAGCGACTTACGAATTGCCACTCCAGCAACCCCTTTCCTTTGACAACCATACAAACTGCCCGGGGGTGTGGGTAAGCAAGCCAGACAAATACGCGAGTGTCGACTCTGAGACACACTTACAGCCTCGCGGCCACCGCCCACTCTGCGCCTTTCTTCACCCCACGCATATCACCTGTTCGTAAAACCTCGCTCCCGCGCATTTACTTCGGACACCGAACCCGCTATTCGTCACCCGCTTCTCAGTCGCCACTCGCCACTTTCCCGCGCCTCGGCTACAATTTCCCGTTTGCCCTTGAGCGCCTTTGGCTCTATTGGCATTGAGGCTCGCGACCACCACCAGCTCCCCATGACCGAAATTCACCTCCACAACACCCTTACCGGCCAGACCGAACCTTTCGTCCCTCAGCGCCCCGGCGAAGTCGGCATGTACACCTGCGGCCCAACGGTCTACGACTACGCGCACATCGGCAACTACCGCACCTTCGTTTTCCAGGACATCCTGCGCCGCTTCCTGAAGCTTCGCGGCTTCAAACTAAATCACGTCATGAACCTCACCGACGTGGACGATCGCATCATCACCAGGGCTGCCGAGGCCGGCGTCGGCATCCGCGACTACACGCAGAAATTCGTGCAGGCTTTTTTTGACGACTGCAAAACCCTCAGCATCGAAGCGCCCGAGCACTGGATTCGCGCCACGGACCACATCGACGACATGGTCGCGCTTATCCAGAAGCTTCAGCAGAAGACCTACACCTATCCCGGAGAAGGATCGATCTATTACCGCATCGCGAAATTTCCCGACTACGGCAAGCTCTCAAAGATCGACGTCAGCGGTATCCAGGCCGGCGCGCGCGTGGATAACGATCGTTACGAAAAAGAAAGCGCCCGCGACTTCGCGCTCTGGAAAGCGCCTAAGCCTGGCGAGCATTTCTGGGAGACTCCGATCGGTCCCGGCCGTCCCGGCTGGCACATCGAATGCTCCGCCATGGCCATGAAATATCTTGGCGAGACGCTCGATATTCACACCGGCGGAATCGACCTGGCATTCCCACATCACGAAAACGAAATTGCGCAGAGCGAAGCCGCCACCGGCAAGCCGTTTGCGCGTTACTGGTTGCACGCCGAGCATCTCCTTGTTGAAGGCGAGAAGATGTCGAAATCGCTCGGCAACTTTTTCACGCTCCGCGATCTTTTCGCCAAGGGCTATAAACCATCCGCGCTTCGCTTCGCGCTGGCCAGCGTCCCGTACCGGCGTCAGCTCAATTTCACCTTCGAGGGACTTGCAGCAGGCTGCCAGCGCCATCGATCGCTTGCGCAATTTCGCCGACCGACTGAAAACGGGAAAATTCGCCGAAGGCAACATGCCCGGAATGTCCGAGCGCATCGCCAAAGCGACAGCCGATTTCGACGCCGGTCTCGCCGACGATCTCAACACCGCGATCGCTCTTGCTGCCGTCTACGATTTCGTGCGCGAAGCCAACATTGCGATGGACAAAGGCGAATTCCGCCAGGGCGATATCGTAGCAGCGCAGGAATTTCTCGCCACCTTCGACAAAGTTTTTGCGGTTGTCGCCGACAACGATGCCGAAAAACTTCAGGGACTCGGCTATGCCGACGCCTCCGCCATCGCCGACGCCGACGTCGAAAAGCTTGTCGCCGAGCGCCAGGATGCTCGCAAGCGCCGCGACTTCGCCACCTCCGATCGCGTCCGCAAAGAACTCGCAGATCGTGGTATAATCCTTGAAGATAGTAAGGACGGCACCGTCCGCTGGAAACGCAAATGAAAATTACAACTCAGCGCCGACCGGCCCTCAGTGGTTCTCCCGCCGAACTTCGCCCCAATCTCTACGGCGTAGACTAACTCCCGTTATTTCAGTCGGCTAGCGCGAGCAAGCCAGCGCCAGTCGCAGCCGTTCTCCATCCCTTTCGCCACACCAACCGCTCCCTCGAGCGCCGACCAGCGTCCACCAGGCGCTGACCACCTCGCACAGGAACGTGCCGGAGAACCCATGATCGTCACCGCCGAAGCAAAACTGCCCAACCTGAAAATGGCTCTGCCCGGGCCCAAAGCCAAAGCCATCGTCGCTCGCGACGCCAAATACGTTTCGCCCTCCTACACCCGCGACTACCCGCTGGTAGCCAAGTGCGGGCAGGGTGCGATGATCGAAGACGTTGACGGCAATACGTTTTTGGATTTTGCCGCCGGCATCGCGGTCTGCGCAACAGGGCACTGCCATCCTGATGTTGTCTCCGCGATCCAGAAACAGGCTGCGGAATTGATCCACTTGTCCGGCACCGATTTTTATTACGAAGGCATGCCGCAGCTCGCCGAAAAACTTTCGTCGATTGCGCCGGGCAAAGAACCCAAGCGCGTGTACTTCGGCAATTCCGGCGCCGAAGCCATCGAAGCTGCGATCAAGCTGGTGAAATATCACACCAAGCGCGACAAACTGATCGCCTTCAACGGCTCTTTTCACGGACGCACCATCGGCGCGCTTTCTCTGACTGCGAGCCGCTCCATACAGCGCAAGGGATTCGGCGCGCTGCTGTCGAACGTGTTTCACATGCCCTATCCGGACACGTATCGCGGCACGTATGGCGTCAATCCCGAGAATGCATCCAACGATTGCCTCAGCTATTTGGAAAATGAATTGTTCCGGCGCCGCGTCGATCCCGAAGAGGTCGCGGGAATTTTCATCGAGCCGATTCAGGGCGAGGGCGGGTATATCCTGGCGCCGACCGAATTTCTACAAGGGCTGCGCAAAATTTGCGACAAATACGGAATCATGTTGGTGGCCGACGAAGTGCAATCCGGAATGGGCCGCACCGGCAAGTGGTGGGCCGTCGATTACGCCGGCGTCGAACCGGATGTGATCTGCAGCGCAAAGGGTATCGCGTCGGGCATGCCGCTGAGCGCAGTGATCGCACGTGCCAGCGTGATGGACTGGAAACCAGGCGCGCACGCTTCCACCTTTGGCGGCAATCCCGTTTGCATCGCCGCTTCGCTCGCGACCTTACGTTTGCTCGAAGACAAATACATGGACAACGCCAAGCGCATCGGCGATTTCATCCTGAAGCGCACCGCGGACTGGACTGAGAAATTCAAAACGGTCGGTGAAGTGCGCGGTCGTGGTTTGATGATCGGCATCGAATTCGTGAAAGACCAGAAAACGAAAGAGAAGAATCCCGAGCTTCGCAATCGCCTGGTGCAGGCAGCGTTCCACAAGGGATTGCTGGTGCTCGGCTCGGGCGACACGACTATGCGCTTCTGCCCGCCGCTGGTGATCGACGAGGAGCAGGCGGAATTCGCGGTGAAGACCTTAGAAGACTGCATGCGCGAAGACGAGAAGAATCAATAGTCGGCAGGCTTGATCGAGCTGCTGGAGCTTGTTTCTAAAGCCGAACCCTTCTGAGGAAGGGTTCGGCATGCAGCTTCTGGCTGCTGCATTCGGCGTGACCGCGACTTTCGATTGCCTCAGAAATCGCGGTTGTACCCGGAAAAACACGGGTTCATAATCGGGCATGGGACGTGTCCATGAGAAACCTCACCGAAGACGCACCTCTCAAGCAACTTGATGATTGGGATGATTTTGTTGCCACCCGCTATCGGCAGGGTAAAGCGGAAGAGGAATTCCGCAACTACAAGGCGGACGCCAATCCCACTGTGACGGAGTTTTATCGTCAGAATCACGCAAAGCAAACCTTCGATTTCGTGATGCAGAAAAAAGCCGAATATTGCGGCTTGCATCGAGGCAAAAAGAGCCTCTGGGAGATGGCCGAGTATCTGAACACCCTGGTGGATGACAGCGATCCCGACACGGATGTGACGCAGATCGAACATCTATTACAAACCGCGGAAGCGATTCGCAAGGATGGCCATCCGCGGTGGTTCATTCTCGCTGGATTCTTGCACGATCTCGGGAAAGTACTGTGCTTGTACGGCGAGCCGCAGTGGGGAGTGGTCGGGGATACTTTTCCGGTGGGCTGCGCCTATTCCGAAGAGGTTGTCTTTCCCGAATTCTTCGCCGCCAATCCCGACAGCCAGATCGCCAAATATCAGACGAAAAACGGAATTTACGAAGAGCACTGCGGACTCGACAAAGTTCATCTTTCGTTTGGGCACGACGAATACATTTACCACGTGACGCGAAAATATGTGCCCGAAGAAGCGCAATACATGCTGCGCTATCATTCCTTTTACGCGGCGCACAAACACGGTGCATATCAGCACCTGATGAACGATCACGACGCGCGGATGTTTGAATGGGTGCGCAAGTTCAATCCTTACGACCTATACTCCAAAGGTCGCGAACGCCCCAACATGCAGGAAATTCTGCCTTTCTACGAGGGATTGGTCTCCGAGTACTTCCCCAAGCAGATCGACTGGTAAGTACCAGTCGCTTATATTAAGCTAAGCGTTATCATAAGTTCGGCGCATCTTGTTGGGTGCTAAGGACTACGGTATCGATGGTGACGCTGTGCCTGTTTTCTCTCGTTTATTTTTCCACGCCGTACATTGGGCCGCTCGCACTGGCTTACGGGATGAGTGCGAGGACTCTCCGCTTGATGACGACACCAGCGATGCGCCAGAACATTTTCCCGCTGCCAGGCGCGAGGCGATGAAGCTCCGTGCGCGCCGCACTGGAGTTCGCGGCGAAACCTACGGTTACTGGTATTTGCGCCGTCAGGGATATGTGTTCGTGGCGCGCAACTACATGCCGCGCGGAGCGAAAGGCGAGATCGACCTGGTCGGCTATGACGGCGACACGCTGGCGTTCGTGGAAGTTCGAACGCGCACGGTGCGAGACGATGCGCTGCCTGCGCTGCCGGAGTTGAGCGTGACCACCGATAAGCAGCGCATTGTGGTTCGCACCGCGCGGCGATTTCTCAGCGAGCGGCACGTTGGTGATTGTCCGTGCCGGTTCGATGTTCTGGCGATCGATAATCGGCCGGGGATGCCGCCGGATGTGCGCTTGCACAAGGACGCGTTCAGCCCGCAGATGTCGAATTACCGTTGACCCGAGATTTTCACAAGAGAGCTTGCATGAAGTTTCCTCTAAACCCGCACCCTCAACACCGGAGAGTGCGGCACCCTGGGACGGTGCAACTTCCTCAGTCGACCGCAACTTCCTGCGAGCCAACCACTGCTTGGCTTGCCCCCACAATCGAACGGCGAAAATTTACTGCGGAGCATACGCTGCGCCGTTAGACGCGGTACAATCTGCTAGCTTGGTGCGACACCTGCTTCTCGTCCCCGAGAACGATCGAGGAGGATTGCTGTGCCGGAGTTGCGAAAGGATCCCATCACGGGCCGATGGGTGATCATCTCGACAGAACGCGGAAGACGCCCGATGGATTTTCTGCGCGACAGCGTGATCATCAACGGGCCGAAAAATTGTCCATTCTGCCCGGGCGCAGAGACCAAGACGCCGCCGGAAATTTTGGTGTATGGACGAAATGGCGGAGGCGCGAACACGTCAGGCTGGAACATTCGTGTGGTGCCGAACCGCTTTCCAGCGCTGGGAATCGAAGGCGAACTCGACCGCGAAGGCGAGGGCCTGTTCGACAAGATGAACGGCGTGGGAGCGCATGAAGTCATCGTGGAAACCCCGCAACACGCTGCGACATTGGCAACGTTGCCGGAACGCGCGGTGGAAGATGTGTTGTGGGCATATCGCGACCGCATGCTGGATCTGAAGAACGACAAGCGTTTCCGCTATGTGATGATTTTCAAAAATCATGGCGAGGCCGCGGGCGCGTCCATCGAGCATCCGCATTCGCAGTTGATCGCGCTGCCGATTGTGCCGCGGCGCGTGCGCGAAGAAGTGGACAACTGCTGGCACTACTACGATGAGAAAGAACGCTGCATTTTCTGCGACATCATCCGGCAGGAGCGCGACACCGGCGAGCGCGTGGTCGGCGAGAACGAGCACTTTATCACGGTGGCGCCGTATGCGTCACGCTTCCCGTTTGAGATGTGGCTGCTGCCGAAAATGCACGGATCGTCGTTACGAGAACAATCAAAGCTCCATGTATGCGAGCCTGGCGCGGATGCTGAAAGATGCGTTGATGCGGCTGGACGCAGCGCTGGACCGGCCAGCCTACAATTTCATGATTCATACCTCGCCGATCGGGGAAGAGATCAACGATCATTATCATTGGCACATCGAGATTATTCCCAAGCTGACCAAGGTGGCGGGATTTGAGTGGGGAACCGGATTTTACATCAACCCGACACCGCCGGAAGAAGCGGCGCGATTTTTGCGCGAAGCAAGAGTGGAATCCCCGGCAGGGAAGAAGTAGCGCTCACTTTTGAGCGAGCATTTTTTTGGGGAAAAACGTGCCCGCATGCGGCCTGCCGCATTGTGATTGCCGTAATATAATGGTACATATGCATTTACGGTGTTCCGCGATCGTGACTCAGAGCCGACTTTAGAATTAATTTTGTGCATCGAATTTACATCAGGGCGTGGGTAGCGTCCTGACGTCCCGCAGTTGATTTAGCTATAATACGAAGTTTGGCGCGGTACCCAAGTGGCCCAAGGGAGAGGTCTGCAAAACCTCCATTCGTGGGTTCGAATCCCACCCGCGCCTCCAC